>NZ_NJAG01000022.1 GCF_002872335.1 Siphonobacter sp. BAB-5405 | reverse complement strand
AATTTGAACAATTCAGAACTCARTGATGTATCGCTTGGTGTTTTTAAACTTATCCCTAACTTAGCTCCCGAATCCACACTTCCTATTTATTCCGCAATGGCTACGTCTAGCTGTACGTACTTGATATTTGCCCATAAAAACCCTGAACAACTCAAACGCCTCGTTGAACGATTACAAGCTGATTACTGTAATTTTTTAATTTCGATTGATAAAAGTGTTGATCGTACTGCTTTTGAAAAAGCCGTATCCAGTTTTCCCAATGTTAATTTTGTTCAGGAGCGTTATGTCAGTCAATGGGGCTCTTATGCCTTTATAAAGTCAAATTTGGCTGGTATTAAGCAATGGCTTGAGACAAATCCTGAAACGCATCGAATTGTCTTGTTAAGTGCTCAGGACTACCCATTAGTTAGCAATGACATGCTGAGGAAATTCTGGTTTGAACACCCGGAAACGAATTTTCTGAGTTACTATTCTTTCGAACAACCGCACTTACAACAGCACCTGAGCCGGTACAATCGCTATTACTTTTTTTAACGAAGAAGTTAATTATCAAATATCCAAGCGATGGGCAGACCTTACTAAACCGAGTAAAAGATACTGTTTTAAAAGCCAGCGGTCAATTTCCATTACCGAATAGCAATCCCTTAGGCTATCCTCTCTATTTTGGCTCAAATTGGGTTCGCTTAACTCGTAAAACCTGCCTTTATCTGATTGATTTTTGTAAAAAAAATCCGGCTATGGAAAAATACTTTTCCTATGCTTTATGTCCAGACGAGGCATTTTACCAAACTATCCTAGTTAATGCTCCGGCTGATTTAATTGACCCCATTAGTAATACAAACCTAACTTATACACATTGGAATCGACCCCTTGAAAAGTACGGACATCCACTGGATGAGCGTGATTTCGAAGCGTTGATTCAATCTGAATTATTGTTTGCCCGCAAGTTTGAATTTCCTGCCAGTGTACCCCTGATGAACCGAATTGACCAGTCCATTTAAATACCTACACCTTAATATCACTCTCTATGAATCAAGAAGTTTACCCAATGAATCTTCCCTGGATTGATTCTCCTTTTTTTGAATTGGATCTTGAGCAATCGAATCTGGACGAAACAACAAAAGCACAGGTCAGGCATTTCGCCGAAAAGGGCTATCTTATTCTGGATACAGATTTACCTGAAAGCACCTTTGATCGCATCATTGAATTACTGCAACCGCACTATACTTCTCCCCGCCTACAGGATGCGTGGAATATCACACCGTTGGTGAAAGATATAGCGGGCTGTCCGAAGATTCTGGATATGTTGCGAATCTTGTATCGTCGGGAGCCTTTCCCTTTTCAAACCCTAAATTTTCGGGTAGGATCTCAGCAAAAGACGCACAGTGATGCCATTCATTTCCATTCCATACCCGAACGTTTCATGTGTGGCGTTTGGGTAGCTTTAGAAGATATTGATGAAACAAACGGGCCGCTTCATTACTATCCGGGTAGCCAGAAACTTCCCTATTATGACATGGCGGATGTAGGCTTACAAGGTTCTAAAGACGTGAATCAATACGATCAATATTTAGAATATGAAAAGTTTATCCATAAGTTGATTGCTGCTACCGGCCATAAAAAAGAAGTTTTTAAAGTAAAGAAAGGCCAGGCACTTATTTGGGCGGCTACCTTATTACACGGCGGTGAACCTATTTTAAGAGAAGGAGCTTCCCGCCACAGTCAGGTTACCCACTACTACTTTAATGACTGCATCTATTATTCGCCCATCTGGTCGGACGTAGCCATCGATAAAATGTATATGCGAAGACCTACCAATATTCTGACGGGGCAGATTGTAGAAAATCGTTATTTAGGAGACACTCTGGTAGGCCGCACCGGATTGAGCCCTTTCACCGATTACAAAAATTCCATTGAAGGGCTGGTGCGAAATATCAAGCGAAAGTTGAATCGCTAATACTTAAACTTCCAGCCGAAACCCTACGCCGTGCACACTTACCAGGCGTAGGGTTTTATCCTGACTCAGGTATTTGCGTAAGCGGCTCACGAAAACGTCGAGACTGCGACCCAGGAAGTAATCACTCTTACCCCAGAGCCGAACCAGAATTTCATCCCGGGGAATAATTTCATTGGCTCGTCCAGCCAGCATCTTCAGTAAATCCGTTTCGCGAGCGGTCAGATTGATGGAAAAGTCGCCGCAGGACAGGCGTCGGTTTCGGGTATCGAGCTGATAGGCCCCAAAGTTCAGCAGGTAGCTTTCGGGGGTTCGCACTTCCATCCGCCGTAGAATAGCCTCCATTCGTAAGACCAGCTCTTCCATACTGAAAGGCTTGGTCAGGTAATCATCACCGCCCAGTTTAAACCCACGAATGCGATCTTCTTTCAATGAACGGGCCGTCAGAAAAATAATGGGAACCTGACTCCCACTGGCTCGAATCTGTTCGGCCAGGGAAAAGCCATCCAGCTCGGGAAGCATGACATCCAGTAGGCAAACGTCGTACGTACCCGCCGTAAAAGCTGCGAGTCCGGCTTTGCCATCCGTTTGCAGGTCTACTTCGTAGCCTTCCTGTACCAGATTGTCCTGTACCACAAAGCCCAGTGTTTCATCATCTTCTACCAGTAACACCCGTACCATTCGTTGCTGCCATTGATTCCCTATCCAATCAGCGGATAGATTAAAGTAAAGCGACTTCCCTGCCCGGCTTCGCTGTCTACCCGTACCTTCCCGTCCATGGCTTCCGTCATGGTTTTTACATAATACAGACCCAGGCCGAAGCCTTTGACGTTGTGTACGTTGCCGGTAGGCACGCGAAAGAATTTGTCGAACAGGCGGGTCTGGTATTCTTTGGGAATACCAATCCCCTGGTCTTCAATTTCAATGTACAGGTGTTGCTTTTCGTTGCGGGTACGAATCAGCAATGCCGGAGCCGGAGCGGAGTATTTAATCGCGTTGTCGAGCAAATTATGCAGGGTATTGGTAAAATGAAGCACATCCACCCGAATTTGCGTTTGCGTGGCTTCCAGAGCCACAGTAAGCGTCCCCTGTTCAGCCTGAATACGGGGTTCCAATCGTTCCAGTAACTCGTGTAAGGTGGTGTGAACTTCTACCCTTTCCAGATGCAGGCTTTGTTGCTGACTCTGAGCCGTCTGTAGCACCGTATCTACCTGCTGTTTCAAACGCAGTGCTTCCTTTCGAATAATGCCCGCGTAACTGGCCAGCCGCTCGCTGGTCTGGTTGGGCCGGGACAATACATCGGTCGAAATCAAGATCGTCGAAAGGGGCGTTTTGAATTCGTGCGTCAGGTTATTGACAAAATCGGTCTGTAATTCCGATAGTCTCTTCTGTTTGAAAATAACGTATAAAGCATAACTGAAAAAGAGAATAACCAGCAGAACGGCGATGGATGAAATCGTCCAGAGTTTAAGCTCATCCAGTACATATCCCCGCTTCTCGGGAAAGTAAACGCCGAAGTAGTAATTCTGACCGGATACTTTAGGAAAGGAAAACTTAGCCGCTTTCGTAGCGTCGCAATTGGGGGTATGGCACACAAATCCGCCATACTGAATCTGGCTTTGTTCGCAGTCGTAGATGCCGTATTCAAAGTTGGCTTTCAGATCGTGCCGGGAAAACTCCTGTCGCAGAAAGACCTCCAGAGCGGAAGGGTCCATCTGATCGTTGATCTGTACGGTGTAATAGTTAGCCGTTACCCGTTCCACTGGGCGAATCGGCAGAGCATTCGGCCGATTGTTGTAGTCAATCATCCGGCGACACACCACGCGTAAAGCTGTCGTCACCCGCTGGTCAAAGTCACGGTCTTCCAACTGATACGCCTTCCGAAACCAGTAAAACTGCACCAGAGCCAGTCCGAGCAACAGGAGCACGGATAACAGGGTGAATATGCGAAGCGTACGACTAGACATAGGACAAAAGTAACACGGAATCCGTCAGGCTTTTGAACCTTAACATTTCATTAACGTCTTCAGTACCGGATCATTGGATATGGACTCAACCGAATTCTTTCCGCAAAAAATTACGCCCTCCTGTTTCCCTTGCCTTCGATTGTGCGACTAATCGTTCAGTTCAACCTTCAATCCTTAATTTCCGTTTTATCATGAAAAAACTGCATTACGCCGTAATCGCTGCCCTACTCGGTCTGACGCTAAGCTGTAAAAAAGAAGAGGAAGTCGGCAAGGGTTTCTCCGAAAACATCCAGAATCTGGTTTCAAAGGAAATGATCGATGAGCTTCGAAGTCGGGGCCTGAATCTCAACGAGGGTACCACCCCTCCCGTTATTGAAGGAATTTACCTTTCCTCCCCGCACGAATTGGTAAGTCCGTACGGGGAGGAGGATTCCTACGAAACCGGGTACGAATTTGAAGACCTGAAAATCCGGTTTTCAAACCAGGATCAGGAAAATCTAAGCGTAAAAGTTGATTTGAAAGGCAGTACGAATGGCTCGGGGCAAGGGGCTTTTCTGGCGGGTTCGGTGAACAAGTTTACGCTCTTTTCTGAAATCGTTAGCCACTCAGAGGACGGCGACGAAGATCCGTATACGGCTACGCAAATCCGGATTTTTTCGGGTGAATTAACGGATAAAGGTATTAAAAATCTACAAACTGCCCTGATCATGAAAGCCAAAACGGACCCTAATGATGTGCTTATTCCGGTGGGTTCGGGGCGTATTATTAAAGATGGCGATGGACTGGCCGCGAAAACCAATAGTTTCCGGATGGCTGCTCCTGAAAATTCCACACCCCATAAATTAAAGGCTGATCTTCAAAAGTAAACCTTGGTTAGCAAGAACATACGGCGATCAGAAGTCTTCACAAAAAATTAAAACTGAGTTTTTTGGAAATGTAAAAAAACAGCAATCTTTGCCTCCGCAATGCAAAAAATCGCTCAAGCATACCGTTTCGAAATGTCCCAACGTCAAAGTCTGGCCCCAGATTTTGGACGGAAGGATCGTGACGGTTCCGGGCGAATGAGCTAGCAACTCAACGGATGACTTAGGCCTAAGTATCCCTATATAGCCCGGAACCGCGTGTTCCGGGCTTTTTTATTTTCCACCAATCCTTACAACCATGGAAACTCTCTTAACCCAGGCCGATTTACAAGCCCTGGGGATTACTCAGGAGGAGCTGCAAAAGCAGTTTCTTCGCGTTGGCAACGGCTTGATTTCGAACGGCGTTTATTCCAGAGATAAAGTACTGACCCTGCTGGCTCAACTGCTGGAGAATCCAAAGAAGTTTGCGTTTTCCCGAAATAAACTGACTAATCTGGGCGTAGCCGTCAAGAAGCTGGTCGATGCAGGTACGGCGATTCCACTGACGGAATACGCTCAGGGCCTGATTACCGCTGAAGCCGCCCGTACACCCGTATACGAACTTCCCGCTCTGCCGGGACAAACCACCCGGGAGTTTATCCTACGGGACGAGCCTCTGCCCTATCACATTTACGGGGCCAGTCAAATCGAGCAGGGTGCCCTCAACCAGATGCAGACGGCGATGCAACTGCCCATTGCTCAGGCGGGAGCCTTAATGCCCGATGCTCACCAGGGTTACGGTTTGCCCATTGGTGGCGTACTGGCAACAACGGCAAATACGGTGATTCCCTACGCTGTTGGGGTAGATATTGCCTGCCGGATGTGCCTGAGTGTATTAGATCTACCGGCTAGTATGATACAAAACCAGCCGAAAGTCCTGAAAACACTGCTGGGTGACCATACGCACTTTGGAATGGGCTCGGAATCGCGGAAGAAGTTTGACGATACGCTGTTTGAACGTCCGGAATGGAACGCGACCAAACCTATTCGGGAATTACGCGATAAAGCGTACCGACAGTTGGGTACCTCGGGTACCGGCAATCACTTCGTGGAATGGGGCGAACTGGAGGTATTGTCTGACGACCTCTTACCGGCGGGCTGGTATCTGGCCCTGCTGTCGCACTCGGGTTCGCGTGGATTTGGGGGCAACATCGCTAACTATTACTCGAAACTGGCGATGCAGAAAACCAAGTTACCTAAAGAAGCCCAACACCTGGCCTGGCTGGATCTGGATTCGGAGGAAGGACAGGAATACTGGATTGCCATGAATCTGGCAGGGGATTATGCTTCGGCCAATCACCACGAGATTCATAACAAGATAGCTAAAGCTCTGAACCAATCGCCGCTGGTCATGGTGGAAAACCACCACAACTTCGCCTGGAAGGAAAAACTGGCCAATGGTCGGGAGGTGATCGTACACCGTAAGGGAGCTACGCCCGCGGGTCTAAACGACCTGGGTATTATTCCGGGTTCGATGACGCAACCGGGTTACGTAGTACGAGGCAAGGGATTTCCGGAATCGTTGAACTCGGCTTCGCACGGGGCCGGACGACTCATGTCCCGTACGAAAGCATTCCAGACGATTCAGAAAAAAGACGTACAGAAAGCTCTGGAAATGGCGGGCGTTACGCTCTTGGGCGGTGACCTTGATGAGGCTCCTATGGCCTACAAAAACCTGGAACAGGTGATGGCGGCTCAGTCGGAATTAGTAGAAGTACTGGCGAAGTTTTCCCCGAAAATCGTCCGGATGGCGGATGGCCGGGAGAAGGCGGAGGATTAGTTGGAGCAGGTTTGAAAGGATTTTAAGTTTCAATCTTTTTCAAGCTCCTCTCTAAAACAATAACCACAGCATACCCGGTGAAAACGCAGGGAATGCTGTGGTTAAAAATCAATTGTAGTAGTAAGATACTTTCAACGAAGCACTACTTCTTCGCCGTCGAGAACGAATACGGAGCATCCGCATCCGCCGTACCGCGTTTCTGGTTCGGTTTGGTTGACATCTGGAAGTTCAGCGTAGCCCCTTTCATGAGTTCGTCGTGGCTCAGCCAGTTTTTGCTGTACGCTTTTCCGTTCACGTTCAAGGACTGAATGTATCGGGTTTCGTCCGTGTTATTCGGAGCCGTAATCAGGACTTTCTTGCCATTTTCCAACTGAATCGTTGCTTTCTTGAACAGCGGCGTTCCTACCACGTATTGATCCGTACCGGGGCATACGGGATAAAAGCCCAGTGAAGAGAATACGTACCAGGCCGATGTCTGACCGTTGTCTTCATCGCCGCAGTATCCGTCGGGCGTAGGCTTGTACATGCGTTCCATTACTTCGCGGAGCCAGTACTGAGCTTTCCAGGGTTCGCCCGCGTAGTTGTACAGGTAAATCATGTGCTGAATAGGCTGGTTACCGTGAGCGTAATTCCCCATGTTCATAATCTGCATCTCGCGAATTTCGTGGATCACCTGTCCGTAATACGAATCGTCAAAAATCGGGGGTACCACGAATACGGAATCCAGCATATTGACGAACGCTTTCTTACCGCCCATCAGATCGGCCAATCCCTGTACATCATGGAAGACGGACCAGGTATAGTGCCAGCTATTGCCTTCCGTAAAGGCATCACCCCATTTGAAGGGATTAAACGGCGACTGGAATTTACCGTCCTTGTTTTTACCCCGCATCAGTTTGGTTTCAGGATCAAACAGGTTCCGGTAGTTCTGACTGCGTTTGGCAAACAGATCAATCTCGGTCTGGGGACGTTTCAGGGCTTTCGCCAACTGATAGATGGTAAAGTCGTCGTAGGCGTACTCGAGCGTACGGGCCGCATTTTCGTTGATTTTTACGTCGTAAGGAACGTAGCCTAATTCGTTGTAGTACTTCACACCCTTCCGTCCTACTGAGCTGAGCGGGCCTTCATTCTGAGTATTTTTCAGGATCCCTTCGTACAGCGTATTAATGTCGAAACCACGGGCTCCTTTCAGGTACGCATCGGCAATGAGTGAAGCGGAATTCGAGCCAATCATACAGTCGCGGTGACCGGGACTGGCCCACTCGGGCAGGAAGCCGCTTTCTTTGTAGGCATTGGCCAGCCCTTCCATGATGTGACCGTTCATCGTCGGGTACATCAGGTTAAAGAAAGGAAACTGGGCTCGGAAGGTATCCCAGAAACCATTGTCCGTGAACATGTAACCCGGCAATACCTGACCGTTGTACGGACTGTAGTGCATCACTTTGCCCGACGCATCAAGTTCGTAGAACTTGCGGGGGAACAGCATCGAACGGTACAGACAGGAATAGAACGTCCGCGTTTGATCCACGGATCCGCCTTCTACAGTTAGTCGGCTCATTTCCTGATTCCAGATTTTGCGGGCTTTTTCCTTTACCGTCGTGAAATCATCCTTACCGATTTCTTTCAGGTTCAGTTCGGCTTGTTCAGGACTGATGAACGAAGAAGCCACGCGGGCGTATACTTTTTCACCCTTTTTGGTCATAAAACCAACCACCGCTCCAACGTGATTATCTTTTACTTCGAGCTGATTATTGACTACGTTCTTACCACTCCAAACGGCCGTATTGGCAAAGGGGCGGTCGAATTGAATAACGAAGTAGTTTTTGAAATTGGCGGGTACACCACCACTGTTCTTTGTCGTGTAACCGATGATCTTGTTCTCACCGGGAATAATTTTCACGTATGAACCTTTGTCAAGGGCGTCAATCACTACGCGGGATTCTTCGCTTTTGGGGAACGTAAACTGTAAAGCGGCGGCCCGTTCGGTGGGAGCAATTTCAGTCGTTACGTCGTGGTCTGCCAAGTAGACTTTATAATAATAGGGCTTAGCAACCTCTGACTTATGCGAAAACCAGCTCGCCCGCTCGTCCTGATCGAAACGCAGCTTACCCGTCGTAGGCATGATGGCAAACTGACCGTAATCATTGATCCAGGGACTCGGCTGGTGCGTTTGCTTGAAGCCGCGAATTTTATCCGAATCGTAGGTATAGGCCCAGCCATCGCCCATTTTGCCGGTTTGTGGCATCCAGAAATTCATCCCCCAGGGCAGAGCAATGGCGGGATACGTATTTCCGGTGGACAGGCTGTATTTGGACTGGGTGCCCATGAGCGTATTCACCCACTCTACGGGTTCGGCTACCTTGGTCACTTCCTGGGCCGTTGCCGTAAGCATCGACAGGCCCATCAGACCAAGCAGACAAGAGCGTATCATTACTGAAATGTTTAAAAGGTTATCGTTACCAAGAAAAGTAGCAAGTTGGCGGTTTCAACTCAGTTTTTCATAGAAGAAAGCGGAAAAGGATAAGAATCAGCCTTAACGCTCCTATAGGATGTGCAACCCGTATCGAAAATGGAGTTTTACCAAAAATGAAGGGAGAACTACGCCTGCTAAAAGTAATGAGGCTGAAGGCTCTATATAGTTCCCTGCTTCAGCACTTGATCTAATCGTTTTATGAAAACTTTTGAAGACAAATGATTCTTCTGGAAGCAGTTTTCTATACAATAACCTAAAGCTTTAAGCCTGTTGAAAAAAATCCAAGGACATGATCCTCTGACAATCAGGCCCTTAAAATTTTTTATTACTCTACTAAATATATATATTAAGTATACTATTGACTTTATCCAATTCTTGCTTTTCCTTTGACTCAGTAATTCAATCAAAGGCCCCGTTATGTTAGCGAACTACGAACTGGTTTTCATTAACCTCCGCCTCCGCTCCTCTTTGTGTTGTAAGTAAGCCTGCTTTCTAATCTTCATACCCACTCTTTCACCCCGAAGGAGTCAGGAATGTATTGTCTCTTATTCCACACAAAAGCAAGGACTCATGCATCAGACATTCGTTTTCAATAACGCCCTTACCGACGAGCAGCGTCGCTATTTTCAACACTACGGAATCATTCAGTTCAAGCAGTTCATTGATCGGGCTACCGTTCAGGAATTTATTCGGGAAGTCAACCGCGTCGAGCATCATTTGCTGAAAACCCAGACGGAAAAGGTCAATGGGATACCCCTGAAATTTGGTGAAAACGAACGCGGCGAACGGATGATTCAACGGCTGGCCTTTACTTCCCATTACAGTCAGACCCTGGGTGATTTTCTAAAAGATCCCCGCCTGCAACTTCTGCTGGAATTACTGGGCCCCTACCAGGGCCGTATCGGCGAACATGAGAAAGACGGTTTAGTCGTCAACCACTACGTCAATACACCCACGAGCCAGTTCAAACAACTAGGCTGGCATACCGACAGCCCACGGGATTTGTTTCTCGGAACCCGCATCCAGCCTATGCTGAATGTAGGCCTGCACCTTGACGACTGCCCGCAATCCAACGGAGGCTTGCGAGTACTGGCTGGTACGCATGAGCAAAGCATCTGGAAGCTCCTGTTTCGCAAAAAATACTTCATCGACAACCAACCCGACCCCAAAGAAGTCGGCTTTGACATCGAAGCCGGTGATTTAACCATCCACGACGGCCGGCTCTGGCACCGTGTTCAGCAGTCACCGTTCATCGGCGAGCGGAGTCGCCGCCGTGTGATGTACATTCCCATCATTACCGGAGCCTACAGCCCCAAACACGCCGAAAGTCCTACGCCTTTTTACCATACGCTGGGAAGTCTGAAATTCCCTAAACCTACGTTTCCGGGTGGATCTTTATGGAAGAACTGGCAACCCGGCCTCGCTCGTTTTCTGAGTTAGTTTCAACCGTCCTCCCCACCGGAGGACTGCTTTCCGTTCGACATTCTTAGGAAAAGAAACTATGCCCTACGCATTGATTACCGGAGCCGCTCAGGGGATTGGGCGAGCCATCGCCGAGCAGCTGGCTCAGCGGCACTACGATTTACTACTGGTAGATCAGCAGGAAGAAAAACTGTACCGAACCGCTGAGGCGTTACGAAAAACCTATGGAGTAAACATCCACGTATTAACGCTGGATTTGGCCCTGCCCGGTTTTCTGCGGGTGCTTCGTGTCTGGCAGCAACAGGTGGGTTCTAACCTGGAAATCCTGGTGAACAATGCGGGCTTTGGCCTTAACGGAAGTTTTGAAGAGTTATCGATTCAGGAGCAACTGGATGTTGTGAATGTCAACATTCGGGCAGTAATGGAAATTACCCATGCGTTCTTACCGCTTCTGAAAAAACAACCAAAGGCGTATCTGCTGAATGTCTGTAGCACCACGGCTTATCAGACGGTTCCGTACTTAACGGTATACGCCGCATCCAAAGCGTTCATTCTTTCGTTCACCCGGGGTTTACGTCATGAACTACGAGGTTCTTCGGTACAGGTTACGATGCTTAGTCCAGGCAGCACGGATACGGGCTTTGTGGATCGGGCCCGAATGGGTGAATCGCTTAAAAAAACGGCAACAAAGGTCCATATGACCCCTCAGGCAGTAGCAGAGCTTGCGGTTCGGGCGTTGTTTGCCGGAAAGGCCGAAGTAATTCCGGGTTTCATTAACCGGGTGGGTGCCTGGTTACCAAAGGTGGTACCGATGCGGTGGATTGAACGGGTGATTGGTGGGATTTATCAGCCGAAGCGTACGGTATCGGAGGAGGAAAAAGTACGTGCATTCCAGCCCTAAAACGGACCCATGCATCCCCGTATGCAAATCGAGCCTATAGTTCCTACCCGGAACTATAGGCTCGATCTATCTTATAACCAGGTTTCTCAACCTTTGGTTATGTCCTTATTTTCCAAACTCCACCCAGTCCAGCGAGAACAGATTATCGTTCGGTTTGTCTTTCTTCACAAATACAAAGTACAGATCGTGTTTACCACCCGGATTCAGAATGGGACTTACGACTTCCTGGAAGGTATTCCAGTTCCCCGTGGCCTTGTAATTGAGCGTGCTGATCACCTGTCCTTTGGGCGAATCCACGTGTACTTCAATCATGGCATCTTTATCCTTGGAGGCATAGCGGTAGGTCAGTTGCTTGATTCCCGTCAGATCGATATTCTTCAGTACGAAATACGAGCGGTTATGAATCGAACCCAGTCGCTTACCCTGACGGTTGATGTTGCTGACCATATCCACGCCAGTCGCATCTACCCGGTTCGGCCGCAGTACCAGCGTTTCACTCGACGTCAGCGGCTTGATAGAGCCTCCTTTGTCGGTATACGAAGCCGTTAGAATGTAGCGACCTTCCTGGGGCTTGCCTACGTGTTCTTTCAACGTTGCGGTACCCTTTTCCGGTAAACGCACGTCGGGTTGCTGATTCGACAGCGACAGTACGTACTTCACAATTTCCGTAGCTTCTTCGCGGGCCAGCTGCGGGTGGGCGTTCATGGCATGCTCGCCCCATACGCCACCGCCACCCGTAATGACTTTGTTTGCCAGTCGGGTCAGGGCACCTTTATCACCCCGGTACCGCTTGGAAACTTCCATAAAGGCTGGACCTACTGACTTCTTGTTAATCTGGTGACAAGCTTTGCAGTCGCTTCCTTCCATGAGTGATTTACCCAGGTTAAACGTACCCGTAATCTGCTGGTGACCCATTTGAGATTCGTTACCGCCCGCTACTTTCGGGATGTAGTTGAGCGATACTTTCACTTTTTTCTTATCAATAACTTTGTCTTCGTTGTCCTTCACATTCACCTCATACTTGAGGGGCGTTTGCGTGGGGAAGAAGAAGCTGCTGTTTCCGCCCGGCGTCGCAATAGCAACCTGCGGCAGCGTGTTTCCAACCTTTACTTCCAGCGTATCGTAACTGCTCAAACCCGTCGGATCGGTTACTTTCAGGACGGTCTGATAAATCCCGTCTTTTTCAAAAATATGCGTTGGGTTGGCTTCCCGAGAAGCTACCGATTTGCCCTCAAACTGCCATTCGTAGGTAAGCTTGTCTTCTTCGTCGAAATCGTAGCTTTTCGCACTGCTGAAGGCCACTTTTAACGGAGCCAGTCCAATTGTATCCTTCGCCGTAATCTTAGCAACCGGAGCCCGGTTACCGGCGTTGTACTCAATTTTCACCAGACGGGCATCTTCGTTATCGATTCCGTATACGGATCCGTACTCCAGCATGTAAATCGCTCCTTCGGGCCCCATTTCCATGTCTACCGGACGGCGGAAATCTCCCCGCGTTGGCATGAATGCTTCCAGTCGTTTGTAGTTATAATTTTCGTCCAGACGAACCGCAAATACCCAGTTCCGCATCCAATCGTAGAAGAAAACGGCCTTGTCGTAATAGGCAGGCAATTTTACGTCCGAAGCCAGGTTCGGATCGAAATGGTAAACCGGTCCACCCATCGCACAACGTCCACTTTCACCGAGTTCAGGAAACTCTGCCGAACGGTTGTACGGATACCAGATCATGGCTTTCTGAGCCGGAGGTAAGGTTTTCGCTCCCGTGTTGTAGGGCGAATTGTTGGTCGGTCCGTTGACATCAAATTCTTTACCAACGGCCTTCGTTTCGAAGTTATACTCCTTGTAAGGTTTGTTATCACCTACGAAATACGGCCAGCCGAAGTTACCGGGTTTCTTGGCCTGATTGAACTCATCGTAGCCGCGAGGGCCTTGGGGACCATCCACGCCGGAATCCGGACCGATTTCACCCCAGTATACGTAACCCGTCAGCGGATCAACGGAGATCCGGTACGGGTTACGGCAACCCATCACGTAAATTTCCGGACGCGTACCGGGCGTACCTTTCGCAAACAGGTTGCCCTCGGGAATCGTGTACGAACCATCGGCCTCTACGTGAATGCGAAGGATTTTACCACGTAAGTCGTTCGGGTTACCGGCCGATCGTTCGGCGTCGAACGTCAGGCGATTCGGTCGCTGATCAATCGGAGCAAAACCGCTGGACTCAAACGGTACGGTATTGTCACCCGTTGAAATGAACAGATTGCCTTTGGCATCCCAGGCCATCGAACCACCCGTGTGGGCACTTACTTCCAGATCAATCGGGAATTCAATAATGGGTTTTTCGGAAGCTACGTCCAATACGCCATCATCGCCCATCACAAAGCGAGCAATGCGTTGCTTGGTTTGTTCACCATCCTGAATGGTATAAAAGAAGTACAGGTAGTGGTTTTGCTTGAAGTTGGGATCAATCGTCATCCCCAGCAGACCATTCAGATACTTTTCCACCGCCTTCACCGGGAAGTCGTAGACCAGACGGGTTTGCTGCGTTTTTGGATCGTATTGGTAAAACTTACCCGCCCGTTCCACAAAAAATACGCGTCCATCGGGAGCTACCGCCAGCTCCATGGGTTCGTTCAAATCGTTGGAAAGTACCGTCTTGACGAAGCGATTTTCCTCGGGGGTTTTCACAGAATACGCTTTCGCGAAGTCCAGCTTTCCATCGCCCATGGCGTACTGAATGCCGCCGAGCAAATGTTTCAGAAACAGCGGTTCGCTGAAGCTTTCGTTGGTATGGCCACCCGCCGTATAAAATGCCCGTCCACCGTCGTAATCGTGGTACCAGGCAAAGGGGTGATTGCTGCCATTCGTGCCGCCTTCGTAGCTATCCTCATCCAGATTCATCAGAACCTTCACGTCTGGATTGATATTCTTGAAGTTGTATAACTCGTCGTAACGCTCCCAACGATCGGGCAGGAAGCTCGTCGAAGGGTGCTTTTTGTCGAGTACATCAATACCTGCATTCTGCTGACGCGGGTGACTGGCGAAGTACGCTCCGGCCAGCTTGTTGTACCAGGGCCAGTTGTATTCGGTGTCCGTTGCGGCGTGGATGCCCACGTAACCGCCGCCCGCCTGAATGTATCGCTCAAAAGCGACTTGCTGATCAGGATCGAGTACGTTGCCCGTGGTGCTCAGGAAGATGACAGCCTGATACTTTTTCAGGTTGTCTTCCGTAAACAGAGTGGCATTTTTCGTCGTGTCGACTTCGAAGCCATTCTCCTGCCCTAACTTTTGCAGGGCCGCAATACCGCTTGGAATGGAGGTGTGATAAAAAGCCGCCGTCTTGGAGAAAACCAGAATGCGAGGTTTAGGCTTTTCGACACCGACCGGTGCAGAGGCAGAGGTAGTAGCGGGAGCCGCAGCCTGGGTGGTCTGGGCTGGTTTCTGACTGGTTTTACAACCATAAAAACCTCCGGCTGTCAACAGTAAGCCTAGGGCTAGGGGTTGAAGCGATGAATAACGCATGAGATGGAGTGAGAAAAAAGTAATAACGGACGATGCCGGATTATAGGTGTATTGGTTTCGTATAACGGACTAACTTACGCAATTCGGGTTAAATGGCTAATTACTTGCGACTAGTTCGCGTTTTCCTTCGACTCTTTGAATAACCCAGGTACCTACTTTCAATCCCTGCTCCCGGCCTTCCGTAATAGCATCCATGAAATGAATGCCTCCGTACAGACGAGACATGCCTGCTTCATCAGCGGCCTGCTGGAAGGATTGAAACGAGCGGGCCTTCAAACCAAAGGGTTCTTCCACGGTATCGGTGTACGCAAAGTGATCACCGAAATAATGGGTTAGGACCACAGCCGCCGCCGAAGAAATCGTCGAGTGACCACTCAGGTATTCGGGAAAAGGCGGCGTTTGCAGGAAAGGTCGCCAGTGCGGGTCCATAAGCTTGCGAATGGCCGTTTCGGGGCGAATCCGGTTGCTGCGGTACTTTTCATCCCAGCAACAGATGAATCCGTCCGTTAGCGTAATCGCCACGACGGTATGAATCTTCAACGCCTGAGCAAAACTCACCTTGGCCTTCTGACAGGCGATACCCGTAATACCCAGCCAATGAGCCCCCGGCGATATTTTCTTCATACCCACCATCAAATGGCCGTTGTCTTCCAGTGCAAAGGGGTTGCAATCCCAGAAAGCCGCGATTTGCTTGTGTTCGTCGGGTAGCTTATCCGCATAATTGATCTGCATCATCCGATAAAACGCCGACTTCGGGTCGGTCGAATACGGTGTTGGCGGAGCAGGCTTGAACTGCGAACAGGTATCCAGGGTAAACGAACGGACGGTTGCAAAGTACGGCTCGACCGGAGCGAAATAGCCCGGCGGTGTGGGATACCAGAAACCGTCGCCTGTGCGAGTCTGATACCGGGGATAATTGCTGATCCGGTTGTAGCGATCGGCTTTAGCGTAGGCCAGGATTTGTTTGCTAATGGCCTGAGCGTAGGCTTTCGACCCGTTTAGTACTTCTTCCGAATAACCAGCCGTCCGGCAGGAATCCAGAAAATGGGTTTCGTACTGGGCCAGTCGTTTCCCCGAAGGCTGCATTTTCTGAGCCGTCTCCATCATGGCTAGTAAGGCCGTCAGAGATACGGAATGTTCGGGGATCTCGCTGGGTTTCTGAATAACGGGAAAGCCGTTCAAAACGCCGTGCATACTACGCATCGACGAATCATGCTGAGCCAGTACCTCGTATCCCGACAGGCAGGCATACGAGAAAAATCGAGCCGCCAGCGGTGGATTCGTCACATCGTGAATCATGGTCTCCGTCATTTCCTCGATGACGTGGGTAATCTGGGCCGGGGCTAGTTCCGCTTCCTTTTTTTTCGTACAGGACCAGCCCACCAGGAAGCAAAGTATAAACCAGTATTTCATCGCCGTTGGTACGCTTGCAAGCCTTTTTGATTGATTCCAATGAGTAGTTGATTGCCCCAAGGCAATACACTTCGTACGTCGCCGCGTAAGGCAAAACCGGATTGTTGCTGCGGAACGTACTGAAATTGTCCCTTTCCATTTCCTTTCAGCAAGACGCCATAATTGGCATCGCAGTTGCCAAAACGCAGCCGGGCTTTGTTCACATTTCCACAGAGCAGCAAATCCTTTTTACCATCCTGATCAAAGTCCAAACTAGTAATCGTGAATACGGGAGCCATTTGAGTCTGAATGGGCAAGGCTTGTTCCTGGAAATTGCCTTTAGCGGTCCGAACAAAGAGGGTTGTTTTCAGCGTATTAGCCGATAGTTTCGTACTTCCTTCTAATTCTTCCGGTGTGAAAATATCCGTGAGTGTAGTTTCGGCGTAGCTTTTATAATCCGGAAAACGCGTCCGCATCATACTGATTTGGTCGAGGAGTTCATCGCGGGTTACGTAGGGATAGCTTTTGCCCTGGATGTAAAAACTAAGGATCGGATCGATGGATCCGTTGTCGTCAAAATCCTTATAGACCAGTTCAGCGGGTTCGCGATCGGAAACTTTGCATTGCGTATTGAGTCCCTGATTCCCAACGAGTAGATCCATTCGGCCATCGCCGTTGATATCTTCTAGCAGCAATTTATTCCACCAACCCCGATAGGCTTTCGGGAAGTAGGTACTCGTCTGATCCGTCCAGGTACTACCATTGCTCACAAAAGCCGTAACAGGCATCCACTCACCTACCAAAATCAAATCCGGTTTCTGGTCCTGATTCAAATCCAGCCAGGCGGCATCGCTCACCATACCCATGCGAGCCAGTGCCGGGGCCAGCTTTGCGGTTTGATCGCTAAAATGTCCCTTGCCATCGTTGATGAGTAGAAAACTCGGCGGTGTTTCGGGGTATCGGCCCGGAATCACCCGACCACCTACGAATAAATCCAGAGCCCCATCGTCGTTGAGATCGGCCGCCCGTACGCAGCTTTTACTACCCGGAAGCGTGGGTAAAGCTCCCGTCGCCTTGGTGAAATTCCCTTTGCCATCGTTCAGATACAGTCGATCCTGTAAACGGGGATCTTCCGGCATCAGGTCACCGTATCCGCCGCTAACGAGGTATAAATCGGGAAAGCCGTCGCGGTTGGCATCGAAAAACAGGGCATCCGCGTCTTCGCCTACGGTATTGAAGCTCTGTTTCTTACTGAGTTTCCCGTTCGCCTGTTGCAGAAATAGTACGCCCGCCTGACCATTGCCGCCGCCGACAAACAGATCTTCCTTACCGTCTCCGTTTACGTCAGCTTTTGCCAGACAAGGCCCGGAAAAAGACAGGGGATTAACCAATAAAGGCTGTCGTTTGAAATCATTTAGTGACGTAGATGCCGATTGAAACGCTACGGGTGCGGGTACGGATTGATACCAACCGGGAGCTGTAGTACGGATTTTAGCCGCTGCAGCATCCTTCTGTTTGAGCGTTAGTAGCTGGTCGGCTTTTAGAGCCGTTTTGGTTTCCTGCGAACCATCGGGCCAGGTAATCGTCAGCGAATCAATCTGAGTAGCTGTTTGCAGACCAAAGTGCAGTACGGGAGATACGCTCGACTGATACCCCCGCGTGGGCATTTGATCGAGGTACTGTCGTTGTCCCTTCGCAGTAATCATGACCTTCGCTCCAATTCCCTGGGTATTGCCGGGCTTGCCTTCAAGTTTTACGTTCAGAAAATGGTGCTTCCGATCCGACTGGTTTTCGTACAGACTCGCCGTATGGTTGATGTTGTTAATGACTAAGTCCAGATCACCGTCATTGTCGAGATCCGAAAAAGCGGCTCCGTTACTGTTCAGTGGCTGATTGACACCCCAGGTCGCACTGACGTTTGAGAACGTCAGGTTGCCATTATTTTTAAACAGGTAATTGCTTACGTTAGAAGCCGGAATTTGCTGGACCAGATTCAGTACGTCCTGACGGTGAATGTTCCCCTGACGATTCTTCATGAAATCACCCATGTATTTCGAAAAATCCAGGTTGGTATAGTCGCGGGGAAAGCCGTTGGTCACGAACAGATCTTTCCAGCCATCATTATCGTAATCGGCAAAGAGGGAAGCCCAGCTCCAGTCGGTATTCGACAGTCCCGAAAGCTGACCAATTTCGCTAAAGGTCCCGTTTCCGTTGTTAAGCTGAAGCATGTTCCGCATGTACTGATAGTAAAAACCGGAACGCAGATTCAGGTCGAATTTCTCGTAGTTATCCGGAGCCATCAGTAGCTTTTGCCGTTTGTTGTCTTCGGGCAGCATATCCAGCGTATAAATGTCCGGGAAACCATCATTGTTGATGTCGGCTATATCGTTGCCCATCGAAAAATGGGACGTGTGTTGCAGTTGCTTCTGAATCTGATTGGTAAAGGTGCCGTTGTGATTGTTGATATACAGAAAATCGGGAATGGTATAGTCATTGCCAATGTACAGATCGAGCCAGCCATCGCCGTTAATGTCAGCAACGCCCGCTCCTAATCCATAAGACAGGGCCGTACTCTGGATACCCGCTTTGGCGGTTATATCGATAAAATGATTGGTATCGTTCCGGTACAGCCGTGAACCCGCCGACGTGTCTTCTTTTTTCAGTAAATCAGTTGTAGCTGCTTCGTCAAGTACGGGTAAGGATTTGGGGTTGTGATTAAGCAGAAACAGATCCAGGTCGCCGTCCTTGTCGTAATCGAAAAATACGCCCTGCGTACTCGTGGCGGGGCTATCCAGTCCATATTCACGGGCTGATTCCTTGAACTGCGGTATTCCATTGCCGTCCACACCCTGATTGATGAACAGCTGATTGGTACGATTCTCGGGAGCGACGCTGCCCGAATAGCATACATAAATATCAAGTTTGCCATCGCCGTTGACATCGGCCATCGTGACGCCCGTTTTCCAGGGGCCTGGACGTCCAGCGGCTCCGGAAGCGTCCGTAATATCTTTAAACTGTAGTTTCCCCTGATTCAGGTACAGTTTGTTGGGCGTCATGTTGGCCGTGAAGTAAAGATCCTCCAGACCATCGTTATTTAAATCGCCAACGGCTACCCCCCCACCGTTGTAGAAGTATTCATACATTAAAATATTGGTATTCAGTCCTTCGGTTAAGGTATTACTGAAATCAACGTGGGTCTGATCGGTGGTTAATTCTTTAAATAAGGTAGAGCCTGTATTAGTCTGGATTACTTCCTTCTCGCTTTTCTGCTGACAAGCCAGCAGAAGCACCAAAAGGCTAAGCGGTATAATTCGATTCATGAGGGGATTGATGGTTTGGGGGCCATACAAAAAACGTCCGGGGATGGACCACTTTCAGGGTTTATCCAGAGCCTATTTTATGAAAATAATCTACGCCTGTCCAGACGTAGATTATTTTCGAAATACTCCTTTATCCTGGTAAACTACTAGTAACCAGGATTTTGAATTAACTTACTATTCCGGTTAATCTCATCCCGGCTAATGGGGATGAAGTACATCTTGTCGAGCCACTTCCGGTTTTCAATACCAACATCGACGTTCGTTACTTGGTATTTATAATTGTAATTGTTCGGATCGTACTTATAAATGCTTACCGTTTTACCAGCCTTGAGCGTACCCGTAATCTGAATGATCTGAGCCTGCTCGCCTAAAGTTGCCGGAGCAATCATCCAGCGACGGGCATCGTGGTAGCGTTGTTCTTCGTAAGCCATTTCTATGCGACGCTCGTTGCGGTAACGCTCCCGCAGGGCACTACCTGTTTCGGTAATGGCAGGCATACCCGCCCGGAAACGTACTTTGTTGAGGTAGGTTTTAGCCTCGGCATCTTCGCCCAGTTCAATACAAGCCTCGACGTAGTTAAGCAGTGATTCCGTATAGCGGATCAAGGGCCAAGGAATTTGCTGACGCGTATTCTGATCCACGATTGCCGGGTTCGGATCGATGAACTTCCGCATATAGTAACCCGTACGCGATCCGTTCCAGTCTTCTACGGAGCTTTGACGTGTATCCAGACCCGCTGCCGCAACGACAGCTCCGCTAGCGTTGGTTACCTGATATTGGCCCGTCTGAATCTGGTTGTTGGGATCTTTACCCGCTACATCCGAAGGACGGGGTTTCCAGGGGGCTCCGTCGTAGAGGATGGTGCCGTAGAAACGAGGGTCACGATTTTGGTAAGGCGTTGTCGCTTTCGAAGGATCACTCCAGTCAAACTTGCTACCATCCATCATTTCGTAATCATCCACCAAATTCTGAAGCGGAGCGTTACCGGCCCAGTTGTGGTAACCGTTGGGCCCGTTGTTACGACCTACCCAGGCTCCATCCTCTTCTTTCAAGTCAATGAAGTAACGGCCCAGAATCAAATCCTTTTCGCCGCCGTTTTTAGCAGTAGATACGTTGATGTAATTGGTGGTACCCTGGTCTTTAGAAACCGGAGCGGACAAATTCAACTCGTAGCCGTACGAAGTCAGATTGAGTACGGCTTTGGCGGCATCTTTTGCTTTCTTCCAGCGATCGGCCCGACTACCACTTATGTACCCTAAGATTTCAGGTTTGGCAAACGCAGCAATCGTTGCTGATTTGGCTTTCGCCGTAGGTATATCGTGTAAATCACTGGCGGCGTAAAGCAGTACTCGCGACTTGAGAGCCAGAGCGGCGGCTTCGTTGGCACGACCGGGAAGCATGGATTTTCCTTTGAGTGCCGTAGCTGCATCATCCAGATCTTTGGTGATGAAGTTGACGCACTCTTCGTAGGTGTTCCGCGTTACTGTATAATCGGCTTCGCCTAATTTATAGGCCCGATCAATAATCGGTACGCCGCCGTAGTAACGGGTTAATTGCTGGTAGTAATACGCCCGCATGAACTTGGCTTCACCCAGTAAGCGAGTCGCCAAAGTAGGATCATTAAACTGAGGGTTCGTTAAGTTTTCAATCGCCAGGTTACAGGCCCGAATGCGAGTATACATGTCGCCCCATGCATAGGTATTATTCACCCAACCAATATCAGCCGGATTAGAACGGGCCTCGGTAAAGGTATTAATACCGCGACCAGGGTGCGTAAATAGGGCTTCATCGGTTAAGGAGGCCAGCATCTGTTCGTTGAAGCCGCCCTGACCAAACCCATTGTAAATATCCGTAACGAATGCTTCAGCCAAGGGAGCATCTTGCCAAACCGTTGACAATACGACCTCTCCCAGCGGCTGTTTATTCACAAAGTCCCCGTTACAGGAAGCCATCAGAGCGACCACTGCAACGAAACCCAGTTTTTGAATCGATTTTTTCATAGTCTTATTTCGTTTCGATGCGGGGTACGGTTACCGGTTCAGCAGCAACCGTACCCTAGCTTACCTTAGAATGTGATGGATAAACCCGTGTTGATAATGCGGGCAGGAGGATAATACTGACCCGTAGTGTTATCCGCTTCCGGATCGTACACTTTCAGCTTATCAACCGTAAAGAGGTTCAGACCATTTACATAGAATCGTACCGCATTCATACCGATCTGTTTGCTGAGCGTAGAAGGCAACGTATAGCCTAATTCTAAGTTTTTCAGACGAATGTAATCGGAGCTCCGCAGCCAGTAGGAGTTTTTGTTATCATCACTCTTGGTGTAGTACTGATCACTACGGTCTGCGATCCGGGGATATACGCTACTTGGATTATCAACCGTCCAACGGTGCTGATACACGTCCAGCAGGTAGTTACCGATACTACCCGATTCACCCGTACTTACGAACAATTGGGCTCCAGTCGCATATTGGAAGAGAATGGATAAGTCGAAATTCTTGTAGTTGAATGATCCATTGAGACCACCCTGCAAGGTAGGAATGGTGTTTCTCTTGCCTCTTACGCGGTCATCCGGATCAATTTTACCGTCTCCGTTGAAATCTTTATACTTCATATCACCAGGACGTATCGTGTTGCTAATGGCTGAGTAATCTACACGACTCAACGTAGCATCAATATCCGCCTGATCTTTGAAGACGCCATCGTACTCATAGAACAAGTAGGCATTTAAAGGGGCTCCGGTTGTACGTTGATATACGGGAGATCCTGGGGCTTCATCCCAGAACAGAACCTTGTTCTTCGCATAGCCTCCGTTGAAGCTTACGTTATACCGGAAATCACCCTTCTGACCGGAGTGACCTACCTTGAATTCAAACCCGGTGTTTTGCATCTTACCGATGTTTTCAGCGGGTAACTTCATACCAGTCGTTTGAGGAATCGAAGCGTTTTTACGCCAGAGGATACTCGTCCGTTTGTTATAGAAGTACTCAAACTCGAAGTTGATTTTTCCGTTGAATAACTGACCTTCCAAACCAATATTTGAGTTATTGGCAACCTCCCAAGTAATGTTGGGGTTAGGTACGCGAGATTCAAACAGGGTCTTCTGTAACTGGTTGTTGATGACATACGTACCAAAACCGGCCGTTGAGTAGTACTGATACTCCTGGAGGGTGTTATCGTAGTAAATCTGGTCATTACCCATCTGACCATAAGAAGCCCGCAGCTTCAGGTAATTCACGAAGTTGACGTTGTTCTTGAAGAAGTTTTCTTCTGAAATCTGCCAGCCCGCCATGATACCCGGGAAAAATCCGTAACGGGTTTGTTCGGGGAACATGTACGAACCATCATACCGCCATAGGAATTCGGCCAGATACTTCTCTTTATAGTTGTAGGCAACCCGTCCGAAGTAGTTCAAACGAGCCCGTTCCCAGGCACCCCCGTTGTTGGTACGCTCCAGATCACCGCCAGCAAAAAGCTGATCAATCGCCGTAGAGATGAAGTAACGACGGTATGCACTGAAGTTGTCGTTGCGGATGGTTTCCTTGTTCACCCCGGCCAGTACGGTCACGGCATGATCCCCAAATTTGCGTTCGTAGGTTCCGATTCCGCCCAACAGAATGTTCAGCTGATCTTCATTGCCCTGCGACAGACGAGGTTCGGCAGGACCGCGTTTTCCACGTACTAAGACTGGCGTTACTCCATCGCTTTCGAAGGCTCCCTGATGCGTGTACAGATACCAGGGCGTTTCCCAGCGTTTGGTTTGACGGATATACTTGTCAATGGCAGCCGTTCCCGTAAATTTCAGGCCTTCTACACCAGGGATTTTAATATCGATCGAACCATTGGTTTGCCAGTAGTAACGCGTATCCCGGTCATAACCCGTCTGATTCGTAGTGATTACTACAGGGTTTTCACCATTCTCAATATCTGGACCAGGCATGCCATTCGGCCAGAAAGCCGGTTGCGTAGGCAGACCCCGCATCAGCATCCGGAAAACGGTACCGGCTGATTTGGTTGGGAAACGACGGCTTTCCTGACGAGCAATGCTACCCAGGTTGACGTGTACGTACTTGTTAATGTTGGCATCCAGATTCAGACGCAGATCGTACTGCTTGTAACCCGTCGCTGAATTTTTGTAGTACGCATCCTGGTTTTGATACCCGATCGAAGTCAGATACTTCACGTTTTCGGTTCCTCCGCTCAACTGAACATTGTGGCGAGATTGTGGAGACCAGGTCTTCAATGCATCTCCGAACCAATCCGTGTTGGGGTGAAACCAGGGATCCGAACCATCGGCAAATTTCTGGAAATCTTCCGGCTTATAAGGAGCTGCTTTTACAGATCCATCCGGACGGGTATAACTTCCCGTCGAACGGAAGGCATCCGTAGCGTTACGCCATTCGTTGGCGGGCAAGTTGAACACTTCCAGTTCATTCCGCATCTCAGCAAATTGCGAAGCATTCGCCAGTTTAGGAATAACGGTTGGCTGAGAGAAACCCTGGTTAAACGAATACGATAGCTCAGGCTTACCTGATTTACCGCGTTTGGTCGTAATCAGGATAACCCCGTTCGCAGCCCGGGCTCCGTAAATCGCAGCCGAAGCATCTTTCAAAACGGAAATCGTTTCGATATCGGCTGGGTTGATCCGGTCAAAACCGCCCGCCCGTGCCGGAATTCCATCGACTACAATCAGAGCGTCGCTATTTCCCAGCGTGTTCGTACCCCGAATCCGGATCCCTGCTCCATCGTAACCTGGTTCGCCACTTCGTTGTACAGCAATCACACCAGGCATCCGACCCGCAATCGAGTTAGTCAGGTTGACCGCAGGTGATTTCACCAGATCCGTACCTTTAACAGTCGTTACTGCACCCGTTACCGTCTCCTTTTTCTGCTCGCCGTATCCAACGACAACGACTTCCGAAAGTGCCTGCGTATCGCTTTGTAAGCGTACGTCAATCGTCGTTTTATCGCCTACTGGAATTTCCTGCTTGATAAAGCCTACGTAACTGAAAATCAGTACCGATTCCGAGTTTGGTACCGTCAGCTGATACGATCCGTCCGCTTTACTGGTCGTTCCAATCGTGGTTCCCTTCACCTGGACGCTTACGCCTACCAGCGGCAATCCGTCGTCACCCAGAATAACCCCTTTCACGGTAACATCTACCGGAGCAACGGGCATTTCTGTTTCTTCCGCTTTGTTCTCAGCAGGCGTTGATGCACTGGCTACGAGTCCTAAAGCGGGTTTGCGTTTCAGGATGATTTGTTCACCCATCACCTGATAGGTCAGTGCCAGCGGATTCAGTAACTCCTGCAAGGCTGAGCCAATCGTCTGGTTATGCAGGGTGAGGTTTACTTTACGGTCTGCCTCAACTAATTCCGGGCTGTACAGAAAGTGAACTTTTGCAATTTTGGCCAGTCTGGAAAGTACGCTTTCCAGATCCTGATTTTTAACAGCAATAGTAACTCGTTGGTTAAGGATTTCCTGCCCCGAGCTCTCGTGAGCATGACTTGCACCTACAAACACTACTGCCATGAAAAACTGTACAAGACTGACTTTCATAAGGTCGTACAGCAGTTTGTTTGAGTGGAAAAATTTTTGCATAAATTTGAAAGGTTTAATAACCATTAGACAAAGAATCCCCTGTTCATCCTTTTTGGGAGGATGACTGTTTTGCAAGACTGAAGGGGAGGGTACGGGCCTCCGATGCGGGAACATCGGGGGCTTTTTTCATAAAGGAGTTAGTGTGCTACATAGGCTTTGTTCGGATCAAGGGATAACGTAGAATTAATGGCAACCTTTACTATGAATTGTTACTTCTCCATTCTGGTACTCGTAGGTAGATTCTATCCCGGCACAGATCAGCGTTAGTTTCTCCAGCACCGGCTTATCTCCCAGCTCCGCTGATAAGGTACAATGCCTCATCAATTCAGAATCATACTTGATTTTTACTCCGTAATTTTTTTCCAGTACCTGAAATACTTTGCTAATAGGCGTACGAACGAAGGTAAAGGGCTCTTTTTCTAGTACGGTCAGTTCCGGCAATGGACTTCCACTAACCGACAGCTTTTGGTTCTGACGTTCAAACGTGGCTTGCTGATTGGGTCGCACAAGTTGAGCACTTACTTCCTGCTGAGCTTTCTTGAATACGGCAACTGTCCCCGTTTTTACGGTCACTTTTACCTGATCAGCGGCTTCGAAGGCCCGTATGGTAAAGCTTGTTCCGGTAACCCGGGTGATTACTTCATTCGCTTCTACGAAGAAGGGTTGTTTGGGATTCTTCCTGATCTCGAAGAAAGCCTCTCCCATTAATACTACTTCCCGTTTATCAGCCTCGAACTTTCTGGGAAAAGCAATTTGGCTTTGGGCCTGTAACACGACTGAACTTCCGTCGGGCAATAAAACCAAACGACTTTGCTGACTTTCATTGATAACCTCATCCCAGTGTTTGGAATCTTTTATTAAGGATTTACTCTGGCTCACCGGAAGCTGATGCAGGGTAGCCTGGTTTTTCCAGATCAACCACCCTCCGAGTCCGGCAGCCAACACTAGCACGGCAGCCATGCTCCCACCCCACCGCCAAAAGCTACGCTTTATTGGTAAGGGTTTCGTATGCTCAAGAATACGCCGCGAGCGTTCGCGTATATATTCTTCTGACAAAATCACTTCTGGCTCAACCAGTGTCAATAACAATTCTTTAGCTTCCAGGATGGCTTCTTCCGCCTGCGGGTATTCACGTAAGAATTGGTTCCAGTAATCGGTTTCTGCCGGGGAAGATTTACCATACACCCACGCTCGAAATGAGGGGTTTTCTAAGAAATCTTCCGCCTTGAAATGATTATAGCTATCCATGGAATAATTAAAGTAGGAGAAGGCCTCCATCCTGATTAGGAAAAACGAATAGCGTTATACCCTCTCAGAATAGGAATTTTTTAATTTTTTTTATTGGAGAATGCATGTCCAGTCCTCTCCTTCTTTTTTTATGAAGGATGGTACGGCCGGGTAGATAGGAGTACTTACAATAAAAAGGCAGTGAAAATGCTGGTAATGAGGGAAGTGACGAAGGATCTTTTCCAGTGATGCCGTAAAAAAGTCATGGCTTTCTGTAAATGGTTGGATACGGACTGGCGGTTGATGCCCATGATGTCAGCAATCTCCTGAATCTCACAATCCTGGTAGTATTTTAAAAACAGGGCCTCGCGTTGGCGTTCGGGTAATTGAGCCATCAATCCCGAAATCTGCTGCTTTACTTCCGTATCAGAGTCTAAGTGCAGAAGCATGTCCTGCACGCAGGGCACATAGAGCTCGCTTCCTTCGTCATCCGTTTCGGGCAATTCCGTAAAACGGTGTTGCTGCTTGAGTTCGAAAAGTATGCGGTTACGGAATGCTTTAAATAAATAATTACGAACGTTCGCAGGGGTGTCGCTTAAGTCCTGTTTATGCTCCCAGAGGTAGATGAACAGGTCCTGAATTACATCTTCAATGAAAGGCTGGTCCCGGCAAAAGCGGGTTCCGTACTGAACAAGCGAGCGATAGTTAGAAACAATAAGTTCTTGAAAAGCTAAGGGATCACCTGTAATAAATTTTCTCCACAAGTATAATTCTTCTACCGGAGAGTTTGTAGCTATACGTTTCATACATAGAATTCAGAAGTAATTAAAGTCAAATATATGCTTTTGCCACTATAGTATAATTTTATATTCAGATAATCTTATTGAAATTTTTTAATAACTCTACCCAAGGATAATTTAGGCTCGTTAAAAGTTAAAAAAGGCCTATACTGGAGAGTATAGGCCTTTTATCAGAGATACTTTAATCAGTAGATTATCCTACCAGTTCCATTAAATCCTGATCGTGGATCATTTTACGTTCATCTGCCATTAACAAAAAGCGTTCGTAAAGTTTATCCAAATCCAGTTTTTCAAATTTAAAGCCAAGCAATTGCAGACGGTGACGCAGGGCAGCCCGGCCGCTACGAGCCGTCAGAATGATTTCCGAGCTAGGTACACCTACGTCTTCGGGATTGATAATTTCGTAATTCGACGAATTCTTTAAATGTCCATCCTGGTGAATACCTGACGAGTGAGCAAACGCGTTGCGTCCCACAATCGCTTTGTTTGCCTGAACGGGCATCCGCATCATTCCAGATACAAGTTTCGACAAAGGATACAGATGCGAAGAATCAATTCCCGTTTCAAAGCCCAGGTCTTTATGTACTTTCAAGGCCATGGCGATTTCTTCGAGCGACGTATTACCCGCCCGTTCGCCAATGCCATTGATGGTTACCTCTACCTGCCGAGCACCCGCCCGGATTCCGGCCAGCGTGTTCGCCGTTGCCAGTCCCAGATCGTTGTGGCAGTGCATAGAAATCGTGGCTTTGTGAATGTTAGACACATTCTCAAAAAGGTAGGAAATGCGGTTGTACATCTGTTCGGGCAACAGATAACCGGTCGTATCAGGCAAGTTTACAACCGTAGCTCCCGCCGCAATCACGCCTTCGGTCAGGCGAGCCAGGAATTCCAGATCGGCCCGTCCTGCATCTTCGGCGTAAAATTCCACGTCTTCCACGAACTTCTTCGCGTATTTAACTGCGTGCACACCGCGTTCGAGAATCTGATCACGGGTAGAGTTAAACTTATGAAGAATGTGTACATCCGATGAACCAATGCCGGTGTGAATCCGGGGGCGTTTGGCGTACCGGAGAGCTTCAGCCGCTACTTCAATATCTTTCTCTACAGCCCGGGTAAGTCCACAAACCGTAGGCTCGGTTACAGCCTTACAGATTTCCTCCACTGACCGAAAGTCCCCAGGGCTGGAAATGGGAAAACCAGCCTCAATAACATCCACTCCGAGCAGCTCAAGTTCCTTGGCAATTACTACTTTTTCTTCCGTAGTTAATTGGCATCCGGGCACTTGCTCGCCGTCACGCAGCGTGGTGTCGAAGATTTGAATTCTTTGGCTCATAAGTAAACAGTGTGATCGTGAATGAACTCCTTGGTTAGGCATTCTCTACTAAGTAGCGGGGACTCCTTAGCAAAGTCTGATTGGAAATCGCAAACAAAAAAACCCTTTCTCAAGCACTTGAGAAAGGGTTCAGTATGGTTACAACCAACTCCCGTTCTCAAAGCGTACGGCCGAGAATAAGAAGAGAAAGGTTGAGTGTCTTGGCAAACATAACACAGGCGGTTTCCATTGTGAGGACAAAAATAGCCGGAATTTTGATTCAGGCAAATAATTTGGTGTTTGATACCCGTGCTTTTTAAGCCTTTTCGCTTCCGTAATCGGTGATTGCCCGGTTTAGATTCGCTTGAGCAGTTCGGCTCCCATAGCTTCCGTACCCAGGATTTTGGCCCGGTCGGTCTGAGCATCAGCGATGTCGCCCGTCCGGAAACCATCTTTGAGTACACCGTCTACGGCAGCAATGATGGCTTCGCTTTCTTCCTTCATCCCAAACGAAATATCCAGCATCAGGGCCGCCGACAGTACTGAAGCCAGCGGGTTGGCCACGCCTTTACCCGTAATATCGTGGGCTGAACCGTGAATGGGCTCGTATAACCCTACGGTATCACCGATGGAGGCCGAAGCCAGCATACCCATGGAACCCGCAATCTGACTGGCTTCATCCGTGAGGATATCGCCGAACAAATTAGCCGTTAGTACCACGTCGAACCGGCGGGGATCTTTGATGAGCAACATCGCCGCCGAATCGACGAATTGATGCTCTACCGTTACGTCGGGATATTCTTTAGCAATTTCCTGAACCACTTCCCGCCAGAGGCGGCTGGTTTCCAGTACGTTGGCTTTATCTACCGAGCAAAGTTTTTTATTGCGGGTACGAGCTGCTTCGAAAGCCTTCCGGGCAATGCGTTCGACTTCGTACTTACTGTATTTGGCAATATCGTACGCCGTATCGCCTTCATCCTGACGACCTTTTTCACCGAAGTAAATGTCCCCCGTCAGTTCCCGGAAAAACAGGATGTCCGCTCCGCGAAGAATCTCGGCTTTGATACTGGACGCTTCCAGTAATTCGTCGAATAATTTGATGGGTCGCAGGTTCGCGTACAGGCCCAGGGCTTTACGAATACCCAGCAATCCCTGCTCGGGGCGTACCTTGGCGGAAGGATCGTTATCGTATTTGGGGTGTCCCACGGCTCCAAAGAGGATGGCATCGGAAGCTTTGGATTTTTCGATGGTTTCCTCGGGCAGCGGCTGTCCGGTTGCTTCGATAGCGGCGTGACCGATGAGGGCGTAATCAAAGGTAAAGGCATGACCAAATTTCTGGCCAATGGCTTCGACGACTTGTTTCGATACTTCGGTCACTTCCTGACCAATCCCATCACCGGGAATTACGAGAATATGTTTACTTGCCATGTAAAGGTTTGATTCACCACAGAGTACCTCAGAGTTTTACACAGAGTTACGCTGAGTAATTGCTTAAAGTACAACTCGCCGGATTCCATTTTTTAGGCTCGCTACGTTAAAATTCAGTAACAGACCCAGTTTGTAATTACCCAGTCGCATGTAGGTTAAAATATGAGCGAGGTGCACTTCCGTTAAAGCTTCAACTGATTTTAATTCCAGAACAATTTGCTGATTAACCAAAAGATCAATTCGATAACCAACTTCAAGCCTGATCTCTTTGTACACCAAAGGCATTGCTTTCTCCTTTTCCACAAAAAGCCCACTTTTTGTAAGAGCGTAAGCCAAACATTCTTTGTAGGCACTCTCGAGTAAGCCAGGGCCTAAAGCCGTATGAACTTGGTAGGCACAGGCCAGAATCTGGCGTGAAATCACATTTAACTCCGTGAGACTCTGTGCCATACTTTGTGTTACTCAGTGGTTAAACTTGACTTGCCTGGAACGCCTCAATCTCCGGCCGCAACGAGATCAGGTAATCGATATCATCGTAGCCATTCATCAGGCAGTTCTTTTTGTACGGGTTGATATCGAATGCAGTAGCCGTACCGTCAGGTAAGGTCACCTGCTGGTTTTCCAGATCGACCGTGATCTGAGCGTACGGGTCGGCTTCAATCACAGCAAAGGTTTTAGCCAGAAATTCATCCGAAACCTGTACCGGCAGTACAAAGTTATTCAGCGAGTTATTCCGAAAAATATCCGCAAAGAAGCTCGAAATGACCACGCTGAAGCCGTAATCATGAATAGCCCAGGCGGCGTGCTCCCGGCTGGAACCCATGCCGAAATTCTTACCCGCCACCAAAATCCGGGCGGCCTTATAAGTCGGATCGTTTAATACGAAATCCGTTTTCGGCGTATCATCTGCGTTGTACCGCCAGTCCCGGAAAAGATTATCGCCAAAACCTTCGCGGGTGGTAGCTTTTAAAAAACGAGCCGGAATAATCTGGTCCGTATCAATATTTTCAATCGGCAGCGGAGCCGCCTGTGAAGTCAATGTGGTTATTGTCTCTTTCATTTTGTTGTTGGTTGTTCGTTGTCTGTTGTTTGTCTTTTTAGTTGCTCAAAGTATTTAATGAATCCGTTGAGAAGTTTTTTACAAATTGACAATTGAGACAACAACGCATTTACCTCACTTTCAGGAATGTAATTCTGGTCACTGGCGATATAAATCTGCGTTTCCAGTTCATACAACGACCCTCTGGAAATGAAGAAAAATTGTATTGAATCTTTGGCGTGATTTCGTCCACAACCTTCTGCAAGATTAGAAGGGATAGACACCGCACAGCGACGAATTTGATTGGTCAATCCGAAAAGTTCTTCTTTAGGAAAATTCCTGGTAACCCGATATACTTCGGCCGTTAACTTTCGGCATTCCTTCCAAATAGTTAGTTCAGTGTAAGCAGTATAAGACATCGTTCGTTAACACTTGCAGGTTGAATGTAGCAGAACAACGAAGTACCGTTAATCCAGCTAATAACAAACAACCATTAACGAACAACTAGTTTTACACCAGTTCCCGAACGTCGCCTACCTTACCCGTCACCGCTGCTACGGCAGCCGTCAGTGGAGAGACCAGTAACGTGCGGGCTCCCGGTCCCTGGCGACCTTCGAAGTTTCGGTTGGAGGTACTCACGGCGTATTTACCGGCGGGTACTTTGTCTTCGTTCATGCCTAAGCAAGCCGAACATCCGGGACCGCGTAATTCAAAACCCGCTCCTTCAAATACTTTGTCGAGACCTTCGGCCCGAGCCTGCTCCGCCACCTGATTCGAACCCGGAACAATCCAGACTTCTATACCACTGGCTTTTTGCTTTCCTTTGACAAATTCCGCAACCTCGCGAAGGTCTTCAATACGGGCATTGGTACAGGAGCCGATGAATACATAATCAATGGCTTTCCCTAACAGGCTTTCGCCCGGTTTTAAGCCCATGTAATTCAGCGACTTTTCAAACGAAGGCTGTTCCGTCGTTGGAATTTCCTCCAGCGTCGGTACGTGATCCGTTACGCCGATCCCCATACCCGGGTTCGTTCCGTACGTAATCATGGGCTTGATGTCCGCCGCGTCGAAAGTCAGTACTTTATCGAACTGGGCTCCTTCGTCGGTTTTCAGTTCCTTCCACGCTTCTACCTTACGGTCAAATTCTTCGCCCTGCGGAGCAAAGCGACGGCCTTTCAAATAGGCAAAGGTTACTTCATCGGGGGCAATCATACCGCCACGAGCACCCATCTCGATACTCATGTTACAGACCGTCATCCGACCTTCCATCGTCAGGTTCCGAATAGCTTCTCCAGCGTATTCCACGAAATAGCCCGTAGCTCCGGCAGCTGAGATTTTAGCGATGATATACAAGATCAAGTCTTTCGCCGTTACGCCTTTTTCGAGCGTACCGTTGACTTCGATCAGCATCTTTTTAGGCTTCGACTGAATGATACATTGCGTCGTCAGTACTTGCTCTACTTCCGAAGTACCAATCCCGAACGCTACGTTTCCAAACGCTCCGTGCGTAGAGGTATGCGAATCACCGCACACAATCGTCATGCCGGGTTGCGTAATGCCCAGTTCGGGTCCGATGACGTGTACGATGCCTTGGAATGGGTGTAACAAGTCGTAGAGTTCAATACCGAATTCCTTACAGTTTTCGCGAAGTTTCTCTACCTGATGGCGAGACAACGCTTCACGGATGGGCAGGTGCTGATCTTTCGTAGGAACGTTGTGATCGGCAGTTGCCGTCGTGCGATTCACATTGAAGACTTTCGCTCCACGTTTGCGAAGACCGTCGAAGGCCTGAGGACTTGTCACTTCGTGAATGAAGTGACGATCAATAAACACGACGTCGGGATAACCTTCCTGGCGTTTCACGACGTGGTTGTCCCAGATTTTATCGAATAATGTTTGAGGGGTATTGCTCATTGTTGGATTAGGCTAACTAATACGCTACAAAATTGGGAGATTTATTGAGCAAGTGGGTATCGGCAAACGTTCAAACGATAGCGTTTTTGGTTCGATGGTATAAATTGGGCGTTGAGCCGTATTGCTCTTTGAAAGCCTTAATGAAGTGGGATACGCTCTCGTATCCAATCTCAAAACTGATTTCCGAAACGTTTTTGCTGGTATTCTCCAGTAAGAATACGGCGTGTTCAAGTCGTTTCTTACGAATCCAGGCGGCGGGGCTGGTACCAAACTGTTTCTCGAAATCCCGTTTAAATACGGAAAGACTACGTCCGGACAAACGAGCCAGTTCAGCCACCGACAACGGTTTGAGATAATAGCTTTGTAGTAACCACTCCAGATCCAGCTTCTCGCCAATGTACAAACTGTGCAAAAAGGCTTTTAACTGTCCCGTAACGTCGTTTTCGAAAAGTAAGAGTAAGAGTTCGTGCGATTTGAGTCGAAGATACTGATTCAGAAAGGGCGTAGGACGCTGGAAATACGGAAAGATGGAATCGGCAAAAGCACTTAAGCTGGGGTTTCCTTCAAACACCAGTAAAGGGTTATCAATTTCCCGTTCCTGAAGCGGACCAGAAACCAGTTCGATATGCTGCTCAACGAAGGATTTTAACAGCTTCTCGTGAAAGAAAAAGACCAGGCTGCGATAGGCCCGGTCGAGTGCTTCCTGCATGAAGTAATAGCCACGACGAATAAACACTACATCGCCCTTGCGTACCCGCGTCTCGCCCTCGGGAGCTAAAAACCGCTTCTCGCCTTCCAGTACAAAAATCACCGCATGTTCTTCGAAGAAAACCTCGTTACGGAGCGGCGGATCCTGGTTACGGTAGGCCACAAAAGTCATGTCCTGAATCTTGAGCGATTCAAATTCATTGACATGCATGAAAGTGGGGACACGAAGCACTGGACGTAAAGTTTGATTGGGTTTGAAAAGATTTGAGGATGTGTAAAGTTCAAAAAAAGCCTAAATGGGCCGATACAGGCCTACTTTCAACTTTTCAAACCCTACACATCCTCAAACTAATTACGCTGCATTTTTATTTTCAGCGTTGGGAAGAGGCTTCTCAACGACCTGATGTTCTTTTTCGTGGAACGCTTCCCATTCCAGAAGCTGGCGGGTTTGCTGTTCGGGGGAAAGGTTCGAAAACGCAGCTAACTGCCGATGTAAAAACTCTAATTTTTCTTCTTCGGTGGGAAAAGCAGTCAGACGAACCGCCAGTTCCCGTAATTCGGATACAGTATTCATATTAAAAATCGCCTCCTTTCGGGTTCTTCACTACTAGTATACAATTCAAAATCAGTTAAAATAGTTTATTAGGACCATTAAGTTTAATATAGTAGTTAAGGGAAATTCGGGGAGGAATAAGAAATGGAGCTTCCTCTTGGCCCATCTTGAAAAACAAGCGACTAAAATGTGATACTTCCAATTCGAGCCGTTTTTTAAAACTAACCCCAACACCCGGTGTAAGAATGCCGGTAGTAGCAATTTTATTTGAAAAAATTACTAATCCTACGTTATAAAAAGGTTGGATTTTGCCCCCGCCTAAGTATTGGCCAGCCAGTATTTCGATCGTTTTTAAATTACTATCCACGGGTCTACGGGTTTCTTCTTGCAGTACCACTATTTTTGAAGCTCTATGAAAAGCTATCTTCGCGTACATCTGTTGATGATTTCGGGGGAAATTGACGCGTGCCGATACACCGACAGAAGCCTGATTTTTTCCTTGGCTTAAATCACTAATATTCAAACGTTCAAGACCGGCATTGAGGCCCACATAAAACGTAGACTTTTCATCTTTCAACCGAAATTTAACGGGCTCTGCCGTATATTTTCTATCGTGATAAGCCTGTAAGTAGTTGATTAGATAACGGCTCGCATAAATGGGAGAAGTCATTGAAAAATTGGCAACATCAGCCGTCAATTGTTCTAGCTGTTGCTTGTACTCCTGTACCGCTACGCGATAATTTTGTCCTTCCTTTTGCCGGTAAAAACTATAGTTGATCAGTTCATAGAAAGAAGGTCCTTCTTCAATAAAAAAACGGATTCTTCCGTCTTTATCACTTCTAGCGTAGTACAAGCTGATTTTCTGGTCACTCCAGAGCTGTTGTAGAAATAACGTTTGCTGAAAGTACGTATCCGGTTTAGTCGCGTAAACATCTTCGCTTACGTACAGAAGATTCAATGTATACGATTTATACAACTGATTTTCCTTCGCTATATAAAATGCCTTATACGAAACCGCACTAATGATTTCTTCTTTCTGCGTTAAATCCCGTTTGATTCGAATTTCGGCGGGGCTATCGGACCAGTCTTGATACTGGATATAACAGGCTAAAGTGTCGCCGGCGGATTTTACGATATATCCTTTTTGGAAAGTACTTTGAGCGAATACATAGCCAGTATTCAACAATAAAATTACAGTAAGTAGAAATGGACGAAACATATAAGGTTAGGCTAATAGAATGGAAACAAAAATATAGAATTCCCATTCTATTATACCTTCCTTTGAAATAAGTTATACTAAAATCCCAAACAAATCTGGCTTATCATTCAGGTATTCATAAATAACTTTTGCTTCATTCATGCGGTGAATAAGGGAAGAAAAGTCACTTTTTGATTTTAATTCGATACCGACAATAGCGGGGCCCTGTTCGCGATTGGTTTTCTTCACGTATTCAAATCGAGTAATGTCATCGTTGGGACCGAGTACATTCAAAAACTCCCGGAAAGCTCCGGCCCGTTGCGGAAACCGGATGATGAAATAATGCTTTAATCCTTCGTACAGGAGCGAGCGTTCTTTGATCTCTTCCATCCGGGTAATGTCGTTGTTACCGCCACTGACCAGACAGACCACGTTCTTACCCTTGATCTCATCTTTTAGAAAATCCAGAGCAGCGATACTCAGTGCTCCGGCGGGCTCGGCTACGATGGCTTCTTCGTTGTACAACTGCATGATCGTGGTACACACTTTGCCTTCCGGAATGGTAATCACATCATCAAGTAGTTCCTGACATATCTGGAAGGTCATCTCCCCTACCCGTTTGACGGCGGCTCCATCAACGAATTTGTCAATATCATCCAGCGTTACGATCTTCCCGTGGTTGAGTGCCTCCCGCATGGACGCCGCACCAGCCGGTTCAATACCAATCAGTTTCGTATGCGGAGAAAGGTGTTTGAAGACCGTAGCCACGCCCGAAGCCAGTCCGCCGCCACCGATGGCGAAGAGGACATAATCAATTTTAAAGTCGGCATCTTTGAAGATTTCCAGTCCTACCGTTCCCTGTCCTTCCATAACCCCCAGGTCGTCGAAGGGGTGCACGAACGTTGCTCCCTGCTGCTGTTCGAAGGCCCGGGCCGCTACGTAGGCATCATCAAACGTATCACCCGTGAGTACTACTTCTACTTCGTCCCGCCCAAAGAGTTTTACCTGTTTTACTTTCTGGTTGGGCGTGGTGCTGGGCATGAAAATCGTCCCCTTCACGCCCATTTTGTGACAGGCGTACGCCACGCCCTGAGCGTGATTTCCGGCACTGGCACAGGCTACGCCCTTGGCCAGTGCTTCGGCAGGGAGTTTGGCCATGCAGTTATAGGCTCCACGAATTTTGTAGGAACGTACAATCTGCTGGTCTTCCCGTTTGAGGTATACATTCGCTCCGAATTTCGCGGACAGGTTCAAATTCACCGTCAGCGGCGTATGGGTTACTACTTTGCGGAGTCGTTCGGCGGCAAGAAATATGTCGTCAAGCTGGGGGAATAGCGTCGGGGAATCAACGGTTTCTTTCATCTTCTCTTCTATGCGACGTGCTAACGTCTGTGCCGGGGTATTCACAATAGTATGATAATACGTTTTATAACGGGGAGGTTGGATAGGGAAGTATACAGCAACCGCCTTAGCGGTTTTCTGTGGGCTGTTTTTGAAGTAAGGCTTGTATTATTTAAAAGGCACTGGTACGAAAAAGGGTGAATGAACGAATGGCATCATTCACTCATTCACCCAAGAGTTTTGAGTTTTCGGTTTACTGTTTTCAGTTTGAAAAGAATCGTCACTTGTAGAAAATGCGGCCCATACCCTAACTGAAAACTAAAAATCGAAAACTGTAAACTAAGAACTAGCTACGTTCGGGACGCAGGCTACGTACGGTAGCACCAGCTTTCCACATTTCTGATTCGCGGAGTTCGGCTAGTTCTACTTCCAGTTTTTCGCGGTAATCAGCCTGTGAGTTACGGGTGATCGAAATCTGAGCCTGCTCACCTGATTTTACGGAGTTATACAGTTTCTCGAATACGGGCTTGGTTGCTTCTTTGAAGGGCTTCCACCAATCCAGAGCACCGCGTTGAGCCGTCGTCGAACAGTTGGCGTACATCCAGTCCATACCGTTTTCAGCCACTAAAGGCATCAGCGATTGGGTCAGCTCTTCTACCGTTTCGTTGAAGGCTTCTGAAGGCGAGTGACCGTTTTCGCGGAGTACTTCGTACTGAGCCGCGAAGATCCCCTGAATAGCACCCATCAGCGTACCACGCTCACCCGTAAGGTCAGAGGTTACTTCTTTGTAGAAATCCGTCTCGAACAGGTAACCTGAACCTACACCGATCCCCATAGCGATACATTTTTCGCGGGCTTTACCGGTAGCATCCTGGTAGATGGCGAAGCTGGAGTTCAGACCTTTTCCTTCTACAAACAAACGACGCAGGGACGTTCCGGAACCTTTGGGGGCTACCAGGAATACGTCTACGTCAGCGGGAGGAACGATACCCGTCTGATCTTTGTACGTTACACCGAAACCGTGTGAGAAATAAAGAGATTTGCCAGGCTTCAGAGCAGCTTTCACCGTAGGCCACAGGGCGATTTGAGCGGCGTCAGAAAGCAGGTAGCAAATGATGGTACCTTTCTCGAGAGCTTCTTCAATTTCGAAGAGGGTTTCACCGGGAACCCATCCATCGGCTACGGCTTTGTCCCAGGTCTTGGAATCTTTCCGCTGACCTACGATTACGTTAAAGCCGTTATCTTTCATATTCAGTCCCTGACCAGGTCCTTGTACACCATAGCCAATGACTGCAATTACTTCTTCGTTCAGTACTTCACGGGCTTTTTCGAGGGGGAATTCTTCCCGGGTTACTACTTCTTCTTCGAGTCCGCCGAAGTTCAACTTTGCCATTTTGATTGAATTTTGAGGATAATAAAATTGTAAAAACTCTTTGGGTTTAGAGTCTAGCGTTTGGGGTTTAGCGTTCAATAACGCATCAACGCCAAACCCAAAACGCTAAACGCTTATGCGATTTCCCAGACTCCTTCCGAAGGCAGGTATTCGACCAGGCCTTTTTCTTCCTTGGATACGCTGATTCGGCCGGAACGGACGAACTCCAGAATACCCTGGGGTTTGATATAATGGTAGAACTCCATGATTTCGGCTTCCGTACCCGATTTTTCGATGACGACCGAATCCGTCCCCCATTGTACCACCCAGGCGTTGAAGTCCTTATTTACCCGCTCAATGTCGAGTTGAGGACCACCCAGCGGCGTTGAGATTTTGAACAGGGCTGTCTCCTGAAAGACGATGTCTTCGTCCAGATACCCGTACACCGCCAGTACATCGACTAATTTCCGAATTTGGCGTACCAGTTTTTCAACGGATTCGCGACTTTCAGATTTCAGTACAATGGTAAAGCGGGATACGCCTTTCCGCTCGGTCTCACAAACCGTCAGCGATTCGATATTCAACCGACGACGCGTGAAGACAATCGTAATACGGTTTAGCAAACCTACCGTATTGGTTGTAAATATGGATATGGTGTAATTAGTCATCGTAGTATTGGGTTGATAGTTGTTGGTTAATCGTTATCAGTTCTTTACCATCAACTAATAACTGATCACCAACAACAACGAAGTCCTACTCTAAGCGGATTTTATCAACGGCCTGCCCGGCGGGAACCATCGGGAATACGTTTTCCTCCTTCTCGCAAATCACCTCCAGCAAGTAAGGGCCATCGTGATTCAGCATCGTGTCCAACGATTCGCTCAGGGCTGACCGGTCGCGGCAGGTATGGCCTTCAATGTGGAAACCTTTGGCGATGGTTACGAAATCCGGGTTTTTGATATCTACGAAGCTGTAGCGATTGTCAAAGAACAACTGTTGCCACTGGCGTACCATGCCCAGGAAGTTGTTGTTGAGAATGACGATTTTGATGTTCAGGTTTTCCTGCCAGATCGTCGCCAGCTCCTGAAGCGTCATCTGAAAACCACCGTCACCGATGAAGGCTACAACCGCACGATCGGGTGCTCCGCGTTTGGCTCCAATGGCCGCCGGCAGGGCAAAGCCCATGGTACCTGCACCACCGGAAGTTACCACCGAATTATGCTTTTTGAAGCGGTAATACCGATTGGCAATCATCTGGTGTTGTCCCACGTCGGTCACGACAACGGCTTCACCTTTGGTTTTTTCCGAAATCAGGTGTACGACTTCACCCATCTTGATTTCGTTGCCTTCGTGGAAAAGCGTAGCCCGCGTGATTTTCTCGTCTTCAACGGCATCATACTTGCGGAATTCATCCCGCCATTCGGGGTGGGTACGTTCTTCTACCAGGGGTAACAGGGCTTTGAGAGCCTCTTTGGCATCCCCTACGACCGGAGCCGTTGCCTTGATATTTTTATCAATTTCAGCCGGATCAATTTCGATGTGAACGACCTTGGCCTGCGTGGCGTACTTACTCAAATCACCCGTTACGCGGTCGTCGAAACGCATACCGATGGCGATCAACAGGTCACATTGATTGGTCAGGACGTTCGGCCCGTAATTGCCGTGCATACCCAGCCAGCCTACGTAATTGGGATGGTCCGCATCAAGGGCCGACATGCCTAATAACGTCGCGGCTACCGGAATACCCGTCTTTTCGGTAAAGGCTTTTAGTTCCGCTTCAGCCTTGGCGAGCGTAATCCCGTGGCCTGCCAGAATGTACGGTTTCTTAGCCCGATTGATCAATTCGGCTGCCGCCTTTAACTGATCGTCCTTGGGTACCATCCGGGGTTTATAACTCACCATCGTTTCGCACTTGTGGTACGAAAAGGGTCGGGTCATTAACTCCATTTGGGCCGTCCGGGTAAAGTCCAGCACAACGGGTCCGGGGCGACCCGTTTGGGCGATATAAAAGGCCTTGGCAATCATTTCCGGCACTTCATCGGCACTGGTAATCTGATAATTCCACTTCGTAATGGGCATCGTCATCCCAATTACGTCCGCTTCCTGGAAAGCATCCGTCCCCAGCAGCTTATTGTATACCTGACCAATGATACACACCATCGGCGTTGAATCGAGCAGGGCATCACAGATGGGTGTCATCAGGTTGGTCGCTCCGGGACCGGAGGTTACCAGACAAACACCCGCCCGATTTTGCATCCGGGCGTAGCCCTGTGCGGCGTGACCGGCTCCCTGTTCGTGGCGAACCAAGATATGATGAAGGACGTCCCGGTAATCGTATAGGGCGTCGTAGGTAGGCATGATTGCTCCACCGGGATACCCGAAAATGGTATCCACTCCTTCGGCCAGTAACGCCAGCATCAGGGCATGTGAGCCCGTTACGGTACGTTGAGAGGCTTCTTCCAAAACTTCGGCAACAGTTTGCTTCTGGTGTGCCATAGGATTCTTCCTTTGTGTTAACGATGCCTCGTTAACCAGTTGATTGTTAACTACTCCAAGTTCAGTACTATCTATTTTACAAATCCGTTACGCAGCCCAAGCTAGCCGACGAAACGTTTTTAATATACTTCCGCAGTACACCCTGTTTGAAGGGATTTTCCGGAGCAACCCAGGCGGCTTTACGAGCGGCCATTTCTTCATCGGAAATGTGTACCTGCAAAATGTTATTCACGGCATCGATGGTGATTAGATCGCCGTCCTGTACCAGAGCAATCGGGCCTCCGTCAAACGCTTCGGGGGTTACGTGCCCAACGACGAATCCGTGCGTACCACCCGAGAAACGGCCATCCGTAATCATGGCAATTGAGTTCCCCAGACCGGCTCCGATTACCGCCGACGTAGGCTTCAGCATCTCCGGCATACCCGGTCCACCTTTAGGACCTTCGTAACGGATCACGACCACCATTCCGGGTTTCACTTCACCATTGGCTAAAGCGGCCATGAGCGTTTCTTCCTTATCGCACACTTTCGCAACGCCTTCGAACCGTTCGCCTTCTTTACCCGTAATCTTGGCAACGGCACCCGTGGGTGCCAGGTTTCCGTACAGAATCTGTAAGTGACCCGTAGCTTTGATGGGATTTTCAATCGGGAAAATGATTTTCTGCGATTCAAACTCCAGGTCGGGTTCTGTTTCCAGATTTTCGGCGATGGTTTTTCCCGTAATGGTCATACAATCGCCGTGCAGTAATCCAACTTTTAACAGGTATTTCATCACGGCCGGTACGCCGCCAATGGCTAACATATCTTCCATGAAGTACTTTCCGGAAGGCTTCAGATCCGCCAGCAGGGGCGTCCGGTCACTGATTTCCTGAATGTCTTTCAGCGTAAATTCTACACCCGCTGCGTGGCCAATGGCTAAATAGTGCAGGACCGCATTCGTCGATCCCCCCAAGGCCATTACTAGCGTCAAAGCGTTTTCAAGTGATTTACGAGTGATGATATCGCGGGGTTTCAAATCCAGTTCGAGCAGTTTTTTCATGGCTGCTCCTACGGCCAGACATTCCGCCTGTTTGCCTTCGTGCGTAGCGGGGTACGAACTGGAATTCGGTAAGCTCAGGCCCAGGGCTTCAATGCTGGAAGCCATCGTGTTGGCCGTATACATCCCACCGCAGGCTCCGGCTCCGGGAATGGCATTCTGGATGACTCCTTTGTAATCTTCGTCGGCGATGGTACCCGCGAATTTTTTACCTAAAGCTTCAAACGCTGAAATAATGTCGAGTTTCTGTCCTTTCCACTGGCCCGTCCGGATGGTACCACCGTATACCATGATCCCGGGACGATTCAGGCGAGCCATAGCCATGATGGCTCCGGGCATGTTTTTATCGCATCCGACGACCGTAATCACGCCGTCGTACCATTGGCCGGCCACTACGTCCTCAATCGAATCGGCGATAATGTCACGGCTGGGCAGGGAGTAACTCATTCCGTCATTGCCGTTCGTCATCCCGTCTGATACACCAATCGTATTAAAAATAAGTCCGACCAGACCATTCGCCTGCACGCCTTTTTTCACGTGAACGGCGAGTCCATTCAGGTGCATATTGCAGGTATTTCCTTCGTAACCCGTGCTGGCAATGCCAATCTGGGCTTTCGACATATCTTCTTCGGTGAGGCCCACGCCGTATAACATGGCCTGAGCCGCCGGATTGGTCACTTCTTGAGTAAGCGTACGTGAGTACTTATTCAATGGGGTACTTTCGGTGGTCATAGGAGCTCGTTGTTAAGCGAACGACTCGGAAAAGTGAAGCGAAGAAGGTCCATCAGGGCCAGACTCTTCCGTTTGCATTCTTACAGTATAATGATAAACAAAATTGCACTAATCGAATAAATCTTGCCTTATTCTAAGACACTGATGGTTTGATAACAAAAAGACCTTTCTCGGGATGTGAGAAAGGTCTTTCGTGGTGAATATCAACCTATCTCACACCGATGTTCGGATGAGCACGAGAAGAATAATCACAGAAATATTTAAAATGAATCGAGCCATCAGGAATTGAATTTTGCCGTTTTTACCGTCGGCATATCGCAAAGGTAAAGGCTTCCATTTTTGAATTCCAAAAAAAATTTGCCTTTTTTCATACCTGCCGCATTCTATTGCCATATTATTAAAAAGCACTTCATGATTTTGTAAAATTTGCATCACATTGCCATAATAACCAAACGTTAGTTTCGCAGCCAATACTCCTTGCATTTAATCCATTGCTGCGATGTCACGTACCTTTACTTTTTCGCTAAAACCATTTGGCCTCGCTCTGGGTTCATTGGCTCTGCTCAGTTCCTGTACGGATCATGAATTGCCCGGTGGCACTTCGTATCCGTCCCAAGCAACCGTCTCGACTCCGAAGGTCTTGGCTACCTTTACCAACGACTTTACTAAAAATCTACCGATTACGGCTTATAACGGTGGTTTTGGCTCGGCAATGGCCGTTGATCCGAATGATCCAAAGATTTTTTATCTGCTGACCGACCGTGGTCCCAATACCGATGGGGTTGGTTCGGATGCCAAGGTTTTCCCGGTACCAGCCTTCGCTCCGCAAATTGGAAAATTCCGTTTAGAAGGAAGCGAATTGAAACTCATCGAAACGATTGAACTCAAGGATGCTACGGGCAAAAAACTGACGGGTTTACCCAATCCAGCCGGATTGGGCAACGCGGGTGAACTGGCTCAGGATATTAACCTTCAACCCCTATCTCCGGCTATGGATCCCAACGGACTTGATTCAGAAGGTCTCGTCGCTATGGCCGATGGCTCATTCTGGGTGTCGGATGAATACGGTCCGCACATCGTTCACTTCGATCGTAATGGCCGTACCCTGCGTCGCCTGAATCCATTCAATACCGGGGCGGACGCTCTGCCTAAGGTACTCGCCAAACGCTGGCCCAATCGCGGGATGGAAGGGCTGACAATTACCCCCGATGGTAAAACGCTGGTAGGTATCATGCAGAATACGCTTCGTAACCCCAACAAGGCCACGGCTGATAATTCTACGGTACTACGGATTCTGACGTATCAGATTGAAACGGGTGTGACGCAGCAGTTCATTTACCTCATGGATAAGCCCAATCCCTTCCGGGTTAGTGAAATTACGGCCATTACCAACACCACTTTTCTGGTGCTGGAACGGAACGACGACGCCCTGGGCGGTGGCAATACACCTGTAAAAAATATTTTCAAAATTGACATTACCGGAGCTACGGACGTATCCGATTCTGAAAATAAGGCATCTGGAAAATTGTTTGGGGGCAAAACGCTGGAAGAATTGACTCTGGCCGAATGGTCGAACTACGGCATTAAATCCGTGAAGAAGGAATTTGTCATAGATGTTATACAGGCCATTCCGAATTATCCCCACGATAAAGTAGAAGGTCTGGTGGTATTAAGTCCTACGCTGATTGCCGTTGCCAATGACGACGACTTTGGTTTAGCGACCGAAGGCTCCTCAGCTAATCGGAAGATGATCCAGAAAATTCTCCCTTCTGTGAATAAAGTTGATTTTAATGCCGTCTATTTCATTTCTTTGCCGAAAGCTTTAAAGTAGCCATCATCTTTCTACCTTCAATCCGGGGCCTCCTCCTTGTGGGGAGGCTCTTCTATATCCAGGCGGAAAAGACCAGTACCCAGGTTACGATCACATCCCGTAAAAAATGTAGAGCCCGGCTTAGGTGATTGGTTACCGATTGAGCCTGAATGCCCATGATCAGGCCAATTTCTTCGTTCGACAAGTTATCGTAAAACGCCAGCATCACGGCTTCCCGTTGCCGTTCGGGCAAACGATCAATGCCCTGCCGTAACCGCTGTACGCGATCCTGCCGACTCTCTTCCTCCAGAATATCCGATTCAACGGAAGGCATAAATAATTCCGCGGGCCAGATTTCCTGCCAGTCGATGCTATCGTCGGAGCGTTTGCGGGTTTTGGACAAGGCATTACGTAATACCCGAAACAGATAGAATTTAATCGTCTGTAAGTCGGTTAGGTGTTCCCGCCGCTGCCAAATTTCAACGAATACATCCTGAATGGTATCCCGTACCAGGTCGTAATCCGAAGTCAGCCGTTTTCCGTACGAAAACAAGGCTGGAGCGTAGCGTCGATAGATAGCTTCGTACGCCTGGGTATCGCCCCGACGAAAGGCATTCCAAAGTTCAAAATCAGACGTACAGGTGGTATGCATAGGCTTAGGTTTTTAAAAAGTGGTGTTTGGCAGGGCGTGTGATTGCCTACCAAACACCGAATAATTCCACGTTTAACTCCAGTCCCGATCCCAGGAATCCGGTGTATCCCACTGCGTAGTCGGAGCAAACCACTGTTCCCCTTTTTTCAGAAACTTCTTGGCAAATTCTTCGTTGAATTCCACGCCTAAGCCCGGCTTGTCGGGTACTTTCACGAAGCCATTGGCAAAGGGTTTATCAATACCCGTTACCAGATCTTCCCAACCGGCAATGTCCACGCCGTGGTGCTCCAGAGCAATGAAATTCTGCGTAGCCGCCGCACAATGAACATTAGCCATCATGCAGATGGGGGTCCCGGCAAAGTGCATGGCCATGGGAACGCCGTGTTCCTCGGCGTAGTCACCGATTTTTTTCGTTTCCAGGATCCCGCCCGACGAAGCCAGATCCGGGTGAATCATGTCTACCGCTTTGGCGTTAATGAGCTTGATGAATTCTTCTTTGGCGTAAATATCTTCGCCCGTCAGCGTAGGCGTTTCGATGGCCTCGGTAATCTGCCGCCACTGGTCGTGGTAAAACCAGGGAACCAGGTCTTCCAACCAGGCCAGCTGATATTTTTCCACCGCTTTCCCAATCCGGATCGCCGTATTGACGTCGAAATGGCCAAAGTGATCCGCCGAAATTGGGATGTCGTAGCCCACTACACTTCGTACTTTTTCTACGTAATCGGCGATATACTGAATCCCTTTTTCCGTCACCTGTACGCGGGTAAAGGGGTGTTTGGTCAGGCCGTAACTACCTACGCGTCCGATCTTGCTATTGCCGTACTGGTTGCGAATATCCCAAAGGCCGGCTCCAATGAGCATGTCCGGTTTATCGGCCAGCAGACCAATCCCGAAATCCATCTTTAACCAGGTATATCCTTTATCGAGTCGCGTTTCCTTGAGTTTCTTTCCGAACGCTTTCGGATCATCGACTTCGGGTGTATCGGCGTACAGGCGGATTTCATCGCGGTACTTCCCCCCCAACAGTTGGTAGACGGGTACATTGTATGCTTTACCGGCCAGATCCCACAAGGCCATCTCTACGCCGCATACGCCCCCGGCAGCCCGACCGTGATTGCCAAAGGGCCGAATCATCTTGAAAAGCTGCTCGACGTTACAGGGATTTTTACCGAGTAGACGGCTCTTGAGCATTAACGCGTACTTCGGACTGGCTCCATCGCGTACTTCACCCCAGCCCACAATTCCCTGATTCGTTTCAATGCGAATCACCGGGCTGGTAAAGGGGACACCCTGTAAATGGGCGATGCGGAGATCCGTAATTTTCAGTTCGGATGGTTTGGAAGCCCGGCCTACCCGTTGCGTAACATATTCGAGTTCCTGCTCGGTCTTTCCATCAAAACGCATGCCTAACGCAAGGCCGCCTAAAGCGGCTTTCCGCATAAAATTTCGGCGATCCGAGCCGGGCTGACTTTCGGGCGGAGGTACAGCCGCCTGTGTCGGCAGCTTGAAGCGGTCGATAAACTTTTTCATTGTATTATATAGAGTTTAGAGGTAATTTTTCGGCGAAAAGTTACGCACAATACGGAGTATCCAAGAATAAATTGTCTTTTTTTTGCACTACGACTTAATGAATGTCTGGCAAAAGCGTCATTAGGCGTAACTTTTCTACCTCTAAACATATCTATGAAAAAAGTTTTCACCTTCGCTCTGATCCTGAGCGGACTAAGCCTATTGCTTGCCTTAGGCTTATTTCTAACGGGGTCCGGCTCGCATACGGCTCTGCCCGTGATTGGGGGGCTGTTTCTATTAGCCATCGGCGTTCGACGCTCCCCGGCAACCACCAGTCTGACCTATACGGTACTAATTCTGACGGCCGTATCGGTGGCGATGTACCAACCGCAGTGGTTTATCCGCTGGGGAAACTTTGAACTCAAACGGCTGATCATCCCGCTCCTACAAATCATCATGTTTGGGATGGGTTCGCAGTCGAGTCTGGAGGACTTTGCCGGCATTGCCAAAAATCCGAAAGGAGTACTCGTGGGCATTACGAGCCATTACCTGATTATGCCCAGTATCGGATTTCTGCTGGCAGTCACCTTTCCCCTTCCGCCGGAAATTGCTACGGGTATTATTCTGGTGGGTTGCTCGCCGAGTGGTCTGGCTTCCAATGTGATGGCTTACATTGCCCGGGCTAACGTACCCTTATCGGTAACCGTTACGGCTTTTTCTACGCTGTTATCGCCCTTACTGACACCGGCGTTGCTACAGCTTTTGGCGGGGGCCTTTTTACCCGTTGATTTCTGGAAAATGGTCATGGAGATTTTTAACATTACCATTCTACCCATTGTAGCGGGTCTGCTCTTTAACGCCCTGGCTTATCCGGGTCAATCCCGCCGGAGCATCGCGATTCAGATTGCGGTGTATTTCGGCATCATTCTGCTCAAAAATGCCATTGCGTTAGTCGAAGGCTCGACGGATTTCGCTGAAACGGTCGGCTGGAATGCGTTCTGGTTTATTGGCATGCCCCTGCTCGGGGGCTGGCTCTTTCAACGCTGGGCCGGCGGTCGCCGGGAAATTATGGATTCGATTTTATCCACGCTTTCCATGGTGGGGATTACTACCATCATCGTCGTGATTACGGCGGCGGGTCAGCAGAGTTTATTGCAGGTAGGATTGGTACTGGTACTGGCTTGCTTTCTGCACAATACGCTGGGTTATTTTCTGGGTTACTGGTGTTGCCGACTGGTAGGCTTAAGTGAACAGTCAAGCCGTTCGGTAGCCTTTGAAGTGGGCATGCAGAATGCGGGGATGGCTTCGGGTCTGGCTTTACAAATGGGGCAGTTGGCCACTACGGGCCTGGCTCCGGCCGTGTTCGGTCCGCTGATGAACACGACCGGTTCCATGCTGGCCAACTGGTGGCGGAGCAAACCACCGCAATCCGAAGAAGTACCCGCCGAGCCCGTATCTTCTTAGTTACCATGCATTTTTAGTTCTCTTTTATACCTCTAAACTCTATCCAAGTATGCGTTTTTCATTCGTAGTAGCGGCTTCTCTGTTGCTGGCGGCCCAGTTGCGTGCATCAGCCCAGCACATCAATGCTCCCAAAGAGCTGATTCAAACCTACACTTCGCAGTATAAAGGCGAACGCTTCCCGGACGGGCGGCCCAAAGTGCCGGATGATCTGGTCAAGCGACTCAAGGATATTTCGCTGGAAGAAGCCTGGGGTGTGCTTCGCAATGAAGGGTATACGAATCAGTTTGAGGCGGGATGGATGCGAATTAGTCCGGGAAAAGTACTCGCCGGTCGGGTACTCACGGCTCAGTACATGCCCTCACGGCCCGATATGGAAAACCCGGTCAAGGAAAAAGGCAAAGCCGAAAACCGCAAAGGAGCCCCTAACTCCTGGCCCATTGATCAGCTGACGGAAAATGACGTATACGTAGCCGACGGCTTCGGCAAACTCGTGGACGGTACGTTGATTGGCGACAATCTTGGTAATTCCATTTACGCCAAATCCAAAACCGGTGTCGTCTTTGATGGCAGCGTTCGCGATCTGGAAGGCCTCGAAGAAATTGAAGGCTTTACGGGCTTCGTTCGGGGCTTTGATCCTTCGTTTATCAAAGACATGCTGATGACGGGTATTAACTATCCCATTCGTATTGGCCGGGCAACGGTATTACCGGGCGACCTAGTACTGGGAAAAACGGAGGGGGTCATTTTCATTCCCGCTCACCTGGCTGAAAAGGTGATTACCTCTTCCGAATGGATTGCTCTGACGGATGACTTTGGCCACCAGATGCTTCGCGAAGGCAAGTACACCCCCGGCGAAATCGATATGAAATGGTCGCCTGCCATTGTACAAACGTTTCGCGACTGGCTCAAGGCTCACCCTGAAAAAGTGAAGATGTCGGCAGCACAGCTGGAAGAGCGGATGAAGAAGCTGTAGGTGGATTGATGGGTTGTAGTTAATCGTCGAAAGGACGTAGGCTCTTGTCAGGCAGGAGGCTATGTCCTTTTGACGTTCAACGTAAATAGCCCCGCATTGCATACGGGGCTATTTACGTTGAACCCCTTCGGGGTTACCCAACAGGAATGAACAAGGCTACTGGTGCACATTTTCTAACCTGTACCAGTGGGAGGATGTTTAACCCAAAACAAATGCCCAAACTATCCACGAAAAACCATTAACCCACCGCTAATGCTTATCCAGAATCGCCATGGTAAGCCGACTTATACAAACTAACTGTTGATTTTCGTTAGTAATACGAATCTCCCAGACGTGGGTTGATTTTCCCAGATGGATGGGCGTAGCCCGTCCGTATACATACCCTTCCTTCACCCCTCTGACGTGATTGGCATTGATGTCCAGTCCGACGGCTATTTTTCCTTCACCGATACAGGCATAAGCCGCTACGCTCCCCAGCGTTTCGGCCAATAGTACGGACGCTCCGCCGTGCAACAGACCAAAGGGCTGTCGCGTGCGAGCATCCACGGGCATACGGGCTTCCAGGTAATCCTCACCGATCTGGGTGAATTCGATACCCAGATGACCAGCCGCCGAACCCTGGTTAAGTTCATTTAAACGTTCAGGCGTAATATCCGTATGCATGATCATTTTCGTATATTTTAAAAATGCGTGTTTGAAGGTTCCCACTGATTTTGTCGGAGCCTTACCCGGTAAAATACGGGGTCTTTGGCAAAATAACTACCATTTTATTGATACAAGCGTGACAGACTCGCTCAGGAATCCGTACTTTTGCGGAAATTTTACGCGAGCCATGACTCTGATCTCAAGTGTATTAGCGAAAGTTTGATTTCCACATATTTAAACCAGTGGGCCAACGCCCACCCCCCAACACACTTTGAAAATCATTTATCTGGTTCGGCACGGTGAAACCGAATACAATCGATTAGGAATCGTACAGGGATCGGGCGTTGATTCGGACCTGAACGAAATGGGCCAAGCTCAGGCTCAGGCCTTTTATGAAGCGTATAAACAGATCCCCTTCGATCGGATTTATACCTCAGCTCTGAAACGTACCGTGCAATCGGTTCAGGGTTTTATTGATGCAGGCATTCCTTACGAACAACATGCGGGCCTGAATGAGTTTGGCTGGGGTGCCATGGAAGGCAAAACGCCGCACTATACCGAAGATGAGTATTATCGCAGTATGATTTATAACTGGCGAATCGGTAATGTGGACGTTCCGGCCATTGGTGGCGATAGCCCGCTGAGCGTACTGCAACGGCAGGTTCCCGTCATTGACCACGTGCTAAGTCGACCCGAGGAAGAAGTTGTACTGATTTGTATGCATGGTCGGGCGATTCGGATTCTGTTGACGTATCTGTTCAAGGAACCCCTTTCGGAAATGGATCATTGGGAACACTCGAATTTGTGTCTCTATAAAATCCGTTACGACTACGACACCAATCACTTCACGCTCGAAATCGGTAACGATACCCGCCACCTGGCCGGTCTGGCGAAAGAACCTGAAGTGAGTAATTCTTAATGCGTTTGGGGTTTAGCGTTTTGGGGTTAGCGTTCGAGCAGGTTTTTCTAGCGAACGCCAAACTCAAAATCCTAAACACCGGATGCTCTTCCCATGGTATACGATATTACTCTTATTGGCGGTGGCATTGTAGGGCTGGCTACGGCTTTGCAAATCAAACGGCAGCGTCCGCAACTGAAGGTGTTACTGCTGGAAAAAGAACGGCGGGTCGCCATGCACCAGACGGGTCATAATTCCGGCGTGATTCACTCCGGCCTGTACTATAAACCGGGCAGCTTAAAGGCGATCAATTGCATTCGGGGTTACGACATGTTACTTGATTTTGCTAGAAAAGAAGGAATTCCTTACGATTTGTGCGGCAAGATTGTAGTAGCCACCAAGAACGAACAAATTCCCCTGCTTGAAAACCTGTACCAACGCGGCCAGCAAAACGGACTCAACCAAATCCGTCGGATTAGCCTCGGCGAAATGCGGGAAATTGAGCCGTACGTAGCGGGCGTCGACGCGATGTTCGTACCCTATACAGGGATCATCAATTACACGGCCGTCGCCGAAAAATACGCCGAAAAGTTACAGGCCCTCGATGGTCTGCTCCACCTGGGCGAACAGGTCATCGGCATTACTAAGGGGCAGTCCCTAAGCATCGTCAAAACGACGCGGGGGACCTACGAAACCAAGCTGGTTATCAATTGTGCGGGCTTGTATTCGGACAAAGTGGCTCAGCTTTCGCAGGATCAGCCCGTCAACGTACGCATTACGCCTTTCCGCGGCGAGTACTACGAACTCCGGCCCGAACGGCAGCACCTGGTACGCAACCTGATTTATCCTGTACCTGACCCCAACTTCCCGTTCCTGGGCGTACACTTTACCCGCATGATTGGCGGAGGCGTGGAAGCAGGGCCGAATGCTGTACTGGCTTTCCGCCGCGAAGGATACAAGAAACTCGACATTAATTTTAAAGAACTCTGGGAAACCTTTGCCTGGCCGGGCTTTCAGAAGGTAGCCGCTAAATACTGGCAAACGGGTCTGGGCGAAATGTACCGGAGCTTTTCCAAAGCGGCTTTTACCAAAGCCCTGCAGGAATTGATTCCCGATATTCAGGAGCATGATCTGATTCCGGGCGGAGCGGGCGTACGGGCCCAAGCCTGTGATCGAACCGGGGGCTTGCTGGATGATTTTGCCATTCTGGAAGATGAAAAAGTCATCAACGTACTTAATGCTCCTTCGCCAGCGGCTACTTCTTCCCTTTCCATTGGCCTGACGGTTTCGGAAATGGCTCTCAAACGTTTTTAAGTGATCGTTTTTTTATTGCCTGAAAAGCCGCTCCTCATTGAGCGGCTTTTTTTCTATAAAGATTACGTTTTCACCCAAAAGATAAAAAATATAAAAATCTAATAATCAGCTATTTAAAATTACAAAACCCTTAAAAATTAAATTTTTTACACTTTTTTTCATACGAGGTGAGTTAAAATCACCGCTTGCTTCCTCTTGGTGTTAAATCAATTAAAGATGAACTACCAGGATTTCAAACGTGAGGATTTTGTAGCGGATTCCTACTTCCGAAAGTGGGTGCAAAATCCCGATGCCGCCACCCGGCAATTCTGGTACGAATTCCTGACTGATTATCCCGAACAAACCGAAACCATTCGCCAAGCTGCTGAGCTGGTATTGGATTTAGCCGAACTATCCAAGGAAAAAGTCCCAGACCCGAACACCGCTGAACAAGAACAAGCTTGGTTAGAAATTACCCGACGTACCCATCCTTCGTATGTGCGAAAACTGCCGCTGTACCGACAACGCTGGGCCTGGGCCACGGCGGCCTGCCTCGCTTTTCTGCTGAGTTGGGGCTTTTGGTACAGTTACCGCAGCTCCAGTCAGCCCTACCAGAGCTTACGTTCAACTTCTGAAGTTCCCCTCAAGGAATGGGTCAATACGACCGATCATGCCCAGACGCTTACCTTACAGGATGGCAGTTCCATCATTCTCAACCCGGGCAGTCGGTTAAGTTACCCAGTCCAATTCGCAGCGGATAAGCGAGAGGTTTATCTTTCGGGAGAAGCCTTGTTTGAGGTAGCTAAAAATCCGAAACAGCCCTTTTTTGTATACGCGAACGAATTGATTGCGAAAGTATTAGGCACCAGTTTTAAAGTACGGGCTTTTCCTAAAGATCAGCAGGTGATCGTGACGGTACGCACGGGACGAGTGTCCGTATTTGCCCAGTCAGACGCCCATGTCAAAGAGAAAGCCAGCTCCCGCGAGCTCGAAGGGCTTGTACTGAGTCCCAACCAGCAAATCACGTACTCCCGGCAGGACGTACGCATGACGAAATCACTGGTGACCGAACCGGTCGTTCTATCCCACGCCAAGCCCAGTATTCCACCCTTTACGTTTCGTAATACATCCGTAAAAACGGTGTTCGAAGCCGTAGAAAAAGCCTATGGGGTACAGGTAGTATTTGATGAAGAAACGCTCCGAAACTGCCAACTGACGGCGGATCTGACGGATGAACCCCTGTTTCGCAAGCTCGAAATCATCTGTAAAAGTATCGAGGCTCAGTACCAGGTCCTCGACGCCCAGATTGTTATAACGGGCCAAGGCTGTCCAGCCAACCCTTAGCTCTGAAATTACTCTGATTTATAGTCCATTAGCTTAACCTCTAAATCGCTTACGCTAGGTAAGCACCCTGAACAAGTACCGGTCTACTCCCCTTCCCTTGTACGGGGAAGGGGGTTGGGCCACTCTTCCTCATCAGCTCTGAATTACTTCCCTGAAAGCCAGCCTTTTAATATATAGTACCAACAAAACCTAAAGTACGCGTCAGTACCTTTTTTCGATGGCCCATCCCCGGCAAAGCGGATGCCGGGAAAGGATTGCCTTCCTTTTACTTCTAACTTCTATCATTTATGAACAAACCATTATTTTTTCGCGGCGTAGGCTGGTCTTTGATGAGCTTGCTTATCATTCCTCTGCTGCTGAGCTGGGTTTTACCGGGTCGAGCCTTGGCGTACCCCAGACAGGAAATACTCGATCGCCGCGTTACCTTACGGGTCGATCACGATGATTTCAGTACCGTATTGAACCAATTAGAAAAAACAGCGGATGTCAAGTTTTCGTATAGTCCGCAGCTCGTTGGAACGAAACGAAAAGTCAGCCTTTCCGTGGTCGATGAAAAGCTTACCGTTGTTCTGGACCGCCTACTCCAACCCTTGCGATTGAGCTACGAGGTGGTTGGAAATCAGATTATTCTCAAACGAAGAACGATCAGTGAAACCTCCCTTCCCGAAGCCAGTCTGGTACCCGTACCGCAGGTAACGGTTACGGGTAAAGTGAGTGATGAAAATGGGCAACCCATTCCGGGGGCTAACGTTCGGCTGAAGGATAATCCTTCCATTGGTACCACTACCAATGCGGAAGGTCAGTATTCACTCAATATTCCCGACAATACGACGGGTGTTCTGGTCTTTAGCTCCGTAGGCTATATGGGCAGCGAGGTACCGCTGGCGAATCAGAGCGTCATTAACATTACGCTCAAAGCCGGTACAACCGCCCTTTCGGAAGTAGTTGTAACGGCCCTCGGTATCAAGCGGGAAGCAAAGAAACTGGGCTATTCCACCTCAACGGTAAACACCGAACAGATTACCACCAACCGTACGGTTAACCTCGGTAATAGTTTACAGGGAAAAGTGGCGGGTGTGAACGTTACGGCTCCGGCGGGCGGACCGGGCGGTACTTCAAAAATTCGGATTCGGGGCCAGTCTTCATTTAAAGGCGACAACTCTCCCCTGATCATCGTCAACGGTGTACCCATCAACAATACCAACTTTTCCAGCCGTCAGGGCGATGGGGATGGTACGACCAACCGAAGCGGCTCGGCTTCCGACGGTGGTGACGGTCTACAGAGTATTAATCAGGACGATATTCAGAGCATTACGGTACTAAAAGGCTCAACGGCGGCAGCTTTGTACGGGTTTCGGGCGAAGGATGGAGCGATTGTCATTACAACCAAAACCGGACAAGTGGGACAGGGCATTGGCGTGGAGGTCAACTCGAACTTCATCGCCGACCAGGCTTTGGATTATACTGATTTCCAGTACGACTACGGTCAGGGTGAATACGGCAAACGTCCGCAAAGCGTAGGCGATGCCCAGAGCTCGGGTGTATTCAGTTTCGGGGAACGGTTTGATGGAAAGCCTACGTATCAGTTTGATGGGGTACAGCGGCCCTACCTGCCTCAACGCCACCGCATCCGGGATTTTTACCGCACGGGTACGAGCTGGAATAATTCCGTAGCTCTTTCGGGTGGCAATGAGAAAGGGGGCTTCCGACTGTCCTTCTCCAATATGGACGCTACGTCGATCATGCCAAATTCGGATTTCCACAAACAGATTTTAAACCTGGGGCTGAATTACAACTTCACACCGAAGCTGTCGGTACAGTTAAACGCTAACTATTCAAACGAGTATAACCACAATCCCCCACAGATTGGCTTACAGGACCTTAATGCCAATACGACGGTTTACACCACGGCGACTTCCGTAGCAATGAAAACGCTCGAAGACAACCGCTACGACGAGAATGGGTACGAACGGGCTACCTCACGTTTTACCAATCGGAACAACCCGTACTGGGTAGCGTATGACCGTTTCGAGCACGTTCGCCGGGACCGCATTTTCGGTAACGCTTCGGTTCGGTACCAATTGACCGACTGGCTCTACGTACAGGGTCGAATTGGACAGGATTACTTCACGCGTCCGTACGATTTTAACCGTCCTACAGGTACCCGTTCAGTAGCTGCAGCGGCGACAGGATTCAATGGCTATTACTACCAGGAAGTGAATACCTTCCGCGAGCGAAACCTGGATTTCCTGATCGGCGGCAGTCACAAGATGGGTAATTTTGGCCTTGACGTAACCCTAGGTGGAAACTCGCTCCAGCAAGTTTTCACCAGTAACAATGCGTCGGCTACGAACTTCTACATCCGGGATCTGTACACCATCATGAACGGACAGAATAAGGAACCGCAGTACGGTTATACAAAAAAACGGGTGAATTCGCTGTATGGCGTGGCGGAGCTTTCCTACAAGAACTTTTTATTCCTGAACGTAACGGCCCGGAATGACTGGTTTTCCACGCTGAATCCGAAATCCAACAGCTACCTGTATCCTTCCGTTAGCGGTAGTTTTGTCCTGAGTGATGCGATCAAGGAACGGCCGACCTGGATGAATTTTGCGAAAATTCGGGCGGCGTACGCGGAAGTCGGCGGCGATACCGATCCTTACCAGAATGCCTTGTTCTATAACCTGAATGCGAACCCCTTACAGGGCCAAGCCCTGGGTTATATCACCAGCGATGTCAGCCCGAATCCAGACCTGAAACCATTAAAGGTGAAAGAAGCTGAATTAGGGCTGGAGTTCCGTACCCTGGACAGCCGTATCAATCTGGACGTGGCTTATTATAATAAAAAAACGGTCGATGAAATTCTGAACGTGGATATTTCGACGGCTTCGGGTTACAACAAATCGAAAGTAAACGTAGGCCAACTTCGTAACAAGGGTATCGAAGCCTTACTGACGCTGGTTCCCGTTCGGAAAGAAAAGTTTAGCTGGGAAACCGCCTTCAACTTTACCTACAACGAAAGTGAAGTACTCGCCTTGGCCGACGGACAGGCCCGTTTAAAAGTAGGTCAGGGTGACTTCTTCGGTGAAGTCTGGCACGAGGTCGGTATGCCCATGGCTTCGCTTCGCGGCATTGCCTACAAACGCGACGACCAGGGCCGGATCATTACCGCCGGCGGCAAGCCCGTAGCGGGCCCGATCACAACCTTCGGCAGTGCGATTCCCAAGTATACGGGCGGCTGGATCAATACCTTTACCGTGGCGGGTTTCCGGATTTTTACGCAGGTGGATTTCAAGGGAGGCCATAAAATCATCTCCAATTCTAACCTGAACTTCCTGCGGCATGGGCTGGCGAAAGAATCACTGGTCGGTCGTGAAGGCGGCGTACTCTTCGAAGGCGTAACGGCCGAAGGTGCTCCCAACACGACCCGCGTGGAAGCCGAAGATTTTTACTCCAGCTATCGGAGTACGAACAACGCCGAGCGTTTTGTGTATAATGCCAGTTTCATTCGCTGGCGTTCGCTCTCGGTGAGTTACGATCTGTCGCGTTTCGTTCGTAAATCGTTCGTAAAGAATCTGACGGTTTCGGCCCTTTGTAACAACGTACTGCTCATCAAAAAACACCTGCCCAATTTAGATCCGGAAGCGGTGAACGGAGCGTCTGATAACATTCAGGGGATTGAAACGCATACGCTCCCGACGAGCCGCAGTTACGGTATGAATTTGAACCTGAAATTTTGATTCACATGAAAAAGATACTGATACTTCTGGCGATGGCTGCGGGCCTGAGCAGTTGCGATAAAGATTTCGAAAGCATCAATACAAACCCGACCCAATCCACGAATATTGATCCGGTGTATCTGTTTTCCAACGCCCAGCTCAATACGACACTCGCTTCCCAAACGATGTTTTACGAAGCCGCGATTGTCCAACAGGTCAATACACCTTTCGGAGGGGTCAATACGGGAGCAAACCTGAATCAGGATTACCGCGACAATTCACGGGTCAACTGGCTGTACCTCTACAGTGGTACCAACAACGGAAACAATGGTCCCATCAAACTGCTCACGGCGGTACTGGATCAAACCAAAGCCGACAGTTCGCGGACGAACCTTTACCACATGTCCCGCATCTGGCGGGCGTATGTGTTTCAGGTTTTGGTAGACACCTACGGCGATGTTCCTTATTTCGATGCGGGCAAAGCTTACATTTCCGGCAATAAGCTACCGAAATACGATCCTCAGGCTGAAATCTACGCGGACCTGGCGAAAGAACTCGAAGGAGCCATTGCCGGACTTAATGCCGCCAAACGCATTGAAACGGGTGATTTATTTTATCAGGGAAATGTAGCGAAATGGAAACGGCTGGGTTATTCACTCTTACTCCGAATCGGCATGCGGTATTCGAAAGTAGATCCGGCGAAAGCCCAGGCTCTGGCTCAGAAAGCCTATCAGGGGGGCGTACTGCAATCCAATGATGACAACGTCAGAATTCAGTATTCCAGCATTTACACGAATCCGCTGGGAAACCTCTGGAACAATACCGAAAAGGCGAATTTGTACGTAGGTGCTCCATTCGTATCGTATTTAAAATCGACAAATGATCCCCGCCTTACCGTCATTGCTGTTCGGTATGGTGAACCTTCCAAAAACCCTGAACAAACAACCGTAGATCGCACGTTTGCCAATCAGATCGGTATGCCCTTCGGTTACGATGATGGCTCCATTGGTACGGCTCCTAACTTCCCCGGAAAAGTAGCCTCGGGCGGCTGGAATTATTCCCAGATCAATCGTCGGACGGTCGGTAAGGTAGATGGCCCTACGTACTATGTGACTTACGCTCAAACACAGTTGTTACTGGCTGAGGCCGCCCAACGCGGCTGGATTCAGGCCTCGGCAGCGGACCTGTACAAGGCGGGTGTAACGGCTCACATGAACCAGATGAAAGACTACGATGCTTCGGCTACCATTGCTCAGACGGCCATTGATGCGTATCTGGCGGCTCAGCCGTATAACGCAGCTCAGGGACTCGAACAAATCAATAGCCAGTATTGGGTGGCTTCCTTTCTGAATGGTCCGGAAGCCTTTGCCAACTGGCGGCGTAGCGGTTTTCCGGTGCTGTCCCCCAATAAGTATCCCGGCCGAACGATTACGGGAGACTTTATTCGTCGTCTCACCTATCCTATTTTGGAGCAATCCGTCAACGCGGAAAATTACAATGCAGCGGTAAGCCGACAAGGTCCGGATAATCTGGAAACGCGGGTTTTCTGGGATAAACCTTAAAAAGTACAAATTTCTGCCACTGAAGCGTCCGGAAGCCATTTTCCGGACGCTTTTTGTTTCTATGGATAAGTGCGAAAGGAGCCGATTAGTTACCTACTCTCTTCACCTAAAACCAAATATTATTCCGTATTTAATTATTATCTATAATCATTATAGGTTATTCATACATCAAAAATAACGCCAGAAAATTTCAAGGTTTTGTACAATTTATATTTATTAACTATTTGATAATCAAAAATTTATGATTTAAAATTTGGTCATTCAAAAATCATAAATGTACCTTTGTAGCCGTTCAGAAGAAGCTCGCTGGTCAGATAATTTAAACCGTTTATCCAAATAATATTCCGTTTGACTGCTTTCTTCTTCACTCAACCATCTATCAACTTTACTTTTGAAACGTCTTTCAAGCAAAGACCTATTGATTCAGCACACAGCCATGAAAAACATCATTAAATCCCTTGCCCTTCTGCTTACGCTAAGTACGTTCGCTGCGAATGCTACTGATCTGGAAAAAAATCCCGGTACGGAAAATGAAGCGAAGACCTTCCAGACGAATGTCTTCAAAGGTAAAAAAGCTACCCAATTCTATTGCTTTGTAGATAAGCAGGTAGGTCAGCGTCTGACGATTACCATTCGTGACCAGAAGAATAACGTTCTTAACGAACAATACATCCCGAAGAATACGACACACGTAGCTCAGGTCATGGATTTGAGTCAGTTGGCTGACGGTGATTACACCCTGACGATTTCGGATGCGAACCGTATGGTTGTACACCCGGTACGTATTAAAACAGCCGCTGCTGTACGTTACGTATATGTATCTGAAGACGATGCCACTACGGTAGAATAAGCGAATTCAATACCATTTCCCTAGGAACGGTGACTTTCGAAAGAAGGTCGCCGTTTTTTTATAGATCTGGGTCTAAGCGATGGAAAGTAAAGGGCATAAAAAAACCCGGCGGATTCCACCGAGTCTTTCCCGTAAAAGCCATGAAAACAATAAATGATGTTCAAACATAAGTTAATTATTCGGGAAATCAAAACCTTCAAAGGTCCTATTTTCAAAATTTTTATAAATGCTTCCCTCTTTTTAGTACGAAAAAATGCGGCTTTGCCCGAGCAAAACCGCATTTTCCATAAGAAATCAAACGTAGTTTATTTTATTTTTTAGGATAAGGAATTATTAATTTCTCCCCCTTCTCCACGTAGTTCTTCGTCTTCCCATTCGCTTTCATCAGGGCGTCAACGGATACACCATATTTCTGAGCTACGACCCGGAGAATATCACCCTTCCCTACGGTATGGGTCGCGTAAACTGGAATTTTCAGACTTTTACCCGCCTGTAATTTTGACGGGTCTACATCGGGATTCGCCGCCTTAAGCCGACTTTCGGAGAGACCATACTTCGTAGCGATGCTGTAGAAGGTCTGTCCACCATTGACTTTATAGGAAATAGCCCCACCCCGGGCAACTACTGCTTCCGTGCTCTTTTCAGCCTTTTTCTCCTCTTTCTTTTCTTCTTTTTTCTCCGTTTTTGCTACGGGCTTCTTCGTTTCGGTGGCTGTATCCGTCGTACTTGCAGGGCCCATGGTGGGCGTTGCATCAATGGCTTCCGGTTGTACGGCGGGCGGTGTGGGCACGTCCGAAGCTACATTTTCGGAACTGGCATCCGTAAAGGCTGCCGTCTCTACTTTCTGCGGCGTCAGCGTCACGGCGTCTTCATCCATAAAATACGCGTAGCCAATGTACAGCAGGGCAACGACTACGATGACGAGCACGCCAAGCGTAATGGTGGGTAGACTGGAGCCTTCTTTGGGGTTTCGTTCTTCCATAGCGTTCATGATAGTGGGTGAGGACCGCTGACGGCCTTCCCTTGAGTGGGCTGAGATTAAATTACGTATTATTTAAGCTGGAGGCAAACCTTCACGAGCCTGCTGGCTCATTTCAGCCACTTTTGTTTCTAACGAAATTTTATAGCTCTGCAATTTATCGGCGATTTCTTTATTTGCAACCCCTAAAATCTGGATCGCTAAAATTCCAGCATTTTTTGCTCCATTTAAAGCCACCGTAGCAACGGGTACGCCCCCCGGCATCTGCAGGATGGACAGAACCGAATCCCAGCCATCGATGGAGTTCGACGATTTAACCGGTACCCCAATCACGGGCAAAGTAGTTACACTGGCGACCATACCCGGCAGGTGAGCGGCTCCACCAGCTCCGGCAATGATGACGTCAATGCCTCGCTCGCGGGCGGATTGAGCGTACTCAATCATTTTTAATGGAGTACGGTGGGCGGATACAATATCAATTTCGTACGGTACGCCAAATTCATTACAAACGTCGACAGCTTCCTGCATGACCTTCAGGTCCGAAATGCTGCCCATGATGATTCCAATCATTGGATAAAAGTTTTCAGTTTACGGTTGACAATTTTCAGTTTTTATACCGTCTTCGACAGGGATTATGCTAAACCCCCTTGCTTTCAAATTGAAAACGGAAGACGGTAAACTGAAAACCCTATGCGATAATGCGAACTGCGTTTTTTAGATTTTCTACTTTTCGTTTGAGGCTTTCCAGCTCTTTATCGACGATGGTGACGTGACCCATTTTCCGGAAAGGCTTGGTCATGGTCTTGCCGTACAGGAAGGGATGTACACCGGGGGTTTCCAGCAGGGTCTCCATGCCTTCGTAGCGGGCTTCTCCTTCGTAGCCTTCCGCCCCGAGCAGGTTGATCATCGCCGCGTAAGAATGAGCGTGGGTGTCTCCCAAAGGGTAATTGAGTACGGCCCGCAGGTGCTGCTCAAACTGACTGACGTCGTTAGCCCGCAGGGTGTGGTGACCCGAGTTATGCGGACGAGGGGCTACTTCGTTAATCAGAATTTCACCGTCTTTGGTCAGGAACATTTCTACGGCCAGTAAGCCGACGATCCCGAATGCTTCCGCCGTACGACTGGCGACAAACTGAGCCCGGGCGTTCACTTCTTCACTCACGGAAGCCGGAGCAAACAGGTACTCCACCATATTGGCTTCGGGGTGAAAAACCATTTCTACGGTCGGAAAAGTTTTTACGTCACCGCGTTCGTTACGAGCAACAATGACGGCCAGTTCTTTTTCAAAATCAACGGCTTTTTCCAGTAATCCCGGAGCATCGAAGGCTTTGTCAAAATCAGCTGGTGTGGCGATGCGTTGTACTCCGCGACCGTCGTAACCTCCTTTACCCAGTTTGTTAAAAGCGGGCAGAAAATCGGCGTACTGACGGGCATCTTCCCGGTTTTCAGTCAGAATAAAATCGGACGTAGGTAAGTGATGATCTTTGAAGAATTGCTTTTGTACGCGTTTATCCTGAATGATTTCCACGATTTCCGGTTGCGGGAATACGCGTACCCCTTCGCTTTGTAACTGCTTGAGGGCCTCCAGGTTGACGGCTTCAATTTCAATGGTCAGCACGTCCAGGTCCTTTCCAAAAGCGTATACGGTATCAAAATCCTGAAACGATCCCAGCACAAATTCCGGTGCGATGCGGGCACAGGGAGCGTCCGGGTCCGGATCGAGTACTTTGATGGATAAGTCAAAATCGATGGCTACCTGTAGTAGCATCCGGCCTAATTGGCCACCGCCCAAAATGCCGAGCCGAGTATGAGGAGTAAACATGCCGCAAAGATACAGGGCTAAAGGAAGTTGCGTAATTTTTAGGCGGAGTTTTGAGTTTAGCGTTGGGAGTTTAGTGTTAATCTTGCCGCCTGGCGAACTTTGCCAGGAAGCGGAAAATCCCAAAGGGATTTAATAATGTATAGCCCCGGTAATGTCGCAATACCCGATTGGCAAGGAATGAAGCAAACGTTCAGCAAGATAGACGTGGACTTTAGGAACTGAGTAAGTCCATACCTCCGGCCTTTTAAAAAACATTCCAATCCATCCCTTAGTCATGAAACCCTATCGATTCCTGAAACATACCGGCTGGCCGCTCACGTTTTACATACCCGGTTTGCCCATCAACGGCATCACGCTCTGGCCTTTTATTATTGTAACTATGCCAAAGCCTTCGGCCTCCCTGATGAATCATGAACGTATTCATATTCGGCAACAGGCGGAGCTACTGGTATTCCCCTTCTACCTCTGGTACGTAACGGAATACTACTGGTATCGCCTGAGCGGTTATTCCGCAAATGCGGCTTACCACGCCATTCGCTTTGAGCGGGAGGCTTATCAACACGAGCGTCTCTTAACCTATCTATCCAAACGTCCCTTCTGGGGATTCTTACGCTTCTAAAACAGAAACTGCCAGCGATTGGGCTGACAGTTTCTGTGGGGTTAATCTTTACTTAAGCCTCTCCTACGGGGCCGTTGTAATGCCCCGGTAGCTGAAAGCCCGACGGGCCACCGCCTTCGTTAATTGGACCATAGTTTTCTTCATATTTCGCCAGATTATCCTGCAGAGCATTCATCAGACGCAGAGCGTGATCGGGGGTAATGATCACGCGGGATTTCACTTTCGCCTTGGGTACATTAGGCATTAACCGTACAAAGTCAATCACGAATTCACTCTGCGAATGCGAAATGATGGCCAGGTTAGCATACGTTCCTTCCGCCATCTCTTCGGACAGTTCAATTTCGATTGGGTCGTTCTGCTCGGCAGTTGGTTGATTGGACATATCAGTAGTCATTAAATAAATGCGTTTCGTAAAATTTAAATGAGACCCGGGCGAACTTCTCAGCCACAAATCGAATTCTCTCCAGAAGAAAACTAAAGTAGGTAATCGACGGCCGGATTTGCAAAAAGTCAACTCGAAAAGCGTAAAAAGGTCCATACCAGAAGCCGCTTCCTCGTTTTACCTGATTTTGTAGAAAACCTAGTTCTTTTTTAAAGGATAGGCCCGGCTTTTCCCGTATATTTGTCCTTTGTTTCCATCAACAATATTGCTCCATGAAGGTTGCTCTTCGTTACCAGGAACTTTTTGAAAATCGTCATAACAACGCAGATGAGGCCGATCGTCAGGCTATGCTGTCTGAAATTGGCGTAAAATCGGTTGAAGAACTCATCAGCCAAACGATTCCCTCTGCTATCCGTCGGGCCCAATCCCTGAATCTTCCCCTGGCTCAAACGGAATTTCAGTTTTTGGACGAATTCAAGAAATTAGCGAGTCAAAATAAAGTTTACAAGAGCTACATCGGCACGGGCTATTACGATACCTTCACGCCGAATGTCATTCTTCGCAACATTCTGGAGAACCCCGCCTGGTACACGGCCTATACCCCGTATCAGGCCGAAATTTCACAGGGCCGCCTGGAAATGCTGCTTAACTTTCAGACCCTGATCATTGAGTTGACGGGACTGGAAATTGCCAATGCTTCCTTACTTGACGAAGCAACGGCAGCAGCCGAAGCCCTGCACCTGCTGCACGCCCTGAAAAAAGGGGCCAAGGCAAAGGCCGATACCTTCTTCGTTTCGGATCGTTGCCATCCCCAAACCATCGACCTGCTGCACACGCGGGCGACGCCGATTGGGGTGAAAATTCTGGTAGGCGATCACCGGACGATTGATTTAACCAACGAAAACATTTTCGGAGCCCTGCTGCAATACCCGGCTACGGACGGAGCGGTATTTGATTACAGCGACTGGATTGCCTCGGCTCACGAACTGGATATTAAAGTAGTCGTAGCCGCCGACCTGCTGGCTCTGACGCTGCTGACGCCTCCCGGTGAAATGGGAGCCGACGTCGTGGTGGGTTCAGCTCAGCGGTTTGGCGTTCCCATGGGTTACGGTGGACCGCACGCGGGCTACTTCGCTACGAAAGACGAATACAAACGCCAGATGCCCGGTCGTCTGATCGGCGTATCGGTGGATGCCGAAGGAAACCGGGCTCTCCGCATGGCCCTGCAAACCCGCGAGCAGCACATTCGCCGGGAAAAGGCTACGTCTAATATTTGTACGGCTCAGGTATTGCTTTCGGTAATGGCCGCGGCGTATGCCGTGTACCATGGTCCCGAAGGTCTGAAGAAAATTGCCCAGCGTACGCACGCTCTGACGCAACTCACGACTCTGGCTCTGAAAGAACTGGGCTACGAAGTACTGACAGAAGCGTTCTTCGATACCATTCGGGTGAAAGTAGCCGACGAAAGCGTAGTAAAAGCCGCGACGGAAGCCGCTGAAATCAACCTGCGTTATTTCGGTGATAGTACGGTTGGCATTTCTTTCGACGAAACCAAGACGTACCAGGATGCCGTTCAATTGATTGGCATTTTCTCCACGCTGGTCAGCAAATCGGTTAACCTGGACGAAGTTGAATCGGCTCTTAGCTGGGAATTCAATGACGTACTGACGCGTCAATCCGCCTTCCTGACCAATCCCGTTTTCAATACGCACCATTCGGAGCACGAAATGCTGCGGTATTTGAAATCGCTGGAAAATAAAGATTTATCGCTGGTACACTCCATGATCTCGCTGGGATCGTGTACCATGAAACTCAACGCCACCACGGAAATGATTCCCGTAACCTGGCCTGAGTTTGGCAAATTGCACCCCTTTGCTCCGAAAGACCAAGCAGCCGGCTATCAGACCTTATTCAAGAATCTGAACGACTGGTTGTGCGAGATTACGGGCTTTGCGGCCATGTCGCTACAACCCAACTCCGGTGCTCAGGGTGAATACGCCGGTCTGATGGTGATCCGGGCGTACCACGAAGCTCGGGGTAATACGCACCGCAATATTGCCCTGATTCCTGCTTCGGCCCACGGTACCAACCCGGCTTCGGCAGTAATGGCGGGTATGAAGGTAGTCGTGACGAAAACCGACGAAAACGGAAACATCGATCTGGCCGACCTGAAAGCGAAAGCCGAGCAGTACAGCGAAAACCTGTCCTGTCTGATGGTGACGTATCCTTCCACGCACGGCGTATTCGAAGAGTCGATTATTGAAATCTGTCAGCTGATCCACGAACACGGTGGACAGGTGTACATGGACGGTGCCAACATGAATGCTCAGGTAGGTCTGACCTCTCCTGGTACGATCGGAGCGGACGTTTGCCACCTGAACCTGCACAAAACGTTCTGTATTCCTCACGGTGGTGGTGGTCCTGGTATGGGCCCCATCGGCGTAGCGGCTCACCTGGCTCCGTTCCTGCCCGGTCACGCGGTGGTATCGGGTGTCGGTGGCGATCAGGCCATTTCTGCCGTATCGGCAGCTCCGTATGGTTCAGCCAGCATTCTGACGATCTCCTACGCATACATTGCCATGATGGGTGGTGACGGTCTGACGCACGCTACGCAGACGGCCATTCTGAATGCCAACTATATCAAAGCTCGTCTGGAGCCGCACTTCCCCGTGTTGTACGTAGGTTCACAGGGACGTTGTGCACACGAAATGATTCTGGACTGCCGTCCGTTCAAGCAGTCAGCGGGTATCGAAGCCGAAGACATTGCCAAACGTTTGATGGATTACGGTTTCCACGCTCCCACGCTTTCGTTCCCGGTAGCGGGTACGCTGATGGTGGAACCGACGGAATCCGAATCGAAAGCGGAACTGGATCGTTTCTGCGACGCGATGATTGCCATCCGTAACGAAATTGCTGAAGTAGAAGCAGGCGAAGCGGATAAATCCGTGAACGTCCTGAAAATGGCTCCGCATACGCAGTCCGTTGTATTGGTGGATTCCTGGAATCGTCCCTACACGCGGGAGAAAGCCGTATTCCCGCTGCCTTACGTGAAAGCCAGCAAATTCTGGCCGACCGTTAGCCGCATCGATTCAGCGTACGGCGATCGTAACCTGATTTGTGCCTGCCCACCGCTGGAAGAGTACGCCACGGCTGAGTAAGTGTTTAATAGAATAGCTTTCAAACCTCCGGCAGTTCGACTGTCGGAGGTTTTTTGTTTTATCTCTCGACCCTACAGAAGTCAATAGTCAAACGGAGTTCTATTGAAACGAAAAATCCCAGCCACTCCACGTGACCGGGACTTTTTGTATCCAAATCCACCGTTACTGCAGCAACAACTTATTGGTTGAAATCTCCGTATTCGGTAAGGGGAAAATGTAGTTTGCCGCCGAAGGAGCGACCGGGTTCGCAATGAGCGAGCCGCCTGATTTACCGGGAATAGTCTGTAAGTTACGCAGGAGGTCATTCGAGCGGAAACCTTCGCCCAATAACTCAATGCGGCGTTCTTTCCAGATTGTACTCACCAGAGCCGCTTCAGTACTTACTGCACTCTCCGGAAAAACGTAGCTGGCATCCGAACGACCGTGTACCGCTTTCAGCAAATTCGTAGCCAGCGTCAGGTTACCCGTTTTAGCCGCGGCTTCGGCGTAGTTGAGCAATACTTCGGCGTAACGCATTACCGGAATGTAATCCAGGAAGGGCGACGGCTTCGCGTACTTCTTGAAATACTGCTGATTCGACGCCGTCCGTAGAAAACTCCGCCGGGCATCACTGGTAGCCCATTGCGGATCACCAAGAATACCTCTTGGATTGACGTAGTACTCCGAGTTGGTATTGTAGATATATCCAATCGACGACTGACCGGTGTAAGTATCCAGTTCAGTCATCGGCATCGACAAAATGGACTCCGTGGACGTATAGTTTTCCGTGAAAATCGTTACGATATTCTGTAAGGCATGTTTCACCCCCGTCGTGGCAGTAAAAGGAGCCGTGGTTTGTGGTACGATCTTCTTCGCTTCTTCCACGACCTTGGCGTAATTAGCCATGTTCAGATATACTCGGGTTTTCAGAGCAATGGCCGTATTCTTATGAGCACGGGTCGTGTTGAGCAGAGGCGTCGTGTATGAGTCAGGTAAGGCGGCTTCGGCTTCGTTCAAATCCTTGAGAATCTGAGCGTACACCTCGGCGACGGAACTACGGGCCAGGTCATTGTTGGCGGGTGTTGTTTCACCCTGTAGTCGTAGCGGCAAACCGGGAGTAGCTCCCTGATTTTCTACATACGGCCGGGCGTACAGCGTTACCAGACTAAAATACGAAAGAGCCCGTAACAGCTTCGCTTCACCCGTATACTGTTTCGAGAGTGCTTCCGTGATTTTTCCGGGGTATTTCTGCAAACCATCAATCAGGATATTCGACCGATTGATAACCCGGTACGCAGCTGCCCAGAGCGTATTCACGTCGTTGGAACCCGACGCATACGCATTCGTCCAGCTTTCGTAAGCGGTAAAGGTATTACCGGTAACGTTGACGAAATCCTCACCCCGCACATCCGTATAGATCAGGAAACGTCCGCCGTAAAAATCCGAACTTTTCAGGGCATCGTACGAACCGTTGACCAAACCCAATACGCGGTCGGGAGTCGAGAATACATCCTCGGAACCGATGGAGGTAGGTGGTACGGTTTGTAAATACTTTTCTTCACTGCATGCCGTGAGGCCCAGCCAAACACTGAGGGAAAGGCAGGTACCAACCCGGCGAATCGTTGTATATCGTTTCATGTTCAATTTCCTTCTTAAAATCCTACATTAAGTCCCAGCGTAAATGTTCTGCCCAAACCAACCGAGTTCAGCTCCACCCCAGGTGAAGTATTGTTGTTGCTGTTGGACGATGATTCGGGATCGGCACCCGTATACTTGGTCAGCAGGAACAGGTTGGAACCGGATAGGTACACGCGAACGGAACTCAGGCCCGTTTTGCCGAACAAACGCGAAGGCATCCGATAGCCCACTAACAGGTTTTGCAGGCGTAAGAAGTCGCCTTTTTCGACGTTGGCATCAATCGGAAAAGTGTTGCCATTGGAAGTCTGATCGTTGTAAACCAGTCGGGGAATGTCGGTAATCTGACCGGGTGTCGTCCAACGGTTCAGTACATCCACACCGTTGTTAAAGTACCGCTGATCCCGCAGGGTAGCTTTCGTTCCATTGTAGATATAGTTACCGCCCGCGTAGGTCAGGTTGATACTAACATCGAATTCCCGGTACTTGAAGTTATTGACAAAGCCGCCGTACCATTTCGGAAGGGCATTTCCCACTAGGTACGAATCCGCCGAAGAAATCGCCGGAGCAGCCCGACCGTCGAGATAGGTGTAATTGCTTTCACCCGGAGCGACTACGGAGCTGTATTGCACGCGTTCACCTTTCGCATTGATGAAAACACGGCGACCGTTTTCGGGATTAACGCCATCGGTTTTCGTCGCGTACAGACTACCTACCGAATAACCTACCCGCGTGACGTTGAAGGAGTTGGAACTTGTCGAAGTCGTACCGATAATGTCGGCATTCCCTTCGCCCAAAGCCGTTACCTTGTTCTGCACGTGTGAGTAGTTCAGGTTAGCCGTCCAGGAGAAATCCCCTTTGCGAAGAATGTTGGCGTTAATACCTATTTCAAAACCCCGGTTGTACATGGAACCAACGTTCAGCAGAATTACATTGTCGGGAATCCCTTTTGACGGCGACTGCGGAGCATTCAGAATCAAGCCATCGACGTTGTTGTTGAAGTACGTCAGATCCAGCTGAATCCGGTTGTTGAACAGTCCCAGATCGGCACCAATATTAGTTTGCTGACTGGTCTCCCAACCCAGGTTTGTATTACCGGCCTGGTTCAGTTGCCAGGTAGCCGCCGAGCCGTACAGCGAAGAATTGTATAATTCCAGCGAACCGTACGCATTCGTCAGGTTACCATTGCCAACCCGACCCCAGCTGGCCCGTAGTTTCACGTTGTTGAGCACATTGGCCAGAGCTGCGTTCTTATAGAAGGTTTCCTCAGACAATGCCCAACCCGCTGATACACCACCGAAGTTACCAAACTTCGTACTGGCTCCCAGAGCCGAGTTTCCGTCGCGGCGGAAGTTGACCGTGAAGAAGTATCGGTCTTTGAGGTCGTAGGTTACCCGCGAAAAGTACGAAATGTACGAACGACTATTGAGCAGGTTTCCCGAAGACGTAATCGTTCCCCAGCTTCCCTGATAGTCATTAAAGTAGCTATCTGCCGCCTGCGACTGAGCCGCACCCCAGGCTGAATTGTCAAACTTTTGGACGTCATACCCCGCCAGGGCCGCAAAATGGTGGTGACTGAAACGACGGTCATACGAAAGCGTGCTCGTCCAGTCCCAGTTGTTTCGGAGAGCCGTTACATTGGTTACGTTTCCATTACTGGAAGAACTCGAACCGCGTTCAGCACTCAGGAAGGCAACATTATCCGTACGCAGGCGATCCAACGCATACGTCGTCGAAAATTCCAGTCCTTTCGCCAGTTTTAAGGTGGCTCCGAAACTACCGATTACCCGGTCGTTTTCGGACGTATACCGGCTCAGAGCAAACAGGGCGGCCGGGTTGTAGTAACTACTGATGATCGTATTTTTCCCATTCCCAATAGTACCGTTGCCCACTACTTCGCGTAAGTTATAGCTGCCGTCAGCATTGTAGACAGGTACATTGGGAAGCAAGGTCATCGCCATCCGGGCGGCACCAATGATCAGCTGAGCGTTTCCGGGCAGTGAACCCGAGTTGGGAGAACGGTTGAAGGAAGTGTTGTAATTAACACTCCCCCGTAGCTTGAACCAATCCGTAACGGAATGATCAATATTAAAGCGGACGGCTTTCCGGTTGAAGTTGTTATTTACCAGAAAACCCTGCTGATCAGAGTAATTGGCCGAGAAATAGTAGTTCGTGGTTTTTGAACCGCCGGTTACGTTTACGCCGTGGTTTTGCGATACGCCCGTCCGGTAAATGACGTCGTACCAGTTGGTTTCCACCAGCGATCCGTCGGCATTGTACATCGGGAAAAATTGCTGGGAGGGTACGTTTTCGTCGTTGGCTTTCCCATTCAGAATTTTCGCATTGAGTACCGCTTCGTTTTTAATGTCCATAAATTGCTGGGCATTGAGCAGCTTCGGCAAACGTACGGCATTGGTCACCCCTACCCAGCCTTCGTATCCTACTTTCACCCGGCCTTCTTTTCCGCGTTTGGTCGTAATCAGGAGTACCCCCGCCGCCGCCCGCGAGCCGTAAATAGAAGTAGAAGCCGCATCTTTGAGTACATCAATCGACTCAATATCCGCCGGATTAATGTCACTTAAAGGGTTATTGGGTACGTTCGAATCGGAAGAAACATTACCGGTGTTGATGGGAATACCATCCACCACGATGAGCGGGTACGAACTCAACGAAATGGAGTTCACCCCGCGAATCCGGATAACGGGTGGATTATTTAATACGCCGTTGGGCTGGGCAATGCTTACGCCAGCCGCCCGTCCGGCCAAGGCCTGATCGAAACTCTGGACGGGCAATTCCTTAATTGCCTCGCCGGATACCTGGGCTGCTGAACCCGTGAATTCCTTCTTGGTTTGCGTGCCGTAACCGACGACCAGTACCTCCGTCAGTTCTTTGGAATTACTGGCTAATTCAATGGAGAAGCTCGTTTGTGTGCCGATGGGTTGCTCCACCGTTGTGTAACCTACAAACGAAAAAACCAGTATACCCTGCTCGGAAATGGTGAGTTTGAATTTCCCCTGAGCATCGGTCGTCGTACCGATCGACGTACCTTTTACCTGAATGGAAACGCCGGGCAGCCCTTCCTTGTTATCCTTGTCGGTTACCGTACCCGTAATGGTGCGATCAAGTGTTGCCACTGGGCCATGCTCCAGCTTCACTTTCTTCGTCAGAGCAGCTTCCGCCAGCGGAGCACTTAGGGTAATAACCAAGGCCGGAAGCATTAATTTCCGTTTAAAATGCCCTTGCCCAGCCCTCTGAAAAAGAGTAAGGTACTTTTTTTTCATACTTTTGAAATTGGTTTGGTGCACACGATGGATTAAACCGCGAATAGAAGATTCGTGACAGGTGATTGGCGTTACCCACGAATCCTTATTCATCTACCGATAGCCCTGGCCGGCTATCGGTTTTTTTATTTACTAGGCAATTAACTAGAACTTGAAAAATTAGCTGGTATCAATTAAATCCAATTCCTAATAAAATTTACCAAAAGGTATAGGTCATAAGGTATTCTCAAAAGCAAATTACAAATTAGAATAATATATGCTTATAATAAACTATCAAACACATAAAAATTTACAAAATCCTTAAATAATGTTATTAAAAGTATGTATTTATGACTTTTACCAAATATTATTTCTACAACTTTTTACTAGTATTTTATGGGTATATTCATATTTTTACTATTAGTATATAAAATCTATAGAATTAATATAATTTTGACGAATATAATGACATTCAGGGAAGAACACACGTAGGCATGACAAAATCGTTCTGAAAAGTCTTACGATTTTGCCGATTCCTTTATACGTAACTGCGAGCGTTAAATCGTTCGGAAAGAGAGGTAAATTTTAGCCAGCATGAGTAGCTTCTGTACGTCGGGTACCCGAATTCGCTCCTCCTGAATACGGGCAATGGGAAGAGCCTTGATTTTAGCGAAAAGGCGTAGGTAGTAGCAGTAAGCCAGGTACACACCCATCCGAGCCGAACGTGGCAACTGGCGAATACCCGTCAGAGCCGCATCAAAATCGGCCTGAATATCCGCTTCAATGCTTTTCTTATCCTGAGGAGAAAAACGGCTGAAATCAACGCCCGGGAAGTAAACCCGCCCCCGATCATGAAAATCGGACTTGATATCTCGTAGAAAATTCACTTTCTGAAAGGCCGAGCCCAGCCGGCGGGCCGGTTCGCACAACTGATCGTATTGCTGGCAGTCGCCCTCGCAAAAAACTCGAAGGCACATCAGGCCCACGACCTCAGCCGAGCCATAAATGTAGGTTTCGTACCCTGCTTCGTTGTATTTTGTCTCATCGAGGTCCATTTCCATGGACCGGAGAAAGGCTTCAATCAAAGGGCGTTCGATACCAAACTGGTTGACTACTTTCTGAAAAGAATGCAGAACGGGATTCAGGCTAATGCCCTCTTCGATGGCTTGATACGTGTCATACTTAAACCGCAGTAGTAATTCCTTTTTGTTAAAATCATGAAAGGTATCCACAATTTCATCCGCGTACCGAACGAACCCATAAATGGCATAGATGGCCCAGTGGAGTTTGGGATCCAGGGTTTTGATACCTAAAGTAAAGGAAGTACTGTACCGCTGGGTAATCAGGCGACTGCATTCCAGCGTGGTTTGTTCGTATAAAGCCAGCATATCTTTCATCAACGTAACCCAGGTTTAGTAAAGCAAGGTACTTAAAAAATGGCACACTATACCTGCTGTTCCCGGTGGAGTTCATCGGCGACCACCAGACCCGAAATCAAGGCTGGCGGTACCCCTGGTCCGGGTACGGTCAGCTGACCGGTATAATATAAATTGCTGACTTTTTTGTTCTTCAGCGTGGGTTTCAACAAAGCCGTTTGCCGCAGCGTATTGGCCAGTCCATAGGCATTGCCTTTAAAGGCGTGATAATCGTCAATAAAATCCCGGTGGGCGTAGCTGCGTTTGTAAACAACGTGCGGACGTATCGCATGCCCTACGTACTGCTCCAGCCGGTCCATAATCAGGTCGTAGTACTGTTCGCGTATCGTTTCGGTATCGTCGGGCAATCCTGGAGCTACCGGAATGAGTAAAAATAAATTTTCGCAGCCTTCCGGAGCCACGCTCGGATCCGTTTTGGACGGAGCAGAGGCATAAAACAAAGGCTTAGAAGGCCACTGCGGCTGCGTATAGATTTCGTGGGCGTGCAGACTGAAATCTTCGTCAAAGAACAGGTTGTGATGCCGAAGTTTATCAATACGTCGGTTGACGCCCAGATAAAACAGAATGGAAGAAGGAGCCATCGTCCGGCTATTCCAGTATTCTTCGGTGTAATTCCGGAACTGAGGTTCTACCAGGGCATCTTCCACATGGTGGTAATCCGCCCCCGCCACCAGGGTATCCACCTGATAGCTGCCGAGCTTGGTTTGTACCTCCCGTACTTTTCCCCCTTTAATAATGATTTGTTCGACTTCCTCACCCAGATTGATCTGTACGCCTTTTTCCTCCGCCAGACTCACCATCGCTTTCACGATTTCGTGCATCCCACCCATCGGATACCAGGTACCCAGGGCAATTTCGGCATAGTTCATCAGGCTATACAGGGCCGGTGTATTTTGTGGAATGGCCCCCAAAAACAAGATGGGGAACTCCATCAGTTTAAGAATTTTCTCCTGCTTGAAGTATTTCCGAATATGCTGATGAAAAGATTGCAGTACGTCCAGCCGACTAACATCTGCCAGTAATTTAAGGCTTAAAAACTCCGTAAGGCTCCGACTGGGTTTCCAGACGAAATTATTCATCCCTACGTCATATTTATAAGAGGCCTGTTCCAGAAAAGCCCGCAGACGGGGTGCACTACCGGGTTCTATGCTTTCAAACAGTTGCTCCAGTTCCGTTTGATTAGCGGGTAAATCAATAACATCTTCGGTATTAAAAATTACCGTATAGGAAGGATCCAGACGTTTAAGTTCGTAGTAGTCCGAAGGTTTCTTTCCAAAACGGGCAAAGTACCGTTCAAAAACGTCCGGCATCCAGTACCAGCTGGGTCCCATGTCAAATACAAAACCTTTGGCTTCGAATTGCCGGGCTCGACCACCCGGCGTATCATTTTTTTCCAGAATGGTCACAGAATATCCGCGATCAGCTAGAGCCGTAGCGGCTGCCAGTCCCGAGAATCCAGCTCCTATAACTATTACTCGTTTGCCCATGGGTGCAGGTGAAAAATCAATACAATAACTCAAAAAACCCACAAATGTTTGGGGGCCGTACGTAAGTAAAAAGGCCGGAGCTAGCCCCGGCCTTTTTACTACATGCTCACACAGTACGACTAGTAGGCATATTCATACACACTGAGTCGGTCTTTCAACTCTTTACGAGCCAGGTGAATACGGTTTTTTACTGTACCGATAGGAATCTGTAACTGCTCGGCAATTTCGTGGTACTTGTACCCTTGAAAATACATCATAAAGGGCGTCTTGTGCGAATCATCGAGGATCCGAATGGCCGCGTTAATGTCTTCCAGAGCAAAGGTTGAATAGGCTTGATTATCGGTTGAGCTCTCCAGCGAATTCAGATAGTACAGATCGTCGGAGGTATCAATGAAGGTGTTCTTACGAACCATTCGCTGGTAGTTCGTAATAAACGTATTTTTCATAATCGTGTAGAGCCACGCTTTGATGTTCGTTCCATCAGCGTACTTATCACGATTGGTAAAAGCTTTCAGTAGAGTATCTTGTAATAGGTCGTTGGCTTCTTCAGCATCTTTCGTCAGCCGTAACGCAAAGGGTCGAAGAGATTTGGACACATGGCCAACGTGATGAGTAAATTCAAGAGCAGTCATGGGCTGTGTAGGGCGACGGTATGTTTAAGAAATTTTTTGTTTGGTTAAACAATGGCTTAAAACAGATTGAATTCAAAAATTCAGGGCGGCTGGTAATTTTCCTGCTTTAATCATTGATTATAAGGTCCTTAAGAGTTGATTGGAACAAATAATCATTTTAGCTCAAAGACGCTCATAGATGCTTAAAAAATTGGGCCACGGTACTTTGCGGAAGGTTTGGGAACTTAGAATTAAACAAATTCATCTTAACTCTAATCTATTTCTAATAATCAATTGCCGCCTAACAGCCACTTTTGCAACAGTATTGCAAGAAAGACGTACCTTTGCTTTCGGGATTTATTGATATCACATGATTCGCTGGTTGACTGGATTAGGATTGCTGTTGATGAGTGGTTCGCTCTATGCTCAGAACTGCTCCTGTACGTTACGAGGAGAAGTCAACGATCGGCAAACCGGGCAGCCGGTAGCGGGTGCCGTCATCTGGTTGCCGCAGGCTAAGCGGCAAACGCAAACGAACGCCGCCGGGCGGTATGAACTACGTAACCTTTGTCAGGGTAAGCACCAGCTTGTCTGCCAGGTGCTGGGCTATCAGTCCGACACCCTTTCCATCGAATTACGCCACGAAGAGCTGGAGCAGGACCTCCATTTACGAGAGGAAGACGTTCACTTACAGAATGTTACCGTAACTGCCCAACGACTGGAGAGCTCCCTGCTCACTCGCTCGACCATCGAAGGTATAGTCCTTGACCAAACTCGCGGGCAGACCTTGGCCGATGCTTTAAAGAATGTGACGGGCGTTACTACCCTGCAAACCGGTAGTAGTATTGGTAAGCCTATTATACACGGTATGCATTCCAATCGGGTACTGATTCTCAACAATGGTATTCGCCAGGAAGGACAGCAATGGGGCAGTGAACACGCTCCTGAAATTGACCCTTTTGTGGCCAAACGGCTAACGGTTGTGAAAGGAGCAGCGGGCGTTCGCTATGGACCGGAGGCCCTGGCGGGTGTAGTTCTGGTAGAACCCGAGCCTTTGCCCCAACAGCCTGACTTTCAGGGCGAATTAAACTTAGTTGGTTTCAGTAATGGACGGCAGGGCGTCGGCTCTTTACAGCTACAGGGAGGCTTGGGCATAGTACCTGGTCTGGCCTGGCGGGTACAGGGCACCCTCAAACGCGGGGGTAACATTCGTACACCCGGTTATTTTCTGGATAATACGGGTATCTCTGAACGTAATTATTCCATAACACTGGGCTATCGGCGGGGAAACTGGCAACTGGAAGGTTTCATGACTCAATTTTCGACGGAACTGGGCATTTTTAGTGGTTCACACATTGGCAGTGTGAGTGATCTGGAAAACGTACTGAAAAACGGCGAACCTTTCATTAAAAGTGGCTTTAGTTACCAGATTAATCGCCCTTTTCAGGACGTTTCTCATACGCTACAGAAGCTGAAAATTAGTTACGCTCCGGCTCAGCGGGGCGTCTGGAACCTTACACTGGCCCGGCAAATCAATGAACGGGCCGAGTACGACTTACACCGTCCCCGTAACGATAGTTTAGCCAATCTGAACCGACCGGAATTAAATTTCAAGCTGACCAGCTTTACGGCCGATCTGGTTTGGGAGCATCCTGCCATTGCCCGGAAAATTACGGGCTCAGCCGGACTGAGTCTTTCGTATCAACGGAACCTGGTATACGGTCGTCCGCTGATTCCTAATTTCCGACAAGCTACGGCAGGACTTTTCTGGTTGGAAAAGTATACGCATCAGGACTGGGAGCTGGAAGCGGGGGTACGCTATGACTTTCGTTATCAACGCATTACTCTTTTTCCCAGCCGGGGCGTTCGTACCTATGAACACTTGCAATTTGGCAATGCCTCGGGTAGTCTGGGCGTCCTTCGACGACTGGGTTCACACTGGTCCATGCGACTGAACGGTGGAATGGCCTGGCGACCACCCAATGTCAATGAACTGTACAGTGCCGGTGTTCACCACGGAGCCGCCGCTTACGAGGAAGGTGATGCGACTCTAAACCCCGAAACCGCTTTTAATCTGGACTATACAGCTGAGTATACAGGTAAGCGGCTCCGGGCGGAGGTTTCCGTTTACCGCAATTACATGCAGAACTTCATTTATCTGAAGCCGCAGTCCGAACCCATCCTGACCATTCGCGGAGCGTTCCCTTATTTCAAGTATACGCAGGTGAATGCTGTTTTCCAGGGAATTGATGCCTCCTTTACGTACCTGATAACCAAACCACTAAGCTGGCAAACCAAATACGCCGTAGTACGGGCAAAGGATGTTGAACACGAGGCCCGACTCGTCCAAATTCCACCGGATCGATTGGAAAACTCTTTGCGATGGCAACCCGAGAAGGCTGTGTTGGGCTTGACGAATTTCTTTGTGGAAGCCGGGCATTCTTACGTAGCTAAACAAATCCGGGCTCCCGAAAACGGTGACTTTGCTCCTCCCCCAGCGGCCTACTGGCTCTGGAATGCGGCCATTGGCGGTTCTATTCCCATCCATCATCACCCCTTGCAACTGAGCTTGAGCGTCAGTAATGCCTTCAATACCCGCTATCGCGATTACCTCAATCGCTTTCGGTATTACGCTGATGATCAAGGCCGTAACCTGAGTCTGCGAGCCAAATGGATTTTTTAATTCAGCGGTATAAAACAAAAGCCCCCTTGGTCGGTTCGATCAAAGGGGCTTTTATATTATGGTATCGTTAAGCTTTTTTGGGAGCAGGACCAATGGAATCGTAAACAATTACCTTTTCCCACAAATGGGAATAATCTTCCACAAATTTAAGGTGAATTGGGTGCTTTTGGTAAATTTCTTCTTCATCTAGGTTATCAAAGAACAACATCCATGAAACATCATAGCCTTTTTCAATCACACTACGATTGGTAGGAGCCGGAACACCAATGTGACTCAGGCGGATGGTCGGAACCTTCCGAAGCTTTTCGAGACCTTCCATCAATTTATTCCGGTCAGCTTCATTTCCTTTATTTTTCAGGAAAAAGTACACGTGGTGTACGAAGAGTTCTTTGGATGGAGCCGCGGCCACGGGTAATACCGTTGCGGGGGTTGCCGCCACTACGGCAGAAGTCGTCAGGAATTTTCTGCGAGATACGTTTTTCATTGATTGAAATGTTCTGAAAGAGACCGTTCAAAAGTAAAAGGGTTACCGGAAAAGAACCGATGGTGCATTATCATTTACTGATACTAAAACCATTTCCGCATGAGCCAAAGAACGACATTAATGAGTACCGTTACCAAGAGGCAGGTCGTAAGGGGCAGGTACATTCGAAAATTTTCCCGTTCGATTCGGATGTCGCCGGGCAACCGGCCCAGCCAATGCAATTTATCGTAAAACAAATAAATCAGCAATCCGGCACCGACCAGGAATCCGCCCAGCCCCATCAGCCACTTGCCTACTTGAGGATTCATAGCTTTCCAGCGTTTAGTAGCCTTCTTTCTCGGAAGGGAAATCTTTTGTCTTTACATCGTCTACGTAATGGGATACTGCTTCCTGGATTACTCCGGCCAGATCGGCGTACCGACGCAGGAAACGCGGCTTAAACTCCTGGTTGATTCCTAACATGTCGTGCATCACCAGAATCTGCCCGTCGCAGCCTGCTCCCGCTCCAATGCCGATACTTGGGATATGAACGGAAGCCGTTACTTCTGCTGCCAGAGTCGCCGGAATTTTCTCGAGTACGTACGCAAAGCAGCCGAGTTCTTCTAGCAACTGTACATCGTCTTTCAGCTTTTGGGCTTCGGCCTCTTCCTTGGCACGCACGGCGTAGGTTCCGAACTTGTAAATCGACTGGGGCGTAAGGCCCAAATGGCCCATCACCGGAATACCGGCACTGAGTACGCGTTCGATGGATTCCCGAATTTCGGCTCCTCCTTCCAGCTTCACAGCGTGGGCTCCCGACTCTTTCATAATCCGGATGGCCGAACGCAGGGCTTCCTGTGAATTGCCCTGGTAGGAACCAAAAGGTAAGTCGACTACCACCAAAGCCCGTTTCACGCCGCGTACCACGGATTGAGCGTGATAGATCATCTGATCCAGCGTAATGGGCAGGGTGGTTTCATGGCCCGCCATCACATTCGAAGCGGAATCGCCCACCAGAATTACTTCTACGCCAGCCGCATCGATGAGCTTGGCCATCGAAAAATCGTAAGCGGTCAGACAACTGATCTTCTCCCCTTTTGCTTTTAATTCCTGTAACGTATGCGTCGTCACTCGCTTGATATCGGGATTATGTACGGACATGGCTCGTTGATTAATGACCTCAAGTAGGTGTTCAAACACCAGTGCCTTTCGGTCTATGTAGTGCGAAATTAGGGCTTGTCCGGGCAAAACAAAAAAGTCTCCGCCCGTAGGACGGAGACTTTCGCAGGCCAGGCCTTGTATTCAATTAATGCGTTTGTTTGAGTTTATCTTTAAATACTTTCTCAAACTTTTCAACTTTGGGTCGTACCACAAACAAACAATAGGGCTGACGACCATTTTGGTTGTAGTAATCCTGGTGGTACGCTTCGGCTTTGTAGAAGTTGGTAAAGGGCGTAATTTCCGTTACCAGCGGATCGGGGTAGATTTTCGCCTTGTCTACTTCCGCTTTCCAGTGTTCAGCCTCTTCTTTTTGCTTTTCGTTGTGATAGAAAACCGCCGAGCGGTACTGCGGGCCTTCATCGTTGCCCTGACGGTTCAGCGTGGTCGGATCGTGGGTACGCCAGAATACGGCCAGCAGATCGGCATAGCTAATTTTCTTGGGATCGTAGGTAATCTGCGTCACTTCCGCGTGACCGGTTTGTCCCGTGCAGACGGCTTTATAGGAAGGGTCTTCCACAAAACCACCCGAGTAACCCGATTCTACTTTCACGACGCCTTCCAGCCGCTGAAACACCGCTTCAGTACACCAGAAACAGCCGGATCCTAAGGTGGCTACTTCCAGACCCGCAGGTACGTTTACAGTGGTTTTAGGCAGAGGTTTGTCCGTTGTCATAGCTTTCTTTTGCTCCTGTGCGGGCGATTGGCAAGCCATAAGCGTTGCCACCGACAGAAGACTCCATTTGAGCGTTTGAATGAATGTTTTCATGTGTTGTAATAACATCAAGCGTGTCAGGATAGTTTGCTTACACCCAGGAATATTCCACGCCATTCTTATCTTTTGATTATTGCCTGTCGCTATGTATTGGACCGGCGGGCACATCTTTTGTTAATACTGCCCACTACTGTACCAGCCCGTAGGGGCAACACCCTATTTTTTAGACTTCTGTTCCACACTCTTTATGAATGTATCACTCAACTCCGATGATTTTCGGTTCACAGGCAAGGGTTCTTTCAAAATCAAGGAAGCCGCAACGAAAATTAAAGATCTGTATCAGAACAAAGATGAATACGAAGAACTGCTGACGCAGTATCGTCAGGAAATCGACGATTTACAAAGCCTGATGTATGCTCATAATCGTTTCGGACTCTTATTGATTTTCCAGGCCATGGACGCCGCCGGTAAAGACGGAACCATCGGCCACGTGATTACCGGCGTCAACCCTTTTGGCGTCAATATTCATAATTTCAAGAAGCCTTCTTCGCTCGAACTCGAACACGATTTCATGTGGCGTACGAGCCTGCGACTCCCGCAACGGGGTACCATTGGTATCTTCAACCGCAGTTATTATGAAGAAGTCCTCGTCACGAAAGTTCATCCCGAGATTATTACGAATACGCAACTGCTACCCCATGAGCTCACCGAAGACATGGATAAGCTTTTCAAACATCGGTATAAAGACATCAAGGCGTTCGAAAAATACCTGCGGCATAACGGCATTGAGGTCATGAAATTCTTTCTGAACGTTTCGAAGGAAGAACAGGCCAGTCGCCTCATCAGTCGTATTGAAGATGCTTCTAAGAACTGGAAATTTGAAGAAAGCGACGTTAATGAGCGGGACTACTGGGACGATTACATGCAGGCCTACGAAGAAACCATCAACCAAACGTCAACGAAAAAATCGCCCTGGTACATCATCCCGGCGGATGATAAAAAGAACATGCGGCTGATTGTAAGCCAGCTGATTCTGGAAAAACTCAGCAGCCTCTTTATGCATTATCCCGAAAGCAGTGAAGAACGTCAAAAAGAGCTGAAGAAGCTGATTGATCGTATCAACGATCAAACCAAAGCTTAACGACTGAGTTCTTCCAGATGCCGTACGATTAGCTCGGACCCACGTCGGTGCCAGTCCTGAAAACGGGTCTGGATGGATTGGTGCGTAGGTAGGTAGGCTAGAAAGCGATCCAGATCCAGAAACGAAGTGGCCCGTATGCCGACACCGGCTCGTACGGCATCCAGGGCATTCACGGCCTGTTCAAAATGCCCCGGCGTTGGGAATAACATGACCGGCTTACCCAGGTACATGGCCTCACAGATCGATTCGAAGCCGGACGTACTCACCAGCCCCCGGCAGCGACGCATGGCATCCAGAAAAGCCGTAGCATTCACCTGATGAAGCGTTAGATTCGGTAAAGGCTGCTCGACCGCTGCGACTCCCGGGCGATCCCAGAAGGCCTGCACGTGCGTATCGGGGTGCGTACGACACCAGTCTTCCAGATCCGAGGCCAAGCGGTAATTGGTCGTATAGGCCAGCAGGAAAGGTTCTTCAGTCGTTTCCAGTTCCAATACGTCCTGTCGGAGTAAAGGAGGAATGACGTAAATATTGGCGGCCACATCATCCGCCATTTCGTAGAAAGACAGGGCCAGTTTCCGGCGGCTTCCGACGGCCGACAACCAGGTGATGGTGTTGACAATCCGCCGGTTGAGTACGCCTTCGGCGGGTAGCTCGAAGCGGCGGTGCAGTAACAAATATTGGTGAGCAATGCAGACCACCGGAATCGGCGAGCGGTATTGCCACTGCCAGACCCCACACATCATTTCGTAAAAATTTACGATGACGGTGGGCTTTTTTTCCTGGATAAAGGTATTGATTTCCGTAGCCTGCCGCCAGAAACGAGTGCCTTTGCGGGCGTTCGTCAGCAGCGTAGGCCCTACGGCAAGGGCTTTAGTTTTGTCACTATACAGCAGGGCCGGGCTTTCGACTGCTTTAAAATCCGTGGGCAGGTACTGCCGAAGCAGGGAAGAAATCTCCCGATCCGGAGCAACGCCTACGATGGCCCCTACTAAATCGTGCCCCTGATTTCGCAGGATTTCGTACAGAGCAACCGCCTGCGTCTGATGGCCACGGCCTTCGCCCTGAATAAAAAAAAGAATTCGCATACCTTACGCTTTCATCGCACTCAAAGATATAAGGCTTTTTAATAGGTCTTCCTGCTGATCGTCTTCTTCTTCGGTAGAAGTTTCCTCTTCTTTATTATCCACGGTGGTTGGCGTGTAGTACAGCAGATTCCAGACGCCTTCGTGATCTTCCACTAAAGCGGTTAGGGATTCTACCCAATCGCCCGAGTTCAGGTACTGCACATTTCCGATCATACGGATGGAGGGCTGGTGAATATGCCCGCAGATGATTCCGGTACAACCTTTGGATTGAGCCAGATCCGCCAGTTTTTCCTCAAAATCCGAAATGTAGTTGACCGCCGCTTTCACCTTGTGTTTGATTTCCTGCGAAAGCGAATAGTACGGCAACCCCCGCCAGGCTCGCCAGTGATTGTAGAATTTATTAATGCCCAGCAGCAGATTGTACCCGACGTCGCCCACGTAAGCCAGCCATTTCAGATGTGTGGTAATGCGGTCGAAAATATCCCCGTGCGTGACGTAATAATGCTGGTTCAGGTGGGTTTTGAGAATGTAGTCGCGGCGGATGGAAAAGTATTTGCCCACGCGTAGGGGTAAGACGTGGTCCAGAAAATCATCGTGGTTACCCCGCAGATAAATGACCTTTGTATCGTACTGCTCGATCATTTTGAGTACCTGCCGAAAAAAGCCCGTATGCTTTTTCTTCCAGGTATTGCCGTACTTCTTCAATTGCCAGCCATCGATGATGTCACCATTCAGCAGCAACTTGTCACAAGTGTACTGTTTGAGAAAGGCGGTTACTTCGCGGGCTTTCGACCCTTTTGAGCCTAAATGTATATCCGAAAGGACAATCGTGCGAAAATGGGTGCGTACTTCCATATCGCAAGATATTTTATAAAAATTATCCCTTTTTCAATGGCATTTTACGCTTTCAAGAAGAATACAAGACGCTGGTTAACAATACGTTCACATTATTAAATCTGTACGTGCAAGTGGGAATCACTTGGGATTAGTCCACAAAAAAACCGCTGAAAAAACGTTCAGCGGTTTTTTGTCTATCAATACTTCTGGCGGTTTACCACCAGCGATAGAATAGTCCGGCCGATGCCGAAACGTTGGTAACATTCGAAAGGTAATCGCTCTTGAAGGGCGAATAGAAGTAAGTAGCCTGTACATCGGCTCCAAAGTTGCCATTTTTGGCAAACAGGAACCGAGCCCCCAGGCCAACCTGTCCACTTAACGCCACTGAATTCTTCCCTTCTTCCAGATAGCCAAAATACGTGAGATTCCGCATGGCCGTACCGCCGAGTCCCGCTAACACATACGGTCGTATGGGAGCATTCGAACCCGTGAAGTGGTATTTACCGAAGACGTGCAGGGAAGTGGCTCCCAGCGAACGCGTCTGAACCGCTGAAATATCCTGGTCTCCTTCCGTGTAAACCTGACGGGCTGAACGCTCCTTGAAGTAGGAATAATTAAACTGTAAGCCCAGCGAGAAGTTCTTGGGAAAGATAAATTCACCGGACACGTTATAGTGGTACTTGGAAGTTGCGTTCGTATAGTCTTTCAGGCTACCCAGTGGAGAAGCGACACCGTACCGGGCGGAAATCTGATAGTGCGTGTAGCGTTCGAAGGGGGATCCCATCGTCCGGGTTGGTACGCTACGGTACTCATAATCCTGTTTTTTATTATAGTAGTCTGGGTTTTGTTGAGCGTACGCCCCAGAGGCTAGTCCAACCAATGCCAGCAAAAGCAAGCGTCTCATACGTACAAATGGATTAATGTGAGAATGTTAGGAAAGAATCGGCCTGAATACTTCCGGCAGATTCTGCTAATTGGCTTTTAAATACGACGACTGAGCGAAAATGGCATCCACCAGACTCGTAATCTGCGATTCCTGATAGATTCCGTCACCCCGAATCTGAGCATCCCAGATGACGTTGGCCTTATTATCCGCACTTATGTTCTTGAGATCAGCAATCCGTACGTACCAGTAATTTTCGTTGTACGAATAGTAATTATAGAATACGGGATATCCATAACCGTAGCCAATACCTCCGAACCCGCCGTATCCACCATAACCCCAATAGGGATCGAACCAGGGATTGTACGTTGGTACATAACCCGATTGCGTATACGAAATCCGGGCTGGCGTTACTTCCAGATCCGGCTTTGCCGTACGGGCCACTCGCGTATAGCCATTGGCGATCAGGTTTCTCGCAATCCGATCAATGTAGACCAAATCCTGTACGGCTGCTCCCCGGCCACTCCGGTCGTTTTCAACGATCAGAACCGAGTCAGGAATCGAAAACGTTTTATAGGATTTGTAATCGACGTTGCTGTGGTTGGTAATGAATACCTTCGAGTCGTTCGGGTCGAGATCTTTCACTGGATCGCGTTCACAAGCCGTCCAGATCCCCACACTAAGCACTAGGAGCAAAAGTGATTTTGAGATGCGTTTCATGTCTTTAGATACCGTTCAAATACACAATGATGTAACGAAAAAACTGGGCCTTAAATTTTCCATTTACTAAGTAAGACCCCTTTTTTCGGCTTCAAGTTTAGATGAGGGTTATTAAAATTTAACCGATGTTAGCCGATGGCTCACGCAATAGCGTTTCTACGGCCTGAATGGCCTGTTGCAACCGTTGCTCATAGTTCCCTGAAATGAGAACGTAGGGACGCTGGTAGCATTCCAGTAACTCACGAAGCCGGTTGAAGTGCCATTCCCGCCGATCCGCAAATAAACGAAGGTCATCCTGAATCCAGGGTACGTCGGGGCTTAATAAAAGCGTAAGCGGATAGTTGTACTGAGCGGCCCATTCCTGCACGATGGCCGGACATTCGCCCAGATAAAGCTCAGCGAAGGTTTGAGTGACAACCACATCGGTATCACAAAACAACAGGGGATGCGTGGAAGCGAGCATTCCCTGCTCTTCATAATACAATTGTCCGGCAGCAATGTGGCAGTGATCCATCGCATCGCAGTCGTTGCCAAAGCGTTCGCAGTACAACCGACCATATTCCTCAATCCAGTTGGTACCAAAATGTTCGGCGAGTTGACGGGCCAACGTGGTTTTCCCCGTTGAAGGCGGTCCCATCAATACAATCTTTTTACGCATGAAGTCATCAGTACTTTGGATGAAAGGCTAAATAAAAGAGAAAAAGCCAAAGTAGAAGAAAAATTTCCTCTACCCTGACTTTTCTCTTTCCAGCAATGGTGTCGATAACGTTTACTCTACGGCCATGCGTACCCGTTCCTCTACCAACTCCGGTTGAAAGAGAGTAACCAGTTTAGCTCCGAGTTTTTGACGGGAAAATTGCGTTTCGGCCAGACCTCGGGCCTGCAAACTTGCCTGACGTAATCGCTCGGGCTGGTGCAGATAAGGCTCCAGTTTTTCGAAGAAATCCGCTGGTTTACGCGGGTCTGCGTAGAATCCACAGCCCTCCCGCTCGATCAGGTCGCAGTGCCAGCCCCGTATGTTGATCACACTGAGTTTGCCCGCGGCCAGAGCCTCGAATAGTTTGTTCGGTGAGTTGGTGCCCAGAGCCGGTACGTCGAGGTACGACAGGTAAGCAACGTCGGTCACGTTAAGTACTTCCCGTAATTGCCCTTTATTGAGATGTCCCAGAAATTGTACGTTCGTCAGACCTACGGCTTTCTGCTTCAAACGAGCCAGCTCTGAGCCCGTACCCGCAATCAGGAAAGCTACTTCTGCACGATTGGCTCCGTACCGGGCGATGTTAATCAGGGAGTCCAGGTCTACTACTTTCCCAACGGAGCCAAAATAGGTGACTACTGTCTTCCCGGTTACCTGCCAGCGTTCTTCCAGAGACCCATCTTTTTCATGGGGCTGGTAAAACTCGCAGTCCGCTATATTCGAAATATAATGTACTTTGGAAGGTGTACCGATTCGCTGTTGAATATTCTGCTGAATGGCCGGCGAAAGACCAATGATTTTTTCGGCCTGCTGATAGAACAGATGTTCCAATCCATAAAGCATTTTCTGAAGCAGGGTATTTTTAAAATAACCCATCTGAATGGGCGTCAGCGGCCAGAGATCCCCTACTTCAAAATAGTACGGAACGCCCCGAAACCATTTCATGGCCAAACCAATGAAACCGACGCTTAAAGGTACCGAAGCCACATAACAGGTCTGGACATTCTTAATACGTAAGGCACAAAAAATAGCTTTCAGTACGAAGGCTGCGTATACGTACAAGCGACGAAGCGTCCCATACCGTTGCTCGTAGTGAAGGGGCAGGTAATGGACGGTCAGTCCTTCGATCTGTTTTCGCTGATACGTTTTTTCATTGTGACTCGTAATTACCTCTACTTCGAAACCAGCATCGGACAGAGCTTTCGACAGATAGTACGAGCGAATGATGCCGCCTTCCGCCGGAGTTCTGAAAAACTGATAGACGTATACGATTTTTTGGGATACCATCGGGTAAAAACTAGTGGGCAGTACTGCTAAATTAACAATTCAAAAGAAGTTATTCGCACGACTGCATAAGATATTTCCGAACGGATGTAACACGAAGGAAAGGTTACATTTTCCTTCTTATTCAAGAGCGGTGGAGAAAAGGTCTAGCAAAGTTAAACTTTATCCATAAAAAATGACAGAATCAACTAATTCTGAGCCGTTAAAACTTACGATGCCGTTGATTTCTAACCTGCCCTCCCTACCTTTGTTTCAAACAACACCAATCATGCCCCTTATTCGAGAGCAGAAGGCTCGCAAGCCCGGCACTACCACTTTGAAAGCAGCTATTGATGAAATGCTGCGGGCGTATCAGCTCAAAAATAAGTACAGCGAGACGTATCTGGTGGCTTTTTGGGAAAAGCTCGTGGGGAAATCCATTGCCAGCCGTACGGGACGACTATACGTAGCCGAAGGTACGTTATACGTACAGATTCTTTCGGCTCCTTTGCGGCAGGAACTGGTGCTGGCTAAAACCAAGCTCATCGAGCTACTCAACCGTGAAATGGGCGAAGAGGTGGTTCGGGACGTGATTTTCATCTAACCGCAGCTATTCTTATAAAGTAAAAGGCCGTTTGAACTTCCATTCAAACGGCCTTTTACTTTATACCAGATACTTCAGGCGGATTACTTCTTTTTCCGTCAGATACCGCCACTGTCCGCGGGGTAATTCTTTCTTGTTCAATCCGGCAAAAGAAGTCCGGTCGAGTTTCGTTACGTCGTATCCGAATTTCTCAAAAATCCGGCGTACAATCCGGTTCCGACCCGAGTGAATGCGAATACCAATCACCTGAGCGTCGGGCGTGATGATACTTACTTCATCCGGCTTGATGAGACCATCTTCCAGTTCAACCCCTTTGCGAATGGCTTCAAAATCTTCCGTCGTAATGGGTTTATCAATTTCAACCTGATAGATTTTTTCGATCTGGTGCGAGGGATGCGTCAGCTTTTCAGCCATTTCACCGTCGTTGGTCAGTAACAGCAGCCCCGTCGTGTTCCGGTCAAGACGTCCCACGGGATAAATGCGTTGTTCGGCAGCCGTTTTCACCAGTTCCATCACTGTACGGCGATCCATATCGTCTTCTACCGTCGTGATGTAATCTTTGGGTTTATTCAGCAGTACGTAGACCATTTTCTCAGGATTGAGCACACGGCGTCCGTAGCGAACCACTTCACCGGGTTTCACCTGATACCCCAGTTCTTTTACTACTTTCCCATTCACCGAGATTTCTCCGGCTTCGATCAATACGTCCGCATCCCGCCGCGAACACACCCCTGACAGAGCTATGTAACGGTTCAGGCGGGTCGTATCGCTGCTCTTTTCATTCCGCTCAATCTTTTTCTTGATTTTCTCAGGAGCGTTTTCCTTGTACTTGTCGATGTTATAATTCGGCGTAGCTTTTACCGTTTCATTCTCGTTGGAATGACCTCGGCGACCTGATCGACGGGTCGGATCATGATCGGCCCGTTTGCCGTACCGCGACGGTAACTCTTTTTTATCGGAGCCCGAGCGTTCGGGTCTTTCTCCTTTCGGGAACGTGGGTTTGTCAAAACTACGTTTACCCGGACGATCCGATCCTTTTTCAAACCGGGATTCTCCTTCTTTTCGCTCGCCGCGGGGTTTATCGAACGAACGGTCGTTGTCTCGGCGGGGCCGGAATTCGTCATTGCGACGTTCCGGTTTATCGAAGCTACGTTCCCCACGAGGCTTGTCAAACGAGCGTTCCCCACGAGGTTTATCGAAGGGTCGGTCAGTTTCGCGACGAGGCCGGGATTCATCACTGCGACGTTCCGGTTTATTACCGTTACGTTCGCCACGAGGTTTATCGAAGGAGCGGTCGTTTTCCCGACGGGGGCGGAATTCATCGTTCCGACGTTCGGGCTTATCGAAGTTACGCTCGCCACGGGGTTTGTCGAAAGAACGGTCATTTTCGCGGCGGGGGCGTGAGTCGTCATTCCGACGTTCCGGGCGACTTTCTGAGAAGGGTTTGCCTTCAGTACTGTTTTTACGGGGTCTACGTGAAGACTCCTCTTGCTTAGCCATGTTCGTGGTCTTTGGTAAGAAGTTCAGGCTATTCGATTGGCCGGGCGATTCAGGTAAAACTTTTAAAGCGTTCCCTCGTTTTACTACTGAATAATCACGCCGATACCGTATCCGTGGCCCTAAACTTTTTTGTTGCAACATCCCTGCTGTAACCTCCTGATTTCAAATGAATTACTAAAAATCAGTAAATAGGGGCGGCAAAGGTAAAATAAATTTCCCGATTATTAGGTTAATGCTCTGTACGAATGTACCGAATGGATGAATAATCCGTTAGAGCACAGAAAAGTTTCCTCCGATTTGGAAAGCTTTTCCGGATCGGAGAACCCGGATTTTTCAGACGTTGCATTCCCTGACGCCTGTTCAGGAATAAGTCTCAAACCACGTTCACCGGATTTTGCCTAACTTGAACCCGCAAACTACCGCATCTACTATGAAGTTGATTACTACTTCTCGTCTTTCCATCTTACTGCTCAGCCTTTGTCTGACGGCCTGTAATTCGGCCTTGCAGTCGCTGAAGAAAGGGGAAAAATACTATGAAAACGGTGAATACGAATTAGCAATTAAACAGTTTCAGAAAGCCGTCAGCAAAGAACCTGCCCGGGTCAATATGCTTATTGCTGAAAGTTACCGCCGCTCCAATCGTCTCCCCCAATCGGCTGAATTTTACCAGAAAGCTCTGGAAGCGGGCAGTAAAGAACCTACGCTACGTCTGTACTATGGCTATGCCCTCAAGTCGCAGGGTAATTACGCGGCGGCTGGTGAACAACTGCGGAATTTCACCCGGCTTTCAGTCACGAACCGTTCGCTACTGACGCTGGCCCGCCGGGAACTCGACAACCTGACGCTCATCGATTCGCTAAGCCAGATGGTTAGTAATTACAAGCTGACGAACATTTCGAATCTAAACTCCGCTTCAGCCGAGTTTTCGCCCGTTTTGATGAAAGATGAACTTGTCTTTACGGCTTCTCGTAAGGATCGGATTTATAAAGCCAATGGTCAGCCCATGCTGGGTTTGTACAAGGCCAAGCTCACCTCCCCTACGGAAACGGCTACGCCCGAACTCTTCAGCCAGAATATTTTCGGTGAAAACATGAACGAAGGCACGCCCGTCTTCTCCGCCGATGGCAAGATGATGGTTTTTGCCCGGGGCAATACCGGTCGTAGCAAAGGAGCCGGTAATACCTCCGCCGACGTAGATCTGTATGTCAGCCGCAACACCGGCACGGGCTGGGGAGAGCCCGAGCGTCTGGCCTTCAGTGATTCAGCTTCCTGGGATGGCTCACCAGCCTTTTCAGCCGATGGTTCGACGCTGTACTTTAGTTCCAACCGGGCCGGCGGTTCCGGTGGACTGGATTTATGGCGGGTAAATATTGATAAAGCGGGCCGCTTTGGTCGTCCGGCTAATATGGGTCGGGACCTGAACACGCCGGGCAACGAGCTTTTCCCCTACGTATCTCCCGACGCCAAACTGTATTTTGCCTCAGATGGACACGCCGGTTTTGGTGGTCTGGATCTGTTTGAAGCGACGCGTAACGAAGGCGTCATTCAGGTACGAAACCTGGGCCAGCCTTTCAATTCCAAAGCCGATGATTTTGGAATGATCTGGGCGGACTCGACGCGGGGATACTTTGCTTCCAATCGGGAAGGCGGTAAGGGCGACGACGACATTTACTACTTCGAAAGCTCGAAAGAACCCGTACTGATCACCCAAACGCCGCCTACGACGCCTCGGATTCCCGGTACACAGTCTGGTAAATCGGTTCGTTATTTCATTGCCGGAACGGTCATTGATGCCAAAACGCAACAGCCGCTCGACGGTGTAAAAGTGACGGTCGTCGATGATAACGAAACCACCATTGGGGAAGCCGTTACGAACCCTGACGGTAAGTTCGGCGTTTACCCCATCCGGATTGGCCGGGATTACAATATCGTCGTGGAAAAGCCGGATTATTTGAAAAAACAGGAGCTGTTCATCACGGAAGGCAAACAGATTCCGGAGGAACGACTGACCAAACCCGTTACGGATACAACGCTGTACGCCACGGTAGACATGCTGAAGAAAGAAGTGGGTACGGAGCTTTCCAAGTCATTTAAAATCGAAACGATTTATTACGACTTTGATAAATTTAACATTCGGGCCGACGCCTCAACGGAGCTAGATAAAGTGGTTCGTATTCTGCAGGATAACCCGGATATTAAACTAGAATTAGGTTCGCACACGGATGAACGTGGTACCAATTCGTATAACCAGCGGCTTTCCCAGCAACGGGCCGAATCAGCGGTGAACTATATTCTTTCCCGCGGTATTTCGTCTGACCGTATTACTGCCAAAGGTTACGGTGAAAGTCAGTTACTAATTCCGAATGCACAAACGGAAGAACAGCACCAGTTAAACCGTCGTACGGAATTTAAAGTAGTCGGCTTAGATTAAACTCAGCTCGATCATACACAAAAAAGCCCGCACCGTGTGGCGGGCTTTTTTGTGTACCGCCCTACCGCTTCCTAAATACCTCATCCTTATTTAAGACAAAATACTCAATTTCGTCAGCTACCCACCTAGCCGATGAAATGGTTTATCTTTTTTGGTCTCTTGTCTTTGAGCTGTTATGCACAGGAACCCGCCCGGCCCGAGCTGGATCCGAGTACGCTGATTGAACATTTGTTACCCAACCAATCCGAAAACGTAACCGAAGATGTTCTGGACAATCTGTATCAGCTTTTTCAGCAACCAATCGATCTGAATACCGCGACGTATGAAGAACTTTCGGCCTTGTATATCCTGTCCGAAAAGCAACTAACCAGCTTTTTTACCTATCGCCAACGGGCCGGCTCGCTCCTATCCTTGTACGAATTACAGGCTATCCCCGACTTCGACCTTCAAACCATTCAGCGGCTGCTTCCTTTCGTACGCATACAAAACCAGCAAGTAAACGGCTCTGCCGCTCAATATGTACTCCTTCGCTATGATCGCTCACTGGAGCTTCGGCGGGGCTTTATCCCGGATGCTAAAGGGAATATCCGTTACCAGGGGCAGCCGTACCGATTGTTCACCCGCTACAAAGGTTACGCCAATCGGCAGTTTAGTTTCGGCTTTACCGCCAAACACGACGCGGGTGAACCCTGGACCTGGAAACCAGCCACCCGTAGCTACGGCATAGATTATGTTTCCTTTCATGGCTTCGTACAGAACTACGGAAAGATTAAACGCCTAGCCCTTGGTGATTACCAACTACAGTTAGGTCAGGGCTTACTTACGGCTGGAGGCTTTTATCTGGGCAAAGGCTCCGAACCCGTACTCAGCATTCGGCGTAGCCAGCTGGGGATTCGTCCGTATACTTCTGCCACGGAATACGGTTTCTTTCGTGGCCTGGCGACTACCCTGCAACTCGCCCGGCAGTGGGAATTAACTGGCTTTTATTCGCGAATTAAACGGGATGCGAATCAGGTTGATTCGATTACGGTTAGTAGTATCCAAACTTCGGGTCTGCATCGGACTACGGCCGAAATCAACGACAAAGCCAGTTTGCTTAGTCAGGATTGGGGTGGACATCTTCGTTGGCAGGGCAGAGAGGCCAGTCTGGGTCTTACGTATCTCCAGACCCGCTACGACAAACGGCTTCAGCGGGCGGATCGGGCGTATAATCACTACGAATTTGCGGGTCAGACGAATGTTGTCCTAGGCATTAACTATACCTATCTCTGGCGAAATATGAATTTCTTCGGGGAAGCAGGTCGCTCCAGCTCGGGTGGTGTCGGACTGGTTTCGGGCGTGCTGGCCAGTTTCAGTAAACGCTGGGACGGCAGTCTGATCTTCCGGCGGTACGACCGGAACTTTCATTCGTTTTACGGAAATGCGTTCAGCGAAAACTCCCGGAATATCAATGAAACGGGTTTGTATCTCGGTGGAAAGTATACGCCTAACCGCCGCTGGCAGGTGGGAGCTTACCTGGATTATTTCCGTTTTCCCTGGCTAAAGTATCTGGTAGATCAGCCATCCCAGGGCTTCGGCACGCTCATTCGGGGTACGTACCGCCCTCGTAAAACGGCTCAATGGACCGTTCAGGCATTTTACGAACAAAAAGAAAAGAATCTGCCTGCTCGCCTGTCTAAAACCCCTTTGGTTACCACCATTGCCCGTAGTGGCCTCTGGATGGGTTTTGATCAGGATTTGAACCGAAAGTGGTCCCTGAATTCCCGTATTCTATACGCCCGTTTTTCGTATCGAAGTTTCGCTCCTTCCCAGGGGTTCGCTTTGGTACAGGATGCCAAGTTTCATTCGGGAAAACTTTCCGTGACCGGCCGCCTGGCCTATTTTCACACCAACGATTACGACAGTCGCATTTATGTGTACGAATCCGATGTACTGGCCGCGTTTTCGATTCCGGCGTATGCCGATGTCGGCTGGCGTAGTTATCTGTTGGTTCATTACGGATTTTCCAAACGCTGGGATGGCTGGCTTCGACTCTCGCGTACGCAGTTGCTTAATCAACCCACAGTCGGTTCGGGATTTGATGAAATTCCGTATCCCTATCGCACGGATGTGAAAGTACAGCTGCGTTACCGCTGGTAACTTTACCACCAGAAGTTTTTTTGATCTAACGATACGACCAGTCCCGAGCAAGTTCTTACTTCGCGTTCTAACCAATCATAAGCCATGACACTTCCCATTTATCAGGTGGATGCCTTCACGAATACCCTTTTCAAAGGAAACCCCGCTGCGGTGGTTCCCTTACAGGAATGGCTGCCCAAAGAAACAATGCTCAAGATTGCCGCCGAGAACAATCTGGCGGAAACGGCTTTTTTCGTTCAGAAAGTCGATGATTATGAATTAAAATGGTTTACGCCGACGGTAGAAATTGACTTGTGTGGTCATGCGACGGTGGCTTCGGCTTTCGTATTGTACGAATTTCTGGGTTACACGCAGGACGAGATTCGCTTTCATTCCAATTCGGGCTTGCTGACGGTTCGTCGGCAGGGCTCCCGGCTGACGCTGAATTTTCCGGCCAACCCACCCCAGGCGACGGAGATTCCCGAAGGTTTGCTGGAAAGCCTGGGCCTGAGCCGGGCCTCGGAAGTACTACGGGGCCGGACCAATGATTATCTAGTGATTCTGGAAGAACAAGAACAGATTGCCGGACTCAATCCCGATCATCGTCACTTACGCACCATCGGAGCCCGGGGCGTCATCGTGAGTTCAGTAGGAACGGACGCGGATTTTGTCAGTCGCTTTTTTGCCCCCGGTTCAGGCGTAGATGAAGATCCGGTGACGGGTTCAGCCCATACCGTACTCGTACCGTATTGGGCAGAGAAACTGGGGAAAACCGAATTGTTCGCCCGTCAGATTTCAGCCCGGGGTGGTGAGCTGTGGCTTCAATTGCTGGGCGACCGGGTCGAAATTTCCGGTGAAGCCGTAGCTTATCTGAAAGGTGAGATTATGATATAAAAATAGCCCGGCATAAGAGCTGGGCTATTTTTAACCATTTCATGGGATTAGCTTTTATAGACCTAAGGTATGCTCTGGGCCATAGTCACGCTCGCTTCCTCAGATAAAATTTACCTCCGCTGAAAGAGCGATCCCGTACTTCTCCAGCACGGAAACCTGTATTTTTTCGGCAAGATTTTTAATCGCTTCGCCCGTAGCCTGGCCGTAATTGACCAGTACCAACGCCTGCCGTGTATGTACGCCCGCGTCTCCTTCGCGATAGCCTTTCCAGCCCGCCTGTTCAATGAGCCAACCCGCGGGCACTTTGATTTGTCCCGGCGTAGTGAGATAACCCGGCAGGTTAGGATACTGAGCTTTCAGGGTTTCATATTGAGCCACGGGAATTTCGGGGTTTTTGAAGAAACTCCCCGCATTGCCCAGTTCTGCCGGATCGGGTAGCTTGGATCGGCGAATTTGAATAACTGCCTGGCTAATGGCCCGACTGGACAATTCAGTGACACCCATTGCCTCCAGCGTTTTTTGAATATCGCCGTAACTAATCTGGTAGTGAGGCTTTTTTGAAAGTTTATAGGTGACACTTACGATCACATACCGACCTTTATACGCGTGCTTGAATACGCTTTCGCGGTAACCAAACCGGCAATCAGCCGCGTTAAAACTGTGGATTTCTCCCGTTTCGATGTGCAGGGCTTCGAGTGCATGAAAGACGTCCTTGATTTCTACCCCGTACGCTCCAATATTCTGCATGGGCGACGCTCCGACCGAACCCGGTATTAGGGATAAATTTTCCAGCCCAGACAGGCCCATCTCAAGCGAGGCTTCGACCAGTTTCTGCCAGACGACACCGGCTCCGGCCTTGACGAAGGTATATTCCGCATCTTCCGCGACGATGTCGATGCCCGGAATAGCCACTCGAATCACCAGACCGGGGAAATCCTGCGTTAAGAGCAAATTACTACCCCCGCCCAGAATGAGCTTGGGCGTATCCCGATGGGCTTGCAAAACCGTCTGCAAGGTCTTTACTGAGCTTACTTCAGTAAACCAGCGGGTTTTCGCCTCAATACCGAAGGTGGTATAGGGCTTTAGAGAAATATCTTGCTGCATGTGCATAAACCGGATTCCTTTTCAAACTTCGGTAAAGTTCTATCAGAAATACGTTTGATTTCCGGGAAATTCCCTGAAAATTTGTTTCCCCAAACGTAAATCGCAACGAGTCACTGGTTTAGCTTTTCTTCCTAAACCCACGCTTTGATATGGTTATGAAACCCTCCACACTACTTATTTTTTTGGTAGGAATGAGCCTCTTAACGGCCTGTTCTTCTAAAGTTGTTCCGACCCGTTCGTCTAATTCATCCAGGCCTTACGACCTGGATCTGGCTTCGTACCGCCCCCGGTATGAGTTAAGTGAGGTCAAAAAAGCTCCGGTAGAAGAGAAAAAAAAGCCTGTAACACCTGTTACAGCTCCCGGCAGTACGCAAACAATCAACAAAAAATTAGATTCGACGCTGGATACGCTGGCTCAGCGAAATAAAGGGGTTCGGTATCTGGCGGGCTACCGCATTCAGCTGTATACAGGAACCAAGCGTGCCGACATGGAAGCGGCCAAGTTATACGTTTATCAAAATTACGGAGAATTAAACACGTATATTGCTTACAACCATCCAACGTATCGCCTACGTGTAGGTGACTTTGCTACCCGCCTCGATGCGGAACGTTACTTTAATAAAATCAGGAACGAGTACCCGGGTTCTACCCTTATTTCGGACCGCGTAAGCCTTCGGGACGCTCTGAAAATCATAGACAACCGAGTTACAGACAAGGATGAAAGTACTGAGCCGTAAAGGATTTTGCCAATATTGTTTTGTACCTCTAGAATTTTATCAGTTTTTTGTAAACAACAATACTTACCAGTGGTTTAGCAACATAGCAGTCCCTATTATTGTGGATTAGATATACAACCGAATGAAGAAAGCCCTTATCACCGGAATCACCGGCCAAGATGGTGCCTATCTGGCAGAATTTTTACTCAAAAAAGGTTACGAAGTGCATGGCGTCAAACGCCGCAGCTCGCTCATCAACACTGAGCGGATTGATCACTTGTATCAGGACCCCCATGAACAGGATGTCCGTTTTCATCTGCACTACGGAGATTTAACCGATTCTACCAACGTGATCCGGCTGATTCAGGAAACCCAACCTGACGAAATTTATAACCTGGGAGCTCAATCACACGTACGGGTTAGCTTTGACGAACCCGAATACACCGCTCAGGTGGATGGCTTAGGTACGCTCCGTATCCTTGAAGCCGTACGCCTGCTGGGCCTTACCCACAAAACCAAAATTTATCAGGCTTCTACTTCAGAACTGTACGGATTGGTACAGGCCGTCCCTCAATCGGAGACGACCCCGTTCTATCCCCGTTCACCTTATGCCGTAGCAAAAATGTATGGCTACTGGATTACGGTGAACTACCGCGAAGCTTACGATATGTTTGCGGTGAATGGTATCCTGTTCAACCACGAATCTCCCTTACGCGGTGAAACGTTCGTAACGCGGAAAATTACTCGTGGCGTTTCGCGTATTGCTCTGGGCGTACTCGACAAAATTTACATGGGTAACCTGGATTCACTGCGTGACTGGGGCCATGCCAAAGATTACGTAGAGGCCATGTGGCTGATTCTGCAACAGGAAAAAGCTGAAGATTACGTGATTGCTACCGGCGTAACGACGAAAGTACGGGACTTCATCCGGATGGCGTTCGGTGAAGTAGGTATTGAGCTGGAATTCAAAGGAGAAGGACTCGAGGAAAAAGGCTACGTAACTGCTTGCAACAATCCGGAATACCAGATTGAAATCGGCAAAGAAGTCGTAGCAATTGATCCGCGTTATTTCCGTCCGACGGAAGTAGACCTGCTGCACGGCGATCCAACGAAAGCGAAAACCCAACTGGGCTGGGAGCCGAAATATGACCTCCCTGCACTGGTCAATGATATGATGACGGCTGATCTGGACCTGTTCAAAAAAGATCTGCACCTGAACAAAGGTGGCTATCGGACGATGAACTACTTCGAATAATTTACCAGACTCCTGGACCAAAGCAGCGGCGGTTTCGTCGCTGCTTTGTTATTTTTGCAGATTCAGGATGCCGGAGGTAGGGCCGGCTCAAAATCATTCGCAGATGTTTATTGAACGTACCAACGGACTTCGTACGCCCGACGGCTGCCACATGGGCTGGATTGAGGTGATTTGTGGCTCTATGTTTTCGGGGAAAACGGAAGAATTAATCCGCCGCGTGAACCGGGCCATCATTGCCCGACTGAACGTACGCATTTTTAAACCCGCCCTGGATACGCGGTATCACGCCGAAAATGTCGTTTCCCACGATGCTACTTCGATTCAGTCAACGCCCGTGGCTTCGGCCCGGGAAATTCTGGCATTGGCCGAAGATTGTGAGTTGATTGGCATTGACGAAGCTCAGTTCTTTGATGACGAGATTGTAGCCGTCTGTAACGAACTGGCCAATGCAGGTAAACGCGTGGTCATTGCGGGTCTGGATATGGACTCGGAAGGTCGTCCGTTCGGACCCATGCCCTCGCTGATGGCCATTGCCGAATACGTAACGAAAGTACACGCCATTTGCGTGGTCTGCGGGGAACTAGCGAATTATTCCTACCGTAAAGTAGCTACGCCCGGACAGATTTTACTCGGTGAAAAAGACAGTTACGAAGCCCGTTGCCGTCGGCATTTTCTCGAAGGAAGAAACACCGGAGAAGGGAATTAACCAGCATACGTATGTTTCCGGGTTTTTGCAGAAAAAGAAAAAGCCGCTTTTCTACAGCGAGAAAAGCGACTTTTTTAACGTATTAGGGTTTTGTTATTTTTTTGAGTTGCTACTTGCCGTCTCCTTCACTACCCGCATTACCCCATTCATGATTCGCCAGTGACCGGGGAAGGTACACACGAAGGGATAGTCGCCTGGTTCCGCCGGAGCAACAAACTTCAGGTGAGCACTATCATCCGGATTGACCAGCTTCGTGGCAATGATCACCTGCGGAATCTCCGGTACGTAACTTTTGTACACGGCGTCGGGTCGCGTAATCATGGCGTCAGCGGCCTTTCCGATCACTTCCAGTGATTTCGGTTTACCAATCACCAGATTGTGTTGCATCTGGTCGGGATTGTCGAGAATGATCTCTACCGGCTGTCCAGCCTTCACCGTAAACTCTTTCAGGCTAAACTGAAGCTTTTCCGTAACCGTCTTAATCTTCACCGTCTGTACATTGGGATCGACTGCGTTCTCCGCAGATTTGCGTAAGCCGGTCAGTTCGGCCCAGTTATTGAGCAGTTTCTGATTGTCTTTGGAGAGATCTTTATCCAGACTGGCCAGCACCTGTTCCGTTGCTGCCGAGGGAGTCAGCTTACGTTTGGGATCCCAGCCGCGTCGCATACCGGCCAGCACCGCTTTCGCATCCGTATCATTCAAGCCTTTCAGCAAGCCAGCGAAGGACAACAGCTCGGCTTCGGTAGCCGTAGCCGTGTAGGCACGGGTGGCATTTTCAAGCACAAAACCCGTCAGGTTTTTGAGCGGCTGGTACTTGACCACGTAACGGAAGGTGTTGTTGTCTTCCCGGTTTTCCGGAATCTTGTTATCCGGATCAGCCGTTACCGAAATGGTAAAGTTCCCCGGTACATCTGAGCTCAGACCCATGGGACCTACCCAGGGACCGTTATTGGATTCGGTAATGAACGCTTTCTCACCGGCTTTCAGACCTTTAACGAACGTATAGCTCAACCAATCCCGGCTCAAGTTTGGGCCTTCGGCGTGGATTTTCAGCGTAATCGGTGTACCTGAGGGAACCGCTGCGGAACCCCGGTTTTCTACTTCTACCGAGAACGAAATACCTTCCCGCACTGTCGGCATGGGCGTCGACGGTTTTACCTGCGTTACGACAATATCGGCTTTTGGACCCGTACTCGTAGCGGCTTTTTCTTCCGTCATACCATGCTGATGAGCGGAATGATCCATCGCGGCGGAGGTACTGGCGGATGCCGAAGCTTGTCCCTGTCGGGGAGCTTTCGCTAAAAACGTTTTCAGTAATTCGGAATCACGGGCATTGAATACGGTCGTGAATGCATCGGGCATCCAGCGATCGGATACAAAGTTCGGATTTCCCAAAGCTGCGACTACTGCTTTTTCGACTTCAGCCGTCATAGGAGCTTCCGTGAAAGCCAGTACCGTGTTCAAGCCTACCAGTGGTTCCGAATCATTCAGCGTATTGGCCTGTAACAAACTGGCTACCGTAGATGCATTTTTGGGCAATACCTGAACCGCCGTTTTACGAACGGAAGCCGCCGGATGTTTCAAAGCCGCCGTAACGATCTGGAAAGCCTCCGCATTCGAACCATTCAACGCTCCTAATCCGTGCAGCGTCCATAACGCATGAATAGCTCCGGGATTTGAACCAATTGCATCGAGTGACTGGTTTTTCACCAGAGCATACAACTGCGGCAGGACGTCTGACTTTCCGCGTTCGACCAGTAATCGCTGAGCCGCCTGTCGCCAGAACATGTTGTCGCTGGTGAGGGCCTTGACTAACGCTTCAGGCTGATCTTTGGAAAGGGCAAGTGGCTGATACGCCGGAGCTTTTTTGTAAGCAATGCGATAAATCCGTCCGTGCGTATTATCCCGAAGGTCTGTTACATACGCGTTCCCGTCCCCATTTTCGAAACCTTTCGGCGTCGGATTGTGCTGGATGATGAAGCTGTACCAATCGGCAAACCATACAGCTCCGTCCGGACCTACTTCAGCGAATACGGGTGAAAACCACTCATCCGCTCCGGCCACGAGGTTGAAATCGTTTTTATCGTGATAGTCCGTCCCATCTTTTTCCATCGTATTCAGGTGGATGATGTGGCCCGTAGGTTCACTGACAAAGGCGACGCGGTTCCAGTACGACTGCGGGAAACTCCGGGCCGTGTAGAAATTATGACCAGCCGCCGCCGTGTATCCGCCGAAGACGTCGACCTGACGAATCCGGGTCAGGACTTTCATGTCTTTGTGCGTATCCGTACTGCGACCGCCGCGGAGGCGAAGCTTGTCCCAACCCAGCATGTATCGGTTCGGAATGGCCATGTACCAACCGTGATCGTTATTGGCCGTAGAGCCAAAAAGATTTCCGGTTTCATCGAAGCCCAACCCCCAGGTATTGTTGGAGGTGGAAGTCAGATACTCCAGTTCCGAACCATCGGGTTTGAAACGGAAAAAGCCCTGACCAAACTGGTGTTTCTTGCCACCGACGGTACCATTGAAGCCGGAATAGCCAATCGATCCGTAAATCCAGTTATCGAAACCATAGTGCAGGTTACTCGGACCGGCGTGCGTATCCATCGTACCGAACCCCGTCATCAATACTTTGCGGACATCGGCTTTACCGTCGCCGTCAGTATCTTTTAAGAACAGCATGTCCGGTGCCTGCGAGACGATGAAACCGCCATCGTAAGCCACCAGACTCGTTGGAATGCTCAGATTGTCCGCGAACTTGGTAAACTTATCGGCCTTTCCATCGCCATTGGTATCCTCCAGCATAAGGATGTAATCGCGGCCACCCGTTTCTTTCCGTTCGTTGGGGTAATCAAGGGTAACAATCGCGAACATGCGTCCTTTCTCATCCCAGCTGAGGGCGATGGGGTGCTGTACGTTGGGTTCAGCAGCAAATAAACCCAGCGTGAAATCCGGATTTACCTGCAAGTGTTTCATCGATTCTTCCGGTGAAAGCGGATCGGGCTTAAGTTGGGGGCCAGGCCGTTTTTCGTAGTTGGGAAGGTTCGCTTCCTGATAAACAAAGGGCTTGGGATTCAGCTTCTGCAACTCACCCGCGACCTTATCGCCTACGGACCATTTGATCCCTTTTTCCATCAGATCATGAAAGCCCGTTTGCTTCCAGGTAAGCTCGTCGTGCCCGTAAGCCGTGTAGAATACGCGGCCCTTGCCGAAATTACGAACCCAGGTATAGGGTTCGGTTTTCTGACCGGGTTTGTCTTTCGCCTGCTTGGCATCGATGATTCGCTCGGTAAGTACTACGTTATCTGCCGCCAGTTTTTTGTGCAGATAAGTTTCGTCTACCGTCTTGAATTGCTTGGTGCCAAAAATGGCCGGATGATCGGGCTTGGCCCACACGGGCTGAATGGTATCCCAGCCGTGTTTCCAGAATTGCCCCCCTACCATGTCATTGACGAAGGCACTGGAGTTACGGAAACACCAGGAAGCACAGTGTACGGCGATCAGTCCTTTGCCCCCTTTCACAAAGTCGACCAGAGCTTTTTCAGGAGCCGGTGGCAGACTGTCCCAGTTGGCAAACACCAATAGACCGTCGTATTTGCTGAGGTTTTCTGGATTCAAATCTTCCAGCCGATCGGTATAACTCAGGTTGATGCCCTTATCACCCAATCCTTCCATCAGTATGGGAGCCATTTGCATGGGTCGGTGGTGCCCATTGTCCCCCAGAAACAGAATCTCAATCCTCCGCCCCTCGGTCTTGGGCGTCGAAGCCGACGAGCCCGGCTGCCGCGTACAATACGTCAGCGAAAGCATACTCAGGGCGGCTAGTCCCGCAAGAATTTTTTTCATTCATAAAAAGGTTTAGCTCTGTATTAACCCTACAGGAACGGGTGTTCCTGCAGGGTTCTTTCCACAATCACGCATTCTCAAAATCAGGCAGATACAGGAGTTTTCCGCCCTGTAAAGCTGATTCATGAGCTAGAATTCCCACACTGGTCCACTCGGCCGACTGCACAGCATTGGGAAAGGGTTCGCGGTCTTCAACCAAAGCCATCAGGAATTCATGCACCAGGTGCGGGTGCGAACCGCCGTGACCACTGCCCTGGGTAAAGCTCAGGTGCGTGTTTTCGGCGACGTCGTATACGCCTTTCGTGGTAAAATCCTGAATCTCTTCGGGTAAGTAATGAGCGAAATCGGGCACGGTGACGCGTTCCGGAATTTCGTGTTCTTCTTTCTTGGCGGTATGGATTACGGCCTCTTCGCCTTCGATGAGCGGCCACTCAAACGATTTTTTTGAACCGTATACCTCAAAACTTTCGCGGTACTGCCGGGCCGTATCAAACAGCGAGCGGTAGACATACGCTGACAAATCACTGTTTTTGAATTTGATATGAGCGGATTCAACGGCAAAAGGCGAATTATGAATCTGAGCCAGCTCTTCCCGAATGGTTCCTGAGCCAAAGCACGATACATATTCCGGACTGGATTTGAGCAGACCAGCTACGGGGCCTACGCAGTGCGTAGCGTAGTGCATCGGTGGTAAGCCGGGCCAGTAATCAGGCCAGCCGTCCATGTCCTGCTGGTGGCTGGCTTTCAGAAACTGTACATTACCCAGTTCGCCTTTTTCATACAAGTCCTTCACGAACAGAAACTCGCGGCTGTACACCACCGTTTCCATCATCATGTATTTTTTACCCGTTTCGCGGCAGGTCTTCACAATTTCCAGACACTCCTCTACCGTTGTTGCCATGGGTACCGTACAGGCTACGTGTTTACCCGCCCGTAAGGCTTTCAGGCTTTGTTCGGCGTGGTTAGGAATGGGTGAGTTGATGTGAACGGCGTCGACGTTGGGATCTTTCAGCAATTCATCGTAATCGGTATAACGAACGTCAATGCCAAAAGCGTCTCCTACGGCGTTGAGTTTTTCGGGCGTACGCTGACAAATCGCGTACATATTTGCATGAGGGTGACGCTGATAAATGGGGATAAATTCGGCTCCGAAGCCCAGACCTACAATAGCAATGTTAACGGGTTTTGACATGCGTACTAGTGATTAGAGGATATACAATGAGACCTTAGGCCGTATGGCCATTGCTTACAAAAGAGGGGGCAGTTTGCTTTTCCCAGTTACTTTGAATGAATTGAAGTCCATCCCGCATCAATTGCTCTTCCGAATCGAACATTTTTCGCCAGATATTGGCTACACTTAATTTGGTACTGAATGCTTCGATGCTCAGCCAACCCTGGTAGTTGATGTCGTGAAGACCCTGAAATACAGAATCCCAGGCTACGTTTCCTTTACCGGGCGTCGAACGATCATTCTCCGAAAGCTGTACAAAGGTGATGCGGTCGCCGAGTTGCCGGATGGTATCGCCGATGTTTTTCTCCTCAATATTGGCATGAAACGTATCGAACATGATCTGGCAGTTGGGATGGTTCACATCATCGACAAAGCGAGCCAGTTCTTCGCCGCAACTCGTCAGATACATTTCAAAACGGTTGAGGTATTCCAAACCCAGTCGAATGCCTTGTTGCTGAGCATACTCCGCGAGAATCTGGATGCTTTCTACCCCCCATTTCCACTCATCGGCCGTAGCGGGCTGACCCGTGAATACGCCCAGGGCCGAATGATACGGTCCCATCAGGTGCGTGGCTCCCAGCTCTACGGCACAATCCACACTACGGTGCAGGTGTTCCAGCGTAGCTTTCCGCATGGCTGCGTCCGGACTGATCAGATTCTGGTCCGGTCCGCAAATCACGTCGGCCTGCCGCTTGAGTCCCAGCTCATCCAGGCGATTGGCCCAGCTACGGTAAAATTGGGGTTTGGTTGAAGAGATCGGCACTTCTACGCCACCAAAACCAATGCTTCTGATTTCTTCCAGGGTGGGAAAAAACGATTCGTCCAGAGTAGGCCCCCACAGGAGCAGATTCATGCTGTAGATCATGGTACAATTTTATGTCGGGAAAATGATAAAAACTCCGTCATCTTTGACCAACATCTACTGAATTTTGACCTATTTTGTATTTCTGATTATTTATTCTGCAAAATACAGATTAGATCGACCGTATGAAATCTGCACTTCGGAAGACCATTGAGAACCCCGTTGCTTCGTTTACGATGCAGGAACTGGTCTCACCTCACTTTGACCCGAACTGGCATTTCCATCCGCATTACCAGTTGTTCACAGTAGAGGAAGGGACCGGTACACGATTCATTGGAGACAATATACAACCTTTTGAACCGGGTGATACGGTATTTCTGGGACCTAACATTCCGCACCTCTGGCGAAGCGACCCGCCGTATTTTCAAACGCATTCGGAGCTGCAAACCAAAGGGATCGTCGTGTACTTCACGGAAGATTTTCTGGGTACTGATTTTTTCCAGCGGCCGGAGATGCACGTACTCCAGAGCTTTTTTCAGCACGCGGTTCGCGGCGTGGAAATCAAAGGCCGCCTGCGGGAGCAGATTCGGGAAAGCATGAAGCAACTACTCCGGGCGACGGGCTTTCAGGCTATTTTACACCTCCTGACGTTGCTGGACGAATTGGCCCATAGTGAGGAATGTCAGGCCATTGCCAGTCTGGGCTACGTGAATACCCACAAAGTCTCGGAAACCGAACGCATGCAGAAAGTACACGACTATGTACTGGACCATTTTCAGCAGGAGATTCGCCTGGACGAGATGGCTTCGCTGGCGGGTATGAGTGCTTCCGCTTTCTGCCGGTATTTTAAAACCCGGACCAACCGTACGTTCTCCGAGTTTGTCAGTGAAGTACGGATTGGCTACGCCTGCAAACTACTCATGGAAGGGAAATTGACGATTACGCAAATCTGTTACGAAAGCGGTTTCAATACCATTTCCAATTTCAACCGTCAGTTTAAAGATTTGACCAGCCTCACCCCTGCCCAGTATCAGAAAGCTTACCGATAAGGCACAAAAAAAGAGCGGAGAAATCTCCGCCCTTCCGTTTTTCGCTCGTTGATATGACACTTTTGAAAGAGAGTGTACTCTTATTTATGTTCAGCCTGCCGTTCTAAATCAAATAGTTCCGAAAGCACATCGGCCAACTGATCGGCGTCGCCGCGACGACAGGCGTTTTTCAGATTGACGGCCGGTGAACGTAAAATGCGATTCACGATGTTAGACGTCAATTTATCGAATTTTTCGGCTTCCTGAGGCGTCAGATGTTTGAGCTGACGGGCCAGTTCTTCCTTACGAATCTGATCCAGGGCCTGTTTGAATTTTTGAATCGTGGGCGATACCACCATTTCTTTCGACCAATCCTGGAAACCAGCCATAGCTTCGTCCAGGATGCGGTGTACCTGCGGAACGGACTCCAAACGGCGTTGCAGAGCTGCGTTCGCTTTGGCCTGAATGTCATCGATGGCGTATACCAGAGCTCCGGGCACTTCTTCCGCCTGCGGAGCTACGCTACGCGGCACGGAAAGATCAATGAAGTACTTGAAGGTTAGAATATTGAGTTGCTCCACAAACGCTTTGGTAAATAGAGGAGTCGCTACGCGAAGAGACGAAACAATCACATCCGCCTGAGCTACTTCGGCTTCCAAATTCTCCCAATCCGCTACCCGAAAATCGGTACCTTCTGCCAGACTTACTGACTTGGCATACGTACGGTTGAGTAGTGTAATCTGGGCAAACCCTTTGTCGGCCAGGTTTTTCACCACATCCGTACCGATCTCACCCAGGCCTACAACGAGCACTTTGGGTAAGTTATGATTTTGCGTTAAGTCAGCGATCAGCTCCACCGTTGCGTACGATACCGAAGCCGCTCCGTCACGGAAGCTGGTCTCCTGAGATACGCGTTTGCTGGCGAAGAAAATCGTGTGCATCAGGCGATGCAGGAAGGGACTCGCCACATCGGCATCAACTGCCCACTGGTATGAATGTTTTACCTGATTAGGAATCTGAAGATCACCGACCACCTGCGAATGCAATCCGGTAGCCACTTCGAATAAATGCCGAATGGCCTGCGTCTGATCGTTTAGATTGACGAAGTAATCCGGTAAGTCTGCGGGTTTTTCCAGACCTTTTTCAATAGCCAGTAACTTAATGATCGACTCGGCATAGTCTGCCTCAGCCGTGTAGTATATTTCCGTACGGTTGCACGTTGATACTGCCAAAATATCCTGAAAACCGAAGAGTTCTTTCAATTTCAAGGAAAACGTTTTGGCCTCGCTCTCATCTAATGCTACCAACTCCCTGACTGCCAGTGGAGCGGTTTTGTACGATAAACTGATTGCTCGAAACGTATTAGCCATCTGCTTTCACTAAAAACACACAAAAATACGTCAGGATAACTTACACTAGGTCGTAATAAATCCCATTCTTTTTTATTTAGAATCGATCAAAATTACTGATTGAAATCTCCAATTTACTCATTGGAAAAGCTGATGAAAATCATTGAAATAGTCGAGATTTGTAGTCTGATCTCCACGGTTTTAACTCGTCTTTAATTTTTGCATCCCTTCTGTATACCGACGTTAATTGTTTCGACGTTGGCACTTATGAAATGAAGAACAGTACGGCTCCTGCCCCCCCCAAATTACGTTCCGAAAATCGTCTGGGAAGTCTACCCGCCCGGATGCTTTCCGGTGATTTATACCAGCAAAAAAATCAGGTTAAAATTGGTATTTTGCTAATACTGATGGCTTTCTCAGGAGCCTGGTTTTATTATACCAACACTCTCATTGCCCGACTGGAAGCTCATGAAGAAGAAGAGGTGCGTTTATATGCGGAAAGCTTAGAGTACGCCTTGACTAGTCCGGTGGAAACAGACGTTAATTTCTTTTTTGATAAGGTAGTAAAGATCAATACCGAGATTCCTGTTATTTATGAATATCAAGGTCAATATCAGGCTAAGAACATCGCGGAGCCTGAAAACCCAGCGGAGAAAATAGCTTTTCTTAAACAAAAGGCTCAGGAGTTTGAAACGGCTCACCCCCCTATTGAAATCGACGGAGGGTTAGGCAAAGGGTACATCTATTTCAGTCACTCCTTTCTCTTTACGCAGCTTCAGTACTATCCCGTAATGATGTTGCTGGGCTTACTGGTCTTTGGCTATCTGGCTTATCTGGCGTTCAGTGCCTCTCGTCGCTCGGAGCAAAACCGGGTTTGGGTAGGTTTAGCCAAAGAAACCGCTCACCAGCTAGGTACGCCGCTTTCAGGTTTGAAAGGCTGGGTGGAATACTTCAAAACGGACCCGGACCGCTACGAAACCGAATTTGTACTGGAAGTGGAAAAGGATGTGGAACGGCTGGAAACTATTACGGCCCGTTTCTCCAACATTGGTTCCGTACCTACGCTACATCCCGAACCCCTGGCTCAGCACGTCGAGCAGTTTGTGGATTATCTGAAGCGAAGGGTTTCTTCCAAGATCAAATGGAACGTCAATAATGAAATCCCCGCTGGTAAGATGATCCCCGTAAACCGGAACCTATTTGAATGGGTGGTTGAAAATCTCTGCAAAAATGCCGTTGATGCCATGGAAGGCGTAGGCGAACTACGGATCCACCTCTGGGAAAAAGCGGGACAAACGTATATCGACATTAGCGATACGGGTAAAGGCATACCAAAATCGCAGTGGAAACAGGTGTTCAATCCCGGGTTTAGTACCAAGAAACGCGGCTGGGGTTTAGGTCTAACGCTGGCCAAACGCATCATCGAAAACTACCACCGGGGTCGTCTATTCGTAAAAGCCTCAGAACCCGGCAAGGGCACTACCTTTCGGATTACGCTGCCCTCCTAAACCTTCTATCCCTACCATAGAAAAGGCCCGTTTCAGTAAGGAATCGTCCAAGACATTTATCCCTTACAAAACGGGCCTTTTTGAGCTATTCGATAGAGGCGTACAGGCGTTACCGCTTCTAGTTCGAATTTACCACTACAACGGGCGTTTCGATTTCATTACTAACGTTCATGGCCCGATCCCGGATCCTGATCATAAATTTTAGCGTATCGTTTCTATTTTGTGGAATGCGAAATACCGTAATGGATCGAGTCAGCGTACCTTCAATAGGTCCCCGTTTGTTATCCGTTCGCAAGCGAGGAAAGTTACCGGAATTCGATACGGTTTGCGAACCCGTGATATCCTGAAACTGTCCATTTTTCCGCTGGAAGGTTCGAACCTCGTAATTATTGTTGATTTTAGAAAGGGTATCGTCTTCCGGGTAGCTGGTGGGAGATACGCCTAAATCACCATCCCCGTCCTGAAACTTCAAAGACACAACCAGCGAATCATTGACGTTGCCCAAACGATCCCTACCACTCGCGTATTTCGTTAGGGTGGCATCCGAAATAAAAGGGACGTCCGAAAAATCCGGCTCAGCCGTACAGCTGGCTAGGGCCAGTACGGCTGTCGTTATGGAAAAGATAAATAATAATCGTTTCATAGGAACCTAAATCATTTCGTCTCTGTCATAAACGACGAGACGGGCGGAAAGTTACATAAGCCCTTTGGTAAATTAAAATTGCTCTGCATTTTGCCTTTCAGAAAGGAATTTTTCCAATCGCTTGGTCCGGCCTTGTCTTCGATCACACCCGTAGCATTTTACCTACGTACTGCTATTTAGTAATCATCATGTCCATTCAGCAGGAGCTTAAAGACCGCGTATTGTCGCTGGAAGAGGCTTCTTTTCCAGCCCTAGCCCTGGAAGTTTTCCAGTTTCAGGCGGCCCAGAATTCGGTTTATCAGGAATATTTACGGCATTTGCGAATCTCCCCCGCTCAGGTGAAAGCGGTAGAACAGATTCCATACCTGCCCATCGAGTTTTTCAAATCTCATCGAGTACTTTCTACCCAGGCTTCCACACCCCTTGTGTTTGCCAGTAGCGGTACTACCGGTCAGGTAACGAGTCAGCATTACGTGGCGGATCCGGCTTTTTATGACCAGATTAGTGAGCAGATTTTTGAACGCTTTTACGGTTCCCTGCAGGATTTCCACCTACTGGCTCTGTTACCCTCCTACCTCGAAAGGAGTAACTCTTCGCTGGTCCATATGGTCCGGCATTTTGTGGAAAAGAATCAGTCGGCGTATTCGGGTTTTTATCTGAACAATACGAATGAACTGCTCGAACGCCTTCGGGCCCTCCAGCCGGATCGGCAGCGTAAAGTACTTCTAATCGGAGTCACGTTTGCATTGCTTGATCTGGCGGAAACTGCCGATTTATCGTTTCTGGAAGATATGCCTCAACTGATTGTCATGGAAACGGGCGGTATGAAAGGCCGGCGACAGGAACTGCTTCGGGAAGAAGTACACCAATTGCTCACGAAAGCTTTTCACGTTCCTGTCATTCACTCCGAATACGGCATGACGGAATTACTGTCACAGGGATACTCTTTTGGTGAAGGTATTTTTCATTTACCGCCCAGTTTGCAGATCAGTCTGCGGGATGTCAATGATCCGTTTACGTATTATCCCCGCAATGAACCTTCGCGGCGTTCGGGCGGACTCAATGTAATCGACCTGGCTAATATTGACTCGTGCAGTTTTTTAGAAACGAAAGATTTAGGCAGTTATGGTTCCGAGGCGAATAGCTTTCGGGTTCTCGGTCGCTTCGATAACTCCGATATTCGAGGTTGTAATCTGATGGTACTTTAGCACGATAAGTCTATGCGTTTCCTGATTCGTATTCTTTTTCTGGTTCTGCTCCTGGCTGCTGCCATTTACGGCTGGGAAAAACTTAAATCGCAAAAGTTCTTTTTACAACGAGCAGAGCCTGAGGTGATTTCCAATCACAATATTGTGCTACGCGAAATTACTTCGCTGGGTAAACTGGAGCTGGTTAAATACAATTTTCGTGATGTTGTTGATCAGCAGATTACCCGGCAGTTTCTACCGGATGCAAAAGCATTGCTCATTATTCAGGGCGAAGCCGTCGGTTGTCTGGATCTAACCAAAATGACGGTTACCGATCTCGGAGAAATGGGAGACACTCTGATTGTACGCCTGCCCGATCCGGAAATCTGCCTGGCCCGGGTCGATCACTCCAAATCCAAGGTATACAATACTGAATTTGCTTTCAATGATGAAGCTCTTTTGATTGATCAGGCATTCAAAAAGGCAGAAGAGCAGGTACAGACCTCCGCTATTCAGCAGGGCATTTTGGAACAAACCAAACTGAACGCTACTAAAATCCTTCGTCCGATGTTGGAAAAAGTTTCCGGCAAAAAGGTACTGCTTCGGTATCGCATGAAAGGGCAGATTGACGATCCCCGCTAAACGCATCGTATACTTTTTTGAGCCCTCTCTTTCATGACTAATGAATCAAGCATGCAGGAAAAAGTAGCAATTATAACCGGTGGAGCTCAGGGCATTGGCCGGGAACTGGCTCAGACCTTATTACAACAAGGTTACTCGATAGCGATTTGGGATTCGGACCAGGAAGCTCTTACCGAAACGGAACAGACTTTGCAACCACTCGGCCCCTTACTGGCGTTACGTTGCAATGTAGGGAAGGCAGCCGAAGTGGAACAGGCCTTTCAGGCTACTCTCAACCACTATGGTCAGTTGGACGTCCTTATCAATAATGCAGCTGTTTTTGAAGCTAAACCCATTGAAGAATGGTCGTTCGAAGACTGGGATCAGGGCCTGGGAATCAATTTATCGGGTCCTTTTTATGCCAGCAAGCTTGCAGCATCTCATCTGAAAAAGACCCAAGGATCAATTATCAATTTGTGTTCGACGCGGGCTTTTCAGTCGGAGCCAGGGACTTTCGCCTACTCCGCGTCGAAAGGCGGTATTTTCGCCCTAACCCATTCCTTAGCTATCAGCTTAGGTCCTGATGTACGGGTGAACTGCATTTCTCCGGGCTGGATTGATGTTTCTTCGTTGAAGAAATCATCTGTCCGTCAACCTGAAAAACTTAGCGAAGCCGATCATGAGCAGCATCCGGCGGGCCGCGTGGGACAAGCCGGGGACATTGCTCGCATGGTTCTCTTTTTACTCAACCCCGACAACTCTTTCATCACGGGTCAGAATTTCTTCGTGGACGGCGGTATGACCCGGAAAATGATTTACGTGTAAATTCAATAAAAAACCCGCTAACTGAGTCAGCGGGTTTTTTATTAACATATTACTCTTCTTTGCCATCATCTACTACGTTCGGCTCCAGCGTATCAACGAGTGCTTCGTCATCCCCTTTCACCTTATCCTTGATTTTGGCTTCCAGCTCGTCGAGCAGTTCCGGATTGTCTTTCAACAATTCTTTCACGGCATCACGGCCTTGACCCAAACGGTTGGTACCGTAGCTAAACCAGGAACCGGATTTCTTAACGATTTCCAGTTCAACGGCTAAGTCAAGCACCTCGCCTACCTTGGAGATACCTTCACCGTACATGATGTCAAACTCGATGACTTTGAATGGAGGAGCCAGTTTGTTTTTCACCACTTTCACACGAGTACGGTTACCCGTGATACTATCGGCTCCTTCTTTGATTTGTCCAGCCCGGCGAATATCCAACCGAACCGAAGCATAGAACTTCAAAGCGTTACCACCGGTAGTCGTTTCGGGGTTCCCGAACATCACACCGATTTTTTCCCGCAACTGGTTGATGAAAATACAGCAGCAGGACGTTTTATTAATAATACCCGTCATTTTACGCAACGCCTGCGACATCAAACGGGCTTGCAGACCCACTTTGGAATCTCCCATGTCGCCTTCAATTTCGGCTTTGGGTACCAGAGCGGCTACGGAGTCAATCACAATAATATCAATGGCACCTGAAGAAATCAGATGCTCGGCAATTTCCAGAGCCTGCTCCCCGTTGTCGGGTTGAGCAATCAACAAATTGCCCGTGTCAATACCTAATTTTTCCGCATAGCTACGGTCAAAGGCGTGTTCAGCATCAATGAAAGCGGCTAGGCCTCCTTTCTTTTGTGCCTCCGCAATGCAGTGCATGGCGATGGTCGTCTTACCGGATGATTCAGGTCCGTAGATCTCTACGACCCGTCCCCGGGGCACGCCACCGATGCCTAAGGCCAGGTCAAGGCCCAGTGACCCCGTTGAAATCACGGGAATATCGAGCACTTTAGCGTCAGCAAGACGCATGACCGTACCTTTACCGTAGGCTTTGTCTAATTTTTCAATGGTCGTTTGCAGAGCTTTCAATTTCTGTCCTGCATCAGTACCGGTTGCTTGTGCCATGTATCAAAAAACGAGCTATTGGGTGAAGAATATGATCTAAAATTACTGCTTTTCGGGCAAATATCCTAACCATTGACTAAAAATTGTTGTATTTTTTTAATCAATCCGCAAAAGATACTTCGCTACTTCGTTAATCCAGAAACATAGTTACTTTCAAAACACCATTGCGGCCATAACCGTTTACAAAAAAAGAAATATTATTGATTTTCCGGTTTCCCCTAGAATTTTTCCATGAAACGTATTTTGAAACGAGTCTTTCTGATTTTAAGCCTATTAATGCTGATACTGATCATCTGGCAATGGGATTGGGTTCGGTATGGCTATGGCCAGCTCAGCGGCGGAGCCCGGGTTATCCTTGAGGCCAAGCCCGTCGAAGAAGTCCTGACGGATCCGGCAATACCGGATTCGGTAAAAGCCAAACTTCGCTTCATCGAGGAAATTCGGCAGTTTGCCATTGATTCCCTCGGCCTCAACGCTACTCCCAACTACCAGACCTACTACGATCAGCAAAATAAGCCCATCTGTTACGTACTTACGGTAGCAGAACCGTATCGGATTAAAGCCGTTGAGTTTTCGTTTCCACTCATCGGTTCGTTTACGTATAAAGGTTTCTTCGATTTGGAAAAAGCCAAACAGGAAGCCCAGCTCTGGAAGGGATATGATACCGAAATTAGTCCCGTTTCCGCTTACAGTACACTGGGCTACTTTCATGATCCCATTCTCTCGGGTATGCTTCAATTGTCGGAAGGACGGTTGGCAAGCCTGATTATGCATGAAATGACGCATTCTACCTTATTCATCAAGAATCAGCATGAATTCAATGAAAACCTGGCCAACTTTATTGGCGATTACGGAGCCGTACGTTTTTTGGCACAGCGTTTTGGAACCGATTCACCGCAGTATCGCAGTTATCAGGAAGGAAAAGTATTTCGTGAACGGTATATCCAGCATTTCAATCGCGGAAAAGTACTGCTGGATCGTCTATACGAAAGCTTTCCGGACAACCTGCCCAAGGCCCGTAAGGATCAGCTTAAAAAAACGCTGATCGGGGAAATCCTACAGCAGTCGGATTCTCTGTATCAGAATTTGTCCCATGTGAAAAAGCGAACCTGGCCCAGAGACGTGAACAATGCTTTTTTCGTTGGTTTTGCAACGTATAATTCCCGAAGGAATGAATTCGAAGTAGACTTCCGGGAAAAATTTAATAGCGACTTTAAACGTTATTTACAGCATTTAAAAGCAAAATACGGCCGCTAAGCAAGAACATCGCCGTGCCACTTTGAAACCCTACTGAAAAGATTTAAAGTTGCAGGCCAGAAACCTGACGACTTGATCCTATCCCCACTATTGCATGAAGAGGTTCCGTAGTTATACATTTTTTACGTTGGTAGGTAGTTGTCTCGTAGGGTGTTTACTGGCGTTCAGACAACCAGAGCCTAAGGTAGACTCGGTTATCAATCAGGGCGAACATCTGGAATATCGGGTGCATTACGGGTTTATCAATGCCGCCGAGGCCATCGTGGATGTGAGTGATAAATTTCACCGGGTGAAGGGAAAAGCCTGTTACCGGGTAACGGCCACCGGACGAACGACGGGGGCTTTTGATCTGGTTACTAAAATCCGTGATAGCTGGACTTCGTACCTGGACCCCCAGACCATGCTGCCGATTGACTTTGCCATGAAACAACAGGAGGGTCGCTACTACAAGGAGCAACGCGTCTCTTTTGATCAGGAAGGCAATAAACTTACTTCGGTTTCCAAAGGGAAAAACTCAGCCGAAGTCGTTAAAGATTTTAAAGTACCGGGAGATGTATACGATGTAGTGAGTGCGTATTTCTACGTACGGGGTCTGGATTTCAACAAAATGAAAACCGGACAGCTGACGGCCGTCAAGATGTTTTATGACAATGAGTTTATCGATCTTCGAATTCGGTACGCCGGCAAAGAAGTCATCAAGACGAAATACGGCAAGCTCAATACGCACCGAATTATCCCTCAGATGCCCAATAATCAGTTGTTTGATGGTAAAGAAGCCATCCGCATCTGGGTGTCGGATGACGCCAATAAAGTACCGGTTAAAGTAGAGTTCGATTTAGTGGTTGGATCGGTAGCCATGGATTTGAAAGATTACCGGGGAATGAAAGAGACCTTTAACTGGCAGTAACGAGCCCTACCGTAACAGGCGATTTTTCAGTTTCCATAGCCATTGAATGATTTTCGGTAGCCGATTGCTCCGCAGTTCATAATAGGCTGCCACCTGGCTTCCGAAACTGGCGTAGAACTCAGCAATGCTGGTTACGTTGGCACTTTCAAAGTCAAACAACGCCTGCGTCCCTGCCCGCTGCCGAATAAACTGATCGATTAAAAACGTCCGGGCATTTCCTTTCCTGCCTTCCGGCGTAGCCGCGTTAAAGAGGTACAGGGTCCGTTGCCGGAAGGTGACAAACCAGGCTCCTGCCTCTACCCGATTGTGCTTTTCAGCGTACCACAAATCCGAGTAGCCCCGTTCTTCACAGGCCTGAAATAAGCTTTCCAGTAATGCATAGGCTCCTGGGTGAGCCCCACCTTCGATCTGATGGGCGTGATGCTGTCTGAAAAATTCCGCTAATGGAATAATATCACTTCCTTTCCGGCAGGTCCAATCCGCCTGATACGCCCGCTTGACATTCATCTTACGATCCCGGTTGTAGCCCTGATGAAGGGTTTCATACGGAGCATCCAGCGATAAAACATGCGTATGCATCTGACGAAGGTTTAGTTCTGTGAAGCTGCTCAATACCGAAGCTTCAGGAAAATTGAGCTGATAGCTGGCAATCAGAGCGTATTTTGCTAGAAGGGCCTTTATAAAATCCTTCTGGACGGCTACTGGAAGAGATTCAGCCGAATACAGAGCCAGGAACTGACAAAATAGCGGCTGATGCACCAGGTATAGGCCATAGCGTCGCTGGACGGGTACGGGTAAAACAGCCCGGTACGGAGTAGTGGGCTGTTCCTGCCAGACCAGACATTCCCAATTGGGCGAGACCTGATCCAGCCACCAGGAAAGTCCGTAGATGGTGCCCCATTCAGACTGCTCAACGCAGGCATCGTAGGCATACACATCGACCTGGGAACGGCGAAGATGATGAATCATTCAATGAGGGTTGAAAGCCACAAAGAAAAGCAGTCTTAACTTTTCTTGCCGAAATTTTTCTGTAATTCCTGCAGTTGTGCTTTTACCTCAGCATTGTGCTCCTTAAGTTCGGAGATGGTCTGAATGGCGTGAATGACCGTTGAGTGATCGCGGCCGCCGAAATGGTATCCGATGGATTTGAGGGATAAATCAGTGTAATCTTTGGCAAAATACATGGCTACCTGCCGGGGAAAGACGATCTCTTTCTTCCGGCTTTTGCCTTTCATATCCTGCAAACTGATTCGGTAATGCTGGGAGATCGTCTCCATGATGGTTTCGATGGTGACTTCCCGTTCGGAATCCTGGACAATGTTGCGGAGTACCTGCCGGGCCAGATTCATGTCAATTTCCCGCCGCAGTAACGTGGCCTGAGCAATCAGCGACACGACGACTCCTTCCAGTTCCCGTACGTTGGTATCAATCGAATGAGCCAGATACTCGATCACTTCGTAATCAATATCAACGCCGTCACCATGCAATTTCTTCATGATGATGGCAATCCGGGATTCGAGGTCCGGCATTTGCAAATCCGCCGACAGACCCCACTTGAACCGCGACAGCAGACGATCCTGTAAGCCCTGCAAATCTTTAGGCGGGCGATCAGAAGTCATGATGATCTGCTTACCCGTCTGGTGCAGGTGATTGAAAATATGGAAAAACGTTTCCTGCGTACGTTCCTTTCCGGCCAGGAACTGAACGTCGTCGAGAATCAACACGTCCACCTGGAGGTAGAAATTGGTAAAGTTCTGAATCGAGTTGTTCCGCACGGCCATCACGAATTGATTCATGAATTTCTCCGTGGAAACAAATAGGACAAATTTCCCCGAATTAGAAGCCTTGATCTGATTACCAATGGCTTGGGCGAGGTGCGTTTTCCCCAAACCTACGCCACCGTAGATCATCAGTGGATTGAAAGAGGTTACGCCGGGCTTACTCGCTACAGCCTGTCCTGCTGAACGGGCCAGTCGATTAAAGTCACCCTCGACGTAATTTTCGAAGGTATAAATCGGATTGAGATAGGAAGTAAGTTCCAGACCATCCAGATCCGGTAATTCGAAAGGATTGCGAAGCTGTTCCGGTTCCGAAGCCTTCTTGGCAGGAGGAGCCGAATTCTGGGGAGCAGGCCGCTGGTTCGGTACGGTATAGCCCATGGGTGGCTTCTTGTCATCACCCCGGTCTACAATCACCGAATACTCCAGCATCCCCTGACGACCAATGGCATGATCAATCGCCCGACGGAGCACGTGAACGTAATTTTCCTCCAGCCATTCGTAGAAAAATTCACTGGGTACCTGAATCGTTAGCGTGCTTCCAACCAGACGTGCGGGCACGATCGGCTCGAACCAAGTTTTGAAACTTTGTTCAGGCACGTACTCACGTATGATCCGTAAACACTCTTGCCAAACGGATTTGGCATCACGAACGACAGTCTGCAAGGCTATTTCAGGCTGGATTTTTCATAAGGGGAGGCAAAGATAAAAAAACCCATCCTGCCTCGGGTAGTCTTCGAGCAATTTCCTTAAAAAATTTTAAGCATACTCTTTTTGGGAAAGTCGTTTCACAAATTAGAAAATTTCGGGTATACGAACGAATATTTTTATTGATTCTCTGGATTTACAACCTAGCCCTATGAAAAATCGCCCAAGCGAACTTTTTACCGAACTTCCCGCATCCCGACGTTCGTTACAGCCCGTACCTGATTTTCTTCAGGCAACCTTGAACCAAACCTTGTTTGCGTGGCAACTGGTGCCGGATACCGACCCCTGGCAGGCGGGTATTCCCTTTGAGGTGCTGGCCCAGGAACCCATTCTGGCCCGCGAAAAACGACTGGAATGGCATACGCCCGCCCTGCCGCCAAGCGATCTGGAATATGTAGACGCTTTGGAATTACGCATGGATCAGCCCCTGCAAGACCCCATCGAAACGTATCTGCAACCCATCGATGCTCAACGCCTCGCTCTTTATTTTTCAGGTAATGTCGATTTTCTGGCTTTGTGCGAAACCCTGGACGCTTCTTTCCCTTATCCTATCCACGGCGGTTTTGCTGCCAAGCCCCAACCTGAGTTTCCCGGTTTCGAGTTAGGACTATTACGCAAAACCGACCATTGGCCGGAGTTCCGTCCTTTTCGGTTAATGGTGACTGCGGATGGTATTGCGGGCCTGAGTCATGGGTTCCTAAGTATACATCGCTGGTTACAGGCTTTTACGGATACAGACTACCCGACGGCACAACTCCTTTCGAAAGTCCAGTTTTCCTTTGAACGCAGTGCCGATATTCTGCTTGACTGCGTTTGCATCCGGGCCTTCCGCCTACTGCTGGCTCAGTGGCAGGAGGCCTTCGAACAGGAAACTCCAACATCTCTGTTCATTCACGTATCCCAAGGTCCCTATCCAGACTGGTTGCTGGCTCAAATCAATTCCTATACGGTCGGTACGGAAGAGGCTGAACCCGTTGATGCGTACGCAGAAGCTTTTTTACAGGCCCTAACCTGGTATGTAGCTCAAAAAGTATGGGCTCAAGTGATGATTCCATTGGAATGATGCCGATTTTTATAGGCGTTATACATACGTCGGCAACGACACAGTTTTAACCTCTTAAACGGTATCCTATGCTTCGCTTCTTATTAGTAGTATTGTTGTTCACCGTCTTATTCTCGAATTGTGTATCGGTTCGGTCTAATACCAAAGCGGGTAATGTGCCCGCATTTCAGCGATTGCTAGTAGTTCTGGAAGATACGCCCCGGGAAAGGCAGAGGCTCGACGATTTTTGAAGGAATGTCCTCCCAGTTATACCCTTTGTACGGCTTCCTTTCAATCGGCTCTGGCGTTTGATTCGCTGTCAGCCTTTATCACGAAGGAAAATCAGACCTGTCAGGCAGACGTTGCTATGGTGGTTCGTCGTACCCGTCCGATTTTACGAACCGATTCCTACAATCGTACGCGGGTGACCGGACAGGTATATCAGGTCGAGCTGCAACAGTTCCCTTCACTCCAACCATTCTGGAAAGCAGAGATCAAAGCCGAAGGTAATGGTGCAGTACCCGTGACGGCTATTTTTAAACGACTTTCTAAAGACGGTATACTGCAGCAGTCAATTGCTAATCGCTAAAAACTCGTTTTCATTCAATAACTATTCTTATATTTTTTTATATCATTTCAAGTAAACTAGAGTTCAAAACGCAGGAACTGGCAGCCTTTTTTTTATTTTTGAGTTTTCTAATTTACCTTATTGAAGCGTACTTCAACCGTTTACGTAGATCAAATGCTGGGATTAAGGCTTGGTTTTCTAGATATTAGTTTTCTCGACCTGATTGATATTGGACTGGTAGCATTCCTACTCTATCAGGTCTATTTTCTCATTAAAGGAAGTATTGCGAGTCGCGTTTTTCTGGGTTATCTGCTGGTCTACGGGATTTATCTGATTGTACGGGCTTTAAGAATGGAATTGTTATCCACCATTCTTGGGCAATTTATGGAAATCGGAGTACTGGCTCTGGTGATTATTTTTCAGCCCGAAATTCGAAGGTTTCTCATTTTCGTTGGTCGTTCGACCAATTTGCAGCAGTACCCTATTCTCCACCGTATTTTTAATCAGAAATCCGAAAAGCAGAGCAATTGGGAATTACAACCTGTGATTGATGCAGTGAAGAAGCTGGCCGCTACGCGTACCGGAGCATTGATTGTCATAAAAAAAGAAGATTCGCTGAAGCGTTACATTGAGTCAGGCGATGCCCTGGATGCTCAGTTATCCCGTTCGCTCTTACTGGCTATTTTTCAGAAAAACGGACCTTTGCACGACGGAGCCGTCATTATTTCGGATCATCGGATCAAAGCGGCCCGCTGTATGCTACCCATTTCCGAAAACCCGGATTTGCCAGCCATTCTGGGCTTTCGCCATCGGGCAGCTATCGGTCTTTCCGAGCACTCCGACGCAGCGATTATTATTGTTTCGGAAGAACGCGGTGAAATTTCACTCGCTCTGGAAGGTGGTGAACTCCGTCGCCACCTTCCAGTTCATGAACTACAGAATCACCTGGTCGCTTACTTACGCCAACACTAATCGGCATTTTTCTTCACAGCTCGGCGGTAGGTCTGTATGGCCCGCTCTCGGGCTGTTTCGTGCTCTACGATGGGGGCGGGATAATCAACCTGATCTACCTCGGGTACCCATTTCCGCACATACTCTCCTTTCGGATCAAACTTCTTCGCCTGCAAAGCTGGGTTGAATACTCTGAAATAAGGCGAGGCGTCACAACCACTTCCGGCGGCCCATTGCCAGCCCCCATTATTGGCAGAAAAGTCATAATCCAGTAATTTCTTAGCAAAGTATGCTTCTCCCCAACGCCAGTCAATGAGCAGATGCTTGGAAAGAAAACTGGCCGTTACCATTCGGATCCGGTTGTGCATGAAACCAGTTTCATTCATTTGCCGCATACCTGCATCGACCAGCGGATACCCCGTACGCCCCTCGCACCAGGCCTCAAATTCAGCTTCATTATTCCGCCACTGAATACGGTCATATTCCATCCGAAACGCATGGCCCGTATTAATGTGTGGAAAGTGATGAAGAACCTGAAAATAAAAATCCCGCCAGATTAATTCATTCAAGTAGGTCGGGCTTAACTGCTGTGCTTCCCGAGCCAGCTCACGAATCGATACGGTTCCAAATCGCAGGTGAATGGACATGCGGGAGGTGGCATCGAGGGCTGGATAATCGCGTTTTTCGGCGTAAGTTTCGATTTTGTCCGCAGGGATTTCCTGAGCGGGGAAGGGTTCACCTACTGCTTCGAAATGCATGGATTCCAGCGTAGGAATTCCGGAAAATGACCCCTGATAGAATTGTTTGAAATACTTCTCAGTAGGATACGAACGAAGGTAAAAATCATTCACTTTAGCTTTCCAGGCCTTGCTGTACGGCGTAAAAACGCTGTAAGGCTTGCCTGCTTTGCTCAGTACTTCATCCCGATCAAAAATGCACTGGTCTTTGTACGTATACAAAGGTATATCCTGACTTTCTAATAGCTCCTGAACCGTTGCGTCGCGAGCAATCGCGTATTGTTCATAGTCGTGATTGATATGTACCTGAGCGACCTCGTACTGCTTCAGGATCTGTTTCCATACCGGCAAGGGCCGATCATAGTAGACCAGCAAGTCCGAACCATGCTGATGTAAATCGGCTTGCAGTTGGGTAACGGTCTGGTGAATAAACTCTACCCGGCGGTCCCGGCGATCTTCCAGATCATCCAGAATTTCCCGGTCAAAAATAAAGAGTACAACCACTGGGTGGCCACTCCGCAGGGCATGATACAGGGCTGCCTGGTCGTTTAGACGCAAATCCCGACGGAGCCAACAAATGGTAATTTTTTCCTTCATAACGGACTTTTCTTACAAAAAACAGGCCAGAGAAGATGGGAAAGAATCTATTATTCCTTTGGCTTTGTAAGCTTTTCCTGATACGTTCGCAAATGGCATTATGTTTTTGCCTGATTTATTGAATCAGTTTCCGAATCTGTTTTTCGCTGCCCGTTCTTTCGAGGTATAGATTCGAACGCACTTTACACCAAAATTTTTATTCGCAGCACACTGCTTTATTTTAATCTTATGTTTCTCTATAACATCACGTATAATATCGAACATGCCGCTCACGATGAATGGATTCACTGGATGAAACATACCCATGTTCCAGCGGTACTGGCCACGAATCTGCCCATCGGGAATCGTATTTTCAAACTGCTTACCGAAATTGACAATGGAGGAGTTACGTACTCGTTTCAATTCTTCTTCGCCGATCAGGAGGATTACAATACGTATATTACTGAACATTCGTCCCGTCTTGCTGCCGAAGTAGACCGGCGATACGGCAATCAGTATGTAGTCTTCCGTACGCTTCTTCAGGAAGTCGTGTAACTAGTTTAAGTGAGCCGAACTTTCGTTTTCTGCCTGGCTATTCAGCTGGCATTGTGATTAATGAGGTAAACACCTCGAAGTTTTCGTCTATCTTCTGGAAACGGTCACAATAAAGCGTTTCTTCGTAGCTCACTTCAACTATCCCTTTTCATGAGTTCTCTACAACTGGAGTCCTTATTTCCCCTTTCCGACCAAATTCCTGCGGAATACGCCCTTACTGAACCCCTGGAACAACGGGAATACCTCGTGGGCGGTATTATGAAAGCCTGGAACGGCAACACGCAGGCCGTGTATTCACCTATTTATACCCGTACGGCCGAAGGATCACAGCAAATTCGCATTGGTAGCTATCCTGTAGTAGATGCTCCCGATGCGATGGAAGTGCTGTACGCAGCGGTAAAAGCGTATGACAATGGTCGGGGCGAATGGCCAACCATGTCTATAGCCGATCGCATTGCCTGTATGGAAACGTTCACCAAGAAAATGGTGCAGAAGAAAGCGGAGGTGGTGAAACTACTCATGTGGGAAATCGGCAAATCACTGGCTGATTCCGAAAAAGAATTTGATCGTACCGTTCAATACATTCATGATACGATGGATGAATTGAAACGAATTGACCGGGAGAATTCAAAATTCATCATTGAAGAGGGAATCATTGGGCAAATTCGTCGTTCGCCGCTGGGCGTCGTCCTTTGTATGGGGCCGTTTAATTACCCACTCAACGAGACGTATACGATGTTGATTCCGGCGATTCTTATGGGTAACGTCGTCCTGTTCAAACCTCCCAAGCACGGAACTTTGCTGCACTATCCTTTACTGGAAGCCTTTAAAGAGAGCTTCCCCGCTGGTGTCGTCAATACCGTATACGGTCGGGGAAATACGGTAATCCCAACCCTGATGCAATCCGGTAAAATTGACGTTCTGGGCTTGATTGGTTCCAGCCGGGTAGCTTCGGACTTGAAGAAGATGCACCCTAAGACGAATCGCCTGCGGGCTATTCTGGGATTGGATGCCAAAAACGCAGGTATTATTCTGGAAAACGCTGATCTGGATCTAGCTGTCAAAGAATGCGTGCTGGGAGCTTTATCTTTTAATGGTCAACGTTGTACTGCTCTCAAAATGCTTTGGGTACACGAAAGTCGGGCCGAGGAATTTTTAAGTAAGCTCAGCGAAGCCGTTAGTCATCTGAAACTAGGCATGCCTTGGGAAAAAGGCGTAAACCTGACACCCCTACCCGAGCCCAATAAGCCGTCGTATCTCATTGAGTGTATTGAAGATGCAAAATTGAAAGGAGCCCGGGTCGTGAATCCCCACGGTGGCGAAAATTACAAATCGATTGTCTACCCGGCTATTGTGTACCCCGTTACGGAAGGTATGAAAGTCTACCGGGAAGAGCAGTTTGGCCCGTTGATTCCGGTAGCTACCTTTAAAAGTGAGGAAGAACCGATTCAGTATTTGATTGATTCGCAGCACGGGCAGCAGGTCAGTATTTTCGGTACAAATCCGTTGGAAATTGCCAGTTTGGTTGATCAACTCGTCAATCAGGTTTCCCGGGTCAATATTAACGCCCAGTGTCAGCGGGGACCGGATATGTTCCCTTTTACGGGCCGCAAAGATTCGGCGGAAGGTACCCTTTCGGTAAACGATGCCCTACGCTCATTCTCCATCCGCACGATTGTCGCTACTAAAGAGACTATGGAAAACAAGAGCATTGTTAACGAAATTTTACGGGAAAACGAATCGAATTTCCTGTCAACCCGGTATATTCTGTAAGCATCCTTTTTCGCATCCACACCGAAGAGCACCTTTCTAATCCAGGAGGGTGTTCTTCGCTTTTTTAACTAATTCCATCGCTATATATTCGTTACCTATCGCTGGCATTCTTGCTTACGTTTCATCAATAATTAAAATTATCTAATTATTATTATAGTCTTTTCTTACCTTTTATCTTTAATGTCGATACGCCCCCAACTTTAACTACAATATGCTTCAAGGCTTGTTCAAAAAGAAAGCCGCTACTCAGGCCGCTGGGTGGTTTGGCCGTTATGATTCCTGGAATCAGGTACTTCAACAAACCACGGGATACGACGCTGAGCTTATTCTGGAAAAGACGAAACAGGCGTTGTTACAGGTCAAAAATGGTAAAGCAGTGTATGAGCGGGACTCCGTTCTTTTTAATCAGAAGCAGTATCCATTCCCACTTTTAACCTTTCTGTTGCACAGTGCTCATCAAAAGAAACGGCCTTTGCACGTGCTTGACTTTGGCGGCTCGCTCGGAAGCACGTATTATCAGGTTAAGGAATTTTTGACCTCTGAAGTCTGTCAAAGCTGGAACGTCGTTGAGCAATCGCATTACGTTGCGTGTGGAAGCGAAAACTTCGCGGATGATCTTCTGCACTTTTTCCCTTCCATCGAGGCCTGCGTAGAGGCACATCCGGTTGATTTTATTATTCTCTCCAGTGTAGTGCAGTATCTACCCGAGCCGCATGCCTTTTTGGATGAACTGGTACGTTGGGACTTTGAATTTATTCTTTTTGATCGTACAGCATTTATTCAGGAAAACCAGGATCGGTTGACCTTACAACAGGTTCCTGCTGAAATTTATTTGGCTTCTTATCCGGCCTGGTTTTTCCACGAACCCACATTTCTTGCTCACTTTCAAAAAGCCTACACGGTTGTAGCGGATTTCACTTCCTATGTTCCCGGAGAAGAAATTATGCGAATTGATCAACAACCCGTTGGCTACGATAAGGGATTTTACCTAACCAAAAAATAACAGTGCTTTACTTCTGTACGCTTTTCAATGCCACGTATCTGACGCGTGGCGTCGCGATGTATGAATCGCTCAAAAAACACTGTCCCAGGTTTCATCTGTACATCTACGCCTTTGATGACCATAGCTACGAAGTACTGCAACGGCTAAATCTTTCGCAGGCAACAATAATTAGCTTCGACGAATGGGAAGATGACGAATTGCTTCAGGTAAAGACAGTCCGAACGGCAGGAGAATATTGCTGGACCTGTACACCAGCGACAATCTGGCACACCATCCAGGCGTACCACCTACCCCATTGTACGTATGTAGATGCTGACTTACTCTTTTTGAGTAATCCAGACGTCTTGATTAAAGAAATGGGGGAAGCATCGGTTCTTATCACGCCCCATCGGTATACGCCCGCCTATGATCAAACAGAAACGAGCGGCAAGTACTGTGTGCAGTTCGTCACGTTTAAACGGGATGCCCAGGGTCTAGAGGCACTAGCTTGGTGGAAGAAGGCTTGTATCGACTGGTGTTATAATCGATTCGAAGAGGGGAAGTTTGGTGACCAAAAATACCTGGACGATTGGCTTGAGCGGTTTTCGGGCGTGCATGAACTTCAGCATTTAGGTGGAGGCGTAGCTCCCTGGAATGTACAACAATACGCTTTTACTAAAAAAGAGGGATTGATTCACGGTAAGGATCTACTAACGGATGAATCATTCAATGTTATATTTTACCACTTTCATTCCTTTAGCTATAGCAAGAGTAATATTTTGAGACTATGCAATTCATCGTATCTATTACCCGATAGCTGCATTAAACATATCTACGCCCTCTATATCAAGGCATTAATACAATCATACGAGAACATTAGATGGGTTAATGAACGAGCAGTAAGCCATGAAATAGCCAATAACATTTCCTGGCTAGGCCGATCCTGGAAGAAGACGATTTTATTCTGGATTAAGGGGCATTATGCGAATCACTACCATCAATTTCGATTCATGCATGGTTTAATCATTTCGAGGTAACGAAAAAGTCTACTGATTTTACACGGGGCAAGTGGAAGACGAACAAGCCCATCTTCGGGCTGGAGGCATAAAACAAGAGAAGCCTTCTGAGTGATCAGAAGGCTTCTTTTTAGCTATTGCATTCTTTAGCTACAGCTTTGGTGTGTAGGGTAGCTAGCAAAAAAAAGAAGCTCCTTTGGGGGGAGCTTCTTTGGAGTAAAGGGGAGGCGATTACCTACTTTCCCGGGGGTGAACCCAGTATCATCGGCGGAGCGGGGCTTAACGGCCCTGTTCGGGATGGGAAGGGGTGAACACCCGCCCTATGATCGCCCTTGGTCTTTCAGATTGTCGCCCGAACGCAACAATCAATACCTTCAAGGTTTTTGATGTGATGTGGAAAAGACAATAGTCGTATTCAAGCGATAATAAAAGTAAATAAGAAGTCTTGGAGGCATTAGTACTACTTGGCTTTGCGATCACTCGCTTTAGACCGGTAGCCTATCAACGTCATCGTCTCTGACGGCTCTCATAGGAATTCTCATCTTGAGGCAAGTTTCGCACTTAGATGCTTTCAGCGCTTATCTTCACCCGACGTGGCTACCCAGCGGTGCTCCTGGCGGAACAACTGGTCTACCAGCGGTCGGTTCAACCCGGTCCTCTCGTACTAAGGTCAAGCCCTCTCAAAATTCCAACGCCCACC
>NZ_NJAG01000103.1 GCF_002872335.1 Siphonobacter sp. BAB-5405 | reverse complement strand
AGAGAGTCGTATTATCCGTGCAGGTGACGAGCAATTTGATAGATCATACCTGCCAGAATGATCAATCCATAATAGGCCAAGATCAGGTGAAAACCTGTGAACCGTTTATTGAATCTGGCAAATCGCCTTAACCGGGCAATAGAATTTCTTCGTTCCGATGCGATAGAAGAGGAGCCACGATCAGCAGTTGTGTTTTTCTCAGCAGTATCCATTGTTTTTGCTTTTTAGCAACCTTAGAGGTAAAATTGTGCCTGGCGTTAAGCGAAAAGGAATAATGGCTGACTTTCAGTAGTTTACTTTATAAAACCTATTGATTTTTAAAGGAAATTTTTTCAAAATGACAAGATGATTTTTATTTTGAAAAAAGGTCTGTTCAGTCAGTAAAGTATGCTCAGATCACGTTTATAGGTACTGTATACAAAGGGTGTCTGGCTACATGGGGTAGGGGATTTGCTAATAAATCAGATGAGTGCCGGAACAAAAGCCTGACTGCTCAATGACTTGTTTTGCGGGTCCATTAATCAGAAAAGATCATAACTCTTTGGCTTGCTCTTAGTTAAGCAAATAGTTAACTTGATGGAAGCCACTTGTCTGGGCAGTCCGTTCATCTTCGTACTGAACTTGTTTTGATTGCATGTCTTTTACCCCTCAATCCCCTTCCTTTTTTACCCGTTTGAGTCGCCTGGTGCGACAACGCTTCAGCTTAGAAGAAGATCAGGATGACGCTTCAAAGGTTATTCAATCCATTAGTCGCGGAGTCGAATTCAAAGGCATTAACCTATGGACATTAATTTTTGCGATTCTCATTGCCAGCATTGGACTGAATGTTAATTCTACCTCTGTTATCATTGGAGCAATGTTGATTTCACCGCTGATGGGGCCTATCATGGGCGTAGGTCTCGGCGTAGGTATTAACGATATTGATCTGATTGGAAGAGCTTTAAAGAATCTCTTTATTGCCGTAAGTATTAGCCTGCTCACCTCAACGCTGTACTTTTTTATAAGTCCGCTTCAGACAGCTCAGTCGGAATTACTAGCCCGGACTTCTCCTACCGTTTGGGACGTATTCATCGCCTTTATTGGCGGACTAGCGGGCATCGTAGCGGGTTCCCGCCGGGAGAAAGTGACGAACGTTATTCCTGGCGTCGCCATCGCTACGGCGTT
>NZ_NJAG01000102.1 GCF_002872335.1 Siphonobacter sp. BAB-5405 | reverse complement strand
GTGAACGAGCCAATAAAGTAGTACAGTTCCTGCAAAACAATACGGATGGGTTCATGACGGGTGATGCCGTACACATGTGGCCCTTCGGCATCAATGGTGCACACGAAGACAGCGGCGACGAGTTTCTGTATACCGGTCACGCCCTGGTTACGCAGGCCCTGGGTGAAGATGGTCTGGCGAATCCCTCACGGGGCTTTACGACCCCTGCGTACACCTTCGAGCATACGCCTTCCCAGAAGTATTACCTCAAGGTAGAAGGTAGTAAAGTGGGACTCAGCACCTCGTTCCTGGCCGAAAACGAATCCGGACAACTCGTAAACAAGAAAGCCTCCGGGGCCAGTGTGCTGTCCGATGATCGTGCGGCCTGGTACGTTGAGTTCGATCCTGCTACGGCGTTATATCAACTCCGTAATGCCGCTACGGGTAAGTATTTTACTTATCAGAACAACAGCATTGGGCTGTCAGCCACTGGAATGGAGTCGTTGCAGCTCCTGGGAGCCCGTTATAATACAAAGGTCGGCACGGACGAAAAGAATTTCATGGCGAAAGCGTACTGGATTACCGTACCGCAGAAGAGTTATTCCTCGCCTACGCTGGCGGCCAGTTCCCCTGAATCAATCAGTACAGTACCTTTCGACTTTACGGACGCCGCTACCGCTCAACGCTGGTTGATCTTTACGCAGGACCAGGTAAAATCATTTGACTCCCTGATGGTGGCTCCGGCGGCAGTAAAAAACATGTATATCGCTTCGGGTGATAATAAGACCACGATCACCTGGGATCCGGCCTTCGGTACGCTTTACGAAGTGTTGCGTTCAGAATCAGAAAATGGTACGTACACCAGTCTGGTTAAAGAGTTATCTTCTGGCCGTTATGAAGACCTTACCGCATCAAACGGGAAGCAGTACTATTACAAGATGGTAGCTTACAATGAGCTCGGTAGCGGTCCGGCGTCGGTCAGCCTGGCTGGTAAACCGGTCAAAGGGCAGCACCTGCACCTGGCCTTCGATGAGACCAGCGGAACGATTGCTCACGATGACTGGGGGGGGTACCACGCTCAGTTGAAAAATGGTGCAGCCTGGACGGCGGGTATGACCGCCCCTTCCGATGTAGCAATCCTGTCGGAGATGGCCACTACGGCAACTGCCGCTGCTACTGATGGTGCTGTTGCTCTTTCCCAAGCCACTTCCTCGTACCTGGAACTGCCTTCGGGTGTGATTAGCACCTTATCCGATTTTACGCTGGCAACCTGGGTGAAGATACCCCAGGGAATAGGTGACAATTCGCGTATCTTCGACTTTGGTACGGGTACGGGTACCTACATGGCCCTGTCACCCAAAGTTGGTCAGAATCTGTACTACGAGATTAGGCGTCCCGGAGTAAATTATCGCGTTACTATTCCCTATACTCTGCCAACCGATCAGTGGATTCACGTGGCTATTTCACAAAAAGATACTACGTTCAAGTTCTTTATGAACGGTCAGCTGATTACTACCGACAATAAGGCTACTGTGAAACCTTTGGATTTGGGGGTAACGACGCAAAACTACCTGGGACGTTCGATGTGGGACAGCGATCCGTATGCCGACCTCACCTTTGGTGATTTCCGCATCTACAATTACGCTTTTTCCAATGAGAATGTAGCTACGCTGGCTAATGCCAGTGCCTTACCGGTACAGTTGATTTACTTCGAAGGAAAAGCAACCAATGAGGGAAACCTTTTGACCTGGAAGACGGCTCAGGAGTTAAACAACGATCATTTCGTTCTGGAGCGGTCCCTGAACACGCCGGCTAACTTCAAAGCCATTGCTCAGGTGAAAGGAAACGGTACCACTCGTCTGCCGAGTAATTATCAGTTCCTCGATCCGCAGGCAAAGGGACGCCTGGCGTATTACCGACTGGTACAGGTAGATACGGATGGGAAAACGGAGCCGAGTCGAGCCATTGCGGTTGACAATCGGACCTTACGCCCTCTGAATGCCTTCCCCAACCCGGTATCCGCACAACTGACGATAGAGTTACCCGACCGTGATCTTTCTTCCGTGCATCTCCGCGTGCTGAACACCATCGGTCAGATCGTTCATGAAGATAAAGCGTACGCTCCCGTAAACGGTAACGTACAGCTTCAGATGGGTAACCTGCCCGTAGGTGTGTACCGGGTAGTCATTACGCACCCGACCGAAAAGTACGGGTTGACGATTATCAAGAAGTAATCAAGCGTTTGAATAACAGAAAGTAAAGCACCAGGTGTGGCCTCAATCAGAGGCCATACCTGGTGCTTTTTTATAGAAGTGCCCGGAAAGATGAGCGGATTGTTTGCAGGAATTTATTCCTGCAAAAAGGACTTTCCATTCGGCTTATTCCACGGTTTGTTCAACTCCTCCTAAGCCCTAGATACTTAAAAAAAACGTTTCTACTCCAATTAGCATACGTAAACCACTGATAAATAGCTTTTAAGAGTAGAGCTAGTAAAAGTTTTACAAAGACGTTAAAACCCGATTTGTTAAAATTAAAAGCCATTTTGTATAATTTGAATATTTTATTTAACAATAGATTTGTGGCGACGATGAACTCTATAGCATAAGTGGTTGACTAGGCCTCATGGACAGTACGATCCAGGGCCTTTCCAACAGATATAAGCCCAGATGATGCCCTTTTTCAGGGGGCATCATCAGTTTTAACGACCCTCTCATCTACTCACCTGGAGTCAGTCAGGGGAGTAGTAATAAAGTATTGAAATTCAGAAAGTAATGGGTCGACAATAGTACATCCTCTTGAACGATGGAGCCTGGGTTCTTCAGATGTTTAGAGTTATTAACTAGCGTATGAAAACATTAGTGTGCCTTTCACCGGGGCAATTTGAGTATCAGTCCGTTGAAACGCCTAGCACTCAGCCGGGCTTTTCCCTGCTTCGTATTAAACGCATCGGAATTTGTGGTACGGATTTACACGCCTACCAGGGCAATCAACCCTTCTTTAGCTATCCGCGTATTCTGGGGCATGAGCTTTCAGCCGATGTCTTAACGACGGATCATCCTGACTTTAAACCCGGTGATGCGGTAACGATTATTCCTTACTTCCACTGTGGAACCTGTATTGCCTGTAGAAAGGACAAAACCAACTGTTGTAAACAGATGCAGGTCAGTGGAGTGCACATCGATGGGGGTATGACGGAACAACTGCTGGTTCCCTCGTACGCACTGGTCAAAAGCGAAGGACTTAGCTACGATGAACTTGCCCTGGTCGAGCCGCTGGCGATCGGAGCCCATGGCATTCGCCGGGCTAACGTCACCCCGGATGAATTTGTACTGGTGATCGGTGCTGGACCTATTGGCCTGGGTACCATGGAATTTGCCAGGATTGCGGGTGCGAAAGTCATTGCCATGGATGTGAACGACGATAGACTTTCGTTCTGCCGTCAGACCTTACACGTCGATTACACCCTAAACCCGAAACGAGAGAATCCGCTGGAGCAACTGGAACGCATTACGAATGGAGAGATGCCTACCGTAGTGATCGATGCCACCGGCAATCTCAACGCCATCAATGCGGGCTTTTCGTACCTGGCTCATGGCGGCAGGTACGTATTGATAGGCCTGCAAAAGGAAGCTATAACGTTGAGTCATCCCGAATTTCATAAGCGGGAAGCGACGTTGATGAGCAGCCGAAATGCCACCCGAGCCGATTTTGTGCACGTCATGGACTGCCTGCGAAAAGGCTTGGTCTCGCCCGCGAATTACATTACGCACCGTGTAGACTTTAACCAGGTAAAAGATCGCTTTGAAGATTTTTTAAAGCCTGAAAACAAAGTAATCAAAGCACTAATTGATTTGAGCTAGTGAACGGCATGAGACACATCTTAAGAAAAATGCTTTGCCTGACCATGAGCGTCATGCTGGCTCACTGCACAGGGATTGCCCAGAATCCCGTTCAATGGGGAGCCTGGAAGCACTGGGGCGATCAGAAAAATGGCACGTACCGAAATCCCATCATTCCCAGTGATTACAGTGACCTGGACTGCATTCGGGTGGGCGACACGTATTACGCCATTTCTTCCACCTTTCAGTACTCGCCGGGGATGATCATTCTGGAATCCAAGGACCTGGTGAACTGGAAAATCTGCGGTCATGCCGTGACGGACCTTACCCAGATCTCCGATGAATTATCCTGGAAAAAAATGAAATCGGTACGGGAAAGGGATTTGGGCGGGGTCTTTGCGGCATCATAAAGGTCGCTTTTATCTGTATTTCGGCACGCCTGACGAAGGGTATTTCATGACCTCCGCCGCCAAAGCCGAAGGACCCTGGGAACCGTTGACACCCGTATTGAAGGAGTCGGGCTGGGATGACTGCTCGGCGATCTGGGACGAAAAAGGGAAAGGTTATTTCGTAGGGACTCACTTCGCCGATGGCTACAAAACCTATCTGTTCGACCTGTCCGCCGACGGAAAATCCATTGACCGGAAATCGGCCGTTCTGGTAAACGCCGGGTCCGGACGGGAAGCGAGTAAATTGATCAAAGTGAAGGACTGGTATTACCTCGTCTTCAGCGAACACAAATCTGATAAAGGTCGGTACGTAATGGCAAAACGGTCCAGAAACATAAACGGCCCGTACACGGAAGAAAAGCAGCTTGCCCTGACCAGTCAGGAAGCCATGGAACCCAATCAGGGCGGAATCGTATTAGGCAAAGATGGGAAATGGTATTTTCTCACCCACCACGGTTCGGGGGACTGGTCAGGCAGAATCGTGAGTTTACTGCCCGTGACCTGGATCAAGGATTGGCCGATCATAGGTAAGGTTATCGGAGATTCGATTGGTACGATGGCCTGGGAGGGAAAAATGCCCTCTGCTACTTCCGGCGGTTATACCCTGGCCCGAAGCGACGAGTTCAGTACGTCCGTACTGGGCCCGCAGTGGGAGTGGAACTATCAACCCCGGGAAGAAAAGTATTCGCTTCGCGAACGAAAGGGCTGGCTACGACTCAAAGCCTATAAACCCTTAAAGAATAACGAATTATTGACGGCTGGCAATACCCTGACGCAACGTTGTTTCCGAACTTCTTCCAACGAAGTGATTGTAAAAATGGATGTTTCGCGGATGGCACCTGGTCAGCGAAGCGGCTTGTGTC
>NZ_NJAG01000101.1 GCF_002872335.1 Siphonobacter sp. BAB-5405 | reverse complement strand
GATCCCTTCCATCATGGCTTCCATTTGACCCGTTTTAGAAAGACCGTCCATCACGCCTTTTGTTGCCGTTGGGCCGGGAGAAAGCACATTGACACGAATCCCCGTACCTCGAAGATCCTGTGCCCAAGACCGAGCCAGACTACGAATCGCTGCTTTGCTGGCACTGTATACGCTCATGGCCGGTGTTCCCATCGAAGCACTAATAGAACCGTTTAAAATGATACTACCACCTGCACTCATTAGAGGTAACGCCTTTTGCACAGTGAAAACAGTACCTTTGACATTAATATTAAAAATCTCGTCAATCGAAGCTTCCGTAATATATCCTAGTGGCTCCCACTGAGCAATGCCTGCATTGGCAAACAGGACATCAATTCTTCCATGTTTAGCTTTAATACTTGAGTAGAGCTGTTCAAGATCTTCAATTTTAGAACTATCAGCTTTAACGGCGGTAATCTGATCACCTAACTCAGAGACGGCTTCATCTAGTGTTTGCTGGCTACGTCCGGTGATGTAGACATGAGCTCCATGTTCCACAAAAAGCTTGGCTGTACGCCAAGACCAATCCCCGTATTACCTCCGGTAATTACGACAACCTTAGTAGCCAGACGTTGAAAATTTGCACTAATATTTTCCATATTCGATTAATGTGAAGAAACTTTTGATACTATTGAATTATAAGACTACTTTGAAAGGGTGCTCAATGAGATCCAGTCTATTGCCAGTCATCGCTTTTCTTTGGTCAGCTGAGGTAGATCAAGTCATAGGGATACCTTTGCCTAATGACGCTTGCTTGATCCAATCGATCGATTTGTGAAGGGCTTAATTGTAGCTCGGATGCTTTTAAATTATCGGCTAATTGAGTCTGTGTTCGAGGACCAATCACGGGAATGACACCCTTACTCATCGTCCAGGCCAGGGCCACTTGCCCTGGATTCGTACTCGTTTCATTGGCTATAGCGAATAGCTCATCGAGCACTTTTTCTGATAGTGAGGAGCCTTCATAAGGAATACTTCCCTTTAATGCAGTGGCTCGGCCCGTTTCTCCATTGCGATATTTACCCGTTAAGAGTCCTCCCGCTAAAGGCGACCAGGCCAGCACGCCCAAGCCAAATCCTTCTGCCATCGGAAGAAGCTCCCGCTCCGTTGCTCGTTGAAGTAGGCTGTATTCTAATTCAACGGCCACTAAGGGAGCCCACCCTCTAAGGTTAGTCAAAGTCGCCGCAGTGGCAATCACGCCAGGCCGGAAAATTAGATAGACCACCGTATACAATTTTTCCAGCTCGCACTAAGTCATCGAGCCCTCTGACCACTTCCTCTATGGGAGTATACGAATCATCCATGTGAGCAAAATAGAGGTCGATGCGATCGGTCTTTAATCGCTTTAGGCTAGCTTCCACCGCCTGCACCATATTCTTGCGATGATTGCCAAGGGTAGCTAGGGAGGGAGAAGCAACCGTATCACGCGTGTATTTAGAGGCAATGACAAAATCATTTCGTTTGTCTTTAAGCATTTTGCCAACTAATTGTTCGGATTCTCCCCATTGATAAGTATCGGCCGTATCAATCAGGTTTCCTCCCTGCTCAGCATAGAGTGAAATGATATTCGCTATTTCTGCTTCATCCACACCATAACCCCAAGCATTGCCAAAGATGGCCGTACCCAATGCTAACTCACTTACGGGCAAACCTGTACGTTGCCCCAATAGTTTGTATTTCATAGAATTGTTTTTTGACTTTTACTGACCTAGTATCGCAATTGCATCGGCTGGATTGATTGGGCTAGTTGACATTGCTTGTAATCGTGTTTGTCTTTATATAGTGATTTAGATTCCTGTATAGTTACATTCTATGTTACTGGTCCCCTTACTCCCTTTGCATCAAAGGATCTGGAGTTACTATACATAAATTCAGAGCAAAGAGAGTTATAGGGTTTGCAGAGTCCAGCACTTTTAAAAGATCAGAAGTCTTTTAGTGCTGGTTCCGTCCAATGGTATACACCATTGCTTTATAAGTAAAACGGGTAGGCCCGCTTACAAAATGAATTATATTTACTTACCAGTAGTTACTAACTGATCTTTAGAAACCTAATTGCGACTATTTCTGCTATGATAAAAAATCAAAAGTTTATCACTAATGCTGCTGACCTGCCTGAATGCATCGGCGATTTGAGTGCGGTTAAAGATGCACTCTACGCCATTGGTGGTAAGTGGAAACTTCCTATTCTAATGGCTCTGTTTGGAGGCAATCAGCGATTTAATGAGCTACTTCGTGGGGTGATTGGCATTTCGTCTAAAATTTTATCGAATGAACTAAAAGACTTAGAGGAAAACGGATTCATTCAAAGAAAGGTGATCGAGAGTTACCCTTTAGTCGTTGAGTATGAGCTTAAGCCTTACAGTTATACGCTGTTAGACGTAGTCATCGCTTTGAGTGAATGGGGGTTGATGCACCGCGAAAAATTAAAAAACGAGTTCTCGAGTTAGACCATATACCGCTTATGCATATACGTAAAAACTAAATACAAGCAACCGCCAAGTTATTACGATGACTTAGGGTAGAATCAGATTCTGAGTCTTGTTCCCTCCATTCGAGTAATGACTCAAGGCAGGGGAGTACACCTTTCCCTTTTTCAGTCAGCCCGTTTACAAGGTTGGGCGAGCATCGTGGTATACTGATCGCTCAATGAGCTAATGGGTTTCTAGCTCCCGCCGCATTTGAGATAATCGTTTTGAAGTGAGGCTTGATATTATTTTTTGCATAGAAAAGCCCTTAAACGTTGACATGCAAAGAATAACCTCGTAGTACACCTGGCGGTCCTGTTTTCTACCGTTTACCAATTGCTCTGCTTGTCTAATATTTATAGGCATTATTAAGATAGATCGCCAATCTAATCTAGATATTGTATTCGTATAGCTTCTTGAAAAGGTTCACTATTGAGTAGACTTCGAAGGTATTCTATCTCTGGCGTAGTCACTAAATGAAGGTTAACTCTTTCTTTCATAAGTAAAAGGAGCGTTATCCCCGAAGCAATTTGTAGCCTCTGTAACTTCCATTGCTTAAAATGCTCCGCATGAATCATTTGTGCGAGCAACGCTTCTAAGTGCTTTACCTGTTGGATGACATCATCGATGGCTAAATACTCCGGGCTATGTTGGATGTACTCTTTAAACTGCTCCAGAGAATATTCTTCTTCGATTGAAAAGAGAATATAAGTAGCCCTAAGCTCTTGCGTAGATACCGTTCTTATTGTACACTCGAACGGTCGTAATGAAGCGGGGCCAAGTAAATCAGCAAATTGCGGCTCAATTTTTGAATGAAAAATTTCATTTATATTCATAAAGTGTCTAGAAATTAGCTCCATATGATACGTATACGAGCAGAAACCCATACCTAATTATCTATCTAATTAAGTATGGGTTCAAGTAAGCTTATTGAGCTAAGGGTCTTGCTTCGACGATGACAAAATGTCCAATCCGGGCTTTGATGAACCATTTCCCATTTTCAAGTACGTAGGTGTCTTCGTATTTGACACTATAATCGGTAAGCACATCTGGGCCTTCAGAGCCGCGGATCATTTTGATTTGAGAGAAAGATACACCCGTAGCACTGGCTCCATCAATTTTTACAGTATGCTGGCCATTGAGCGTAAAATAGGTTTTTACCTGAGAAGCGTGGCCATTAAATTCATGCTCCAGGTTTTGCGTTCCCACGGTTTCAGCTACCAAATTACCATTCATGTAGACTTTATAGGTGGCATCGGGAGTGAATAAGCCCATCTGCTCCGAGATTTTTTTCTCATCCCCTAGATAAGCATAGGCGTCAATTAAATTTCTTAGTTCTTCTTTGGTTTGCAACGTTTCTGTAGTTCATGGCTTTTACTTGAAAGTATTTAAAATGAATGCTGTAAGTGCTCCCTGGCTTTTTGTCAATGGTACGTAACTCCTTGACAAGTTGGGATTTGCACTGGCTTGTGCTCTTACAAATGTAGGAGTCCCTGGCTTTCTAAAAACTTTAGTTACGTCAAGGTAATCTGCTTTTTAATAATTGACCAGTGACCTGGTTTCTTAGTACTGCTGTGGAGAGGAATGCATAAAATGAGAAGCAGGAACAACCGCCGTATTAACCTTGATAAGCTCAAACGAAAAAGGTGGCATACACTCGATTGATTGCTAGCTGAGTATAAAGGTGAGTGGTCGTTCATATAAATACAGAACGGTCTCTGAGAAAGGCAGTGGCCCAAATTAATACTAAAAGTACCAGAGCATTAGGATTCACTTGGTGGGAAAGTTCAGTAGCCAGGGCTCCCGCAAAATAGCAGGATAAAAGAATGAACCCGAGCTTCATCGTTTTAGGGAAGGCAAATAAAGCCGCAAAAATGATCTCGGCAAGTCCCAGCCCTAAGCGAAAAGAACCCACACCAACGGCTTCAAGCATATGGTTACCTTCAGGATTACCTGCTAACTTCATTACACCGCTCATTACCACCATGCCTACTACCAGCACCGTAAGGCCGGTAGAAATAATCTTTTTAACGTTCATAGATCATCTAATTCGAAATCATAAGGGGGGGGAAATAGCACGGCCTATGCCTTAGCGGTTGAACGCCTGAAGCTACAAGCCGTACTTTACTGGCTAGTTATAATGAATTAGGCTTTTTCAAAACGTTTCCACGCTCTCCGGCTTTCTTCCTAAAATCGTTTCCAAATCCCTAGAAGGAAAGTTAAATTCACCCTGAGCGATGGCCAGGCAGAACGTTGATGCCCCTTGGATGGCTTCCTCAGGTACACCAAAGCTTTTCAATTGCTGAGCGAATACTTCAGCGGAAGGCGAAACGTACTCAATGGTTTTGCCTGATAACCGGCTAAGCATTCCAGCAATATCATGAAAGGATTTAGCCGTTACGCCACCCAGTTCATAGATTTTATTTTCGTGGCCTTCTGTGGTGAGCAGTATGGCAGCAGCGGCGGCCATATCGTTCCGACTGGCAAAAGAGGTTTTGCCTTCTCCAGCGGGTAAGAAAATGGTTCCGGTTTCGACTACATTAGCTCCCATGAACATCGGTAAAATATCCGAGTATAATCCATGTTTTAAGATGGTGTAGGTAAGTCCCGAAGCTTGAATGAGCTGATCGGTTTTATAGTGAGCATCCCCTACCAAAGCAATGGGTGAAGTGCCATCTTCGGATTTACGCTGAGCACTCGTGTAAAAAATATGTCCTACGTTAGCTTCTTTAGCGGCTTTAACTACATTTTCATGCTGGGCCAAACGGTTGATGATTTCACTAGAAGAAACAAAGTATAGTTTGTCAAACCCTTGAAAAGCATTGACTAAAGAATTATAATCGCTATAATCCCCTTGCAAAACCGTTACCCCCTTTGCTTGCAGGGCTTCAGCCTTTGGTAAATCCCGAACTAAGACTGAGATCGAACTAGGGTCTACTTTGGTTAACAACTCATTGACTACCGCTGTACCTAAATGTCCGGTCGCTCCGGTTACTAAAATCGTACTCATGGGATTACCTCTTTTTGTTTTGATGAGACAAATCTAGCTATATTAGCATTCCAAAAGATAGCAGTTACCTTAAAGTAAGCAGTTACCTTCAGGTAGCCAGCTTTCTAAAAGAATATGAAAAAACGGGATCATTCGCAGTGTACGGGGGATTTACTACCCATTCGGGACGCTTTGGACGTGCTAAGTGGCAAGTGGAAGCTTCAGATTGTCATAGCTATTTCAGCGGGTAATACTCGTTTCCGGGAGATTGAGCGGGCCGTGACGGGAATTACATCTAAAGTATTAACCAAAGAGCTAAAAGACCTCGAAGAGCATCAGCTCATCAAACGTAGTGTTTATACAGGAACACCCGTGTTAGTCGAATATACGTTAAGTGAGTACGCTGAAAGCCTGGAACCAGTCATTAGGGCTCTGAGTGCGTGGGGAAAAGGACACCGCAAAAGGCTGATGCAACCTACTCCCCTTGATTTAAATTAAACTTTATGAAGACTTTCGGAATTGTTGGGGGATTAGGTACCTTATCAGGAGGAGATCTTTTCTTTAAATTATTGAAATCCAAAGCTGTACTGGAGAATCAGCAGGACTTTCATTTTCTCTTTGAGCAGCATCCTTATCAGCAAATGAATGCCCGGCTAGAAAATGAGGCCGATCTACACTCCCGTAAATTTTACGCGTACACCACCTGTAAAGCCTTCGAAGCCAAACAAGTAGATAAGGTTCTCTTACCCTGTTTTGCTTCTCATGGTTTTATTGATCAGCTTCAAACTGAACTTCAGATTCCCATTCTCAATCTCTTTGACGCCTTAAGTTACTACCTTAAGAATACCCTAAAAAAGGATGAAAAAGTAGGGATCATCGCCTCGGATTACGTAAAAAAATCAAAGCTGTTTAGTCGTTATTTTAAGGACTATGAGCTTGTTTTTCCCAGCTCGCAATCGCTCATTATGGAAGCGGTATATGGTCCGCAAGGCATTAAGAATGGATATTTAGAGGGCATATCCCTAGAGTATATTTATCAAGCCTGTCTGGAGCTTGAACAGACCGGATGTCGCGTGATTGTACCGGGTATTACTGAACTCTCTCTTCTTTGTGAACCCTTAGCTAGACGTGGTATTCGTCTGATGGATGTCAACCAAATATATGTAAACTACGCCCTAGCTAGTGAAATCCGCAAACCTTCTAAAGAATTTAAACTGGGAATTTTAGGAGGTGTGGGGCCAGCTGCCACCGTAGACTTTATGGCAAAAGTGATTAAAAACACCCCTGCTCAGAAGGATCAGGATCATATTAAAATGGTAGTTGAACAGAATCCGCAAATACCGGATCGAACGGCTCATTTATTGCGTAATGAAGCTGATCCTACGCTGGCGATGTTTTCTACCTGCAAGCAGTTGGAAGCCGAAGGAGCTCAAGCCATCGCCATTCCCTGTAACACGGCCCATGCCTTTATAGAAGCCATCCAGCCGCATCTGCGTATTCCCATTATCCATATGCTTCACGTAACCATTGAACATATTATCAAGCAGTATGGGAAAGCTGTAAAGGTTGGATTACTAGCAACGAGTGGAACTATTGAGAGCCAGGTATATCACGAAATCGCTAGTAAAGAAGGCTTGTCTCTATTAATTCCTGAGCCTGAATTTCAAAAAGAAGTTATGGCGAGCATCTATGGCCCTAAGGGAGTGAAAGCAGGCTTTTCGAAAGGACAATGTGTAGAGGACCTGACCAAAGCCATTGATCACCTAACTCAACGGGGAGCGGAAGTTTTGATTTTAGGTTGCACGGAATTACCGCTAATGTTTCCGGATCAAACCTCTATAGTGAGCCAAGGCAAAAGAGTCGAACTGGCTGATCCAACGACCCTACTGGCAAAAAAATGTGTACACCTGGCATTGAATGTTTGATACCCTACTGCCGAACTTTGATTAGTCTTAACATCATCGTTTACTTGAAGAGAGGTACTTACTACTCTTTTTTACAGACTAAAGCCCGATTATCAACCATTAGTCTGTAAAAAAGGAGTAGCTTACTTTCAGCGAGGCTGATGTAATCGTTACTGTTTCAAAGGCTTTGAATAACTAAACGCATTCGTGCTGATTTGGCTGTACGAAGGTTGTACGCCTTCTAACAACTGCAAGGTCTTGTTTTTACCTGCTCTGATTTCTAGTGAAAGGACTTTCCCTTGATGACCACTTGCAAGCCAGGGAATTTCCGTTAAAAGCATTTGTCCCTCCGTTGAATAGCTATAGATGCGGGCTAACCCCTCACTAGCAACGGCCTTGTCCATTTGCTTTTGCAAGGATAACATCAATCCTTCTTCTTCGCCTTCCCCTATGCTAGCCATTTGTTGATTTCCCCTGGTTTCAATCTTTATTTTTTTATGAATATAGGGGAAATTGTAAAAGTGCTTAAAGTGCTCCAACGCTTTAACATCACTCACGGCTCCCCAGATAGGCCAGTTCCCCGCTTGCTCCTGGCTCATTACTTCTAGATAAATAAAGGCAATACTATAGCTAGGGATACCGGACGTTTGATCAGTCGTATAGATTTCCATTCCCCCCGTTACAAGCCCCTGCTCATTACTTTTAACTTTTAGATTCGCAGTAACTAACGTTTGTGCATCACCGGCTTTTACTTGAAAAGCAATGGCCATGAAGTTGGAAGTTTTGGCAATATAAGGAGGTGGAGTCTGATTCATCTGAAGAGATTGAGCAGTTAATGATTGGGAAGAAAAAATAGCCCACATAACCCAGCTAAAGATCACAATGGATGGGGTAAGACCTAACGTCTGCCTTAGAAATGGATAACCTTTTCTAGATCTCATAGAATACGTCTCTAAACTTCAAAAAAATGATAATGACCCTAGGATTGGGCTATTAAAGAGTAGCCATATCAATGACAAATCGATAACGCACATCGCCCTTTAGCATTCGTTCATACGCAGTGTGGATGTCTTTGATGTCAATGAGCTCAATGTCGGAAACAATATTATGCTCCCCGCAGAAATCCAGCATCTCCTGCGTTTCAGCAATGCCCCCGTTGGCTGAACCTGCGATACTTTTCCGACCTGGAATCAAGCTGAAGGCCGACAAAGCGGAAGGCGTTGGCGGAGCTCCTACGCAGATATGCACACCATCTACTTTAAGTAAAGCCAGATATTGGTTATAGTCGTGCTCGGCGGATACCGTATCCAAAATAAAATCAAACGTAGAAACCGCTGTTTGCATCTGACCAGGATCGCTGGTGACGATAAAATGATGAGCCCCTAACTTTTTGGCTGCATCTTCCTTCGCTGGCGAAGTACTCAATACCGTTACTTCCGCCCCTAAAGCTAAACCAAACTTGACGCCCATATGCCCTAATCCACCCAGTCCCACTACGGCCAGTTTGTGTCCTTTACCAACCATCCAGTGCCTGAGTGGAGAATACGTGGTGATTCCTGCACATAATAAGGGAGCCGATGCCGCCAGATCTAGGTTTTCGGGCATATGCAACACAAAATCTTCGTTTACGACGATAGTGTTGGAATAGCCTCCGTAGGTGGGGGTCTTTTTATCCTGCTCTAAGCCATTGTAGGTCTGACTATTTCCATTCAGACAGTACTGCTCTAGACCATTGCTGGCAATTTTCGCAGGTTCGGCAGGAATCGACCTGGCAACCCGT
>NZ_NJAG01000100.1 GCF_002872335.1 Siphonobacter sp. BAB-5405 | reverse complement strand
GCGTCTGGTCCGAGCAACCCCTGACCCTGCATCTGACCATTTTACCACCCTGGTGGAAAACCTGGTGGGCTTACGTACTTTACCTGACCGGTATCGGTGTGGCCTTTCTGTTGTATCACCGCAATGGTCTTGTTCAGCAACGGTTAAAAAGTGAATTAACCCTGGAGCATTACAAGGTTGAAAAAGAGAAAGAACTGACCAATAGCAAGTTACAGTTTTTCACGAACGTTTCTCATGAGCTGCGTACTCCCCTTACCCTGATTCTTGGCCCGGTCGAAGAGCTGGCCGCCATGAGTCATGAGCCGATTCATCAGGTCAAGGACAAGATTATGCTCATGCACCAGCAAACCCACAAGTTACTGGATCTGGTGAATGAACTTATGAATTTCAGAAAAGCAGAATCAGGCCCCATTCAACTGAAAATTACACCGACGAATATCGTACCGTTTTTAACGGAAATATTTTGATTTTCAAACAGAAGGCGGAAGCTCTGCATCTGGAATATACCATTGATGTTCCCCAGCAGAATATTTCCCTGTACATCGACCGGGCCAAACTGGAATCCGTAGTGGTTAACTTACTTTCCAATGCGTTTAAGTATTCCTCGGCAGGTGGTTCCGTTCAGATAAGGGTTACCGTCGTCGGCTCCTCCGATTCTTCGGCCGTGTATGAACAGCAGCATCTGACGAATCATTACCTCCAGCTTGCCATACAGGACCACGGCGTGGGCATGGACACGGCTGAGATGAATCGAATTTTTGACCCGTACTATCAGGCCACGCATACTGAATCCATGCAGGTCATGGGAACGGGCATTGGCCTGTCGCTGGTTAAAACATACGTGGACGCCCACCAGGGTGAAGTGCTCGTGACTAGCCAACCGGGGGCTGGTACCACTTTCCTGTTGCGGTTACCGTTCGGCACTACCCACCTCGATGCAAATACGCTCCACCGAATGACCGTAGGGGACGAGCCCATGCCCGTAGCAGCGACGCTCTCCGCCCCGACTGCC
>NZ_NJAG01000099.1 GCF_002872335.1 Siphonobacter sp. BAB-5405 | reverse complement strand
TAAAGACAAATTCCTCAAATTGCCCAACGTATCGACTCAATACAGGCACAGGCAATGATACAGGAAAAAGCTCTGCTCGTAACCGGTTTAACTGCCAACGGATTTTCCTTTGTTCTTCTTCACTGGCGGCAGTCCGTAGCCTGCTTAACCAGTAGTGTTGCTGGGCCTTGGTAAGTGCTTGTTCTTCATCCGTAACTACATCAGGCACTACACCCACCTGCTCCCAATCCGTTTTCGTCAACACATGTTCCCCGCGACTGTACGGAATAAAACCCACAAAGCCATTTCCCAACGCAAAACTTCGCGTCAAATGAGCCCCGCCCTGGGTTGTATCGCCCACCACCGTGGCTTTACGTAGTTGTTGTAAGGTGTAGGTCAGTCCTTCCGCGGCCGAGAAGGTACGTTTGCTGGTTAACAGAAATAGAGGCATGCCTATATACAGGCCATGCGTAACCGCGGCGTCAGGGGTTGCCCAGGATTCAGTCCATGTGTTCGTTATTCGACTGTAGCTCCGTCCTAACAAAGTGGGTGCATTAAAAAGTAACGAATCATCTCACTCGCCATCACTGCATTTCCCCCGCCATTATTTCTCAGGTCAATCACTAATGCATCGGTGTAAGCAACAAACTGCAGGGCTGCTCTTACGGTATTTCTGGCCAGTGTGCTGGTATCTGCAAAATTGGTAAAATCTATATACCCCAGGTTGCCCGGCAGAATTGCCGCCTGTTTGAAAAAGAAATTTCGCCGTTGCTCCCCCGGATTCGCGTTCCGGTTTACGTGTGGATCTTGATTAAACGCGTGGATTCGTTTTTCAAGAGCCGGATCATACCGGATGGACAGATGCTTATCGGGGTGGATCTTTAGTACCTCTTGGCTGAGCCACTGGGCCAAGCGGTGCGGATCAGTGATCGTGTTGTAAACGCCCTGGTTCATTTGACTTTTTAGGTGAGCTCCCATTGCTACAGCCAGGTCCGGATAAACGTAGTAACGGCATAAAGCCTGAACTACGCTATCAATCACTACGCTTTTTAGCGGCTTATCCAGTTTCACTGACGGCTGATCCTGAGCGTATAAAGCCGTCGTAAAGCTTAGTAAGAAAAAACCTAACCCCATTACTCTGTTCAAGTGTCGCATCGTCGGTTCAGCGGCTTTTGTGTGGTGCAAGCCGGTAACAAAGCTGAGGATGCTGTCACAGTTAATGGCTATAGAAAAGCTTTGGAAAAGCCTTAGATTTCCTGGACTTCAAAAAGCCGGTGGTTTTATTCGTACTTTCAGTGCCCAACATAGCTCTGCATGACGACTGAACGCTTCATACTAAACGGAAAATACCTGGTTGACCCAACCAGGCATGTCGTTAAAGATTTAACGCAGGAAGAAGAAGTTCGCTTAGAAACCCGGGTGATGACTCTGTTGTGCATATTGGCTGAACATGCCGATCAGCTGGTAACGCGGGAGATGCTGGTTAAAACCATCTGGAATGACTATGGCGGGGCCGATGAAGCGTTAACGCAATCCGTGTCCCACCTTCGAAAAGTGTTACAGGATACCAGCAGAACGATCATTGAAACGATTCCTAAAAAAGGCTACGTACTACATGCCTCGGTAGCGGCACCTGCAAACCCCTCAGGCTCGCTACCGATACCCAGACGAGCCAACCAGCTGAACAAAAGCGGGTTACTTTACACCTTGACAATTGCACTGGTCAGTGGCGTTGCCTGCTGGTTTTTCTTCAATCGATCAACGGACCGTCGGCTGGTTAGTCACTCAACCGCCGTTCCTTTTTGGAAAGTAAACCAGTCCGTCGATGAAACTAATTTGAACACCATACTACCGTAGCACCCGACCGTACGCGGTACAAATTGATCGTACACGGTGACAGCAGACCAGCCTTTTACATCAACGATCGACTTTTAACACCGATGAGATGGAGCCACACCTAACCTAATCCGGCAGCTGGCCGCAGTGTTACAGCAGAGGCAAAAAGAGTCGGCTGACGAATCTAATTAAGGTTCAACTTTCAGGTTATGCCCAACCTGCGTTAGTTGAAACTTGCCCTGAATTCCAGTGGGGAAAGGTTGGTTTTGTTTTTAAACAACTTACTGAAAGATTGAGCGTGCTCAAAGCCAAGTTCGTAAGCAATCTCACTGACGTTCAAGTTGGTAGTAGAAAGCTTTTCTTTGGCCTTTTCAATTAGTTTATAGCGGATGTACTGTTGAGTATTCTGGCCAATCAGTGAACGCAGCAGATCGCTCAGATACCCCGGGGAAATGTGCAGATGTTCAGAAAGAAACCGTACCGTAGGCACTCCCTGGTGCAAGGACAGGCCCGTTTTGAAATATTCATCCAGAATCGCTTCTACCCGTTGTAGTACGTCATGGTTTACCGATTTACGCGTAATAAACTGCCGCCGGTAAAAGCGGTTGGCGTAGCTGAGCATTAGTTCAACCTGGGCGATAACAATATCCTGGCTGAACTCATCCATGCGGCTACTCAGTTCTTTTTCTATGATTTGGTACACAGCTAAAATCACTTCTCTTTCGCTGTCTGACAGATGCAGGGCCTCATTGGCCGTGTACGAGAAGTAGCCGTATTGCTTCATTTTATGGGCTAATGGATGACCCAGGAAAAAATCGGGATGGATGAGCAAAATATAACCCTCCGCATTTTCCGCGTAATTGCCACTACCTACGAGCTGGTTAGGGGCCACAAACAACATACTGCCCTCGTCGTAATCGTAATGGCCCTGACCATAACGCAACCGACCGCTTAGTTTTGTAATAAAAGTTACTTTATAAAAATCCAGCACATCGTAGGCCGGCAGTTTGGCGAGATCAGGAGTATTGCCAAGCGTAAAATTCATCACGCTAATCAGTGGATGTTGCGGCTTGGGCAAACCAAATACCTGATGGACCTGTGATATGCAATTGATCCGAATGAGTTTTTTCGTCGTTTTTCATAGACTAGGATTACTGCTTGTGTCCAACGATTGTTGGCCACAAGCAGTATAAAGATTTTACCAGGGTACCATTGCTTCGCCGGGACCAGTAAATACGCCGGAGGGGCCCTCTTCATCCAGAACAACCCGGATGGGCTCACGCGATCCTTCTTCCACCGTATCCGTCCCCTGAAAGTTATTGAGGGCCGTAGCGGTAAAACCCGGACTGACCGCACGAACATTAATCTTAGCCTCTTTCAGTTCGATGGCCAGCGATAAAGTAATGGCATTAAGGGCCGTTTTGGATGCTCCATATATCACTTCGAATGATCCGTAATAAGGCCAGGAAGGATCCGAATTCAGAGTCAGCGAACCCAGGGCACTCGAAACATTGACAATACGTGCTGCCTTTGACTGGCGGAGCAGTGGTAAAAAAGCCTGCGTAACCGCAAGGACTCCGAAAACATTGGTTTCCCAGACACTACGCATTTCCTCAAGCGAAGCCACGCTGGCCCGGTTCGCCTGCATAACCTCTTCGAGGGGACGGCCTGGCTTACCGGCGTGGGAGATCGCGGCGTTATTGACCAAAAGGTTCAAGATAGCCAGACTCCTTTTGCACCTGCTCCGCAGCGGCCTGAATGGACGACGGAACGGTAACGTCTAACTGAATCGCCCGGGCCTGACCGCCGATGTCTTTTGTTGCGGCCTGTCCATTTTCCAGGTTACGTGAACCTACATAAACCACGTAGCCATTTGCGGTTAATGCTTTGGCAATTTGAAAACCCACTCCCTGATTAGCACCGGTTACGAGTGCAACTTTCGATTGAACGGATACCTCTGACGGTACGATTGCTGATTGATTTGACTGCATGTGATAAAGAACGAAGTGATGCAGCAAAGCTCAGCCTTCTCAGAACGGGCTTTGTAGCCGAAGTCAGACTCTTTGTAGCCGAATCGAGGATATAGTACACTGGCTTACAAGCGTTTCCGGGTACGCTAGTAAACGGATCATCCCTTACTAGGGGATGATTTGCAGTAGAGGTTGATTGGCCCGTAAACTATTTTTGCGAAACAGTGATGGAGAAACATTGACCTTCTTACGGAAAAAGGCAGTAAAAGCCGCCTGCCCCGAAAAACCGAGCCCGTCGCTGATCTGGTTGATATCCCAATCCGTTTGTACCAGCAGGGCTTTTGCTTCGTGCAGCAGACGGTCCTGGATATGTTCCCGCAGCGTTTTGCCCGTATGGTTTTTAATCAGGGCATTTAAATAATTGGGATGAACGTGCAACTGCTCCGCGAACTCGGCGGCGGTTTTCAATTGTACCGAATCGTCAGGGCTCTGTACCTGGAAGGAAGATTCCAGCAAAGCTAGAAAGCGGTAAATGTAGCCATAGCTGTCTGAAACGGGCCTTTGAGCCCTGTTTTTTCCGGCCCGCTTACTTTCCAGTAACACGAGTTGTAACTGTAACAGGATGGCCTGTTTTTTATCCTCTGCATCGGCCCGATCTTCAGTAAGCATGGTCGCAAAGCAGTTATCAATCACCAACGATTGACGATCCTCCAACTGGACAACGGCCTGGTCGGCCTGGAAATAGGAAAACTGTCTCAGGAGTTGTAGAACATGGTCCGCGTCGTGGCCGAAATAATCCGGGTGAATCAGACAGAAATGCCCGCCCGTTTCCTCGGAGGTCGTTTGCCAGGACATAATCTCGTCGGGATGAACAAAAGCGATTTCATCCGGTCCCATCGCATAGCGATGCAGTCCAATGGTAAGCGTACCGGTGCCCGAGGTCATGTGGAAGATCTTGTAAAATTTCCTGCGGTGGGGGGAGATATAATCCTTGACCGGATATTCGTCACGATTTTCAACGATGAAATAGCTGGAATGAACCGGATAATGCTCCACCTGCCACAAGGGTATCTTGTACTCCTCTGCCGCGAATGTTTCGAGTTCGACCCGCGGTATACCTATCGTTTCCATAGTCCTGCTTGTATGATGTACAATATACGTAATCTGCTGGCTTCCTACCGTTCCTCCCTGGCAGGGGAATAGCGAAAAAACCAGCCAGCAGACTTCTCCATCTGGTGGCTGGTAGGATGTACTCTACTAATGAGACGGATCTCAATAATCGGTAGATTTGCTTACGCGTTCAAAGGCGTTCAGGTCCTGTTGCAGCATCTCGATTTTATGGTTGCCATGGCGAAGGAATCAGAGCCCAGAAACAGA
>NZ_NJAG01000098.1 GCF_002872335.1 Siphonobacter sp. BAB-5405 | reverse complement strand
CGGATTCGCTGGGTATGATCCTGACTAAAGGCGACCATACGTTCGGCAGCAAGGGCTTCTGGGCACCCCAACTATTCAGCGAACAGGGCCTGTATTATCTGACGTATACCGCCGATGAACAAACCGTATTGGCCCAGTCAACATCATTATTGGGTCCTTACCGACAAAAAGAAGTGGGCCCGATTGATGGCTCTGAGAAAAATATCGATTCCTATATTTTTAAGGATACCGATGGGAAATACTACCTCTACAGCGTACGCTTTGATCAGGGGAATTACCTGTATGTGGCCGAGTTCGACCTGAAACCGGAACCATCAAAGCCGAAACCCTGAAACGATGTTTTAATCAGACCGAGCCCTGGGAGGCAACGCCTAAGTATCAATCAGCACCCATCATGGAAGGGCCTACGGTGATAAAATTGAAGAATAAGTATTACCTGTTTTATTCGGCCAACCATTTTCATAATATTGATTATGCGATTGGCTATGCGGTAGCCGATTCGCCTTACGGGCCTTGGGTAAAGTATAAAAATAACCCGATCATTCATCGATCGATCGTTGGCGAAAATGGCTCCGGCCATGGGGATTTGTTTGAAGGAATCGACAAGCAATTATATTACGTGTACCACATTCATAACTCATCCGAGAAAGTCGGCCCCCGTCGGACGCGGATCGTACCCGTCGTCAAACAATGGGATAAAAAAGCCGGAGTGTATCAGTTTAGCGTAAAAGGGGATGCGGTCATAGTCCCGGTAATGGCCGAAAAGTAAGGCGGGGTTGTCCAGGAGAGGAAAGCTAGTTGAAAGCTCTTAAACCTATTGCTGGCGGGAAATCCAGTCATTCGTCATCCCCGGCACGCCCATTCGCAAAGCCTTATTTTGATGGTAAAACTATGGCTGTGTGGGACAAAGACAGCCACTAGCTGCCTGGCTAGATAGAAGGGGCTGGAGTTGTAGCCAGATCGGTGTTTGAAAGAATCATGAATGCCTCTGACTGGTAAAATTTCCGCTTAAAAAGGCTTGGACAGAAATTTTATATGTCTTATATGGTCGTTTGTAAAAGGTTATAACGGCCTTTTACTTTGATTCGGGTGAAAAGTAGATCTTCATCAAGTCATTATCTCGGTCAAAAGTATATCCTCTCCAGTAGTAAACGTGGAAGGAACTATCCTTCGCCATCGCATAGGGCTTTCTCATGTCTACTTCTGTGTTTAGACAACGGATTATTAGCCTTGGAGAAGTAGTATTTCTATCAGCTTTGTAAAATTCAACAGTGTAAGGTTCAGGATCATCGAATAAATCCTTGAGTATGAGAGAACGCTCGTTGATCTCGTACTCATAGGCAGGGTCCACGTTTTCTCTGGATTTGTCAGAGCACGACAATAAGCTCGACAACAAAAGAAGTAATAAGAAATGCTTCATAAAGGTTGATTCGATTTATTAGTTAACGTGTGTATACTAGGCTGTTATATAAGTGTTTGTATGTTGAGTAAAACCCTGAAAGGTCAATTTTCCCTTTTTGCCTCTGGAATTCTCAACCGACCTATGTAGTAATTAGCTTTCAGGTTTAAACCTAGCGTTTGGGGGACGTACTTATCATTAATTCGGGTAAAACTAGGCTTAGGGGGGTACCATAGATCGCTTCCAGTCCGACACTTAACCGAGGCGTGGGATGGTAAAGAACGCCTGTCCGAAACTGCACGGTAGCCTTGATTGTTGGGAATAGAGATCTTCCTTGGCTACCTCCAGGCATCGCTCCTCCAGGTTGCACCAACTACTCGAGCCCGGAAACTCGGCTCCCAGGGCTCCACTGACAGTCCATTCAAAGGGATTAAACCGAATAAGCCGCTGTTCTAATAAAGCTACTAAAGTGAAGAAGTTTTCTCTTCGGCTTACTTCGGCAGATAGTGGTTCAATGGTATATTCAGGATAATAACGAGTAAAATACGTTCGGCGGTAACCCCAAAGGGCTCCTATACGAAGCTGGGTCGGTTTACCATGGTCAAATCCTAACCAAAAACCAGTCTGTATGCCCGAGCCCCATTGTTTTTTTGATTGGTAGTGATGTGGATTTACAATTGATGCTTTACTCCATAGGGGCCCATGCTCAATCGATAACTGTGCATGAATAAAAGGGCTAAACAGTATTAATAAAATAGCAGTAAGAAAGTATCGTAGCATAGGAAGGCATAACTAGAGGTCTTTTTTAACCCAATTCTTTAAAATAGTATCGGCTTTTATGACATAGCGAATGTTGTAGGCCAAAGTTCTTGAAAAGCCGTCACTAACGGAAACTAGACTTGGCTCACAGTCACTTTTCCAGGTATAAAGCCTACAACCAACAGTTCGATCTGAAGAAAGATATTGTGAATTGTAACGAAGAATAATACTATCATGAGCTACTAAGGGAGCAATCAGCAGCGAATCATATTTGATATTCTTATCTTCATCTTGTAAGCGTATGGCTAGGCGAGGAATTAATTCAGAGGTTTCGTTCACAATAGTAAAGGAAGTGTACGCTCGATCTTCAATTTCCGAGAAAGGTGTCTTACAGGAAGCAAAAAGGAAAGCCAGCAGCAAAAGGCTGGAGAACGGAATTCGCATTATTTACTAATCAGGTTGGTGAAAGGCTAAAGGTACGTCTTACTATATTATCTATTAAAGGCATGTTCGGTTAACAAGATTTCATACTTTAAACCTGTTGTAGAATCAAACGTTATGATAAGCTAATAAAGTCGTAACGTCAAGACTACTATGGAGCCTTAACACTAGTCTCCATTACGCGAATCTGTTTCAAATCAACCATAGTAGGTATAAAAAGATCACAATGGAAAATTAGTAAAACACCTTCTATATAGAATAAAAAGAAAAAACGTATCGTTGAGTTGAATCTAAATTACTGATTAGAGGGCTACAAGTTTTGACCACATGCCTATACTGTTTCTCTTTTACAGTTACCTCCTGCCATAGTAAATCCTAGACGTTTTGTCGCCGAGCGTTGGTCGTAAATAATTGTTTAATCCTATAAAAAAGCGTACGGAGTTTCAAGAGCATTTAATAAAAATC
>NZ_NJAG01000021.1 GCF_002872335.1 Siphonobacter sp. BAB-5405 | reverse complement strand
CTTCAGAAATGACCATTCGGGTTAAGAAAAGGCGTTCTGAACGCTTATTCAGAGCTGGCTTTTCCAATGAATTCGATGCTTCTGCTAGCCTGTACCAACGATCCTATGGCAAAAAATCGACTCAGCAATGAACCGGTTCCCGTAAATTACTTTTCACCGAATAAATTATTAGTTTTTGCACAAACGGTTGTTCATCCCGTAGCAAACGTTTGCACATGTTTTCAGGCCCAATTTCCGCCCTCCCAGGCCCTGTGAGGCTCTTTACTTTCCATTTTTTGCGTTGTACTTTCATTCCAGATTCCAGCAGGAACACGCCGCACTTCCTCTTCTTATTTCACAAACGATACTCCTATGAACTGCTTTGGGGACATTCCTTTTTCGTCTGAACACTAATCCAATTCTCGAACGCCATCTCCGGAATCGGCCCTGACTTTCGGGCGGATCTGGCTCCATGACTCCTTTTGCTGGTGAATGTCCTGCATTCACTCTAACCCTACTTTGAAGCGTTTCAAGGGCAGTATTGCTGTGCCCTTTCCTGAAGTTTTAAGTCGATTCATACATTCACTTAGCTAGAAAAACGATGAAACAATTCTCCCTGAGTTTGTTAGGGCTGATGTTCTGCCTGTGCAGTTTTGCCCAGCAGATCTCGCTCACCGGAACCGTGCGTGACGATACGGGCCAGCCCTTACCCGGCGTCAGTGTCGTGGTTCGGGGTACGCTCCAAGGCACGACGACCAACGCCAATGGTCAGTTTACGATTCAGGTCGGACCGACGGCGGTACTGGAGTTCAGCTCTATCGGGTACGAAAACGCTTCCGTACCCGTTGAAAACCGTACCACGCTGGACGTTTCGCTCAAAAAATCAGATACGCAGCTCGACGAAGTGGTGGTACTGGGCTATAGCTCCACCACGCAGAAGAACCTGACCGGATCGGCTCAGGCCATTACGCCCAAAAACCTGAAAGACGTGACGGCGAACAATCTTTCGCAGATGTTACAGGGCAAAGCCGCTGGTGTGCAGGTGGGTTCCAATTCCGGTGATCCGCGGAGTGCTCCGAAAATCATCATTCGCGGCGTAGGTACGCTTACCGCCAGTTCCGATCCCCTGTACGTAGTCGATGGCGTCATTGGCGGAATCCCCAACCCCAGCGATATTGAGTCGCTTACGGTATTGAAAGATGCTTCGGCCACGGCTTTATACGGAGCACGGGCGTCCAATGGCGTGATTGTCGTGACGACCCGGCGGGGGGCAGCGGGCAAAACGAAGCTTACGGCCCGACTTAACAAAGGGATTGGTAAACTGAATCTGGGGAATTTTCGGCTGATGAATGGTCCGGAATTATACGCCGTACAGAAACAGGCCTTCGAACGGGATCGCCCCGGTCAGAACATTAACAGCTTTCTGCCCACGCCCGAAGCTAATGCGAATACCAACTGGTTCGATCAGGCCTTCCGCACGGCGTCCAACACGCTGGCCGAACTGAACGCCTCGGGAGGCTCGGACAAGACCCGTTTTTTCATCAGCGGTAACTATTATCAGGAAGAAGGGATTTTGAAAGAAACGGGATTGGATCGCTTCGGCCTACGGCTCAATTTCAACCACGATGTAACCGAAAAACTGCACCTGACGCTCAATACGGCCGGCACATACACGCGGGGCTACGACAACAGTGGCGGTTCCCTCTACGGAGCCTACACCTATCTACCCTACGATGATCCGTATGTTGAGGGCAAGCCCTACAACCCTATTACGGGAGCTAAAACCTGGTACGGTCGTGATAATGCGAACTTCATTTACAACCAGCAGTTTGAGAAGTTCAAGGAAAATACGCTGGCTGGCGACGTGTTATTCAAAGCGGAATATGAACTCCTGCCCTGGCTGACGCTCTCGACAACCAACCGGGCCCAAACTACCTTTTACGAAACCGAGAGTACCGAAGATGCCCGGGGTAATAGTGCCGCTGACGTACAAGGTCGCCTTTCGCAGTTCAACAGTCGGGATTATACCCTGCTGACTTCCAACCTCCTGCGTTTCAAACACGAATTTGCCGGGGGCCACACGCTCGATGGATTAGCGGGGTATGAGTACCAGACCTATTACTACCAGTCGCTGGGTGCTACGGGAAAGGGTATTTTTTCCGGGCTGGATATTCTGGATGCAGCCTCCCAGCCCGAGAGCATTCAGGGTACCAAAAATGACAATGCGTTTTCTTCGTACCTGTTTCAGGCCAATTACGGCTACAACGACAAGTACATCGTGACGACCTCGTTTCGGCGGGATGGCTCATCCAAGTTTGGCCGCAACAAGAAGTTCGGAAATTTCTACGCCGTTGGTTTTACCTGGAATGTTTCCAACGAAAGCTTTCTGGCGAATCATCGCAACATCAATAACCTGAAACTTCGCCTGAGCTACGGTACTACGGGCAACGCCGACGGCATCAGCGATTACGCAGCTCAGGGCCTGTACAACCTGACCGATCAGTACGCGGGCGTGCCTTCGGCCTATCCCACACGAATTGAGAATCCGAACCTTTCCTGGGAAGTTTCCAATAATGCCAACCTGGGTGTGGATGTAACGCTCTGGAAGCGGTTGTCGGTGACGGTGGATGTGTATAATCGACTGACGAACAATCTGTTGTTCAACCGTCCGCTACAGGGTACGAGTGGGTACGCGTACATCACCGAAAACATCGGAGCCGTTCGAAACCGGGGGCTGGAGGTGGTGTTCTCCGGGGATGTCATTCAGCAAAAGAACTTCAAATGGCTGATGGAAATCAACGCGGGTATGAACCGCAATGAGCTGACGGAACTCTACGGAAACACCAGTTTTATCGCAAACAGCTTACGGCCTTACGCCCTGAACCAACCTCTGAATAGCTGGTACATGCGGCGTTGGCTGGGCGTGGATACACAAACGGGCAATCCATTGTGGGAGAAAGTCAACCCGGACGGTACGGTTGCTTCAACGGGCAATTACAACGAAGCCACCCTGCAATTCATCGGTAGTAACGCCAACCCCAAACTCTTCGGTGGAATCCGGCAGGTACTGACCTGGAAAAACCTGGAACTGAATGCCTTCTTCTCGTACTCAACCGGAGCGATGATTTACAATGGGGATCGTCAGTTGTTCGACAGCGATGGAGCCTACGATCGTTACAGCCTCATGGCTCTGTCTAACGGCTGGTCTCGCTGGCAGCAGCCTGGCGACGTGGCCACGCACCCCCGCTACGTACTGGGTGGCAATAACAACTCGCAGCGGCCTTCGTCCCGCTTTCTGGAAAATGGTAACTACCTGCGACTACGGAACATCAGTCTGAGTTATGACTTCCCTTCAGAACTCCTGCAGAAAGCTAAGCTGGGGGGCCTTCGGCTGACGGCTTCGGCGGATAACCTGTTCACCCTTACCAAGTTTTCGGGCATTGATCCAGACATTCCGGGCACGGGTGAAGTGGGTACGAAGTATCCGTTCAGCAAAAAATTCGTCTTTGGTATTCAACTGAGCTTCTAATCTTTTCTTCGTATGAAGACCTCCTCTCTTATCCGTACGCTGCCGCTTTTTCTGGGGTTGCTGGCTTCGTGCAGTATCGATAAAACGCCCTACGACGGCCTTTCCGAGTCGGAATTATTGACTAATGAACAAGGCCTGCGGGCCGCTACGGATGGTAACTATACCATTATCAAGTCGCTGGATTATACCCGGAATCTCTACATCATGAATGAGTTTCAGGGCGATAATGTGACGCTGAGCGGTACCACCACCGATCCGCTGTTTCTGACCTATACCTACCGCCATACCGCCGATCAGGGCAATGCTTTACAGATTTACCGGAAAGGTTACGCCGCGATTATCGGCTGTAATAAAGTGATCACGGCGACTACGGCGGGGCAGTCGAAAGAACTGGATCAGCTGCTGGGGGAAAACCTGTTCCTGCGGGCCATGATTCACTTCGACCTGGTACGCCTGTTTGGCCGTCCCTACACGCAGAGTCCCGAAAGCAATCTGGGTATTATCATTAAAACCGACCTGACGCCCGACGACAACGCCAGCCGGGCTACGGTGAAAGCAGTCTACGATTTCATTGTGGCGGATCTGAAAAAAGCGGCCTTGCTAATGACGATTGCCAAAAGCAGCAGTTACGCCACGGCGGAAGCGGCCCACGCCCTGCTTTCCCGGGTCTATCTCTACCAGAATCAGAACGATCTGGCAATTGAAGAAGCCAATCTAGTTATCAATAGTAAGCGTTATACCCTAGCGACGCCCACGCAGGTGCCGACTTTCTATACCCTCGAAAACGAGCAGAATCCCGAAATCATTTTTGCCATCAAGCATACGCTCCGGGACGACCGAACCTGGAGTGCCATCGGGTCCATGTACTACACCTCGCCCGGCGGCGTGGGTTGGGGCGAAGTCTACGCTTCACAAGCCTATCAGGATTTGATCAATCAGTTTCCGAATGATCAGCGGCGTTCGTTTCTGGTGCGGAAACTTACCTCGACGGGCCAACAGGAAAAGCGGAATGGCATCGATAAGGTATACATTACCAAGTTTTCCAATCAGGGCGGCATTCCTACGCTAAGTTCTCCCGTCGTTTTACGCCTGTCGGAAATGTATTTGAACCGGGCCGAAGCTTACGCTAAGAAAGGCCAGCTGGAGCTAGCCATCGCCGATGTCAATACCATCCGGACGCGGGCGGGACTGAGCGGTACGGCCTTGTTCAGTACGTGGGATTTGAAAGGATTAGCGTCAGGGTTGGATGTAGTACTACAGGAACGTCGGCTGGAGCTGGCCTTTGAAGGGCATCGGGCCTATGATCTGTACCGCAACAACCGGAGTTTGGTGCGGAATTATCCCGGCTACCATAATATTCAGACCGGTCAGCAAACGGTTCCGGCCACGGACAAACAGGTCGTCCACCTCATTCCCGAATCGGAAATTGTGCTGAATGGGAATTTGAAGCAGAATCCGTTGTAGCGTTTTTTTGGGTTTGGGGTTGTGTGTTTAGGGTTTAGCGTTCGTTGATGCTCACATTCATTATAAAATCCACAGTATTACGTTGAAAAACTCAGCGTAATACTGTGGATTCTCGTTTCACAATAACTCAAAACTCTAAACACACAACTCAAAACGCTCCTCACCAAACCTTCAACACAATCGCTGCCAGCGGGGGAATGTTTACGCTGATGGATTGCTCTTTGCCCTGCCAGGTGATGGCTTCGGACATATAGGTGCCATTTTCGTACTTGCCCGTACCCCAGAAACGAATGGCGTCGGAGTTGAAGATTTCCGTGTACATCCCTTGCATTGGTACGCCAATGCGGTAGTTGGGGCGTGGTACGGGGGTCATGTTCAGGACGATCACCAGTTTTTCGGTGGGTGAATAACCTTTCCGGCTATACACCAGCACCGTGTTTTCGCGATCCGTCGTATCAATCCATTCGAAGCCTTCGGCTGAGAAGCTATGCTCAAAGAGAGCTGGTTCTTTCTTATACAAAGCATTCAATTCCGTCACGCAGGCTTTCATACCCAAATGCGGCGGATACTGTAAGAGATGCCAATCCAGCGATTGTTTGAAGTTCCATTCCGACGTCTGACCGAATTCGCCACCCATAAACAGCAGTTTGGTTCCGGGGTGCGTAAACATGTACGTGAATAACAATCGCAGGTTCGCAAAACGCTGCCATTCATCACCGGGCATTTTCGAAACCAGAGCCTCCTTCCCGTAGACCACTTCGTCGTGCGAGAGGGGTAACATGAAGTTTTCGGTAAAACCGTAAACCGTACTGAAGGTAAACTGATCCTGATGATATTTACGATAGGCCGGATCTCGTTCGAAGTACTTCAGCGTATCGTTCATCCAGCCCATCATCCACTTCATCCCAAAGCCCAGTCCGCCCGTATACACCGGACGCGATACGCCGGGGAACGCCGTTGATTCTTCGGCAATGGTTTGCGTATCGGGGTATTCCTGATAAATGATGGTATTGAGGTCGCGGAATAGCGAAATCGCTTCCAGATTTTCGCGGCCCCCAAACACGTTGGGTACCCACTCACCCGCGTTCCGGGAGTAGTCCAGGTACAGCATGGAAGCGACGGCATCGACCCGCAGGCCATCGACGTGGTAACGGTCCAGCCAGAAAACAGCGTTTGATAACAGGAAGCTTCGCACTTCGTTCCGACCGTAGTTGAAAATATAGGATTTCCAGTCGGGGTGATAGCCCTGCCGGGGATCGGCGTGTTCGTACAGGTGTGACCCATCGAAGTAAAACAAGCCCGTGGTATCACCCGGGAAGTGGCTCGGTACCCAGTCCAAAATGACGCCAATGCCATTCTGATGCAGTTTTTCGAACAGCATCATCATCTCCTGTGGCGTACCGTATTTATTGTTAGCGGCGTAATACCCCGTAATCTGATACCCCCAGGAAGGTTCGTAGGGGTGTTGCATGACGGGCATAAACTCCACGTGCGTAAACCCGCATTCTTTGACGTGATCAACCAGACGATCCGCAAACTCGGGAATGCGTAAACGACGATCCGGGTCCTGTGGGTCGCGTAACCAGGAGCCTAGGTGAACTTCGTATACCGAAACGGGGGCGTTGAGTTTATTCTTCTCCCCTCGCGTCTGCATCCAGTCGGCGTCGTTCCATTCGTACCAGGTATCCCAAACGATACTGGCCGTGGAGGGTGGCTCTTCCCAACGCAGGGCGTACGGATCGCCTTTTTCCAGTTCTTCGCCCGAATTGGCTACGATAAAATATTTGTATACCTCGCCATTGCCCACGTTCGGAATCCAGCCTTCCCAGATACCCGAACTATCAAAGCGTACGTACAGAGCATTCGCTCCGCGATTCCAGTAATTGAAGTTGCCAATCACGGATACGTACTTGGCATTCGGAGCCCATACGGCGAAATACGTACCCGTGACGCCCTCGTGCTCCATGACGTGTGAGCCGAGTTTTTCGTACAGTTTAAAGTGTTTACCCGACGCAAACAAATGAATATCGAACTCAGAAAAGCGACTGAGCGGTTCGACGGCTTTGAAAGAAACAGAGGAAGTCGGATCAGCCGATTGCCCGGACAAACTTTCCTGAGGTTGAGGTTCTAGTTGAATGCTTGACTTCGCCATACGTGGTGTAAAACAAATGATAAAAGGCTGCAAATGAGTAACCTATTTCAGACCTGCCGCAAGGGTTTGGAAATTCCTGAAAGTCGGACTGGGGTTCTGAATACTTAACTAAAAAGCGTTCGTTTGGTTAATACCTGTTTCGATAAAAATTCCGAACCATAGGGTTGTGAAGGACCGCTGCAAAATAGCATTTTTCGACGAATGTACTAGAGAAAAAAGAGCGAAGAACCAGAAAGGAAAAAGGCTCATTCGTTCGCTAGTTTGAACGAATGAGCCTCTGTAAGCTTTGAAATCCGTAAGGTTATTTCATCTGAACTACCGTAACCCCCGCCCCACCCCGGTCGGGATGTTCGTCGGCCATACCGGCCACCTGAGCGTAGGTACGCAGGTGATTGCGAAGGAGTTGACGCAGGATACCATCGCCTTTCCCGTGCACAATTCGCAGTTCGGGGTACCCCAGCATAATGGCATCGTCCATGAAATTATCGACGGCTACCATCGCTTCTTCGCCGCGTTTGCCCCGTACGTCCAGATTGAAAGAAAAGTTAATGGCTTTTTCATTCAAATCTACACCGGTGAGCTTGGCCCGGGGTTTATCGTCGCCCGTAGCGGCTTTGAATTCTTTGCGGGAAACCTTTTCGAGACGGTTCGCTTTCACCGTCGTACGCAGATCGCCAATGGCAATAACGGCATCTTTTCCCTTCAGGTCCAGTACTTCCCCCACCGTACTCTGCCCTTTGATCCGGACCAGTGAGCCTACCGTAATAGTCCCGCCCACAACTTCCACTTCGTTCGTCGGGGTCGGGGCGGCTTTGGGTGGGGCAATCACTTCCTGCGTGAGCTTCTGGGCTGAAAAATCAGTTAGTTGCTGACGGATTTCCTTGGTAGCCAGCTTCTCAGCTCCCTGTTCGCGAATTTCCCGAATGGTATTTTCAATCTTTGCATTGGCTTCCCGAAGCAGTTCTTTCGCCTGAACCTTGGCCTCGTTGAGCAGCCGTTTTTTCTCCGTATCCAGGTAACTTTTCAGCGTCTGGTACTGCTCGGTGAGTTTGTCCAGTTCCTGTTGCCGCTGTAAATTCTGGGCGTTCCGATCTTGAAAGACCTTTTTCTCGATTTCCAGTTCTTTGGATAGCTTTTCAAAATTTACCTGATGGCGGTCCAGCTTCTGCCGGGCTGCGTCGAGTACGGGCTTGGGCAAACCAATTTTCCGGCCAATTTCAAAGGCAAACGAACTACCGGGCTTCCCGATTTCCAGCTCGTAGAGCGGTTCCAAGTGTTCGGCATCAAAACGCATCGCTCCATTCACCAGCCCTTCCGTACGGTCGGCGAAGGTCTTCAGGTTGGAATAGTGTGTGTTGATGACGCCGTAGGCTCCCGAGCGATTCAGGTCGTTGAGGATACTTTCGGCAATGGCCCCCCCCAGACTCGGCTCGGTTCCCGTACCAAACTCGTCAATCAGAAACAGCGTTTTCTTGTTCGAATGCAACAGAAAATGCTTCATGTTGGTCAGGTGCGACGAGTACGTCGACAAGTCGTTTTCCAGGCTTTGTTCATCGCCAATGTCCATGAACAGATTCCGGAAGAGACCAATCGTTGAGAAATCATCCACCGGTACCAGCAGGCCGCACTGGAACATATACTGGATCAGACCCAACGTTTTCAGCATTACCGACTTACCCCCGGCGTTGGGACCAGACACGAGCAAAATGCGTTGCGTGGCATCCAGTTTCACGTGCAGCGGTACCACCGACCGGCCCTGTTTCTGATAGCTCATCAGCAAAAGTGGGTGCCGGGCACCGTGCCAGTCCACGAGGGGTTGCTGGACGAAAAATGGAGCGTTGGCGTTCATTTCCAACGCCAGTTTAGCCTTGGCCCGAATGAAATCCACGATCCCCAGAAAGGTATACGCCCGCTTGAGTTCTTCGGTATGCGGACGCACTTTCGAGGTCAGATCGGTCAGGATACGGATGATTTCCCGGCGTTCCCGCGATTCCAGTTCCCGAATTTCATTGTTCGATTCCAGAGCGTCGGCGGGTTCCAGAAAAACGGTTTTCCCCGAATCCGATTCATCCTGTACGAAGCCGCGAATTTTACGCTTATGCTCGGCCACCAGCGGAATCACCATCCGGCCATTTCGCACGGTCATGGTTGCTCCTTCGGGTACCCATCCGTTTTGTTGGGCCGTCCGTAACATCGAATCGAGCGTCCGCCGCAGACGGGCCTGTTCAGCAATCAGTTCGCGACGAATGTGCTGCAATTCCGCCGAGGCATTGTCCCGCAACCGACCACGATCATCGATGATCCGGTCAATTTCCTTGAGTAACTGCGATAGCTCATCGCTTTTGCTCCGGCGGGGTTTATCCTCATCGTCGGTTTTGCGTTCCTGAAACGCCTGTACGGTCAGTTCCCGCAGGTACGGAAAGCTAGGTTCTTCTTTGTTCTCGAAAAATCGCTGAATGCTCTGAATGGTACGCAGCGAAAGCTTGAGATCGAAAAATTCCTCTTCGTTCAAAAAAGCCCCTTCAATGCGGGCTTTGGCAATCTGTTCGGTAACGTCGATGTAATTAGACTGCGGAAAATCCGGCTCGTGAGCCACAATTTCCTTCATTTCGGCCACCTGACCTACCATTTTCTGGATCTGGTCAAAGCGATCGGAAAAGCGTATTTTCTCCACAAACGACCGGCCCAGCGACGACAGGCAAGCCTCGCTCAGCATCTGACGAATCCGGTCGAATCCGAGTTTTTCTTCTATGTTTTTTGGGTAAAGCAAGTTAGTTTTTGGTTATTGGTTGGTTGTTGTGCGGTTGCCCAAACGCCTCCGCAATCTGCTGCACTAGCACCTCATTAATCCGGACGTAGCTTTCGTGCGTCCAGCCCGCTACGTGCGGTGTGAAGATGACATTCGGCAATTGAATCAGGGAATCAAACACTTCGTCGGGACCGGCGGGTAACTGGTGGAGTTTTTCGTTTTCCAGTACGTCCAGGCAGGCTCCCAGGATTTTTCCAGACTGTAATCCCTGCAACACGGCGGCCAGTTGTACGATTTCTCCCCGCGAACAGTTGATCAGGTAGAAAGGCTTCTGAAACTGACTAATGAAATCTTCGCGTACCAGATAACTCGTTTCTTCCGTCAGCGGAATGTGCAAACTCAGTACATCGGCCTGCTCAAAAAGCTGCTCCACCGTGGCCTGCTTGGCATAGGCATCCGAATAATGATCCCGGTATTTATCATAAGCCAGTACGTTCACGTTGAAGCCGCTCAGTCGTTTGGCAAAGGCCTGTCCGTTATGCCCATACCCAATTAAACCAACGGTTTTGCCGCCCAGTTCGGTACCACGATTGGCTTCGCGTAACCAGATTTTCTGGCGTACTTCCCGGTCGGCGGTATGGATATGGTTGAGCAGAGCCAGTAACATGCCCAGGGCATGTTCGCCCACGGCATCCATATTCCCGGCATTGGCCGCAAACAGGCGTACGTGATGGCGATCGCAGGCTTCCCGGTCAATCAGATCCAGTCCGGCCCCAGCCCGACCGATGAATTCCAGACGCGTGGCGGCCTGTAGAAAAGCCTCGTCCACGCGGGTTTTATTGCGGATCATCAATCCTTCATAGTCGGCAATCTGTTCGAGAATTTCGTCCCGCTTGGCTTTGGGTTGATAGGTATAGGCAAACCCGGCTCCGTCAAGCATTTCGAACAGGCTGGGGTGCATTTCATCACAAACAAAAATTCGTTTCATCGCAGAAGGAGTTAGCCAAAACTGGGCTGGTATTGCTGATAAAAGGTCAAAGTTAAAACTTTCGTATCGCCCATGAAAGTGCGTATTATTCAACCCATTTTCAAAGCCCAGAGTTTCCCTGAGTGAAAGGAAAGGATGGTTTGGGTGGCCCTGACACGCCGGAAATAAGCTTTACCTACTTCGGTCTTTGCCAAAAAAAGACTTCCCGCAGGGCCAATTCCCTGATGGATGCCGTAACTTCGCCCAGTTATCCTGATTTTCAAGGTCAGTATAACCCCAAATCTGACTGGATGAAACGATCATGAGCGAGCAAGCACAGAAACCGGTTATTGGCATCACTTTGGGCGATTACAACGGTATCGGACCCGAAGTAATCCTGAAAGCCTTACACGGAAATCAACTCAATAAACATTTTACGCCGGTGGTCTACGGATCGATGCGGGTATTGAACCGTTACAAGCATCTGTACGACATGAAAGACTGGCAGCTGCATCCGGCCCCCGCTGCTGATCAGATGAATACCAAGATGGTCAACGTCATCACCTGTTTCGATGACAGCCAGACCAACGTTGAACCGGGTAAAGTAGTACCCGAAGCCGGACAGGCCGCGTACCAGAGTCTGGCGAAAGCCGTTGAAGACCTGAAAGCGGGACATCTCTCGGCTTTGGTGACGGCCCCCATCAACAAGTACAACATTCAATCCGAAGAATTTAAGTTTCCGGGACATACCGAATACCTCGCCGAAGCCTTCAGCAGTTCCGAATACCTGATGTTCATGGTATCTGAACGCCTGAAAGTAGGCGTAGTGACGGGTCACGTACCCCTGGGCCGGGTTCGTTCGAACATCAATCAGGACGCGGTTTCCCGGAAGCTGACGCAGATTATCAAATCCTTAAAGGAAGATTTCGGTATTCAGAAGCCCCGTGTGGCCGTATTGGGTTTGAACCCGCACGCGGGTGAAGACGGACTTTTGGGCAACGAAGAAAAGGATGTCATCCTGCCCGTAATCGATCAGTTTCGCAAGAAAAATCATTTGGTATACGGACCTTTCCCCGCCGATGGCTTTTTTGGAGCCAGCAGCTGGAAGAAATTCGACGCCATTCTGGCCATGTATCACGACCAGGGCCTGATGCCGTTTAAGATGCTGGCTTTTGAAGACGGCGTAAACTTTACGGCGGGTCTGCCCATCGTTCGGACGAGTCCTGATCACGGTACGGCTTACGATATTGCGGGTAAAAATGTAGCCGATCCCAGTTCCATGCTACACGCGTTGTATTCGGCTCTGGACATTGTCCGGCACCGTACCGAATGGGAAAGCCTGGAAGCTCAGGGACTTGAGCACCAGAATGATGCAGCCATGACGGAACTACCCGTCACGGATGATCGGGATCCCCGAACGGAAACTTCGACCCGCTCCGCGAAGGAAGATCGTCCCAACCGGGAAGATCGCCCGAACCGCGACGAGCGGCAACCCCGCGAAGAACGAGCGGCCCGGGAGGATCGCTCCAATCGCGAAGAACGTCCCAATCGGGAAGACCGCTCTAACCGCGAAAATCGCCCACCCCGGGAAGACCGCCGTCCAGCTGCCTCACCCGTAGCGACGGACTTGCCTGCATCGGACCCGATAGCCGAACAACCCCTGGAACCCAAAGCCGAAGAGCAACGCACGAATGAACGGCCCCGGCGGGAGGATCGGCAAAATCGAAACAATCGTCCCCAGCGGGAAGATCGTCAGCAACGCCCGGATCGGCGGGAAAATCAAAACCAGCGGCCTCCGCAGGAAGCCAGTGCGGATGCGACCCCTGCCGGAAGTGAAGAACAACGTCCCAATGAACGGCCCCGGCGGGAAGACCGGCAGAATCGGAATAACAACCCCCGTTTCCAGCGAGACGAGCGTCAACCACGCCCGGATCGGCGGGAAAACCAGAACCAGCGACCTAAACCGGACGCTGAATCAGAGCCTTCGGAAAACCGGGAAGCCCAGATAAAATTATTAGCGATTTCTCAATCTTTACTGATTGCCAAAACGCCGCCAACCAACGCTAAACCGGACGAGAACCCCGAAGCCTAGTCGTTCTTGTTCATATTTTCTGTACTATGTTGAAATCGATGACCGGCTTTGGCCGGGGCGTTCTGGAAGCGGATGGCTTTCAGGTAACTGCCGAAATTAAAACACTAAATTCCAAGGGTTTAGACATTTTTTGCAGAATACCCAAAAGTTTATCAAGTCGGGAAATTGAACTGCGTAATCTCCTTTCGGCTGAACTCGAACGCGGAAAAATTGAGCTGAATATCAGTATTACCAAGACGGCCCAAGCCGAAGCCTCCGTTTCCGTAAACCGTCCGCTCGTAAAGGCGTATTTTCAGGATTTACGGGAAAGCTTCTACCACCTGAGCAATAGCTTCGACGACCTGGAAATGTTCAAGCTGGCTCTAACCTGGCCGAACGCCCAGAATACCGAAGTAGTCACAGAAAGCTCGGAAGACGAGTGGAAAACTGCTCTGGAAGCTGTGCGTCTGGCCCTGACCGAATGCCAGGCCTTCCGCGAACGCGAAGGACAGGTACTCGAAGGTATTTTCAGCGACTGCATCAACGGGATTGAAAAAGGTTTACAGCAGGTTGCTGAACAGGATGGACTGCGGATTCCGGCAGTACGCGAACGCTTGCTGAAAACCATTACGGATTTACTCGGGGAAGACGGTTTCGATAAAAATCGCTTCGAGCAGGAACTGGTCTACTACGTCGAGAAATACGACATTTCCGAAGAAAAAGTACGTCTGCAAACACACCTCGATTATTTCCGGGAAATCATCCAGGAAGGCAACGGCAAAAAGCTGGGTTTCATGGCTCAGGAAATTGGACGGGAAATCAATACCATCGGCTCAAAAGCCAATGATGCGGGCCTGCAGCGACTGGTCGTAGGCATGAAAGACGATCTGGAGAAAATTAAGGAACAAACGGCGAACGTGTTGTAACTATTCCCATACCCATGTTCCCCGTATTGCATACGGAGCTATGTACATTGAATCCCTTCGGGTTAAGGTAGTTGGTATAGTAGACGTTTATAGTAATGTAGGGTAGGTTTATACTTTGTACTGGTGCAAGTTTCCAAACCTGTACCTACCATCTGGCAGTTTCCAACTGCCTTTGCAAATCTCAATCCGGCATCCCCGCATTGCATACGGGGCTATTTATATTGAACCCCTTCGGGGTTGAGGAGATTGATAAAAGGTAACGTTTCTAAACTTACAGCTAGACTGCTACTCTTTGTAAACGTCAGAGCGTATCCTACGGCGTATGGAATGGTTTTATTCCGTACGCCGTATTTGTGTTTTATTTCCGTACTCTATGCCGCTCACTACCGAATTCTATCAGCAACCTTCCCTCGATTTAGCCCGTAATTTACTGGGATGTGTATTGGTTCATAACAGTCCCGAGGGCCGCACGGCGGGGATTATCGTCGAAACGGAAGCGTACCTAAAAGACGATCCGGCCTGCCATGCCTACACGCGAAAGACGGTTCGCAATGCCCCCATGTTCGGTCCAGTAGGCATGATTTACGTGTATCAGATTTATGGTCAATATTACTGCGTCAATATTTCCAGTGGTGGCGAAGGTATTGGCGAGGCTGTTCTGATCCGGGCTTTGGAACCGACGGAAGGGCTGGATTTGATGGCGGAACGCCGTATTGCCGCCCAGCAACGAATTCAACAGTTTTTCGGAAAACCTACGCCGATCGGGTACTGAAACCGACGCAGTTGTGCAAGGGTCCGGCGAGTCTGGTACACGCCATGGCTATTACCAAGGAGATGAATTTCTGGATGATTCAGGATAGTCCGTTGTTTATCGAACCGGCCGTTTTACACGATTTCGACGTGGTCCAGACGACGCGAATTGGCATTAAAGTAGGCGTAGAACTCCCCTATCGTTTCTACGTGAAGGGTAATGCGTTTATTAGTAAGAAATAGAGGGCTATACTAGGCTACCTTTAAAGAATCTGTTACCTAATTTCCCTTGGTCAACGTCACAATCAACCAACAACTCGTAACCAGAAACCAGGATTTTTGTACTTTGCTCCTCTTATGGATGCTACGTATACAGTACGGATCGTTGAGTTTTCAGAAGCTATTCCGACCCTCCCCTTTGAACGTTATTTGTTTAATGAACCCCTTCACCTTCAAACCCAGGTACAGCCGGGCGACCGGGTACTGACCTTTTTTTTACTGAAAGCGGAGCAGATACAGGCCCGGCTTACGGTATTTATGACGCCCGAAAAAGCCATCAGTCCCCGCCGGGCGACGTTTGGTGGAATCGAAACGAATACTGACGTTCCGCTTTCAGCGTTGCAGATATTCGTACAGGCTGTTCTTTCCGAAGTTTCAACTGTACCTTTTCTTGAACTCCGCAGTTTTCCAGATGGACTCAATCCCGATTTAGCTTCTCATCTGCATCGTCTGTTTACAGAAGCTGGTTTTCGGGTCACGACCACCGAACTGAATCAGCACCTTCCGGTTTCTTCCTTACCCATTGAACAGCACTTACACACCTCCACTTTACGTCGATTAAGGAAAAGTGAGCGGGAAGGTTTTACGTTTTCTGAATGGGTGGAACCCGACTGGCCGCAGGTACACGCCTTCATAGCCGAAGCCCGGCGGCGGAAAAACCGTCCGATGACCCTGTCGCTGGAGCAATTACAACAGTCAATTCAGCAGTTGCCCGACATTTTTCGGGTGTTCACCGTGCGACAGGATACCGTGCTGGCGGCTTTAATCGTAACGGTTCACATCAATAATCGGATTCTGTATACCCTGTATCCCGCCGATGATCCGGCTTTTTTAAGCTCCAGTCCGCTTATTCTGGCGTATGCGGGTTTGTATCGGCTTTGTCAACGCGAAGGGTACGAACTTCTGGATCTGGGAATCTCCACGGAGAACGGCGAACGCAACGAGGGTCTCATTCGTTTTAAAAACAATCTTGGAGCGATTGAATCAGAAAAACGCACGTACACGTTCTTCTTTCCCAGAAAGTAAATAAATTGTCTTCAAATCATTCAACAATTTCATGGACGCTTACATTGTAGCCGGTTTCCGTAGCCCCGTCGGTAAAGCTCCCAAGGGAGGTTTACGCTTTACTCGCCCCGACGATCTGGCGGCTACGGTTATTAAACATACCCTTTCAACGATTCCTCAACTGGACCCCAGCCGCGTCGATGACCTCATCGTCGGCAACGCCGTACCCGAAGCCGAACAGGGCATGCAGATGGGTCGGTATATTTCGCTACTGGCCCTTCCCGAAACCGTTTCGGGCCTGACGATTAACCGCTACTGCGGTTCCGGTTTGGAAGCCGTGGCCATGGCCGCGAGCAAAATCCACGCGGGCTGGGCCGATTGCATTATTGCGGGCGGTACGGAATCCATGTCGCTGGTGCCGGTGATGGGCTGGAAAACGGCTCTCAACTACGACATTGCCAAGAATCACGCGGACTACTACCTCAGCATGGGGCTTACGGCGGAACAGGTCGCTCAACAGTTCAAAATCAGCCGGGAAGCTCAGGATGCCTTTGCTCTGGCCAGCCATCAGAAAGCGTTGAAAGCTCAGGCAGAAGGGATTTTCGATGCAGAAATCGTTCCGATTCCAGTGCAGGAAACCTTCTTTGATCCCCTGAGTGGCAAGAAAAAAACGAAAGAATACGCCGTAGCTCTTGATGAGGGTCCCCGGGCGGATACGAGTCTGGAAGCGTTAGCGAAACTGAAACCCGTTTTTGCGGCCAATGGTAGCGTTACGGCGGGCAATTCCTCGCAAACCTCCGATGGAGCGGCCTTTGTCGTGGTCATGTCCGAGCGGCTGGTGAACGAACTGGGCCTGCAACCCATTGCCCGGATGATGAGCTACGCTACGGCAGGCGTCGAACCCCGGATCATGGGTATTGGCCCCGTGGCGGCCATCCCCAAAGCTCTGAAACAGGCCGGTTTGAAACTGGACGATATTGAGCAGGTGGAACTGAATGAAGCTTTCGCGGCCCAGTCGCTGGCGGTGATTCAGGAACTGGGGATCAATCCCGAGCTGGTCAATCCCAACGGTGGAGCCATTGCCTTAGGTCACGCTTTGGGATCTACCGGAGCCCGTTTATCGGTGCAATTGCTCCACGAAATGCGTCGGCGGCAGCAAAAATACGGCATGGTCACGGCCTGCGTCGGCGGTGGCCAGGGCGTAGCCGGTATCTACGAGTTTTTAAATTAGACTTCTCTTCATCAAGCCTAAAACCCCGTCCCAGGTACTCGGACGGGGTTTCTATTTTTTAAGGTTTTTGATCGTGCTTGTTCGGCATTCCATCGCATCTTTTCTCTTGATTCATACCCGCTTACGAACGGCCTGCGTTGTATACCCAGTTTGTGTGCTACACACGAACACACGTTTTGCGTGTAGTATAGAAAAAGGTTGAAGGTTCGTCGGAATGCCATGGATTACTGATCCGTGGCATTTTCATGCGACGCTCAGATTCGTTTTATTGACAGAAAAAGTATTCAAATATTTCAAGCAAACACCCGAAAAAGCCTATTCCCCCGACAGTACGGGATGGTTAAAATCCCCGAACTTCCCTAGCTTTGGGAATTACGAATACCTCTACTCTTTCTTTATGCAGGCTCTCTTTGGTGTCATTTTCCACTTCATTGGTGGGTTCGCTTCCGGCAGTTTCTATATTCCTTTCAAACGCGTAAAAAAGTGGGCCTGGGAAAGTTACTGGATCATTGGTGGTCTATTCTCCTGGCTAATCGCTCCTTACGTGGCCGCCTGGCTTACGATTCCTGATTTCATGGCCATCATTCGGCAAACCGATAGCGATACGCTGTTCTGGACCTACGTGATGGGACTGTTGTGGGGCATCGGTGGCCTTACGTTTGGGTTATCCGTGCGTTACCTGGGCCTCTCCCTTGGCCAGTCAGTGGTACTGGGCTTTTGCTCAGCCTTCGGTGCTTTGATTCCCCCGATTTACCGCGATTTCTTTACCCAGGAAACCGAAGGAACGATTACGCAGATGATTAATTCTACGGGTGGCAAAGTAGTACTCCTGGGCGTACTCATCTGTATCATCGGCATTGTGATTTGCGGACGGGCGGGCGTCATGAAAGAAGCCGATCTTTCCGAAGAAGAGAAAAAAGCCAGTGTACAGGAATTCAACCTCTGGACGGGTCTGATTGTAGCCACCTTCTCCGGTATTCTGAGTGCCTGCTTCAACTTCGGTATCGAAGCCGGAAAGCCGATGGCTTTGAAAGCGATCACCGCGGGTTGTAATCCGCTGTTTCAGAATAATGTCATTTTCGTCGTCGTACTCTGGGGTGGTTTAACGACCAACTTACTTTGGTCGTTATTGCTAAATTTCCGCAATAAAACCTTTGGTAACTATACCGATTCCAAGACACCGCTGCTGAATAACTACGTGTTCTCAGCCATCGCGGGAACGACCTGGTTTCTCCAGTTCTTTTTCTACGGTATGGGTGAAAGCAAGTTGGGCAACGGAGCCAGCTCCTGGATTTTACATACGGCCAGTATCATCATCATTTCCAATCTCTGGGGTCTGTACCTGAAAGAATGGAAAGGCGTACAGCCCGCTACGTATCGTACGATTCTGACGGGAATCGCGACTATCATCCTGTCGGTTATGGTCGTTGGCTACGGAAATTATCTGAGTGAATAAAGGCATTTTTCTTTTAACGAAAAGCCCCTTCCGAACGCGTTCGAAAGGGGCTTTTCGTTGTTAACTCCCCGCTGGCAGATCCGAAGTATCGGATAGCTCCGGAGCCGCAATCACTTTTCCGGTTTGTCGTCCGTAGTAAATCAGACCTGCCGACATGATGACATTGGTACTGATGATCGTGAACAATAGTACCCCGCTGAAATCCGGTAGAACCATGGTAGCTGGTATCCCAAAAAAGATCAGGATCGTAATCAGGCCCCGGGGAGCAATGAACAATTCCGGCAATAAGGGAATATTTAAAATCCACTTCAGATACATGGCTCGCATGGCGTACAGTGTCGTTACCATGATCCCACCAATCAACCAGACTTTGGGATTAGTAAGCGAATGTAAATCAATCGAGAAACCAAACAGTACGAAGAAGTACGTACGAATCAGGAAGGCACTTTCGGCTGTAATGGACTTGAATACGGGTAATTCTTCGTCCAGTTTATCGTGAATGAGGTATTTACGCAGGAAGTTAGGAATGACCAGATTGATGTTGTTCATCATTAACCCAAACGCCAAAATCAGTAGCAGCGGCGACAGGTGAAAGAGCTTGGCCAGCGAGTACACCAGAATGAGTAGAGCAATGATGAGGAAGAACTTGACGTGCTGTGTAATCCGGCTCATCAAATACACCAGTACGATACAACCCAGCAGCGACATCAGCAGAATACCAACGACTTCCACGATGAAATGCAGCATCGACGCCATGGTCAGTTCGTCATTCATCAATACAAAATTGAAGAGCATGATACCCAGAATATCGGAGAACGAACTTTCGTAAGTAATGAATTCTTTTTTGCGGGGGTCCGTCAGGTTGGCTACACTGGGAATGGCAATCGCACTACTGATAACCGCCAACGGTACCGCATTCAGCAGTCCACGGTGAAAATCGCCGTACGCAATAGCCAGTGGCGTCGCCATCGTGAAAGCCGTAGCCAGCAAAATTCCTAAAGCTGCCAGTAAGGATTGCCAGATCAGCTTACTCTTTTTGCGATCCAACTCTAGCTCCATGGCTCCTTCCAGTACAATCAGAATGAGTCCAACCGTACCCAAAACGGGCAGCGTATCATTGACCCGGCCCACGTAAAAACCCCGGCTATCGGCGAAAAGCCGCAACCCTACGCCTAAACTAATCAGTAGTAAAACGGAAGGAATGTTCGTTTTCTTAGTAATGAAGTTAAACAGGTAAGAAACCAGAATCAGACTACTGCTGATGATCAAAATCCAGTTGGAGTTCATTCGTTGAAACTTTTGTACGGATAATCGCATTGTATCCCTGCATGTGGCCCGGTGGACAGCCTATCTACCCGCTACGGCGACAGAAAGGCTCCGGTGAGACCCCGCGTATCTATCACGGGGAAATCGTTACCTTCGCTCAGGGATTGCATACCCATTTTAGAAATAATAATCTTTTCCTCACGTGGCCGAAGAAAAAGTTAGTGGTAAGATCGTAGACTGGAAAATTATTCAGCGATTATTTCAGTTTATCAAACCTTACAACCTACAGTTTATCAGTTTGGTGGTACTGATTCTGTTGGGAGCCGTATTAGCTCCCCTGACACCCCTGCTGATTCGTTATACCATTGACCATCACATTGCCGTCAGTGATTATCAGGGCCTGACTACCATGCTTATCGCCATGGTAGCTTTGTTAGTGGTCCAGGGCCTGACGCAGTTTGCCAGTAGTTACCTGTCGGGTTGGCTGGGTCAAACCATCATTCGGGATATCCGGGTTCAACTCTACGAAAAAATTCTGTACTTGCGGTTAAAATTCTTCGACGATACACCCATTGGCCGACTGGTTACCCGTACCATTTCGGACGTAGAAACACTCGCGGATGTCTTTTCCGAAGGTCTGGCCAGCATCGCCGGAGATATTCTGCAACTCATATTGATCATTGCGGTGATGATGTACGCGGATTGGCGGCTTTCACTAATCAGTCTGAGTACGGTTCCGCTGATGTTGATTTCCACGTACATCTTCAAGGAGAAAGTCAAGAAGTCGTTTACTGAAGTACGGACGGCGGTGGCTAACCTGAACTCCTTTGTTCAGGAGCACATTACGGGCATGAATATCGTTCAGATTTTTAGTGCGGAACCCATCGAACAGAAGAAGTTTGAGACGCTCAATCAGGAGCACCGTAACGCGAACGTCAAGTCTATTCTGTACTATTCGATTTATTATCCGGTAGCTGAGGTGATTGCGGCCATGGCTACGGGGATGATTGTCTGGTACGGAGCGAAGGAGGTTATTGGCCTGCAAACCAGCTACGGTACCATCACCGCCTTCATCATGTTCATTAACCTGTTTTTCCGACCCATTCGGATGCTGGCGGACCGCTTCAATACCTTGCAAATGGGTGTCGTTAGTACCGACCGTATTCTGAAACTGTTAGATTCCGAAGAATATACCCAGAATGAAGGAACGTATACGCCCGCCGAACTTCACGGAAAAGTAGAGTTTCGGAATGTCTGGTTTGCCTACAATGACCCAGAATACGTTCTGAAAAACATTGCTTTTACGGTTGACGCCGGAAAAACCATCGCTTTGGTCGGAGCTACGGGAGCGGGTAAATCATCGACTATTAACCTGCTGAGTCGTTTTTACGAAATTCAGAAGGGTCAGATTTTGATTGATGATGTCGATCTGAAAAACTACGAGCTGGGCTGGTTACGAAGCCGGATCGGCGTGGTATTGCAGGATGTATTCCTGTTTTCGGATACAATCGAACGTAACATTACGCTGGGCGATCCGACGATTACGCGGGAGCAGGTCATTGAAGCCGCTCGCCTCGTGGGAGCTGACGAATTCATCCAACGTCTGCCGGGTACTTACGATTACAACGTCATGGAACGCGGGGCTACGCTTTCCGTAGGGCAACGGCAGTTAATTTCGTTTGTACGAGCTTTAGTACGAAATCCTCGAATCCTGATTCTAGACGAGGCTACGGCTTCCGTAGATACGGAGACCGAAGAACTGATTCAAGCGGCTATTACTAAGCTGATGAAAGGTCGTACGGCGATCGTAATTGCTCACCGCCTCAGTACCATTCAGAATGCCGATCAGATTCTGGTCCTCGACAAAGGTCACATCGTTGAAGCCGGACGACACGAAGAACTGCTCGAAAAAGAAGGTCCTTACGCTAATCTGCATCGGATGCAGTACAAGGAGTTGGTGTAGTTTTCAGTAGCCGGTTTACTGTTTTCAGTGGTTCATTGCATTTTATACTCGGGTTGTAAAAGATCAAGGCTTCGCTTGCCTATCTTTTACAACCTGAATTGTTTTAGTATCCTCGTACCACTCAAGCATTCCTAAAAACCTGAATATCGCTCTGCTGTTTATTTCCGTTGAGATTTGGAAAGGGCGATTTCAAACAGGTACATATCCCAGCTTGTCAACGGCAACGTACCATCAAACGCTACGCACCACTTGCCCCACTAGTTTAACCAGGTTTCCAAAATAAAAAAAGAAAAACCTGGTAATAACCACTAACCCCGAAGGGGTTCAATATCCATAGCCCCGTATGCAATGCGGGGAACATCCCGCCCGGTAGGCACAGCCTACCAACTTAAAAAGTCCGTAGTACATACTACGGACAACCCCTCCCGCTACCTTTACCAGGTTTATCCTACTTAAACGGAAAACGGAAAACGGAAAACGGAAAACGGAAAACGGAAAACGGAAAACGGAAAACGGAAAACTCAAAACCGCAGCGGTGGCCGCTCAAAACTCCCTAAACTCCCCTTACCTTTGCCCCGTGAGTAAGAAAACCAAATATTACGTAGTCTGGCAGGGACGGCACCCCGGTATTTTCGATAACTGGGAAGACGCCAAAGCCCAGATCGAAGGCTTTAATGGAGCCCAGTATAAGTCGTTTGAAGACAAGCAGCAGGCCGTTATGGCCTTTCGGGAGAATCCGTACAAACACATCGGAACGGCCAAAAAACAACCCGCTGCCCCTAAAAATGCCTCACTGGTGGGCAAACCCATCACTCCCGCCCTGGCCGTGGATGCGGCCTGGAATACGGCTTCCGGTGTGATGGAATACCAGGGAGTCGAGTATCCCTCGGGTACGCTCATTTTTCGCATGGGTCCGTTTGCGGATGGTACGAATAATGTAGGGGAATTTCTGGCGATTGTGCACGGACTGGCTCACCTGAAAAAGCACAATAGTCCGCTGCCGCTTTACTCCGATTCGCGGACGGCTATTAGCTGGGTACGCAACAAACACGCCAACACTAAGCTTCCCGAGACCGATCAGAATAAAATTCTTTTCGAGCTGATCGACCGGGCCGAAACCTGGCTCAAGAACAATACCTTTTCAACGAAAATTTTAAAGTGGGAAACCGAATACTGGGGTGAAAATCCGGCTGATTTTGGTCGGAAATAATCTTTACATTCGTTTTCTTCAGTAGCGTATAGACCTTGGCTCGTAATTCATACTTCCGTTTCAAACAATTCACCATCTGGCAGGAGCAGACGGCCATGAAAGTCTGCACGGATGCCTGCGTGCTGGGTGCCTGGACGCCCGTAGAGAAGAGTCATCGCATTCTCGACATTGGTACGGGTACGGGACTATTGCCACTCATGCTTGCCCAGCGACTAACTCCCCCCTACCACATCCACGCGGTTGAAATTGATCCGAGTTCGGCTTCGCAGTCTCGTACCAATGTGCAGGAAAGTCCCTTTGCTGAAACCATACACATTTACGAAACGTCCATTCAGTCCTTTACGTCTGAGCATCCGTACGATCTCATTATTTCCAATCCTCCTTTTTTTCAGAATTACCTGCGTTCGCCCAACGAAGGCCGAAACCGGGCAGCCCACGACGAACGGCTATCTTTCGCCGAACTAGCAGTGGCAGTTGACAAACATCTGGCCCCCGAAGGTCGGTTTGCCGTTTTACTGCCCGTATTCGAAACCGATTTACTAGCGAAGGAATTACGTCCCTACGGACTGCATATACAGCAGCAACTGGCGTTAAAAAATGATCCCGGAAAACCCGCCTTCAGGCTATTGACGCTCTTTACCCGGCAGGCCACTCCCGCAGAAATTACGCCCGAAGTACTTTGTATCCGCGATGAAACGAATGAGTACACGCCGGATTTCGTAGCTTTGCTGAAAGATTACTACCTGATTTTTTAAGAGGTGAGCGTTTTAAGGGGAGAGCGGTCCGCACCATTTTCCGAAATGAAATGAATTTCGCCGTTCGAGGGTTATTCTTAAAACGCCAAACGTTTCCGTTTATCGGACTTTACGCAAATGCCACCATATCCTTTGCAACTATCCGTAGTCATCCCCCTGTACAACGAAGAGGAGTCGCTTCCCGAACTTTGTGCCTGGATTGAACGGGTAATGAATCAACATCAGTTTACGTATGAAGTGATTCTGGTAGATGATGGAAGTAACGATCATTCCTGGCGGGTGATTCGCCAGCTTTCTTTTGAAAATCCGCAGATCAAAGGGCTACGTTTTAGCCGGAACTACGGAAAGTCTGCCGCTTTACATACGGGATTTCAGGCCGCTCAGGGTCAGGTTATTATCACCATGGATGCGGATTTACAGGATAGCCCGGACGAGATTCCGGAGCTTTACCGCCTGATTACCGAAGATGGCTACGACCTGATTTCGGGCTGGAAGCAGAAACGTTACGATCCGCTCACGAAGACGCTACCGACCAAGTTGTTTAATGCCGTCTCCCGCTGGGTTTCGGGCGTACACCTGCACGATTTTAATTGTGGTTTAAAAGCCTATGACGCACCCGTTGCTAAATCGGTACGTCTATACGGCGAAATGCACCGAAATATCCCCATCTTAGCTAAATGGAATGGCTTTGGGAAGATCGGTGAGAAGGTCGTACAGCACCAGGCTCGAAAATATGGTAAAACCAAATTCGGTTTAGAGCGTTTTATATACGGGCTGCTCGACATGCTGACCATCGTGTTCGTCAATCGCTTCGGCAAACGACCCATGCACCTGTTCGGCAGTTTCGGAGTTATCTCCTTTCTGCTGGGCTTTGTAGCAACGCTTTGGCTGGCCTTTGATAAAATTTACAGTGTTTCCGCAGGTCATAAGTTTCGAAACCTGACGGACGATCCTAAATTTTTCTTAGCTTTAACGGCTATTATCGTTGGCTTTCAGCTGTTTCTCGCGGGCTTTCTAGGCGAACTGATGGCTTCCAATTCCGAACGAACCACGGAATATAAAGTCAGGGAAAAGGCAGGAATCGGAGAAAAAGTGGGATGATTTCCAGAACGAGTACTTCTATTTATATAATCAGCTAATTTTAGCCACTATTGTCTGTTAAACCGCATTAAATCGGTTCTATTGTATGAGTTTTTCGACGCAAATTGCACACCCCTGGCACGGGGTTCCCATCGGGGAAAATGCCCCTGAGGTAGTCACCGCCTTTATTGAAATTGTACCTACGGATACGGTCAAATACGAGATTGACAAAGAAACGGGCTTTCTGAAAATTGACCGCCCTCAGCTTTTCTCCAATTACATGCCTTGCTTGTATGGATTTCTGCCCCAGACCTATTGCGGCGATGCAATCGCTCAATACGCGACGGAGCAATCCGGCCGGGATATTCCCGAAGGCGACGGTGACCCACTCGACATTTGTGTATGGGCCGAAAAAACAATTCCCCACGGAAACATCATTCTTCAGGCTATCCCCATCGGCGGTATTCGCCTGATTGACAAGGGTGAAGCAGATGATAAAATCATCGCCGTACTGAAAAATGATGCCGTATATGGTAGCTGGACGGATCTGAATGACTGCCCTAAAAGCGTTTTGAACCGTCTTGTTCACTACTTCCTGACGTACAAAAACATTCCTGGCGAAGCCAAAGCCATTATCGAAATCGACAGTGTATACGGTCGTGACGTGGCTCACGAAGTGATCCGGAAAAGCCGTCAGGATTATCAAACCCTGACTTCCAAAATTCCGGTAATCTAACCGCTGAGTTCACGTTGGTTTTCAGCCTTTCATCCGCGGGAATTCCCGTTCAGACTTTTTCAAGCCCGTTGCAAAACGGGCTTGTTATTTTTGGAGTTATACGATACAAAACCAAGACTATTCCTTTTACCAAAACATTAGTAGTCATTCCATATGTTGCAATTTTTGAAATACGTACTGGCTACCCTGGTGGGTCTGGTGCTTTTCTCCATTCTTTCGGTATTCGTGCTGCTGGGTATTGCTTCCATAGCCGGATCGGGAAGTAGTGATGTGGTGATTGAAGAAAACTCCATCCTGAAGCTGGACCTGAATAAAAGCTTTACCGAACACGATAACAAAACCAACCCCTTTTCCGACCTGGGTGGTCCCTTTGCTAATACAGAAGTAGTAGGTGTTGTTCAGTTGAAAGAAGCACTGACAAAGGCAAAAGCCGACTCCAAAATCAAAGGTATTTATCTGAAAGCGAATAGTCCGAGTGCGGGCTGGGCGGTGCTCGAAGAAGTACGGGCCGCTTTGAACGATTTCAAGAAATCGGGCAAATTTGTGTATGCGTACGGCGAAACGTATAGCGAGCAGGGCTATTACCTCTCGTCGGTGGCCGATAAAGTATACGTGAATCCCGCCGGTGGACTTGATTTCAACGGACTGAACGCCGAGTACGAATTTTATAAAGGCACCTTTGATAAGCTTGATATTAAACCCGTTGTATTCCGCGTAGGAAATTATAAAAGTGCCGTGGAGCCTTTCTTACGGGAGAATATGAGTGATGAAAACCGCGAGCAGACTCGGTCATTCCTCAATTCCATTTACAACCAAGTGCTTGCCGAAATCTCGGAAAGCCGGGGTGTTTCGGTACCCGAACTGAAAACGGTAGCGGATTCTTTGCAGGCTTACGAACCACAGGATGCTCTCAAGCACAAACTGGTTACGAACGTGGGGTATTACGATGAATTTGAATCAGCGATTCGGAAAAATCTGAAGCTTAAGGAAGACGATAAACTCAAGTACGTTGGACTGAGCAAATACCTGAAAACCTCCAATGACTCCAAAGCTCCGAATACGGACAACAAAATCGCCGTGATCATCGCCCAGGGCGACATCGTGGACGGTGATAATGACAGCGATAATCAGATTGCTTCGGAGAAGATGGCAGCCGAAATTCGCAAGGCCCGTAAAGACAAGAATGTAAAAGCTATCGTCCTGCGGATCAACTCGCCGGGTGGTTCCGGCTTAGCTTCAGAAGTGATGTGGCGGGAAATCCAGAAAGCGAAAGAGCAGAAACCCATCATTGCGTCCATGTCTACGTACGCGGCTTCGGGTGGGTATTATATGGCCATGGGTTGTAACAAGATTGTGGCTCAACCCACGACGATTACGGGTTCCATTGGCGTATTCTCCTTGTTCTTCCGCGTCGATGAATTCACCAAGAATAAGCTCGGCATTACGTTTGACCGCGTCAACACCAACGCTCACTCCGATTATCCTACCCTAACCCGGGAAATGGACGAATTCGAGAAGAACCGCTTCCAGAAATCGACCGATCGTTTCTACGAAGTCTTTACCGCAAAAGCGGCTCAGGGACGTAAAATGCCGGTTGAAAAACTTCGGGCGATTGCCGGAGGTCGCGTGTGGTCAGGACTGGAAGGAAAACAGAACGGTCTGGTCGATGAACTCGGTGGACTGGAAAAAGCCATTCAGATTGCCGCCAATGAAGCCAAACTCAAAGCCGGTGAATACCGGGTTCGGTATCCGGCGAAGAAAGACTTCTACCAAACTCTTTTCGATACAGCTGAAGAAGAGCAGGAAGCACGCGTCATGCTGGCCACATTTGGCGATTTGGCACCTTACGTACAAAAGCTCAAGAAATTACAAACCCTCAACGGTATCCAGGCTCGTTTGCCTTACGAGGTACGAATCCGATAATACGATACTTTTGAAGAAAAAGCCACTCCCTGATCGGGGAGTGGCTTTTTTTGTGTAGCACTCAGGGTTCCAAATGCAGGACATTCGCCCCCAGGGGTTGTTCCATCACCCGTTCCAGTTTTTTATCGTGAACGGTAATTAGAATTTCGACGGAGCCCGTCCCTACGCTGGCTGCCAGAATATGTCCTCCGTAGGCCGCAAAGGTCTTGTCCGTTACGACGCCGTGCGTATGGAGCGAAACTTTCCCTTTCTGCCAGGCAATCGTCCCCGTCATACTCGCCAGCTCTACCCCTTTGAATTCCTGTGGATCGTATTCCTTGGTTTCAAAATTGAAAAAACCAAAGGTTACGTTCACGAATCCCATACCCGTAAACGAAGCCGAAGGAATCTTCTCTTGTTCAGCAAAAGCTTCGAGCTGCTTCAATACATCATCATCCTGCCGTAAAACCATCAGATAACCGGCGGGCACTTTGGTATAGCGTTTCATGGAATCAGACTTTTTCTGCTGGGCCGTACTCGTTCCCAGAGCTAACATACTAACGGTCAGTAGAGTGATACAATAGTTCAAATTTTTCATCAGCTGAATGTTTTTCTAGGGCCTTAAAAAAACAGTACGAACCCATCTAGCCCGAGCTTCTGCTTCCCTCCGATTAATGTAGACACATTAATTCCCTATATACGTCTGGTACATATCAGTTACGCGATTATTTTTGCACTGTTTTTATTTAATCTAAATAACAACTAACTCTATGTATCGATGAAATCTATCTTTCTTTCCCTGGTTTACCTTGCCTTATTAGTATCCTTTCAACTGGTCCAGGCTCAGGATCAGAAAAAAAATGCCGATTTGCCCAACGGTGTCATTCAGGGGCTAGTCAAAGATGCTTCGGGTCACTTCCTGCCCGCTGTTCATATTACGGTTCCTTCGCAACGTGCGGGTACCAGTTCCAGTGAAACAGGCGTCTTTCAATTACAACTCGAATCCGGACGCTCCTATACCCTCCATTTTAGCAGCGTGGGCTACGAAACGCAGAAACATACCGTACGTCTGCCCGCAACCGGTGGTATTGACCTAACGATTGTACTGGCCTCGACGAGTACCGCCTTGCAACAGGTGGAAATTGTAGGTCGTAAGGAAACCACCTACAAAACCAGCTCGACCTTTATCGGCAGTAAATCGGCTACGCAGATCAAAGATTTACCACAGTCGGTTTCCTACGCCAGTAAAGAGCTGATCGCTGATCAGGGTCTGATGCGAGTGGGTGAAGTAGTAAAAAACTTCAGTGGCGTGACTCAGTTTACCTTTTACGATGATTTGACCATCCGTGGATTCCGGATCAATGGTCAGTCCAATACGCAACTATTGAATGGGCTGCGTACCAGCACGGGTTTCTGGAAGCAACCCCTGGCCAATTATCTGGAACGGGTAGAAGTACTGAAAGGCCCGTCATCCGCATTATACGGCAACGCTAGCCCCGGCGGAACGGTGAACCGGGTTACGAAGAAACCACTCGATGAAAACCGGAAATCCGTTAGCGTATCCCTGGGTAGTTTTAATACCTTACGAACCTTGCTCGACTTTACGGGTCCGGCCAATAAAGATAGTTCGCTGCTGTACCGCATCAATCTGGGTTACGAAGATGCCCAGTCGTTCCGGGATTTGCAGTTCGACAAAAACCTAATTATCGCTCCTTCGTTCTCCTTCCTGCCTAACGACAAAACCCGGATCAATTTTGATCTGGTGTACAACAACTCCAAAAGCCGTCTGGATCGTGGCCAGTCGATCATGAATACCAATGATTTGTACTCCACACCCACTTCCCTGGCTTTGAGTACCGGCAATGACTACCTCAATGAGCAGACGTACAACGTTTCGCTGTCGTTGAGTCGGAAGCTAACCAACTGGCTCAGTTTCAATGCGGCTTACATGAAGACCGGTTATTCGGAAGATTTGTATGAGCACCGTTCCGCCAACGCTTATGGCGTGGATGCTACTGGAACTACGCAACCTGACAAAATCGCCATGCAGGTATTCATGCGGAAACGAAACCGCTATATCGATAACTTTTCCGGGTACTTCAACCTGGAAGGATCAACGGGGCCTTTGGAACACCGCGTTGTAGTTGGGTATGATTACGGCAGTGAAAAACTGCCCACGGGCGGTTCACAATTACAAGCCAGTGGGTACCGCAATGCCGCCAATAATGGATTCATTGCCACCTACAATCCGGCGAACAAATCCCGCTATTTACTGGATGCCAGTGGGAATCCGGTGCCAAACGTTCCTCACTTTGATTTAAGCAATATTCTGAACTCGCAACGGATTCAGGACGATAGCAAGCTGTTTTACGCTCAGCGTTCGTTTGATCCTACTTACTACTATTTGAACGCCGGTTATATTCAGGATCAGATCAAGATTGGTCGTTTGCAGGCCTTACTGGGCGTACGGTACGAAAACTACACCGACTTTGACAAGTATAAAACCAAGGATGAGAAGAAGACAAATCAGTCGGCGTGGCTGCCTCGTTTTGGTTTAGTATTTACGGCTACTTCGAACATCAATCTGTATGCTACGTATGTACAAGGCTACAACCCACAAACGGCTTCTAACATAGCCAACCCCAACGCAGGAGGTCCATTTAAACCCCTAGAAAGCAACATGGTTGAAGTGGGTGGTAAATCCAGTTGGTTCGACGAGCGACTGACGGCTTCGTTTGCGGTTTATCAAATCAAGCAGAAAAATACGCTTTATAACGCTAACGATCCGCAGAATCCGGATTTGCTGCGTCAGATTGGGGCTGAAGAATCGCGTGGGTTCGAGTTCGACATTATTGGCCGGATTCTCCCAAACTGGAGCGTCATTGCCTCTTACTCGTACAACAAAGCACAGATTACAGAGACATTAACCGAAGCTGAGCGTAACATTCAGAAACCCAATGCTCCGCGTAACATGTTCAACTTCTGGACCCGATATTCCATTCCGCAGGGTGCCCTGAAGGGCCTGGGCGTGGGCTTCGGTACCAACTTTGTGGACAAACGTAATCTGTCCATCAGCCTTGACCAGAGCATTCCTTCGTTTCAGATCTTCAATGCCGCTCTGTATTATAACGTAGGTCGCGTTCAGTTGCAATACAACCTCAACAACCTGACGAATAAGACGTACTGGGTAGGTGGGTACGATTACATCCGCCTTTTCCCCGGTGCTCCTTCCAATTCGTTAGTAACCATTAACTACACGTTCTAATGGCAAAGGGTAGATTCAGAACCGTTACGAGGTTAGTGCATCTCTGGCTTGGTTTACTGACCGGCCTGGTGGTTTTCATCGTTTCGATTACCGGCACTTTGTACGTGTTTGATGAGGAATTGTTCCGTCTTTTTCACTCGGAGTTGTACCACCTCAAACCTACGCAACAACCTCTGAATCTATCCCAGCTTCGAACAATTGCCCAGCAGGCGATCCCCGGAAAAAAGATCACTTCGGTCGAAATTTCCGGGGATCCTACCGACCCGTACCTGTTCATGGCCCAGCAGATAGCTCCTGCCGAAAAAGCCGGACTGACGTACTTCACTCAACTCACGTACTGGGATGACGTATTCATCGATCCGTACCGGGGAACCGTACTGGGCGTCGTCGACCGGAAGTACGAGTTTTTTAATCTGGATCGGCAATTGCATCAGCATTTACTCTTGGTTAAGCCCATTGGCAGTTTCATCGTTGGGGGGTCGACGCTGATTTTCATGGTCATGCTTCTTACGGGCTTTGTCCTGTGGATACCCCGCCAGTGGAAAAACCTGAAGAATCGATTGACCGTGAAGACGAGCGGCCATTGGAAACGGCTCAACTATGATTTGCACAATACGCTGGGCTTTTACATTCTGCCCGTGGTTTTATTCATTGCGATTACGGGGCTGGTCTGGTCGTTTAAATGGTGGGAAGGCGGTATCTATCGTTTAATGGGAGCCAAGGAAAAACCAGCTTTTGGCCGGGAATTCAAGACGCCCTCTACCCAACTACCCACGGCTCCGGCGGAAGATCTGGCCTTCGCACAAATCCGTCATTCTGTACAGGATCAGTACAAAATAATCGGTATCAATTATACGGACAAAGCTGACAAACCGCTGAACTGTTACTGCATTCTAAGGAATAATTCCGACGGCTGGCGGGGCTTTAGTTACTTCTTCTTCGACAGTCGTACGGGAGAATTTTTTGATCAGATTGATCACGAAAAAAAGCCTCTGGCGATGAAGTGGCGAAATTCAAATCTGGATTTACATACGGGCCGGATTTACGGTTGGCCTACGCAGGTACTGTTTGTGATCATCAGTCTGATCTCTGCTTCCTGACCGGTTACGGGTTTTCTGATCTGGTGGGGAAAACGTAAAAAGAAATCCGGATCATTCAAGTCAAAACGACCTAAATCATCCGGATTACCCGTTCCGCAGCCCTTACGGGAAGCGTAGATTTTAGTACGAAAACGGCTTACTTAGCCGCGACTCGCCATACTTTTCCGCCCCCATCGTCGGTGACTAACATCGAGCCGTCTTTGAGAATGAAGGTTCCTACGGGTCGTCCGTATACTTCACCCGATTCAGGATTGGCGATGAAACCCGTTAGAAAGTCCTGAGGTTTACCCGCTGGTTTTCCATTTTTGAAGGGAACAAATACTACTTTGTAGCCGACCAGTTCAGAGCGGTTCCAGGAACCATGTTGGCCAATAAATGCTCCCTGCCGATAAGCTTCAGGAAACTTATCGCCTTTATAAAACGCCAGACCTAAAGAAGCCGTGTGCGAACCCAGATCAACATCGGGTACCACCGTTTTCTTCACCAATTCCGGATTTTTGCCAGCCATGCGTGGATCTTCGTGGGCTCCCCAGTAAGCGAAAGGCCATCCGTAAAAAGCTCCCTCTTTCACGTGAGCAAGGTAATCGGGTACCAACTCATCACCCAGTTCGTCGCGTTCGTTGACGGCCGTCCACAGTTGTTTGGTGCGGGGCTCCCAGTCCATTCCTACGGGATTACGTAAACCACTGGCGAAAATTTTCTCCCCTGTACCATCGGGATTGATTTGCAGAATGTTAGCCCGGCGTACTTCATTTTCCATGCCGTGCTCGGCCACATTACTACCCGATCCTACGGAAATATAAATCTTCGAACCGTCGGCGTTGGTCAGCAGATTTCGAGTCCAGTGGTTATTGTAGCCACCTGCGGGCAGTTCCAGAATTTTCTGTCCTTTGGCCGTAATTTTCGTATCGCCTTCGTTATACGGAAACTTGTAGACGCCGTCCGTATTGGCTACGTACAGATCGTTTTTGATCAATACTACCCCGAAAGGCTGGTTAAGACCCGAAAGGAACGTTTCCCGCATATCGGGCTTCCCATCTTTGTTGTTATCCCGCAAGAGGGTGATTCGGTTGGCACTCAGTCCGTCATCCGAACGGGATTTGATTTTACCAGAAACTTGTTCCTGAACGCGTTTGGCTCCTTTCGTTTCCGTATTGGATTCCACAATCAGGACATCCCCATTCGGCAACTGATAGGCCCAGCGGGGACTTTTAAGATTTCCTGCATATTCGGTAACGACAAATCCGGCGGGTACCTGGGGCATCTGTCCATCCGACCAGCCAATGATATTACTGAACTTATTCTTAGGCTTCGAAGGTTCGGGCAACTGTACGGTAGGTTCAGCAACCGGGGTGGTAACAGCAGTAGAATCGGTTTGGGACGCGTCATCTTTGGATTTCTGTACACACTGCGTGCACATAACCACCATCATGCCGGCTCCTAATATGCTTAAGGCTGAAAAGCTGGAGTGAAAACGATTTGCATTCATATTCATATGGGTAGATAAGCAATTGTCTCCCCATCCCCGAAAAATAAACATGCCAGCTTACCCTAGGCTAAGCGTTTACGCATGGTATAATGCTGTATTTCATTGAATAGTAAATAACTCGTTTGCGTAACGTCATACCCCAGAGACTGGTAAAAGGGAACGGCATTTTCCCGAGCTTCAAGAATGATTTCCATAACACCCATTCGCTGAGCCAGCGTTTCGAGATGAGCCATCAGTTTTTTACCTACGCCCTTGCCCTGAGCGGCTTTTGAGACGGCCACACAGCGAACCTGCCCCCTGCCATCGGCATTGGTATGCAGGCGGGCTACTCCTAAAGTAATACCGTCGGTGTCATAGGCAGCCACGTGGATGATGTCCGTCTGATCGTCGGGCAATACTTCACTGCCCGGGGGTTGATTCCAGGGTTCGCGTAACACGTCATAGCGTAACTGGTAATACGCTTTCCATTCTTCAGCGGTTTGGGGAGAACGAACGTCGATCATCGTTTTTGGAAGGTAAATACTTGAGAAATAGGTGAAGTGGACTCAGCCCGTTGATACACAAAGCCCTGGTTTTCAAAGACTGTCCGAAGAGCCAAGGGTTCATAGAGTGGTTTTCCGCAGCCTTCGTGTACTTCGCCGGGATATTGAGCCAGGGGTTCTTCCACAAAAAGCCAGCCGCCAGGTTTCAGTACCCGCCTCATTTCGGCTATCATGGCTTCTTTTTCAGAAAATTCGTGAAAGGCGTTAATCACCAGAAGCTTGTCCAGTTGCTCATCGTCGAGCGGAATCTTTGTTTCAGTACTGATGTATAGAATAAACTGGCTGGTACACGTTTTCCTATACTGTTTTTCCCAGTACTGCACCGCCGCCTGAATTTCTTCTTCATTCAGCATTTCCGGTACCAGATCCATCAATACAAAGGTCAGTTGATCCACCTGTACGCCCCAGCCTGCTTCCCACAAGCCGCCACCACAGCCGAGACTGCCGATGACTTCACCGGGTTTGAAATGAAAGTAATCCAGCAACTGATTCATACGCCGAAAACACAGATGGCGGGTCATGTGCCCGCCATCTCTTGTTAAGTTTTACGTCAGCTTCAGAGCAACAAACCGGCAATGGTCGCACTCATGTAGCTGGCCAGGGTTCCACAGATCAGAGCTTTAAAACCCAGTTTAGCCAGATCCGAACGCCGCGTGGGAGCCAGCTCACCGATGCCCCCTACCTGAATGGCAATGGAGCTAAAGTTGGCAAATCCACAGAGAGCAAAGCTAGTAATGGCAATGGTTTTGGGGTCCAGCGTTTCGCGGATTTTCACCAGATCCAGGTACGCCACGAATTCATTTACTACCATTTTCGTACCCATCAGGGCTCCGGCTTCTTCAATGTGCTCGCTCGGCACACCCATACACCAGGCAAAAAGGGAGAAGATTTTTCCTAAAAACCAGTTCAGGCTTAAATCGCTCATCCCAAAAACGTAGTAACCGATCCGCCAGAAAATGGCATCCACCAGAGCAATCAATGCAATGAAACCGATGAGCATCGCTACTACGTTGAAAGCCACTTTCAAGCCCTCTCCCGCTCCGGCAGCAATGGCGTCCAGCAGGTTGGCGTGATGTTTCTTGACTTCCAGTTTCACAACGCCCTTGGTAGCCGATTCTTCCGTTTCAGGATACACGATTTTGGAAATAACCAGGGCTCCGGGAGCCGCCATCAGACTGGCCGCTAATAGATACGAAGCGTCGACGCCCAGTTTAATGTACGTCGCCATAACCCCTCCGGCAATACAGGCAAAGCTACCCGTCATGGAAGACATCAGCTCGGATTTGGTCATGTCTTTCAGGTAAGGCTTGATCATAATCTGAGCCTCCACCTGACCTACGAAAGCACTGGATACGTTGGAAAGAGCTTCCGCCCCACTCACGCCCATGAGCCAGTACATGCCCCGGGCCAGTACGGAAATGATGCGTTGCATAATACCCAGGTGGTACATCATGTTCACCAGTACGGCCACAAAAATGATCGTAGGAACAATCTGGAAAAAGAAAATGAAGTTGTTAGAAGCTCCGAAAACGCTGGTTAGCAGGGGTGAATTAACCAGGGGACCGAAAACGAAGGTGGCTCCTTCGCTGGCTTTTATCGAGTAATTTTTTGACGAGCTCGCCGATGGCTCCAAAAAGCTGTTGCCCGGCGGACGTTTTTAAGATGAAAACAGCCAGACCGACCTGAAGGGCCAGACCAATGCCTACTGTTCGATAATTGATGGCTTTTCGGTTATTGGATAAGGCAAAGGCGATGCCCAGAATAACAATAATGCCAATCAATCCGGTAAATCGATCCATATGGTAAGTGGAAGCTACTGCTAGTGTGTGATGAAACCCTGCGAAATTAACCCATTTCGACCCGAAGACAAAACCAATCCTTCGCTTTACGTTCCACAAGAGCCCCGCTTTTCGACAGATGGATAAATTTTTCGGCTGAAACAACTTTTCCGCCCTTTTCTCCGAGTACCCTAGATGAATCGTAAACGATGAACTCTATGTACCTGAAAAACTTTCTTTACACCCTGGCAGCCGCTGTTTTATTAACCGCCTGCTCTTCTGATTCCAAAAATGACCAGACGCCCGCTACGGACGTTTCCATTCAGTCCACATCCTTGGGACAGGTGCTGACGGACTCCAAAGGAAAAACGCTGTACTTCTTCGCCCGCGACGTCGCCGGAGCATCGGTATGCGAAGGCAACTGTTTGGGCGTATGGCCTGTGTTCTACGCGGAAAATCCTAAACTGGCTTCGGGCCTCGCCACCGCTGATTTCGCTACGATTACCCGGGCTGACGGTAGCAAGCAAACGACCTACAAAGGCTGGCCGCTGTACTATTACCAGAATGATGCTGCCGCTGGCGATACCAAAGGGGATAAGGTGAACAGCGTCTGGTTTGTCGCCAAACCGCATTTTAGCGTCATGCTCGGCATGGCTCAGCTGCTGGGTAATGATGGAAAGAAATATACCGGAACGTACGCGGAAGGAACGGGTGAAACGCTTTTCCTGGTCGATAGTCTGGGCCGTACCTTATACGCCTTTGCTCCGGACAAACGGGATACCAACACCTATACCAAATCCGATTTCAGTAACAACGCAACCTGGCCCTTAGCCGAGTTTTCCGCGAAAAACGTTCCTTCACTACTGAATGCGGCTGACTTTAAAACCATTACGGTTTTTGGCCGTACCCAACTGGTGTATAAAGGCTGGCCGTTGTATTACTTCGGTCCGGATAATATGCAACGGGGAATGACGAAGGGCGTTAGCGTACCGCGTCCGGGCGTTTGGCCTATCGTAAATCAGAATTCCGCTGCGGCTCCACAGTAGCCTTTTTTCGACGGAGGAAAAAGAACAAAACCCACGAAGCAATCAGCAGACAAATCGTAATCTGAAACGGGTAGTTGGACTGGTTTTCCAGTGCTTCTGCCCGTTTTCGGTTTCGCTCGGCCTGTGACCGCAACTGCTTGTTTTCTTCCATGAGAGCTCCGCTTTCGTCGAGGTACGAATTGACACGTTTGGAGACGTCGGAGTTTTTACGGCGAAGCTCCGTCACTTCGGCCTGTTTCATCCGGTTCAGCTCGGTAAGAATTTCGTTGTCTTTATTCAGAATTTGCTCCAGCGTAGTGATGATATTCCGTAGGTCTTTCTTGGATTGGCCGCCGAAAAAGGCATTTCGCTCCTGTTGATCCTGAGCCCATTGCTTATACAAACCCTGCCGTTGGGATACCAGAATGTTCAGCACCGAGTCAGGTCGGGCCACATACGAATAGCGAATATTCTGGGCCTGCGTAGTAATGGCAATACATCCCAGGAAGAAGGCAATGAAATAACGCATAGCTAATCAGCGGTCTGATAAGAGTTGATCCTCGTTTTCCGAAGTACGAATGGATTTCTTTTTGATACTAAAAAGCGATGAAGATTGTTTTGTATCCAGGATACAAAAACCTCTTCACCGCTTTTGAATTATACTCGCTTAAAACACTTGTGCTTCCGGCAGACTGGCTTCGGTCACTTCGAAGAACTTCTCATGAATATTGAAAACCTCTTCGTCGGCCTTCCGGGGGCATTTCGCGTACGTACCGTCTTCTTTGAGCGTATACGCATTGACGTTATCTTTCATGTTGTACTCCAAAATCTGTACCGCCTGTTGTTGTACTTTCGGGTTTACCAGTAAAAACAGGGACTCGATTCGTTTATCGAAGCTCCGTACCATCAGGTCAGCACTACCGCCGTAGATTTTGGGGTCGCCTTCGTTATGGAAGTAGAATAACCGCGTGTGCTCCAGGAAATCGCCAACGATCGACCGTACAGTAATGTTTTCAGACAGCCCTTCCCGACCCGGACGCAAACAGCAAATGCCGCGTACGATCAATTTGATGGGGACGCCCGCCTGCGAAGCCAGGTACAGCTCGTCGATGGTTTCGCGGTCTTCCAGCGAGTTAATCTTCAGACAAATCCCCGAAGGTTTCCCTTCTTGGGCATTCGCTGCTTCGGCCCGAATCAATTCGATGAGGTTATTCCGCATGTCACCCGGAGCCGTAATCAGGTTCTGGTAACTGCTGGGTAAGGAGTGACCCGTAATTACGTTGAAAAACTCCGCCACATCACTCGTGTACACTTCATTGGCCGTCAGCAAGCCAACATCCGTGTACAGCTTGGCCGTATCCTCGTTATAGTTTCCACTCGATAAGTGGGCATAGCGTTTCACGCCATCCCCCTCGGCCCGTACAATCAGCAACAGCTTGGTATGCGTCTTGAACCGACCAATGCCATATATTACGAAGCAACCCGCTTTTTGCAGACGCTCGGCTTCGCGAATGTTATTTTCTTCGTCAAAACGAGCCTTTACTTCAAAAAGTACGGCTACGTTCTTCCCATTTTCTGCGGCTTTAAGCAAAGCAGCCGTCACGCGGGAATTTTTCGCAACGCGGTAAACGGTCAGCTTGATACTGAGTACGTTCGGATCTTCAGCGGCCTGTTCGAGCAGGTGTAGTACCGCTTCAAAGTTGTTATACGGGTGGTGAAGAAAAATGTCCCGCTCCCGTATGACGGAAAAGATATCGTCGATCGGCCCTCGGGGTAGCCCCAAAGCCGGTACGGGCGATGGAGATTTGGGAAGTTCATCGCGAAATTCCGGGTGGCGAATAATCTGCCACATGGAAGTAAAGTCGATGAGCTGATCCGCGTAGAAAATATTCAGATCGTCGATTTCCCATTTCTTCTTCAGGATGTTGATCACCCATTCCGAACAATTGGGTTCTACGGCCACTTTTACTACGCGGCCCAGACGACGGTTTTTCACTTTCTGGCGAATCTCGTCCACAATATCATCTTCGACATCGTCAATGTCATCAACCGCAAAGTCCCCATTGCGGATAATCCGTAACAGACTAACGTTCAGAATTTCGATGTTGCGGTACAACTTGTGGATCTCGTGCCGCACAATTTCTTCCATCGGCAGAAATACGACTTCTTCTACCCGATCGATTACGAAGAAACGCGGCAGATTTTGTGGAATCTGAATGAACGAAAGCTTTTTCTCGGCCTGATCTTTCTTGGTTACGTACGGGTTTTTCGTCACTACTGCAAACGTCAGCGTACGCGGAATCAGGCTGGGAAAGGTGTGCGTCTGATCGTACACCATGGGTGTCAGCATCGGAAAAATGGTACGGTCGAAATGCCCGATGGCTGCCGCCGCTTCTCCTTCCGTCAAGTCGCTCCAAGTCGCCAGACGCAGTTCATTTTCGGGAAACAGCGGTAGTAGCTCTTCCCGAAAAATCCGATTACGCTCTTCGTAAAACTGTTGACTCATCGTCAGCAGCGTTTGTCGGAAGGGCCATTCCCGTAAGCCGGAATAATCGATTCGTTCTTTCTTGTAATCCAGGTAGTTATATAAACTTCCCAAACGGATGGAGAAAAACTCATCCAGGTTGGAAGCCGTGATCGCTAGAAATTTAAGTCGGTCAAATAAGGTTCGCTGGGGATTCCGAACCTGGTCAAGTACCCGTTCATTGAAGGCCAGCCAGCTTAAGTCGCGGCTGAGGTACGGGGATTGTTCAATGGTTGAACTAACTTTTTCCTGGCTACGTGCCAGACGCTTCTGATCTTCCATAAAGGTACGAAAACGAATCAGCCGTCGAAATAACGACAAAAGGCCCGAGGTCCGCGAGCCTTTCGATAAACGGTGATATATTGAGTTTCTTCTCGACACAAAACAAACCTATTTTATCGCTGAGCCGGACGAATATTCGATTATGGTTTTGTTAAATAACCAGACCATCCGGTCAGACCTTCGTTACAAAAACGAGCATAACCCTAGTTATTATTATTTAACTGGGATTTTATTGCCGCATATTCCGACCCAATGTTAGCCATCTCCTTAACCAGAAAAGTCTGCAATTGTTCGTTAAAAATAGCCTTATCTTCCGGAGAAAGGGAAGCGTATAAATCTTTCAATTCCTGGTTAATAACGGCTCGTTCCTCATCGCTGGCGTTGATGGAACGGATGTGGTATGATTTGAAATCGAATGTCATACGGAATCGCATTTTACGTAGGTCGTACCTACCGACTAATGAGCATCTAAAAACGAGCAGGCGTTGCCTACCCAAATTTTCATAAAAAAAGTGGCGGGCGTTTCCACCCACCACCCGTAACTATTGCCAAATCAAACCGTTAAATATCGATTTTGGCGTATTTAGCGTTGCGTTCGATGAACTCGCGACGGGGAGCTACTTCATCTCCCATCAGCATTGAGAATACGTGATCGGCTTCAGCGGCACTCTCGATGGTCACCCGCTTCAGCGTACGCGTATCGGGGTTCATCGTGGTTTCCCAAAGCTGTTCGGCATTCATTTCACCCAAACCTTTGTAGCGTTGAATCCCTACTGAATCCGGACGATCGCCACCGATTTCCATAACGGCTCGTTCGCGTTGTTGTTCCGTCCAGCAGTACCGGCTTTGTTGACCTTTCTTTACCTGATACAAAGGAGGCTGAGCAATGTATACGTATCCCTGATCAACCAGATCCTTCATGTACCGGAAGAAAAAGGTCAGAATCAGCGTACGAATGTGACTACCATCCACGTCGGCATCAGTCATGATCACAATCTTGTGGTACCGCAGTTTATCCAGGTTCAGGGCTCTTTCGTCGCCTTCTTTGCCAAACTGTACCCCGAGAGCGGTAATCATGTTTTTGATTTCCTCGTTCTCATAAATCTTATACTCCTGAGCTTTTTCTACGTTCAGGATCTTACCGCGTAAGGGCAGAATCGCCTGGAAGTTCCGGTTCCGGCCTTGCTTGGCCGTACCCCCAGCGGAATCCCCCTCGACGAGGAATAATTCGCACTGTTCCGCATCCGATTCCGAGCAGTCCGCCAGTTTACCGGGCAAGCCACCGCCCCCCAGTACCGTTTTACGCTGAACCGCTTCACGAGCCTTGCGGGCCGCAATCCGGGCTTTGGCCGCAATGACTACCTTATCGACAATCGTCTTGGCTTCTTTGGGGTGCTCTTCCAGCCAGGTTTGTAACATGTCGGTTACTACCTGGGAAACCGCTCCGGAAACCTCACCGTTACCTAATTTCGTTTTCGTCTGTCCTTCAAACTGAGGCTCGGCTACTTTCACGGAAATGACCGCCGTTAAACCTTCGCGGAAATCTTCGCCCGAAATCTCAATTTTCTCTTTGGCCAGCATGCCGTTTTTATCGGCGTAGTTTTTCAGGGTACGCGTGAGTGCTCCCCGGAAACCCGCTACGTGCGTACCGCCTTCGATGGTATTGATGTTGTTAACGTAGCTGAATACGTTCTCGGAATACGAGTTGTTATACACCATCGCCACCTGTACCGGAATCGACGCTTTATCCGACGACTCCATGTAAATGGGATCAGCCAAAAGTGCTTCCCGCGTACCGTCGAGGTATTTCACGAACTCGATCAAACCGCCTTCGGAGAAAAACTCTTCGGTCAGAGGCTCACCCGCTTCATTCAGATCCCGTAAATCAGTCAGGAAGATCCGAATGCCTTTGTTGAGGAAAGCCAGTTCCCGTAAGCGTTGGGCAACGGTTTCGAACTTGTATTCCGTGATGGTAAAAATGGTGGCATCGGGCTGAAAACGAACCGTTGTACCCGTACGTTCACCCGCGTCACCCACGACTTTAACCGCGTACTGGGGAACGCCGATTTTATATTCCTGCTGGAAGATTTTTCCTTCGCGGTAAACGTTAACTTTCAGGTCCGTAGACAGGGCGTTCACGCAGGAAACCCCCACGCCGTGCAAACCACCTGAAACTTTATAAGAGCCTTTGTCGAATTTACCACCGGCGTGGAGAACGGTCATAACCACCTCCAGAGCCGACTTTTTCTCTTTCGAGTGCATCCCCGTAGGAATACCCCGGCCATTATCTTCAACCGTAATCGAATTGTCTTCGTTGATGGTTACCCGGATCGTATCGCAGTACCCCGCCAGAGCTTCGTCAATCGAGTTATCTACTACCTCCCAGATCAGGTGGTGAAGTCCCTTCGTTCCTACGTCTCCGATGTACATGGAAGGCCGTTTCCGTACGGCTTCGAGCCCTTCCAACACCTGAATATTATCGGCACCATAATCGTTGCGGGCCGTTACGACCTTATCTTCTTCCAAAACTTCGTTGGTCATAAATACTTGGTTTTTAGACTACTGGGCAAACAATAAAACTCGCCTCACCTTTCGAAATAAACTTGGTAAAAATACAATTTTTTTACCACAAAACCGTGCTTTTTCCAAAGAAAATCACAAATAATTCGGGCGTTTTTTGCGATTTTTTGAAGCTGAAAAAAGAAAGTCGGAATTCCCCGGCCGTTTACTAAGTTTGAGTAGGACTTTTCCGGAAAGTGAAGGCCAAAACGTCCACTCATCCGCTCGCATCTACCAACTCGTTTCTTCCATGCTTACCTGCCAGAAACCTCTTTTTTCGCTCCCCGAAGCCATTCATTACCTCAACGGAGCCTCCATGTCGCCCCTGCTTAAAAGCGTTGAAGAAGCGGGTATTCAGGGCCTCTTACGCAAATCGCAACCCCACACGATTCATCAGGAAGATTACTTTACGGATGTGGACCGCGTCCGGCAACTGTTTGGACAACTGGTACACGTTCCGTACGAACGCGTCGCGATCATTCCCTCCGTTTCGTACGGAATGGCGATTGTGGCAAAGAACCTGAACGCCCGGCCCGGTCAGCATATTTTGCTCGTAGCCGACGAATTCCCCTCGGATGTATACGCCTGGGAAGAAGTTTGCCAAACGCAGGACATTTCCCTAAAAACGATTAGCCGGACGGGCGACGGTAAAAGCTGGAACGAAGCCGTTTTAAACGCCATCAGCGAAGAAACCGCCTTGCTGATGATCGCTCCGATACACTGGTCGGACGGAACGCGATTTGACATCGAAGCTCTCAGCAAACGCTGTCGGGAAACGGGCACGTTGTTCGTACTCGACGGTACGCAGGCGGTGGGAGCCCTGCCACTTGATTTGACTGAGGTATCGGTGGATGCACTGATCGTTGGCGGCTATAAGTGGCTGCTGGGTACGTACGGGATGGGACTGGCGTATTTCGGTCCCGCCTTTGACGAAGGCCGCTCCATTGAACAAAGCTGGATTAATCGCAAAGGCAGTGATAATTTCCGCTTACTGATGGCCTATACGACAGAGTTCCGGCCCGGAGCTAGTCGCTACTCGATGGGCGAACAAAGCAATTTCATCCAGATACCGATGCTGGCGACGGCTCTGGAGCAAATCCTGGCCTGGACGCCCGAAGCCGTGCAGGCGTACAGCGAGGCGTTGGTTCGTCCGCACGTGGCCCACTGGCAGGAACTGGGTTTCTGGATTGAAGCAGAAGCGTATCGAAGCTCCCACCTGTTCGGACTCCGGCACGAAGGGCTGGATATGAACCGTTTGCGGACGGAGCTGGAACGCCATCAGGTATACATTTCCACGCGGGGTACTACCCTGCGTATTGCGACGCACGTTTACAACGAAGCGGCGGATCTGGAAGCCCTGACGGAAGCATTGTCGGCCAGCCTTTGACTCAACAAAAGCGGCCCGACGAATGATTCATCGGGCCGCTGGCTTTGGTATTCTGTTCCCTAATCTTCGGGATACGGAACGAAAATGAACTTGGTAAAATCGGAGTCAATGATAAACAGACAGGCGTACTCGGCAGGGTCTTTGTAGCTTTCCTTGAAAAGCTCCTCGCCGTCTTCCCCGATGATTTCCCGCTGGAGGAATTCTTCGAGAAACGTAGCCGAGTAGTACCACTGATTATCGTTCATTTCTCCCCGGCCAATCAATACCGAACCAAGCGGTTGCGGCTGCTGACAGGCCACAAAAATGGGATAATTGGAAAAGCCCCGCTGCCGGATCTGGTGGGCGGCTTCCTGAATAAATTCGGATACTTTCACAAAGTCGGCCGTAATCATGCCGAGGTATTTCCCACTCAATTCCGGCGAATTGGGGGCATTGGATAGTGCTTCGGGTTCGTCAATCATTTTTTTAGTTTTCAGTTTGCGGTTTACAGTTTTCAGTTGTCCTGTCCAGCAAATAATGCATTCCAGATCACTAACTAAAACAGACAATTGTACACCGTTCTCGTTATCACCTTTACTATCAGTAACTTACCTTTTTCACTGAAAACAGACAACTGTAAACTGTCCACTAAACTCATCTTCTCGCGGCTAGTAATAGACCTAAATCTTTATAGCGTAGATTGAACAGGCGGGCGATGTGGGCGTTGGTTACCGAACCGTTGTGCACATACACCCCTTTCATGAACCATTTATTGGCAAACATCATTTCCTCGATCCCGCCCAGCGTGCCCGTTTTCAAAAGAAAAGGCGTAAATACGTTGCTCAGGGCGATACTGGCCGTGCGGGCCACGCGACTGGGAATATTAGGCACGCAGTAGTGAATGACACCGTGTTTCTTGAAAGTCGGATTTTTATGACTGGTCATTTCCGAGGTTTCAAAATTCCCTCCCTGGTCAATGGATACGTCGATCACTACAGAGTTCGTACGCATCCGTGAAATCATATCTTCCGTTACGACCATCGGACTGCGACCTTCTTCACTCCGGATGGCTCCAATCACCACGTCTGCCCGCTGAATGGCATCAGATAGTACCTCAGAGTGAATGATACTGGTATAAATGGGCTGACCCACCGCGTACCGCAATCGCTGTAACCGGTACATATCTTTGTCAAAAACCTGTACCTGAGCTCCCAGTCCCAGAGCCATTCGGGTGGCGTATTCGGCCACCGTACCCGCTCCCAGTACCACGACTTTGGTCGGAGGAACGCCCGTAATGCCGCCCAGAATAATGCCTTTACCTTCGTGTACGCCACTGAGGTATTCGGCGGCGATCATCATCACGGTACTACCCGCAATTTCGCTCATGGTACGAATGATGGGCATGGCTCCGGATTTGTCTTCGATGTATTCGAAGGCAATCCCGGTGATCTGTTTTTCGTTGAGAGCCGCAAAATATTCCTGCGTACGGTTGGGAAGCGTCAGGGCTGAGATCAGCGTACTGCCTCGTTTGAGATATTTGTATTCATCTTCCGTAGCGGGCTCTACTTTCAGAATCACATCGGCGGCGTAGGCTTCTTCGGGCGAGTAGACAATGCGGGCACCGGCTTCGCGGTAATCGTGGTCACTGAACTGAGCCCCCTCACCCGCTCCACTCTCCAGAATCACCTGATGACCATTCCGAACCAGTAACGAAACCGCTTCGGGTACCAGAGCAATGCGGTGATCGAGAAATGAAATTTCTTTGGGCAACCCAATCAGCAGGGAATGCTGCGTGGTTTTGATGGAAGCCAGCTGCTCCTGGGGATACAAAAGTGTCTGCTGAGCCAGGGCTTCAAAACCGGATTGCTGTGTTTTAGGAACGCTCATAATAAAGCAGTTAACCCGTTAGTTTAGGGGATACGGCGAATCGTTTGGAGCGTACTATCGCCGTTTTCTAGTCGTTGTAAATGTGTATCTCTCAATCGGATCACGCAAAGATAACCTTTTACGCGGGAAGCCCGGAGCAAGTTTTAGCCACTGGACAAACTCAATCCCTGAAAAATGGGTTAAATTAGTAGAAAGGACGATGTTGGTACGTGAATCGCTTTTCTAAACCGCCTATATCTGATAAATCAGCTTACGGGCCTTGATTACTCGCTAAACTCAAGCCGACAGGTTCTGCCTGACGCTTCTATCCAAGACATTTATGCTCGGTCACCGTTTTTCCGAATTTGTACCCGACATTCAGCAGGATTCCCAGCAGGCCAAGTTTGACCAGTTGCTGGATATTTTTAATCAACTGCTCACCATGACCAGTGGCGACGTGGCTCAGGCGATGTCGTGGCTGACGCAACTGGACAAACAATACAAGCTTACCGACGAAAACTACGGCATCGGGGATTTCTTCGAAGACCTGAAAAAGAAAGGCTATATCACCGAAGAAAACGCCGAGGGCGAAACCGTACTGACGCCGAAAGGTGAACAATCCATCCGGAAACAGTCGCTCGATGAAATCTTCGGGAAACTCAAAAAATCACGCTCGGGCGGTAATCACCGGACTTCGCACGCGGGTACGGGTGACGAAGCAACGTCGGATCGCCGGACCTTCCAGTTCGGGGATTCACTCGAACAAATCGCCATGACCGAATCCATTCGGAATGCCCAAATCAACAATGGCATTGGCGATTTTATGATGACCGAAAATGACCTGGAAATCGTCGATACCGAATATAAGGCTCAGACGAGTACGGTATTGATGATCGACATCAGTCACTCGATGATTCTGTACGGGGAAGACCGGATTACGCCCGCGAAAAAAGTAGCCATGGCCCTGTCGGAACTGATTATGACGAAGTACCCCAAGGATACACTCGACATCATCGTTTTCGGTAACGACGCCTGGCAGATTCAGGTGAAAGATCTGCCCTATCTGGAAGTGGGTCCGTACCACACCAATACCGTAGCCGGACTGGAACTGGCGATGGATTTACTCCGCCGTCGGAAGAATAAAAACAAGCAGATCTTCATGATTACGGATGGTAAACCGACCTGTTTGAAAGAAGGCATTCGCTACTATAAAAACAGCTTTGGTCTGGACCGTAAAATCCTGAATAAAACGCTTACACTGGCGGCTCAGTGTCGCCGCATTAAGATTCCAATTACCACGTTTATGATCGCCCGGGATCCATACCTCCAGGATTTCGTTCGCAAGTTTACGGAAACCAATAATGGCCGGGCCTATTACTCAAGCCTGAAAGGATTAGGTGAATTTATTTTTGAAGATTTCGAAAGGAATCGGAAAAAGAATGTACGATAAGGAATTATTGATTTATCTTGATTGGGATTTAGAAATCCCAATCAAGATTTAACTTTATAGAAGTATGGAAACTCAGGAATTAAAGAAAACTATTATTGAATTGGTTGATAAAATGCCAGATACAGTACTTCGCGAGCTATATGAGTTATTGACGCAGAAATCCAGGCAACATGCTTCTGATGAAGAAGTTGATGCGGCGACTAACTACATACTCAAGAAAAATGCAGAATTATATCGCCGGCTTGCATGATTAAATTACTATCCCTAAGGCAGTTAATCATTATTCATGAGAAATTAATTAGCCAGTCTGGTGGCGGCTCAGGCATTAGAGACGAGGCAGGTTTGAAATCGGCAGTTGCTCAACCAGAAATGACATTTGGAGGCCAGGAACTTTATCCAGGCCTTGCCGAGAAAGCGGCAGCTCTGTGTTTTTCTTTAACCATGAATCACCCTTTTGTAGATGGTAACAAAAGAATTGGTCATGCAGCTTTGGAGATTACTCTAAAAATCAACGGTTACGAACTTTCTGCTTCGGTAGATGAGCAGGAACAAGTCATACTAGACCTCGCCTCCGGCTTACTGGATCGCGAAACTTTTACTCGCTGGGTACTAGCCAAACTAGTTCCGTTTCAGGAGTTTTGAAACCTTTGGTACGCTTGAAGATTTAGTAGTTGGCAGTCGGAATAATCACTCGTTTCGGTACACTTATCCAGTTACAGAAAGCAATTCATCAGGTCGCCTTTACTTCATTCGCTTACCTCTACTAGATTTACTTCAAACGCTCCCTTTTCCACTACTACTTCCAATCTTCCCTTTGTGGATGAGTATGTTTGATTTTCAGGAAAATCCCCTTTTCTTGGCGACTGTTTAGTAAACCTCCCTTGTTTTATGGCAAATCCGCTTTTCTCAGAAAAAACCTTTGACAAAATTTCCGTGGCGTCAGATGACGTCATGACGATGCAGGGCACGTTAAACAAAATCGCCCTTTTATTAACGCTTACCATCAGCGTAGCGGCAGTAACCTTTTACGCCGCCCTTCAGGGTCAGCAATGGACCTCGCTTCTATTACCCGCAGGAGCCATTGGTGGCCTGATTATTGCTCTCGTACTAGCTTTTAAACCTACCCTTGCCCCAACGCTGGCTCCGCTCTACGCCGTGCTACAGGGGGCTTTTGTTGGTAGTATTTCCAGTCTGTTTTCCGGATTGGCATTTATGGCGGCCGTACTCACCTTCGGTGTACTGGCGTTGCTGTTAGTCGTCTACCAAACGGGCCTGATTCGTGTTACGCAAGGGTTTATGCGGGGCGTGATGGTTGCTACCGGAGCCGTGGCTCTGCTTTACCTGCTGACATTCGCTCTGAGCTTTTTCGGTATCCTGGTACCTTATATTCATGAAGCGGGCTGGATCGGTATCATTTTCTCGCTGGTAGTGGTAGGCATTGCGGCCATGAACTTACTGATCGATTTTCACCTCATCGAAGCGGGCGTGGCTCAGCAGGCTCCCAAGTTTATGGAATGGTATTCCGCTTTTGGTCTGCTGGTAACGATCGTCTGGCTGTATCTGGAAATTCTGAAACTCCTGGCGAAGCTGAATCGCCGATAAGTTACGCAACTAACGCCCCGCTGCCCCTGGTCATGCGGGGCGTTTTTGTTTTCGGGCGGAACGATTACCGTCCCTTTTTTCTACGTTAGAAAAGCTACGAACCGCCTCTGATCAGAAATTCAACGTACGTTTGTCCTTGTGACGCCTGAGTAAATACCCGCTTTGTACAGGGTGACGTACGCAAACCAACCTCTTTCTCGAAACACATCCATCATTTCTTCTATCTCTTCTAAACCCATGAGATTATACAAAACCCGCCTGGGCATCGTTCTGGAAGCCAACGAACAATATTATCCCATCGAAGCAACTGACTGGGATCAGCTCATTAACCAGGATAACCTGCACGAAGTATTGCAAACGATTACCACATCGGTAAGCTCCTCCCCGGAGTTGCACCACTGGCTGCATACGGATTTGCTGGCTCCCATCGGTCGGCAGGAAGTCTGGGCCGCCGGGGTTACGTACCTGCGGAGTCGCGATGCCCGAATGGAAGAATCCCAAGATGCCGGTGGCGGTAGTTTTTACGACCGCGTATACGACGCCGAACGGCCCGAAATCTTCTTCAAGGCTACTCCCGAGCGAGTCGTAGACCCACTAGGTACGGTACGCATTCGGAAAGATTCACACTGGAACGTTCCGGAGCCGGAACTGACTTTGTTCATGACTTCTTCGGGAAAAATTGTAGCGTACACTTGCGGCAACGATATGAGTTCACGGGATATTGAGGGAGAAAATCCCCTGTATCTACCTCAGGCTAAATCGTACGATGGTAGTGCAGCCTTGGGACCCTGCCTGTACGTACCCGGTACGCCGATTGATCCGCATACGCACATTCGACTGGAAATTCACCGGAACCGGGAAAGTGTGTACGATAATAAAATTTCCATCAGCCAAATGAAGCGGCAGCATACAGAGCTGGTTTCGTTCCTGTTCCGCGAATGTTCGTTTGCTTACGGCTGTTTTCTGATGACGGGAACGGGTATTGTTCCCCCGGATGATTTCACCCTCCAACGTGGTGATGAAGTACAGATCACCATTGATGGCATTGGTACGCTGGTGAATACAGTGGGTTAATGATCTAACCAAGGATTGCAAAGACAATAATTTCCTTGTAATCCTTGGTCAGTGAATGTCTCATTTACGGCCTTTACCCCACATTCCATCACGAGCTACAATGACGTAATTGGGCTTACCAATTCGTCTTTTTTCCTGCTCATCAAAATAACGGTTGGTCATCAGGTCAATCTGGTAACTATAGTTAGGGTTTCTTGCTTTACCGGTCAGCTTACTTGCCAAAGCATATGAAAAATCTTCTGGCTTATAGTTATTTAATACTGAATTAGCCACTCGTTTACCGTCAATCCATACGCCACTCGTTTTGGGGTTCTTCCATATATCTAAATCTTTCTGAGTGGGAGATTCCCGTTTCATCGGTGGAACCTCGTGCACGGTCACCTTCTGTTGCTTCTGCTGTTCCTCATTCATTTGATAATAAATGGTCTTAAGTCTCTCCTGATCTTTTTCAGGTATACTTCTGTACCGATAGCCACTGTTCTTAGGAGCCAATAATTGATTAGCTATTGCTTCGTATTCTCTTAGTAAAGCTTCAGAAACTCCCTTTCCTACAGTTACTTGCGAACTTTTTTGAGAGGTTACGGCTGGCCTCTGCTGAGCTTTCACATACTCTAATTTACTAAATAAAACAAAGGCTGTTACCAGGATAGGAATCAGACTAACCTGTCTGATTAAGCGTTGAAACCGGGAAGTCATTTTCGTCATCATGAGTAGTCTTTTTTTCGTGGTTACATAATTAAACGAGCTGGTAAGAAATAAGCCCTGACTCACTTTACTCACTAATAAACGCTGGTACTTTTTCACTTCCGGATCGATGGATAAGACCGCGTGATCCGCCAGGTACTCATGATTCATCCGGATCATTTTCTGGTAGACATACACCGCCGGATTGAACCACCAGCATACCTGTACTAACTCCATGAACAGAATATCCCAGGTATGCCGCTGCCGGATATGGGCTAATTCGTGTTGCCAGATCTGTGCTTCTATTTCCTGCTTTTGATAGCTACGTTTACTGACGAAAACGTAATTCATGAAACTATACGGCAATTCATCTTCGTCCAGTAAAACAATCTTCACCGAATCCCTGATTACCATTGCTTTCCTGATTTTCCATACCACGGCCAGTACATTTTTCAGAAAGCGAATGCCGAGTATACCCGTAACGAGGGCATATACTAACCATGCATGCTGTTCGAACGTAACAGCTTGCTTTTCAACCGTTATCAACGGCCTATTTACTTCGTTGCCAGTCAATCGGTATACTACTTCTGTTGCGGGAATTACCTCCGAATTATCCAGTTCTATCGTCAGTAATGGAATCGATAAGGAGGCTCCTATACTCATTAATAAATAGAAACGATTGAACACAAACATGGTCTCCCGTTCCAGCAATATTTTGTAGATCAATACGAACAGGATGGAGCAGAGTATAGACTTCAGAATATAGTCCATTACTTTTTCTTTTTAGTGATTTCTTCGTCAACGATTCGCTTTAAATCTTCCAGTTCATCAACCGATAAATCAGAGGCTTTCGTAAAAAAGGAGGCAAACTTTAACGCTGAGTTTTCAAAATAACTTTTAATGATTCCTTTCACGTGTTTAGCGAAGTAATCATCCTTCTTCACCAGGGCGTAATACTCCCGGGAATTACCGTAGACGGTGTAATCCACGAAGCCTTTTTCCTGCATTCGTTTCAGTAAGGTAGCCACGGTAGTAACGGCGGGTTTCGGCTCCGGATACAGTTCCAGTAAGTCCTTCATAAATACTTTTTCCTGTTGCCAGATCAACTCCATCAGTTGCTCTTCGGCTTTCGTTAACTGAGCCATATTCTACATTCATAGATTTTACTCTACAAACGTAGAATAAAAAATCAATATCTCAAATGATTTCGAATTTTTTTGTATTTCGCCTGCTTCTTGCATCGTATATCTTTGGGTTAATTGCCCATCGGTACGGCCAGCCCAAACCTTTTTGATTCTGAAAACGTTACCCACTTACGTAGCTAAACCCTTTTTTGATGTCGTATCACTCGCTTTCCGTTTCCGATAAACTCACTATTACTACGCTGGGTCAGCTCAAGGCGGCTGGCTATCAGCCTGAATCCATTAAAGACGAACTTCGTCGCAACCTCATCACCAAAATGCGTTCGGGAGAAGAAGTGTTTCCCGGCGTATACGGCTACGAAGACACCGTAATCCCGGATGTCGAACGAGCCCTGCTTTCCCGGCACCATATCAACCTGCTGGGTCTTCGCGGACAGGCCAAAACCCGGATTGCCCGTCTGATGATTTACCTGTTGGACGAGTACATTCCCGTCGTTGAAGGTTCTGAACTCAACGATGATCCCCTACAGCCTTTATCACGTTACGCGGTGGATCTGATTGCCGAAAAAGGCGACGAAACGCCCGTGATCTGGCTGCACCGGGATGAGCGGTATACGGAAAAACTCGCTACTCCCGACGTATCCGTTGCCGATTTGATTGGCGATGCCGACCCGATCAAGGCGGCTACGCTGAAACTCCCCTACTCGGATGAACGGGTGATTCACTTTGGTTTAATTCCGCGTTCGCACCGGGGCATTTTTGTGATCAACGAATTACCGGATTTGCAGGCCCGGATTCAGGTGTCACTCTTCAATATTTTGCAGGAAGGAGACATTCAGATTCGTGGTTTCAAACTCCGCTTACCGCTGGATATTCAGTTTGTCTTCACCGCGAATCCCGAAGATTATACCAACCGGGGTAGCATTGTAACGCCCCTGAAAGACCGGATCGACAGCCAGATTCTGACGCACTACCCGCGTACGCTAGAGATCGGTAAACGCATCACGCGTCAGGAAGCGAAGGTGAAAGAAGGTCAGGAAATCGTCTCGATCAATGAAGTAACGGAAGACTTGATCGAGCAAATTGCCATTGAAGCCCGTCAAAGTGAATACGTCGATGCCAAGTCGGGGGTATCCGCCCGGATGACGATTTCGGCGTACGAAAATCTGGTTTCTGCCGCGGAACGCCGGGCTTTGCTCAACAGTGAAGAGCGTACGTACGTGCGTCTTGCGGATCTGTACGGAGTCATTCCGGCGATTACGGGTAAGGTAGAGCTGGTGTACGAAGGTGAAGTGGAAGGGCCCTATATCGTGGCGATGAATCTGGTCAGTAAAGCCATTAAAACGCAGTTTCTGCAGTACTTTCCCGATCCGGAAAAGCTGAAAAAACAGATCAAAAATAAGAAGAATCCGTTCCAGAAAGTACAAACCTGGTTTGGCGAACACTCGCTGGACTTACTGAGCGATCTGTCCGATAAAGATTACCAGAACCGACTGCTGGCCATCGATGGCCTAGATGATCTGGTGGAAGAATTTCACCCGGAACTCACGGGCGACGAAAAATTCTTCTTCATGGAATTTGCCCTGCACGGAATGGCCGAGTTTTCGCTTATCAGTAAGAAACCCCTCGACAAAGGCTTACAATTCAAGGATCTGACCGACAGTCTCATTGCCGGCATGAACTTTGACGATGACGACGAGGAGGAAGATGATGACGAAGAAGATTTCGGCGGTCGCCGGAGACGGTAATGGGTCGTTTTTAGTTGATTACCAAAAGGGTACGCCGTTCAGAAACAGCGTACCCTTTTTTCTATGTTTTGCGTTAGATGCAGTCGGTTTATTTGTTCCCCGCATGGTATGCGGGGGCTATTCAGATTGAACCCCTCCGGGGTTAGGGTACTCGCTGAAAGAGGGACGAACACTGGTGCAGGTTTCCAAACCTGTACCGTACCTCCCATATTTTACTACACCGACTGCCGAACAATCAACCGGAATGGATTCGCTAACTTTTGGGTCGAATTGTTGAGAATCAGTTCGGCGGCCTGTTTACCCATGGCTTCAAAATCCGTGGAAAGTACCGTGATTCCGTCGAGAATGATTTCCTTGAGCGGATTTTCGTTGTAGGAGATAATCCCTACTTCCTTGCCTACCCGATAGCCGTTGGTTTTCGCCTGCTTCACCAGCGTCACCAGATCGTCTTCCATTAAGTTAATGTATACATCGCCCGGCGACATCACTTCTTTCGATACGTCCGAAATGATCTTGTAGGGAAAGCCGTATTCGGTACAAAATTTCTGAAAACCAATCAGGATTTCGCGGGCGTGGTAGGTATACAGCGGAAAAACCAGCTTGAGTACCTGATACTTTCGTAACAATTCCTCCCCTTCGGTTAGAGCTGTAAAAATGTCCCGTTCAAAATCCTGATACACCGCCGCATACGGGCCTTCCACACCGGGAACCAGTTTATCCAGAATCAGTAGCTGATCCTTGGGAAACTGATTAATCAGTTCCGCCGCCGTTTCGCCACCTTCCAGAAAATGAGCAATGATGACGTAATGCGTATAATGCCCGGCTCGGTTCTGAATCAGTTCTTTAAACAGTCGGAAGTTGTTGTTGTAGATGTAAAAATCAACCGCCGTTTCTTCGCCCAGCATCTCCACCATCGCGTCGTAGATGATTTTTTTGTGGGGACTTAACTTATTGAAAAGTAGAAAAATCCGACGCTTCTGCCGGTAGCTGGCACTGGCAATATAAAAGCCCTTTCCGGGCACGGAGCCCAGAATCCCCAGCTTCTTGAGTTCATTATACGCCTTTTCAGCCGTATCCCGGGAAATGTCATACAGCATCGACAATTCATTAATCGACGGCAATCCCTGCTTGGTCTTGATCAGCCCCTTCTCGATGGCCGCGATTACTGAATTGACAATCTGCTTGTATTTAGGGGTCGTTGAATACTCATCGATCTGGATGATTTCAAAGACCTGACGAACCGTTTGTTTCATGCGAATAGGAGGCAATCTGAACCGTAAAGATCGTAAGTTACGTCCTAAATACCCCATAGAATATTTTCCGTGTGGCTTGAGTAGAAAAAAACCACTGGCTACACTTACCGAATAGACAGGTTACGTACATTTAAACTCAAGCCTGTATGGTTAGTATTTAATCACTCTAAACTTATGCTTAAACGTTTTCTTCACACCTGGCTGTGCCTGGTTTTAGTTGGGCTCTTGTCACAGGTTCAGGCCCAACAGGCCCCTCACAAACTTCGTTACGAATACGGCGATATTCGCCTGGGAACCGGCGTCAGGAAGCCTCGCCTAAGCTGGCAGCTTGCATCTACGCAGGCCGGAGCCCGCCAGACGGCCTATCAAATCCTGGTAGCCTCCTCCGCAGAAGCTCTGGCTAAAAATCAGGGGGATGTCTGGGATTCGGGTAAGATCAATACTTCGCAATCCGTCTACGTCGATTATCAGGGAAAAAATCTGGAAAGTCGGCAACGGTATTTCTGGAAGGTAAAAATCTGGGATGAAAAAGGAAAAGCCTCGGGCTGGTCCAAACCCGACTGGTGGGAAATGGGCCTGCTGGCCAAAGACGACTGGAAAGCGGACTGGATCGGTATGGCGGGCGTGGTGGGCGAACCGCCCCGCTCGACGCAGGCCCGGAAGGAATTTCCGGTACGCGGCAAACTCGTGAAAGCCCGTATTTATGCTACAGGTTTGGGTGATTACGCCCTGCAAATCAACGGCCAACGCGTAGGTGATATGCTGCTAACGCCCGGCTGGACGGACTATCTCAAGAAAGTATACTACCAGACCTACGACGTCACGGAGCTACTCAAGGAAGGCAACAACCAGATCGACGCTTTTCTGGGGAACGGCTGGTGGAGCGGTGGCCTCGGCTGGGGCGGCGGTTTTCATCGGTATTCACAGGGCCCGCTACGGCTATTATGCCAACTGGAATTGACCTACACCGATGGTACGCGGGAGCTGATTACTTCGAATCCCAGCTGGAAAATTCGGTTGTCGCCCGTCATTTACGACTCCATGTACCACGGCGAGCATTACGATGCCCGGCAGGAAGCAAAAGGTACGGAGGCAGACGGCTGGGTAACGCCCGTCGTACTGAACACGGCCAAAAACCAGACGACCCTGTTTGGCCCCAATGCCGACGCCAACGCGAACGAACAAGCAGCCACGTTCGACATGAGTACCTTACAGGTGGTGGCTCAGGAGGCTCCTCCAATCCGCGTTACGGAAACCCGCAAAGCCGTAAAAGTGACGGAACCCAAACCCGGCCATTTCGTTTTTGACTTTGGCCAGAACATGGCGGGGATTGTGCATCTGAGTATTCCGAAAGGCGTGTACGGGCAGGAAGTAGCTCTGCATTTCGCGGAGTTGCTCCACGACGATGGAACCGTAGCTCAGGAAAACCTGCGTTCGGCCAAGTCTACGGATCGGTACATCTGCAAAAGCAATGGCGGAAAAGAAGAATGGGAACCCATGTTTTTGTACCACGGATTCCGTTACGTCGAAGTAATCGGTTTTCCGGGGAAGCCCACTGCCGACCAGGTCGTAGCGAAAGTCATTCATACGGATTTTGAGCCGATTGGCGAATTCTCTACCTCCGAGGATATTCTCAACAAAATCTACTCAAACGCCCGCTGGACGCTGAAGAGCAATGCCCTGTCCATTCCCACCGATTGCCCGCAACGCGACGAACGACTGGGTTGGATGGGTGACGCTCAGATTTTCGTGGCTTCTTCCTGCTATCTGATGGACATCAACAGTTTCTGGGCTAAGTATTCCAGGGATATTGCGGATTCCCAGCACCCTTCGGGGTACGTGTACGACGTTAATCCGAAGATGGTAGTGGGTGGCCCGTCGAAACCCGCCTGGGGCGATGCGACGCTGATTGTTCCCTGGACTTCCTACGAATTTTTCGGCGACAAACGAATCCTGGAAACCAATTACGCCAGCATGAAAGCCTGGGTGGAGTACATGAACCAGCACGCTTCCACGAAAAAAACGGGACTGTACTATTTCGCTGATCCCAGTGAAAAATGGTTCGGCTACGGCGACTGGGTTCCCGTCGTGGCCTCGCCCAGTAAGCCCATTGGCGGGGCGTATCAGGTTTATTCCAATACGCTCCTGGCGAAAGCGGCTACGGTTCTTAGCAAAACGGAAGATGCTACGAAGTACGCAGCCTTGGCCAAACAGTACACCTCGAAGTACAACGATCTCTATTTCAAGGACAACAATTACGAAGGCAAAACCCAGGCGGCCAACCTGATGCCGCTTACCTTCGGCATTGTACCAGAAAATCTGCGAGCCCGCATTGCTCAGAACGTAGCCGATGATGTGAAGGCTCACGACAATCACCTGACGACCGGTTTCATCGCTTCCCAGCAGATTCTGCCCCGCCTGTCGGATTACGGGTACAATGACCTGGCCTATCAGGTAGCTACGCAGAAAACGTACCCGAGCTGGGGCTATATGGCCGAAAATGGAGCTACGACGATGTGGGAACTTTGGAATTCGGACAAGGAAAAACCCGAAGGCATGAACTCCCGCAATCACTTTGCGTACGGTTCCGTCATTGAGTGGTATTTCCGGTATCTGGCCGGTGTGGAACCGATTGATCCGGGCTTCAAAACCTTCCGTATTGCTCCCAAGCCACCGAAAGACCTCAACTGGGTGAAGTTTTCGTATCAGTCGCTGTACGGCCCGATTGTGTCCAACTGGGAACGCAAAAACGGGAAGCTGCAGTTGAACGTCACCGTACCCCCCAATACGCAGGCCGAACTGGTACTGCCCCTGACAGCGGGCCAAACTGCTACGCTGGCCGGGAAGAAACTCAAAACCAATGCGACTACGCTGGCTCCGGGGTCGTACCGAGTGGAAATTCAGTAGGTCGAATCGCGTTAGGTCAGAAATCCTGGTTAGTTCGTAAACTACCAATCCGAACGAGGGTAAGATTCGTTACTTCAACGAACACTCCTTGAAAATTTCGAGTCGTGTTCGTTGAAGTGATCGTATAAAAGCGGTTTTACGTATTCGCGTGGATCGGTTTTTATGCAGGCAACGAATCCATACGTTATTCATTCTTAATCGGTAAGCTTATGACTCATTGGATTAACGTGTGTAATCTATCCGGGATGCTTTGCTTCGCTCTGCTGCTGGCCTGTTCAAATGATAAGAACGAAACCGTCGGCAACTGGCCCAATCTGCCCGTCAAAAGCAACCTGTTTTATTTCTCTTCCGGGAACATTCAGAAAGCAAATCTGGGTACCGGCCAGATTTCCAACATCGGCGGTAGTGGAGACAAGCCCGACCAGTCGATGGCGGTAGATGTTTCGAGGGATGGCAGCGAAATTGCCTTTATCTATTTTGGCTACGATTCGCAACAGGGAAAAGACATTCGCGAAATCCGAGTGATGGACACTAAGGGCAAACGCCTCAGTACCATTCCTTTACCCGAAAGTTTCAACCGGATCAAGATTTCCCCCGACAAATCTAAATTCATCTGCCAAAGCACGACGCAGGATATTTCCGTCGTGTTCGATCGGCAGGGAAAAATGATTACGGATATGCAGGGGGCTCGTTACTTCGCTTGGACGCCCGATAACCGGATTATTCTGACGTCGGAATTGGGCAGCATTTTCCTGACCGATGCTTCGCTGACGGCGGGTTCACTGATAAAAAAATTAAGTTCTCCCGTACGCGAACCGGACGTGAGTCCTGACGGACAACGCGTGGCGTTTTACAATGCCGGAAACGTCTGGTCTATGAAACTGGATGGCAGTGATTTAAAGCAGCATACTACTTCTTCACTGGAGGTTTTTGCTCCCAGCTGGAGTGCGGATGGGAAACACATGTCGGTATTATGGTCCGCCAGTCAGGAACGGAATCATCTGGGTTCACCCAAGGTCTTTCTGATTCCGGTTCAAAATACACCAGTGGAAGTTTCCGAAAACAGTCGCGATGCTATTATGCTGCATGAAAAATGGCCCGATCATCCGGATGGATATACTGAGCTTTCCAGCCGTTCGCAGGCGATGTTGCGATAATAAGGAAGCGATCTGTATGCCCGGGGTTATAACCCCGGGCTAATTAAATTAAACCCCGTTGGGGTTTTTAGAAGATCGGACTTTATGCTACTGAAACCTTAAACCACTCTTCAAACCTGATCCCCACTCAAACAGCCTTTTTCTAACCTTCTGGCTACGAACTCCTTCGAACGAGCAGCCATACAGAGCAGGATGGTTCACCCTAACAGACCATGACAGCTCATTCTTTTTCCTTTGGTTCATTTGTACCGCTAACTAAGGCCTATATCATTTTTTGTATACAATCATGACCGAGACTACCTCTTTCAAGCACGTAAGTTATTTATGGGATGATGCGAAAGCCGCCGAACTGGCTGGCGATGAAGTCGCTCTCCTGATTTACCGTTCCAACCTGTTAGGTGCCGACCTTCGCCTGACCAACTACGGAGGTGGCAACACGTCCTGCAAAGTGACCTCTCCCGATCCGCTGACGGGCGACGATACCCGCGTGATGTGGGTGAAAGGCTCCGGTGGTGACTTAGGTACGCTGAAGAAATCGGGCCTGGCGGCTTTGTATCTGGATCGTCTGCACGCCTTGAAGAATCGGTACCGGGGTCTTGAATTTGAAGATGAGATGGTTGAATTGTTCAACCACTGCATTTACGATCTGGACTCGAAAGCTCCTTCCATCGATACCCCCTTACACGCCTTTTTGCCGTTCAATCACGTCGATCACCTGCACCCCGATGCGGCCATTGCCATTGCAGCAGCGAAAGACGGCGAGCAAATCGTAAAAGACCTGTTTGGCGGTACGCTCGGCTGGGTCCCCTGGCAGCGTCCCGGCTTCGATCTGGGTCTGCAACTGGAACGCTGTCTGTCCGAAAATCCGGGTATTCGCGGCATTTTCCTGGGCAGCCACGGCTTATTTACCTGGGGTGATACGGCCTATGAAAGCTACATCAACACGCTCGAGGTGATCGAACGTTGTGCGGAATATCTGGAAGAAAACTACGGCAAAAAAGGCCCCGTATTCGGTGGTCAGAAAGTGCAAACCGTTGAAAATCGGAAAGACCAGGCAGCTAAACTGGCTCCCGTACTGCGGGGTTTCTGCTCCAGCTACGTACGCATGATCGGTCATTTTACGGATGATGAACGCGTACTCCAATTCATTAATTCCAATGACCTGGACAAGCTGGCTCCCCTGGGCACCTCCTGCCCCGACCATTTCCTGCGTACGAAAATCCAGCCGCTGGTACTCGACCTGCCCGCCGACGCGGATCTTTCGGATACCAAAGCTCTGAAGGAAAAACTGGCTCCGGCCTTCGAAGCGTACCGGGCCATGTACACCGAGTACTACGAAAGCTGCAAACGCAGCAACAGTCCCGCCATGCGTGACCCCAATCCGGTGGTGATTCTGTGGCCGGGCGTGGGTCAGTTTACATTTGCGAAAGACAAACAAACCGCTCGCGTAGCATCGGAATTTTACGTCAACGCCATCAACGTGATGCGGGGTGCCGAGGCTATTTCGGAATATACGTCCCTGCCCCGTCAGGAAGCTTTTGACATCGAATACTGGTTGCTGGAAGAAGCTAAGCTGCAACGCATGCCCAAGCCTAAGCCGCTTTCGGGTAAAATTGCCCTGATCACGGGTTCGGCGGGTGGTATTGGAAAAGCCATTGCCAAAAAATTACAGGCCGAAGGTGCCGTTGTATTCCTGAATGATAACGACGCGGATCGTCTGGCCGGAGCCAAGGAAGAGTTCCTGAAAAGCTATGGGAAAGATTCTTCCGCTTCCGAGTTGCTCGACGTCACCTCGGCGGAATCCATCGCCAAGGCCTTCGATGCCTGCTCACTGGCTTTCGGTGGCGTGGATATTGTCGTGAATAACGCCGGTATTTCCATTTCCAAATCCATCGAAGATCATACGGAAAAGGACTGGGATTTACTCTTCGATATTCTCGTCAAAGGTCAGTTCCTGGTATCGCAAGCCGCCGTAGCTGTCATGCGGAAGCAGGCTCTGGGGGGTGACATCCTCAATATTGCTTCGAAAAATGCTGTCGTGAGTGGTCCCAACAACCTGGGGTACGGCTCTGCGAAAGCGGCTCAGGCCCACGGTACGCGTCTGCTGGCGGCGGAAGTCGGTCCCGAACGCATCCGGGTCAACACCATCAACCCCGACGCTGTCATTGCCGATTCGAAGATCTGGGCGGGTGCCTGGGCCGAAGGTCGGGCTAAAGCGTACGGTATCACGGTGGAAGAGCTGCCCGCCTTCTACGCCAAGCGGACCTTGTTGAACGAAATCATTTTACCGGAAGACATCGCCAATGCCTGCTTCGCGTTCGTAGGCGGACTTCTCAACAAGTCCACCGGCAACGCCCTGAATGTAGATGGTGGGGTTGCAATGGGCTTTTATCGATAAGCAAGTTTCCAGTTTGCGGTTTTCTGTTTTCAGTTTGATCTCGCCATACAAGGTTGAATCATCCAGTGGTTCACTATTGAAAACTGAAAACCGCAAACTGACAACTATAATCTTTCCCATCATGCCTCGCGTTGCTTTTAAAATGCAGTTGTTTCCGGGAAACGTGGACGAATACCGCCGGAGACACGACGAAATCTGGCCGGAACTGGTGGAATTACTCCAGTCCAGCGGCATTCATAACTATTCAATTTTTCTGGACGAAAGCACGAATACGCTTTTCGGGGTACAGGAAGTCGATGATCTGAGCGTTACAGGGAAGTTACCCGAAAATCCCGTCATGCAGAAGTGGTGGGCGTACATGGCTGATCTCATGGAAACCAATCCTGATCAGTCACCCGTACAGGTCGCTTTACCGGAAGTTTTTTACCTGAAATGAGTTTGGTGTTTTGAGTTTAGGGTTTTGAGTGGCCGCCGCTGCGGTTATCGTCCATTTTGAATAAATGAGTGAATCTAACTATCCCTATTTCTGACGTGATAAAACTCAAAACCCTAAACCCAAAACTCAACACGCTAACACTAACCAACATATGCCTCTCGAATCCTATCAAATAGCCCAATATAACCAGCAGCATGAAGTTGCTCATCGCCGGAAGTTTGAGTTTTTAGCCGAAGAACTGGGCTCCGAAACAACCGAGCGTATCCTTGGTAAACTCATTGATTTTCAGATTGCCATCCCCAGCTGGGCTTTGGGTACGGGTGGTACCCGCTTTGGTCGCTTTGCGGGTGGTGGAGAACCCCGGAATCTCGAAGAAAAAATTGCTGATGTAGGCCTGCTACACGCTCTGAACCGTTCGAGCGGAGCCATCTCCCTGCATATTCCCTGGGATATTCCGACCGACGGCGAGGCCATCAAACAACTGGCGGCCAGCTACGGACTCGTATTCGATGCCATGAACTCGAATACGTTTCAGGATCAGCCGAATCAGGAACTGAGCTACAAGTTTGGTTCGCTGCAACATACCGATGCTGCTGTTCGCACACAAGCTATCAATCATAACATCGACGTGATTCGTTACGGCGAAGCTCTGGGTTCCAAATCCCTGACGGTCTGGTTATCCGATGGTTCGAGCTTCCCCGGACAACTGAACTTCCGCAAGGCCTTCCAGCGTACCTTAGAAGGTTTGCAGGAAATCTACGCGGCTCTTCCCGCCGACTGGAAGATTTTCGTCGAATACAAAGCCTTCGAACCCAACTTCTACTCAACTACGGTGGGTGATTGGGGACAGTCGTTCTTGTATGCCAGCAAGTTAGGACCCAAAGCCTACACGCTGGTCGATCTGGGTCACCACCTGCCCAATGCCAACATCGAGCAAATTGTATCGCTATTGCTGATGGAAGAAAAGCTGGGTGGTTTCCACTTCAACGATTCGAAATACGGCGACGACGATCTGACGGCCGGCAGCATCAAACCGTATCAGTTGTTCCTGATTTTCAACGAACTGGTCGATGGGATGGACACTCGGGGCATGAATCACGCCTCGGATCTGGGCTGGATGATTGATGCGTCACACAACGTAAAAGACCCGCTGGAAGATTTGCTGCAATCGGTAGAAGCTATCAAGCTCGCCTACGCTCAGGCACTGCTCGTGGATCGCGTGGCTCTGGAAGAAGCCCGTACTAATAATGATGTAGCCGCCGCTCAGGAGTTGTTACAGAATGCCTTCCGTACGGATTTACGGCCCTTGCTGGCCGAAGCCCGTTTGCGGGCCGATGCCGCTCTGAATCCAGTCGGCCTGTATCGTGAGTTATCCCTTCGCAACAAACTGATCGAAGCCCGTGGTCTGAAAGCCGTGGCTACTGGTCTCTAATAGCTACGTCAGGTACAGGCCTTCCCTGTACCTGACGTTTTTTTTAATCCACCCATTCATTAATTCATTCTGTACGCCCCATGTCTATCCCCTGCGTCGCCATTTTTGATATTGGGAAAACCAATAAGAAACTGCTTCTCTTTGATCAGGACTACCAGATCGTGTACCAGAAGCAGACACCTTTCGAAGAAATTCCGGACGATGACGGATTCCACGGGGATGATTTACAGTTATTGAGCAATTGGCTGATCGACAGTCTGGCGGAAGTGTTGAACGAAGGCCGATTTGACGTACGGGCTCTGAATTTTTCCGCGTACGGGGCGAGTTTCGTTCATATTAACGCCGACGGAAAACCTGTCACGCCACTTTATAATTACCTGAAAACGTTCCCACTGGAACTTCAGCAACGCTTTAACGATCATTACGGTCCGGGTTTGGAATGGTCGGCCCGTACGGCTTCGCCCGTTTTGGGTATGCTGAATTCAGGGATGCAGTTGTACTGGCTCAAGTACGAAAAATCCGAGTTGTACTGGCAGATTGAGCACTCGCTGCATCTACCCCAGTACGCCAGTTATCTTTTTACCAGGCGTCCGGTTTCTGAAATTACCAGCGTCGGTTGCCATACGGGGCTTTGGGATTTTACGCAACGCAAGTACCACCGCTGGGTATTCGAAGAAGGTTTTCATTCGCTGGGGCAGATGGTACTGCCTTCCTTTCTGACCTCCCCCGCCGTAGAAAAAGACGATATGCAGGTGGGCGTGGGGATTCACGACAGTTCGGCGGCTCTGGTACCGTACCTGCGGGCGTTCGGGCAGGAACCTTTTCTGCTGATTTCAACGGGTACCTGGTGTATTACCATGAACCCGTTCAGCGACGAACCCCTTACGATCAGCGAGTTACGTCAGGATTGTCTCAGTTACCTCACCTTCCGGGGCGATCCGGTCAAAGCTTCCCGACTGTTTGCCGGAAATGAACACGAACGGGCCGTTAAACACCTGGCGGATTATTTCCAAACGGATCTTTCGCAGTATCAGCGAGTATCATACGACGAAGCGATTCTTTTGTCCTTACGCAGTCGCTTCACCCAGGCTTCGCCCGATTCGGTACGGCTGGGTTCGCTGGAAGATTCCACTTTTTCGGAACGAAACCTGAACGAATTCAGTAGTTACGAAGAAGCGTACCATCAGTTGATTCTGGATTTGATGGCTCAGCAAATCGCTTCGGTCAAGTTAGCCAAAGGCAACACGGCCATCCGGCGAATTTTTGTGGACGGTGGTTTCAGCCGAAACGAAATTTACCTGAATCTGCTGGCTCAGGCTTTTCCGGAATGTGAAGTACTGGCTTCGGAAATTGCTCAGGCTTCGGCTCTGGGAGCGGCTCTGGTTATCGAGGACGCCTGGAATAAGGAAAAGCCCTTTGATGGGAGTTTATTTACGTTGAAGAAAACAGTTTGTACGGAATTATAAATCGTTATTGGCCGTCCGCTTTTCGCTGATCCGAAAGCAGAAACCCGAGTACACAGCCAATAGCGACAAGCTCAAAGCTGATGAAAGTTGCTCTTTTTGTTCCCTGCTACGTCGATCAATTTTATCCGAAGGTAGCCGTTGCTACCCTGGAATTACTTGAGAAATTTGGTTGTGAAGTCGATTTCCCCCGTAATCAGACCTGTTGCGGGCAGCCCATGGCCAATTCGGGCTTTGCCTACCTCAACGTCGGTTGCGACGCCAATTTTGTACGCAATTTTACGGGGTATGATTACATCGTAGCTCCTTCCGGTTCCTGCGTACTGCACGTCAAGGAACATTTGCACTATCCCGAAAATCAGTCGCTGGCGGATACCATTCGGCACCGGGTGTACGAACTCACGGAATTTTTGACGGACATCCTAAAGGTCGAAAAACTGGAAGCCCGCTTTCCGCATAAGGTAGGCGTTCACCAAAGCTGCCACGGCCAGCGGGGACTCAAAACCTCACAGATGAGCGAATTGAACTGCCCGGCCTTTTCCAAACCCGGCAAACTGCTTGGCATGGTAAAAGACCTGCAACTGGTTGAGCTGGACCGTAAGGACGAGTGCTGCGGTTTTGGTGGTACGTTCGCCGTCAGTGAAGAATCAATTTCCTCGAAAATGGGGAAAGACCGCGTCGCGGATCACCAACGCCACGGAGCTGAGTACATCACGGCGGGCGACATGTCGTGCCTGATGCACCTGGAAGGTATTCTAAAACGCCAGAAAAGTCCGGTTCGGATTGTACATATCGCCGAAATTCTGAACGCCCAGGAATAAAAAAAGGCGTCCCGTAAGCCATGGCTTACAGGACGCTGCAAAAAATGGGGGATTCTAATTAGTTACGAGCTAAAACCGTACGGTTCGTTTGCGTAGCGATTTCGAATGATTGCGTGTAGCGATTTTTGCCACCCAATACTTCGAACGTGTATTTGCCATCGCCTAAGGTCGAAAGATCGAACAGACGCAGGTAGTTTTCGTTAGTAGTCGTTTCAGTGAACAGCGTCGTGTTTTCCTTATCCTTGATAGCAATCGTCAATTTCTTTTTATCAGGATTTTGGAACGTCAATTGGAAACGCAGTTGAGAATCCTGAGCCAGTTGTGCGTTGTACGGATTTGCTTTTACCGTTTCTTTCGCAGGATCAGAATTTACGGCAGCAGTGGCGTTGAAAGCTACACTACTAAAAGCCACGAAGGCTGCAAGGATGAAGTTGATGGACTTTTTCATGGGATGATATGTTTTTCAAATGGGAAAAATACAAAACAAGTGCAAACAGCTTTTTGATTGTGTTTTGCCGTTTGGGTGATACAAAGGTGCACATAGTTTGATTATGAGTCAATTACCTAAATGTTAAATCCGAAAAGTTCCTCTTACGGTGCCACCATAAACTTAGAATAATACAACATTTCTATTTTTAGTGCCGAAAGTTGTTTAAAAAGTCCAATGGTTTTTTTGGCCGTTTTTTGGAATAGTTGAGTAAAAAAAGCTTCGCACTAAAAGGTGTGACTTAGAAAAGTTCTAATGATTACCGGAAGAAAACTTTAAAAAAGCTCTGTGTAATGGATTTTTGAGCTTCATAAATTTTACTAAATACGCTTTTTACGTATTTTTCGAATGGTTTCAGCCCCATCTGTTCTTAAAAACAAGAAATCAAGCTCTCTCTTTACATTCTGGGAAAAATTAAATTCACACAACTGGATGTACTGAAAAAGAAAGCTTCATTGGAATGCTTAAACTGTTTTTAGTTTAAGTATATAATAGTATGAAACGAAGAAGATCTTCTTCTTCCAGTAATCTAACATCAACGCCATGAGTCCGCATACACTTGATCACGCTGCCGCCTCGGAAGTATTCAATAGAGACGAGCCCCGGGTAGACTGGCACGATGAAACCCTGTGGTGGGTACGCCAGAAACGCGACCGGGCGGCCATGCAATTGCCCGAATGGGAAGCTTTACGGGAAGCAGCGTCGCAAATCAAGCACCACGTTTTATCGAACCTGGATACCCTGCTGGAAAACTTTGAACGCAAGGCTCAGGAAAACGGCATTACGGTACACTGGGCCGCGAATGCTCAGGAACATAATGAGATCGTCTGGTCATTACTCCACAAAAAGGGCATCGATCGGATGATTAAATCCAAGTCCATGCTTACCGAAGAATGTCACCTCAACGACTTTCTCCGGAGCAAGGGTATCGAAGTGATCGATACGGATTTGGGCGAACGCATTGTACAGCTTCGGCAGGAACCGCCCAGTCATATTGTACTCCCGGCCATCCACCTGAAGAAATCGGACGTGGGGGATACTTTCCACGAGCACCTGGGTACGGAAAAAGGAGCGACCGATCCGCAGTACCTCACGGAAGCAGCCCGGCAACACCTCCGCGAAACCTTCCTGACCCGACGGGCAGCCCTGACGGGCGTCAACTTCGCCATTGCCGAAACGGGCGGCTTTGTGGTCTGTACCAATGAAGGTAATGCCGACATGGGGGCTCACCTGGCCGAGATTCACATTGCCAGTATGGGCTTCGAGAAAATCATCCCGCGAGCTGATCATTTGGGCGTGTTTCTCCGCTTACTGACCCGCAGTGCAACCGGACAACCCGTGACGGCGTATTCCAGTCACTTTCACCGTCCCCGGCCCGGTCAGGAGATGCACATTGTCATTGTTGATAATGGCCGTACTACGCAATTGGGCCGACCCGATTTCCGGAATTCCTTAAAGTGTATTCGCTGTGGAGCCTGTATGAACACCTGCCCCGTATACCGGCGAAGTGGCGGTCATAGTTATCACAACGCCGTGGCAGGACCGATTGGCTCAATCCTGGCTCCGAATCTGGATATGCGGAAAAATGCGGATCTGCCTTTCGCCAGTACCCTCTGCGGCAGTTGTTCGAATGTGTGTCCGGTGAAAATCGATATTCACGACCAGCTCTATAAATGGCGGCAGGTACTGGCTCAGGAAGGCTACGTGGGCGGCATCAAAAAAACCAGCTTACAACTGGCTTCGAAGGTACTGGCCTCTCCTACCTTATTTAAACTGAGTTTCAACGCGGCTCGTACGGCCTTACGGATTGCTCCCTGGGCGGCCAACAATCCGCTGAATGCCTGGAGTATTCACCGCGAATTGCCCGATGCTCCCAAAGACAGTTTCCGGCAGTGGTGGGAGAAGAATCGTAAATAAACATTGTTAGCCATGTCCTCGAGTCGAGAAATCATATTACAGGCCATTCGGGCCAATAAACCCGATTTGTTGCCGCTACCATCCGTGTATACCTTCGAATCGAACTATCCGGATGTACTGGCCCAGTATCAGCAAACGCTGCAAATGATTGGCGGCACCGTGGAGGTAGTACCGGATCTGGCCAAGGTTGCCGAACGTTTACAGGAAATTTACCCGGATCTTACGCACATCGCCATTACCATACCCGAGCTAGCCCATCTGGCCGACGCCAATCTGGCGGTAAGTGACCCTCACGAACTGGAAGCTATTCAATTGGCAGTGATTCCGGGGCGGTACGGCGTGGCCGAAAACGGAGCCATCTGGGTAACGGAACAGGAAATGCAGCACCGAGCACTGCCTTTCATTACTCAGCATCTGGTGCTGGTTATTCGGGCGGAAACCATTGTACCGAATATGCACGAAGCTTACCGACGGATTCAGGTCGACGAGACGGGTTTTGGCACGTTCATCGCCGGCCCGTCCAAAACCGCTGATATTGAGCAATCGCTGGTGGTAGGAGCTCACGGAGCCCGGAGTTTGGTCGTGTTTATTATTGCTTAAAAGATTACTATTTCCAGAAAGAGCCAGGGCCGGATGAGAATTTCATCCGGCCCTGGCTCTTTCGCGTTAGAGTGGATCAATAAATGGATGCATACTTAATGTCTAAGTCGTTCACTATCTGACGTATACTTCATTTTATCTTATAAAAAGTCAAATACTGAAATTATCCTATTTAAGCTTTTGAGGGACCGCAGAAAATTTCAAAATCGTTTATTCTATTTTTTTTGTACATATTATTAAAGAGGCCTCTTTTGTTTTGTAATCTTCACAAAAAACAGGGGATTATTTTTAAAATACTTCAAATCTTTACCTTACAATAAATTTTACATTTTGATAGAATGCAAATATTATATTATGTTTGTAGACAGGATTCAATATAAATCCTTAACTCCTTAACCAAAACAAATGAGAAAAATTCTACTGGCAACGGTTATGTTGCTCAGTACGCTTGTTATGCATGCGTACGGCCAGAGTCGTGTTGTGACTGGAAAAGTCACTGCTCTAGAGGATGGTTCCGGCCTGATCGGTGTAACCGTCCGGGCAGTTGGCTCTACGGCGGTGGGTACTACCACCAACCAGGATGGATCTTACAGCTTAAATGTTCCTTCCTCCGTCAAATCCCTTTCTTTTTCCTTCGTTGGTTTCAAAACCTCAGTTCTTGATATTCCGGCTAACAATGTGGTTAATGTAAGCCTGGAAGTAAACCAAAGTGATTTAAATGAGGTCGTTGTCACCGCAGGGGGTCTTACGGCTCAACGGAGAGAGCTCGGTACGCAGGCTACTACCATCAAAAACACTGAAATTACCCAGGGAAAAGCGGCTAACCTCGCGGCAGGTTTATCCGGTAAAGTTCCTGGTTTGTTGATTTCAGCCGTTAGTAGTGGTTTGAACCCTAACTACCGTCTGGTACTGCGGGGAAACCGTTCGTTGACGGGTAATAACCAGGCACTGGTTATCATTGATAATATTATCTCGCCAAACAGTATCCTGGGTAACCTTAACCCTGAAGATATTGAAGACATTCAGGTATTGAATGGAGCCGGTGCGGCTGCATTATACGGTTCTGATGCTTCGAACGGTGCCTTGATTGTGACGACGAAGAAAGGTAAGGCCGGACGGACGGAAGTAAAAATCGCTCATACTACTACGCTGGAGAAAGTAAGTTTCTTACCCCAGTTACAGAAGCAATTCGGTTCAGGAACAACGCCTGATGATGTCCCCAGCTATACGCCTTACGAAAACCAGCAGTATGGTCCGGCTTTCGATGGCTCAATGGTTAACATTGGTAAGCCTCTGCAGGATGGTTCTATCCAGTCGGTTCCCTATTCTTACAAAGGCTCACGGGAAGATTTCTGGGAGACTGGTGTTCAAAATCAGACGGACTTCAGCATCTCTTCTGGCGACGAAAAATCGACCTATTATATCTCAGGCCAGTTCTTTGATCAAAAGTCTACGGTTCCTTACGATAAATACCAACGCTATAGCGTACGGGCCAATAGTACGCGTAAAATTAGCGATAAGCTGACGGCTACTTTTAACACCAACTTTATCGCTAACCGTTACGACCAAAGTAGTCAGGCGGCTACGGTGTACCAAAACCTCCTGATGTCTCCCGGACAGGTAGATGTTACGCAGTATTCAGACTGGCGGAACAATCCCTTTGCCAATCCGAATGGTTACTATAATGAATACTATACGAACCCTTACTTTACTTTAGAAAATAACCGCGTTAATACGCGTAATGATTATTTCCAGGGTAACGTTGAATTGAAATGGAATCCCATCAAACCTTTATCGATTACGTATCGGGTAGGTTTGAGTACGCGTAACGTTTCCAATAAGAGCACCGTTGGCAAGTTTACGTTCACCGACTATACGAAGAGCATTTCCGGAAGCTCAAAAACGGATATTCCTGGTTCTGTAAGTGATTACAGTGGCTTCAATACGCAGTTAGTCAATGACCTGATTGCTCAGTACAATACGAGCCTGGGTTCTAATTTTTCTTTGAACGTAGTAGCCGGGATTAGCTCCCGTGATAACTCTTCAAAGGATGTTAGCGTCGGAGCTAGTGGACTGGTTATCTCCGATTTGTACAACGTAGGTAATAGCCTGAATAACCCTACGGCAGGTGAGAGTAATTTTAAAGCTCGTCAGTTGGGTGTGTACGGAGATGTTCGGTTAGGCTTCAAAGAATACCTTTACCTGCACGTAACGGGTCGTAACGACTGGCGTTCGGTACTGGCAAAAGATAACCGCTCCTTCTTCTACCCTGCTGCGGATCTTTCTTTCATTGCTTCTGACGCTATTCCAGCGTTGAGCCAGAGCAACTGGTTACAAAGCTTGAAACTTCGCGGTGGTTACTCGAAAGTAGGTCAGGTCAACCTGGGTAACTTTACGAACTTTGGTGCCTATGCTTTAGCTACTACGTTCAGTCAGGCGTATGGCTATCCTTACGCAAGCGGAGCCGGTTTCACTTTAGGTAATACCCTGGTTGCTTCTAATATCAAACCTGAAATGACGACGGGTGCAGAAGTCGGTTTCGACTTCGAACTGAAAAAGCTTGGTATTAATGGTGGTATCACCCTTTACAAAACCAATACGGTTGACCAGACGATTACGGTTAACGTATCTTCTGCCAGTGGTTTCTCAAGCCTGCGGACCAACGTTGGTGAAGTGCAGAATAAAGGGTTAGAGTCTTACCTGAACATCACTCCCATCCGCACAGCGAGTGGCTTTGAAGTATCCCTGGGAGCTAACTATACGTACAACCAGAACGAAGTTATTTCTCTGGCTGATCAGCTGAATGAGTTAGTATTATCATCGGTTGGTACTGCTTCCCGCGTATTAGCTAAAAAAGGTTCTCCGTTCCCCCTGTTACAGGTAACGACTTATAATCGCGATCCTCAGGGCCGTATCATCGTTGATCCGACCACGGGTTATCCCGCCAGCAACGGTACTTTTAGTGACTTGGGAATTACTACTCCTCCGCACGTGTTAGGTTTAAACACCGGAATCAAGTACAAGGGTCTGCGACTCTCTGCGTTGTTTGAATACCGGAATGGCCATTACATCTACAATGCCATTTCAACGGGTTATGATTTCTCAGGAGCAGGTATTCGTACGGCCTGGTACAACCGGGATCGCTTTGTTATTCCGAACTCTTCTTACCAGACGGCCGATGGCAATTACGTAGCCAATAATAATATTGCCGTACGTAGCGGTGGTGCTGACTTCTGGACTGATGGAACCCGTAATACGAGCATTGGAGAAAACTATGCAAACTCGGCTGGTTTCTGGAAGTTGCGGGAATTGGTAGTGGCGTATAACTTCCCCGCTTCTATCCTCTCTAAAGCCAACTTCATCAAGGCTGCTACGGTTAGTGTTCAGGGTAGAAACCTGTTTATCTGGGTACCTAAAACCAACCTGTATACGGACCCAGAATACAGTGCCAATGGTACGGATAGCAATGCCGTTGGTATCACCAACTTAGGGCAAACGCCTCCTGCTCGTTACTTCGGAGGTACCTTATCCTTAACGTTTTAATTGATCATTGATGAAAAAATATAACTTGTACTGGTTGCTGACTTTTGTCATTCTGGTCACAACCTCCTGCGATAAGTATCTGGATATTAACCAAAACCCTAATGATCCTACCGAAGCCTCTGCCCAACTGGTGCTTCCCCAGGCTATCGTAGGTACTGCTGCCACCACGTCTTCTTTTAACTTCAGTTACGGAGCACACTTCGGGGGCTATGTAGCGAATGCTGGTGGTTTCTCCGGATTTGGCAACTTGTTGAACTATAACATCGTTCCGGGTGATTATAACTTCCTCTGGACTAGCTCATACGATAACCTGCAGGATTACAAATACGTACTGAATCAGACGCAGGGTATTGATGAACAATCCTACCTGAACGCGGTTGCTCGCATTATGACAGCCTTCAATTACCAGCGTTTGGTAGATGCGTTCAATAATGTTCCTTACACGGAAGCTCTACAGGGCAATGGCAACCTGGCTCCTAAATACGACGAAGGTTCGGTTATCTATCAGGATTTAATTAACCAGTTAGATCAGGCCATTGCTACGATTGACAATGCTAAATCACCGGTTGCGTTAAACTCCTCGGCTGATCCGATGTTCGGTGGAGACATGGCCCAGTGGAAGCGATTTGCCAATACCATTAAACTTCGTATTCTCATTCGAATGTCAGGCGTATCTTCCCTGTCTTCTTTTGTGACCACCAAGTTTGCGGCACTGGATCAGACCTTAGGCTTCATCACCGGCGATGCGATTGTTAATCCCGGTTACGAAAAAAACAAGCCCAATCCTTCCTGGAATACCTTCGGTTATACAACCACCGGTACCCTGTCGAATTCCTCACGTATTCCTACGCAATTCGCGTTTGGATTCTACAAGGGTCAGAAATTGACGGATAACGGTCGCGGTAGTGTCATCTACAAAAACTTCACGTCTGCGAGTGCTCCAACGCCCGTTAACCAACTGGGTAACGAGACGAACGCTCCGACGATCATTACCAACTACTCCACCTGGTATACGGGTACGTTTAGCAGTGCTACCAGCATCTCTAACTCCCTGGGTGTTCTGAAAGGCCCCGGTCAGGGACAGCCTATCATGCTGGCAGCTGAGTCACGTTTTCTCCAGGCCGAAGCTCGTTTGAAAGGTTTCCTGAGTGGTGACCCGGCAGCTAGCTTTAACCAGGGCATTACGGATTCATTTACGTACCTGTACAAAGATGTAACCAATACGGTATCTGCTTCTAAAAACGTGGCTACGGATGTGGCTACGTATAAAAAAGATAACCCAGAAAGCTACCTGGTTAACTTTGAACTGGCGACTACCAATGAGCAGAAGCTTGAGGCGATCATCACCCAGAAATACATCGCCGTTAATATGATTAACTCGGATGAGGGATGGAATGAATACCGTAGAACGGGTTACCCCCGGACGAATCCGTCAGGTAATGGTTATACCAACATTGCTTCCAACAAATCCAACTCTACTCGTCCTGATAAATTACCAACTCGCGTACTGTATCCTTCGTCTGAGCAATCGTACAACGCTGGTAATTACATAACTGTTAACCAATTCTCAGACCGTATTTTCTGGGATCCTAACTGATATTACACATGAAATCAATCATAAAATTCATTGGGTTTGTATTGCTGGCTTCAGGATTTTCCTCCTGTCTGAAAGATGAAGCAGCTCTTGATCCAGATAATTCTGTTAACGTAATTGAGTTTAAAAATCCTAGCAACTTCGTTTCTCCATACGGAAGCAAGTATTCTTTGTACAGTAGAGCTTTCGATCTCGCAACAGAAAACGATTATCCTATTACTGTAAGCTATTCAGGTGCACACGTAGCTCCTCAGGATATTACTGTTAATCTGGGAACAGACCCTACGGCTCTTACGCAGTATAATACCGAGCAGCAAGCCCATTATGATCTCATTCCCAGCTCCCTGTATACGCTACCTGCTTCCGTAGTCATTCCTAAAGGACAGCGTACGGCAACGGTGAATTTGAAGGTGAAAAGCAGTAGTTTCGATTTTACCAAAAACTACGTACTGCCCATTCAGATTCAATCGACTTCTTCGGGAACCGTTAGCGGAAATTTCGGTACTATTCTTCTGAATGTAAGCGTGAAGAATAAATATGATGGACGGTACCGCGTAACGAACATCACCTTTAGACACACTACGAATGCCGCATTCTCGGCCAACACGCCACGTACGCGTGATCTGGTAACGCTTAGTGCGAATTCTAACTATTTATTCGATCCGAACCTGAACGGCGGCTCTGCTTTCTTCAGCTTCTTGAATAATGGTTCTGGAAGCTATTTTGGAGCATTCTCTCCCGTATTCGCGTTTGATGATGCAGGAAATGTCACCAGCGTTACAAATTCAGTAGCCGTGAACGATCCAACTAATGCAAATAGAAGAACGGCTCGGTTGGATCCCAGTGGTGTGAACAAGATTACGATTAGTGGAAATTCCAAAGTAATGGAAGTGAGCTACATCATGGTTCAGGGCGGCGTAGACATTCTGTTCCTGAAAGAAAAATGGGAGTATACCGGTGCCAGACCCTAAGTTTGAAACCGTTTTCATTTGAAAAAAGCCGGGTGTCTTACCCGGCTTTTTTCATTTAAAATTCCCTTGCTACATTGAATCGAAAGCCCCCTACCCCATCCCGGGTAAAGGCGTAATGAAAGCGGAAAACCGCATTATACCAGGTGACAATATCCAAGCCTACGCCGTAGCCTAGCATAAAGTGGTTGGCGAAGCGGCTATTGTAGTAACCGCGATACTGATTCCAGGCCTGCCCGCCGTCGAGGAAAATATTGGGATAAACTTCAATCGGCAGCGTATTGAACTGCCTGATTTTTCGCAGCGGTTTCAGGAATATCTTTCGCTCCAGCAACTGATACCGCAGCGTATTTTTCAGATACAGGTAATGTTGCCCATCTACTGTAAAAAGCTCGTAGCCGCGAACCAGGTCATTCAGATAACCCAATCCCCTCGTTTGTAAGTACGGTTGTAATTGTGGGTAGGACGTCTTCCCTTCGGCAATTGCCCCGAAATACCACTTGCCCCCCAGGGGTCGATACCGGGCAAAGCTCAGCGTCAGGTCGGTCAGGTTGATTTGATCCTTAGGCAGTATCCCATAGCGATTGGCTACCGCCTGAAAGACAAAACCTCGCAGGGGATACTGAGCCTTGTCCCGAAAATCGTACGTATAGCCGTAGGAGACCAAGAAATAGCGTTGTCGGGTTCTTTGCTGCAGAAAATAATTAGGATTTAGATCTACTACTGTATCCGCAACAGTATGCGTTGCGTAGCGAATCTCCAGATTCTGAAAGTCATAATAGTGATTACGACGGCTGAAGATTACATTGGTATAGAACCGCTCCCGTAACAGATTTTCGCTGTGCAGATAGATTAGCTTGTCCTGATTGGTACGGTACGGCAGGTTTTTAGTAGTGTTGTATGAAATGCCAAAGGTGACGCCCAGCTTCTGTTTACGGTCGATGTATGGAATGCGGTACGAAAAGTCAAAATAGCGGGCAAACCCAAACTCAAGATTGATTTTCAGCTGCTCAGCCCGACCCCGAAAGTTGTAATGCCGCAGGTTTACGCCGTAAATGGTACGGCTCAAATCGCGGTTACGCTCAGTCCACCATTCATTAAAATTTCGGTCAGCCAGCTGAAAAATGGGAAAGCCCAGAATGTACCATTGCTCCCGCAAGTCAAATTCAATGGTTGCCGTACGTATCGAATCGACCCGAGGTTCCAGGTTGACTTTTGCTTCCGCCGTTACGAACAGGTTAGTATTGAAGACTTTCCGACGATTTTTTTCCAGTCGCTCCGGTAGCATTTGCAGCGATAGCGTATCCCCTTCCCTGAAATCCAGCTCTCTACGAATAATGTAGTCTTTCGTACGTCGATTCCCTACCAGCCGAATTTCCCGCACCACTACGTAGTTCGAATCAGGCAACGCAGGGCTAAGTCCCTGAAAATGAAGCAAAGTACTTAATAAGGTGGCCAGCATAAGGGTTGGACTATACCTCAAAAGTATCCATTAAACCTAGCATGAGCACCCTGAGAAATTTTGCGATTTATTCTTTAAAAAAATTTACGTAAAAAAATTCAACTATTTCTTTAGATGTTTCAATATTATTCGTATCATTGCATAAGAATTGTTACGGACAACGCCGCAACGGTTCACTAAAACTGATACCAATCGTCAATGAATGACATTCAGCGACGTAAACGATATGGTTTTCAAATGGGAAGAAAGACCAATAATGGATTCGCCGATCTCTCTGAGATCGGCGAATTTTTGTTTTAGGTACAGTCACTAATTATTGCGTACCCATAAAAAAAGCCCCAACGTGGATAAATCCTGCGTTGGGGCTTTTTACCTGAACTAACTAAAGACTGCTTACTGCTTGACTACCATTTTTGCCGGAGCATAACCATAAGCCAGAGCCGGGTACTGATCCATGATACGCCGCGTAGCCGCCCGTAATTCGCGTTCGGATAAAGTCGTTTCCTTTTCAAAAAGGCCCGAAGCATAGCCCATCCACACGGAGCGGTTGAGGGTTTCATCGACCAGATGAATCAACAGCGTACCTTTCTTCAGTTTTTGATTCGCGTAGGCGGGACTGCTTTGTTTGAGTTTAAACTGATCCGTGTATACGGAAAACAGAACGGATAAATCCCCTCCTTCTTCCAGGGCTTTGTAGCCACGGGCATTCATCTGTTTTTCAATTTCCTGTAAAATAATTCCCTGCTCGTATTCGCCGAGGTTCTTTAAATCAGAACTTTTCAGGATAGAATACGTACGGTTATAGGCTAATGAAACTTGTTCGTCCAAAGTAGTATCGACTCGTACTTTACTCGTAGTACAGGCGGAGATCAGCAACGTGCAGGCAACCAGATAAATAAATGTTTTCATCGCGAGTCAGCGTTAAATGTGACGTAGACCCGAACTTAACCATTAATTCATTAAAATTTAACAATTTGGTAACATTAAAATTCAACTCCCTTTAAAAATCTCTTTTCATGCCTCTGAAAAGATCATAAAAGGCTATTAATCAGAAACCTACGATTCACCACCGTAATCCATCGATTACATCCCCGGCAGTGAGAGCAACCATTCCCCGACGGGCAGCGGCTCGATCGCCAGCCTCACCGTGACGGTATACCCCCAGAATAGCCGCTTCTTTGGGTTCCAGTTTTTGAGCTAGTAAGGCGGTCAGTACTCCCGTCAGGACATCGCCCGTACCGCCCGTTGCCATTCCGGCATTACCCGTGGAATTAAAATGAAATTCGCCATCGGGCGAGGCTACGACCGTATGCTGACCTTTCAGTACTACCACTACCCGGTAGCGAGTACTAAAATCCTGAAGCAATTGTAGTTTTTCGTAATCATCTTTCCAGGGTTTACCTAATAGGCGTTCAAACTCTTTCGGATGGGGCGTCAGGATTGTTTTGGGTGGTAGTTGTTCTAACAAATCCCGCTCCTGCGACAGCATGTTGAGAGCATCCGCGTCGATCACGCAGGGAATATCCTGAGCCTGGGTAATGAATTGGCGGAGTACATGCTGGTTTCGCTCCGACTGCCCCATACCAGGACCAATGCCGACCGCCGAATACTTGCTCAACTCATGCAATTGCGATAATTCCGTTTCGTGCTCGTCCGTCAGGCACATTGCCTCCGGCACGGAAGTCTGGATAATCATATAACCGCACTGGGGCACCTGAACCGTTAGTAATCCGACCCCACTCCGCAGGCAGGACCGTGAAGCCAGTACGGCGGCTCCAATTTTACCGTAACTACCAGCCATCAACAAAGCGTGTCCGAACGTTCCTTTATTGGAAAACGAATCGCGATCCGGGAGCTCGGGTACAGCCCGGGTATCGGTATAGAAATACGGACTAGGCGTTTGTTCGGCGTACGCTTGACTCAATCCAATGTCTACCAGATGCCATTTGCCTACGTACAAGGTATTCTTAGGTTGAAGAAAAGCTAATTTCGGTACCTGGAAACTTACCGTATGCGAAGGCTGTACGATGACGTCATCCGCTCCATTAGCCTGATCGGCAAAAAGACCCGAAGCAATATCTACAGAGATTACTTCTGCCTTACTAGTATTGATTTGCTGAATGGTATGAGCCAGTAAGCCCGAAGCGGGTCGGGTCAGACCAGAACCTAGCAGAGCGTCAATAATTACGCTCGTTTGGCTTAGAGGCAGGGCTTGCTGATCGCTCAGCCACTGTACACTAGCTAGTGATTCGTAGCGTTGCAGATTGACATTGAAGTCGTCTGAACTGCGTTCGGAATGGCGAACCACATATACGTGAGGCCGATACCCCGCCTGATGCAGGAGTCGGGCAATGGCCAGCCCATCTCCACCATTATTACCCATACCGCAGAGAATGAAAATTTCCCGGTGTGTCTCGGCCAGTCCCGTACGCAGCAACCATTCGGTAAAAGCCGCCGCAGCCCGTTCCATTAAATCCACCGAAGTAATGGGTTCATTCGCGATCGTATACGCATCCCACTGGCGTATCTGCTCTACGGTAAAAAGTTTCATGATTATATTTCGAGTTAAAAGGGCCGCTACTACGTCCAGAATTTTCGGCTTCTGTCCTGTAAATGCCTGGTTGATAATCTGGGCAAGTAACGAAAAAACCCTGCCTCGGCCATCGAACCGAAGCAGGGTTTTACCTGTATTCTGAATTTGGAATGTTACTCTTCGCGGTCTATTGAGCTGCCCCCTGAATGGTTTTCTTCCACTTTCGCGTTGCCTTTGTATTGAATCCGGCTGGCTCCGGAAGCCGTGGCATTCAGAATGGTATTAGCCATGACATGAGCTTTAGAGGCCCCGGAAGCATCTACTTCTACTTCATTTGCTTTGAGTGAGAAAGCTTCTAACTGTGAAGCTCCGGAAACATCCGCCTTGAGTATCTGAGCTGAACCCAGTAACGTAAGGCCCGCAGCTCCGTGTACCGTTACTTCCATTTTCTCGGCGTTAAGTCCCGAGAACGTGGCTTTGGAAGCTCCCGCCAGTTCAATGTCGCCGACATTATCAAAGCCTTTCACGATGGCCGATACGGCTCCGGTAAATTCTACGTTTTCCAGCTCCGGCATTTCAATCCGAATGCTTTGACGCCGGTTGCGGAAGCCAAATCCAAGTCGGTTTTTCCGGTTTATTACCAGCGTATTTCCCGAAACCCGTACGTTTATATCATCGAGCTGGCGTTCATTTTCAGCGTACACCGTCACTTTGTAACTGCTTCCACGTTTCACTTCGACGGCGTATCCACCGGAAATATCCAGTTTGGAAAAGCCATCCAGGTTATATTCCTGAGGCGTACCTCTGCCGATTTGGCTTTCGTACGAATGGTCATTTTCATCTTCGTTGTAGGATTCTTCTTGCTGCGGAACGTTACGGTTCAGGCAAATCAGCTCGCCATCCCGCGTGTATTGCCAGAGAGAACCTTCAAACTGATTTTCGTCGAAAAGCTGCCGGGGGAATACGTTGGTTACGTACTGGGCGAAACGCTCCGACATACTGAAGGTTTTTTCGTACGGGATGTACAATTTCATCCGGAGTTCCTGTGCCCGGAACGGCGTGCCTTCGGGTAGATCAAAATACTGATCAAAGACAATGATGGAATCCCGCTGACTGACTTTATGCGTGATTTGCGACGCTAACCGTTCGGCATCTTTCCGGCTCTGGCCACGGCTGGAAAATTCTTCGATCAGTTTAATTTCCGTGCCGTCGTAGGCTTCCATGCTTAGGCTACCGTTGCGATGCTCGTCATAATCGTCGTCGTTCATGTCGAATACAGGCGTTTGAGCCGTGGGCAAAAACGTCGTTTTTTCAACCGTTCCGCGTCGGGAAAAATTGGACACGTACTGTGGAATCATCACCGACGAACCAATGGTACCGATCAGAAAGACGCCCAGTAGCGTTTGCCAAACCACGGGCCGGAAGTAATTCTGCCGACCTAGTAAAGACAATCCAGCGACACCCAAGGCAATAGCCGGAGCAACCAGTCCCAAAAAGCTGAACACGAACATCCAGGGCGAAGCATCACTCAGCAAACCCACGGGAATATCCATGCCCATACGCGAGTGGTCGAGTCCGGAAAGGCCCAGAGCAATGCCCAGGGTTACTACCAGGCCCAGAATAAACGATAAACTGATGACAATCAGCATCACTCCAGCGGCAATGCGAATAAGTACGAACAGGAAGTTAAAAAACGGTCCTAAACCCTCGAAGATGGCCGCAATAGCCCGGAAAGGGAACAGCAGAATCTTCGTAGCCGTACTTTCTATGGGCTGATTTTCTACGTTCAGCGTCTTCTTGATATTGGTTTCAATATTGGTAAGCGTAATAGGCTCCCCCTGCATTTTCATGCGATCCGTGAGGGTCTTGGCCTGTGGCGTAATGATCCAAAGAACGAAGTACAGAATAAGCCCTGAGCCAAACAGCAGAATACTCAGTACCCATACAAAGCGAATGATTCCCAGATCCCAACCTGTGTAGGCAGCAACCCCAGCGGCAACCCCACCTAAGGCCTTTTTTTCGGGATCACGGTAGAGTTTCCGTAATTTTTCATCTTCTTCCAGGTTAGCATTACCGGGGAACGATACCCAGCAGGCTATGTAGATAATAAAGATAATACCACTGAGGGGGCCAAAAACGTCGCCCAAGCCGGACATGCCACCAAAGACGGGCGTACCAATGAACAGCACCAGAGCCGCCAGCCGAACCCAGAGTGGATCGACGTTGAGGTAGTGTGCAATCCCGGAACATACGCCTCCCAGGACTTTACGTTTGGTATCCCGGTACAGGCGTTTCTGAACGGGGGGAACCGTCGTTTGAGCCGGTCCTGCCGTCGTGTACGTGGACTGCGACGAGGTTTTGGGCGTACCGAAATCTTCATCCTCTTCCAAGGCTTCAAAATCGGCTACGGTACCCATGGCCTGAATCAGCTCCTCGACATCCTCGGAAGTGATGGCCCGTTTTTCGTCTTTTTTGACCTTCTCGTAGAATTTTTCGGCGATACGGGCTTCAATGTCCTCGATGATTTCGGCACTGCCTTCGTACGAAGAAAAATAGCGTTTAATGGACTCCAGATAGCCTTGCAGGCGGTCGTAGCCGTCTTCTTCGATGTAGAAAACAACTCCCGCAATGGTGATGGATATGGTCTTTTTCATTGGTTCAATGACTGAATGTTAGCATGATAGCAGACAGGAACGGGGTACGCCGTCGGTCTTATTCGCCCTTCGATTCTTTCGCCACAATTTCATTTACTGAAAACTGAAGTTCTTCCCAGGTAGTCTGTAGCTGAGACAGGAACTGGCGACCGCTTTCAGTCAGGATATAATATTTTCGTGGGGGCCCGGAAGAAGACTCTACCCATTTATAATCCAGCAAACCCGAGTTTTTGAGGCGGGTAAGAAGCGGGTAGAGAGTACCTTCTACGACCATGATTTTGGCCGCAGTCAGCTCCTCTAGCATCGTAGAGGCGTAAACCTCTCCCCGCGAGATGATGTGCAGAATGCAGTATTCCAGGATTCCCTTCCGCATTTGCACTTGAGCATTTTCCAGGTTCATTTCGCGTAATGTTTAAACAGGTTCGGGAAGAGCTCATTTCATTCCTTGATCAAGTGGACTGAGCAGGCTATTCGTCCCGAAGCCTAATCCGGTTTCTGAAACAAAAGTAATAGCAGGTACTTTGTTATGCAAGGTAGTTGGCAAAATAAATTTTATCGTAGTTTATATATAGTAAGAATGGCTCAAATACGGGATGAGATGGAAGTGAGTACTAAAAGCTCTCTTTTCAGGAAAACATTCTATTTTTGCCAGCATGACATCAACCCAGCGACTACAGAATATTGATGCTCTTCGGGCAATAGCTTCGCTGTCGATCTGCGTATTGCATCTGGGCACAGATCAGTTATTTTCTCCAGAATCTGTATTTGTAAGACTCCTGTATCACAATCCATTTAATGTGCTGGTCTTTCGTGTCATTAGCGGTTATGTCATTATTCAATCCTTATCTGATCACCCATACCAGTGGCGTCACCTTGGCTCATTCCTGAAACGACGCTACTTACGTTTAGAACCTGCCTTTATACTTTCCGTATTCCTGGTCGTTTTTCTCAACTACCTTTCTTCCATAGCTCCAACGTATGCGGGTTCTGCCTTTCAGCTCAACGTACCCGTCATTTTCACCAACTTGGTACATATCAACTCTTTGTTTGATTACCCTTTTCTGAATGCCTCGTACTGGACCTTGTTTGTAGAGTGGCAGTTTTATCTGTTGATAGGGTTAGCCGCACCTTCTTTTTTCAGAGCCTCTCCCACTGGGCAAAGCGTCGGACTGGTGCTACTGTCCAGTTTAGGCTTCTTCACGGATAATCATCTTTCCGTATTTCATGACTGCTCCTTATATGCCTTGGGAATTTTAGCGTGGCAACGACACCGTACGGCCCTGGTACCCTCGACGTTTTGGTGGACGTTTTCTGCCCTGCTATGTATTTCGGTCTACACCCACCGATCTGATCTCATCCATTTGCTGGGCGTCCTGTTCGCTTTTTTCGCTATTGTTTTTCGACTACCGCTTCGCCTGCCCCGGTTCCTGGGTCAGATTTCGTATGCCTTGTTTTTAACCCACTTACCCATTGGTACCCGTTTCACCCATTTAGCCAGCCGCTATTATGCAAGCATAGAATCCCGCCTGGTTATTTTAATGCTGGGGGTTGTGGTATGTATCGCCTTTGCCTACCTTTTTCACCATACGGTCGAGAAGTTTTTCCAAAGAAGATTTAAAAATGTTCTCTTCAGAAGGATGTATCTGTCATGAAGCTCGTTTTTTCTCCCCTGTGTAAGCTACTGGCTTTGGCAGCTTTTTACAGTTTGCTGATTTGCGAAGGCCTCCGCTTCGTCCCTGACCAGGGGTGCACACCTGATTCGTACGCTTATCTCGAATCAGCCTTGGCTTTATCGAGCGGAGAAGGGTACCAATGGCACGGTGGCTGGAATACTCTCTGGCCCCTGGGCTATTCGGCCTTTATTGCCTTCGTTCATTGGCTGCTGCCAGTATCTCTTTTGTGGGCGTCCAAACTGGTTAATCTCCTTGCTATTTATGGGCTCCTGTATGTATTACACCGAACCTACGGTAACCGGGCATACGTGCTGGGTTCGGCCCTGGGTTATCTAACGAAGATGGCTATTTACACCTGGTCGGAAACCTTATTCATCGTCATTCTGGTTTTAGTCTGCCTGCAACTTTACCGCCACTGGACGCATGAGGCGGCCAACTCTTTTGCCTTTCTTGGCTTAAGCTACGCTGCCTTTTTAGTACGTTACATGGGCGGCTTTGTGGGTGTGAGTCTGGCAATTGCAACCGTGTATTTTCAGCAGAACCGACTACATCTACAGGCTCAATGGTCCTTACGTATGTTCTCTACGTTAGCAGTGGGCTATGGCTTGTATTTTGGAGTAAATCTCTGGCAGGGCGATTCACTATGGGGTGGAGCACGTTTCGTGGAAACCGAGCCTTTACCTGCTCTCCTGGGTGGAATAGCTCAGGGATGGTTCAATGAATTTATAGTACTGCGGGACGCTGCCGTAGATGACCCCTTGCTCTGGGTAAGTCTATTGATAGAGCTGGCTCTTTTCATTTACATCTTTAATGTTTATTCCTGGAAAGGGACGACGTTCAACCTTTCCAGAGCTGGTATATACCTTTACGTGGGAGGAGTGTATGGCCTGATCATTACCTTCTTACGCTTGATTAGTCCGTTTGATCCCTTAAATTATCGACTCCTCGCTCCCACTACCCTGCTTGGATGTCTGGCTGCCCTGGACTGGCTTTCCTCACCCTTACAAGCCCGGTACTGGGAAAAAGTAAAACGACCGGTATTACTATTTTTTATAATGATTCCGCTGACTAATTTACTACCCAAAGAATTGTTTAAATTGCGTACTTTATTCCAGCTTATTATCCCTAATCTATAATTCACCTTTATGTTAGCCAACCGTTATACTTTATATATTCTTTTTATTGGCTTGCTCCTATTTAGTCGAAGTCATGCTCAGCAGGGCCGATTTGGGAATGAATGGATTAACTACGAACAAACGTATTTTAAAATTCCGGTCTGGGAAAAAGGCGTTTATCGTATTCCTTATGACCAGCTACGGCAAGCCGGTTTTCCTGTTGAAAAGAACCCCGTTTCCTATCAACTTTTTAAACAAGGTACGGAGCAAGCTATAACGGTTAGTGGACAGGAAGATGGCAAGTTTGACAGCAACGATTACGTTGAATTTTACGGTGTTCCCAATGACGGTAGTCGGGATGCTTCTTTGTACCGGGATCCGAAGCTTCAAACCAATCCGAAAGTAAGTTTATTCAGTGATACAACGTACTACTATTTAACCTACCGACTGGACAGTCAGCCCGGAAAACGAATGGAAACGGTGGCAGCACAGGCTCCCGGAACCTTGCAGGCGGAACCCTTTCACTGGCAGGATGAGCTTCTGTTGTTTAAAGCGGGTTATCCCGTGGGGCCTACGTATCCAATTGGCGTACGGTACCTTTCAGGAATGACGATTAGCTCTTATGAAGTAGGCAAAGGCTATACCGACGCAAGGATCAATAACGGGCAAAGTAAAAGCTATACCTTTTCCCTTACCAATCCCTATACCGCAGGGGACAAACCTAAATTGGAGCTGTCAATCTACGGAGGTACACCCGATCCCCATAAACTTGAGATCCGAGGAGGAACCAGCTCGACCCAAAACCGACTTTTGGGAACAATCGATTTCAAAAATTACGATCTTCAGCTATTCAAGGCCGACCTCGACTGGAGTGATTTGTCAGCTCAATCACACGTTTTAACGGTTGCTTCTACCAAGGGTTCTTTCGATAATGAATATAACTACGTGGTTTACACGCAACTTTCGTACCCGCAAGCCCTGACGCTGCAGGGAGTGAATACGGGTAAAACGTTCCGTTTACGAGCCAATACTACAGGCACTTCGTTTGTTCAGCTTGGTTCCGCCTCCGCAACCGATCAGATTTACGACATTACCCAACCCGACCAGATACGTCGTATTACAGGTACGCTGACGAATGGTGTTTTATCAGCTGTCATTTCACAAACCAGCTCTGGACGTAGTCTCTGGGTGAATCGACAATTAAAGAATGTAGCTACTATCAAACCGACCGGCTTCCGCAAGATTGATCCGGCTAAAAGCAACTACCTCATTGTTACGAATAAACGTCTGCAGAAACCTGCAGGGGGTTATGCAGATATTGTCAAAGAATACGCCACCTACCGAGCATCAGCAGCGGGTGGTAAACACGATACACTGGTTGTCGATATTGACTTTTTAGCCGATCAGTTTAACTACGGTGAGCGTAGTGGCGTGGCTGTTCGCCACTTTGCGGATTACATGATTCAACATGGCAAACCCGAGCACCTGTTCCTGATTGGCAAAGCTCTGGCTCCTCAGTTTTACCGTTTTATTCCTGATTTCTACCAGAATAACCTCGTACCTGCGGGCGGCTGGCCGGGATCCGATTGGGTTACCGTTGAAGGTCTGACGGGTGAAAAGGATATTCCGGGCGTTCCGGTGGGCCGTTTGAGCGTAACCAAGCCGGAAGAAGTATTAGCCTATCTAAATAAAGTCAAAGAATATGAACGGCAGGAACCCGCATTGTGGCGTAAATCCTTCCTTCACCTGAGTGGTGGTAAAACTACTGGAGAACTCAACTTATTTCGCAACTACGTTGAGAACTACAAAACGATTGCTGAAAAGAATAATCTAGGCGGAAAAGTATCCATTACTTCTAAAAAAACGGATGATCCGGTTGAGTTTATCAACATCTCCAGCTCCGTCAATCAAGGCCTGGGCTTCATTACTTTTTTCGGTCACGCCGCAGCTCAAATCTCGGACATCGATGTAGGATATGTGACGAATGAGTCACTCGGCTATCGGAACAAAGGAAAGTATCCCATTATGATTATTAATGGTTGTGATGCCGGCAACATTTTCGATAACAACCTGGCGGCCATACCACTCAGTTCCGACTGGGTAAATACAGCCGATCGGGGAGCAATTCTGGCTCTTGCCACCAGTTTTAGTGGGTTCCCTACCTATTTGAACGGCTATTCTACGACCCTCTACGAACAGATGTTCAAAAACGAATTAGGTCTGGGCAAATCCTTTGGTAGTTCCCTGCTCACGACCATCCGTAGTTATCTCAAAGCTTATCCGGGTGAAATGGCTTTAGGACATTCTCAACAATTTGTCCTTCAGGGCGATCCTGCTATTGTTCCCTTCCCTTATACCAAACCCGATTACGCCGTTACGAACTCTGGCCTGTTTCTGAAAGGTTTTGATGGAAAAGAGGTCGTAGCCAGTGCGGATTCGTTCCGCGTAGGAATGGTGGTCAGTAACCTGGGTCGGAATCTGGTTAAACCTTTTACCATCAGCCTGAAGCGGACACTTTCTAATGGCCGCGAAATTGACCTGGGTTCGCGTCGATACGCTCCGGTTGCCTATCAGGATACGCTGTACTTCACCGTAACCAATGCCGCAAACAGTGGTGGAACCAACCGCTTTGATGTGACGATCGACGCGGCCAATCAGATTGATGAATTAAACAAACAGAACAACAAAGCATTCATTAGCCTCGCCCTGCCCGGTTCGTTAGCCCGGCCCGTATTGCCGCACGATTTTGCCATTGTAGGAACGCAGGAAAACGGTGCTCCGACGGCTCGTCTGATGGCGGACTATACGCCAACGAATGCCAGCGTAACTGCGGGAAATATCCTTTTCGAACTGGATACGTCGGCGGCCTTCACCAGTACGTTCAAGAAAACAACGACGTTGCCTTCCAGCAATGTCGAAGGCTGGAAAGTAGCTCTGCTTGCTTCTGACAGCACCGTCTATTACTGGCGGGTACGCGATGCCGATCAGGCCGTAAGTGGTACCAACCAGTGGTCTACGTATTCATTCACGTACATCAAAGGGGTGGAAGACGGCTGGGCTCAAAGCCAGTCAAACCAGTTCGAAAACGTACTGACCGATCAGGTACTGTTGCGGAACGGCCGCTGGGATTTTTCGGGCTCGGCGACGTCGGGTGTGCTGACTTCTTCGCTGATTGGTCCTACCACTCGCTGGGGTGCCATTCGCCAGCAGGTCACCAAAAACGCTCAGCAGAAGTCTTCGCTCGACGTGTACGGGGTAGATGCCCGTGGCAATGAAACGCTGCTAATTACTAATCTTACGTCAACGCTGATTGACATCAGCAAGATTGACGCCAGGCAATATCCGTATTTGCGATTACGGGAAAAAATCAGTGGTCCTACGGCTCCACAACTGAAACGCTGGCTGGTTTCGTATCAGGGCGTTCCTGAAGGAGCCTTGTACGTACAGGGACGTACTTCGTACCTGTCCACACTACCGCTGACACTGGAAGAAGGGGCTTCCTTTACGCAGGCTCTGAATTTCAATGTACTCAGCACGGCTACCTTTACGGATTCACTGCTGGTTACCGAAACCCTCACGAATGCCGCCGCCAGTGTTACCACTACGAAACAATACCGGGTAGCCGCCGCCAAGTCGATTCCCCTGTCGCTGACGTACCGGAATTTGCAGGCCGGAGAAAATCGTCTTTCGATTAGTGTCAATCCACAGGTGTTACCTGAAGTAAGTTATACCAACAACACCGTTACGTTTGCTCTGAACGTGCAGGCCGACCGCACGGCACCCACGCTGGAAGTGACGTTTGATGGCCGAACGATCCGCGAAGGAGACTACGTTTCGGCGAATCCCGTGATTGTCGTTCGTGTGAAAGATTCGAATAAATACGCAATCAAGAAGGATACCGTGGGAATCGATTTATACTGGCAAAAACCGGAAGGTGCGTTACAACGCCTTTCCTACAAAAACCCGGCTATGAAATGGGATACGCTGGCCGGTAATGAAGTACGGGTTACCTACCAGCCTAAAAACCTGGCCGAGGGCACGTATTTCTTCCAGGCCCAGGGGAGTGATGTGGCTGGTAACAATGCCGGAGCTTTGCCTTACGCCATTCGTTTCCAGGTCAAGGCGGAAACGGGACTTCAGCAGTTTCTGGTTAGCCCGAACCCGCTGGAGCTGTATACCCGCTTCCATCTGGTACTGACGGGCGACAGTCTCCCCGATGCCATGACGGTTGAGATCATGAGTATGCAGGGACAATTGCTACGCGTACTTAGCAACGAAAGCCAGCCGCTGCGAGTAGGAACCAACGAGTATTTCTGGAACGGTACCGACCATCAGGCAACCGCCTTCCGCCCGGCACGTATATCTACCGACTGAAATTGAGCCAGAACGGACAAACCTATCCGATCATTGATCCGGCTTTTAAAGCAACGGGTCGTGTGGTTATCGTTCGCTGATATTCTGTATAAAAAGTAAGAAGTCCGAAGCGGTACCGCTTCGGACTTCTTGCTTTTTATACAGAACACCATTAATCCAGTCGGCCCAGCGGGAAAATCAGTGTAGGCACTGGGCTATGCAGCAATAACTTTTTAGACTTACTGGGATTCACGATCTGCGTAAACAGATTCCGGTGGTGTGAGCTCATCACCAGTAAATCGGCTTCTGTATCGTGCAGCAGCTCCTGAATACCGTCTTCCACGGAGTCCGCTTTCCGTTGTAATACCGTAGTATGCCGATCGGGAAACGCCGTTCGAATTTCGTTCATTAGCTCTTCATCGGAGTTAATGCTGGGTTCGTGATCGGCCTGCACGTTGATGATCTGTACCGTCGCTCCCATGTAATCGGCCCAGCGATACAAATCCTTCAGTACGTGCGTTTCCGTAAATTCAAGCTGGGTAGCGTAGGCAATCCTGGTAAATCCGCGTTGCGAAAACTCCGAAGGCACCATCAGCAGAGGTACGGTCAAATCATTCACCAACTGCGTAGCAGTACTGCCAAATAAGTCTGACAGCCAACTATCGGATTCACTCCGACCCAGAACGACCAGATCAATGGCGTGAGATTGCACCATGTCTTTCACTACGGGCCCTACGGGGCCAAGTTCGAGGTAGATTTCCGGAGCCAGGCCCCGCCCCCGCATTTCTTCGGTCAGAGTATCCAGTTGGGTCTGAGCGGACAGCCGATAGGTTTCCTCCCATTCCACCGTCACGGGCGGACCGCTTACGGTTTCGGTCATGGGGTAAACCGGCAGATACGTATGCAACACATGCAACGTTGCTCCGCTTTTGGAGGCCAGAAAAATGGCTGATTCGAGAGCAGGCCGTGAATTTTCGGTAAAATCAACCGCGACAAGAATATTTTTCATAGAAGTTGAGGATTAACGAGCCGAAATGACTAATTTTTTGTTAGCAGGACAAAGGTAACAGGTTAAAAAATTGTCATCATTTCACGAAAATCAGGGATAGTGATGACCCTTTTCATATTAAATTACAGGAAGGTTTTTATTTTCGCCTTTCCAAACGAGCCGCACCGAGTATGACGGAAGAGACCAAAGAAGTTAAGTCCCTAAATTTCTTAGAAGAAATTGTTGAAAACGATCTCCGTGAAAATAAAAACGGAGGCCGTGTCCTGACGCGTTTTCCACCCGAACCAAACGGGTATCTACACCTGGGTCACGCCAAAAGCATTTGCCTGAATTTTGGACTAGCCCAAAAATACGGAGGACAAACCAATTTACGCTTTGACGATACCAATCCCATTACGGAGGATACCGAATACGTAGATTCTATTAAGGCAGACGTTCGCTGGCTTGGCTTCGACTGGGCCGCTGAACTGTACGCTTCCGACTATTTCGCTCAGCTGTACGAGTTCGCAAAAAAATTGATCCAGATGGGCCTGGCTTACGTGGATGATTCTACGCCAGAGGCCATTGCCAGCCAGAAAGGTACCCCTACCGAACCCGGTCAGGAAAGCCCGTTCCGGCATCGTTCAATCGAGGAAAACCTGGATCTATTTGAGCGAATGAAAGCCGGCGAATTTCCGGATGGCAGTCGGGTACTGCGGGCCAAAATCGACATGGCTTCGCCCAACATGCACTTCCGCGATCCGGTGATTTACCGTATTAAACACGCCCATCACCACCGGACGGGCAACGAATGGTGCATCTATCCAATGTACGATTTTGCCCACGGGCAATCGGATTCGATTGAAAACATTACCCATTCGATCTGTACGCTGGAATTCATTCCGCACCGTCCGTTGTACGACTGGTTTATTAATAAGCTGGAAATTTTCCCCTCCCACCAGTACGAGTTTGCCCGTCTAAACCTGACCTATACGGTCATGAGCAAGCGTAAACTCAAGCAATTAGTGGAAGAAGGACACGTAGCAGGCTGGGACGACCCGCGAATGCCAACACTTTCGGGTGCTCGTCGTCGGGGCTATACGCCCGAAGCCATTCGCGATTTCTGCGAACGCATCGGCGTAGCCAAACGTGATAACCTGATCGATGTCGGCTTACTGGAATTTTGCGTACGCGAACAGCTGAACAAAACGGCCACGCGAGTGATGGTCGTACTCGATCCCGATCCGATCAAAGTAGTCATCACGAACTATGCCGAGGGACAAACGGAGGAACTTTCCATCGAAAACAATCCCGAGAACCCTGAAGAAGGCAATCGGGCTGTCACGTTCTCCCGCGAAATTCTGGTTGAACGTGAAGATTTCATGGAAAACCCACCGAAGAAATTCTTCCGGTTGGCTCCCGGAAACCGCGTACGCCTGAAAGGAGCATACATCATCGAATGCAACGAGGTGGTGAAAGACGCCGAAGGCAAAGTGACGGAACTGCACTGTACTTATATTCCCGAAAGTAAATCCGGTTCGGATACTTCCGGTTTGAAAGTACAAGGCACCATTCACTGGGTTAATGCGGCGGATGCGGTACCTGTAGAAGTTCGCTTGTACGACCGTCTGTTCCAGGTAGAAGATTTAGCGGAAGCAGCAGGCGATTTCAAAGATCACCTGAACCCAAATTCACTGCAAGTGGTACAGGCCTTTGCCGAACCTAGTCTGCGGGATGCCAGCGGTAAAGCGTATCAGTTTCTGCGGAAAGGCTATTTCTGCCTGGATACGGATTCGACGGAAGATCGTCTGATTTTTAACCGTACCGTAGGGCTGAAAGACTCCTGGGCGAAAGATCAGAAGAAGAAATAATACCTTTTTCATTAAAAACGAGTCCCTAAGTTAAGCGTAACTACTTAATTTAGGGATTCATTTTTTTATGACGTAGTTCCATTCAAACATAATGCAACAAGCTTCCCCTCTAGTAAAGATCACCCGCTGGGATTTAGGAATTTTGTTTTTTTTTGTCAGTCTTTCTGCTTTCCTCTATAAACTTACCAGCGATTATTCGTACCCGCAGGCCATCTGCTGGATACTCACTCGGTATGCAGATGTCCCGGCCATTCATTTGCTTCCTCTGGACTTAACGCAAGATCGGTATACCCATTTTTCTTTATTTTTCTTCGGTTACGGACTCGTAACTCTGGTGGCTTTTCTTTTCTGCCTAAAGAAGCTGAATTTTTCCTTCATTAGCTTTATTCATACAGCAACGACTCATCTTCTTGCCCTGCGTACCGTTTTTCTACAGCATCAATTCAGTACTCTTTTTTTACTGGGAATACTCGCTCTGGCTATTTTCCGATGGATCTATTACCTGACTCAGTACGCTCCTTACATTGATGAACTCTACTCGTATTATAACTGTAGCAAACCCGGATTCCTGCTCACGTTGGTCTACTATCAGAAGGGCAATAATCACGTTTTTTATAACCTGATCAATGCTTTACTCGACACGTCCCTGATCAATCCACTTGTTTTGATTCGTGGCGTTTCGCTGGTTTATTTTCTCCTGACTTTAGTGTTGGTGTATACTTACAGCCTGAAAAAATGGGGATTGCTTTGCAGCCTCTTTACCACGCTGACGGTTCTGATCCTGCCCTTGAGCAGCCAATTTGCTCACCACGGACGAGGTTATACCCTGATTAGTTTATTGGCTTTACTCTCGGCCTTTAGCGTACGAGCCTGGTTGAAATCATTCCAGCCTTTTTACCTGCATCTGCTGGTTTTTTGTACGGTTTTGGGGGCCTATGCGATTCCCGTGTACATTTATACCTTCCTGGGTTTGCTTCTGTTTATTGCGTATACACTCCTGAAAAATCGCCTGTATCAGCATTTGCCAGCAATCATCTGGACAGGATTAGCCATTGGCTTGGGAATCTTCTTTTTGTACCTGCCCATCTTCTTATTCAATGGCTGGGATGTACTCTTTCAGGCCAATAGTTTTTTTGAAAAGCTCAGTGTATTTGAAATTATTACCAACGTTTATGAAAAGACCTTTTTAAGGCGGTGGCATGCCCTGTTTTTCTGGCAGCAACTCACCTTCGTTGTTGTTTTGCTAGCGATAATCATCGTGGGTTATCGCTATCGAAACAGACTACTCTTTCACCTATTTTCGGATAACGCCTGGGCGATTCTTTTTCTGTGTGGAATCCTAGGGGGAATGATCGTCGTAGCGTTGCAGGGCATTATTCCCGGAGGTCGGGTATGGACGTATTTGGGCGTATGGCTGAGCTTGGCTTTGGGTAATTTTCTGTATCAACTCTTACGGGCGAATGTACCCCCAAAACTCCTTTGGATCGGGATGGCGATCGGGCTCCTTCTGCTTTCCGTCTACAGCTTCCGCGTGTATCAGGATGCGATCTCCAATTTATATTTTCCAGGATCCGGAAACTTGTCCCGAACCACTCAGCAGTTGGCCCGGCAACTGGTACGTACCGCACCGAAACGGATCTTCGTCAGCGAGTACCACATGCTCCACATGATTCTGTTCGAAAAAGACGTACAGGCCTCTAATTCATTGATCGTTGACATGAACCAGCCCCTGCCGGTACGTTACGATTATCTGATTTTAAGTCCCGATCAGACGGTTCCTTCTTACCCCAACTATCATAAAGTTCTGGCTTTGAGTCACCGGGGAGCCTTGGTTTATAAAGTTTATCAACCGATTCCTTAACGATTAATTACCCTTCTTTTCCAATACCACGTAACACCGAAAGGCCAGCAACGATCGTACCGGCGTAAGTATTTTTTCGACAAACTGGAATAGCGGAATCAGACCGTCGGGAATGAAAGATTTGTTTTCGAAACCACCCGAAGCGGGGTACAGAAGGCAGCTTAAGCGGTTTTGCTGTTTGATCTGAAAACGGCCTTTGAATTGCTCCTGGAATTTCTTTCGGTCCCGGTAAAAAAGCAGGTACGGGATAGCCTGATTAGCGTCCCAGGGGTCTTTCTGATCGATACCGGTTTTGTTGAAATAATCGACGTCCATGATGAAAGGCTCGGGGTGAAACTTCCGGTATACGGGCAGCGAAAACGGCGACGGATACGGTTCCAGCATGATCAGACGCCCGCCCGGCTGTAACACCCGATAGGCTTCTTCCAGAAAATGGACCGGATTGGACAAATGGTGCAACACGTCCACCATCACCAGATTACTCACCTCCCCCGTCTGAAAAGGCATCTGATGAGCATCGAAAACCAGATCGATCCAGGGATGCGGCTCGATGTCGGAGGTGATGACGTCGGGTTTGAACTCCTTGAAATTACCGCCCCCGCCCCCCAGCTCTACAGTCGGACCGGATACGGGACTCAAATCCTTAAGAATCATCTGATACCACTCGGAATAAATGATCCGCAGAATTTTCTTTTCGTGCCATTTTTTTCGATGGCGTCCCAACATGTCTTCCAGTTGCTTGGGGGTGTACGCAGAATGACTCATTCGTCCGTTACTAAGGTTCGTCGCAAAGAAAGGGAATAAAGCTGCCTTACCAGAAATTCCGGCAAAAAAAGAACTTCCCGAATCGCTCCGGGAAGTTCGATCAATTAGTGCCTTGCGTTACTGAATCACCAGTTTCACGACCACCGGCTGGTGATCAGAGAAATAACGCTGATTCAGGGATTGGTTAAAGGTAGCGTAGCTGAGTACCTGAATGGACTTGCTTGTAAAGACGTAATCAATCCGGTCTTTCATCGGAGCGTCGAATTTAAAGGCATTGAACGTTCCTACCGGACCGTACGGCGGCATTTTAGTTACTTCGCGGGAATCATTCAGCAAGGTCTGCATTTCCTTGATCTGCTCGGTTTCGGGCGTTGAGTTGAAGTCTCCCGTACAGATGGTCGGTGCTCCTTTGGCGATTTCCTTGATTTTTTTCACCATCAATTTCCCCGATTCCCGACGAGCAACCACGCCCTCATGATCAAAGTGTACGTTGAAAAAGTAAAACTGCTTTTTGGTCTGCTGATCCTGTAATTTCACCCAGGAACAGATACGGTTACAGCAGGTTGCATCCCAGCCCTTGCCGGGTTTCTCGGGCGTTTCGCTCAGCCAGAAATTTCCCGAGTCCAGTACTTTGAAGCGGTCTTTTTTGTAGAAAATCGCGGAGTGTTCACCCCCTTCTTTTCCGTCGTCACGGCCTGCTCCGAAGTAGGTATATTCGCTGCCTTCGGCAATGTCTTTCAACTGACCTACCAGAGCTTCCTGTACCCCGAAGATATCGAAATCATGGTAGCGAACCTGAGCTTTCAGATTGTCTTTACGATTGGGCCAGGCATTTTCGCCATCGCCGGGATTGTTGTATCGAATGTTGTAGGAAGCCACGGTAATGGCGTTGTTTTTCTGAGCAAACGTGGCCGAGATCATACACACCGCAGCCAGAAAGGTAAAGAGTACTTTTTTCATTGCATAGAGAGATTACGGAGCGGCCTCCGCCGTGATTCAGTCAGAGGCCGCCAAATACGAAAGTAAACTTACGAGCAAAAACCGGGAACCACCGATTACCAGCCCGGATTTTGTCCCAGAGCCGGGTTCATCTGACGATCCGCTTCGGGAATGGGATACAGGTAATGTTTTGCTTCCCAGCGACGTGGAATGTTGTTCAGCCAGGTCAGTTCGCCCGAGGTATCGTTGGACAAGCGTTGGGGATTGACCACGCCGTTTACCGTTTCGGCCACGTTGATATACGTTACGCCGGGTAGTTGCGTTGCGGGTCTTACCTTATAAAATAATACATCGTTGATGCCATCGCTGTTCAGATCCAGCGGCGTATTCAGGGCCGGTACGTAGAAACCGTTCCATTTCTGATCCATCAAGGATCCCCGATTCCAGCGTACAATGTCATAAAACCGGAACCCTTCCAGGGCCAGTTCAATCCCCCGTTCCCGGCGGATTTCCAGCAAGGCTGCATCCGAAATACCCGGAAAATAATTGGTTTGCAGATACGGATCGGCTACGGTTGGTTTGGCCGTTAGTCCCGCCGTGATGCCCGCCCGTTTGCGTAAGGCTCCCACCGTCAGAGTCCAGTCGGCGTCGGTAAAGGTGCCCAGCTCGGCTTTGGCTTCGGCATAGTTCAGCAGAATTTCGGCGTAACGCATCAGTGAGATGGAGTTGGTATTACGTGAGCCACCGTCGTAGAAAACATCGTCGAGCGTCCATTTGATGGGCTGGTATCCCGTGTACGTGTACGAGAATACGGGCGGAGCGGGCTCCTGTACGTTCCCGTTGATTCGCTTGTAATTACCCATGCGAATGGTTTGCTGCAAGCGTTTATCCCGGTTTTTAACCTCCTCGGCAAACGGTAAGGTCTGATACCCTTCCTTGGACGTAAACGGCGTACCATCCGTGTTGAGATACGTATTCACGAAGGTACGGATGAAACTCACGCGGGAACCGTAGGTGGCACTCGTCCACCACCAGTTAGCATCGTGTAAGACGTTCAGCGTCGCGTCGGCCACGCTGGAGAGCATGATTTCGTTCGTGACCGGCGTTGTACTAATGAACAACTGACGATACGAAGCTTCGGAACCACCCGCTTCGTTAAGCGTAAAGCCGCCCGTTTTGATGACCGTTTCCGCCGCCGAAGCCGCTTCGCTCAGCCAGCTATTGGCGGTATTTTGCAGGTTGTAGCTCGTATGGTACTTGCGGAAAGTTCCTTCGAACAAACAGATCCGGGATTTGAGTCCGTACACAATGGATTTAGTAATCTGGCTGCGGGAATTATCCGTAGTCGTCCGAAGATTCGCAGCAGCATAATTCAAATCAGCCAGTACGGAATCCATCACCATCGTCCGCGGATCGCGGGCTTTGTACAATTCCTGATTGTCGATGGCCAGCGTCTTTCCATACCAGGGCACATCCCCGAAACGCTTCACTTTATCAAAGTAAAACCAGGCCCGGAAAAAGCGAGCCAGGGCGTTGTAATGCCGCCGGGTTTCCGCCGATACATTGGGATTCGTGTTATTTTCCAGGAAGTAATTGATGTTCCGCAGCGGTCGCCAGTTCCAGCCCGTACTTTGCCGGGGACCGTAGGCACCTTCCCGCAGAAAATCATCGACCTGCGAACGGGCCGAATAATCGGCTAACGCATCGCCCCGGATGATGTCGCCCGAGGTGGGTAGAATTTTCAGGTTATCGTCCGTCGTATAAAAGGAATTGGCGTACAGGGCCAGCCCGTTTTCACTGCCAAAAACTACGGAACCCGTGGCCGTCGACTGGGGCATTTGTTCGAGATCACTACATCCGGCCAGTAACACGCCCGCCAGTAGTATACCCAACACTTGATTTCTCATGAAAAGTATCGTTTTCAGGAATTCAGTACTAACTGAATCGTGTACTGAATTCCTGTTCTTGAAAGCTTAAAAAGTTACAGAAAGGCCGAAGGTCAGGCTCTTCAGCATGGGGTAGTTGTTACCGTTCCCATTTCCACCGTTGGTTAATACCCTGTCCGATTCTCCCGTATTTTCCACGTCCATATCCCGGGTGATGCGGTAGAAGGGCGACCAGCTCCAGAGGTTTTCTCCAGACGTATACACGCGGGCCGTCTCCATGCCCAGTCGCTGAATCCAGCGGGCAGGCAGGTTGTAACCGAGCTGAATATTTTTCAGACGGATATACGCCAGGTTTTGCAGGTACTTGGTTTGCGTCTGGTTGAGTACGCCCGAGCCATTCTGGGACGTGTAGCCCCGGTAGCGGGGCAGATACGCGTTCGGGTTTTCTTCCGACCAGATGTTATTCAGATGCCAGGTCGGAATTTTGTTGTACGGACGATTGTACTGTCCCCAGAAGTTTGAGTTTTCGGCTCCGGGCCAGTAATCGCGTTTGCCCACGCCCTGGAAGAACAGCGAAACGAAGAAGTTATTCCAACTGGCATTCCCCGCAACGCCAAACGAGTACCGAGGCGTAGAGTTACCGATGATGCGGCGGTCACCGGGGTTTCCTACGGTATTGTCCCCGTTATTAATTACCCCATCACCGTTCAGATCGCGGAATTTGATGTCGCCGGGCAGGTATTGGCCGCTCGTGGACGCCTTGTATAGGGTTTGCTTAGGCGATTCGGCTACGTCAGTGGCTGAGGTGAAAAAGCCCGCCGTTTCGAAGCCCCAGATTTCACCGACCTTCTGACCGGCGTAATAATCCGTCAGTAACTTCTTCTCGTTGTTGTATTTCAGAATTGTCGACTGGTAATCGCTCACATTGAAGCGGATTTCGTAGTTCAGTGGCTTGGTAGCTACCGTAAACTGATCCCGCCAGGTAACGATGGCCTCCCAACCGTTCGTCCGTAAATCAGCGTAGTTTCCTTTCGGTACGTCAGTGCCAAAGACGGCAGGTAAGCTCATGCCCACGGTGAACATATCCGTCGTTTTCCGCGTGTAGGCATCGGCTACCAGCGTCAATCGGTTGGACAGTAAGCCCAGGTCGATTCCCACGTTTGTCGTCGTAGACGTCTCCCAGGTCAGTCCATTCGGAATCACGCCCGGTTGCAGCGTTTGCTGGGGCCGTACGCCGCCCAGCACGCGGTTTGATTGGGAAATGGCAAACTGTTCCTGAAACGCGTAGGAACTGATGTTTCCGTTACCGAGTGACCCATACGAAGCCCGGATTTTCAGGTCGCTAATGGCTTTAGGTGAAACGTGCCAGAAGGACTCGTTGGCCACCCGCCAGCCCGCCGAAACGGAGGGGAAGAAGGCATACCGCTGGTTGGACGGAAACTTGGATGAGCCATCGTACCGACCGTTTAATTCCAGCAGATACCGTTCTTTAAACGAATAATTGAGTCGGTAGAAACCACCTAGAATCGCCCATTTTTCCCAGCCCCCACTCGTCGTAATCGATTGGCCCAGAGCCAGGTTAATATCCGTCGCATTCTCAGAAATCAATCCGTTCCGAACGGCTTCAAGTCGCTTGAAAGTTGACTGTTCGCTGTTCAGACCCACCAGGGCTTTCAGGTAATGATTCTTGTTCAGCAAGTGCGGTTCATACTCGGCGTATAGGTTGGAGGCCGTATACACCGTTTCCCGGTTCAGGTTCTGAATGTCGTTCGTAGTCGTACCCACGTACTCAATTACGCCCGGTCGGCGGCTGTAAGGTACGGGTACCCGCAACCGCTGTTCGTTGTTATCCGTATTTTGGAAGGTAAAGTTTCCGTTCACCCGCAACTGATCGTTGAAAAACTGCGTCGCGAAACTGACCGTATTCCGGAACACCCGGCGGTCCATGTCGATTCCGTTTTTGCCGTACCAGAAATCACCGACACTGTACGCGGCCGAATACGTCAGCGTACCATCGGGATTGAACATCGGAGCCATCGTATGGCCTTCATCCTGAATGTTCCGCCAGATGCCCCCACCTTCGCCCACGTTCAGCGGATTGTGGTATTTCAACGACGAATAATCGGCGTTATTTGTCACTTTCAACCAGGGGAATACCTGTACTGAACCTTTGGCCCGCAGGTTATAGACGCGGTAGTCATCAGAATTATACCGAAACAAACCGGGCTGATTGAAATACCGTCCCGTAATGTAAAAGTCTGACTTGCCGCTACTTCCCGAAAACGAAAGGTTGTGTTCCTGAGCACTCGTACGGTCTTTGTAAAGCAGCTTGTTCCAGTCGGTATTCTCATAATATTCGTATTCACCGGCGGAATTGACGATGGTTTTGGGTAAGCTGGGATCATTCGCCCGACGCTCGAACTCTGCCAGATACGCCGGCGAAAAACGAACCGTTTTGTTTACGTTCTGGGGCGTCTGCGAGTAATCGTTCCAGGCCGACCAGCTTTCGTTGAACATCCGGGCAAAGGTGTAACCATCGGTAACAAAGTCCGGCAGAGTCGTCGGTGACTTGATCGACTGGTTGAAGGTGTACGTCAGACTCGTCTTATCCTTCGTTGGGTTCTTCGTCGTGATCAGTACTACTCCGAAAGCCGCTCTTGCTCCATAAATCGCTGCCGAAGCCGCATCTTTCAGGACGGAAACACTGGCAATATCATTCGGGTTGAGTCGGCTGGGATCGCCTTCCACGCCGTCAATCAGTACCAGTGCGTTACCGCCCTGACCAATCGAGGTCGTACCGCGAATGTTGTACGCAGGCGACTGAATGGGTTTTCCATCACCCGGTAACAGGTTCAGGTTGGGAATCACCCCCTGTAAACCCTGCGTCAGGTTGGGTAAGGCCCGGTTGTCGAGTACTTCACTCGTCACCTGATCTACGGCACCCGTCAGGTTTACTTTTTTCTGCGTACCATAGCCTACGACGACTACTTCGTCGAGTGCTTTCGAGTCCGATTGCAACGTAACGTTCAGCGTCGTCAGATTTCCTACGTTGATTTCCTGCGTTGTGTAACCAATGTAACTGAAAACGAGCGTTACGTCGGTGTCAGGTACAGAGATCGTAAATGCTCCATTTACATCCGTAGTGACGCCTTTGTTAGTCCCTTTAATTCCCACGTTCACGCCGGGCAAATTGTCTTTTCCGTCGCTTACGGTACCTCTAATGATGATCGCTTGTCGATTGGTAATATACAGTGGGGCAAAAATCGGCGTTGCGTTCGCCAACGGCGTAGCACTTACGCTCAGACAGGCAAGAATAATGCACTGTTTGAGACTTAGGCCTGGTAAAAAACCCGGTGGTACAGGGTGTTTCATTCCGGTAATGGTTAGTGTAAAAACAATAGAATTCTTCCGTCACACGGGTGGGTGTGACTGGCCTTCAGCATTAAATCAGGAAGTTGGAAATAAGTATCTAACGACGATCGGCGGATGCAGCAGAAGCACTCTTCACAAGACTACTCGTCGAAAGATGCTGCAAAAGTATTTCGCTTGAGCAAGAAGAATATTACCAAAATATTAACCCGAATCATCAAATTGTTAAAAAATGATGACAGAACTATTAACTTATTACGAATCTAATAATTAATACAATGGATTAAAGATGGTCCTTATCAGGTCTGACTGGAGGCGGGCTGGTCTTCATTCAACCCTAATTTGTTCGCCAGCCAGCCCAGCGTTGTTCCCTGCAGCAGTACGGAAATCAATACCACGGCAAAGACGATATTGAAAATGACGTCGGCCACCCGTACCCGGGCAATGAGCGGAATCAGGCTAAACACAATGGGCGTCGCTCCCCGTAACCCCACCCAGCTTACAAATACTTTTTTCTGCAAACTGGCTTTGAACGGGGCGAGTGATACGAAGACGCTGAGCGGTCGGGCAATCAGAATCAGGAAGAGACAAACGATGAGGGCCTGGGGCAGATAGGCTACCATGTTACGCGGAAATACCTGTAAGCCCAGTAGGACGAAGAGACTGATTTCCATCAGCCAGGAAATGCTTTCGAAGAAAAGATACGTTTCCTTACGGCCCAGCCATTTTTCGCGGTGACTGCTAATCACCATACCGGTTACGTACATGCCCAGCAGTACATTACCGTGCCACATCATAAGGGCACCGATCCCAATCAGAATCGTCGCCAGAATCAGTACCGGATACATGCCCCGATTGACCAATTGCAATCGCTGCAAAATCAGACTCGTAGCCAGCCCCAGCGAGCCGCCCGCCAGCAAGCCAATGGACATTTCCTTGACGAATAACCAGAGCCAGGGCCCAATATGAATCTCCGGCTCGTGAAGCATACTGGTAAACATGGTCGTCAGGAAAAAGGCCATGGGGTCATTCGTACCGGACTCCAGCTCCAGGGTTTCTGAAATGTTTTCTTTCAGTCGCAGGCCTTTCGAATTCAGAATGGAAAATACAGCGGCGGCGTCGGTAGAAGATAGCACGGAACCAATCAGAAATCCTTCCAGATACCGAATGCCAAAAGCGACGTGGAGAAACAACGCAACAGAACCCGCCGTCAGCAGAACGCCTACGGTGGACAAGACCAGCCCTCGGCCCAAAATGGGTTTGATATGCCGAAAATCGGTTTCCAGCCCGCCAATGAACAGGATAATGGCCAGGGCCAGATTGCTGAAGGAATGAGTAAATTCAGGGTAGTCGTAGATAAAATCGAAGGGGCCGCCGTTTCCTAAAAAAATGCCCAAAGCCAGGTATATTACTAAACTGGGTACCCCTAAACGATGCGATGATTTGGTTAGGATGATACCAAAAAACAGGAAAAAGCCGAGCAACAAGCAGATCAGCGGAAACGTAAGCGGCATAGATTCAGGGTTGGGATTAGATTGATGATCGTAAAAGCTGTGCCAGTAGGCAAATAGCCCGTTCCGGTTTCTGGCTACTCCTCACTCGGGGTTTTTATGACGCACCTCTATCAACAAAAAAGCAGCCCCCTGTGGAGAGCTGCTTTCTTTTCAGGATACGAAATCATTAAAAATCATAACCAAGCGAAACGTGTAAAATGGGCGTTTGCACTGCCGTGTCTTCGATACCCCAGGCCAGATCGCCTTTCACGTAGTAACCCAGGAATAACGTCCGTACCCCAACGCCGTAACCAATCAGATACGGGTTTTTGAAGTTATTGACGGAAGCGTACCAGGGACTTCCCTGCGGGTTGATGATCTCGGTGTTCAGACTGTTTTGCCGACTAAACGGCCCACTTCCCGTCCAGGCGGTACCAATATCCGTAAAGGCCGTCAGCTGGAAGTTCTGCAGGAACGTAGACGTAATTGGACCGCGGCTCAGTACTTTAAATACCGGCCAGCGTAATTCAGCGTTGAACAACGCGTAGCTTTCACCCGACAGTTTATTCATCCGGAAACCCCGTAAAGGCGTTACAAAATCCGTAAAGAATACGTTGCGGTAATCCATGTTAAACGGATTCAGAGGGTTTTCGGCATTCCGCACTTCCCGCACGGTACCGAACGGGATCCAGTTATCAATTCCGCCGAGTATACTTTGTTTCGGAGCTTTTCCACCCGAGTGACCCAACGATATACGAGTGGCCAGCGTCAGATCACGATAGACTTTGGTATAGTTACGAGCATCCAGCGTAATCTTGAAGAAGCTTTCGGCGTTCGACCGCATACCCTGCTGCTGCTGAGCCCGCAGTTTCACCCGGGTTCCTTCGAGTAGATTCATACCGCTGCTCCGCGTATCGTCATAGACTACCTCACCCTGTAATCCGACAAAACTCGACACGGCGTCGGGTAGGCCAATCCCTCCCTGCGAACCATCTACGCGGTTCAGACGCGTATACATCGGGGAAGCGGATACTCGCAAGGCTTCCGTAATTGGATACGCCGCCGTTAACGTCAGCCGGTTGTAGCGATACTTGGTAAAAAGTCCTGAAGCGGGGAAACCATCGGTAAAGGCTCGCCGGTCAAAGCGGGCACTGAAGTCAATCCGATGAACGAGGTACTGATATTCGGCAAAGATTTCGCTGGTCCGGAAGGTCGGTGTAATGAACAGGCCCCCTTTAATGATGTTATTTTCGAGTAAGTCGTTGACTGTAATGGTATTCTGCCAGCCAAAGCCACTTTGATTCACCAGATACGGCAGAACCAGAAACTGGTTATTGGTATTGTTAACGACAAAGACATCCTTATACGCAGTCGGACCTTTCAAACGCGTGGCATCGCGGCGTACTACGGTCGTTCGGCTACGGGAGTTCGTAATCACCCGTGGCGAAGACGAAGGCTTGTCGGTACGGCGTTCCGTTACTTTCAGTCCTTCCAGATCAAACTGATAATTATCCGTATCAATCTCACCCGGACGCAAAGAATTAAGTCGCGAGGGCGTCCCCACCCCTACGGGAGCTCTGGTCGGATCGGTGGCACCACTGGCAGGCTGATTCGTGCGGGCTACGCCCCCATTTAGTCGAATACTCCGTCCGGTAGCGGTTGTTTCACTGGCTTCTACGGGAGCAAGTCGGGGCAAGAATTTCACGGCCTGCCGACCGTTTTCAATACTTACGTACGCCAGTGCTCCACTGGCTGGATGATAATCGTAGGCCGTCATGCTTTCAACAAACTGACTCAGGGGTCGGGCTTGCCGCGAGGTCGTATCATACGTGAACAGATTTTGAATGCCCTGCTGATCACTCAGGTAAAACATGCGTTCGCCATTGGAAGCCATGGGTTGCAGGGCCTGATCCGCCAGCCGTTCCAACACCTGACTTCGTGGATTACCGTCGTGCAAATACAGATTAAAGCGATTGGGCAGTATTTTGGGAGCCGCCGTTGAAAGCGTATCGTTGGTCCGGTTGGAAGCAAAAAGCACGCGGGTCGTCGAACGGCCTACGAAGGCAGGCGTCAGGTCGTCGTACAAATCGTTGGTGAGTTGTAATACGGAGTTCCGACTCAGGTTATACAAAAACAGATCATTTTGTCCTTTACGGTCGCCGCTGATGGCCAGTACTGAACCGTCCTGCGAAATATCGAACCCGGCGATTTGAGTAAATCCGCGTACCGTCCGGCGAGCTTTCAGGCGTAAGCCTTTCTTTTCGCTTTCTACAAACTGATGCAACAGGGTACGGTCATCTTTTTGTTCGAGCACGTTCAGCGTACCGTTAGCCTGCCAGGCCAGCAAGGGTGCCGATACGGGAAGTTCCCGCGTTAGAAAACGGTCGCCACCTTTCAGTAACTGCGTTTTCTGCTGCCCCTGCGTATCGGTCAGGTACACGTGGTACTGTCCGTTATCCATGACCGAATAGGCGATCCACTGCCGGTTGGGGCTTAATTTCACCTGCTCGATTTTGTGACCCGTAAAGAGCGGATAGCTGGCTAACGTACTACCGGAAGGACTCTTGAAAGCCGCCGCGGAAGACGTCGCCATTTGCGTATAATAGTCCCGCCAGTCGCTCAGGAAACGGTTATAGGAAATGCCAAGTGTACTGGAAATACTGGTTTGCTCCGTCCGGATGATCCGGGTCAGGTTCAGGATATTCGAGATATTATCCCGCCCATAACGCTCCGCGATAAAGTTCCAGATCGACTGTCCGACGCGGGTCGCTTCAGGTCCGCTGAGGTGAGCGGGTTTCTTGAATTTTTTGTTCAGGGCCACATCCCGCATGTAGTCGTCAAGCTCGCGGCTCCAGCCTTCGGCTACGTAAGCCGTGATTCCCGAAATAAACCATTCGGGCAGCGACAGCAGCAACTGACTTTGCAATGCGTCTTTCAGACTGCCGCCGTAGAGCATATCGTACACAAACACCGACGATACTTCCTTGGCTAACTTCTGCCGAAAGGCAATATGATCGGCTGTGAAGGCAATTTGTACGCGGGATTTGGAAAGGTTTTCTTCCCGAATGGCTGTTTCGGAATTGAGTGAAATACCAATGTTGCTCTGCTTGAGGTCGCTGGGCGAGTCGTACAGAAATATCTTGGTACGGCTGTAGGGCGTATAGCTCAGAATATCGGTGATTCGATCGAATTCCGACTCGGCCATTTGTGCTGTATACGTCGCCAGCGAGCGGCTGTTTCCGTGAAAGTATACTTCAAAGTTAGGGGTGGTGTAAACCTGCCATTCGAAGCGTTCCCGCTGGATTCGATTCTTCCCGAATTCCTCCATGGAAGGCATGAATACTTGGGCCTGGCTAGTAGCCGCTCCCAGCAGGATTCCACTCAATAAAGAAACTTTAATAGTATTGGTCCAATTCATGGTGTAGGGCTGGGTCTACTCTGTACACTCACCCACAGAAGCATACAGTTATTCGTTGATTTTGCTGAAATATAACGAATGGAACCGCTGGATATTCGCTTCGGGAGCCAGTTCTTTCGTATGAACCAGAAAATCAGCGAATTGTTTAGCCAGAAAGGGTGCCATCGAGGTGCCCTTGGAGCCTAATCCATTAAAGATTCCAATACTGCGATACACCGGATGGAGACCCATAAACGGCCTGCGTCCTTGCGTAGCCGGACGTATTCCGGCCACCTGTTGCTGAATCTGGTAGGGTACCTGAAGCAGCTTGTTCAGCTTTTCCGTTAGGTACGCCCGCCCTTTCTCCGAAGGATCCCAGGTAAGGTCGTTCCATTCGTAAGTGGCTCCGGACCGGTAAAGGCCCGCTCCCTGCGGTTGAATCCAGACGCTCTGGTTGACAATGCCCGGTACTGCTTCTTCCGGGAGCTGTAGCGTCAGGATTTCTCCCTTCACAACGGCCCAGGGAAGCCAGCTGAAATACGGATTGAACCGACCATATGCTCCCTCGCAACTGATGATTTGGCGGGCTTCGTAGGTACGCCAGGTAACGGAGTCCGAACCCGGTACGACTTCTTCCCACCGAAATTCGGTCTCTACCAACGAATCTTCCTGTACTAAAATTTTACGAATGGCCGATAATAAGGTGGGCAAATCTACCCAGGCCGCTTGCAGGGTTTCGAGTCCGCCTAACGCGTTATGGATCAGACCAGCGTAGGCTTCGTTATTTTCCGCCAAACGAATGTATCCTTCCAGAACCGGATTGGCCGTTTGGGCAATAAAAAAGTTCTGTTCCTCAATGGATTGATACGGGCGATAAACCGGAATGGGATAAAAAAAGGATGCCTGTAATTCCTGCTCCAGTGCGGGGTAAAACTGATGCAGATAGGGAAATAAATCATCCGCCAGCCAGGTCTTGGACAGCTTACGGCCCGTGACGGGATTGCAGATCCCCGCGGCCACCCGCGAAGAAGACGGACGCAGGTCATCGATGACACGTATACTGTAGCCCCGCTGCCGGAGGGTCCAGGCTAGTACCGACCCGGCAATCCCCTGGCCCACGATCAAGTAATCAACTGTTTGCATACTTACTATTCAAATACAGTTTCAAAATACGACAAAAAGAACGGCCCTGTTGCAGCGTTTTTGGAAGCCCTGACAAAAACACGCGGGTTATGCTTAAAAAATTTCAAACTACCCTTAGAATATTGTATGGCAATCAAAATACATAGCCATACATAAGTTTAACTTTTATGTTTTTAGCCATATAATCTTTCTTTTTTATTCGTCGCATCCGTTTTGTCTAACGACAATCTTTCATTAAAATCAGGCTGCAAAATTTCGGGTCGCCTCCTTTTTGAACTTTAATCCTTTCTATTCGCACGCTACGCATGAAAAAACGCCTTACTTTCATTTTATGTCTTACCCAATTAGCCAGTGCCTACGCCCAGCGGTCGTACTACGGAACGGAGGAGAAATGGCCGGAACAGGATACCACCAGTAAGTTTTACACCGTAAAAGGTGAACGCCATGGGGTTAGCTTTTTCAGAAAACATCAGTTTAAAGAAGTAGAATACAAACCCGGCAAAACCCTGACGTTCAATACTTATCATTCGCCGGATGTCATTTATCACTGGTGCCGGACCTGGGCTGCCCAGTATCCCAACCTCGTGGATCTGTACGAGGTAGCCAGGAGTTACGAAGGTCGGCCCATTTTACAGATGACCCTGACCAATAAGAAAACCGGCAAGCATACGGACAAGCCCGCGGCGTATTTTGAAGGCGGACGGCACAGCGGCGAAGTCACCAGTAGCGAATCGGTACTGTGGATGGCGAAGCATTTGATTGAAAACTACGGTAAAGACGCGGCCATTACCAAGCTACTGGATACCAAAACCATTTACCTGCGACCCGAAAATAACCCAGACGGTTCGACGATGTACCTGTTTACGGCCCAGCGAAACCGCAGCACGGTACACCCCAAAGATGACGACCGGGACGGCCTGCTGGACGAAGATCCGGAGGAAGATCTGGATGGCGACGGCGTGATTTATCAGATTCGGAAGAAAGCCAGTACGAATGAACGGGAAAAGGCCAATTACGTCATCGACCCCCGGGATCCACGATTAATGAAACGGGTACTGGAAGGTAAAGGTGACTGGCTGGTGTATACGGAAGGGATCGATAATGACGGGGATGGCAAGTTCAACGAGGATGGCGTGGGCGGCCTGGACAATCACCGGAACTACCCTGAAAACTGGCGTCCGGATCAGGGCGGCGACTTTACCGGACGCGGCTACACGCAGGGTGGTGCCGGAGCCTATCCGCTCAGCGAAGTGGAAACCCGCTCGACGGTACTGTGGCTGCTGGGACATCCGCATATTTCGGTCGTCAACTCCATGGACACGCGGGTACCCATGCACCTGCGACCGCCTTCGACGTCAAAAGATACCGAAAGTATGTTTCCGGCAGATTTGGCCATCTATCGCCACATGGATAGTCTCGGCCTGGCTCATACGGGCTACCCCTGGGCGGGTGATGTGTACCATACCTACAGCACCCGGAGCAAAACCAACCGAATGACCGGAGACCCCAGCAAACCCGAACCCTTATTCGGGCACGGTCCGGATTTCGGCTATTTTTACTACGGTTCGATCTGGTACGGGGATGAACTCTGGAATGGCGGAGCCATGAAAGATTACGATGGCGACGGGCAGTACGATGAATACGACGGCCTTCGCTGGGACGATGAAGCCAACGGCAAAAAAGGATTTAAGCCCTGGACCAAGTTTACGCACCCGCAACTGGGTGAAGTCGAAATTGGTGGTTTTCACCCAAAATTCTTTGCTCAGAATGGTCCGCCGACGGTACTTGAACACTGGATTTCCAAGCAGGCCAAATTCAACCTGAGCATGGCTTTTGAACTCCCCCAAATTGAACTCACGAACGTAACCGTTAAACCGTTGGGTACGGACGAATACGAAATCAAGGTAAACTGGACTAATTCCGGCAAATTACCCGTTGCACTGGAACAGGCTCAACGCATCAAAATTGTACAGGAAGACCGAATCATGCTGGACCTCGACAAGGCTCTTCTGAAAGGCGATGCTCAGGCTAAAGTCATCGTCACAGAACCTTCCCTCTTTGACAAAACCATCTACGCGGGCTATACCGGACCGGGCGAGAAAAAGGAAGCGACTTTCAAGGTAAAACTCAATCAGAAGGGAAGCGTAAAAGCGAAAGTTAAACTTCTCTCTACGCGGGGCGGCTATCAGGAGAAAGAAATCACGATTGGTAAATAGGGGTTTTCTCTCGTAGTGAAGGGGTATTGTGGTTTGAAAGATTTTAGGGAGTGTAAGGTTTGAAAAAGACTTTTCTCACCCATTACAGGGTTTACTATGGTTTGAAAGAGTTTGAGGAAATGTGAGGTTTGAAAAAGATTCTCTCACATCAACGGGGTTATCAGCCCGGAAACCCATCAAAGCAAAGAAGTCCGCTCTTTCGGAACGGACTTCTTTCGCTTATAAAGTCTGAGCGATTTTCTCGTCAGCCCAGCCTTTGATCAGGGCTACCTGTTCATCAAACGTCAGGTAGGAATTATCCAATACCCGGGCATCTTCGGCCTGACGGAGCGGCCCTTCCGAGCGGTTCATATCGATGTGGTCGCGTTTGGTTAGATTTTCGAGTACTTCATTCAAGTCTACCAGATCGCCTTTTTCCAGTAATTCCGCCTGCCGACGCTGGGCCCGAATCAGTGGATCGGCGGTCATGAACACTTTCAGTTCCGCCTGCGGAAACACGACGGTGCCAATATCACGCCCATCCATGACAATCCCTTTGTGTTTGCCCATCCGCTGTTGGAGGGCCACCATCGCCCGACGCACTTCCACTACGGCACTTACCTCGCTCACCATCTGGGAAATGTACATCTTACGGATTTCCTCCTCTACACACAGGCCATTCAGATACGTTTCATTCAATCGTTTCTCCGGATTGAACTGAAATGAAATGTGAATATCTGCCAACGCCTTTTCCACTTCGTGGGGGTTCGTTCGCGATACGTAGTGTTGGTGAAAATACAGGCTCACGGCCCGGTACATAGCTCCGGTATCAATGTAGCCGTACCCGAGCTGAGCCGCCAGAGATTTGGCAGTCGAGCTTTTTCCACAGCTGGAGTACCCGTCGATGGCAATGATTATTTTTGGCATTTTTATCAGAAATTGCTTCGAAAAGCACCTGGGAAGTTCTTTCTGTATAGAACTTTGGCAAAGGTAGAAAGTTTAAGCCAGCGTTGGAGGGCTATTTTTGAGTAAACCCGGGTGGAGGTTTAATGTTTGAGGGTTTGATTCTTGGTTTCAGGTTTGAACCGAGTTTGAATTAGTTTAAACGTAAAAGGGCAGGTTATTGCTGTTGATCCGCTTACGGTAAACTTCCATCCGAAAATTGAATGCATTATGACAGAGATCAGTGGTCAGCTTGTTGATATTCCGGGTCGAGTGATTCGTCCGGTTACAATTTTGATTGAAAACGGCGTGATTAGCCAAATACAGGATAATCCCCAGGCTCCGCTTCAGTATCTGATGCCGGGCTTTGTGGATGCTCACGTGCACGTCGAGAGTTCGATGCTCAGTCCCGCCCAGTTTGCCCGACTGGCTGTACCGCACGGTACCGTCGGCACCGTTTCAGATCCCCACGAAATTGCTAACGTACTCGGTGTGCCGGGCGTGGAATGGATGATTGACAGTGCCCGAAAAGTGCCTTTCCACTTTTGTTTTGGAGCACCGAGCTGCGTACCTGCTACGCCCTTCGAAACAGCCGGAGCTGTCGTAACGCCTAGTGATGTAGAGTACTTACTGAGCCAGTACCCGGAAGTGGGTTATCTGGCAGAAGTCATGAATTTTCCCGGCGTCATCAACGGCGATCCGGATATGCGGGCTAAAATCAGTATTGCTCAGGAACTGGGTTATCCCGTCGATGGGCACGCTCCCGGCTTACGGGGTGAAGCGGCCAGACAGTACATTGCGGCGGGTTGCCAGACGGATCACGAATGTTTTACGGCCGAGGAAGCACTCGATAAATTGCAGTACGGCATGAAGATTCTGATTCGGGAGGGCTCGGCGGCCAAGAACTTTGATGCGTTGATTCCCCTGTTGCCGGAACATTACGCCAACCTCATGTTCTGCTCGGATGACAAACATCCCGACGGACTGGTACTCGGCCATATCAACTTACTGGTCAAACGGGCCCTGGCTCTATACCCCGATCGCCTCTTTGAAATCCTGCTAATGGCCTGCCTCAATCCCGTCGAGCACTACCGACTCCCCGTCGGCCAGTTACGCGAAGGTGATTCGGCGGATTTCATTGTCGTTGATTCCCTGACGGATTTCAATATTCTGCAAACGTTCATCAAAGGCGAATGCGTAGCCGAATCGGGCCAGTCCCGCATTCCCAGTTACCTGAGTGAACCCATCAATCACTTCCAGGCAACCGAAAAATCACCGGCTGATTTTCAGATACCATTCCCGGGTAGTGAGGCTCAGGTACGCGTCATTGAAGTACTGGACGGACAGTTGATTACCAATGCTCTAACCGAAACAGTAGCTGTAACGAATGATCTGGTAGGAACGGATACCGAACGAGACGTTCTGAAAATTGCCGTAATCAATCGGTACGCGGATGTACCTCCGGCGGTGGCCTTCATTCGCAACTTTGGTCTGAAAAAAGGAGCCCTGGCGTCCTGCGTCGCTCACGATTCACACAACATTGTAGCCGTGGGCGTTGACGACGAGTCCATTGCCCAGGCCGTCAACCTGATCATTCAGGAAAAAGGAGGTATTGCTGCGGTTGATGAACTGGAAGCTCTGGTCCTGCCCTTGCCCGTCGCGGGTATTCTTAGTGGTGAAGATGGGTACTGGGTGGCCGAGCAATACGCGACGCTGGATGCCTTTGCCAAACAACAACTGGGCTGTACGCTGGCGTCGCCGTTTATGTCGCTTTCTTTTATGGCCCTGTTGGTCATTCCGAGCCTGAAGCTTAGTGACAAAGGACTGTTTAACGGCGATACTTTTCAATTTACCAACGTATTCAACTGATTGTTTTCATGCGAAATCTGCTTCTGTTTTGCTTCGGCTTAGTGGTCTTTTCAGCCTGTAAAAACCGCGAAATACCTCAGGATGAAGTTGTACAAACCCTAACCGAATACGGCAAGGAACATCCGGAGAACCGTGTTAGTATACACACCCGATTCGGGGATATTGAGATCAAGCTGTACGACGAAACGCCGCTTCACCGGGCCAATTTTATCCGTATGATCAACAGCGGCTATTACGACGACCGGGGTTTTTACCGACTGGTCAAAGGCGTCTGTATTCAGGGGGGTGGCGAGCAGCGGGATCAGTTGAACTATACGGTTCCAGCGGAATTCCGGCCCAACCTTATTCATAAAAAAGGTACGCTTTCGATGGCTCGGTACTCGGACAATAATCCGGAGAAACGCTCCTCTTCTACGGAATTTTTTATCGTCACGAAGGGCATTTTCTATAATGAAGAAGAACTTGCCAAGTACCCACCGGCCCTGAAATCCATTTACCTGAAGCAAGGGGGCGAAATCATTTTTGATCAGGAGTATACCGTTTTCGGTGAAGTAACCAAGGGCCTGGACATTGTCGACAAGATTGCTCAAATGCCCCTCGGCGGTTTCGAACGGCCAACCGAAATTGTGAAGTTCTCCATGAAAGTGCTGGATTAGAAAAGCAATTTTTCATCCGAGCGTACCCGTTAACGGAAGCTTTCGAAAGGTGGTTTTGTCGTCGATCACCTTGGAGATTTCTCCGTACCAAGTAAAAATAGCTTAGTTCTGAACTAAGATCTTCATAAGTAACTGATTACTAACAGTCGTCGATCGCCAGGGGTTTTCCTATCATTGGCAATCGACGACTATTTTAATTTTTGGAATGAAATAAAAACTTTCACAGGAGTTTAGAAAAGGGGGTTTTAAGCTGTAATTTAAGGGGGTCTTAATCGTACCTAGTTGGAATTGAAATCTATGAGAACGCTTTTATACCTATATGCTTCTATAGTCTTAATCGTACCTAGTTGGAATTGAAATATGAATCAGGATTAGATCACGATTAGGCACATTCTGGTCTTAATCGTACCTAGTTGGAATTGAAATAATATTAGAGCGGTTACAGGAGTCTTGAGAATCAGAGTCTTAATCGTACCTAGTTGGAATTGAAATTCTTTCTGCCTTGGGCATAAAGAGCCGTTTGTTCTTGTCTTAATCGTACCTAGTTGGAATTGAAATACGTTGACGGCCCGAAAAGAGGCAAAGGGCATATTTGTCTTAATCGTACCTAGTTGGAATTGAAATAGAAGAAACGGGAAGCAGAAACGACCTTCGGCATGAAGTCTTAATCGTACCTAGTTGGAATTGAAATAGCCAAGCCTTTTGTGATCGAGGCCAGTGTTATGGAGTCTTAACCGTACCTAGTTGGAATTGAAATAAAAGCTCAAGCAGGCAGAAGAGTTGGTTGCCAAATGTCTTAATCGTACCTAGTTGGAATTGAAATTTTGGATACTTGTTAGCGATATAGAGTGCCTTATCAGTCTTAATCGTACCTAGTTGGAATTGAAATAAGTAGATTCCGACATTAAGGAGTTAATTATTTCGGTCTTAATCGTACCTAGTTGGAATTGAAATACCCGTAACTTAATGCCCCTGCGTTTCGCCTCGTAAAGTCTTAATCGTACCTAGTTGGAATTGAAATTCAGAAGCTCCCATTGCGAGGGACGTTCGGCGAAGAGTCTTAATCGTACCTAGTTGGAATTGAAATACGGGACCCTGTATGAAAAGGCCATGGCCGCGGGCGGTCTTAATCGTACCTAGTTGGAATTGAAATTGTATTCGAGTGATGCTGGATTGCTATTGCCTATAGTCTTAATCGTACCTAGTTGGAATTGAA
>NZ_NJAG01000097.1 GCF_002872335.1 Siphonobacter sp. BAB-5405 | reverse complement strand
GTTCCGCTTTTTTTCTATGCCAGGCTAATGCATCCTGGATATTCTCCTGCTCCCAGCGATCCAGCTCTCCCCGAGTAGTGATATGTCTGAGCTTTAGTCCTTCCTGTTCTTCTGGGGTAAGAGGGGTGGCTCCCTCGGGATACGTAAACTGATTCATTGATCCCAGAAGTCTTTGGAGTCTTCAACTAATATTTTCAGTACCAAGTCATCAAAAGCCTTGGCTTTTTCTTCCATCGTAAGCTCCTGATCCTCTAGACGCATGGTATGATTCACCCGCCCCATTCGTTTCTGAGCGATCTTTCGAGCTTGTTCTTTGACTAGATCTTCTAAACTGCTCTGGGGAATGAACCCATAGACAAACCGCATGTTAAGCCCCTCTGCTATCTTCTTTAGAGAAGATAGTTTGAGATCACCGTCTATTTCAGCGTTTTCAAGCCGTGAAATGCGTGATTGATCAATGCCTACTCGTTTGGCTAGCTGAGTCGTAGACATGCCCAAAGCTTCCCGGAGTAATTTGATCCAGCCGTGATCGGATTGAAGTAAGGAAATAAGGGAAGACGTCAGTCTTTTATCGAGCTGCTCCCTCATGAGTTTTTTATCCCAGTAATTCATTTATGCTATATAAGTCATCTATTTCAAGTAATATATGTCAAATATAGCATTAATTCTTATTGAACTATGCTGTATACAGCATAGTTCAATAAGAATTAGCGTCTGATTTTTTAAATCGCCGTATAAAACTTTTAAGAAGCTACTGCTGTAGTATGATTTCTTATTCCGTGTAACTATGTAACTAATAGCTCAAATAACTCTTGTTCTAATCCATCCAGAATCTCCTGTTTCCTTAAACCCGTTACCTCTACATCTTTAGCGGTAATGACCATCGGCTCCTGCGTAAACGTTGAAGCAGCTACTGTGAACGTATGGCTGGAGGAAGTCATCTTAGGAAGACTGGGGTATAGTAGAAAGACCCGGCGACTGCCTCGCCGCAGAGCGTAACTGATCATCTGATAGAGATCCGTCTGACTGATCCCCGCCTTGGCATCTACGCCTACTGAACGCACTTTGTATTTCGTGTCAACAACTATCACATCACCTGTGTGGGTCGTAAGAAGAGCATCATTCTTAATCGTAAAAACGCCTTCCTGGGTTAGTTTACCGGCTTTCTGTAGATCAATGGAACGAAACATAGAACCCAGTTTCTCCTTCATCACTCCCGTTACAAACTCCTCAAACACTCGGTCCATCGGCACGAGAAAACAGAATTGCTGTTCTTCAGAAGCCGTTTGATTGCTATAGCGATCCGAGAGAAAGAACCGACATAGGTCCAGGCAATGCTCATAGCCTTCGTAAAACCGGTGCAAAATAATACGATCGCAGTCCGCCCGGCTGATGGGTACATCCGCTACTTCATCTAAATGGAACAATAGCCTTTCTAAGATTTGCCTGGTAGGCAGCCGCCTGGAAAGCCCTAATAATTTGCGAGTGACAAACTTGATGATTTGATTGAGCCGATTATTAAACACAAAGGGCTCATGTTCACAAACCAACTCATGCCAATGGCCCTGACTTAAACTGCTGCGTATATAGCCTGCCGTATCAAGCCTTCCCCGCAAGTAAGGCATGCTTTCGGTGACTGACTCGTACTGATGATAGGGCTGTTGCTGAATTAAATTTTCTGTCGTGTAAGCAAAGTATTGAAAGAAAGCCTCCGGCAAATCTTCTATAGAATCTGAATCGCTACTAAGCTCCGCAAAGGGAAACGTAAAGCTTTGAGCATACGATAACCACCAGAGCACGTGTTGAAAGGCCCGGCCTGCTTGCTCTACGTTGAAAAGCTTGGGAATAATTTCAATCGTTAATCCCTGAAACTGAATGAAGCCTACGTATCTGCCTGCTTTAATGCGAGGGCCTACGTTAGGGCCTACGTATTCAAAGCTTAGAAAAGGCTGCCTCATAGAAGCTTCTTGTGAAGGCTCCTGCCAAAGCCTGCTTTGCCACACTTCATCTAAGTAGGCTTGAAGTGCGGTAACATCAGTTGTTAAGGGAAGTGTTACTTCGGCCTTTTGGTGCTCAAGTAGCGTTATTTTCATGCTAAATCCTTCACCACAAGTTGATACGTCCGCTTGTCTAGTTCTACTGGAAGGCCAGCTTCCGTGAGTATTTCGCTTACAATACTCGTCTTTCCGTTAAAGTATTCCATGAGCAGAGGAATCACTCGTTGGTTAAATACCTCGCCTAGCTCCTCGTAAGGTTTACGAATGAAGTAAGCATGACCAATCAGGTAATCAGCCGTATTCTTGCGTTGGTAAATACTATCGTTTATCTTTTTWAAWATGTCTCCTACCCGCTCTTCCATTTCAGCAAGCTCATAGTCAGGGTATTTGCCGATAAATTCAAATCTTCTTCGGAGAGCTATGTCGAGTAAGGCTAATGATTTATCGGCGGTAATTCATCGTCCCGATTACGTAGAGATTCGGCGGTAAAGCAAATCGTTCGCCTGAGGGAAGCGTTACACTCAAGGCATTGGCTTGTCCTAAGCGTTTATCTTCTTCCAAGAGGGTAATCAGCTCGCCAAACACGCGGGAGATGTTAGCCCGGTTGATCTCATCAATTACTAAGACAAAGTTCTTAGGCGATTCCGTGTGGGTTTGCTGGCTGCCAGAACTGATGAGCACATCCAACAAGGGTTGATAATACGGCTTTAACCCATTGGTCTTCAGATCCTGATTTCCTTCGTATAAAGCCTTAAGTGTAGCAATACTTAATGTATGCTGAGAATCCCCGCGGTTCTTTCGAAAGCTGATACTTCGCTCCGAAATATCCGTGATATAGAATGGTATTCCCGAGGTCATCTGAACCCGTATTTCCTCGCCCTGTTCGGTGAACGGTTGCATGAAATGCTGAAACACCTCTTCAAAAACCATACGCGAAGGAACCTGCACCTGGGTACCTTCATAATTAAGACGGGCTCGCTTAGCTATCTGATAGAAAACGCCATAATTCCGCTGGAATCGAAGTTCCTCGCCGTCTACGTCAGGTTTTAGTCCCGTGACGAAATCTTCATAGGAGTAATTTTGATGGAACGTAATAAATTCAATCTGACCGGAATCCCGCAAGGCGTCAAATCGT
>NZ_NJAG01000096.1 GCF_002872335.1 Siphonobacter sp. BAB-5405 | reverse complement strand
CCGTGTTACTGCAGGCAGCTGATTTTATAGCAGGTACGCTCGCCCGCTGTTACGACGAGACCGTTCGCTCGGCTCAGGCTAATGCCTTCATTCACGTTTTAAAGCCTAACATCAGCTTTATCAGGTACTGGCCCGAACCGTTTTCTTCGTATACCACCTCCCTGGCTGAGCAATCGGAAACCTATAACAAGGAGCTAGCGGAGTTGAGTATAAACCTAGCTCAAGACTTCATCAATCGTCATACCCGAATCGGTTCTCCCCAACATCAGGATCAACTTTCCTGTTTGCATTACTTGGTACTATATTTCCGCACTATTAGTGCGGATAAGTACATTTCCAGCCGGGAGTTGATTCAGCATATTGAAGGGCAACGCGGGTCGTCTATTTCTTTGCACTACTTTCAGGCCCGGGTCATTGCTCCTTTGCGGGACGCCGGGGTTTTGATTGCCAGTAGTAGCAAGGGCTATAAACTGCCCGCCAGTGAGCAGGATCTCTACAGCTTTATCAATCACAGCAACACCATCATTCAGCCCATGCTTCCCGAATCAAAAAGTGCAGAGACCGGATCCTGCTGGCCACTAACGGGAAACTGGATTTGCTGAAAGCAGAGGCGTATCAATCCCTGCGGAGCGTTTTACAGGAAACGCCGGTATCTTCGGAAGAATCAAGCTAAAGCAGCTGAGCTTATTTCGTTTCAATCCATTCATCTAGTTCGTTTTAAATTAGTATGTACACCTGGGTACCCTTTTATCAAGAATTAACTGCCAAATTTCTTTCCTATACCGGCCTTGAACTACTAGCCATTCTAAAGCAGCTGGACATTGAAGGACTTACCGAAAAAGATAGTAAGGGACAGATTATAGATCTTACGGATATTGATCCGTATTCATTTCTTTCGTACCTAAACAAATACGGCGATCAAAGACGGATTTTGTTATTAGGCCAGCTTAAGCAGCTACTGGCCTTGGAGGCAACCGTTCCCTCGGACGTAGACGGGCTTCCCAATGCGGCAGCTCAAAATGTTCGTTTATTCGGCGATTTAAAAGATCGGAAAGAAGGCGATATAGAAAAACTAAGACTACTTTATGAGCAAGTAGAACAGGATACCCTAACTCCAGCACTCTTCAGAGAAGTTTTAAAAATCTATAAGACCGCTGAAGCCAAATTATCGGAGGCTCTTTTCTACCATAAGCCCGATCGTTACCTGCCCATCAATGGACAGACTAAGCCCTGGCTTGCCAAGCGAGGACTTTCTTCTTCTTATCGAACACTGGAAGGCTATCGCTCGATTCTAGAATCGGTTAAAGCCCTGGATGCCCGTCCCTTTTATGAAATTTCCGAAGCGGCTTATTTGGAGAACGTGGCTTCTAGAAAAAATATGATTCGTTACTTCTGCGTCGGTACTATGTTCAATGATACTCGTGATGAACAATTAGGCCAGTTTATAGCTGAAAGTAAATGGATGAACGGATACGGCGAAGAAGACCCCGATGCGTTCGATCTGGTTAAAAACATTCCAGTCGGATCAAAGCTCGCCGCAAAGGTGACGTTTAACCCGGGGAACGGGACATTCGGAGTCGGTATTACGGATTAAAGCCTTGGGTACTGTAACCCGTAATCCAGGAGATGGCTGGAATCTAGCTGTAGAGTGGGAAAGCGAGTTCAAACCATTTGAAATTGTAGGCAGAGGCTCTTATCGCAAAACCATTCAAGAAGTAACTAATCCCGAACACATCCAACTTATTTTTCATCGTTCAGCCATGAGTCAGTCTCCCGTATTACCTACCTATGCTAAGAACATCATCTTATACGGCCCTCCGGGTACGGGTAAAACCTATGAAACCATTGA
>NZ_NJAG01000095.1 GCF_002872335.1 Siphonobacter sp. BAB-5405 | reverse complement strand
AAAAAAGTACGGAAGATAGCTCTGCTATGTCACTTACGCCTAAAGACTATGCAGAATTTGCTTCGATGGAAGACTTCCGAACGGTAATCAAGCAATTAGAGAATCAACCTATTGAAACCCTAGAGGCCTGGGAGAAACAAAATGGAATGATTTCTTTAAGAAGCAGATTCAATCAAGTAGTTAAGGCTGAGGAAGTTAACACTGATAAAGGAAAACAATCACTAACCACTAATGAAGCAAAAAGATACTCATATTCATACATTAAAAGTAAAGATGGAGGTATAGAGCCTAATATTGCACTTTGGAGTATGATGAATGTGGTTAATGAAAAAGGAGTAGTTAAAATTGGAAAGCATTTTTATCAATATACTTTTGATAAGGTCAAAAATATACCCGATATTAAAGAAGCTAACAATGAAATAGATTTGTTGTTAAAATATAATGACAGTAAACCTGAAATAGGTTTAGCTGTGAATGAAGTTAAAAGAAGTAATACATTAAGTAATCCAGGAGGTAAAAGTATCACAACGGTTGCTAGTCGACAATGTGAATCCGAAAATCGGTCGGATTACAAGGTGATAGGATATGAGGAAGTTATCGAAATCACAGATGATGCATACGGTTACACTTGTAGCCCTACAGCTAGTTTTGATTCAGAAGGAAAAGTAGTTTGGACTTTTCCTTGTACTCAAACTCTAATTAGTAGTGCTAAGTGGTACGAGATGCAGATAAAGATAAGAACCTTGAAAAAAAACTAATTTATTAGGATGGACTAATAGAAGTACTTCATTGCAATATGCTCATGGAACTTGGAAACTATCTGCTGGGTCAAATCTTCAACCTGGTTGGGAAAGTGGAAATGCTGGGACTATTGTTTACCCATATCAATTAAATACATATCATAGAAGTACTCCAGATGAAACTTCAACTTTTTCATTTACAATGATTCGAACAAAAAAAGCTGGAACTGATTCCAATATACGTTTCGATCCATCATCTAAACATAATATATTTTGGGGCGGCAGTTATAATTGTGATTGTGTTATTCAATAGTTTGTGAGCTTTTAATATAGAGATGTTTCAACTAGTATCAAAATTAGCACTTGTTGATTCTAATTAGTGCTAATTTTGCTAACTAGTTGAAACAAATATTCATTTGACTAATGAACTATACCTTAATTTTTGTTTTTCTGTTAACTGTTAGTACGGCTTGTACAAAAGTACTTGAGATATCAGGACCTTCCTTTAAACCTAAGCCTGTTCTGGTAGGCGTACTGCATCCCGATAGTTCTCTGTCCGTTAGATTATTTATGTCGAGAGCGGCCAATGATACGGCTCAGTATAAACCGATCTCTTCCTCCGCTGTAACTTTTAGCGAGGACAATACCGTACTGGGTAAGGCCGTGCATGCTGGAGACGGGTTTTACGTTCTAACAGTCAAGCCCAAAGAAGGGCATACCTACAAAGTTCAGGCGGAGATTCCAGCCTATGGCACCGTCGAAGCGGAAGACTTCTTGCCCGCTTTTCCTTCGTATATGGTCACCGTAGGCGACAGAAATTCATTGAATGCCAATTCGAATCCTGACATCACTTTACAGTTCAAAAAAACGGATCAGGCCTATTACTGGATTGGTATTAATGCCACGAAGCTTTCTTACCTGGCACCTCGGGAATGTTGGGAGGTTGATACTACCGGTGGGGCATTGGATGCAGAATGTAGAAAATATTTAGAAAAATGGAGCACTAGTCTCTCTTCGCGATCCACCGTTTTCGATATGTTCAATGGGACTTTCGATGAGCTACATAACTACTACTATTTTTCAAGCCTTGTCCGACTGCTCCCTGAATTTGTCAAAGATTCCCAACGACCAGAAGTTACTTTCGCAACGGTAGGCCAGGGTGGTTCCTGGACCAGGAACCACCCTGGCGAAGAAAACGTCCTTGAATTAACAGTAGCAGGTCCAGCCTTTGATACCTACTTAAAAACCTCTTTATTTTCCCTTGAAAATCAGCTAGTAGACTCTCAGGGGAAAATACAAAATCCGTTTGCGGAACCCACCAGTGCTTCCAGTAATGTCAAGAATGGGTTAGGCATTTTCGGGGCCCGAAATGGTAAGTACATTTCGCTTAAGCTTAATTCAACCGTTAGTAAAAATTAACCGAATGAAAGTAATAAGAATTTTCTTCCTATGGATACTGACTACTAACGCACTCGTTGCACAAACCCTTTCAGGATTTATTGAAGATGCTTCCTCGGGAGAGCGGTTAATTGGAGCTACGATTAAGTTTAACAATCAGGGAATTATTAGTAACCGATATGGCTACTTTAGTGTAAACGTCAACGCTAAACCCGTGCGGCTAACGTTCTCCTATCTGGGTTTTGAAACGCAGGAAATTCAATATACCATAACTAAAGATACCAGTGTACTGATTAAATTAAACCCCGTACCAAATACCTTACAAGAAGTAGTCATTACGTCTTCGCCGAAACAGGAACTTTCTTCAATCGATCACTACACCATCCCCTGGAGATAGTAAAAAAAAGCTCCCGCTTTTTTAGGAGAATCGGATCTATTCAAAACCATTCAGTATTTGCCCGGCGTACAGGCAGGAAGTGAAGGCACCGCTGGGATAAACGTCAGGGGCGGTACACCCGATCAAAACCTGATTTTACTCGATGGGGTACCGGTTTATAATATCAACCACATGTTTGGTTTTTTCTCGGTTATTAATCCCGATGCCGTAGCCCACGTCGATTTTATGAAGGGAAATTTTCCCGCTAAATACGGCGGGCGTTTGTCTTCCATCATGGATATTGCCATGAAAGAGGGCAATTCACAAAGCTGGCATGGTACGCTTAGCTTAAATCCAATTGCTACCAGGCTGATGGTCGAAGGGCCGCTGAAAAAAGATGTTTCCTCCATCTTGGTGTCGGGCAGAACGACCTGGATCAACGGCTTAATCGGACTGGGTACGCTGATTCGAGGCTCAGAAAGCTCAACGAATTACGGCTTTTACGATTTGAATGTGAAGATCAATTACAAGCTATCCCGAAAAGATCAGTTATACGGTAGTTTTTATACGGGGCATGATGGCTTCCGCAGGGAATTCAAATTCGATAATAGCCTATATCGATTCGGTCTTTCCTGGGGGAATGCTACGGCCGCTTTGCGTTGGAACAGAGTTTGGAATAACCGTCTGTTTAGCAATACAACCGCTTATTATACGCAATATGATTACCAGTTGTCGCAAGAATTAACCAGTGAAAAACGCTACAATGCAACGACTAATTCCAGTATAAAAGATAAGGGAATTAAGATAGACTTCGATCAGCTCTTGAGTAATAAAAATACATTGCGGTACGGGGCTGGACTGGTTCATCATACCTTCGCTCCGGAAAATAAAACCTACCAAAACCTGCGAGCAGATTCTACTGCTTCCAACGCTCCCGTTCAAAGTTTGGAATGGTCCCTGTACCTGGAAGATGCGTATGCGATTAGCAATAAACTAAGGCTGGTGGCGGGGGTCCATTACCAGGGACAGCACGTGCAAAAGTCGTACTTTCATTCATTACAGCCCAGAGTCAGTCTCCACGCGAATGTATCTCCCCGATCAAAGGTACAATTCTCTTACAACCGTACCGCCCAGTTTTTGCATTTACTGACGAATTCTTCCTTGGGTTTGCCCACGGATTTGTGGGTTCCAGCCATTCCGAACGTAGGACCGGAAAAGGCTGAACAGTGGGCTTTGGGTTACACGCTCCAGCTTAATGATTCGTATAATTTGACGAGCGAAGTGTACTATAAAAACATGGATGGGGTCGTGGAGTATACGGACCTTTCGGCCTTTCTAAGCTCTACGAATATTCCCTGGTATGACCGGGTTACGGTAGGAAAAAGCCGATCCAAAGGATTAGAAGTTGTACCTGAATAAAAGTAAAGGAAAAACGAAAGGCTGGATTAGCTATACGCTATCAAAAACCGACAGAAAATTTTCTAGTTTAAATCAAGGAAACTGGTTTCCATTCAAGTACGATCGGAGAAATAATTTGGCTCTGGTGGTAACCCATGATTTTTCTTCTAGCAAAACCTTATCCTTCAATTTTGTTTACAACACGGGTGTTGCTTTGACTTTACCAACTTCGTTTTACGAGGGAGCCTTACCGTCTAATTACGTTCATGATCTTGATAAACAACGACTTCCTGATTATAAATTTTACCAGTCGCTGGGCGATAGGTCCGAGCGAAATAATTTCCGGGCTCCTGCCTATCATCGCATGGATGTAAGTTATAAAATTACCAAGACTAAAGCCGTTGGTACCCGAAGCTGGATTTTCAATATATACAACCTCTACAATCGACAAAACCCCTACTTTATTTATTACGACCAACAAAAGTTGAAGCAATTTAGCCTGCTTCCCATTCTTCCATCGGTTACTTACCAGCGTGAGTTTTAATATTTGGTGTAATTATTTCTTAGATTAAAGATGTATTTTAACATAATCTATGCTTATGTAGCAGGCCTTTCCAACGCATTAGTCTTCTAGCGAGTCTACCTACAATTTTTTTGTTAACTCTGAGAAGATAATGAGATACCTATTTGCACTTAACTTATAAATGAGTTTCAGGGCAAGAGGATCAATAGATCTTCTCTTTACACCGGGTCAAGGTTGATCCGCCTTCGTAGTATGCGATTCTACCAAACTTATTTCCTTTGAAGGCGTTTTTGTGAAAAACGCAGAGAATGGAAGCATCTACTTTGATGAGTATAATCTTTAATAAGTGGGAAAGTGAAATGTTTCAACGGGCCCTGTTCCAATTCAAGGTGCGATCTAGGCTATATTGAAATAACTGACGTTGAAAGCAAAGATTGAGTAATTGGGAGTTAGATGTAAAAGTGCTTATTGCTTTCTATAACGTTTTATAAGCGAACGTTTTGTCAGAGTT
>NZ_NJAG01000094.1 GCF_002872335.1 Siphonobacter sp. BAB-5405 | reverse complement strand
GTAGGGCCCGAAGTTCCAGGCAGCAAACCCTGATTTGCCCGCTTAGTTTATTACAACAAAAAAAACGGATCTTGGTGTTTTTCTGAAGCATCATCGAGGATCTCCTTCACTCTTTCTTCCGAATCGTCTGAGATCCCCTCGTTCGGTGAAGGATCTAGATAAAGCAAACTTTGAACGAGTACGTCCTTTACTGCCTTTATCTGACCCGGATCTACCCGTTGGTTCCCGACGGCGATGGACCTGAAAAGTGAAGCGATATTAGCACTGAGTATATGATTCAGCATTTGAAAATGATACATGTATTTAGAAATGATGGCTTGATTGCCGGGTTCTATGAGCATTCGCTGAAAAGATTGCGATAGGTTGGCCTGGCCCAGGTAAACACGCTTCCAGGCCAGTTTGTAGGCCGTCACATTGGTAGGTTCCCCACGAAGCGCATCCTCGAGTTTTCCCAGGTACTGTACATTGAATTTCAGCAGTTCTCTGCATAGAAAAAGTACCCGAATGGACTCCCAGGAGGGGAAAAGATACGTGGCTCCAAAGGCAATGGCGCATCCAATCAGTGTATCGTACATTCGTTCGAGAACGAAGCCCCATCCACTATTCCCGTAAACGTATAGGAGGGTGATGACCAACGGCGTCAGCGCGATCACGCTCAGGAGGTGGTGGATGCGATTGAGGGTAAAATAAATGAGCAGAAACACCGACGCCAACCCAAGGAGTAGTGCCGTGTTTGTAACGAAATGCAGCAGGCACAGGGCGATGACGATCCCCAGTAAAGTACCAATCAGCCGTTGCACGTTTCGTTCCCGGGTGAGACTGAATGCGGGTTTTATGATCACCACCACGGTAATCAATATTCAATAGCTGTACTGGCCTAGGGCAAATACCTGGCAGTATATAACAAAAAAACAGGTCACGGCCAGGCGAAGTGAAAACCGGAATATCGGCGAGCTTATTTTAAAATTCGCTATAAACTGCTTCCATTCCAGCTTTTCAAAGGGAGCAAAATGCTGATACTCCACCGGGGGTTTGGCGGGAATGACGACTGCGGTTTCGTTACGAAGCGTGTAGTACACTTCTTCACTATCCGCGTGGATACTCCTATGGTTCGCCAGTAGCTGGAAAAGAATGGCCGCTTTGCAACAATGTTGCAAAAATGATTTATCTTTGTCAGGTCATCCTAATCAAGAGAAGACTTTGCCTGAAACGGAATAACATGAGGGTATTCTCTTGGTTAAGGAATACGGACGATTTTTCTAAACAAAAATAGTATGGGGAAACTTATCTCTATCAGCTTCTTTTGCAAAAGCACCTGAAGAAATATATGTCAACGTCCCTTGCTCTATGATTGTACCATTTAATGGATATTTACTAGCAGTTTTAAACTCGAAGCTTGCAGATTGGTTCATACGTCAATATGGTGTTACTCGAAATGGAGGCTACTTTGAATATAAACAAATGTTTGTTGAACGATTACCTGTACCAGTATTATCAGAGGATCAACAAAAACCCTTTGCCGATTGGGTCTCATTTCCGAACCAGCAAAATCAAAAAAACATAGATAACCGAATATATGAATTGTATAATCTTTCAACCGATGAGGTTGAATTCATTGAAGGCTTGATGAAGTAAATTATGTTTATAATTACTAATATATTCCCTTTCATCTTGATTTAATCCTATAATTTCTGACCATATTTTGAATATAACTTCATCTATTGTACTTTGAAAGTTGAGTTGATTTAATAAGTTCCGTAGCTCAATAGCTTGTTGAGCACTTGGGATAGGGATGTAGGTTTCATCTAAATACGCTTTCTTGTATCTAAAGCCTGTTGAATCAAATTGAGGACCAGAATAGAATTTTGAGAATATAAAGAATCCTAAATCTGATGTTAAAAAGAGATAAATAATATCTATATCATATCCAATCATCATGAAATTCGTAGCTTCAATGTAGAATCCATCTTTATCTAAATAAAAATTTGGATAGTTAGATAATAGATGAACCTGCTTCGGCATTCGCATAATATCAGGATAGACTATTTTTGTTTAGAAAAATCGTCCATATAAGCACAATTACGTAAGTTATAGGGAGTATCACCTTTATCCGTTCGCTTGGCTAGTTCAACATAGTATTGGTCTAAATGATCTTTTATAGCTGGATAATCGTCTGATATAATTGATTTTACACCCTTTTCTTTCATTCCATTATGCATATTTATCAACCATAAGTCGTTATAGTCGTACGTATACCTTTTAATATCTCTGCCACGTAAAATCGGTCGTATAATTTCGGCACTTTTAGGGTCCTGAGCAATCAACTCATCTTTCTTCTTGCCGTCAATGATAAAGCCTCATTATAGCCAGTGAGGATACCTCTGTATATATTGACATCCCAGTCTTTAAGAGGTTTACCGTTTGCTTCAATTTTTGATTTAATACTTAATTCTATCCCTAATAGAATTATCCAACTATTTTCCGTTAAAAAACTATTAATAGTGGAATGGTTTGTTATATAATCTCGCAGATTATCCAACGCATTTTCTCTTAATATGCAAGCAATAGTGTTACCTTGATTTTTGTCTTTTGAAAATAGAATTATATTAGTATCTACTGTTGCAGATGAAAATATTTTTTGTCCTCCAAAATCAACTAGCAGTATGGGGTTTGTTTCCTCGCTAAAGAATTTCCTTGTACTTTTACCATAAGCGGCTTTCATCCATTTATTAGATGTGATAAAACACAAAATGCCTCTGCTTCTGAGAACATTCCAACTATTCTCATAAAATAATGAGTAGATATCTCCTGTTGATTCATAAGTTTGATAACCAATTTTTTGAAGATTGATACTTTCATTACCCATTTTTTGTAATTGCATGTAAGGTGGGTTTCCAAGCATTACATCAAATCCAATGAAATCACCTTCGTCATTTAAAACCTCTGGAAACTCGAATCGCCACTCAAAAGCATTTTCATACATTTTATTATTCTTTACCTCTTCTATATATGCGGTGAGCTGTTCTATTTCTTTTTTAAGCTTTTCCTGCTTCTGCTTATTTAGTTTTGCTTCAGCTTTACTAGGCGTAAACAACTGATTTTGAGAACTATTATATAGTTCTCCAGTCAACTTAGATAGTTTCTTTTTCTTAGGATCATTATTGGTTATCTCGGTCCGGAAGTCGCTTTTATTTTATTAATCAATTGTTCCATTTCCCGCTTCTGCTCTTTATTCTCTGCATTACGGTACGTTTGTACCGCTGCTTTATAATTATTGATGGATAGCTTACTCTTTTTTAGTGCCTGACTTAAGTCCGCATCCAGTGCATAGCGACTTACAAGGGAATTTCCCCACTTAATGTTTATATCAATATTAGGCAGGGTTTCTAAAGACCTTTCATATAGGGCCGCTGCAGGCGAAGATGTATAGTAAGCATTCTTCAACAACTCAATCCACAAACGTAAACGGCAGATCTTTACTGAATTAGGATTTAAATCAAGGCCAAATAGACAATTCTCAATGATGGTCTGTTTTTCATGGAAAATGGTCTCTTGAACCCTTTGACTTTCAGTGCTATTAGGATTATATTCAAAAAGCTGACCTTCCTCATCCGTAATGATTAGCTCGTCGTTTACTACTTCTATATGATAATCGCGTAGTCTTCGCTTACCAGACCGGTCAAATAATACCTTTAGTATCATTTTTAATACTAATAATCTCATTTAAAGCGGATACTAGAAAGTGTCCCGAACCTACTGCGGGATCACATATCTTCAAGCTGTTAATAATTTGATTGGCTTCTAGCTTATCTTCGATTTTATCATACAACTCATCTAGATCCGCACACTCCCATCCCTTAATTTCGTTGAACTTCTGAATAACTGCTCGCCGGATCGTTTCCCGGCACATATACATTGTAATGAAGCCAGGAGTAAAGAATGATCCGTCCTTGTAACCATTGATTTTTTCAAAGATCAGACCTAACACTGAAGCATTGATTAGAGTCTTATTATCTTCCTGAATCTCTTCAGCCCCTTCCCCACTGAATTCGTAGGCATTAAGAAACTCGAAAAAGTATTCTAACGCATTTAAATCTCCTGAACGTTTTTTCCCTTCTTTATTCTTTAAAACAGTAGTAGATAAGATAGGTAAAGTGTATTCATCTTTAAGGTTACTGATAAATATGGTAATATGCTCGATGTCAGTGGGCTCAAATAGAGAACTATTAAGATAAGGTACGGTAGAAAAAAGCTTTTTGTATTCTTCATCTCTTTTTTCTGGTTTACGAGCTAGTACTTCAAAGAACAGACTGTTCAAATCATCGTAATTCTTAATTTTATTAGTATTAAGAAAAGAATAAGTGGAGTCGCTTTTTTTTGGCGTGACTATATCTAGAATTATATTTTAATGAGTTGAGCTTTCAAGTAGTTTAAGAAAAAGAATACGATTGA
>NZ_NJAG01000093.1 GCF_002872335.1 Siphonobacter sp. BAB-5405 | reverse complement strand
TGCATGCATTGGGGTACAATATCCGCCCAAACTATGCTTACGCCTATACAAATGTGAATAGCYTTAGCGAATGGGTCAGCTCGGGTGCTATTGAAACCTGGCCACTCTTCGGACAACTGAATGCCCGAATTGCCTACGATGGATACCTCTCTCCTCATTTCCGCCTACGACTTGACTACCAATGGCAGTACGGACGGGCGAAAACGCCTCGCTATACCGGCATGCTAACCAATCAATTTCTTACTTCCCTGGCGTATCAATTTTAACAAAATCATGCAAATCCAAGGATTAATAAGGTTTATCCTGTTCGTGATACCTGTAACACTAACAGGTTGCGGAGAACTTTATTTGGGAAAAGATACCAAGCTGGAATCACCAACGGCGATCTATGATGAGTTCTGGCAGATGTTCGCTCAAAACTACAGCGGCTTTCAGGCCAGACACGTCAATTGGGATTCATTATACACCCTTTACCGACCCCAGGTGTCGGATCAAATGAGTGATCGCCAGTTACTGGCCATCATCGAAAAAACCATACAGCCTCTGCACGATAATCATGTGTTAGTCGGCTCAAAAAAGGTCGGGTTTGTACAAAGTTTTACGGCGACCCCAAACGTTGATTTCCCAGGTCTTGAGGTTATTCGGCAAACATATGCTCCCTCCTTACAGGCCCTAAGTTATCAAATCCATTATGCGGCTCTTACGCCTGAGGTTGGCTATATTCACCTGGGCACCTTTGCCAATGATCCCGGCTTTGCTCAGATCGATCAGGTATTAGAGTCCATGAAAAATG
>NZ_NJAG01000092.1 GCF_002872335.1 Siphonobacter sp. BAB-5405 | reverse complement strand
TTGGGCTTGACTCGTAGGCGAAATGTTCATCGGTAACTGGCTGACGCTGCAGTCGCTGATAGGCAATATGAATGACAGGTACCTTTTCTGGGGGTGTATATTTTAAGTGCATTGGAAAGTAAATTCTGAAAGAGTTGATGAAGATGTAATTCATCCCCTACTACAGTAATGGGAGCATCTACAGTTATTTGAGCTTTTCTTTCTAGGATGGGGATGGACAGGGTATCTAAAACCTGATCGAGTATTGCATTTATAGAAACCTGCGTGAAATCTTGCTGCCGGGTCACGACCTGCGAATAACTCAGTAAGTCCTTTATCAGCGAAGACATTCGGCTGGTAGCAGCCTGGATACGACTTAAATGATGACTAGCTTTTTCATTCACCCCGACTTCTTCTCGTGCTAATAGTCTGGTAAATACCTGAATTTTACGAAGAGGCTCCTGTAAATCATGACTGGCTACGTAAGCAAACTGTTGCAGGTGATCATTGGAGCGTTTGAGATCGTAATTCGCTGCTACCAGTGCGTGGGTTCTTTCCTCCACCCGCTGCTCAAGCTCACTGGCTAATTCTTTATAACGCTGTTTACTCAGGCGAAGGGCTTCTTCAGCCTGTTTAATTTCGGTAACGTCCGTATTGACAGCCACCGCCGCAACTACTTTGCCATCGATTAGAACGGGAGCTGCTGCACAACGAACCACGCGTTCCTGCTGACTTGTGCGGTGACGTACGAGCACATCCTGAATGATTCGTTGTCCCCCCAATGCCTTAGCAAAGGCTTGCTCAGAAGCAGGGATGATGGCACGGGTTTGATAGTCTCTCGTCTGAATTTCCTGAGCTAGCGTGGCAATGTTGCGATTCAGGTCTTCACGTGTGGCATACCCTAGTTGATCCAAAGCCACCTGGTTAGCTAAGCTGATCCCTTCCATACCGCCGATGTAAACACCATCCAAGATACTTTCTAAAACGGAACGTAGCAGAGTCTCATTCTTACGCAGGTCTTCTTCAGCTCGTTTACGCTGGGTTGTGTCAATAAAAGCGGCTACGCCTAGCTGTACCTTCCCTTGAGCATTCAAGACGGGAACACTATTAACCGAAGCATACGCCCAGGTATGATCTGCCCGACGTAATTTAACTTCAACTCCTTCGACTGTTTCCGCGTGCCGCAGTGTCCGCACCATTGGTATTTGTTCCAGAGCAATAGGGTCGTTAGTCAACGGATCAAACAGCTGCCCAGTTTGATAAAATTCCAGATCCTTACTCTCCCTAAGCGTATGCATGAACATACGTTCCATTTGCGGATTGCCATACAGCAACTTTTCGGTTGCATCGGCAATCAAAATGCCTACCGGGAGATGATCGAGAATCGTTTGAAGCTGGAGTTGTTGTTGCTCCAGGTCTTCAGCAAGCTTTTTTTCTTCGGTGATGTCTTGAGCGATCCCTGAAAAACGATAGGCCACGCCACGTTCATCAAAGTAAGCCTTTCCCTGACAGCGTAGCAAACGCAGGCGTTTGTCTTCCGCTCCAATGGTTCGAAATTCAATCATATATTGACCGCCAGAGGCCGGATTCAAAGCCCATTGGACGGCTTGATCCACTCGCTGTTGATCTTCCTTGTGCATGTAGGAAAGCACCTGATCATAAGAAACAACAGCATCTTTGCAAAATCCATAGAGTTCCTTACAACGTTCATCCCACCAAACCTGTTGATGGATGATGTCTAAATCCCAGGTACCGATGCCCGCAGCCTGTAAAGCAAATTGGAGCCGTTGGTTTTCTTCAGTAGAATTAGTGGAAAAAGCGGATTCCTGGTTAAGCACGACGAGCCATTTTTATATGAAAAATTGACGTAAGATACTATTAAAAAATGAGTAATAGTAGAATAAGTTACTACTTATCAATCAAAAGTATGAATCACTCCATCCGACCGGTTCAATTCAATTCTGCCCATTTTATAGGTTCTCAATGATCATGCAGATTTAAGCGTTGTACTAGCCTTACTAGGAGGAAGTTCACATAGGGCGAAATGCTATCAACTCCTCTGGGAAACCAGACTATTTTTGATCACCCTTACCCCTTCATCAACGATGGTCTGATAGCTATTTTCCTTTGGTTCTGGCACTCAAGCGGAATGGTCTATACCTTGAAAAATGCAAAAGGCCTGCTTAAGGATCTCCTTAAGCAGGCCTTTCATAAGGTTCAATGTCAATCTAACGTGAACTAACAATAAGCAGAAGGTAGAAGACTAACGGCTACATAGTTAGATCCTTTTGGTCAGGCAAAGCTCCGTCAGTCATTAGGTCACTTTCCCCCTTTCAACCCAAATGACTGACGGAGATCGGCTCTTCGCTTCAAGTAAAGAGCCTAACCTTGCCCTGCTTGATTCGGTAGAAGCGAAGTCCAACATCAAACTTCTGCCTCACAAGTTGAATCAAAGGTAGCAAGCTGAATGTTAGGATATATAGGTACAATTTAACCCAATTGCATCCCCTAAAAACAGGGGGATACCCCTACTTGTAGGGGTCTTAACTGGTTAGTTTAAGCCTGTTTAACTTAAAAATGAAACGTTTACCTTTGTGGAGCAGTGGGTTAAACAACATTTAGTCCCTGCTCCTTTGGGCAGGTTGAGGCTCTATAGTGGCGGCTTAGGAGTCTGCTTCGTCAGGTGAATTAGGATCAAACGTAGTATTTATTCAACTGATGAAGCACTGCGAAAGGATTTAGATAAGTCAATGAAGCGTTGAAAAACTGTATGCATTATTTATAACTAATTTGCTTGAATAAATCCCCAAAAAGGCCTGCCTGGATATTTCCCCAGGTGGGCCTTTTATTGCGTAGTCGTCATAGCATGTTACTTAACTCATGCACAGGTGAACAGCTCCTATAAGCTCAAAACAGGTTCCGTTCCATCCAGCATTAGGGTAAGTTATTTATAGGTGACATGTCCTGGGAGTTAGCCTGCGATGCCGGCTGTGAGTCCTAAGCATAGGTTTTGAGCAGATTTTTTCGCGAAACTTCCCGAAGGACATACACTTCACGCCGAAATTATTCTATAAAAGCTAGACGGCTTGCCAACTATGCCATTCTCATGAAAGGTGCATTCTAATCTGTAACCATTTACAGAAGTTGTTTGTAAAAGGCCATAGGATTATTGTCATTTCTCTTATATTGGTCACTTTTGAGAAATAACCGTTTTAGCCTAACTATTGATTAGTCCTTTTATCAATTACAGATCCATTCGTAATTTTCAGACGATTGATTCATTTACAAGATGAAAGTAAAAAATTTGAGAAAAGAGCTTATTTTCAAGTTCATTTTTCAACACCTTCATGAGTTTACCCATTGATTTAGAAAGTCTTATTAATCATACCTCGGTCGAGTCAGACCGCGTTGAGTTCAAAGAAGGCTGGAATCCGAATGCCATTTACCGCAGTATCTGTGCCTTTGCTAACGACTTTGATAACTTGGGAGGCGGGTATATTATCGTCGGGATTGAGGAAAGGGATGGCATTGCTCAGCGTCCGGTTAAGGGACTGCCATTGGAGCAATTGGATAAGATCCAACGGGAAATGATCGGATTCAATCAACTCATTCGGCCCGAATACTACCCCAGGCTTTTCATTGAAGACGTAGATCAAAAGAAGCTATTGGTGATCTGGATACCAGGAAGCTCTAATCGGCCTCACCAGGTACCGGAAGTTATTACCGATAAGCAGAAGACCTTTCACTATTATATTCGCAAGTATGCCAATTCCGTCAAAGCTTCTCTGCCCGAGCAACAGGAACTCATTAGTTTAGCCAATCAAATACCCTTTGATGATCGCCCCAATACGCAGGCCAGCTTGGACGATATTTCTTTATTCTGGATCAGAGAGTACTTGCAGCAAACGAATAGCCGGCTCTTGGATAACCTGGAACAAACCGCTAAGCGGGATTTACTCCAGCAGATGGCTTTGCTTTCTGGACCCATAGAGCAAGTAATTCCCTCGTAACGTCTCCTTGATGCTTTTCTCGGAGCGGCCCGATCGGTTCTTTCCTTATACCTATATCGAAGTAGTCCGGTACACCCAGGGCCCCGCCGATCGAGACTTCACCGAAACTCGCTTTACTGGACCCGTTCACCATCAGATCAGGCAACTCACCGATTATATGGTTTCACAGGTACTTTTAGAGAAGGTGATCAAGCTCGAATCCCAGGCAGAATCGATTCGGGTCTTCAATTACCCCTTGATTGCTTTACAAGAAGCCATTGCTAACTGCATTTTTCACCGGGATTATCAGGTCAGAGAACCCATTAAGGTATTTATCCATCCAGATAAGATTATACTTTTTAATTCGGGAGGGCCTGATCGGTCTGTAAAGCTGGATGATCTACGCCTTGGGCACCCCAGACCTAAACGGTATCGGAATCGAAGATTGGGCGATTTCCTGAAAGCC
>NZ_NJAG01000020.1 GCF_002872335.1 Siphonobacter sp. BAB-5405 | reverse complement strand
CCAATTGACAACCTGATTTTACGAATTACATCGGTTAGTTCAGCTACGCTATCGAATCCCTGTCGACAAATAACTTTAGACTGGCAAAAATTGGTCTCAAAGGTTACATCGAAACATTTATCGGCACAATTCACCATCACATCGATATACCAAAAGGGTTCTGAATGATCTACCGAGTTATTGAGGAATTTTCTGATTCGGGCGGATACTCGTCGTTTCATGTTGAGCGTAGAGAACCCGAGTTCAAATAGAGCTTTGGATACCTCTTTACCATCTATGGGGAAAACCTGTGTATCCAAAAAGGCCCATGTATCGTCTTTTTGGGGTTCATCCTGTGGGATTGCCGTTTCCATATAGTTTTGACCGTTCAATTAAATTAAGTCAATTGTTGGGTTGTAATTGTGTTATGATTGTGTTGTAAATGAATATTAAACCCTCACAATCAATTAAAAATGAAAGCTTCAGAAGCAGGAATGAAAGTTGGCGATGTAGTTCAACTAAAATCTGGTGGCCCTAAAATGACCATTCATGATATAGACGAATGGAATAAAACTATAGACCGAGCACAATGTTACTTTTTCAAAGAGGATGACACTTGCTCGGACATTACCTTTCCTATAGCTACGCTTAATCTAGTAAAGACGGAAACCGTTTAGTGGTTTTCCACTTGGAAAAAATAGGCATACCTAAAACCTTTACAACAGTTAGACGCCGTTCTGGCTTATCACTATTATAACTAGCAAAATTTGTCACTTCCAAAGTGATCAAAGACCAAGCCGCCTTCGGGTGGCTTTTTTCATGTACCTCTGTAACCGTTTCCATACAATTTTGACCGTTTATTGGCATTGTGTTGACATTTACTTTAAAGATGTGCTATCTTTAAGTTGAACTTGTGTTCAAATGTAGACATATTATTTACAATTTGTCAATGTTTGTAAAAAATATTTTTAGTTAAATATGGAAAAACCATCCATTGGCTTGGCTATTAGACAGGTCATTGAGGAGAAAAACCTCTCAATTACTGATTTAGCTAGAGAACTTGGCATTTCTAGACAATCTATTTACAATGTGTATAATAGAAATTCTATGAATTCCGGTGAAGTTGAATCTTGGGCTAATGCTTTAGGAGTAAGGCCAAACGAATTGTATGAAAGGGCTGAAGGGAACTATAACCGTAAACCTCTAGATAATGGTGCTTTTGGGGAGGAAACTATCGTGCGTATTAAAGAAGAAATGGCAATGATGAGAGAAACCTTTGCAAAGGAATTAGAAGCGAAGAACGTTCAGATTGCTAAACTTCAGGATACGGTAACTACTTTACTGGGAAAATCTGAGGGTGTTATCTTAGACCGCTTTGACCTTGGAAAAGGCTTTTTTTTGTGGCCTTCTAGTATCAAAGTAGGTAACACCCCCTTTAGTACTCGCTACTAATGTGGTCTAAATCAATTACTTATGGTCATTCCTTCGAGTTCCTCACCCTCTGCAAGTAATCAAACTAGCTTGAAAAAGCTAGTTTTTTTTATGTCTTTACGTTACAGAACATCAAATTTGTCCTTCAAATAAAATATGAATTGAGAGAATGAATGGGCTGGCTGTTTATTCCAGAACTAGAGTATGTACAACTAAAAACGTACAAGGACATTAAAGAATAGTAACCCTTTAAAATCAAGACCCGGAAGGCCATAAAAGGCGACCAAAACAAGTAGATTTGTTGGCCGCCTTCCGGCTGAAGGTGAACGGTTGCTATTAATACTCATGATGGTAACTACTTAAAAAGCGGAAAGGTTGGCAAATTGCCAACCTTTCTTTTAAATATTGCCTTTATGACTATCTATAGAGATAATTAAGCTTAATTAAAGACTCCCTGACATTATTTTCAAAATGTCTATATGAATTTAAGCTTTGCAAATTACTCAATGATATTTTCTGTCCAATAGGTCTATACAAATCTTCTATCCCTAATTGATACCGTCTTCTTTTAGGTAAATGTGAGAAAGCGACTGAAATTGAATTTCTAATTACTTCTTTAGGATCGGCAATGCTTTCCGGTGCTCTATTTATACCTAAATCATTATCACTCTTATTTGTACCAAGTTCTTCTCTAATTAAATTTCTATCCGCAAGCATCCAAGACTCAGTCATATGAACTGGAATTATTGACACTAAATTTTTACATATTTCGTCATGAGTTTCAAAATTTTCGATAGCAGAGAAAGCAGGATTTATTTTATTTCTTATTACTTCATCATTATCACTACTATCTGAATCGGCGTGTACGCACAAAACCATTAATCCAAGAGAATTGGCTTCTATTGCTTTTTCAACAAGCATATCATTAAAAGCACCACTCGACTTTTCCAAATTAAGTACTGGCAGAACCTCTATTTGGCTCTGACATTCTAAAGCAACATTTTCAAAGGTACGCTGAATGATACTTTCTAAAAACCTGACATCTGTTGTACCTTCTGTTACATATCCAATAGTTAGTTGTTTATTCATCTTAGTGCACTTAAAGCATTTTCGGTATCAGCTGTTCGCAAATACTTTTCTATTTCATTTAGAGTAAACAATCGTTTTTTATTATCAAAATTCAAATCATACTGATTACTTTTAGAAGCTAAATCTATCGAAGTAACTTTAATTTTTAGCCTTTTATCTTGAATAGTAGTAATTAGGGTATTCAAACTAGAGAGCCAAATAGTAACGTTACTATCCTCTTTCCACTGTATTAATTGACCGACTAAAACTGGTGAATGAGTATTAATTATTACTTGCCTTAATGGATTCCCTGTTTCAGAAAAGTCTGTACTTAGGTCTTTAAGCAAATTCGCCATAGCCCTTATTCTAAAAGGATGAATACCATTCTCAGGTTCTTCAAAACACAGTAATCCGGTGTACTCCTCGTCAAATTGCAGTATACATAACGTTAATAATCTTAAAGTTCCTTCAGACAATACTCTAGATGAAAATTCTCTCCCATCTTCACCCTTTACCTTAATTATATATTGTCGATTTGCTTTATCATCATATACTTCTACAGCAACCAAATTTGGCAATATATTATTTAGCTTTCTTGATATTTCCTTCAAACTATATTCATCTGACAATTTAATACGATATAGAGCTGCAGCAAGGTTTTTACCACTAGAAGTTATAATATCTGTTAATCCTAACTCTTGCCTAGAAGGTTCTCTCAAATCTTCAGGATTCAATTGAAGAAACTTCCAACTACGCATTTCTTCTTTAGCTGCATAAACGTGCGGAAAATCTACGGAACTTATACTACTTAAAACCGTTTGGGATGCATAATTTGCAGGGAATGTTTTCTTATTTCCACCAGGTGTACCATCTTGAGGTACAATTATTCTTGGAAAATCATTAACATAATCGGTCATTATGTAAGGAGTACCACGACGACCTTTATCAACTTTAGGTCTCCAAGCCTCTCTGTATTTTAATTCAATATGTTCCTTAACCCATTTGTCTTCATTATGCTTAAGATTTTCTAATTGTTCATATGAAACAACTATATCATCATATCCTTTATTATTTTGTATTTTTTTGATATGCAATATATAATGAAGTCTAGTATATTTTAAGTCTACCTGGCCTCCCCACCTATCTTTAACTGTCCTATTTACAAGCATATGAGCCTCGAATTTCATCTCCGATGCAAACCATTCTCCTTCTAGTTGAGTGAATAGCTCACTTGCATTTCCCCTTTGCTCATTAAATGCAGTTTTCAAATCAGTTTCAGCTAATCGGGATAGTAATTGCAATGCATCGAATAGATTGCTTTTCCCAGAAGCATTTGTTCCAGCAATTACTGTAAAAGGAGTAAATGTCATTTCAAAATCTTGAAATGATTTAAAGCCATCAATTTTCAAATAGGTAATCATAAATTTATAATTTATGAGAAGAGAAATTCTCTAGGTTGATGATTATGCCCTCTTTCGGTTAATAATCTAACATATTGTTCGAAAACTTAAGAAATTAAGATGCACCTTTTAAAATCCTGATTATAAGTATTTTACAAAAGTTGCACTAATTACGTTACAATAAATCACTCAAAATACTAATAGTCAACATTTTAAATACAAAATGTAATAAAAACACATATAAAATCTGTCTTTTCCGCCCGCCCTATAACATTTTGGAAATTTCCATTTTTGATTTTCTCGAATTGCTGAATTGAGATTTCGGGCTGGGTCGGTCGGTCGGCGGGGTGGGTACCCCTTGAAAAGTTGGCGGGCCGACCAAGCCGCCACGTGGTCGGTTCTACGTCGCGGCTCAGTCGGCCCGGTCGGTTCAGTCGGCTAAGTCTGGAGCCCATTAAAGGAAATCTATGTCGAACCCGCTCTCACTGTAGCCAGTGCCGCCCCTGTACTTCCATATGACGTAGTAGTCCACGGTATCGCTCAGGTGCGTGGCGTTCTCCTGCTTGATGCTGGCCACCTTCTCGCTTCCCTTGTTCTTGGTGTAGTCGGCCTTAATTGGTGCGAACAACTTCTGTAATTGGCACACTTTTTACCCCATCCATCCCACCAACCCTTAAAAACAAATCCTTATGTCTACTCCGACCCTGGAATTACAGTTTCCGAGCGTGTTCTTTACCTATGGTAGCATGGACAAGCCGACGAATAATACACTCAGTATCCCGGCTGACTTAGCCGTACCCGATGCTTCACTCGTGAATTCAACACGATCCGTGCGGCTCAAGGACTATGTGTCGTCCGTAAAACTACAGGAGTTTATCAAACGCCACGAGAAATACGTGGTCACGGGTGGTACTTCCCTGGAAGATGCACTCACTGACGGCGAGTTTACCGTGGTATCGGTCGAGCCTCAGAAATGTACGCTTCAGTACATCAACCAATAAGAAAAAGCCTCTCTGCCCGCAGGGAGGCTTTTTTAGCTAGTTACGTTCGTAATAAACGGCGAAGTAGATCAAGGGTTGATTACTTGGGTACGGGCGAAACTTCCCAACTCAACCCTTCTGCTTACGCGATTCCTACGCTTTCCTTTCGTACGCTATATGCCTAGCTTGCTCGCTACGGAACGCGTCCGTGACTCACGAGTACTCACCGCTTTTCTTTCCGCTTCTGTCAAAAAAAAGCTCGGCCCGGTTTCTTTCTTTGCTAATTAGCTATATGTTTGCTAAACTGAATATATGCTACTTATGACTGCTCCCAATTGTCCTCGCTGTGATTCGTCGAATGTTACCAAATCGGGTATAATCAAAGATCGCCAACGGTACCATTGCAAAGCCTGTCAGTACCATTTTACGGTCGATAAACTGGGAAAGGGCATCAGTACCTACTACGTAATCAAGGCGTTACAGTTGTATATCGAAGGTGTAAGCTACCGCGAAATCGAACGATTGCTGGGGGTGAGTCACGTATCGGTTATGAACTGGGTGAAGAAATACCAGATCAAAATTCCCAAGAATTCAGAGTACCGCCCCACCTATAAGATTCTGAACCATAAGGAAATAGCTGAGTATTTTGCCAATCGCGATAACTTGCGGAGTTCCGGCGTTATTGTCACCGAACTCGGCGATAAATTCATGGTCATTCGCTGGGAACGCTTTAAAGATTAATTCTTTTCCTGCTTCCTTCTCTTACCTATGCTGCTTTAGCAAAAACTATTTTTTTCCTCTTTCCTCCTAGCGATTTCCGTCGATTTGCCCGAACTATACAAAATAAACCCGTCATAATCCCATTTATGTAAACAACACTGAAAGGGATGTATGATTCCAACCCGGGTCAAAATCTTTTATTTTCAGTACCTCTCCTCTAAACCTATTGTATTGCTTATGCCTGAGACCCTTGCTCCCGCTTCGGTCACCAGTCCGCGTACGTTGCGAAGCGTCATTGCGGCCTCTTCGGTTGGTACGCTGATCGAATGGTACGATTTCTACATTTTCGGCAGCCTGTCGGCTATTATCTCGACCCAATTTTTTCCTAAAGACAATCCTACGGCGGCTCTGCTCTCGGCTCTGGCAGTATTCGCGGCGGGCTTCATCGTACGTCCGTTCGGGGCTTTGGTCTTCGGACGTCTGGGCGACATCGTGGGCCGGAAGTATACCTTCATGGTGACCCTCCTGCTCATGGGTGGTTCTACGTTTCTGATCGGACTGATTCCGGGTTACGAAAGCTGGGGTATGCTTTCGCCGCTGCTGGTACTACTCTTACGGCTGATTCAGGGCCTGGCCCTGGGCGGGGAATATGGCGGAGCGGCTACCTACGTGGCCGAATACGCTCCGCCAGAACGACGGGGATACTTCACCAGCTGGATTCAGACGACGGCCACGCTGGGCCTTTTCGTATCGCTGGCCGTCATTGTGGCTACCCGGAAACTACTGGGTGTCCAGGATTTTGAAAGCTGGGGCTGGCGAATTCCTTTTCTCGTTTCGATTGTACTTGTAGGAACATCGGTATTTATTCGACTGAAAATGAACGAGTCACCCGTTTTTACCAAACTTAAATCGGAGGGCAAAGTTTCCAAAAACCCACTGGCGGAATCCTTTGGCAAACGCGAAAATCTGAAGATGGTACTGCTGGCTCTACTCGGAGCAACGGCGGGTCAGGGCGTGGTCTGGTATACGGGACAGTTCTACGCTTTGTCGTTCATTCAGAAAGTGGGTCACGTTGATTTTGAGCAATCCAGCGAAATCGTGGCGATTGCTCTGGCTCTGGCCACGGGCGGCTTTGTGCTTTTTGGCTGGCTCTCGGATCGCTGGGGTCGAAAGGTCATCATTCTCGGCGGTATGGCCCTGGCCGTTCTCACTTACCGTCCGCTGTACCAGCAGATGTACGCTTTGACGGATATAGCCGCCAAAACCGAAGTTTCCACGCAGACCTCCATCCAGAACCAGACGACCTCTCAGGTCATTTCTTACACCGATGGATCGCAGGTACAGAGAACGTCGCTAAACAATTCACAAGGAACTGAGGTTAAATACGTGCTAACCCTGGGAAATGCGGGGTACTGGACGATGGTACTCCTGATCTGGATTCAGGTACTCTATGTGACCATGGTATACGGACCCATTGCCGCTTTTCTGGTGGAAATGTTCCCTACCCGTATTCGCTATACGTCGATGTCCTTACCGTACCACATTGGGAATGGCATCTTTGGGGGACTCACTCCTTTTCTGGCCGTGGCACTGGTCGAAAAAGCTACGGTCAATCAGGAACCACAAGCCTACCTGGCCGGCCTCTGGTACCCAATAATAGTCGCCGCCATTTGTTTTATTATTGGATTTATTTATCTATCTTCAAGAAGTCGTATCCAACAATAATTCTCTAAAACCGTCAAAAAAAGTATGAATAGTCTGAAAAAAGTACTCGGTTTCTGCTGGATTGCTCTGGGGCTGTACATTGGTTATGACCGTATTGTAGACAGCCTTCATAAGATTGCCAGTCCGCAGCTCGATGACCGAATTTTTGGATGGGTCGTATTGCTGGTCCTTACGCCCATCATTGTCGCTGGCCTGATCCTGTTTGGGTATTATTCCCTCAAGGGCGAGTACGACGAGCAGACGAATTGAACGCATGCATCGAACACCTCGATGAAAACTCCGAACATGAGCGGCGGGCGAATAGCGTCCGCCGCTTTTTTGTACGAAACGTCCTCATTCAAAAATCCCACTTTTGTACCGTCTCTGGCGTTCTCGTACTATTTTTGAGCAAAAGAACGGAACCCCATGAACGAACGGCTTCGGGGGCAATATCTGGTCATCGTTAGTATCCTGTTTGCTCTCATTCTTAATTTTCCGCTGCTTTCCTTATTCAATAAACCCATTCTCTGGATGGGTATCCCCCTGCTCTACTGGTATGTGTTTACCTGCTGGCTGGGACTGGTAGGCCTGATGTACTGGTACTGGACCCGACAAAATCATGAATAGTGGCTGGGTAGTGACGGTCTCGGTGATGTACCTGGGACTACTTTTTGGCATTGCGTACTGGGCCGAACGTAGCCACCGCACCCGCCGCTGGGTGTCTAACCCCTGGGTGTATTCGCTTTCGCTGGGCGTCTACTGCTCGGCCTGGGCCTATTACGGGTCGGTGGGAAGGGCCTTTACCAATGGCGTTGAGTTTTTATCGACGTACCTGGGACCGACGCTGACGGCTCCGCTCTGGTGGATCATTCTACGGAAAATCATTCGGATCTGTAAGGTACAACGCATCGCGACGCTTTCGGATTTCGTGGCTTCGCGGTACGGAAAATCGGCAAACTTGGGGGCATTGGTGGCTTTTTTCTGCCTGATTGGCATCGTTCCCTACATTTCGCTCCAGCTAAAAGCCATTTCTACCAGCTTTGCCGTACTGGCAGAACTCCCCCGTACCGAAGAACTCACCAGCGACCTAACGCTGTACCTCGCCATTGGTCTGGGCATTTTCGTGATGCTGTTTGGTACCCGAAAAATTGAGGCAACCGAACAGCACGAAGGTATGGTCACGGCAATCGCCGCCGAATCGCTGGTAAAAATGGTGGCCTTTCTGTTCGTGGGTATCTACGTGACGTTCGGCGTTTTCAATGGGTTCGGTGACATTTTCACGCAGGCTTCGCACAAACCAGCCTTACGCAAACTCTTTACTATCGATCCTAACGGCGGCTACGGCACCTGGTTCTGGCACATCCTCTTGTCCACGCTGAATATTCTGTTGCTACCCCGTCAGTTTCAGGTGTCGGTTGTGGAGAATACGGATGAACGTCACCTCAACCGGGCCATCTGGACCTTCCCGCTGTACATGATGGTCATAAACCTGTTTGTACTGCCCATTGCGTTTGGCGGGGCCTTACTCTTTCAAAACCAGACGGTCAATGCCGACAATTACGTACTGGCCATTCCGCTGTATTTCGACAAGGAATGGCTGGCTCTGATTACTTACCTGGGCGGCTTTTCAGCGGCTACGGGCATGGTGATCGTCGAAACCATTGCTTTGAGTACCATGCTCAGTAATAGCGTTCTGATGCCTTACGTCCTGACGCAACCCACGCTTCGTCGCAAAATTGGTCCAAATCTGGGCCGTTTTCTGATCGGTGCCCGGCGGATCAGTATCCTGCTTCTGCTCGTCGCGGCGTATCTGTACTACTCCAAACTCGCCGGGCGGTACCCGCTGGTATCCATCGGACAGGTATCATTTACGGCGGTGGCTCAACTGGCTCCGGCGGTACTGGGGGGTATTTTCTGGAAACAGGGTAACCGTTACGGAGCGACCGTCGGCTTGATTCTCGGCTTCTCTGTGTGGTTTTATACGCTGGTGATTCCCATGCTGGCCGAGGCTGGTTTCTTTCCGCTGAGTCTGAATACGGTGGGCCCCTGGGGCCTTGAATTGCTGAAACCCTCCGCTTTGTTTGGACTGGAAGGCTTCGACCGCATTTCCCATGCTTTGTTCTGGAGCTTATCGATCAACGTGCTTTCGTACGTACTGCTCTCGATTCGCCTGCCACAGACGTCCATGGAGCACAATCAGGCGATCCTGTTCGTGGATATTTTCAAGTACTCGGAAGTCATCGAAAGCTCCACAATCTGGCGGGGTACGGCCTACATTCCGGATTTACAAAGCTTACTGAGTCAGTTTTTTGGGAAGGAACGAACGACGCAATTGCTCGAACGCTTTGCCAATGAAAACGAGATCAACCTGAACTGGCAACGGGCTTCGCCCCAGTTAGTGAACTACGCCGAGAATCTCCTCGCCGGAGTCATTGGCTCGGCTTCGGCCCGGTTGATGGTGGCCTCGGTGACGCTGGAAGAGAAAATTTCCGTGGACGAAGTCGTAGAAATCCTGAAGGAATCGCAGGAATTGATTTTGACCAACCGACAGCTACGCCAGCACCAGGCCGAACTCGAACGGGCAACTACCCAGCTTCGCCAAGCCAACGAACAGATGATTCGGACGGATCGGCTCAAGGACGACTTTCTGACGACGGTAACCCACGAGTTGCGTACACCCATTACGTCCATCAAAGCTCTGAGTGAAATCTTGCAGGATAATCCGGAGCTGGATATGGAGCAACGGGATCAGTTTCTTTCGACCATCATTCGCGAATCCGACCGTCTGACGCGGCTCATCAGTCAGGTACTGGATCTGGAGAAATACGAATCGGGGAAACATTTTCTGCGTACTGAATCCGTACAGCTAACCGAAGTCATTCGGGAAGCCGTCGAATCCGTCCATCAATTAGCCCTGGAAAAAGACGTTCACCTCGACGTATCTTTGACTGAACCCCTACCGCCCCTGCAAGCCGACCGCGACAAACTGATGCAGGTACTGATTAACCTGCTCTCGAACGCGATTAAGTATACGGAACGTGGTAAAGGGCTGATTCAGGTTTTGCTCCGCCGCTCTGGCGATCAGTACGTGCTAACGGTGGCGGACAATGGTCCCGGTATTGCGAGCGATTACCAGCAACTCATTTTTGACAAGTTTTACCAGGCCGAAAACCAGACCATCCGCAAACCCAAAGGCAGCGGACTAGGGCTGGCGATTACCAAAAAAATCATAGAATTGCATCACGGAAGCATTTCGGTGGAAAGTCAGCCCGGCTCCGGAGCCCGTTTTACAGTGCAAATTCCACTGTTAAAGGAGGTACGGGCGGAACATTAATCCAATTTTCCTGTTGTGGTATATCAATCATCCGGATGAACGCAGACTTGCGTCGTGATGAATTAACGCTCAGTGGTATGATGAAAATCTTAATTGTCGACGATGAACCCGGCATTGTCATGTCCCTGGAATTCCTGATGAAAAAGGAAGGCTATCAGGTCTATATTGCCCGCGACGGAGCCGAAGCCCTCGATATTATCCACCAGGAGCAACCGCAACTGGTGCTGCTTGACATTATGATGCCCAGTGTGGACGGCTATGAAGTCTGTCGGCAGGTGAAAGGCTCGGATCTGCTTCGGCAGACGAAAATTGTCTTCCTTAGTGCCAAAAGTAAAGAGAGTGACATTGAAAAAGGCCTCTCCTACGGAGCGGATCTGTACCTGACCAAACCCTTCTCAACCCGTAACTTAATGGCCAAAGTTCAGGAACTTACGGCCTAAACCTATAGCCTTTCATCTTCCTTTTCCCCAATCGAGTATCAGTAAAATACCTTTTTATCTATAGTATATTAGCGAGAAAAACCGCTTTTGTTTGATCCCTTCCGCGATTGCTTGTACTTTAGCCGCACAGTTCAGGTATTATTTTTAGTCCCTCTAAAATGATTACGAGCCATGAGTGCTATCCCCTTCCAGTTGCGGAATTTTGACGAGTACAAAGAACTATATAGTAAGTCAGTAAACGACCCGGAAGGCTTCTGGGCCGAGATTGCGTCTAACTTTTACTGGCGAAAGCCCTGGATTAAAACGCTTCAGTGGAATTTCTCAGACCCGGACATCAAGTGGTTTGCGGGTGGTAAACTCAACATTACCGAAAACGCTCTTGATCGTCACCTGGCCGAGCGGGGCGATCAGGTAGCCATTATTTGGGAACCCAACGATCCCCACGAAGATTCCGTAAAAATCACGTATCGTCAGTTACACCAACGCGTATGCCGTTTTGCCAACGTTTTGAAAAAACAGGGCGTGCAGAAAGGCGATCGCGTGTGTATTTATCTGCCCATGGTGCCCGAGCTGGCGATTGCCGTGCTGGCCTGTGCCCGCATCGGTGCCGTTCACTCAGTCGTATTCGGTGGCTTTTCTTCGCAATCCATTGCTGACCGGATCAACGATGCCGAGTGTAAAGTCGTGGTAACCTCCGACGGAGCGTACCGGGGTTCGAAAGAAATTCCGATGAAAGCTACCGTAGATGACGCTCTGGTGACTTGTCCTTCGGTAGAAACAGTACTCGTTATGACCCGTACCCGCACCCCTGTGTACATGCTCAAGGGTCGCGACCGCTGGTGGGAACAGGAAGAGAAGTACGTGACCAACGAATGCCCCGCCGAAGAGATGGATGCCGAGGATATGCTCTTTATTCTCTACACCTCCGGATCGACGGGCAAACCAAAGGGCGTGGTACATACCACGGGTGGGTATATGGTATACGCGGCGTACACGTTTGCCAACGTTTTCCAGTACCAGCCCGGCGAAATTCACTTCTGTACCGCCGATATTGGCTGGATTACTGGCCACAGTTATATTGTATACGGACCGCTTTGCTGCGGAGCCACTACGCTGCTATTCGAGGGCGTTCCCACTTTCCCCGACGCGGGTCGTCTTTGGGATATTGTCGATAAACATTCCGTTAATATTCTGTATACGGCTCCTACGGCCATTCGTTCGCTGATGAGCTTTGGCTTGCAGTACGTTGAAAACAAAGATCTTTCGTCGCTGACCAAGCTTGGCTCCGTGGGTGAACCCATCAACGAAGAAGCCTGGCACTGGTTCCACGATCACATTGGGAAGGGAAAATGCCCCATCGCCGATACCTGGTGGCAAACCGAAACGGGTGGTCTGATGATTTCACCCATTGCTGGCATTACGCCCGAAAAGCCCACGTTTGCTACCCTGCCACTGCCGGGCGTACAACCCATGCTGGTAGACGAAAACGGCAAGGAAATTGAAGGCAACGGCGTATCGGGTAACCTCTGTATCAAGTTCCCCTGGCCGGGTATTCTGCGGACGACTTACGGCGATCACGAACGCTGCAAGCAAACGTATTTCAGTACCTATCCGAACCTGTACTTCACGGGTGACGGTTGTTTGCGAGACGAGGACGGCTATTACCGCATCACGGGTCGTGTCGATGACGTACTGAACGTATCGGGTCACCGCATTGGTACGGCGGAAGTCGAAAATGCCATCAACATGCACCTGGGCGTGGTGGAAAGTGCCGTAGTCGGTTATCCGCACGACGTGAAAGGTCAGGGCATTTACGCGTATATCATTACGGAAGAGCCGCTCGATGACGTAGACCTGACCCGCCGGGATATTCTGGCGACCGTATCCCGCGTGATTGGACCCATTGCCAAACCGGATAAAATTCAGTTTGTCAGCGGATTACCCAAGACGCGTTCGGGAAAAATCATGCGACGGATTCTTCGCAAAATTGCCGAAGGCGATACCGGCAACCTCGGTGACACCTCCACCCTGCTCGACCCCAATGTGGTCGAAGAAATCAAAAGTGGAGCCTTGTAATACCTCCCTTTTCAACTTCCCGAAAGCTTTAAAACTTTCGGGAAGTTTTCGTTTAAGACGTTTATAACGCATGTAGCGACTATACCGACAGTTACTATGTTCCGAAACTTCTCTTCACAAGCCCTGGAACGCATGGCCCTGCTGGAAAATCAGGACCGCATGGATCGGACGGATGGAACACCCCGTTCCCGCCGCTTACGCCAGATTAGCAAAGAAACCGGGCAATTTCTGGCTCTGTTAGCGGCCAACGCTCCGGCGGGAGAACTGATCGAAATCGGCACCAGTGCCGGATACTCCACGCTCTGGCTGGCCCTGGCCGCCCGCGAACGAGGCCAACGGGTGAAAACCTTTGAACTCGACCCGGAAAAGTGCGAGATGGCCCGCGAAACGTTTCGTCTGGCGGGTATGGAGGCTTTTATCGAACTCATTCCCGGCGATTTTCTCAGTGTGGGTCCTTCCCTGTCCGGTATTGCTTTTTGCTTTCTGGATGCGGAAAAGAGTCTGTATGATCCCTGTTTCCAGCTTGTGGCTCCTTGCGTAGTCAAGGGCGGACTGCTTGTCGCAGATAATGCGATTGATCAATACGAAGGCATTAAACCCATGATGGATCGGGCCTTGTCGGATGAGCAGTGGGACTGTCTGACGGTACCAATTGGCAATGGTGAATTCGTCTGCCGGCGTACGTAATTCTGACTTACCTTTATACTATTCGGGGCAAGGGGTTTTCTACAGGAAGAGACCCCTTGCCCCGCTTCATTTCTTATCCTGCCTTTTGAGTCATAAGGTCTAATCTGCCACACATCTATTCTACGTACCTCTGTTCCCAAAACCGGGGCACCTCACACGTATACGTCCGTATTTTTGAGCATTCGTTCGGTTGCAACTCCTTACCGATCTCCCACATCATTGATTTTTCCCGGTACGAGCACGGGAAAATCCCCCTTAGCACATTTGAAATTTCATCTCATGAAAAAGCTTTTACTTCTTCTCACCTGTCTTCTTGGCCTTCAAACGGCCTGGGCTCAGTTTCCGATGGGGGGCGTTACTCCTCAGCGAAAAGCGATTCCCGGTACAGCCGACGACAACACGCCCAAAGGCAATTCCAAGATTACGGGTTTTGTCGTGGATTCAGCCCTTACCAAGGCCGTAGAATTCGCCAGTGTTGCCCTTGTTAACAAAGCAACCAACAAACCCGTAGACGGTACAGTAGCCGACGACAAAGGAAAATTCACCCTGAATCGTGTAGCTGCTGGCGACTACAAACTCCTGATCACTTTCATCGGGTACGAAACCAAAACCGTTGATGGTGTAACCGTTACCAAAGGTCAGGACCTTGATCTGGGGGTTATTAAGCTTTCTTCCAAAACCAAAACGCTGGAGGAAGTCACCGTTACGGGCCAGAAGGAACTCATCGAAGAAAAAGTAGACCGACTGGTGTATAACGCCGAAAAAGACATCATGGCGAAAGGTGGCGACGCCGCCGACGTCCTGCGGAAAGTACCCATGCTGACGGTCGATCTGGAAGGAAACCTGTCCCTTCGCGGCAGTCGGAACGTACGGGTTCTGATTAACAATAAGCCCAGTACTATCGTTGCCAGCAGCGTAGCGGATGCTCTCAAGCAAATTCCCGCGGATATGATCAAAACGGTGGAAGTGATTACCTCTCCCTCGGCTAAATATGATGCGGAAGGATCGGGTGGGATCATCAACATTATTACCAAGAAGAATACGCTACAAGGTCTTAACCTGAACGTAGACGCGGGTGTGGGGAACCGGGGCTCTAACTTATCGCTGAACGGCAACTACCGCAAGGGAAAAATCGGCTTCAATCTGGGTGGCTTTGGCCGGGCTAACTATAACCTGAAACTACAGGGCTTCAACGATCAGACGAACTTCCGAGACAACGGTTCGACACGTACCTACCAGACTACCGACGGGGTCAACAGCGGCCTGTTCGGAAACTACAACCTGGGTTTTGACTACGACATCGCCAAAAATCAATCGCTTACGGCGGGCGTGCGGTACGGTGCCCGGAATATGCTCAATGACCTGAATCTGAATACGCAGTCGTTTATTAATGACGTATTGACGGGTACGGTACGACGGGATGTGGATACCAAAAACCTGTCGGGTACGGTGGATATGAACGTCGATTACCTGCACACCTACAAACCCCAGCAGGAATGGAGCATTTCGACGCAGTACAGCCGCAATGACCTGACCAACAATTTTGACGCGATCGAGCGGAATGCCACGGATGCAATGCTGAACCGGGAGAAAAACATCAACCACAACCTGAACCAGGAAATTACGCTGCAAACGGACTACCAGACGCCCCTCAAGAAAAACCAGATGCTGGAATTCGGAGCCAAGGGAATCATGCGGACCGTAAACAGCGATTACCAGTATCTGTACGGGAATGGTTCAGAGCCGTTGACGCAAAGTACCCGGCAGCCTTCGGGAGCACTGGATTACAACCAGAGTGTAGCGGGTGGCTATGCTTCGTACACGCTGACGACAAAGAATCGGTATACCATCAAGGCCGGTACGCGTTACGAATATACGACGATTGAGGCCAGTACCCGGGAAGGCGGCGACATTAACATTCCTAACTACGGCAACCTGGTACCCAGTTTGAACGTTTCGAAAAGCTTTAAAGGTACAACCTTGAAACTGGGCTATAACCGTCGGATTCAGCGACCCGGTATTCAGCAATTGAATCCGAACATCAATGCAGCGAACCCGCAGAATATCTCCATCGGGAACGCTTCCTTACGTCCTGAATTGACGGACAACGTGGAATTAGGCGTTAGCAAAAACATCAAGAAGTTGTTTGTGAATGCTAGCTTCTTTGGCCGTTTCACCGATCAGACCATTACGCAGGTCGTATCGGCTAACGATACACTGGCGGGTGGCGTACTGACTACGTATCAGAACATTGGCAGTGAGCGGGCCGTGGGTACGAACATTTTCGGTAACCTGGCCATTACCTCCAAATGGAACGTCATGTTGTTCTCGAATATTCTCTACTCCAACTTACGCGGCGTGGCCCGGGTTTCGAGTAGTATTTCCGAACCCGTCAGCAACTCCGGTTTTAACGTAGGTGGTGGATTGAATACGCAGATTCAGTTCAAGAATGGATGGGGTGCTCAGGCCTTTGGCTTCCTGCAAGGTTCGCAGGTGCAATTACAGGGCCGTACGGGTGGCTTTGCCTTCTACTCCGCGGGGATTAAGAAAGATTTCAAAAACAAGAAAGGAAGCATTGGTATTGCCGGTGAAAACTTCCTGACCAAGAGCATCAACATTCGTACCGATCGTCGTTCTGCTCAATTCACGCAGTTGTCGGACATGCACATTTTCATGCGGGGCATTCGTCTGACCTTTAGCTACAAAATTGGTAAGATGACCATGGATGCTCCCCGCAAAAAAGGCAAATCCGTCAATAACGATGACGTCAAGTCAGGCGGTGACGGCATGCAGGGCGGTGCCCCCGCGACGGGCGGCGGTGCTACCAGCCGGCCCCGGTAACGAATAAAGACTTACGAGTGATTTACTCCGCTATCGAAAAGGGATAGCGGAGTTTTTTTGTTCCATTAATCAAAGCATTAGCTTCCCTGTCCTGATGCTAAGCCTAGTGAATTGGACAATGCACAGATCCAGTTATTAAAACGCCCATGAGGCTCATTTACCCGAAGCTACAGGTGCTACTCCGTAGCGAATGCTGGAGACAAACTGCCTTTTTTACTGGAAGCAACTGACTCACGTCACAGACGCGAAAGCATGTTCGCCCCGATCATTCCATGACGGTTAAAAATTGGGGCCGAGCGTGGTGTACTGTCAACCCTGAAGGGGTTCAATGTGATTAGGCCCGTATGCAATGCGGGGTATGGGTGCGTCCCGCCCGGTAGGCACAGCCTACCAACTTTGCGTCCGTAGTACATACTACGGACAACCCGTCCCCCTACCTTTACTAGGTTTATCCTATCAAAACGGAAAACGGAAAACGGAAAACGGAAAACGGAAAACTCAAAACCGCAGCGGCTACCGCTCAAAACTCTAAACTCCCCCCGTCACCGCCTTCATCTTTGCCAGTCCATTCTTGGCAACTGTCAGCGGGTCCTGAGCGTAGTAGGATTTGTTAAATACTTCCAGGGAAAGAATTAGCGGCTGTTCCGGTGTATGGATAGCCTTTAGAATTTTCTGAATCGGGGCTACGCCATCGCCCGTGAAGATGCGATCCGCATCCGTAATCTTTTCAGCGGTGAGATTGGCTGGATAATCATTTACGTGAAAGATTTCCATCGCGGGCTTTCCGACCAGCGGTAAACTCGCCAGACTGGAACCGCCTTTGTACAGATGGTAAACATCCAATAACAGACGAGCCGAAGGATGTCCACTCTCTAGAGCTACGTACATCACCTCACTCAGTTTGCTCAGGTTACTGGAAAATCCCCAAAGTTCCAGGTGCGGCATGACGCCCGTTTGCGTACCCAATTCCAGAATAATCCGGTACCGTTCCGCCACTTTCGTCAGGTCCAGTTTAGGAGAAGTCGTGGCACCCATGGGCGGGGCTGCCGTACGTTTGCAGCCAATACCGGCGAGCATATCCATTTCCCGTTTCATCTGCTCGAGGGCCTTGGAACGAACGCCCGCATCGTCTACAATCCAGGGGGCAAAACCGATAGCATTTTCGACGGTCAATCCCAGATCCGTAATCAGCTTGCGGGCATCGGCCAGCGTTTTGCCCTGCTTTACGTAGTCCTGCACCGAATCCACCCACACCTCCACGGACCGGAACCCTGCCTGAGCGGCTATTTGAAGTTCTTTTTCGAAGCCCAGTTTATGGCCTCGCAGGGTACTCATGTTCAGACAGTATCGGAATGGCTCCGCTACGTAAGCTTTTTTACTAGAAGGAAAAGGAAGAAAAACTCCGCCAAACAGGCCCGAAAGTTGGCCGATCGTCCGGCGGCGACTGAAAAGAGGTTCCATAGTAAGCATGCAGCGGTACGAAATCCGGGAAGATTGCTCCTGACGATCTCGGAAAAAGAAAATTTATCCTGACAAATATGCCAAATTTGGCCCAGTGGCTCTAGTTTACACATTTTTTTTTCAATATACGTACCTTGTATAGAAAAACTCTAAAGATTACGGTTACCTTTGCTGAATCCTGACGTACAGGAGATTTTTGTTTTATTTATTTTTATTCACAATGCAAACAGGCACTGTAAAATTTTTCAACGAAACGAAAGGTTTTGGCTTTATTCTTGATGACGCTTCCGGGCAAGATATTTTCGTGCACGCGACGGGTCTGAGTTCAGCTACCATTCGTCAGGATGATCGTGTTTCTTTCGAGACGATCGAAGGCAAGCGTGGCTTGAACGCCGTAAACGTTAAGAAAATCTAAGGTTTTCTTTAGCGTGCTGAAAGCACCCCGCTCCCATCCCGGAGCGGGGTATTTTTTTGCTCAATTTCAGCCTATGGCATTCGTTTTTAACCGTAGCAGATACACCTACGATATGGATAGCCATGAAAACATTCCTGCATCAACTACTCCTGCTTCTTTCGCTACTCTGGGTAGCTATGGCCTGTACTACTGTCAATGTAGATAAAAGCAGCCGAGCCAACTTCAGTAAATACAAAACATTCGCCTGGATGGACTCGGATGTACAAGCCGGCAAGAATCCAGTCTACTATAATGAAATTGCCACGCAGAATCTGGAAAATGCCGTGGAGAGCACACTTTCCGAAAAGGGCTATCAACGCGATGAGAGCAATCCGGATATGCTCATTGGATACCACTTCTTCGTAGAACAGAAAGAACGTACCGTGTCTGATCCGGCTCCCCTGTATGGTCCTTACATGGGCTGGGGACGTTGGGGCTGGCGAGGCTGGGGGCCGTCCTGGTATGGATGGGGCGGCGGTCCGCGATCCCGTCGGGAAAAATACGAAGCTGGAACCGTAGTACTGGATATTGTAGATGCCAAAACCCGCAAGCTGGTTTGGCGGGGTTCGGTAGAAAAAGCCGTAGACAACCCAACTCAAATTTCCCGTCAGCTCGAACGAGACATTAATAAAATTGTCGAAAAAGTACCTGAAGAGAAATCGGGTGAATGACCTGAAATTAAGCAAAGGGAAGCGTCTTAACACGCTTCCCTTTTTTGTTAAAAATTACTAAGCAAGAGAAAGCTGGACAATTTTCTCGGAAAGCCTTAGTTTTACGATAGAATTGTCGTACAATGATCTCAAGATTCGCAGCCTTAATTGCCGTATGGATAGGAATAGGCCTGATTTCCGAAGTTTCGGCTCAGGACCGCTACATTACTGGCGTTGCTTTAAATGATTCCACGAAAAAGCCCATCAACCTGGCTTCTGTTCGAAACCTCCGAACGCAGGATGTGACGCGTACGAATAAAACGGGTACTTTCTTGATCATGGCTCGCACGGGCGATCAGCTACGCATTACCTGCAACGGCTGTGATGATGCAACGGTTAGCGTTGATTCCACGGGAGATGATATCGTCACCACCGTAAAGCAGTACGTTTTCACGTCCGAAGGAAGAACACTCGATGAAGTTCAGATTACGGCAAAATCAGAAGCCGAGATCAAGTACGAAATCGAGAAAGCCCTGAAAGAACCGCTGGCCAAAAAAAATATGTCGACGGGGCAGATTATGGAAATGGCCAACTCTCCGATTTCCCTGATGTACGAACTATTCAGCAAGCGGGCTAAGAACCTGCGGAAGCTGGGGGTACTTCAGCAACAGGATCGGAAACACAAACTCGCGGAATTCAAATACAACGCTCAGGTGGTTAATCAGGTTACCAAGCTGGATGGTGAAGACCTGGAAGAATTCATGCGATTGTTTCCCATTGACGACGACTTCGTGCTACAATCTTCGGAGTATGATCTGGTTCAGGTCATTAAAGCTAACTTCAAAAAATACCAGGCTCGTTTAGGGAAGTAAGTTTCTGTTTTCATTTAGGCCGCTTCGCACCGTACCTTTGTCGGATGCGGTATATGATTTCATTTGCGTACAATGGTTCGGCTTTCAATGGCTGGCAAAAACAACCCAATGCGGTTTCCATTCAGGAAGCCCTGGAAAAATCGCTTTCCGTACTTCTGAAAAATCCCGTCGCTCTGGTTGGGTCTGGACGTACGGATACTGGCGTTCACGCCGAGCAACAGTTCGCCCATTTCGAATGGCCTGCTCCCATTACCGACGATCTGGATTTTGTGGCTTTCAAAGCAAATCGTATGCTGCCCCCCGGTATCGTCGTCTATCGTATTTTCCCCATTCGTCCGGACGTTCATGCCCGGTTTACGGCTACTTCCCGAAAGTACGAATACCGAATTTCACGCCTTAAAAACCCTTTCCGCCCTTCCATGGTTTATCCGTTTAGTTTTCCGCTCGACGTATCGGCCATGAATCAGGCGGCTGAATATCTGCTGAGATACAGTGATTTTCAGAGTTTTAGTCTGGTAAATACGCAGGTAAAAACCTTTCGCTGTGCCATTACGGAAGCTCGCTGGGAAGAACGGGGACACGAACTTATTTTTCATGTACGGGCCGACCGTTTTCTACGGGGTATGGTACGGGCCCTGGTCGGAACGCTGATGGACGTCGGACGGGGACGGACTACAGTTAGCGATTTTGAACAAATTATTCTGGCGAAAGACCGGAAAAAAGCCGGACGTGCCGTACCGCCCGATGGACTTTTCCTGGTTGAAGTTACCTACCCTACCAACGCATTTGATCCACCAACGGACGCTATTCATCTACAATGAATGTACAACTGGCTATTTTAGCGGCGGGTCGTTCCAGTCGCCTGGGTCGACCGAAACAACTGATTGAATGGGAAGAGCAAACGCTGCTTCACCGCGTAACGCAAACCGTCCTGCGGATTCAGTACGCTGAAACGTCCGTTTGCCTCATTACGGGAGCGTATGCCGAACCAGTAGCAGCTGCGGTAGCCGACTTACCCGTGACGGTTTTGTTCAATCCAGACTGGTCGGAAGGAATGGCTGCATCCGTACGTCTGGCCACAACGTATGCGATCGAGCAACGGGCCGATGCCCTATTGTTTGTACTAACTGACCAGCCCCATCTGGACACGCCCCTACTCCAGGAAATTCTAAACCTCTACAACGGTGACGCCAATTGTATTGTGGTATCGGATTACGATTCCGACTGGGGGGTTCCCATGCTATTTGGATCAGCTTATTTTCCGGAATTGCTAACGTTAACGGGCGATCGTGGAGCGAAGCCTTTAGCTAACAAATATGCTGACCAGCTAAAAAAAGTAGCCTTTCCTCTAGGTTCTGTAGATATTGACACGGAGGAAGACTGGAAGGGGTTTGCAAAAAGTGCTTTTAATCCTTAAATTTGTCATTAATTAGAAATATCCGACCGCCAAATTTCCAGGTTTGTTCCGATAGAATTTACCCGCCCTATAAGTTGATAAAATAGATCTAGCCCACCCTAAGTCGACTTACCTGAGTAAAAAGGATTATTTCTATTTAACTATAAAAACGATAAAACATACCCTATCAAATGGCTAACGACCAGTTATCACTTACTCGAATTGGCGTATTTTATGACGGCAATTATTTCTTACACGTAAGCAATTATTATAATTATTTTCACTCCCGTAAAAGTCGTATAAGCGTATCAGGTTTACATAGTTTTATTAGAAATCAGGTTGCCGATGAGTTGAATTCAGATACACGTTCCTGCCAGATTGTAGATGCCCATTATTTCCGCGGTCGTCTGAATGCTCAGGAGGCTAGTCAACGGGGGCACATGCTGTTTTATGATCGGGTTTTTGATGACCTGCTCATGGCTGAAGGCGTTACTACGCATTACCTGCCCATTCGTAATACCTTTAACAACCGCCACGAAAAAGGAATTGACGTATGGCTGGCTCTGGAAGCTTACGAAATGGCTCTGTATAAAAAATTTGATATTATTGTTCTCATTGCTTCAGACGGTGATTTCGTACCCCTGGTTCGTAAACTGAATACGATCGGTACGCGGGTGATGGTACTGAGCTGGGACTTTGAATATACGACGGAAGACGGCCAGAAAATGGTCACCCGGACGTCGCAGGATCTGCTGGAAGAAGTATCCTATTACGCTGACATGCAGAACATCATTGAAGACCGCGTACGTCGGAATGATCCGCTGATTAATGGACTTTTCGTCATCCCACCTTCGCCGCCACAAACCGCTCCCCGGGCTGAACGTCCGGCAGCCGATGCTGCCGTAGGTCCTAATCCGACCCTGGCTGAGCATACGGGCGAACTAATGACAAGTACCATTTACTCGCTCAAAAACGGGTATGGTTTCATCAAATATCCCCCCAATAACCTGTTCTTCCATTACACCAGTCTGGTAGATACGGATTTCAATGAACTACAGGAAGGGGACGAAGTGGAATTCGTTTTATCGCTGAATGACCGGGGTGATTACATCGCCAAGAATGTACGTTTGCTGTGGGATGAAGAAGGGGCAGAAGTAGCTGAAGCCACCGAAAGTGTTACGGAGAACGAACCGGATTCTCTGAAACTTGAGTTTTAATAGTTTAGGAACCATTGATAAATGAGAAAAGCGGACCTAATTGGGTCCGCTTTTCTCATTTATACATCTGGAATTAAATAATTTTACGAATCAAATCCTCTACCGTTACGCCTTCCGCTTCCGCTTTGAAGTTACGTACGATGCGGTGCCGCAAAATGGGCAAAGCTACCGCCTGTACATCTTCAATATCCGGCGAAAATTTTCCATTAAACAAGGCATTGCACTTAGCCGCCAGAATCAGGTTTTGCGAAGCACGCGGCCCGGCTCCCCACTCCAGAAACTCATTGGCTTCCCGGGAGGCCAGTTCCGTTTGTGGACGCGTTTTGTGCACCAGTCGAACCGCATATTCAACCACGTTATCAGCAATGGGGACGCGTCGTACCAAATGTTGAAAGTACTGAATTTCTTCGCCCGTAACCTGTTGTTTTACTTCGTAACGGTTATCGGTAGTGGTTGCTTTCACAATGGCCAGCTCCGACTCAAATTTCGGATACGTCAGCTGAATCATGAACATAAACCGGTCGAGCTGGGCTTCCGGTAGCGGATACGTACCTTCCTGCTCAATGGGGTTTTGGGTCGCCAGCACGAAAAACGGACGGCTCAGCGAATACTTCTGCCCCGCGATGGTCACTGCATACTCCTGCATGGACTCCAGCAGAGCTGACTGCGTTTTGGGCGGCGTACGGTTGATTTCATCCGCCAGAATGATGTTGGAGAAAATAGGCCCTTTGATGAAACGGAAATTCCGGTCGTTATCCAGCGTTTCTGAACCCGTAATGTCCGAAGGCATCAAATCCGGCGTAAACTGAATCCGGTTAAAACTCAAATCCAGAGCACCGGCCATCGTCTGGATGAGCAGGGTTTTAGCCAGACCCGGTACGCCGACCAGCAAACAGTGCCCCTGACAAAAAATGGCGGTCAACAGTAAACGTACGACTTCATCCTGCCCGATTACTACCTTAGTAATTTCAGCATGTAACTTTTGATACGCCTCATTGAGAGCCTTTACTCCTTCGACATCGGAAGAATACGTCATACGTAGTTAAATAGGGTTTAGACCAAAAGAATCACTAAAATAAGAAAGGGTTTGACACAAGCTGAATCGTTTTTTGATCATTTATCCAAAAACTTTCAGCGGTGTCAAACCCCTTCAGTACTTCAAAAGCCCTGTTAATTACTAAAAGCGGCGATTACTTCGTCACACTCCTGCTTCAAATCTTCGTCACGTACCTGAATAAACACTTCGCCTTTCGTTTTCTTAAACCATTTTTCAACGGCATTGTTTCGCTTGCGGCTCAGGGCAATTTTCTGGAGTTTCTGATAATCTTCTTCCAGGTTAGCGTAATGCGGGGGATACTTTGTTTTATAATAAATGATCCGGACGCCCGTTTTGCCATCATTAGTCCGATATGGCGTTACGGTTGAATAAGTACCTACCTGCATGGAATCCAGGGTAAAATACAAACTGGGGTCCATACTGGCATCCAGAGCCAGGCGTGGAGCCCGTGTTTCGGGATCCTGAATCCAGCCGCCTACGTCAGACGTAGCCTTATCTTCCGAGTATTCCTTGGCTGCTTTTTCGAAATCCAGCTTGCCATCTACTAATTGCGTACGAATGGAATCCAGGAAATGCGTCGGCTCGTCAATGTCCAGACGGTTATAATCCGGACGTAGCAGAATGTGGCGGGCCGTATAGACCTCCCCTTTAATGTCTTCCAGTTTGATCAGGTGAATTCCGTATTCAGATTCAATAGGTTCGGAGAGTTCGCCGGGTTTCATGCGATATACGGCTCCTTCAAATTCGGGTACCATCGTACCACGTTTGACGTTCGCGTACAAGCCACCGTTCTGGGCACTTCCTACGTCTTCCGAATACGTGGTGGCCAGTTTAGCGAAATCTTCACCAGCCAACGCCCGCTTCTTATAATCCATCAGTCGTTCGCGTAATTTCTCACGCTCTTCTTTCGTAACCTTGGCCAGACGGATAATGTGTCCTACCTGTACTTCCGAGGGGAAATAGGGTAAGCTGTCTTTAGGAATCGAGTTAAAGAACTTCCGTACTTCGCTGGGCGTAATTTTCACGTCACTCGTGATTTTACGCTGCATTTCCTGCACCAGCAAGTTGTTTTTTACGTCTGAACGAAGCTCTGCTTTTAACTGATCCAGGCTTTTACCGAACTGCTCGACGATGTTTCTCTCAGAACCGTACATCTGGATCATCTGATCCATCCGGCCTTCGAGTTCACCATCTACCTGCCGATCTTCCACCGTTACGGAGTCAATCTCGGCTTTTGCCAGCATTACTTTGTTAATAATCAGGCTATTCAGGCACTGACAGCGAGTCGGAGCGTTTTTAGGGTTCTCAGCCTGATACTGATGATACATCTGATCCAGGTCCGATCGCAGAATATAGTGATTATCTACCTTACTAATCACGCCGTCGATGACTTTACCTTTAGACGCCTGAGCAAAGCCCAGCACCGGTAAAAACACGATCAGCAACCCAAGAATTTTTCTCATTTTCAGATTTTTAAAACAACCCAATCAACTATTTTAACTTTTTCAATTCATTTTCATTCACCTGTACGGGAAACTGTTTTTTCAGCGACTCCACCCAGTCTTTTTCCAGATAGACCTGATAATCGTTGATGACTTGGCCCCGGGCTTCGTTCAACGTTTTCGTACGGGCATTGTCTACAGCCTGAATATCAATCTGCACCACCCGGCCACTTTTCTCTACGGTTTGCTTGCCTACTTTCCAGCTTACTGCATCAACAAACTTGTTTTCGCCTTTCTGGAAAAAGCCTTCCTGATAAATCAGGTTATCGGCTTTCTGCGTATTAAACTGCCGCACTACGTCAATCGGAGCATTGGTAAAGAGAGCGAATGACACCCGACGGTTTTTATCGCGGTTCGTCGTGGAAACGGGTTTGAATTTACTCTCGTCTACTTCAACAATCCGCGTCGGCGAAATATTCCCGCGTTTCACTAATTCATTTACTACGCTTCGTAAACGTCCCGCCGAGCAGGAATCCGCTTCAGAGGCATCGGCGTGACCGCTGATTTCCACCTGATAGTCATAGTTCTTTGTTAAGATGACAATTAAGTCAAAAAGTTGCTCGCGTTGTCCTTCCGTTAATTTGGTTTGTCCTTTAGGAAACGTCAGATCCGTTACTTTTCGGCTGAGAGCATACGGTTTTTTTGCCAGTGATTTCAATGCCAGGTCCAGAATGGGCCGTGAAGCTGCATCCAGTACGGTTGCTTTGACACGCGGAGGTAACTGATATTTATTACGATTCTGCTCGTAAAATTGCCGTTGACCCGTCGTATCGGTCAGCGAGCGACCCTGGACTTTTTCATCGAGCATCTGGAACAACAACATACCGTCGTGGTACTCCTGAATCAAATCCCTGAAATCTTCATTCTTTGCCTCCAGGTGCTGCTCTTCGTACTCCAGATTCTTCTCCTCAATGAAGGCGTTCAGTAAGCTCTGCATGAGGCTTTGGGGCGAAGCTCCGGCCTGTGGACGCTGCGTCTGCTGGACGTAACTATAAAAGTCGCTCACCCGATATACCTGTGAACCAATGCGGAACAGTAGCTGCCCATTGAGATTCGCATCGGCGGGAGCCTGCCACTTGCCGTCTTTCAGCAGGGGGTTCGCTTTTTCGAGAGCTGCCGCTACGGCCGTTTTATTCTCTTCGTATTTATTTTCCTGTTTCACCCGGCGAAGCACGGCCGATTTACTTACGTTCGAGCGATCATCCGACTGTACTTTCGTCCGGAGGTACCCCCCTACTTCCGCGTAATCGAGCAAAGGAATCCGTTTAACCAGCTTGAGAATATGCCAGCCATACTGCGTCTGAAACGGAGCGGAATACGCATTTTCCTTTTTCAGAGCAAAGGCTGCTTCTTCAAAGGGAGGCAGCATCTTTCCGGTCCCGAACGGCTGCATGACCCCGCCCGCACTTTTGGTACTGGCATCTTCCGAAAATTGCTTGACTACGGCCTCAAACGGCACGCCACGTTGCAGTTCACCGTACGCTTCTTCAATTTTCGTTTTAGCCGTCATCTTTTCCGAATCCGTTGCATTGGGATCGACGCGTACAAACAGATGGGCTACCTGTACATTTCCCTGACTGGTCCGGCGGTCATTGACCCGGATGAGGTGATAGCCGAACTTGGTCCGTACGGGCATGGAAATGTCGCCTTTCTTGGTTTGGTAGGCCGCCGTTTCAAAGGGATACACCATTTGTAATCCCGTGAACCAGCCCAGCGTTCCCCCGTTTCGGGCCGCGTAAGGATCTTTCGAAAACTGTTTGGCCAGCTCTTCAAACGACTCTCCTTTCAGGATGCGTTCCCGAATGCTTATAGCCTGATTGTACACACGTAGGGTGTCGTCGGGGGAAGCATTCGAAGCCACTTCCAACAGAATATGCGAGGCATTGATTTCCTCTTTCATCCGTTCGTACGCCTCTTTCACCAGAGCTTCCGTCACGTTTTTATCCGTAATGAACGACTGGGCCGATACTTTGCGGTACCCGGCCAGTTCTTCCCTGAACGCCTCGGTCGTATCCAGGCCCAGGCTTTCGCCGGCCAGTACTTTCAGTTTATAATTAATAAACAAAGGCAGATACTCCCGTAGGCTGGCGTTTTCATTGAGGCTATCGGCCCCGACGGGGTTTTTCTTGTAATGATACATGAACTCGCTCACCGTCACTTTTTTGGGACCAATGGTCATCAATACCGGGTCAGTGGATTGTTGAGCGTACGCAGTAAAATCCAGAAAGCAAGACAAGAAAGCGATCCACCGAAGTGATTTATACATATCTGAGCAATTGGGGTTCATCCGAGCCTAACTGTTTTTCGTCCCGAATTATTGTCCAAAGATAGGGAAACTCCCGCGTGCTACCTAGTTCTGACGGTAGCGGGCTTTGGCCGGAACATGATACTATTCAACGAGTCTTTTGTATGGACCAACGGGTCTGGAGCCGATACTCGTAACGATCCAGACGACTGTGGTTACTGAATTTTAAAGGGGTAATCGTTACGGGCAGTCCTTTCTGTAACTCATCGTAGGTATAGGTTTTCGTATCGGCTCCGAGCAAATCATCCGGATCAATCCAGCGGGACTGGTTGAGTACCAGTCCGGCAGCCTGTAACGAAAGCAGAAAATAGCCGACGGGATTGGTTAATTCCGTCACCTGAAAAAAGCCCGCGACGGCACCGGCCACTCCCGTATACTTCCGGATTTCTCCCACGAATTTCTGGGCCCGACTGTAATCGTCAATTTCCATCAGTACGACCGTTGCTACGACTTTACTCTTCGGTGGTACTGACAGGGACAATCCCTGAAAGTTGGTAAACTGATCGTCTTTCTGAACGCGTTGTACCCCCCAGATACCATTTTGCGTAGACGTCAGCTGATTGTTTTCATCCAATACGCTTAAGGAATACGCTAGCATGACTTCGTCCGCCCGGGTAATTTTTTCCTGAATGGTCAGGGCTTTTAGCTCGGTTGGCTGGAAGGATACGGATACAGGAGCGGAATGCCGCTTTTGGCTGGTACAGGCACTCAGTACCAGCAGACCGCCTAATACCAGTACTTGCAGAAAAGATGGTCGCATGGGTTAGCATTCTTCAATAATCGAGGTACCGGAAGAGGCATCGCCGGAAGTCCATTGCCAGGTTTCGTGCAGCCGAATCTTCCCGTTTTCCTGAATTTCCGGTATGGAATGACAGCGACCCGTACGCAGTTCACCCGTCGTATTGAGGTGTTGGTAGACCATATCAATATGGCCCTGGGCGTCCACCGTTCCAATGATGGAACCCTTATGTACCGATCCTCCGGCATACTCCGCCCAAATCAGGTTTCCTTCCTGATGGTACTGAAAACGGGTTTCGCCACTGACTTCGCCATTTTCGGTGTTAGTCAAGGTACGAAACTGCCGATTATTGTAATCAATCATGCGATAGTTAGAAACGCTGTCCGTCTGACGCGACGGACAGCGATGAAGCGTTAGATTAAGGGTTCCTGCTGGCTCAGGCAGTGGAAACTTCCCTGCCCCCAAATGATTTCATTGGCCAACAAAGGAATGACTTTACGGTCGGGAAATGCCTGCTCCAGAATATCAATCGCCCGCTGGTCGTTGGGATTGTCGAATACCGGCACAATGACGCCCGCGTTACAAATCAGGAAATTGGCGTAACTGCCCGGCGTACGGAAATCATTGATGTACACCGGTTTAGGCATGGGCAGTTCGATGATATTCAGCTGCTTGCCATTCAGCAATCGCATTTCTTTGAGCATTTGAAGATTGGTATTCAACACTTCAAAGTTCTCATCATTCTGATCCGTTTCTACGCAAGCTACAACCGTATCTTCGTTTACGAAACGAGTGGTATCATCAATGTGACCGTCCGTATCATCCCCAACGATGCCGTCTTCCACCCATAACACCTGATTCATTCCGTAATAATCGCACAGGTATTTTTCGATCTGCTCCTGCGATAAATGGGGGTTTCGGTTCGGGTTGAGTAAGCAGGATTTGGAAGTTAACACCGTTCCTGCTCCGTTAAATTCAACCGATCCACCTTCCATAATGACGCCCGGTGATACGTAAGGCAAATCCAGATAGGCAGCAATTTTAACGGGCAGTGCATCATCATCCGAATACGGCGGATACTTGCCTCCCCAAGCGTTATAGCCCCAGTTTACAATCTGGCGTTGTTTGGTTTCGGGGTTAATCAGAAATGCCGGACCGTGGTCGCGGCACCAGGCATCATTCGTAGGGTTAATCAAAAATTCAATCTGATTAAGATCAACGCCAGCCTCGGTTAACCAGCCGATAATCTGCGTTTTAAGGGCTTCACTATTGGCGTTAATACAAACTTTTTCACCCTGTGAAATAGCCTTAATGAATTGAATGTACTGCGGACGCATACCGGCGAGTTTGTCGCCCTGCCAGGAATGGTCGTTATGCGGAAACGTAAGCCAGGTAGCCCGGTGCGGGTGCCACTCGGCAGGAAAGAAAAAACCTTGTTCTTTAGGTGTCATTCAAGTACAAAAATTACCGACGATGACGTTCGGAATGAGGCCGCAAAGATACGCTTTCTTCGAGCTTTTCAGGCGAATGGACAACGCTCGGTTGGCTGCTAATTTTGACCAAACGCCTTCTACCTGATTCATTCGCGAACGTAGACACTACTCTTCCTCGGGCCCCTAATCCATCCGATCCTCGTTCTTTTCCGGATCAATGCTCCAGGAAAAGCCTTTAGTTAGCAAGAGGAACTACCCTCGCGGATAGCTCCTCTTTGCTACGAACACGTCTTTTACAAAATTCGTTTTAGTAACCCGGATTTTGTTGCAGATTGGAGTTTTTGTTCATTTCCACCACCGGAATGGGGAAGAGGTTTTTCCTGAGGTCGTTGGTAGCACTGTGCGACAGCCAGGATTTTTTAGCGAACACGCCAAACCGAATCAGATCCTGCCGACGGCGACCTTCCTGGTCAAACTCCCAGCCCAGTTCGTCCAGAAAACGGCCATAGGTTATATCATCGCCGCCTTCCTGCGTACTCTGGGCGGTATCTCTTCTTCCGTAGGCATACGTACTTCCGCCCCGCAGTTGGGCTCCGGTCACCACCGCCTTGTCCGGATTACTGGGGAAGGCCCGTTTTCTAACCTGCGTCACCAGGGTAGCCGCCTCGTCGGCCCGGCCTAAGCGAAGCAGACTTTCGGCTTTAATAAAAAGTACGTCCGCGTAACGAAAGATGGGGAAATCATTACTGAGCTGCACTTCGGCTCCCAGCTTGATTTCAAATTTACCCAGCCTGTAGCCGTGCACAGATTCGGCTCCGGCAATACTGGGCACCTCGTTGATGTAGTTCAGCGGCTTATCTTTAAAGGAACCCATCGTACAGATTAAGGGAACGCCACTTGAAGAGTACTGCGGTCCCTGGATCCAGTTCTGTTTCATCCGCACATCGTCCTTGTCGAAGGAGCTAATGAATTGGGGAATAGCACTCATGCCACCCCAGGGAGCACTTCTCAGATTATACGTCGCCTGATTTTCGGGCGAGAGGCTTTGCATGTGCAGATCGAAAGCATTCCAGTTATTCGTGTATTTCTCGTCCAGCGGAAAGGCCCAGACAATTTCTTTCGAATTCTGGTTTTCGGTAAGAAATACATTTTTCTGGTTGCTCTCCAGGGTAAATAATCCGGAAGCGATCACCTTGTCGGCCGCATCGGCTGCTTTTTGCCATTGGGGCGTACCGGCATATACTTCCGCGTTCAGGTACACTTTGGCCAGCAGCGTATAAGCAGCCCACTGGTTGAATTTGCCGTATGTGGAAACGTCGTTCTTCGTACTTAACAGGGCAATATTTGACTCAATTTCCTTCACCACAAAGTCGTATATTTCCTTCCGGGTGCTTTGTTTCGGTAAGAATCCTTCCGGTAAATCGAACTGCGTCACCAGGGGTACGTTGCCAAACATATCCAGCAGGATGTAGTAATAAGATGCCCGCAACACTTTCAATTCGGCTAAGACGGCATTTTTGCTTTCGCCTACCGGAATCAGGTTTGATTCAATCTGATAAATGATCCGATTGCAGTTCGTGATGCCCGCATACGTCCGGGTCCAGGTGTTTCTGACAATTCCCTCTTCCGACGTCCATTTGTGTTCATGAATACGGCGGTAGACGCCTCCATCCACCCAGCCATTAGGTCTTCCCGGTATGACCTCCTGATCGGCACTCAATTCCTGAGCCCGCCAGTAACCGTCCCAGTCGAGCATAACAAACCGCCAGTTTGAATACGCCGCTCCGGTGATGGCCGCGATGTCATTTTGGGTAGGATTGAATTTGCTGGCAATAATGGTGGTGTAGGCTTCGTCCTTCAGGTCTGTACACCCCGGAAGCGTTCCGATGACGAACAAAGAAGCCAGCAGTTTAGGTATGAATATCTTTTTCATGAAGTTCAGATTTAGAATGTTAAGTTGATACCAGCGGTGAACGTCCGAGTCGTGGGATATTTATCGCGGTCGTCGCTGCCGGGGCTTAATCCGCTCCGGTTTACTTCGGGATCAATTCCCTTGTAACCCGTAATGGTGAGCGTATTCAGCGTAGAAAGGAATACGCGGGCTCGCTGGATGTTCTTGATCTTGGGATTGAAATTATAGCCCGCGGTAATGTTGTCAATCTTCCAGAAATCGCCGTTTTCGATGTAGTAGCTGTTGTATTCGAGCGGAGCCGTCAGGACTGCTTTTCCGTACACTTTTTCAGTCGATGATTTCAGACGGTTGTAGTTGACAATCGTCGGATTTTCCAGGTACATCCGCTGAAAATTCAGAATCTGGTAAGCAAAGGCTCCCCGCATCGTAACCGATAAATCGAAGTTTTTGTACCGCAGGTTGTTATTCCAGCCGCCGTAGTATTTCGGCAGACCATTGCCCAGTACCCGTTTGTCTTCGAACGAATGGCCAAAGTCGTTGTAGCCTACCCGCTCACCGTTTTTGTTTTCGTAAATCCACTTTCCGCTTTCGTCGATATCCACGACTTTAAAGCCGTAGAAGTCACCAATGCCTTTGCCGATAAAGACAATGTTGGTGAACGTCTGAATTGGTTCGCCGGTCCCTCCGGTGGTGAAGTAATCGTTGGTCGTTTGGTACAGGTCGTTGGACAAGCTGACCAGTTTGTTACCGTTGGTGGAAAACAGAAACGTAGTCGTCCACTCGAAATCCTTGTTTTTTACGGGCACAAAATTGACCAGTACTTCCAGTCCTTTGTTTTCCATAACTCCTACGTTCGCTCGCGTAGATGTAAACAGATTGGGCGGACTGGGCACCTGGTAGTCGTAAAGCAAGCCTTTGATTCGCCGTACGTAATAATCCACCTGTCCGCTAATGCGACCTTTCCTGAGCGAGAAGTCTAATCCAATGTTTGTCTCATGTTTTTCTTCCCAGCGAAGATTCGGGTTAGGGTTGGTGACCGGCCCCAGTGACCGCACCCATTCGCCATTTGAGTAAATGAACCCACCGTACCCTAGCAAGGCCTGACTTAGAAACGAGGATGAAGGCGGGTTACCCGTCACGCCGTACCCGGCCCGAAGCTTCAGATCATCGAAAATCGTCTGGTTTTTCATGAAGGCCTCGTTCGTAATCCGCCAGCCCACGGAACCCGCCATGAAGGTTCCCCAGGGACGTTTGGCTCCGTACAACTGACTCGCCCCTTCGTGCCGCACACTCGCCATTAATAAGTAACGATCATCGTAACTGTACGATAACCGGGAAAAGAAACTGATCAGGTTGGTTACGTTTTTACTCGAACCCATGTTTGCTTTTCCTTCGGCCAGAGCTTTGCCCAGAGCCATGTTGTGGTAGCTGAAGATGTCCGTCGGGAAATTGAAGTTTTGCATAAAACTGCTTTCAAACTCATTTTCCTGATACCCATAGCCGCCCAGCAACGTGAAGCGGTTTAGACCGATTTGCTTCGAGTATTCGGCAGTTGTTTCGAGTAATCGGGTGATGTTGAGCGAGCTTCCAATGGCGGCGTATCCATTGCGATTATCCCGGACGGTTGAGATGTGTCGTTTCGTTTCCGCATAGCCCGCATTGTTGTTATTCCGACTGTAAGAAACTAAAGCATTCAGCCGCAAATCCTTGATGGGATTGTACGTGATGTTGGCAATTAACCGGGCATCCGCATTGCGGGTCAGCCCGTCGGTTTCGTATAAACGGGCTAGCGGGTTTTCGTAATTGAAGTTACCGGGCTGCTCAAACCAGTTTCCATTCTGATCGTAAACCGGAGACGTTGGGTTGCGGATGACGGCCTGCCGATAGGTATACCCATTGAAGGTTCCACCATCGGCCGTTTGCGTGAAGCGGTTGAGCTGGCTCAACAGGCTCAGATTCAGCACCAGCTTTTTATTAAACATGCTGTGGTTGACGTCGATTCGTCCCGTGAACGTCCGGTTATCCGATTTCTTGAAAATCCCTTCGAGGTACCGATAGTTGACGGAGGCAATGTAATTGGTGGTACTGCTGCCACCCCGGAAGGTCAGGTTATGAATGTTCGTAACGGGCGTTCGGGAGATTTCCCGAAGCCAGTCCGTATCTCCTCCCAAATCCCAGGAGGCATCCCGGGTACCCGCTGCAATCTGACTGCGATAGTCCTGAGCCGTTAACAAATCAAGTTTGCGGGCGACGGACTGGATACTTACGTTGCCACTGTACTCGACCACGTTGGTTTCGGCCGCTTTTGGTCGCTTCGTGGTGATAATTACGACCCCATTCGTACCCCGAACGCCGTAAATAGCGGCGGCCGATCCATCTTTCAGGACATCAATGGACTCGATGTCTTCCGGAGCTACGGTATTCAGATTTCCCGGTACCCCATCAATAATAATCAGCGGATCAGTATTGGCTCCAAACAGGGTCGTGTTGCCTCGTAATACAATCTGCGAGCCGGACGTTGGGTTACCGCTGGGCGTACCAATCGTCAGACCCGCTACTTTTCCCTGCAAAAGTTGCCCGGCATCCCGAACCGGACCCTTCACGAAATTTTCCGCCTTCACGGAAGCCACCGAGCTGGTAATATCTCCAGCCCTTTGCGTACCGTAGCCAACCACTACGACTTCCGAAAGCATCGCGTTGTCGGTCTCCAGGGTGACATTGATGGTCGTCTGATTACCAATCGGAATTTCCCGACGCATGTACCCAATGAACGAAATACTCAGTGTAGGATCGGTGGTACCAGAAGGGATCGTGATGGTATACTCGCCGTTTTTATTCGTGAGCTCTCCCTGCGAAGTCCCTTTGATGACCACACTCGCTCCGACCAGAGCAGTGCCGGCGTCGTCCGTAATTTTTCCTCGCACTGTTGTTTGGGCGAACGCGGGTAGAGCGGTACATAGGCCTAATAGAATTACCAAGGGCTGAACCATTTTTAACCTGCGTTCAAAAAACAGGTAAGACCAAAAATGAAGGACTTTTTCTCGCATCGTTTCAAGTAGAAGCAATTGTGTCATATATACACTTAGTTAGTAAAAGGTAAATAGATCTTTTCATCCTGACTGAAAAGTAATAGGATTATTTAAATAATAAAATGAATTATATTATTTAATTTGATAAGATTTTAACCTTGACTATACGTTTCATTATTTTAATATACTATTGCACACTTCGTATCGAAGCCAGTTTTGGAGCTATGAATCACAGGTAAAACTTCAATGATTTTCCGTGAATTTAGAGCAGGTCAGGGCCTTGAATGCAGAATCGGTTGTTGAAGAAAACGCGGAGAAATGGCACCTATAACACGAAGGCTGATCAGGATTTCACCCACGAAGTGAAGAGAAGCTAAAAGAATTGGGGATAGGCCTGTTAACTATTCACCCGTGTACAGATTCTGGTCTGCAAGTTGATTTTATCAGGTATCTATGATAAGTAGTTGATCGGGAAGCCGTATTTTTGAACCATGATGAACAGTTCACCTGACCCGGTATTCCTGCAACAGCTTTTTTTCGACGAACAACTTTTTTTAATTCCGTCGGAGTACGTTCCAGCTAGGCCGGTGGCTGAACCCCTTCAGGCGGTACCACAAACAGCCGTTCCGGTAGCGGCCGTTCCCGTCGAAGCTCCCCAGCCGACTCCAGAGGTACAGGAACCTGCTCTACCACCCCCCACACCCGTGGTGGTACCGCCCACCGAAAAACCAGCTCCGGTTCAAACGCCGGAACCTGCTCCCCTCCGTTTCCAGCATCAACTTCTGGTACTTACAGACAATCCGAGTGAGAAGGACCTCGATTTGCTGCAAAACATCCTTAAATCCGTTGGGCTTTCACTGGAGACTATCGATTTACTGGATGTTTCACAAACGCTGTTGTCTCAGTACCAGTCTTTGCTGAGTAGCAAGGCGGTTCATCACGTGCTTAGTTTCGGTGTGCCGCTCAAAAAAATGGGCATTCAGGTATTTCTGATGCCGTACCAGATACGCCCCGTTGAAGAGATCAACTTCGTTATGGTGGATCATCTGAAAGATTTGCACGAAGATAAAGCCAAGAAAAAAGCCCTGTGGACGGTGCTCAAACAGCTCTTTACGGCGTAAGTTTTACTGCATTTTTTCACACCGTACTGATATTTTTTTCCTGTGAAGTCAACGCAACCGACGCTTTTTACGTTGGTATAGGTACGGATGTGCCTAATCCCGGATCTTGTTCCCAACCCATAGCTTAGTTTTTCTACGAAACAACTCTACTTTTTTACTATTGGCCTTTTTTCTTCTGATTCTTCAGAAGGAATCTTAACCCATGTATTAATTGTAGAAACGAATGGCACAGGAACCCATCCATCCCGAAGGCAACTCATTCCAACCCCCTCATCAGCCCGAGTCGGACCGACTTCAGCACCAGCGTACCTTCATCCAGCAGGAAATACAGGAACTTGATACGGAAATCCGGCAAACCCGCCAGGATCAGCAACAAACGTATGGATCGCTGCAACAGCATCTGGTGAAGATCGACAGTATCAATAAAGACGTTGCCCGCCAAAATCAGAGCGTCAGCGAAACGGAAGCCGATATTGCTTCGCTGGAAGAGCGATACAAGAAAGCGGCTCCGAAGTACTCGCTGTTTGCGGGACTGCTGTATTTCGTAGCGGGCCTTTCCTTCGTAGCGGGTGACCTGATCATTTCGCACGAGATTGTAGCCTATGCCCTCAATATCCGGAATACGACGGAAGCCTGGTTTTTCGCCGTAGGTCTGGCGATGGTGTCGGTATTGTTGAAACCGGTCTACGATCGATTGATCGAAGGACCGTACCTGCAGAATCAGGAGAAGAGTCAGAAGCTGTACGCTTCATTCAAAATTACTCTGGCTATCTTTTCCGTACTGACGCTGTTTGTATTGGGCTGGTTCCGGTACGAAGCCTATCGTACAGATAAAATGAAGCAGGCCATTACCCAAAACATCAAAAACCTGCAATTACAGCAGGCCGATCAAACCTCAGCTTCGGCCATTTTGCAGGTTGAAAAGCAGATGCAGCAGGTGGATGTACTTAATCAGGGGCTGGTCACGAGTCCGTTTGCCCTGGCTTCGTTTGTACTGTCGGGCGTGCTGTTTGCCGTAGCCGGTGCCGTATGTCTGGGCGTGTCCTTCCCGATTCTTCAGGGCTTCTGGTTCCGCTGGTTACAGGCGGGGCCGAAACTCAAGCGTTTACGCAAACTCCGCCTGCAGAAACAACAACGTTTGGCTGAGATCGAAGGCAGTCTTTCCGAGCATCTGATTCAGAAAGGAACGCTCGAAAACAAACTTAGCTTCCTGACGCCGCTGACGGACCTGACTGAACGTCGGAACCGACTTCGCCAGCACTTATACGCATTGACCGAACTTCCGTCTTCCGAGGTCTCCCGAGAAGCTCGACTGGAGAGTAGTCCGGTCCGCAATGGTCACCCCCTTCCCCAGCGAATGAACGGTAATCATTAATTCATTGCAGTAAAAAGAAAATCGCCCGTCTTCCAACGGGCGATTTTCTTTTTATAAGCATCTATCTTATTTGCTTACCGTGTGGCTGCCTTCCTGATAGGGCGTACCGAAACGGTAGTTGGCTGCTTTATAGAGTTCTTCTTCGGGCAGGCTTTTGAAGTATTCGTACGTACGACGCAATCCTTCTTCGCGGGTCACCTGCGGCTCCCAGCCCAGGATTTGCTGAGCCCGGGTAATGTCCGGACGACGCTGCTTTGGATCATCCTGCGGCAGGGGCTTCAGAACCAGCTGTTGCTTGGTACCCGTCAATTTGATGATTTCTTCACCAAATTGCTTGATGGTGATTTCGACCGGGTTACCGATGTTTACGGGCTCGGCGTAATCACTCATCAGCAAGCGATAAATTCCTTCTACTAAATCGTCCACGTAACAGAACGAGCGGGTTTGTGAACCATCGCCGAATACCGTCAAATCTTCACCCCGTAGTGCCTGACCAATGAAGGCGGGCAACACGCGACCGTCATTGAGTCGCATCCGGGGACCGTAAGTATTGAAAATACGAATGATCCGCGTTTCTACGCCGTGGTACCGGTGGTAAGCCATCGTGATGGCCTCCTGAAAACGTTTGGCTTCGTCGTATACGCCACGAGGACCAATGGGGTTTACGTGGCCCCAGTAATCTTCCGTCTGCGGGTGCACCAGCGGGTCACCGTATACTTCCGAGGTTGATGCCACCAGAATGCGAGCACCTTTGGCTTTAGCCAGTCCCAGACAGTTGTGCGTGCCCAGTGAGCCTACTTTCAGCGTTTGAATCGGAATTTTCAGGTAGTCAATCGGACTGGCCGGACTGGCAAAGTGTAGAATGTAATCCAGTTCACCCGGCACATCAATGTAGTTGGATACATCGTGGTGAATGAATTCAAACGTAGGAAGGGATCGAAGGTGTTCGATGTTTTTGAGATCACCTGTTACCAGGTTATCCATCCCAATGACGTAGTAGCCTTCTTTAATAAAGCGATCACACAAATGGGATCCCAGAAATCCGGCTGCTCCGGTGATGAGTACACGTTTCATACAAAGGTGAGTAGTATATAAAAAAGAGGAAAGATGTGTAGTTCTTCCCTCTCTTGAATCGATTAATTAACTTTTTCGCGACCGATGGAGTAATAGGTGTAGCCCTTCTCCTGCATGTCCTCGAGCTCATAGACGTTGCGTCCGTCAAAGATCACTTTGTTCTTCAAGCGGCTTTCCATCTTCTCAAACTCTGGCGTGCGGAACTGCGGCCACTCGGTCATGATCATCAACGCGTCCGCATCCACCAGGGCCGAGTAGGCATCCTTGGTGAAGGTGACCTTCGAGCCAATGTCCGACAGATTCGCTACGTTTTCCATCGCCTCGGGATCGTAGGCTTTGATGTGAGCTCCCTGAGCAATCAGCTCCCGGATGTTGTACAAAGCCGGGGCTTCCCGGATGTCATCGGTGTAGGGTTTAAACGCCAGACCCCAGATGGCAATCGTCTTGCCTTTCACGTCCCCGCCGAAATAATCCAGTACGTGCGGAATCAGCTTGGTCTTCTGATCTTCGTTGACCGTCATCACCGACTGTAAGATACTGAAGTCGTAGTCGTAATCCTTGGAAGTTTTGTGCAGGGCCTGTACATCTTTGGGGAAGCACGAGCCCCCGTAACCAATTCCCGCAAACAAAAAGCGTTTACCAATCCGGCTGTCGGTACCAATCCCGCGACGAATGTCATCGACGTTGGCTCCCACTTTCTCGCAGAGGTTGGCAATCTCGTTCATAAACGTGATCTTGACGGCCAGAAACGCGTTGGCTGCGTACTTGGTCATCTCGGCCGAACGCTCATCCATGAAGATGATCGGGTTGCCCTGCCGCACCAGCGGAGCGTACAGCCGGTTCATCACCGCTTTGGCTTTCTCGGAAGTCGTGCCAATCACCACGCGATCGGGCTTCATGAAGTCTTCCACGGCCACGCCTTCGCGTAAGAACTCCGGGTTGGAGATCACGTCGAAGTCCACCTGAGCGTTCTCGGCAATGGCCGCCCGTACTTTCTCGGCCGTACCCACGGGTACGGTCGATTTGTCAATGATGACGGCGTACTGACTCAACAACGGACCCAGATCCTTGGCCACGCCCAGAATGTACTTAAGGTCAGCCGAGCCATCTTCACCCGGAGGCGTGGGCAGGGCCAGAAAGATCACTTCTGCTCCTTCGATGCCTTCCGCTAATGAAGTAGTGAATTTGAGGCGACCTTCATTGGTGTTTCGCAGGAAGAGTTCTTCCAGACCTGGTTCGTAAATGGGGATGATGCCACTACGCATCTTTTCAATTTTGCGGGAATCAATGTCTACGCAGGTAACCTGGTTTCCAGTTTCAGCAAAGCACGTGCCTGTAACCAGGCCGACATATCCGGTGCC
>NZ_NJAG01000002.1 GCF_002872335.1 Siphonobacter sp. BAB-5405 | reverse complement strand
CAATCACTTTCACGCCACGTCTTTCAAAATCGCCTTTCAGTAAAGCGGTTTTACCAAGCTCCGTCGTACATACAGGCGTAAAGTCAGCGGGGTGTGAAAAGAGTAAGCCCCATTTATCGCCCAGCCATTCGTGAAAACGGATGTGGCCCTGAGTGGTATCTGCTTCAAAATCGGGTGCGATGTCTCCAAGTCGTAAGGACATAATCGAATCAGTTTAAGGTTTATCGAACGTCCGCAAAGGTTCAACGTTCCGTTGAGATAAACAAGTCAAATACTCTATTAGTTTACCAGACTATTCTATTTTTTACAACTGTACTGATTGTTAGTTGGTTATCAGGCGTATTTTGAGAGGGCAGAACGAAAACGCCGAAAAATGAAAGTTTTCTTCGTCTTTTGCTTGACAAGGCCCTTTCAAAGCCACATATTTGCACCCACATTTCAGAAGGGGATGTAGCTCAGTTGGCTAGAGCGCTTGCATGGCATGCAAGAGGTCGTCGGTTCGAGCCCGATCTTCTCCACTCTTGAAAATCAAGGACTTACAGATATTTCTGTAAGTCCTTTTTTCGTCTACTGTAACATTACTGAAACGAATTCTTGAGATTTTCAGGCGTTTTAGTCGCTAAAAGTTTTTCTGTATTTGGTGAAAAATTTTCGGAGGGGACGTTCGACTCCTGTTCTTTTCTGCGGTTTACAAGCCAAAACCACAGGCCAAAGATTGTAAGCAGGCCAACAATCCAAAACCAGTTGATCCTATCATTTTCATTAGTGGGTTCTTTGTAGGAAGGGTAGCTGACTGGATGAACGACAGTCGGAGTAGAACTTGCCAAGGTGGGAAAAGATACCTGCTTAAACATGGCCTTCTTCCTTTCTGAAAGAGTTAATCAAAACGGTATACACGTCCTTCACGCTTTGTATTTTGATGGAGAGCGTCTTTCCCTGAGCATCATTAACGGATACCGTTTGTCCGTACGATGAAGTGTAGAATGCTTTTAAAATGTCGTTTTCGTAAAAGGCCAATTCCTTCTCAAGGGTGATAATTCGGCTTTTGAGCTTTTCATCCGCTGGACTTTCAGCGTAGACCTTTTTCTCAACTACTTGAGTAGTCGTGTCGTTTCTCATTAGGATTACACTCTCGACGTATTCGCTTAAATTTAAGCCTAGCTGCTGAGCTTCTTGAGCAAGGGTTAATTTGACAGAAGGTTCACACCGGAAACCAAGGGTAACTTTGCTGATGCCACTGGCGAGCTTTTCCAAATCGAGGTTTTTTGAGACTGACGTTTTCATTCGTTAACGGGGTTTGTTTACGACTGAAAATTAGCTCTGTCCATACAAATGAAAAGGCGTTAATGACCGTTAACGGTCATTAACGCCTGATAACGTTAGTTAATAGCCCTATTACGGTTCTCCTAAATGTTGAACGATGAGTTCAATCTGCTTAGGTGTTAATATTCGCTGGCCCGGTGTTAACACTAGGTTAGGTACAATCTTGAGCCATTTAGAAAAGGTACCATACGTTACTCCGTACTGCTGAGCCAATTGAGACTTGGTACAAACGCTTATCTGTTTCATGAGTTGGATAATGGATTGGTTGTAACATCTGTAACGGTTGTATCAATGGTTACGGTTGTTACACGTGTTACAGATTATTCACTAGCAGCGAGGCCTGCCTTCTTCAAGATTCTCGATACCTGTGCCCGGTACATCCCCGGAAAGTGCTCGGCAATTTTGCCAAGGGAAAGCGTAGGATCGTTCAGCTTCATCTCAACGACCTGATTTTTGATGTCTTCCGAAAGTGCAGTTCTCTCTTGAAGATGAATCTTCTCGGACTCATATCCCACAAATTCGAAGCCTAGGAAATTGTCGGGCTTATCGATCCGGCAAACCAGTACATTGTCCATATCGTAGATAATTGCATTGCTACGGCATTTCAATTGCTTAAGGTAGCGTAGATCATTGGCCTGGGTACTGCGGCCAATACAGAAGACGGAATCAGCAAAGTTGGAAAGGTTCTTTGAACCCGCCAGATCGTTCAACCCAAGAGGATTGGTTAGGTGTAGCCTTTTAGGGGTATGAGCTAAGACCAGGATAGAGAGGCCATATCGGAGCTTCATCTGATTTAGGTACCGCATTAGAGGCATAGCTTCCTTTGAGGTCTCGGTGGGTAGTGCCTTTAAGTAAGAAATGTTATCGACAATGAGAACCTTTATATTCCGGTTATAAATGATTTGCTCAATGGATTCAAACAGTTCTTTCTCAAATTGATCGAAATCAGTATAGTCCGTATTCACCGTAACCCGATGAAGCCGATTGCTAAACCTATACTCACGTTGATAATCTCTTGAATATCTACTCTGAAACTGCTTTTCAGATAATTCAAAATCAATCAATGCTACCTGTTGTGGATCTTCTTCACAGATAAGAAATGAATGGTAGCTTCCACCCGAAACTGTATCAGCTATCTGTACTGCGAGGGGAGACTTTCCTACGTTCGTATCCGCAAAGAGAATAGCAAATTCACCACTATACCAAAAGTCGCCTGCTAGCTTTTTAGGAATTGGTATAAGTTTAGCGTCTTCTATGCAAGCATTGGCAGTACGTACATTCAACAATTCCTGTTTCACAAGGTACCTCCTTTCCGTAAGAGGTTAATCGCATCCGTAGGCGTTTGAGGCGTTACGTTATGTCGATTACTTGCTAACCATTCTACCAATTCGGAACGTCTGAAATAAATCTTCTTACCTCCAGGCCGATGGAAGGGGATAGCATGATTAGAGGTTAAGCGGTAAATGGTACTTTTGGCAATGCCTAAGAAGTCGCACGCTTTGTCGATGTCTAGTACTTCTTCTGCTTGGCCTGAATGGGTAGGTAAAAGCTCTTTTAGCAGACTCCGCATTTCTTCCTGAAGCAGACTTCTTAACGCAGAGTGGGTTGTGACGATAATTTCATCTTTCATTTAATTACTACTTTTGGGTTGGATAATGATTTCGTCACAAAGGAATATAAGGAAATGAGTAGTATATACAAGAAAAAAGGCAAGTCGCCTGACGACTCGCCTTTTTCAAGTGGTTAATTTACTGGTAATCAGTAACTTGTAGTTATTTTATTTTTGAAGCTCGAATTTTCTCATAGCCCTGAGTCAAAAGCTTAAGAACCTTGGGTTGTTCTTTAGGCTTCATCTCAAGCAACGTTCTTGAATGAGTGTTTAGCCAACTGGGCCCTAACTCTATTCCAAGTAAATTTGCAACTTGTTCTACTAACTTCGTTCGTTCATTATCTTCGTTGGTAAGCAAACCAGCTCCGTACAAACTATATATTAATTGAACAAAGTTTATATCACTGCCTTTCCATATAATATCAGTAACTGTGACAGTTGATGCGTTTAATTGGATCAACTCATCTTCTAAATACTGTATATACTTATAGGCAAAGTACTGTTCTAAGAGGCCAGATGTATAAATAGATAGTTCATCATTAAGGGTATTGTCCGCTATTTCAACAGATAGGGCTTCTTTATTAAATGTTTGAAGCGTTTCTTTCATAGAATCTTCATTAATAGAATCGTTCTCAGTTAAATTTTCAATTACTTTTAAGTTAACACCATCAAGGTTTATAATTCCAGCTTGAATAAAAAGTACGAACCCTTTTAATATTTCAGGTGAGAAAGATTTCGCGTAGTGTGGATTGCTTTTTATAGTGGCTAAATAAGTTGAGAAGTTTTTATTAGCTTCATATGCAGTATAACTTAATATCTGCATAATTACTTGATTTGTGTCTCCTTCAAAATCTTCAATCTCAGATTTGATTATTAAAATAACATTTTCCTTACTATTATGCAGTTGGATCTTTCTCAATAAGTCATTTGAGTGCTTTTTATATTTAAGGTTTAGAAAATCAATTATACTAGGATTAAGAAATGCATATACATCGATAAACGAAAATGATTTTTGATCTTCTTCAGTCAAAGGTGAGTTTGTTGAAAAGGCTTCGGGTAAAGGGTTGAACGTGAGTTCAGAAAAGGGCTTCATGATTGGTAAATTATTGATATGCAGTGAGTTAATATTTAAATAGAAACGTTTTTATTTTTAAACCTACTTTATTTGTATTTCCTTGTTTTTTTATAAAAAATACTTTTATCAATTTTATAAAAATTGATTACGAGACTTTAGTAATGAATGCAGTTTTTATCAGATTTTTTTGATTTCTATATCGCTTATTGTTTTATTTGAACGTCAATGGCTGCTTCTTCACAACGTACTTCGTATTTCCGCTCAGGCTTTGAGTACACGTTTACAGTTTGGTGAGATGTAGCAAAAGAATTGTCATACACATAAGTATCAATGCCAAACATGATTTTTTCAATTTTGGAGGAGTCAAAGACTGTATGATTTTCTGGAGCTAAGCGATAAATCAATCTTTCTATTTTTTTGATTTTGTAAAGGTTCTCAATGTCCTGAGTATTGTCGTCTGGCATTAAGATAAACAAATAATCTTTTGCCCGGCTAATGGAAACATTAAGTATGTTTTGCTTATTGAGAAACATACCGGGATGTTTACTTATCGAGTATGGAGGATTAAAAATTGATACAATAATATCGCATTCATCTCCTTGGAAGCCGTGAATTGTACCAATTATAATTTGAACTTTTTCAGTATCTTCAAATTGTTGGGCAAGTAGCTTTTCTATTAAGGTAGCCTGAGCTTTGTACGGACAAATAATTCCGATTTTGAATTTGTCTTTGTGGCTTGATTGAATCTGAAAAGCAAGTGATTGGGCGAACTCAACCGTGAACAAAGCTGAATAGACCTGATAGTTTGATTTGTTAAGCGTACTTGGCTTGTAAATGCTTTCAAATTTTGCTACCGGAAATTTGATAATGTTAATGTCCTTGAAATCAAATCCGGTTATGGTTAATGGCTTTTGCTCTGCACTTGTTCTATGGTGTTCGAGGATGCCATTATAAGTGAAGTGACTGAAAACATTTCCAATGGTGGGAACTGCCCTATATTGCTTGCGAAGGTTAACTATTTCAAATTCATGGGGAACTGTTGTTGGCTCTACGAATCTGTCTAGATTGACCATGCTGTAGATATTCATATCCTTCCAATGGTCAATAAGTGTAATTGGTTGAATCTGAAAAGGATCACCTGCTATTACGAATTTTGCATCAGGCTTTTGATAGAGGACATAGGCTATACTGGCCAAGTTCACCATTGAAGCTTCATCAATGATAATGTAGTCCCATTCAAGAAATTTCAGGTGCAGGCGTTCATCATGGATTTCTGGTTGGAAATAGTCGTAAGCAAATCTTGCAATTGTGGTTATTGTGGTATTCTTCGGCTTGGTTCTAATATCGAAAGTTTTATCAATTACAACCGAACTATTTTCCAGTGATTCATCACTGGTATTTCCAAAGCGGAGCAACCAATGGTGATAGGTTTCATCAGCACCCATTTTTTCAATAATACGCTTGGTAAGAACGTCTGCTGCTTTATTGGTTGGTGTGAGTACAAGCACTTTGAGGTTTTCTTCCTGCTGCATGAGAGGTATAATCTCATTGGTTGCCAGATAGGTTGTTTTACCTGTACCAGGAGGGCCAAAGATGAAGCGTATATCCTCCTGTAGGTTTTGCTGTAAATTGTAGTCATCTTCTAAACCAAGCTGATTGAATGCCTTACGAAGTTCTTCAAGAATGAATACAGGATTCTTAATGTCAATGACTATTCGGCTTACTTTAGATAGATCAATCTCTGAAATGTCAGCAGACTTTTTCAGCTTTGCCCGAAGGGTATATTCCTTAACACTCACAACCTCCACGGTGACGATTTTGGATTCATCACCATGATATAATCGAATTTGAAGGTCACCAATATCCTCAATGGATTGGGAGATATATCTGTTTGGATGCTTAAGAATTAATGTCCTTTCTGTAGCCGGTTCTTTTTCTGCTTTTGTGAATTGGATTGAAAATTCCTTTCCCTGAGTGTTGGATTCTGAACTACTCAGATATTCCAGCTCAAGCAAGGCTTTGAACCATGCATAGGAATACATTTCATATTCATCAACAATCTCATTCAATTTTTCAATTCGGGTAAGGTCTTCAATTTGGACTTCCGTCTGTTCTTTGAGCTTGTCAATCTTCTTTTGGAGGTCAACTGAAGGTTTGGTGTATTCATCCTGATCAACCATTGATTCAGCAGATTCCTGTTCTTCCTGTTTGGGTTCTTCTTTCTGATTTTCAGCTCTGGCTTTACGCTTCTTTTTGATACCCTTTTTGAGGCGGTCTAAGGTGTCTTCAATGGCGTCATCCATGAAGTCATCTTCTTCATCTGTATTGGTATTGCCCTGAGAAGCTGCGGACTTCTTTTTAGCTTTTATCATGCTAATTAACTCCCTTAATTCTTCTTCGGTAATTCCTTCCTCTTGAAGTTTTTTGCCAATTAAGTAGCTGCTCGCTGTTCCTCTGAAAGGTCTAAGTCATCTTCTGGGCTTTCAATCCCTAAAAATTCAAGGAATGCCGAAATGTCGTAATCCTGCGATGTGTAGATTTCATTAAGGTCTTCTCGTTGAATTTCTGCGGCTGATTTTAGATTGCCTTCGGTATCATAAAGCCATTTATCATTTTTGAGGATTGATGACAGTGTAGATTCAAACTTTTGGGACTTTAGATATTGATTCCATTTGGGCACATATCGGAAGTTACCCATGATACTTGATTCGAGAGAATAAGAAGACTTCCCGTGTACATGGAATAGCATGTATTCCCAAATCAGGGTAGAAAGTTCGGGATTGATATTTGATACTGCTTCTTCTATTCCTTCCAGAATGGTATCTGTAATAGTTTGGTTTGCAACATAGGTTTGAGACACTTCGATGTCTTCAAGAGCAAATTTTTCTTTGTTTTCGTAGGTTACTAATAGCTCTTTATCAATTAGGCGGGGTTGATTGCTACAACCTAAGGCCAAAAGAAAGGAATAGAACGAGCTTTTGCGAGGGCTATGGATGAAGTCCAGATAGTAATCTTCATCCAAAATATAGACCTCCTTTGCGTGAGCAAAGTATTTGTTGAGTTTTTCGCTCGGAATGTAAATAGACTCAGGAAAGCAAAAGTAAACCGTATCAGGCTCATTGGCTTTTCGGGTTGCTATGAAACAAGTCTCTTGGAGTTTATCGAGATAGTCACTTTGGAGGGAAGCCGGGCAAGCATCATAGTAGGATAAGAAAGAATCGAAGTGGGCTAAGATTTTGTCCTTATCATCATAGTTAAATCCGTCCTTGTATTGCGGAATTATGGTCTTGAAGATTTCTGCTCGTAAGTCGGGCTTACCAATACCCAAACCCTTAAAGAAGTCAAGGGCTTCTTCATCCTCTGTAAATGGTTTGTAAATGGTGTCGTAGCTCGTTGCTCTTTCAGAAAGCAGAAAAATGTTAGGTGCTGTTAAATCATCATTAAAAGGCACAACGGCCTTTCTGTCTTGGTTTAGCAGGATTGGCCGTTTTTGAGCAAGCTTCTCTTTATCATCCCAAAGGGATTTTCGCCCTCCCAAATAGGCATAGAATTTCAATAGCCATTCATCTGATTGTGCTTCCATGAAAGGAGCATCAATTCTCCTCAGAAGTTTTTTAGGTTCTAAGGTGTCGCTAATGATTGAATTGATATAGCTTTCTAAGGTTTTATTAGCTTGGTTAAGTTGCTTTTGTCCTTTGCTTACGAACACCAATCCTGAATCAGGGTTGCCCATTAGCTTGCTGATTTGTTGGTCGGAAAAGAGTTCTGCTAATTCGGGATCTGATGCCCAATATGACTTTGCTGTTTTGTAATACTTCCCATTTCTGCCGGGCAATAATTGGTCGGCCTGAAATTTCTTTAAGATTTCGGTATAGAAAGGTTTGAATGAAATTTTCGCTTTGCTGCCTACGTCTACAAAATCACTTTCCTTGTATGGAATCAGCTCTAAAATGCTGTCGTTGAGTAGGTAGGTTTTATTTCTTTCACCAATGGTTTTGAGTATTGGTAAAGAATTGGCAGCAAGCTTTGCCGCAAGCTGTATGATTTCTATATTCCATTGCTCACCTGCTTTTATGCCCTCTCTACTGTCTGTCAAAAGGAATGGAGCCTGAATAACAAAGCCTAACTTGGTTTCTTCTTTGGTTGGAAAGAAACAAAATGCCTCATAAGTATATCCGGTTTCCAGTTCCTTTTGATCGAAAACAAAGAAACCCACATAAATGCGGTGGTGTGATTTAAGCTGTTTGTGTGAAACACCAGTAGAGAATAGCCATATCAACTCTTTTTTATTGACTTCATTTTCTACGCATTCAACCTCCGTTAAATCAGCACGGATATTGTCAAACTGTTCTGTATTTAATATCCGCTTGGAATAGATGCCTTCTTTTTCATTTGATTTCCAAGTGATCTTTTGAAGATTAGTAAGGAATAAAATGGGCTGAAAGAGTGAATCTAATTTGTCCTCAATCTCGGTATAGGCATCCCCTGGCGACTTTGAAATGTGATTGAAAGGGAAGTAGAAAACTGTTTCACCTGCTGCCCTTTGGCCATTTAAGGATTCAATTTCATTGGGTACTATGTAGTTTTCCAGTTTGAAATTGTAATTATCATCATAAATGTGCGGTGACATGCTGTAAGCAAAAACCGCCTTGAAGCCTATTCCAAACTTTCCGATTTTTTGTTCATCAATTTTGGTTGAATTGCCAATGGAAGTAATGGCGTTTATATGACCAAGGTTGCCAGTTTCTGAATCTTCATCTTCATTGTCCGGGTCTGATATAGAGAAGCGAACAGAGCCATTATGTTTAAACCAAAGTCCGTCTTCTTCAAGGCGAAAATCAACCCAAGTGGCTTTTGTATCATCTGCATTCTGAAGCAATTCATAGACGAAGTGGGCACTGTCGGAATACTTTTTAATTGCTGTTTCCCAGATACCACGGTACGCTTTTTTAAGCAAAACTTCTACGTCTTTTTGCTTAATCTCCTGTAGCCTAAGTTAAAAATTTTTTCTCTATTATCATCTCAGAATGGGTCAATTCTAATTAGATCAAACTTTTAAATCACTCACTGAGCCAACTACGCGATAATTTACATCGTCAATTACTTTAAAATGCTTTTCTGCACATGCTATTTTCAATCGCTCTCTATCGCGTAGTAAAGTGTGGTCTTTCGCTGCCTTCGGGTCTTTGGTTTCAGCAACGAAGTAGATTTTGGCATCTTCTCCGTCTTCTTTCTTTATTAGAGCCCAATCAGGGTTGTAAGGACCGATTGGAGTTTTGACAACAAATGTTCTAGGAAGCTTTACATAAAAAAGAATATCATCCCTGCTTTCGCAATCTTCAGCAAACTTCCTTTCCGGTGAACTGAGTGAATCAATAGCAATGTAATTATAAAGGGTTTTGGCTTGTTTCTTAACTTCCATCAGGTTTTCCAAGTATTGCTCTATTTCGGCTGCTTCAAAGAGTTTCATTTTGTAAACCTGTCCGTCTATCCTTTCGTATTGAATGCCATTGATCTTGATGCGATCAAACTCCTGCTTGATTATGCGTACTACGCTATCCATAAATAGCTGAGGATTGTTGAAGATTTCACCTAAGCGGTTAGATTTCAAGACGATTTGCGTAATAGTATCACGGGTAAGTTCCGTTTTAGATTGGATATAGGCGATAAAATTAGGTATGTCGTAATTTGATTCCTTTACCATTTTCTCTTTTGATCCTTTTTGCTCGCCGCCCAATTCAATCAGCTTTCCCTTAGCGTCCCTAATGAACTTTGCCACATTCTTTTCACGGTAAATCACTGGCCGTTCAATAGGGGGCATTGCTTGCAATGCAGCCACACAATTAGCAATTAGCTCTTTGGTGCTGTAATCAACTTTGTATTTTGTTTTTGCTCTGATTTTCTCCCAAAGCTCAAGGAATAGAGCATCCTCCATCCATTTGTCTTTGAGCCTTACGCTCGTTCTTGCTCTGGCATTTTTGATGCGACCTTCGAACTTTACACCACAATCATCCTCTATTTCTTTTTGTAGGGCTTTGGAGAATGATTCATAGGCTTCATTGGCTATGATGGTAAGCCTATTGATAGCACGGTCAAGGTTTCTTGCTCCGGTTTGGTCAACGCATAAGCGAAGGCCTCTACCTATTTCCTGTCGTTTCTTAATATCCGACTTGGTTTCGTTAAGCGTACAGATTTGGAATACATTGGGATTGTCCCAACCTTCACGCAATGCAGAATGACTGAATATGAATCGGAGAGGCACTTTTTCATCCAATAGCCTTTCCTTATCACGCATAATTAGATTGAAGGTATCATCATCATCCTTGGTAGTTCGGGTTTCTTTGGTGTCTTTGTATTTGCCTGCTTTATCCTGGCTAAAATATCCAGCATGCACTTCATTGGCTTTGAAGCTCATTAAGCCCCTGTAAGCTGGCATACTTTGCCATTTGGTATAGCTTTCTTCAAACCATTCGGCAAACTTCCCTTGCACGGTGTTTCTTGTATCATCATACTCACGGTAGTTTGCCACACGGTCGATAAAGAAGATTGATAAGACCTTGATTCCTTTACCGTGTAACTCCTTTTCTTTCTTGAAGTGGTTCTCTACCGTGGCATCTACCATTTCCCTTAGTATCTGGTCTGTAAGACCGCCAATGGGTTGACCCTGATAAACAATTTGACCACTTGAAAACTCAATAAACTGATTGTCGGCATCTATCTCATTTATTACATAACCGTCTTTGTATATGTCCCAATTTTTAGAAATCTTGTAAAGATTATCTCCAACTTTTGCGGAAACCTGTTTCTTCTGTACTCCTGTTTTTTCATTGACAAATATTGAAACCTTGGCAGTAACTGATTTCTTGGCCATACGGAAACCATCAACACTGATGAAGGCTCCTGAACTGTCGTTTCGGGCTACAACGGAATCAACCTCAATTTGCTTTACCAACCCCAAATCATACGCCTTTACCGGGTCGAGCTTGTAGACCAGGTTGTAAAGGTTCTTGTGGGTTGCTGAATATCTTAGCGTAAATAGGGGATTGAGATTAGCAATAGCTCGCTTTCGAATATCGGTTTCCATATTCTGCGGCTCATCAATAATCACAATCGGATTAGATTTCTGAATGTACTCTATGGGCTTTATGCCTGATTCCCTTACCTGGTTGATGACGTTGACATCTTTGGTGAAGGAATCAATATTGATAACCAAAATTTGAATGGCGTTACTTTTGGCAAAATTGCCCAAGTCTGTCAATCGGCCTGAATCATACACCCTGTAATCCGCGGGTTGGTTTTCGTAGATTTCCTGAAAGTGGTCGAAAGTGATTTGAAGTGATTTGATAACCCCTTCACGAATAGCCACTGAAGGAACTACAATTACAAACTTCTTGAAGCCATACACTTTGTTGAGTTCGTAAATAGAACGGAGATATACATAGGTTTTACCCGATCCGGTTTCCATTTCTACGGAGTAGTTGGGAAACTCGGTTACTATTGATTTACTTTCCAGAACATTTTTTACGGATACATCTTCATTGTACCAAAGCTTTTCTATGGCAGGTGATATTTCGTCTTCCCTTAGCTCATTTTCCTTTTGAACCTTATTGAGGTTTGTGAGCAATTCTTCTTCTGTAAGTGCAAGATTGTTTCCTACACCTGCCTCCGTGAAAGTAATACTGCCACTGTTAGTATCAGCCATAGAGAACTCAAAATCTGAATTGCTCAAGGGCTGGCCGTCAAACAAGTCAATGACTGATTGAATGGCTTGAAGTTGGTATACTTGGTTTTTATCGAACTGTAGTTTCATAAATTTCTATCACTTTAGAAGGTTAATTAAACCGTCTATTTCTTTGTAGTGTATCGAAAGTTCGGTTTCATAATTATCAATTTGGCTAACTGTTCCGAATCGTGTACGTGTACCGGCTTTGATAATTCTACAGGTTCGAATTACTTGTTCAGAAGTATATCCCACAATAACAAGATTTTTTAAACTCTCGATATTCTTAATGTCATCCACAACATAATATGAAAGTACCATGTGGTCTTTTCCAGGCTTATGTGCTTGTATTACCGGGTACATGAAATTCCAAGAAGATCTTGGCTCAAGCTTAGTTAATGCAGTTTTAATATCGACTAGAAGAGTAGCCGAACCTTTTCGCAGTTCTAAATCATATTTATCGTAAAAATATTCTCTCACATACAGAATGTCTGATTCATTTTTAGAATTATACTTTAAGATGTACCTAATTTGGGCTATATCAAATTTGCTTTCCCATGATTCTACTGTTACACCAATAGAAGTATAATTGTTGGATATATATTCACGTAGAAAATACTCAGTTATGTAACCTATGAAACTATCGTGTGAAACGACTGTAAATTTGTCGTAATTCATATCGAATTGCGAAAGATATTTTTTACAATTATTCCGAAGTTCCTCAAACCCGTAAGCAGCAATTACGAGATCTTGCGTTAATTTTTGTTGAAAGGAAATCATACTTTTCCTGTTATATTGTTTTGAAGGTTATTCCATTGTCCTCCAACTTGAGTTGGATATTAGTCTTTTTACTATCTTCATTTTTAAAAGACTTATCAAGGCATATGAATTGGCTTGGTTTGAGCTGGATCAAAAAATCTAAAATAGTATTGTCTATCTCTGAAAATGAAATTGCCAGTTTATAAGAAGTGCTATAATAAATTGTCTTTTCTCCTTTATTCCATTTAGAAATCTTAGATGAAAGTGGAATTCCAGATTTTAAAAGTAATTCCCATAGCATATTGCTATCCAATGAATCGGGAAGAATAGAGCTTTTAAATAACTCAACCTGCTTTTTTAATTCTTCAGAGTTTGAAATATTATCGGTACGCCAAATCTTGAAGTTAGAGTTTTCAAGACGGAAAACACGGAAACCGACTTTTTCATTGTGTTGATTAGTGAAGAGTTCCTTGGGAGAAGAATTTAAAGAATTAATTACTGATTGAATCCGCTTTATTGAAATTGAAGATATTGATTTATAGCCCTTTTGGTGTGGTATTGACTTTTCTTCAACTGGTTCGGGTAGTTGGATGCAAATGAATTTTCTGTTACCCCCGTCTTGTTTATTTAAAGCTAAAACAGCATGTGCTGTTGATCCAGAACCAGCAAAGAAATCTAATATTATATCCCCACTATTAGAGCCAAGCTTTAATAAATGCTTAATTAAATTTGTAGGCTTTGGTGCTGTAAAAAATGCATTTGAACCAAAAATTGTCTCAACTTCTTTTGAGCCCTCTTCATTCGTTGCTATGTCGTCAAGCCAAGTATTTGGTAATAATCCATCTAACTCCGAAAGGAAGATTTTTAAGCGAGGCATTCCTTCTCCTCCTTTAGGAATATATAGTCTATCTTCTTCAACGTATTTTTTAAAAGTATCTGGAGAACAACTCCATTTTGCAGTTATTTTTCTTCCATTAGGCAATTTAAGCTCATAGCTAGGATTGGATGAATTTTCAGGTTGAGCCAATGGACGAGTTTGATAAACCCCACGAGGGTCATTATCTGGATTATTAAAAGTTTTTTTGATAAAATCATCCGAATAGGGAAGCTTATTAAACTCAAGCTTTTCAATATTTTTTGCGTAACAAAGTATGTAGTCGTGTACTGGTGAGATGAACTTTGAAAGGTTAGCTTGAGTCTTCCTCCTTCTCCACATTAGTGTCGAAACAAAATTCTCTTCGCCAAAGATTTCATTTAGCAACAACTTTAGATTCGAATATTCATTATCATCAATGCTTACGAAAATAACTCCTTCATCCTTTAAGAGATTGCGTGCAAGAAATAACCTGGGTAGCATCATAGAAAGCCAATTGGAGTGAAATTGACCATTTTCTTTTCTATTTTGACGAAATAATCCTTCTCTTGTCAGTAATCCATCTTCGTCCTTTTGGTTAATACGCTGAAGATATTCCTCTTTCGATTCTGAAAATTTATCAGGATAGATGAAATTATCAGATCCTGTATTATAGGGAGGATCTATGTAAACCATTTTAATTTTACCGTAGTAAGGTTTTTGAAGAATTTTTAATGCATCCAAATTCTCTCCTTCAATGAAGATATTTTCAGTTTCTTCCCAATTTATTGATTGTTTAAAGTCGGGATTCAATGTTGATTTTGATGTTTCTTGTAGAACCTTATAAGCATCATTTTTTCCTGCCCAGTTCAAATGATACCTTTCGGAATCTGTATTGATGCTTTCACCCAAAAGGTGTTTGAGTTGTTCCACATTTATTTTGTCCTCCGTAAAGGCCCCCGGAATGATTTCCTTCAATTTGGAAATAAGGTCTTCGGTAACATTCAAAGATTTGCCGTCCATACTCATTTATTTTTTAGTGTTTTTAATCCAGTCAATTACCAAGTGAAGGGAATCTGAGGCCAAATCCTCATCATTCACAAAATCAAAAATTTTGTCTGCTAACCAAAGAGTGAGGAGCTGAGGTTTATCCGTATGGAGTAAGTCTGCCAACTGCTCTACTTGTTCACGCTTCGCCTTCCTATCACCACGCTCAATCTTGCTAAACATGGGAGTGTCTATTTCAAGATTGGCTGCTAATTGTCGCTGCAAAAGCCCCTGGCTTTCTCTCAGCTCTCTTATCCTTTCACCGAAGTACATGGCCTGTTAGTTTATGGCTTGTCAATATTTGGCTAATATACGAAACAAAAAGAACAATCAGCTGTTTTGATCGATTTTGAAAGAACAAGGTTTTAAGAGAACGGATGATGGTCAGAAATTGTATACCTAACTCCCTACATTTCCCTATAACTTAATATTCCTTTAATGAGGTATTTATGTAATGTTCATGTATTTCATAGGATATAAAGTCTAATTTGATTTATAAATAGTTTTTTGCTATAGAATTTAATTGTTCATTTTCAAAACTGTCCAAATAAATTTCAGTAGTGCGTTCTGTATCATGTCCCATCATTTCTTTAATGATAGCTGTGGATACACCGCTTTTCTTAAGAACAGAAGCAAAACTGTGGCGGGCTGTGTAGGTAGAAATGGGCAGAGCTGATTCTACCATTTCTCCGATGATCTTCAAATCACGGTTGACGTTCTTGAGAACTTTGTCAATGCGGTTATCGATCTGGATGGGGGTGAGGTGTTTTCTTTTATTCAGGATAGGAAAAATGTAACTTTCTTCGTTTTCATTCAGAATACTTTTCTTATATACGTCAAGAATAGTAACCAGCTCAGGACTCAGGCCTACGTTTAGGCTTTCGTGCGTTTTTCTTCGGATGTAATAGATACTATCATCTATAATGTCTTTCCATTTGAGGAAAGCGATGTCTGAGAAATTGATGCCCCAGGCATAATACGAAAACAGAAAGATGTGTCTGGCAAATTGTAAGGAAGGTTGTTTGGACAAATCCAATGCTTTTATTTTGTCCATGGTTTCTTTAGGTAAGGCACGCTTTTTAGTTTTGACCCTTCTGTATTTAGCGAAGTCTATGTTTTTAAATGGATTGTAATCAGGTTTTACAAAACCATCTTCCTTTGCGTAGTTTAGTACGGTTTTAAACGTTCTTAAATAAAGAAAGACAGTATTACTTTTGTTCCCTTCCGCCTGAAGGTAATCTTCGTAGCGTTTAACAAATTGAGTGGTAATATCAGAAAATTCTAAGTCCTTTCCCTTTCGGAAAATTTTTAGCTTATTGTAGGTTGATCTAATTACATTGGAATTACCTACACGGGCTGATTGAAGTTGGGTTCGAATGGTATCTTCGAAATAATTATATACGGTAATACTGCGTTTAGTACGATCAGAGAAGGCAGCCAGCTTTAATTCTTCCAATGAATATTCACGTCCTTCATTTTCGTAGTTAAGGATGGTTTTCTGAATGTGAAGCCTGAGTTGAGTAATAGCAATGGTCAGCTCTTTGTGATGGGGATGGTTCTTCTTTGGCAAACATAGTTTTTCGTCCCACTGGTCTTTTGTACAGCTTTTAGCGGAGAGGGCGATATACTTGTGCTTACGATCTTTGGTAAGACGAACGTAGATAGGAAGTTCTCCATTTTGGAGCGGTTGATCAGAATTCAGATAAAACTTTACTGTAGTTGCCATGACGTTTCTGGAGGGTGCTATTTGGAGGCAAGAGGTTGTTTCAGTAAATTATCTACTATCATAATACTGAAACATTCCTGCTTATAAACGTCATGAATGTATAACAAAACGATGAAATCAAAAAATTAATATACTGATAATCAAACATGTATAAATATAATAATAGTATCGATAAGATCTTTTTTCTAGCATGGCATGCAAGAGGTCGTCGGTTCGAGCCCGATCTTCTCCACTTCCTTGAAGGCTTTTAGAGGGATTCCTCTGAAAGCCTTTTTTGTTGCATCGGACGAACGAATACGCCTTTAGCCCAGTAATCGGCGTACTGGAAAATGAAAATAGACTTGAGTTTTCCATCACTGGTCTCAAGTCTATTTTCAGAGAATGGTTGAGTTAACCTGCCCGACAGCAAAGATTTCTTTGTCCCTATTACGAATCGCCGAGTTTTGCCCGCAGTACTTTAATTTCCCGCTCCAACTGCTGAATGTACTGATCTTTGGGTTGATTAACCTTTTCCAGCTCCTCCAACGTGTACCGAGGCGTAATGTGCTGCGGACAATTCCAATCGTACGCTTGGATGTGAAACAGCAGTAACCGCTCGGATTTGAATTTATAATCCTCGGGTTTGAGTAATGCGTAAAGCTCTGGGTTGTCGCGGATTTCCACGATTTCGGCCTCGGCATATAGCTTCAAACGGGCCCGTAACGGGTAGGAGAGCAACATCAGCGATACGTTTGGATTGTGTTCGATGTTACCGACTGAAATGTACTGCCGGTTTCCGCTAAAATCCACGATACCGATCGTCTGGTCGTCAAGTACCTTAATAAAACCCTTCGGTCCACCCCGGTGCTGAATATAGGGGAAGCCGTTCGCTCCCGAAGAAGCCAGGTAAAAGCTATCCAGCTGACCGATGAAGTTACGCTCAACGGCGGTCAAGCCTTCCGTGTAGGTCATTCTTTCCATCCGCTCGTAGGCATTGCGACTCCCCATGCGTTCCTGGATTGCTTTGATGCCATCGGTAAAGGCAAGTGCTGCGTAATTCATGGTAGTAACGGTTAAGAATCGACGGAAGTTACTCTACTACAGGGACTGAATTTGTCGGATCATCTGGTTGGTGAAGCCCCATTCATTGTCGTACCACGCCATAACTTTGACCAGATCGCCATCCACCACCCGCGTCATCTCCAAATCAACCGTTGCCGCAAAAGGGCTTTTGACGATGTCACTGGAAACCAGGGGTTCATCCGTAACGGCAAGGACTTTTTCGTACCGGGGCGTAGCCGCTTCTTCGGTCAGAATCTGATTGATTTCCTCAACGCTGGTTGGGCGTTCGGCAATAAAGGTAATGTCCGAAATGGAACCGACGGCCACGGGTACGCGTACGGCAATGCCGTCGAATTTTCCGGCGTACTGCGGTAAGGCTTTCGTGGTGGCAATGGCGGCACCGGTAGCCGCCGGGGCCAGGTTATTGGCCGCTGCCCGTCCCATCCGGGGTTCGCGTTTGGAGGGAGCATCCACTAGCGTCTGGGAGGCCGTGTACGCGTGCGTCGTGTTCAGAATGGCTTTTTTGATACCCAGCCTACGGCCCAGTATTTCGATTACGGGACTGATATTGTTGGTGGTACAGCTCGCACAGGAGAATACGGCGACTTTCCCCGCTTCGGTATTCACGCCGTGTACCACCGTGGGTGTGTCTTTCGTCGGACCCGAGATGACCACGAATTTCGCTCCGGCCGCGAGGTGTTGATTTGCCGCAGCCTGTGAGGTAAAAATCCCCGTGCTTTCAATGATTACTTCGGCTTCCAGTTCTTTCCAGGGCAGGTTTTCAATATCCCGAATGCTGGTATACTGAATGGCTTTACCATCAATTAGGATCGTATCTCCCTCGACGGTGACTTCTTTTTCGTATTTACCGTAATTGGTATCGTATTTAAGCAGATAGGCAGCGTTTTCAATGCTCATGAGGTCATTGATCCCTACCAGTTCCAGATCAGTGGTTTCAAAGATTACTTTAAGAGCGGCCCGGCCGATACGTCCAAAACCGTTAATGGCTATTTTTTTCATGATGCTATGTTTAGGAAGGAAACCAGAGTGATTTCATGCTTCAAAATAGCAGCATAATTCATTGCCGGGGTTAGGCATAGATTCCTGAGGTGGTAGCAATCTTTCCTTCCGAGGTTGTATTCGCTAAAAATTTTTCCCGATACTGAAGGGGGGAGATGCCTTCTTTTTTCTTGAAAAAGCGGCTGAAGGAATGAATGTCCTCGTAGCCAAGCTCGTAGGCAATTTCCTTGATGGACAGGTTCGTGTAGCCAATCTGTCGCCGGGCGTGCATCATAATGCGATCGTGAATGATGTGCTGCGGTCCCCGGCTGGAAATTACAGAAAATACATTCGAAATGGTCTTGGGCGATTTGTTGAGTTGAGAAGCGTAAAAAGCCACGTCGTGGTGCTCGGTAAAATGTCTTTCCACCAAATAGTTGAATTCGCGAATGAGATCGCTTTGCCCTTTTTCCAGCTTATGAAAGTCGGTAGATTTTCGCAGGATCCGGGCCGAAAGAATCAGCATCCGTTTAAGAATGGACTGTAACATATCTTTCTTCAGAATATCGGTTCGTTGCATCTCGGCTTCAAATAATTGCCAGGAGATGTCAAATTCCCAAAGTATTGCTTCATCAATGGAGATAATCGGAATTCCTGAAGCCCCAAAAAAGAGAAAGCCTTTGCTGCCTACTTCATTATCGTGATTGATGATGCAGTAGAAAGGCTGGTTGAATCGAACCATACGGGCGGATTCCAATTCAATGCTATCAATGTGATGAAATTCGGTCAGGAAAATGATCTGATTTCGAGCGAGGCGATAGGGGACTTTATCAACGGTCAGATCCAGTCGTTCTCCGGTATTCCAGATAAACGTCAAATCCGTCGCTTTAACCTCGAAAACCGATGGGCTGTTGCTTGGATCGAGTTCATACACGCGTATACGCTCGTTGGTGTCATGTTCGAAGGTCATAGGTGATCGTAAGGATGGATAGGGTGATACAAAGGAGCTCAATCTATCGTTAGCGATCGCCTCCTATGAACGTTTACCTTCTCCAATGAATAATCTAGAAAGGGATACTAAACATAGTACAGGAGAGAAAAATAGGTTCCCGGATGAATAGATACACTAACTAATAAACGGAAGCAATAGACCTCGACAACGCGTCATAACAGATTTTATATACCCGTCCTTACCTTTCCTACTAACCCTTAAAAATGGCCCCAAATAGAGCCCATCGGTAAATAGTACCATAAAAACGAGAATCTGTACGCTGAAGCGTACCTCCAGCCCTTCTACTTTTGACCCTATCTCCGTAAGCGTTCCCGGGCTTTGCCTGCCCGGCTGCGTTTTGGGTATTATCTGGATGCGATTGTTAGGACAGAGCGAGATGAAAATGCGGTTCTGAATCAACCCAGATGCTTAACGTTCCCCGTATGAAACAGTCAACCGAATCCTTCGCCATTCCCATGGTTAACATCTATTCTTTAGCCGAGTACCGGCCGGAGGATTTTTTAATCAAGCGGTTTGCGGAATATGTACAGGAGCATAAAAACTTGCGGCTGCTACATCGTCACGATTTTTACCATCTGGTTCTGTTTACGGAAGGAGCGGGGAGTCACGCCATTGACTTTGAAAGCTTTCCAGTACTGCCTTTTCAGATTTACTTTATGATTCCGGGACAGGTGCATTCCTGGGATTTTACGGGAGAGGTGGAAGGCTACGTAATTAATTTTTCCAGTACCTTTTTTCAATCCTTTCTGTTGCGTCCGGATTATCTGGACACCTTTTCTTTTTTCAGTGGAATCGCCCGGGAGAGCGTTATTCATCTGCCCGAATCTATTCAGAAATCGCTGACTAGTTTGTTTGAGCAACTCCTGGAAAAACAGCAGGAATCTGTACCGCAGCGGTCGGATCTTTTAAAGGTGCTATTACTACAAATTTTCTTTACCGTCGAAGCACACACGGCTACGAAAACGACACTTCCGATCACCAACTATAACTACGTCATTCTTAAGAATTATCAGAAGTTGATTGACCGGAATTTTATGACGCTGCGTCTGCCCATGGAGTACGCCCGGCTACTGTATATCACGCCCAATCATTTGAATGCTCTGTGTAAGGAACACCTGGGAATGCAGGCCGGAGAGCTCATCCGGAACCGAATTTTACTCGAAGCGAAACGTCTGCTGATGAACTTTGGAATGAATATATCGGAAATCGCCTATGCCTTAAATTTTAGCGATAATTCCTACTTTACTAAGTTTTTCAAAAAATATACGGGAACGACTCCCGAAGAATTCCGTAAACGTAATACCTAACCAAGCACCCAAGTCTAATGAAACGAAGTCAATTGCAGGGAATGGTACTCGCGAAATGTCCCCATTGCCGACAGGGAAATCTGTTTAAATACCCGTTCTGGAACGTAAAAAAATTCGATCAGATGTACACGTTTTGTCCGCACTGTGGACAGCGATACGAGAACGAACCCGGCTTTTTTATTGGAGCCACGTATGTCAGTTATGCCCTCTCCGTGGGGATAGTATTGGGTACGGCCATCGTTCTCTTTAACTTCTTTGGGGACCCCTCCGCCTTTGTTTACATATCCGTAGCCATTGGCTTAATGCTGGCGACTATGCCATTTAACTTTAGAGTAGCCCGCGTAATTTACATTTACTTATTCTCGGGCATTGAATATGAGGAAAATCCCCGCCTGATTACCCGGGAAAAGGAAGTGTAGTTCTAAACGTAGCAAGGAATGCTGAATGTAGTAAAAGTAGGCGTAGTACAGGCTACTCCCGTTTTGTTTGACCTGGAGCGGAGTGTCGAAGTGGTCCTTAGCTGGATTAAAAAAGGTGCCGAGCAGAATTGCGAACTACTGCTGTTTCCGGAATCTTTTCTTCCGGCGTATCCCAGGGGACTCACGTTCGAGGCGATGATTGGCCGTCGTACGGAAAAAGGCCGGGAAACCTGGCTTGATTACTGGAAAAACAGTCCCGAAGTCGATTCGGAGGCCATTCGACGCATCCAGCAAGCGGTGCAGGTGGCTGGAATCATGGTAGGGCTGGGCATTACGGAGAAGGACCCCATCGGCGGATCGTTGTACTGTACGCTTCTCTACATCGGAAGCGACGGAAAGATTCTGGGCAAACATCGCAAACTCAAACCCACGGGACTGGAGCGGTTCATTTGGGGTGAAAGCGATGGAAGTTCGCTAATTACGCTCGATACACGTCTGGGAAAAATAGGTGGACTGATCTGCTGGGAAAACTACATGCCCCTGGCCCGAACGGCATTGTATCAGAAAGGGGTCGAAATTTACCTGGCTCCCACTGCTGATTCGCGGGAATCCTGGCAGTCCACTATGCAGCATATTGCCCTTGAAGGGCGTTGTTTCGTGCTGGCCTGCAATCAATTTGTACGTAAAAGCGACTACCCCGAACGCTACCAAGCCGAGCTGAGTCAGGAGCCCGAGATCATGAGTGCAGGTGGCAGTGTGATTCTTTCACCGATGGGGGAAGTACTCGCGGGGCCGCTTTGGAATCAGGAAGGATTATTGACCGCTGAGCTGGATTTTGCAACCCTTGCCAAGAGTAAGCTGGATTTTGACTGCGTGGGTCACTATTCGCGTCCGGATGTGTTTCAACTCACCGTGCATGGTCAGCCCGATACCCAGAAAGTGGATCGGTAAATACAAAGCGTAAAAGGCCCGGAGCAACGTTCCGGGCCTTGTGCTTTTATCCTTTTGAAGAATAGGTTCTGAAAATGTAATCCCACAGCGGAGACGAAACGCCGTAGTTCAGCGTATCATCTTTATAATGGTGAATCGCGTGATTGATCCAAAGCCATTTGAATAAGTTGCGGGGCGGCTGATAGGCGTGTACGATGAAGTGTACAAACAGATAGCCCGCGTAGCCCACCAGAAAACCGGGAAAGAATGCGTAAGCCGCTTCCCCTAAAAGCAAAAAGGTAACGCCAAATAAAGAGGAGCCAATCAAAACGGCCAGAGCGGGCGGCATGGCTAATCGCGTTTGATCCTTCGGGTACTCATGGTGAATACCGTGGAAGGTATACTGCAACCGGGATTTGATGGCGTTGGTAGGATCCATGTGAAAAATGCCCCGGTGAGTGACGTATTCCACCAGCGTAAAGACGAGTATTCCCAGTCCGAACAAACCGAGTATCATGATCCGCTGTAATGCCGTATGCGTAAAGGCGTACCAGCCCAAACCAGCCGAACTAAGTAGGTAGATCGAAATAGGAACCGCAATATGCGTACGCGACAGGGCTTCCAAGACTGGATTCGTAAAAAGGGATTTGGTACCGGAGTGCTTAGGCCGGGGGTTTTCTGCGTTTATTTCCATAGAAAGACGAGTGGAGCGAATCGATCAGCAAAGGTAGAGCGGCTCTTTTCCCGGCTAATGGTACCCAATAGGGATATCCTGGTACAAGTTAGGCGAAATGCGGTTAACAAGCGGAGCGTCTATACGCCATCTCCTTACTAGGGATTCGGCGGTAAAGAAGCCAGTCATGAATCCGTACGCAAGCGAGTATGAAGTCATTTTGATTCGACGAAAAAAATTGTGTACGGACCAACTTCCAAATAGGAGTATGACCCTATACATTTATACGTAATACCTATAGTAACCTATTCTATACTGCTAATGATGATCCGACATTACCTCTGCCTACTTTTATTAATGCTACCTGCCCTGGGCTTTTCGCAGCAAAAGCCAGCCCTGAAACTTTGGTACAAAGAACCCTCCGGAACCGTCTGGGAAAACGCCTTGCCCCTGGGTAACGGCAGGCTGGGAGCCATGGTGTACGGAAACGTGGGTACCGAAACGATCCAGCTTAATGAACATACCGTCTGGAGCGGTAGCCCCAACCGCAATGATAATCCCAATGCGTTAGCGGCTCTGCCCGAGATACGGCAACTGATTTTTGATGGCAAACACAAGGAGGCGGAGCAGCGAGCCAATCAATCGATTTTGACGAAGAAATCCCATGGACAGATGTTTCAGCCCGTGGGTAATCTGAACCTTACCTTCGAGGGTCATACGGCCTTTACCAACTATTCCCGGGAACTGGATATCGAACAGGCCATCGCCCGAACCACCTACACGGTTGGGGATGTGACCTATACCCGGGAAGCATTGGCTTCCTTTCCCGATCAGGTGATCGTCATGCGGCTGACCGCCAGCAAGCCGGGCAAGTTATCCTTTACCGCTTCTTTTTCTTCCCCGCACCCGAAAGCCGAACGCAACCGGACCTCCAATCGGGAGCTTACCCTTTCCGGAATCACCTCCGATCACGAAGGCGTGAAAGGAATGGTGAAATTTAAAAGCATCGCCCGTCTGAAAACCACCGGTGGAAGCCTTTCGGGTACCGATACGTCGCTGGTTGTCAGTGGAGCCAACGAAGCCGTCCTGTATATTTCCATTGCTACGAATTTCAACAGTTACAAAGACCTGGGTGGTGACGCGGATGCCCGGGCCGCGGCGTACCTGAACAAGGCCTACGCCAAATCCTATCCGGCGATTCGGAAGCCCCATATCGAAGCCTATCAGAAGTTTTTTAATCGAGTGAAATTTGATTTGGGTACTACGGATGCGGCTAGTCATCCGACGGATGAACGGCTGAAGAACTTTCGCTTCGCGAACGATCCGCAGCTCGTGACGCTCTACTACCAGTACGGACGCTATTTACTGATTTCGTCTTCTCAGCCCGGTGGCCAGCCTGCCAACCTGCAAGGGGTCTGGAATCACCGGATGCGACCGCCCTGGGACAGTAAGTACACCATTAACATCAATACCCAGATGAATTACTGGCCGGCCGAGAAGACTAACCTGAGCGAAATGCACGAACCCTTGTTCCGCATGATTCGGGAACTGGCTGAAACAGGCCAGGAAACGGCGAAGGTCATGTACGGGGCCGGGGGCTGGATGGCTCACCATAATACGGATCTCTGGCGAATCAACGGTCCCATCGACGGAGCCTTCTGGGGAATGTGGACGGCGGGTGGAGCCTGGCTGAGCCAGCACCTCTGGGAGCATTATCTGTACAACGGCGATCAGAAATTTCTGGCTTCTGCGTATCCTATTCTGAAGGGAGCGGCCCAATTCTACGCCGATTTCTTGGTCGAACACCCCAAGTACCACTGGCTGGTCGTAACGCCGAGTACTTCGCCCGAAAACGCTCCCCAGGCTCACGGCGGTTCGTCGGTAGACGCAGGTACTACGATGGATAATCAGATTGTCTTCGACGTATTCAGCACGGCCATACGGGCAGCGGAACTCTTGAAACAGGATGCGGATTTTGTAACGATGCTCAAGGAAAAACGGCAAAAGCTGCCGCCGATGCACGTGGGCAAACACGGACAATTGCAGGAATGGCTCGACGATGTGGACGATCCGGAGGATAAGCACCGCCACGTCTCGCATCTGTACGGCCTGTTCCCATCCAGCCAGATTTCAGCCTATCGCACGCCCGAGCTGTTCACTGCCGCCCGGACTTCGCTTCTACATCGCGGTGATGTATCCACGGGTTGGAGTATGGGCTGGAAAGTGAACTGGTGGGCTAAATTTCAGGATGGAAATCATGCGTATACACTGATCCAGAATCAGTTAACGCCGCTTGGAGTCAACAAAGGGGGTGGGGGAACCTATACCAATTTATTCGATGCCCACCCGCCGTTCCAGATCGACGGAAACTTTGGCTGTACGTCCGGCATTACCGAAATGCTACTCCAAAGTGCCGACGGGGCCATTCATTTACTACCGGCCTTGCCCGATGCGTGGCCCCAGGGTAGCATTGCAGGCCTACGGGCCCGGGGCGGGTTTGAAGTCCTGGCGATGGAGTGGGAAAAGGGCCAGATCAAGAAAGTAGTCATTCGCTCGACGCTGGGGGGGAACCTGCGGGTTCGCACGCCCAATGCCTTGCAGGGAACGGGTGGACTCACGTTACATCAGGCTACGGGCTTGAATGTCAATCCCTATTACTACACGGAAGATATTCCGGCGGCGGTCATTTCGGATCAGGCTCCACGTACTAGTCTTACCCTCAAGCCAACCCAACTGTACGACATTCCCACCCGAAAAGGGGAACAGATCACGCTGATCCGTCAGTAGGATAAGGGCGTTTCATCTGTTGGGGAAAGTGGTCTCGTGCGATTTTCCCCAACAGATGGATTCATGAAAACCAACTATTTCCGCACGAGATAACAAGTAAAGATTTGAAGGAATGAGAGACGGATATACGTATACTGGATTAAAAAGATTAACTTTTGGACTTATTTGATAGCACCTCGCCAGGGTTGCTCCGTGAATCCAGCTTTTTCCAGTGGCTGAAGTCCGTTCTTACAACGGTGTATTACTATAGGCTTCACGGCTGGATCAGTGCTTCGATAGCTGCAAGTAGGCATGAAGATAGTCATACGTTTTTTCCTCCTGATCCTCCTAACGATCCTGAATGATGCGGGGTTATTCGCCCAGAAATTGCCGCTGGGTTTTAAGAGCTACTCCAATAAAGATGGACTTTCTTCCAGCACCATCTACAGTTTATGCAAGGATCATTTTGGCTTTCTCTGGCTGGCTACTGAAGATGGACTCAACCGTTTTGACGGTACGAATTTCAAAATCTACCGACATGATGCCGAAAAAAACAAGGGCTTAAAGGTTAATCATATTACGGCACTGTTTGAAAGTGCAAACGGGGATTTGTGGATTGGGACTAACGGCGGTTCGCTCAGCTATTATGACCGACTTTCCGACTCCATAATTCCGTTTGAAGCCGTAGGAGATAAAAAAAAGATACAGCCCGCCATTACGCATATTACGGCTGATGATAAGGGAAATCTCTGGGTGACCAGCTACGGAGCCTTGTACATCATTGATCCCGTTACCAAAAAACTGAATCTTCAAAAGCCCTACCAGAAGCTGCTAAAAAACTTCGAAGGGCAAACTTCGCTCTATACTTTCCAGGATCGGAAGCACCAGACGTGGATCGGGACGGATAAAGGTTTGTGGCTGTACGATAAAAGCTATACTCTCCTTCGGCACTATCGGCACGAAGACCAGGACCCCCGAAGTTTAACGCACAATTACATTTCCGCGATCGTTCAGGATAGCCGTAATCAGATCTGGGTAGGTACCATTGGCGGCTTAAGTAAGCTGGAATCGGACGGGAACCATTTTAAAAATTTCACCTACGCCTCGGGCCAAAACTCAATCAGCAGTAACACCATTTACGCCCTGGTCGCGGATGACAACGGCAAGCTGTGGGTAGGAACCGACGAAGGCCTGGACGTGCTGGATCTGAATACGGAGAACATTGTTAGCTACGGTCCTGACAGTCGCGATCCGCACAGTTTGAGTAGCCGATCCATCCGTTCCGTGCTGGTGGATGACAAGGGCATTTACTGGGTAGGAACGTATCAGGGCGGGCTGAATAAATACGATAAAAGCCAGAGCCATTTCAAACTCAAACAAAGCAACGCGTTTGATCCATTTGGCCTGCGGTCATCCACGGTGACTTCGTTTGCGGAGTACCGGGACCGCGTGTTTGTGGGAACCGATGGTGGAGGTTTACACGAATACCTACCGCAGAAAGAGGTATTCAGACAGATTCAGCTACCCGACGATCGGAAGAACATCAGACACGATTTGAGTATTCTGGCTCTGGAAATGGGCCGTAACCAGCAATTATGGGTTGGTACGTACCTGAACGGATTGTTTTGTTACCAACCCGGTTCGCAGCACTATGCCCGGTTTAAAAAAGGGCCTGGCGAAAAAGATCTGAACTGTAATGACATCTTCTGCCTGAAAGAAGATCGGCAGGGGAATCTCTGGATTGGAACGAACGGTGGGGGAATCAATATTCTCAACGTGCAGACCAGCACCATTGAAAAACTGGTGAATCCGAGTGATCATACGGATGATAAAACCAAACCTTCCAACAACTACATCCGGGCCTTTGAAGAAGACAAGTCGGGCCGAATCTGGGCGGGTACCTTCGGTGGCGGCATTTCGGTGTACGACCCCAAAACCAGAACCTTTACGTTCTACAACAAAAGAAACAGCGGTTTACCCAGCAATTACATCCTGTCCATCAAGGAAGACGCCAAAGGAACGATCTGGGTAGGAACCAACGGAAACGGGCTCGCGTATCTGAGCCCCCAAAGCAGGCAATTCCAGGTATTGTCGGAAAGTGACGGGCTGATTAACGGGGTAGTTCTGAAAATCATCGAAACCCCCACGGGCGAACTCTGGCTCAGTACGAACAAAGGTCTGAGCTGCTTCAATCCGGTTAACAAACGATTTAAAAACTACACCCATCACCACGGCTTGCAGGGTGGAGCTTTTGTGTTGGGTTCGGGTTTACAGCTTTCAACCGGGGAGTTGTATTTCGGTGGACAGGGAGGATTCAATCACTTCAAGCGATCGGATATCAAGATCAATAACCAGATTCCCGAGGTGGTACTGACGGAACTGAAGATTGATAATCAGGCCGTGGTTCCATCCCCGAAGGGGCCGATTAATCAGTCCTTACTGACTGCCAGCGAAATTCGGCTGGCCTACAAGCAGAACTTCTCCATCAATTTCGAAGCCCTCAATTTCACCGTTCCCGAGTACAATCAGTACAAATACAAACTGGAAGGCGTGGATAATCAGTGGATTGACGCGGGTAAGGAACACAGTGCTTATTACACAAATCTAAGTCCCGGGGAGTATACCTTTCAGGTGATTGCATCGAATAACGATGGTCTTTGGAATAACCAAGGCACATCCGTTCGTATCAAAGTAGCACCGCCCTTTTGGCAAACGATCTACGCGTACCTATTCTACGTACTAATCATCTTCGGAATTTTGTACTTAATCCGCCGCCGGAGCATCAACAATCTGAAACAAAAATTTGCCATCCAGCAGGAGCGACTACGGGCGAGTCAATTGCTGGAACAACAGCGTAAAGAGGCCGAATATTCGCGGGAATTTGATCGGATGAAAATCAAGTTTCTGACGAATCTCAGTCATGAATTCCGAACGCCGATTTCGCTGATTGTTGGTCCGGCCGAAAAACTACTCAAACAGAATTTTGACGAAAGTGCTGCCAGCCAGCTAAACCTCATCAATCGAAATGCCCGGCGGTTGAGCAATCTGGTGAATCAGCTGCTCGATTTCAGAAAACTGGAAGAGCAGGAGCTGAAACTTCACCTAAAGCAAGGCCCGATCGTAGCTTTTCTAAAAGACGTCGTGTATTCGTTCAATGACTTGGCAATTCGGAAGAACATCATTCTGTCATTTTCGAGTGAAATGGAGGAAGAGACGCTCTATTTCGATGAAAATAAAGTCGAGCGAATTCTGTTTAATCTGTTGTCCAACGCGTTCAAGTTTACCCCAGAGAAGGGTTCAATTCGGGTAAACCTGGAAGCGTGCCCCGAGGAATCCACCGCTGAGGTCGCCTGCATCTGCGTGTCCATCAAAGACTCCGGCATTGGCATTCCGCTCGAAGCTCAGGACCGGATTTTCGAAAGCTTTTTCCAGCATGATACGGGGCCGGCCATTCTGAATCAGGGTACCGGCATTGGTTTGTCGATTGTGAAAGAGTTTGTCAAAATGCACGACGGACACATCAGCGTGGAAAGTGCCGTGGGACTGGGCAGTAAATTTACTTTTCGGTTACGGCTAAAACGGGAGGTGAGTCAGCAGGTACCCGAAAGAACTGAAACGCTGTTGCCGGTGACGCCTGCGTTAACCAACTTCCCCGGGGTGGAGGTATCCGCCAAAAACGCAGATCAACCTTTGGTACTGATCGTCGAGGACGACGAAGATTTCCGTTTTTACATCAAGGAAAATCTCAAGACGTGTTATCGGCTGTATGAAGCTACGAATGGGAAAGAGGCCTGGCAACGCATCCTGTTTCATCACCCCGACCTGATTGTCTGCGACATCAATATGCCCGAAATGAATGGGCTGGAACTGACGCGAAAGCTGCGAGCCGATAAGCGAACCAAACACATTCCGATCATTTTGTTAACCGCGGCCGTCGAAGAGAATGGTCCGCTGTCGGGTCTGGAATCCGGGGCCACGGATTACATCACCAAACCCTTTGACTTTGCGGTATTACAGGCAAAGATGAATAGCCTGATCGCCCTCAACCGGGTCTTCAAGGATACGTACACCAAGCAGGTCGTCATGACTTCGCCCAATCCGGAAATTGTTCCGGAACGGGAGCGATTCCTGGAGAAAGTACTGGCTTACGTACACGACAATCTGGCCAATCCCCAGCTATCGGTGGAAACCCTAAGCAGTCACTTATCCATGAGCCGGGCTTCGCTGTACAACCGATTGCTTGAGTTTACGGGCATGACACCGGTTGAATACATCCGATCCATCAAGCTGGAACGGGCCGCTTTGCTCTTGCACAAAAGCGATATGAACATTGCCGAGGTCGCGTACGAAATCGGTTTCGCCAACCCGAACTACTTTACCAAGGTGTTCAAAGCTCAGTTTAACATGACTCCTTCGGAATACATTCAGAAAAATAAAGCGAAAGCAGAGAATGCGGTATAACGAAAAAGTCTGGGTATGCTGAATCCTTAACAAACGCAGGATTCGGCTGGGATGCAGCTTGCATAGGGGAGCGAAACCCTGAGATTCGATCGTTTAAAAGCGACACCTGATTGCCTGGATTAAAGCGAAAGGGCATGAGTGGCACATTCGCCACTCATGCCCTTTTTTCATCTTCCGAAAACAAGTGTTTGCTTCCGGATGAAACCGGAAGGAACGCAGAGTTACCTAATAACCCGGATTTTGCTTACCGTTGACTAAAGGGTTATTATCTAACTCCGCGACCGGAATGGGCAGTAATTCATCCCGACCCGCCCGGAAATAGGAGAATGGTTCCTGCGTGAAATAACCCTTGGGTCGCCAGCGGAGAATATCGATGCTACGCATACATTCCACGGAAAGTTCAACCATTTTCTCGTGCATGACGGCTTTGATCACCTGAGCTTTAGTGCTGGTGGGATATTGGCTCGTCGGATACGCGGGCATCGCTACACTTTTGCGGGCTCTAACCTGATTGAGGTAGCCAACGGCCGCCGTAAGATTCCCCAGCTCGGCTTCGCATTCGGCCAGGTTGATCAGTACTTCGGCATAGCGGATAATCCGCTGATTATTACCGCCGGGGTGGTAACTAGCCCGGGATTTGCCTTCCTTGTACAAAATCATAAACTTCCGGATGCTGACTTTCTTGCGAACACCATTGACTACCGATGAATTACCGTTCTGATCCGCATCCGTCAGTACATCCGCATCATTGTTGTAACGATCACCGGTTTGGTAGAAACTGAAATTGAATCGGGGGTCGGTTTTGGCGGCTCCGGTGGCCGTGTTTTCGAATTCATTCAGCAGCTTGTCCGAGGGAATCAGGTTTCGCCACGCTACCGGATTGTACTCCTGGTTACGAATGGTCGATTGAGCGGAGTTGGGGGTATCGTTGCCGCCCCAGTTAAAATCATTATCCCCCTTATCGACGTAGGCAACTTCGAAAATGGACTCGGCATTAAATTCCGTCTCCTCTTCAAAATTGTCCAGGTAGCGATCCGTTAACGTATACGCACCGGAGGTAGTGACTTTAAGCAAGGCTTCCTTGGCTCCGGCATAATCATTTCGCTGCATCAGCACCCGGCCCAGCAACGCATGGGCAGCACCATTGGTGGCTCGTCCTTTATCCGTAGCCGCTTTACCGGGTAAGGCACCGGCCGCCTGACGCAAATCTTCGATGATCAGGGTATAAATCGCATTCACCTCCGCCCGGGGCTGATAGTCGGAAGGGGACTTAACGGGTGACGTGTACAGCGGTACGCCTCCCCAGAAAGTTACCAGTTCAAAATAAGCCCAGGCCCGCAGGAATTTGGCTTCGGCCACCGCCCGGTCGCGTACGGCCACATTATCCGTCACATTAGGGCCGTTTTCGATCACGGTATTAGCCCGGTGAATGACTGTGTATAAGCCATTCCAGACCGAGTTCATGACGCTGTTGGTGGGGTCCGTATTACCGCTCAGAATCTGAAAACGGGGTACTTCCAGCTGACTTCCGCCGGCTGCCACCTCATCGCTTCGCAGGTCATGCAGGAAAAACCATTCCCGGGCCACCAGCGAAATGTTACGCACCGTGGCGTAAATGGAATTGGTGCCCGCCAGAAGTTCATCACTATTTTTGAAATAATCGGTCGTGGATACCACGTTTTCGTTGATGGTATTCAGCGTATTGTCATTACAGGAGTAGAGAATGGGCAGCATCGCCAGTACACACGCCGTCCGAATGCTTCGCTTAGATAGTTTCATACAAGTATACATTAAAAAGTGGCCTGGATTCCTGCTTGAAATGATCGGGGCGTGGGATACTGACCGTAATCCACACCATTCGTCAGTGTTCCGTTCTTCGAGCCGATTTCCGGGTCCAGACCAGAGTACTTGGTAATAGTAAACAGGTTTTGAGCGGAGAGGTAAAGACGCAATCGGCTGAGGCCCAGAGCACCGGTACGTTTCGTCCAGGATTCGGGGGCATTGTAGCCAATCATGACATTTTTAAACCGTAAATACGAGCCGTCTTCAATCCAGCGGGTCGAGGGGCGTACGTTCTGATTCGGATCCCCGTTGACGGCTCGTGGCATATCCGTATTGGTATTCGTGGGCGTCCAAGCGTTCAGGACGGCCACATCGGCGTTGAACAGGCGAGGCATCCCTTCGCGAATAATCCGGGCGGCGTTAAAGATTTTATTACCCTGTACACCCTGGAAGAAGACCGTGAAATCGAAGTTTTTGTAGTTAGCCGCGTAGTTGAGCGAGTAACTGAATTTCGGCAGGAAACTACCAATGAACGTGCGGTCATCGTCATTAATTACGCCGTTGCCATCCAGATCTTTGAACTTCAAATCCCCGGGAGCAGCTCCGCTTTGTGTCGCGTGTGAAGTAACTTCGGCTTCATTCTGAAAAATACCTTCCACGACGTACCCGTAGAATGACTGTACGGCTTTACCTGCTACGGTATTCGTTAAAGGACCACCACCACCAAAGTCGGCATCACCCCCGGCGGTAATGGAGGCATTCTCGTTATTCAGCCGTACCACCTGATTCCGGATGACGCTTACTAAACCCGTTACATTCCAGGTAAAATCGCCCCGTGTTTTCCGATAACCCACCTGAAGTTCGACCCCGTTGTTCTCCATGGCCGCTACGTTGGCCAGGGTTCCGGCCCCGCCAAAACCAAAGCTGGTTGGCGTAGGAACGGTCAGAATCAGGTTGTCCGTTTTCCGCTGGAAATATTCCGCGACAATGCTTAAGCGATTTTCCAGGAAGCCCATATCCAAACCGACGTTGGCTTGCTTGGTTTTCTCCCAGGCCAGATTCGGATTGCTCAGACCATTATAGAATGAACCGTTGCCGTTAATGACCGTACCGTTGAACGGATAAGTGGCCTGATTCCGCTGGATGGGTTGCAGATACGGATAGTTACCCAGCAGCACGCCATTGATGCCGGTGATTCCGTAACCGCCCCGGAGTTTCAGTTCCGAGATACCACGTACCTCTTTCATGAAGTTTTCCCGGTCGATTCGCCAGCCGGCAGAGAAGGCCGGAAAGTTTTCGAACTTCTTACCCGGAGCAAATACGGACAGACCATCCCGACGAAGTGAAGCCGCCAGTATGTAACGCTCGTTGTAGTCATACGTCACCCGACCCACCATGGAGCGGATGTAGTTGGTTTCATAAATGCTGTTGGCGGTCACGTTGTTGGCCCCGTTGAGCGTACGGACCACGTTCGTGCTCTGGGTACCGCTGGCGGTTTCATTCCGCACATTCTGACTCTGGGTTTCGTAGACAACCGTGGCCCCGAGGTTATGGCCTTCGAACGACTTCTCGAAGGTTAACTGCTGGGTGAATAGTTGCGTATTCGTCAACAGCCGCTGATTCTGGATACTTGCCGTTGCCGCAATGGAAGTACCGCCATCGTTGTGGATGGGTGTATAGTTCGTGATGTAGGCATTTGAATAATCCAGACCGTACGTAGACGTGAATCGGAGCCAGGGGGCAATGTTCACTTTTACGTACGCCGTCCCCAGAATGCGGGTCGTATTGTTGATGTTTTCAACGAGGAAAGCCCGCTCCACGGGATTGACCGGATCGGAGGCGTCGAAGCTATTCTGCGGCCCCATGAATCCACCCAGGTTGTTGGGGTTATACACGGGCAGATAGGGCTGCATCCGGATGAGGTTTACAATGGGCGTACGGTTTCCCTGCGAAACGTCGAAACGCTGTTTGGATTGACTGATGTACAGATTTTCGCCGAACGTAAAGATCTTGCTTAGGATATGCTCCGAATTCAAACGATAGTTGAAACGCTTGAAATTAAGGCCCTGAGCAATACCCTGCTGATCAAAATAACCCGCTCCTGTATAAAAACGCGAAGCCCCATTGCCGCCACTCAGGGAGACGTTGTACTGCTGAAGCGGCTGGTTTCTTCTGAAATACTCCCGTTGCCAGTTGGTATTGGTCTGGGCAAAGGTCTGCGTAGCACCTTCGTAAATCGGAAGATTGAAATTAGCCGATTCTAGACGGGGCGGCAATGAACTGCCCGCACCATTCAGGGCTCTTTCGTACTGCGTGTATTGCTGCGTGTTGAGCAGATTGAATTCCCGGGTGGGACTCTGAACCCCGAAATAAGCATCAAAGGAAACCCGCAAACGATCCTGCAAAGAACCTTTTTTTGTCGTGATCAGAATGACGCCATTGGTTGCTCTGGAACCGTAAATGGCGGCGGAGCTGGCGTCTTTCAGCACTTCAGCCGACTGAATGTCGCGGGGGTCGATGTTGGAAATCGCCGTGGGAAAACCGTCCACTACGTACAGCGGATCGGAAGCAAAACTAATGGAGCTAATCCCACGAATGGTAACGATAGGAGCACTCCCCGGCGATCCGTTGTTAGTCACGTTTAAGCCCGCGACCCGTCCCTGCAAGGCCTGATCGATTCCCGCCACCGGTAACTCATTGAGGGCTTTGGAGGTAACCGATGAAACGGCTCCGGTGATGGCTCCCCGGCGTTGCGTACCATAACCCACCACAACGACCTCGCTCAGGACTCGCTGGTCATTTTTCAAAACGATCTCAACCGTCGATCGCGTACCCACGACAAATTCCTGACTGGCATACCCCACGTGCGTGACGACCAGCGTCGTGTTGTCATTGGGGATCGTCAACCGAAACTGGCCCTGTTCGTCCGTGACCGTACCCTGCGTTGTGCCTTTAATGGACAAACTCACGCCCGGAACGGCCTGGCCCTGTTCATCTTTAATACTCCCGGTTATGACCCGATCCATGTTCGTCTTCAATCGACTTCTGTCATGAACGGGAGCATACCTGGCATAGTCGGGTGCTGCACTGGTCGTATGCATGTGTAAGAGCAAACAAACGACGGGCGGAATCATCATCCATCGGATCGGATGTTCTCGGAATGTTACAGGTTTATCCATAGCATTTAATGAAACTTTTGTGAAGTAATGGTATAGGATTAGGAGTGCAGTCAGGTACCTGCAAGGTGGGGTAGATACGCTAAAAATTTCGGGTTTATCGCCGTTTTGAAAAGCCTTACGCTCGTTTAGAGGAGCTGAAATTCTTTAACAAAACTAGAGGGCAGAAGAAGCCAAAAGGTAGCATAAATGTAAAAAAATATAGAAATAATGTAAAAAAAACACCCTTTGGAAGGGGGTGGTATTTAATTAATTAAACATTTTTTCTCCTTTTTTGAAGATTTTTATCCTACCGCTTTTTCTACTTAAGGCTACATTTGAAGCCGGTGCTTTTTCCGCTGACCGCTACAAATGAATGCTGGAGAGTTACGGAATAGTACCAGTACAAAGGAACCTTAACACATCATTGGATCGATCTTACAGAAACATGAGAAAACCTATCCTGTCCATTCTTTTTTTCTGCCTTTGGGGCCTGAATTCTGGAATAGCTCAGAAAACTACTTTAGTCAATCCCATTCTATCGGGTTTCTATCCGGATCCGAGTATTGTGCAGGTGGATAAAGATTATTACCTCATTAATTCTACGTTTTCCTACTTTCCCGGCATTCCCGTTTTTCATAGTAAAGACTTAAAAAACTGGAAGCAGATTGGCAATGTCATTGACCGCCCCTCCCAAATGGATTTCATGGGCGAACGGTTAACCCGCGGCCTGTTTGCTCCGGCCATCAGCTATCACAAGGGCACGTATTACGTGACCTGTACGGACATTGATCACGACGGTAACTTTGTCGTAACGGCTAAAAATCCGGCAGGACCCTGGAGTAATCCGGTCCGGATTCCGCAGGTTCGGGGCATCGACCCTTCGCTGTATTTCGATGACAACGACAAGGCCTATATTCTCTACAACAGCGACGCTCCCGACAACAAACCCCAGTATTCCGGTCACCGCACCATTCGGATGTACGAATTTGATTACCAGAATCTGAAAGTAGTAGGTGAGGAAAAACAGCTGGTCAACGGCGGGGTAGATATCAGCAAAAAGCCCGTATGGATTGAAGGGCCGCATATTCTGAAGCGAAACAACTGGTATTACCTGTATGCGGCCGAAGGTGGCACGTCGGTGAACCACTCCGAAGTAGTGTTCCGGAGTAAATCCGTCTGGGGGCCTTACGTACCCTACGAGCACAATCCCATCCTGACGCAGAAAGGCTTACCCGAAGACCGGAAAAACCCCGTTACTTCCGCTGGCCACGCTCAGTTTGTGGAAGGTCCCGATGGAAAGACGTATTCCATCTTTTTAGCCGTTCGGCCTTACGAGGGTGATTTCTACAATACTGGTCGTGAAACTTTCATTGCCCCCGTAGAATGGAAGGAAGACTGGCCAATCATCAACCCCGATCATAAGGAAATTCAGTATTCCTATCCGGTCAACTACGCCGAAAGCAAGCCGAAAGATCTGCTGCCTCAGTCAGGTAACTTTGGGTATACGATGACCTTTGAAAAATCGCTGGACCCTTCGTTATTATTCATGCGAACGGTAGATCCCGGCTCGTATACGCTTTCCAAAAAGCAGGGCCTGACGCTGAAGCTGAAACCCGAAACCTGCATGGAAATGGGTAATCCGTCTTTCGTTGGAAAACGTCAGCAACACCTGCACAGCACGGCTGAAACCGAACTAAACTTCAGCCCCAAAGCAGAGCACGAAAAAGCAGGACTGGTAGTCCTGCAGGATGAGCATCATTTCTATTTCCTGAGCAAAGGCCAGAAAGACGGAAAACCGGTTATTCAGCTTTTCAAAAGTGTACCTCGCGAAAAATCGATGGAATTAGTAACGGAAGCCCCGCTGAATACCACGGCTGAAAAAGTGAACCTTCGCATTGCTTCGCAGGGCGATTCCTACAGTTTCTCGTATACGACGGACGGTAAAAACTGGCAAGTGCTGAAAGATGAGATGGACGGAAAGTTCCTGAGTACCAAGGTAGCGGGAGGTTTCATTGGCTGCGTGTACGGCATGTACGCTACGTCTTCCGGTGAAAGTAGTTCCAATACCGCTTCGTTCCGTTATTTGAAGTACGAAGGAAAGGATCCAATGTATAAATAAAGTGAGTTGGAAAATGCAGGAATAGGTAGGTCGCCTGGGCGATGTAACCTATTCCTGAGCCCATTTAGGGCTTTCTGTAGGTCCTTTCATTACCTAACCTCTACCCGATACACATGCTAAGAAGCTTTATACTACTGTTTTTGCTTTGCTCAGGTCAGCTTTTGTTCGCCCAGGCCCATAATCCGGTCATCTTCGCCGATGTACCGGATCTTTCCATGATTCGGGTAGGGGATACGTATTACATGAGCAGTACCACCATGCACATGAGTCCGGGCCTACCCCTGATGAAGTCCAAGGATTTAATCAACTGGCAACTGGTGAGCTACGCGTATGATCGATTGGGGGAAATGGATGAACTCAATCTGACGAACGGCAAGAGTACGTACGGCCGGGGTTCCTGGGCCAGTAGCCTGCGGTACCACAAGGGTACGTACTACGTCACGACGTTCGCTCAGACGACGGGTAAAACCTATATTTATTCCACCCAGAATATTGAAAAAGGTCCCTGGAAAGAGGTCTCGTTCAAACCGTCGTACCACGATCACAGTCTGTTTTTCGACGATGACGGTCGGGTCTATATGATTTACGGCGGCGGCAAACTGAAGCTGATCGAACTTTCGGCGGACCTTTCCGGGGTAAAGCCGGGTACTACCGAGCAGGTAATCATTGAAAATGCCAGTGCACCCTCCGGTACGGGTGGAGGACTGCCCGCCGAAGGTTCGCAGTTATTCAAGGTAAATGGGAAATACTACCTCTTCAACATCACCTGGCCCAAGGGAAGCATGCGTACGGTAGTGATTCACCGGGCGGATAAAATTACGGGCCCCTGGGAAGGCAAAGTCGGCTTGCAGGATTTGGGCGTGGCTCAGGGAGGTTTGATCGATACGCCCGACGGAAAATGGTACGCTTATCTGTTCCGGGATTTTGGCGGCGTGGGTCGGATTCCGTACCTGGTGCCGGTACAATGGGAAAATGGCTGGCCCGTGTTGGGAGAGAACGGCAAAGTGCCCGAAAAGCTGGCTTTGCCCGCGAGCAAAGGACTGATTCCGGGTATCGTTGCCTCCGACGAATTCAATCGTAAAAAGGGTGAACCGACCTTGCCACTGGTCTGGCAGTGGAATCATAATCCCGAACCGAAGCTCTGGTCACTCAGCGAACGCAAAGGGTTTTTACGACTGAAAACCGGACGAATCGACACGTCCTTTACGCAGGCCCGCAATACCCTCACCCAACGGACCATCGGACCGGAATCAGCTGGTACGACGGCCCTGTATGTTTCTCAAATGAAGGAGGGTGATTTTGCTGGTTTAGGCCTGTTGCAAAAGGAGTATGGTCTGGTAGGAGTCAAAATTATCCAGGGAAAATCTTCCGTAGTGATGGTTAAAATGAAGGAAGGAAAACCGACAGAGCTTCAAACTATTCCGCTACCTCAGAAGATGGTATACCTGAAGGCTGAATGTAATTTCCGGGATCGGAAGGACACGGCAAACTTCTTCTACAGCCTCGACAACAAAACCTGGACGCGTATCGGAGAGTCGCTTAAAATGCCGTATACCATTCCGCATTTTATGGGTTACCGGTTTGGCCTGTTCAATTACGCCACGCAACAGACGGGTGGCTACGCTGATTTCGATTACTTCCACATCAGTGATACGCTCACTCAACCGTAGAAGCGACCCTTCATGATTGAAATAGCAGACCCTGCTCCAAAGCCTTTTATTTCAAGCAACATAGAAAGGCGTAAGCCAAAAAATAAAGTGGGTTGGATAGGCTTTATCGCTGGGTTTGAGTGAAATAGAGAGAAGTTTCTCCTACCATTAAATCGTGCCTTTAAAAACGCTGGAGGGTATGTCTTCCTTTGCCGGTTCAACCTTCAACCCTTTCAATTGCCCCTAAATCTATGAAAATGATCCGTATCCTTGGGTTGTTGCTCTTCGCCTGGCTTGGTCGTGAACACGCGTTTGCCCAGGACCCTAACTTTCATATTTACCTCTGCCTGGGGCAGTCGAACATGGAAGGCCCCGCGGCGATCGAGGCTCAGGATAGCACAGTCAGTAGTCGGTTTCAGGTACTGGCCGCGGTGGATTGCCCGCAGCTGGGACGAAGCCAGGGCCAATGGTACCCGGCTAAACCACCCCTGTTTCGGTGTAATACCCGCCTGTCACCGGCCGACTATTTTGGCCGTACGCTGATCGCCCATTTACCTGACTCGATACGGGTGGGTGTCGTACCGGTAGCGGTGGGTGGTAGTAAAATCGAGATTTTTGATAAAGTTCAGTATCGGGCGTATCTGGATTCTTCGGCCGCTGAAAGACCCTGGATGATCAATATGGCGAATGCGTACGGCGGCAACCCCTACGAACGACTGCTGACCATGGCCCGACTAGCCCAGAAACAGGGTGTAATCAAAGGCATTTTGCTCCATCAGGGAGAGTCCAATACGGGTGATGAAGCCTGGCCGGGTAAAGTTCAGAAAGTATACGCTGACTTATTAAAAGATCTGGGTCTGGCCCCGGATTCAGTACCCTTACTCGCGGGCGAAGTGGTCAGCCAGGATCAGGGTGGAAAATGTGCCAGTATGAATGCCATCATCGCGACGCTACCCCAAACGATTCCGAATGCCTACGTCATTTCCTCGGCGGGCCTCCCGGCGGTTCCGGATAAACTCCACTTTACTTCCCAAAGCATCCGAGAATTGGGTAAGCGTTACGCCGTGCGGATGCTGTCATTGCAGGGGTATGAGCTGAAGGAATAATGATGTTATTAGCTCTATGTTAAATTTTGATAATCAGTTGTTTGTAAACAGTTGATATTTTCGTTCCATAGGCATGGCTGGTTATTTAGTCCGTATGGAATGCGATAGGACGGGGATTGGGTTTATGCCGTCCATGAAGAGTATTGATTGAACTTTAACAACCACCAAATTCTGACAATTAGTCAAATATTGATCAACTGCCATAAGAAGAAAACCTCTCCCGCCTCTGAGCCATTCCATGGGGTAACTGAACGACCTACGATAGCTGCAACGCGTTGGGCTGAAGCGGACTATCGCCGCCATGGGATGGCCCCCATGGAATGGTTAGGCGTGGAGAGGTCCAACCTAGAAGGCTCAGGGGCTACTAGTCGGTCAGTAAAAAGGACCAAACCCCGTCTAGGTGAATAACGAGGTTTCAACAGATCAAAAGAACCAAGCTTTTTGTAATAAAGCTGCAAACTCTCTTTACTCTAAACCCCTTTAATCCATGAAAAACCATTACCTCAAACCCCGTCTGAACCGATGGCTGTTCAGCGGATTGCTGCCCAGCCTGATAGGGTTTGCCCAGGCCCAGCCACCGAGGGGACCGCTGGTGGTATCGCCCGAGGTTCATGCGGATCACACGGTTACGTTTCGGTATCTGGCTCCAACGGCCCGGGAGGTAAAGCTGAGTGGACAGTTTGAAAAGTCGGCCGTCCCCCTGACGAAAAATGAACAGGGCATCTGGAGCGTGACGGTGGGTCCAATTAAGCCTGACATCTACCCGTACAGCTTTCAGGTCGATGGCGTAACCGTTATGGACCCGGCGAACGTGGCGTTTTTTCCGAACGAGCGTTTCAAAGCCAGTCTGATTGATGTACCGGGCGATACACCGCTGATTCATGCCTTGAAAGACGTACCGCATGGAACAGTGTCGTACGAATATTATCCTTCAGTCGAAGGGACAACGGGCTCGCTGGTCGTGTATACACCACCGGGATACGATCAGAATCCTGCTAAAAAATATCCGGTATACTACCTCATCAGCGGCACCACGGATACGGAGGAAACTTTCTACAAAGTGGGTCGGACGAATCTGATTCTGGATAACCTGCTGGCCGAGGGAAAAACCAAACCGATGATCATCGTGATGCCCTACGGCAACATCGCCGCTCGGGTAGCGGAACAGAAGGGCGGGGCCAAACCCGCCGATCCCGTGGTACGCGACGAAGCCGACGCCGTGAACCGGGCGAATGCCTTTGGCGACGATCTGATCCAGAACATCATTCCCTACATCGAGAAAAATTATCGTACGCTGGCCAATCGTGAAAACCGGGCCATCGGTGGCTTCTCACGGGGTGGGGGACAAACCCTCCGGGCCGCCTTTGGTCACATGGACACCTTTGCCTGGGTATGTGCCTACAGTTCGTACCTCTCGCCTACTGAAATGGAGCGGAGCTACCGGACCATTGCCGGTAATCCAGCCCAAACCAACAAGCAACTGAAATTACTCTGGGTAAGCGTCGGAAGTGACGATTTTCTCTACAAAGGCACTCTCGAATTCATGGAGTATTTGAAGACGAAAAACGTGAACTTCAAAAGCCGGATTACGGACGGGGGACACACCTGGATGAATGTCAAAAAATATTTGGCGGAAACCGCTCCCTTACTCTTTCAATAGACGCAGCTCACCGCTATGAAAAAAGTCATCTATCTTCTGTTCGTACTGCTGGGATCAAGTTTGGCCGGAATGGCTCAGCGTCCGCCCGCTATTAGTTCTCCCGACGTACATCCCGATCATCGCATCACGTTTCGCTATTTCTCCCGGAATGCTAAAAAAGTTACGTTAAATGGTGAATTCCTGGCAGCTCCCGTAGCGATGACCAGGGATACGGCCGGCATCTGGAGTGTAACCGTACCCGCGGTGAAGCCTGACGTGTATCCCTATAGCTTTTCGGTAGACAGCGTTCAGATTGCCGACCCCAGCAATACCTACATCTTTGCCAATGAACGCTTTAAACGAAGCATCGTCGATGTACCGGGCGATCAGCCGCTGATTCATTCCTTACAAAAGGTACCCCACGGCAAAATTAGCTATCGCTACTATCCGTCGGCGACGCTCGGTCGAACGCGTAACGTATTGATTTATACGCCACCGGGTTTCGACCCCAACGGTAAAACGAAGTACCCGGTCCTTTACCTGATTCACGGCGGTTCCGACACCGAAGAAACCTGGACGAAAGTGGGACGGGCTCACTGGATTGCTGATAACCTGATTGCCCAGGGTAAAGCAAAACCCATGGTGATTGTCATGCCCTACGGGAACGTCCGGCCCAGCCCCATGGCTGATTTTACCAAAGACCTGGTCAACGATATTATTCCATTCGTGGAAGCGAATTACCCCGTTCACAAAGACAGCAAAAACCGGGCGGTGGCGGGCTTTTCGGTGGGGGGCGGCCAAACCCTCAACATCGGGCTGACGAACCCCGACAAGTTCGCGTACGTGTGTTCCTATGCCCCGTACACGGCCACGGAAGAGTTTGCGAAAAACTTCACCAACTGGTCGCCGAATGCGGAGCAGATGAACAAACAATTGAAACTGTTTACCATTAGCGTGGGTACGGATGACTTTCTGTATGAACCCGTCAAACAGAATATTGCCATGTTCCAAAGCAAGAAGCTGAATCTGACGCCCCTCATCGTTCCGGGTGGCCATACCTGGATGAACTGTAAGTTGTATCTCGCTCAAACCTTACCCCAACTGTTTAAATAAATCCTCCCTTGTTTCTGATACGGAACCAGGTAGCCAGGGAAGTTTTTTGTATAAACCTTAATAACCTCTAAAAACAAAGCTATGATTCGGAACACAATCGCGGTCGTGTTGGCCTACGCACTGGCCCAGACCGCCAGCTTTTCACAAACGACGGTAACGGAGGATTTTAAACCCTCCACTTTAAATCAACCCGGTCAGGAATACCCGCAGGTCAATTCGCAGGGATATGCCCGTTTCCGCATCAAGGCTCCTCAGGCGGATAGTGTACGAGTAAGTTTAGGCTTGGGTGGAAAAGGAGGAACGCTACTCTCCAGGAGTGACGACGGGTTTTGGGTGGGTACGACGGGTGGGCCCATGGATGAAGGGTTCCACTACTACAATGTGAACATTGACGGAGGAAAATTCAATGATCCGGGGGCGAAGAACTACTACGGCTCCGTACGCTGGGAAAGCGGCATCGAAATTCCCGCTCATGACCAGGACTTCTACGCCCTGAAGGACGTGCCGCACGGCCACGTGCAGCAGGTACTGTTTCCATCCAAGAGTACGAACACCTCGCGTCGGGCTTTTGTCTACACGCCGCCGGGGTACGAAAAAGAATCGTCCAAAAAATACCCGGTACTGTATCTACAGCACGGCTGGGGGGAAGACGAAACCGCCTGGAGTAATCAGGGCCACGCCAATCTGATCATGGATAATCTGATTGCCGAAGGCAAAATCAAGCCCTTCATCATTGTAATGACCTACGGCATGACGAATGAAGTGCGGATGGGAGGGATGCGTAATTTCAAGATCGAGCCCTTCCAGACGGTACTCGTCGATGAGTTGATTCCGTACGTCGATTCCCATTTTCGTACGATGGCCAACCGTTCCAATCGGGCGATGGCCGGACTATCAATGGGCGGCATGGAAACGCATACCATTACCCTCAACAAGCCGGAGGTGTTTGGCTATTACGGACTTTTAAGCGGTGGATTATATACGCCGGAAGAATTAAAGGATCAACCCAAAGCGAAGTTACTCTTCATCAGTTGCGGCAGCAAGGAACGGCCCGAAGCCGTGAAAAAAGCCGCCGAAGACTTGAAAAAGGCGGGATACAACGCCGTTTCCTACGTCTCGGCTGATACCGGACACGAATTCCAGACCTGGCGACGGAGCTTGCATGAACTAGCTCCGCTGCTCTTTAAGTAATCCACTGATCCTTCGCAAAGCCACTAGTTTTGCGAAGGATTCTAGTAACAGGAAGAGTTTTCGTCCCGCTGAGACGACTGGTCATTTAGTCCATAGGCATTGTTTATAAAGATTTTCCAAGAACCAATAACTAGTATCACAGTGTCAGTATTTCGTCCCACAAGCACGGCTGGTTATTTAGTCCATATGCATTCCATGCCGGCACGCCCGCCGCTCTTTTCATCCTGCACTGGGCCACCGCATTGCGGATGAAAAAGGCGGTTTTTCGCGATAGGACGGGGCCTGGATTTAAGTCGTCCATGTCGTCTTTCTGTTGTATTCCAACAACTAACCAATAATTACCGTCAGAAAATGAAAACCTCTCCCGCCCTTGAGCAACGGAGTAACCTGCCTCGCGGGCAATGCGGTAGGCCTGAGCTAAGCTAGGCAGTTACGGAGAGGCTCAAGGGCTACTAGCCAGCTAGTAAGGAGAATCAAACCCCGTCTAGGTGAATAACGCTCTTATAGAGTGAAGCTTATGGCATAAAGATAAGCTATTGGCCATGCTTACGGCACGAAACTCCATCTGTTCAAACGACCTAATTAAACGATCTATAACGCATGAACCTTAAATCCCTATTCCTCAGTACCGTATGGGTCGTAACCTGGGGGACTGCCCTGGCTCAGCCCACGGTAAAAGAAGCCCCCAAAGGTTTTGATGTTTCCCGCTCCGACATCGCCCACGGGAAACTCGATACCGTAAGCTACGATTCAAAAACGGTGGGCGTCAAACGGAAAGCTCTGGTGTACACGCCGCCCGGATACGCCAAGAACAAGAAGTATCCCGTCCTGTACCTGTTACACGGGATCGGCGGCGATGAGAAAGAGTGGCTGAACGGCGGCAAACCTCAGGTCATTCTGGATAACCTGTACGCCGAAAACAAACTCGAACCCATGATCGTCGTCATGCCCAATGGGCGGGCCATGAAGGATGACCGTCCGATTGGCAATATTTTTGACAAGGAAAAAGTAGAAGCGTTCAGTACCTTCGAAAAGGACCTGTTGAACGATCTGATTCCGTTTGTCGAGAAAAAATACCCCGCCTTGAAGGACCGCGAACATCGGGCCATTGCGGGTCTTTCGATGGGCGGCGGACAGTCCTTAAACTTCGGTCTGGGCAATCTTGATAAATTCGCCTGGGTCGGCGGCTTCTCTTCGGCTCCCAATACCAGAAAGCCGGAAGAACTGGTACCCAATCCCGAGGAAGCTAAAAAGAAGCTGAAACTGCTCTGGATTTCCTGCGGTGACAAGGACAACCTGATTACCTTCAGCAAACGCACGCACGACTATCTCTACGAGAAAAAGGTACCACACGTGTACTACGTCGAACCGGGCGTACACGATTTTAAAGTCTGGAAAAACGGGCTGTACATGTTTTCTCAATTTCTTTTCAAGCCAGTTGATGTCGCTTCTCTTTCCAAGTACACGGTGCTGGGTACATCGGCGACTACCAATATTCGCAACGCCTCGTATCCGCAGATTTTACCGGATAATCGGGTGGTGTTTCGGGTAAAAGCACCCGAGGCTCAGAAAGTACAGGTAGACCTGGGTAAGAAGTACGACATGGTGAAAGATACCAGCGGATTCTGGACGGTCACGACGGATTCCGTAAGCCGGGGTTTTCACTACTATTCCCTGCTGATTGATGGAATGGCCGTAGCTGATCCAGCCAGCGAGTCGTTTTATGGGATGAGTCGGATGGCGAGTGGCATTGAAATTCCGGACCCGGACGGCAGCTACTTTGCCATGAAAGATGTACCACACGGAGATATTCGCATGAAACGGTACTTTTCACCCGTGACGAACAGCTGGCGTCGGGTGTACGTGTACGCTCCTCCGGGCTACGACAAAAATACCAGCGAGAAATATCCGGTTCTGTACCTCTTGCACGGCGGTGGGGAAGATGAACGCGGCTGGGCCACTCAGGGCAAAACGGATTTGATTCTGGATAATCTGATTGCCGATCAGCAGGCCAAGCCCATGCTGGTGGTTATGCTGGATGGAAACGTGAGTATGGGCGGCGGACTGGCGGGTTTCAACGAAAACGTACTGAAAGCCTTCGAAAGTGAGTTGAAACAGGCCGTAATTCCCCTGGTGGAAAGTAACTACCGCGTGAAGACGGAAGCGGGCAACCGGGCCCTGGCGGGCTTGTCGATGGGTGGTCTGCAAACCCTGTACGCGGGCGTGAAAAACACCAATCTCTTTTCGTATCTGGGTGTATTCAGCTCGGGTTGGTTTGCCAATAACCCAACGCTCACCGATCCGCAGTACGCGTTCATGAAAACCAATGCTTCGACCATCAATGCCAACCTGAAACAGCTCTGGATTTCGATGGGTGGACCCGAAGACATTGCGTTCCAGAACTGCAAAATCATGCGACAGAAATTCGATGAAATGGGAATCAAGTATCAGTATAGCGAATACCCCGGTGGGCATACCTGGCCCGTCTGGCGGCATGATCTATACTCGTTTGTGCCCTTGCTATTTAAATAAAGTGCTGCCCATCTAACCCCGCAAATCTCTGTTTTCGACGGCTGATAGGCTGGCGTTAAACAGGGGAAATAAAAAAATCCACCCGCCTGGGTGGATTTTTTTGTTCATCATCCGCCTTACTGGTCCGTTCGGAACGGAGAGGCGGGTAAGCCTTCTTTGTTGTAAAGATTCGCATGAACTGGATTGTCCGCCCAGGCGTAACGCACGTACTGGGGATTAGGCACTTCATCACTCCAGACGACTACTTTGTCGCCCTCAATCCGGGCCTGGGCCCAGACAAATTTCTTATCACTGCCCGCAATGGCGAAGTCACCCAGAGGCTCGCCATCGATGGCCTGTAATCCACTGCCGACATTCGTAAAGCTGAGGTTTATTTTATTGCCCTGTATCGTAGCCGACTGAAATAGCGGTCCGGAAGCAACAATATTCTCGTGGTAAACCAGGTTCAGGGCCGTTTGGGCCAGTCGTTCGCCCACGTCTTTTTTGTTATCGGGGTGAATGTCATTCCATTCCCCCAAGTCAATCGCCACCGCCATCGCCGTATGGGGTACCGAAAGCGTTTTCAGCTGAGCCTCTCGCATGGAGGCCCAGTTACTCTCGGCGGGTAAATATTGGTAATCCATGTACCCGGGTAGCTGTACGTACAAAAAGGGCAGGGATTCCTGCTGCCAGAGCCGCCGCCAGTCCTGAATCAGGGCGGGCAACAGTTGGGCATACAGCTGCGATTGTCCGGCATTGGTTTCTCCCTGATACCAGCAAAAACCCTTGATTGCGTACGGAAGAATGGGAGCTACCATGGCATTAAACAAAGCCGCCGGCTGATTATTGGGATTTAGGCCCGCCTGAAACTCGCCCCGAGGCAGGGGTTTAAACACGGAACCAACTTTATACTGCCAGGTTCCTTTCAAATCTACCGTATCGGTTCCGGCGAAAAGGCAGTAGGGTTTGTCCGGCACGAAACCGCCTTTTCCCGCCGTATTCGTCACCCGAACTACGATACTGTTTTTTCCTGCCTTCAGTACGTTCGCGGGAACGGGATAGCGTCGCTGCGGGTACTGATAGGTTGTTTTGCCAATGAGGGTTCCGTTGATGTAGAGTTCATCCGCATCCACAATCCGACCCAGAAAAACCTTGGCGGCTTTCCCCGCCATTGATGCTGGGATTTCCAGTTCCCGGCGGTACCAGACAACACCGTTTAGATCCCTAATTCCCTGGTCTTCCCAGTAGCCGGGTACGTTGATAGATCGCCAGCCCTTGGAGGGATCATTGGTTTCGTACCACTTTGGCGTGGCTTCCATACCGGCATCGATTGGGACTTTGGGGACCGTAACTCTCCGCCTCAGACTTTGTACGTAGGCCGTGTCTTTATTTTTTTGCAGCGTCGCGATTGCATCGGGAAAGTTTCGAAGGCCTTCCTCACTCATCCAGGCTTCGATGGGTGTGCCACCCACGCTGGCGTTGATGATGCCGATGGGGACTTTATACCGTTGATACAGCGTTTTTGCGAAAAAATAGGCGACCGCCGAAAAGGGCCGCACATCTTCACCCACGGCGGCTTTCCACTGGCCCTGCGGTAACTCGGCCTGAGGGCTTTGCAGGTTGGATAGCGTGGGCACCCAGAACTGCCGGATTTTGGGGTAGTTGGCCGTTCTGATTTCCTCCGCATAGGTGACATCGTGAATGTTCAGCTGATGTACCATGTTACTCTGACCGCTGCAAAACCAGACGTCTCCCAACAGAATATCCTGAATGCTAATCCGGTTACTGCCGGCAATCTCCATCTGAAAAGGACCGCCAGCGGGTAGGGCGGGTAAGGTAACCTGCCATTTTCCATCGCTTGGGGTCGTCGCTTTGTAGGTCTTGTTTTTGAAGCGTACGGTTACTTTTTCGCCGGGTTTGGCCCAGCCCCAAATCTTCAATGGCGTATCTCGCTGGAGGACCATACCATCACTAATGAACTTAGGCAGGCGAACCTGAGCGGAAGCCACTACACTGAGTAGAACAAAAAAAAGGAAAGGAATTTTTCGCATCGGATGTTTAGGTATTAGGTGAAAAAGGCCACGGGATGCAGCCTTTTTCGGGGTATGGTGGAGGTAAGAAAACCTAAAACTTCACGACTCCTTCGTAGGCTTTCTTGGGTTGGCCCTTTTCATCGAAGAGTAGCGGATAGTCTTTTCGACCGGGAACGGGAAAATTGTCCAGCCAGGAGTAGCGATCCGATAGATTCCAGAAGGTAATCCCCGTCAGCTTATCCCGATTTTTCCGGAATACGTCAAAAATCATTTTGTACTGAGCCACCTGCTTTTCACGCATGGTCTCGGTGAACTCGCTTTTGTCCGTTTCCCGCCGCTGGCGGCGTTCGTGTTCTTTGGGGTACACCGACAGGTCCAGTTCGGTAATCTGCACTTTCAGGCCCAGACCGGCAAACTTGTCAATAGACGCCTGAAGCTCCTGAGCCGTCGGTTCGTAAATCGACCAGTGGCCCTGCAAACCCACACCGTGAATAGGGATTTTTTTATCCGTTAGTTTTTTCAGAATCTGGTAAATACGCTCCCGTTTGCTGGCATTTTCGGTGTTGTAATCATTGTAGAAGAGCTGAGCGGTAGGGTCGGCTTCGTGGGCGTATTCGAAGGCTTTTTCGATGTAGTCTTCGCCGATGATCTCATAAAACTTCGATTTCCGATACAGGCTTGTCCCCGTATCCGGAACGGCTTCATTGACTACATCCCAGGCGTAAATCTTCCCTTTGTACCGGCCCATGACATCGGTAATATGCCGCTTGAGTCGGGCCAGCAATACCTCGCGACTAACGGTTTTTCCTTCGGCATCGGTAAAGAGCCAGCGGGGCGTCTGGTTATGCCAGCAGAGCGTATGACCGCGTAGTTTGATATTGTTTTGCTGAGCAAAGTCCGCAATCGCATCGGCATCGGCCCAGTTGTAGCGATTTTCTTCCGGGTGAATGGGGCCCATTTTCATGGCATTTTCCGGCGTCATGCTGTTAAACTGGGCTTTGATCAGATCGGCTTCGGGTCCCGGCTGAACCATGCGGGGGTTAACGGCCACCCCAATCGGGAAATAATCTTTATAGTAATCTTTTAAACCCTTTTCCGGAGCTACCAAAGCCGTCGTCAGTAGCAGGACTAGCAGTGAGCGTTTACGCATAATTTAACAGGATTTAGAGGTGAACTGCCAATTAATAGTCTGTACACACGAAAACTTTACTTGTACGCATCAATGGTTTGGATCGTTCCGTCCGGATTATACTTCAGCTCCGTCACTTTCACGTTGCGAAGGTGCGTTTTGCCGGAGAGCTGTACGTCGTGGTAGAACAGGTACCATTTTTTATTTACTTCCACGATGGAATGGTGAGTCGTCCAGCCCAGTACGGGTTTCAGTATAATCCCCTGGTACGTGAAAGGGCCATACGGACTATCACTGATGGCGTAACACAGGTTATGCGTATCGCCGGTGGAGTAGGAGAAGTAGTACTTGCCCTGGTACCGATGCAACCAGGCCCCTTCGAAAAAGCGTTTATCGCTATCTTTTTCCAGGAATGGTTTTCCGTTTTTGTCCAGCAGCTGAACCTCCCGAACGGGCTCGGCGAGTGTCTTCATATCCTGATTCAGACGAACAACGCGGGGGAGGTACGCTACTTCTTCCGGTTTCTTCAGGGCTCCGTCCGGATGATATTTGTTGGCATCCCAGCGTTGTAACTGACCACCCCAGATGCCTCCGAAGTACAGATACGCCTGCCCATCCGTATCCTGAAAAACCGTCGGATCAATGCTGTATGTACCCTTAATCGGCTCCGGTTCAGCCTTGAACGGACCCGTGGGACTTTTGCTGGTTGCCACACCGATGCGGAAAATATCCTGTTTGTCTTTCGCCGGGAAATAGAGGTAATACGTACCGTTTTTATAGGCTACATCCGGAGCCCAAAGCTGACGGCCCGCCCAGGGAACGTCTTTAAGATCCAGAGCAACGCCGTGGTCTTTGACGGGACCTCCGATTTTATCCATGGATAGCACATGGTAATCCCGCATGGCAAAGTGCCCGCCGTCGTCGTCTCTCTTGACGTTTTCCGCGTCAATATCGTGCGAAGGATAAATATAAATTTTTCCGTTGAAGACGTGAGCGGAAGGATCTGCCGTATAGATGTGCGATACGAGGGGTTGGGAAATCGGGTTTTTACCACCATTAGTCTGAGCAAAGCTGGTGAGGCTAGCTGCCATCCAGGCCGCCAGAGCCAGGGGTTTAAAGACGCGTTGCATATGGTTTAACGTTTATGAATTTCAATCTAAAAGACTTGGTGCCACGACTGAAGTGTAGAGGCTCACTTCGCTAGACAAAACTTTTCGGTTTTGGAACTAACAACGCCAACGCTCACCGTACTACCCTAATTCGGGTCGATGAATCGTATATGCCGTATAGGGTCCCGCGTTTTCGCAACCCATCCTTACTCGAACCAGTCCATTTCCTGCCCCACGGAGCGGATTTTTTTCGCTACTAACCCGGAAAAGGGAAGCCGCTGACGTATTGGCCCAAACGCGGATACAGGGGATAAAGTCACTAGAGGTCTGTACCGCATAATTCATCGAAAGCTCAGGTTAAGACGAAGGGATATCAGGTTGGCTGTTTCGTACAGGCTAACCACGGTTAACCCTTCTTGTTGGCTGGTATGGGAATGAGCGGCTGATGGTCCGAAGAAATAGCTTTTACTGCTGTTCCAAGATCGTCAAACGGGTATACCTCCCTGCTTTATACGTCAGATTTTAGTATCATTATTCAATAAAATAGTACAGATCACTACTCCAGCCGAGCCCAGATAACTCAACCCTGAAAAATGAAAAAGTGGTCTCATTAGCTGGAATCTAAGGTTCGTACGGGCATGCCTGATACCGATTAAAATTTTTACGAATTAACGTCTAATTTTTTTAAGTGTCTTGTTGACGCTTTAAAAAACTTTAATAGATTTGCTATTGTATTATGGCAATGAAAAATTGAATCTTCCCTATGATCCTTGAACCGCGGCAAGGAGGCCATACTATGAAAATTATCCACCTATAACCTCTATCAAATAGTTTCTCCTAACAGATTACCCATTAATCTCTAAAACCAATTTATCCTTTACCACTAGGCATCTCTATTCATCTTCCAACCGGAGATGGGACTGGTATTGTTGGGTCCTAACCATCCAATCGTGCGTTCCATCCTTCCGATTATTACACTGAGACTATGCTTCCTTCATAGCCTCCCAGGGATCCTATTTCCAATTTTTTCAGCCAATGGTTTTAACGCTAAACACATGAAAGAAAAACTATTTCCATTCTTAAAAGTGTCATTTTTACACGTATTGACGCTTTGTTCATTACCGATGTCGGCCTGGGCCGTGGTAGAGACCGAAGAACGGATTACTCAGCCTTTGATCGCTATCAAACCAGTCGCGAAGCGGCTAACGGGCGTAATCAAGGACGAGCAGGGGCAGCCCTTACCCGGCGTGAACGTATCCATCAAGGGTACCGTTAAAGGCACATCCACAAATGCGGACGGCGTTTATAGCATAGAAGGAGTACAGGATGAGGATATACTGGTGTTTTCGTACATCGGCTACCTGACGAAAGAACTGGGCGTTGGGAATGCGACCGTACTGGACGTCACGCTGAGTGCCGATACCAAAGCACTCGATGAGATCGTTGTGGTGGGTTACGGTACGCAGAAAAAAGCTACCGTTACGGGCTCCATCAGTAGTATCAAAGGGGATGCCATCGTGCAGGTACCGGTACCGAACATTACGCAGTCGCTGGCGGGACGCGTCTCGGGGGTCAGTATGCGGCCCAACGGAGGTCAGCCCGGCAAGGACGATCCCGATATTCACATTCGCGGGATCGTGACGACGGGTAATAACCGTCCGCTGGTCGTGGTGGATGGCGTACGGCGGGATAACATTCGTCAGGTGGACCCGGCCAGTATTGAAAGCGTGACGATCCTTAAAGATGCGGCGGCCGTAGCTCCGTACGGAATTGGGGGAGCCAACGGCGTAATTCTGATTACTACCAAACGGGGTAAATCGGGCAAGCCTCAGGTACGCCTGAGCTCTTCGTACGGGTTCCAGAATCCAACGTATTTACCGAACGTGCTGAATGCGAAAGATTACATGGCTTTGCAAAATGAAGCCTATCTGAATCAGAATCCGGAAGGAACGAGTCTGCCGAACGACCCTAATCTGGTGAACAATTATGACCGTTTACACGAAGAAGATCCCTGGAAATATCCGAACTCCAACTTTGTGAAGGCTTTCAACAAGAACGTTCCCATTCAGAACCACATTTTGGAACTGAGCGGCGGTACGGACAACGTTACCTATCACGCGGGGCTGAGTTATTTTGATCAGAAGGGGATTTTCGATCCGGTGGGTTACAAGCGGTACAACTACAATTTGAGCGTAGAAATGGCGGCAACCCGGACGACTAAAATTGGGATGTCCTTGCTGGGAAGTATTGAAAATACGAAAGATGTAGATGCCGACGAATCCACTTCAGGCCACTTGTTCCGTAGCTTCTATAAATTTCTTCCGACGCAAAGCCTGATTTATCCGGGAGGCGACAAGTGGGGTGAGTCGTCGGCGAGCACGCCCATTGGGGTACTCCGTTCGCCCGGTTATCGCCGTAACAATGCCAATACCTTACTCGGAACCCTGTTCGTAGAGCAGCAACTTGCCAAGGGACTCAGCGTGAAAGGCGTATTTAGCTATGATCCCTGGCAGCAAAATACTAAGCTCTGGCACGTACCCTTCGTCTACCACAAGATCGACCTGACCTCCCAACCGTACACCTACACCGATGCCATTTCGTTGCAGGAAGGTATGGGACGGCCTTTCCGCTGGCTCGGTTTAGAAAACACGCGGCGTACCAATTATACCACGCAGGGGTATTTGAACTATACGGGTACGTTTGGCTCGCACGCCATTACCGGATTGGCGGTAGTGGAAATGCGGAAAACGACTCAGGAATCCATGACGACCCGACGCAACAACTTTGCCATTGGCATTGATGAGTTGAGTTTCGGGAGTTCCGACAAACTGGATTACGATAACTCCGGAACCTCTTCGACGGGTAGTGAGCTGGGCTTCGTGTATCGCTTAGGCTATACCTACAAGGATAAACTGAGTCTGGAAGCCGCCGGACGTTACGACGGTCACTACTACTTTGCTCCGGGCAAACGCTGGGGATATTTCCCGGCCTTCTCAGCCGCCTGGCGAATTTCCGAGGAGTCGTTTCTGAAGGATGTAGGATTCATTAATGAATTCAAAATCAGAGGTTCCTGGGGGAAAGCGGGTATGTTGGCGGGTTCTCCCTTCCAGTACCAGGCGGGCTATGATTTACGCGGAGGAGCGTACGCGTTTGGGAATGGTACGCTGGTGCAAGCCTCTTCCGTTCCCCGCGAGCCTAACCCTTACATCACCTGGGAAATCTCCACGAAAACGGATATTGGCTTCGACCTGAATCTCTGGAATTCGCTGCTGAACGTGGAGTTTGACTACTTCCACGAAAACCGAACGGGCATGTTGCTGGCTCCTCAGGTAACCCTGCCCGTTGAATACGGCTTGTCGTTGTCGCAGGAAAATAAAGGCCGCATGAACAGTGATGGCGTCGAGCTGAATATTGGCACCCGTCGTAAAATCGGTAAGGATATCGACTTTTCGGTCAACGCTAACCTGACGTATTCCATCAACCGGATGCTGGAAGTATTCCAGACGGATGCGGAAGCCCGTAACCCCAACCGGACTAAAGTGGGTCGGCAATTCGGTACACCCTACGGGTATAAGTCAATGGGTTTATTCAAGACGTCGGATGATGTCAACGGCGACGGCGTAATTGATGCCAAAGATGGCTACAACGTTACCCAATTCGGAGCCCTGCATCCGGGTGATATTCGCTACGCGGATCTGAGCGGTCCGGATGGCATTCCGGATGGGGTCATCAATGATTTTGATTTTGATTTGACCGTCATTGGAAATCCCGTGTATCCCGCTCTTACGTTTGGTATTACACCGAGCATCAACTGGAAGGGATTTGACCTCTCCCTCTTTTTCCAGGGTAGTGGCAAGTCGAGCCTGAATATTCGCCAATTCCTGACGGTTCCTTTCGAGAACAACGGCAGCAATACGGGCTATGAGTACTTAGACAATCGCTGGACTCCCGAGCGTCAAAATGCCAAATATCCCCGGTCTACGCCGGCTCCGTATGCCAACAATACCAAAGACAGCGACTTCTGGATGGTCAATGCCAGCTACCTGCGTCTGAAAACATTGAATTTCGGGTATACGCTGCCGAAATCGCTGTTAGGAAAAGCCCACATTGGCTCCGCCCGGGTGTATTTCACGACGCAAAACCTGCTCACCTTCAGCCGCATCAAGCACGTCGATCCCGAGATGGGCTACACGGATCGGGAAACGGCCTATCCGGTGATGAAAGCCACGACGTTTGGAATTGATCTAACCTTTTAACTGAACCTATACGATGAATCGCTTCCTTACCAATGCAAGGGTACTTGGACTGAGCCTGTTGGTGCTTACCCTGCCCATGTCGTGCGAAACGGATAAGTTTCTGGAGAACGTCAATAAAGCCAATTTAACGGATTTGACGCAGTGGGAGTCGGAAACCAACGCGGACGTTTTCCTGAATGATGTCTATAGTCAGATTCCGAATAAGCTCAATCAAACCGAGAGCCTTGATTACTATACGGATGACTACAACATCAGTCATTACTACACGGCCGCCAACTGGCGAATCGGCATCACGATCGTTCCCTCAACCAGTACCGATAACCCCTGGGGAGGTACGCACGGGCCTACGTACGGCTACACCTGGGAGAATTTTTTCGTGAAAATCCGGAAGGTGAATACGTTCATCCAGAAGATTACGGAAAACAAAGCCAATTACTCGGAAGCCTATTACAATAAACGCATGGACGAAGCCCGGTTCCTGCGGGCCTTTTTCTACAGCGAATTTTTCGTGCACATCGGCGGCCTGCCCATTTTGACGGAACCGCTGGATCGCACCAAAATGAGCACCGAGCAATTACAAAAGCCCAGAGAAACCTTTGCCGATACGTATAATTTTATCGTCAGTGAACTCGATCAGGTGGTAAAAAATGGGAACCTGGACGTGAAGTACAGCCTCTCCCAACGCGATGCCGGACGGGCAACCCTCGGAGCGGCCCTGGCTTTGAAAGGCTGGATAGAGCTTTTCGCGGCGAGTCCGTTGTTCAACACCGCGACGCCTTATTTATCCGATCCGGGAAAGTTTGTCCATTTCGGCAATTACGACCCTTCCCGCTGGGCTAAAGCGGCGGCTACGAACAAAGCCTTTATTGATGCATACGGAAATGGCAAAAACTACAACCTGTTTCCGGATTTGAAAAACCTCTGGCGTACGGCGAATGAGTACAACTCGGAAGTAATCTGGGATCGTCAGGTGGTAGCGAACGTGGCGAATATGGGAGGCAGTTACGAAAGCCGGGGCGGCCCAACCTACGTGCTGGGCGAGTACCGTTCCTGGGGAAACTACAATCCGACGCAGGAACTGGTGGATCAGTTTGCGATGGCGAACGGTAAACCCATTACGGATCCTACCTCGGGCTATAATCCGCAAAACCCCTACGTCAACCGGGAGAAGCGGTTTTATGATTTCATTGTGTACGATGGAGCTCCCTACAAACTGGACTGGATGCCCCGGGCGGATACGATCTACACCCGTATCGATTTGACGTTACCGAACCCTGACCGTACCAATCAGATTGACCTGGCGGGTAAAACGGACGTGGGCGATTCGGGCTATTACCAGAAAAAACGGCTCAATCCTGACGCCGCTCCCGGCAATGATGCTAGTGGCCAGAACTACATTTTCTATCGCTATGCCGAAGTACTGCTCAACTACGCTGAAGCCCAGAACGAAGCTACCGGTCCCGATGGAGGCGTATACGATGCCATCAACAAAATCCGGGCTCGCTCCGAACTGGCTCCCTTACCGCAGGGCTTAACCAAAGATCAGATGCGGGAAGCCATTTACCGGGAAAGAAGGGTGGAGTTGTGTTTCGAAGACAAACGCTTCCTCGACAACAAACGCCTGGCCAAGGCCGAGGAGGTGATGGGCAAACCCCGTCATAACATGGTCATTCGGAATTCCGTACCCGCGAATAATTCAGGGGTTTGGGTGTACACCATCGAACCTGAGAAGAAGTACACGGTGAAATTCGACAAGAAGCAGTACATGAATCCGATTCCGCAGAACGTCCTGGATCAGAACCCAGGCATCAAACAGAATCCGGGATACTAAGCGTCAGGGGAGGCCTTTCATTCTTCTGGGATGGAAGGCCTCGCTTTGCCAGGTGCTAAGTAGTTTTTCTCTTAAACGCTTCGTATGAAAGTGTCTAATGGAAAAATGAAGCGAAATCCTTATCTCATTCTTCATTCTTATTGGTCATGAATCTCATCAAGCTAAACTTCTGGATAGGCCGACGTAAAAAAGGGGTGTTACTGGCCCTTTGGGCCGTCTGCCTTCCCGCAACCCTGCTGGTTGCCCAGACAACTAAAAAAGCCGCCGTCAAGACAGCGTCACCGTCGGCCAGTACCAAGCGGATTCTGGTGTTTTCGAAAACATCGGGATTTCGTCACGCGTCCATTCCGGCGGGTAAAAAAGCTCTGCTCAAGCTGGGCAAGGAGCGGGGATTTCTGGTAGATACGACAGAAAATGCGACGGCCTTTGAGGAATCCAACCTCAAACGGTACAACGCCGTAGTCTTTTTAAGTACCACGGGTACGATTCTCGACGCCTCGCAGAAGGCCGCTTTTGAGCGGTACATTCAGGCGGGGGGCGGCTATGCCGGTATTCACGCGGCGGCGGATACGGAGCATGACTGGCCCTGGTACAATCAGCTGGTCGGGGCCTACTTTCTGAGTCACCCGCAGCAGCAGAACGCGGAGATTGAAATCCTGGATTCCAGCCATCCGTCCACCAAAATGCTCCCCAAACGCTGGAAGCGATACGATGAATGGTATAACTACAAGAGCATTGTCCCCGAAATTAAAGTACTGGGCAACCTGGACGAGAAAACCTACAAGGGAGGCAAGAACGGCGACAATCACCCGTTCATCTGGCACCGGGATTTTGATGGTGGTAAATCCTTTTATACGGGAGGCGGTCATACGGATGAATCCTTCAGCGATACGCTTTTTCTACAGCACATCATGGGCGGGATTGAATCGGTCTGGTCGAGTCAGTTGGACTATAAAAAGGCCCACACGCACCCGTATCCCGAGGAAAACCGCTTTGTGCACGAAGTGTTGAAGGCGGGTCTGGATGAACCTACGGAACTAGCCGTGCTGGACAACGGGAAGGTGCTTTTTGCGGAACGAAAAGGAGCCTTGAAGCTGTACGATCCCGGCAAAAAAACGATTAAAACCGTCGCGAACTTTCCGGTGTATACCAAGTTTGAATACGGCCTGATGGGACTTAACATCGACCCTGATTTCAGGCAGAATAAATGGATTTACGTCTATTATTCCCCCAGTACCGGAAACACGCCCGCCGATACCGCTCAGCACCTTTCCCGCTTTGTGTACGACGAAGGTCGCGATACGGTCATGATGAATACGGAGAAAGTACTCTTAACCGTGCCCGTCAAACGGACGGGCTGTTGCCACACGGGCGGATCGATTGCCTGGGATCGGAAAGGGAATTTATACCTGTCGACGGGCGATGATACCAATCCTTTCAACTCCAACGGCTACGCTCCGATGGACGAACGGGCCGAACGCAGCGGTTGGGATGCCCGGTATACGTCTGCCAACACCAATGACTTACGGGGTAAAATCCTGCGTATTCATCCCGAGCCGAATGGTACGTATACCATTCCCGAGGGAAACTTATTTGCTGCGGGAACGGAGAAAGCCCGTCCTGAAATTTACGTCATGGGGAACCGAAATCCGTATCGCATTGCGGTGGATCAACGTACCAATTACCTCTACTGGGGGGAGGTGGGTCCGGACGCGGGTCAGAATAGCGAACAGTTCGGTCCCCGCGGGCACGATGAAGTAAATCAGGCTCGTAAAGCCGGAAACTTCGGCTGGCCGCTGTTTGTCGCCGACAACCGCCCTTACCGGTCCCGTAGTTTCGGAGATAGTACAACGAAAGCCTTGTTTGACCCGGCAATTCCCATCAATGATTCACCCCATAATACGGGCCTGAAAGAATTGCCAGCGGCTCAGAAGGCCTTTATCTACTATCCCTACGCGGATTCTCCCGAATTCGGCCCCATTGTGGGCAAAGGAGCCCGAAACGCCATGGCCGGTCCGGTGTATTATTACGACGACTATCCCGAAACGGCGGTTAAGTTTCCCCGGTACTACGACGGTAAGTTGTTTGCCTACGACTGGACGCGGGACTGGATTCACCCGGTAACCATGAATCCCAACGGCGATTACGTATCCATGGAAACGTTCATGCCGAACACGAAGTTTTCGCACGTCATCGATATGCAGTTTGCCAAGGACGGCTCTTTGTATACGATTGAATACGGTCAGCAGTGGTTTACGGCCAATGCCGATGCCCGACTATCCCGAATCACCTACAACACCGGAAACCGCAAGCCCGTAGCGAAAGCCATCGCTAGTAAGCTAAACGGAGCCGCCCCGTTGACGGTGAAGTTCGATGCCCGCGAGTCCATCGATTACGACGGCGATGCTTTGACGTACGACTGGAATTTTGGCGGCGGAATCCCCCGGCAAAAAACCGTTACCCCAAGCGTTACCTTTCAGAAGCCGGGTACGTATCCCGTTACGCTAAAAGTAAGCGACCGACTGGGAAATTCAGCGACGACCAACCTCACCATCAAGGTAGGCAATGCTGAACCTCAGGTGGAAATTGTGTTAAAAGGCAACAAAACCTTCTACTTTCCCGATCAGCCTATTACGTACGCGGTCAACGTGAGCGACAAGGAGGATGGGAAAATCCAGCAGGGCATTACCGAAGACGAGGTGACCGTTACCATCGACTATCTCGAAGGCTTTGATAAAACCATGCTGGCTCAGGGCCATCAGGCCAATACGGGAGCTTCGACGGGCAAACGATTGATTGACTTAAGTGACTGTAAGGCCTGCCACGCGGTGGATAAAAAATCAGTGGGTCCTTCGTATATGGATGTAGCCAAGAAATACCGGGGCAATGCCCAGGCCGAGCGGAAGCTGGCCAGTAAAGTAATCGCCGGTGGTGGGGGCGTATGGGGCGAACAGGCCATGAGTGCTCACCCCCAGCTCAAAGAAGAGGAAGCCCTGGACATGGTTCGGTACATTCTTTCGCTGGCGAGTCGAAAGCCCGTGAATCGGCAACCCGTAGCGGGCCAGTACAAGCCCGTATCGCAGAAAAAGGACGGTTCGTACGTACTGACGGCCAGTTACACCGACAAAGGAAACGGACTGATCGGTCCCCTGACCAACTCATCCACACTCGCCTTGCGTTCGCCGTACCTGGAAGCCGGAGCGGCGGATGGAAAAAGTGAAGTAGTGGTGTACGAGATTACGCCTAAAGTTCCTTACGCAATTGGCCTGAAATCCGGCAGTTATCTGCTGTACAAGGGGATTGACCTGACCTCCGTGAAGGAGATTACGACGTCCGTCATTGCTTCCAAAGAGCGATTTGCTGGGGGCGTCTTAGCCGTACACCTCGATTCACCCACGGGGCCCTTGGTAGGAGAAGTGGAGGTGCCTCAGGATAATAAGGGCGAATTGAAGATCCCGCTCCGGCAGGAGATGACGGGTATCCACCCCCTATACTTTGTCTTCAAAAATCCATCTGCGGGGCAGAAACCCTTGTTTGCCTTCAATAAAATTAATTTTCTCGCTTCCAACTAACGCTTCAGGCCCCGGGGAGTCTTCGGACATTCCGGGGCCTGATCTTTTCTAAGGGTTCGTACCATTTTGGCTACAGGATTCTCCAATTTTACTACAAGCCCAAACGGTAGGTAGCGGAGCTTTGTCTTTCGAAAGATGAAACAAAAAGAAATGACAAAGACGATTTTTATTACGGGTGCTTCGGCGGGGATTGGTAAGGCTACGGCAAAATTATTCGCGAGTAAAGGCTGGAAGGTCATTGCGACCATGCGTAAGCCGGAACTGGAGCAGGAGCTAACGCAACTCGATCAGGTGACGCTGCTGCCGCTGGACGTAACCAATCCCGAACAGATCAAAGCAACGACCCAGCAGGCCCTGGCACTGGGCGACATTGACGTCGTGTTCAACAATGCCGGATACGCCTTGCTGGGAGCCTTGGAGGCCATCCCCGATGAGGAGCTGGTTCGGCAGATGGATACTAATTTTCTGGGCGTAGTTCGGGTGACGCAGGCGTTCATTCCGTATTTCCGGGAACGAAAAAGCGGCCTGTTCATTACGACTGGCTCGTCGGCTGGTTTGATGGGCTTTCCGGTAAGTTCCATGTACGACGCCAGCAAATGGGCCCTGGAAGGCTGGAGCGAAAGCCTGTCGTTTGAATTAAACGCCTTGGGAATCGGTATTAAAACCATTGAACCCGGTATGGTAGCCACCGAAATCCAGAACCGATCCGTGATGGCCTCGCATCCGGATTACGATACGCTGTTGCACAAGTTTATGACGGCCATCACGTCTAGTCCCAACGGTTCTACGGCCGAGCAGATCGCGGAAGTGGTCTACGAAGCCGCTACTGATGGAACGAATACGTTGCGGTACGTGTGCGGCGAAGACGCCAAAGCCTTGTATGCCCAGCGGCTGGCTGTGGGGGACGAGGCCTTCCGGGAAGGAATCAGGCAAATGATTACTAAAATTTAATTGGATTCAGGAATTACTGGGTCGGTATTTCGGGTTACACCGAAGTATCGACCTCTAGTTATCAAACCATGAAAGGGGAACTTAAGCCTAAACCACGCGTCTTCCATTCCATCTCCGACTTACACCGGACGTTTGGTTTGCCGCAGCCCAGTCACCCGCTGATCAGTTTGCTGGAGTATAGCAAAGTCCAGCTGACTGCGGCAATGCTGACACCCACGTTTTTGATGGACTTCTACCATATTACCTTCAATGCGTCGGCGGGGTGTTCGATGAGATATGGTCAGACTACTTACGACTTCGACGAAGGAGGACTGTTTTTTACTGCACCGGGGCAGCCCCTGTCCGCCGTTGAAACGTCCGTGGCGACGATGGGCTTTACGCTGCTGATTCATCCCGATTTTTTACGGAACTATCCGCTGGATACCAGAATCAAAAACTACGGGTTTTTCTCGTACGCGGTCAACGAGTCGCTCCACCTCTCTGATAAGGAAAAAACCATCATCACATCCATTGCCCGGAATATTAGTGACGAACTGGAAACGTCCATTGACGATGTCAGTCAGGATGTACTGATCTCCCTACTGGAATTGCTGCTGAACTATAGTCAGCGATTTCACAAACGCCAGTTTATTACCCGGAAGCCCCTCAACAACGCCCTGCTGGAACAGTTAGACCGGATTTTGCACCAGTATTTCAACGATAAAACGGCTTTATTACAGGGCTTGCCGACCGTTCATTTTCTGGCGGAGCAACTGAATGTATCACCCCGCTACCTCGGCGATATGTTGCGTACGCTAACGGGTCATAATACCCAGCAACATATTCATTTGAAGCTGATTGAAAAAGCGAAGGAAATACTCACCCTCAGTAACCTGACGGTAGGAGAGATCGCCTATCAACTGGGATTTGAACACCCGCAGTCGTTCAGCAAGCTGTTTAAATCAAAAACTAATCTGTCGCCACTGGAATTCAGAGCAAGTTTTAATTGAAGCTGGTGGTAGAAAAGTGAATTGAAAATCAGCGTAATGCTGGTCCGTACAAGCGTCAACTTCCTAACAATCCCTAAGCTAACCAGCGGAACGTTCCGGAGGTATTTCACGGGCGAATAACCGTTTGAATTCCAACGGGGAAACGTTTGTTTTAATCTTGAATAATTTGCTAAAGGATTGTGGATGCTCGAAACCTAATTCATATGCTACTTCGCTGATCGACAACGTACTCGCTGACAGTTTTTCTTTGGCTATTTCAATGAGTTTGCCGTGAATATGCTGTTGGGCATTTTGTCCGGTCAGCGAACGAAGCAGATCACTCAAATAAGTAGGCGAGTAGTGCAACTGCTCAGCCAGATACTGAACGGTAGGAATGCCCGAACGTAAGGCCGTTCCGTCGTAAAAATAGCAATTCAGCAGCTCTTCTAGTTTGGGAAGCAACTCGTGGCTGATGGGTTTACGCGTGATAAACTGACGCCTGTAAAACCGATCAGCGTACGTGAGCAGAAGCTCGATTTGAGCAATGATCACTTCCTGGCTCAAGTCATCGATCCGACTGTTTAGCTCCTCTTCCATATGTTTAAAGACGGAGAGAATCGTCGTTTTTTCCTGGTCGGAAAGGTGTAGGGCTTCCGTAAGGGAATAGGAGAAAAAGCCATACTGCCGGATCTTTGAAGCAAGGGGAAAACCCTGTAGGAAGTCCGGGTGAATGAGCAGGGCGTACCCCGCGTGATCGGTCGGTTCCCGATCCCGCCCCATGAGTTGATTGGGAGCCGCAAACAGCATACTTCCTTCGTCAAAATCATAATAACCCTGACCGTACCTGACTTTTCCGCTGCACTGCGTGATGAACGTGATCTTATAAAAGCTCAGCACGTCATACTGGGGAAGTTTATTCGTATCAAACTGCTGATTCGTATTGTCCAGTAAACTAATCAGCGGATGCAGGGGCTTGGGCAAACCTAAGTACCGGTGCACCTCCGCAATGGATTCGAGTTTGATTGGAGTAGGGTGGTTCATTGTACAAGATAAACGTTGGGTTTAAATAGTTCCGTTTTTCGTCTCACGGGCATTGTTAACTAGTAGCACCGGTCCTTTCGGGAGAATTTCATGTTCGGACGATTAACTAACAATTAATTATTGGCGAGTTAGTGTAGTCGACGACATAAACCCGATTCCCGTCCTATCACATTCCATGTCGGAATTCCATTCTGGGGCTCAAGCCGCCTACTTCCTCGGCAATGCGGTGGCACTGAGCAAGAGGAAGTCAGCGGTGGGCGTGCCGGCATGGGATGCCCCGCATGCGATGCCCGGCATGGAATGCATACGGACTAAAAGACCAGCTACCTCTACGGGGCGAAAACACAACTTAAAATAAACCTTCTTTACCAGGGAATCTCCCCCGTCTCCGGATTATGATACTCACTGATAAACCGACCCGTAGGGCCGTCCGCTCCGATGAGGGCATACTTGACAATCCGTTGTCCCGCGTTTTCAGTACTGTCATCGCCCCGGTGATTATTAAAATCGGTGGCCGTGAATCCCGGGTCAACGGCATTCACCTTGAAGGGCGTGTCCCGCAGTTCGTAAGCCAGATCAATCGTGTACATATTCAAAGCCGCTTTCGAGGGTTGATAGATCGCCGCTTTGTGGTGATAAAATCGCCAGTTAGGGTCACTACTTAACGTCAGCGAGCAGCCACTGGACGATACATTCACAATGCGGGGCTGTTCGGCCTTTTTCAGCAGATCAATAAAAGCCTGCGTCACCCGAACCACCCCGTACACATTGACATTGAAGGCCTCCTGCATGCGATCCAGGGATAAGGTCAGGGCCGATTGAGGCATCCCTCCGTTAATACCCGCGTTGTTGATCAGTACATCCAATGCGTCCGTTGTAAGGCCAATCGTCGTGCGGGCCGCTGCTACGGATTGCGAATCGCTCACATCCAGTAGAATAACCTCCGCCTGATCCAGCCCTTCGGCTTTTAGTTGTTCCAGAGCTTTCCGTCCGTTTTCTAGATCGCGACTGCCCAGATACACAAAGTAACCCCGTTTCAGTAGCTGACGTGCTGTTTCCAGGCCAATACTTTTATTGGCACCGGTAATGAATGCTTTTTTCATGTTCATTGAAATAAAGTGAGAAAATCAGGTTATGGTATGTTCACCGTGGAGAAGCGGTAAATGGCTTCGACCAGCCGTGAATGCTTTAAAACTACCTGACAAAGGTCCGGACTAAGGAGAAGGCGGACGTAGCCTAATTCCGGAGATGCGTAGCCAAAATGAGACTGGTGAGCGTAGGGATAAGTAGCAGGTTAGGGGAGCAGCTAGTTTCCTACGCAGGTCATCAGTAGTTGCGGGTAAAATTGAACGTTTAGCCACACTTTTTGAACGTTATCCTATGTTCCACTGCCTTACGGCACGTCTACCTTTGTAGAACCAAAGCACATAAAACAAAGCAGGCAATGAGCTTAGAATCAATGACTACTATCGGGACGTCATCCGCAACATTCACCTTGAAAAGTACAGAGCTGGGCGGACAGCTAACTAACTCACAGTACTTCAATGGGATGGGCTTTTCGGGAGCCAATCAGTCACCCCAGCTTTACTGGGAAAATGCCCCCAGCGAAACGAAAGCCTTTGCCGTAACGATGTACGACATAGACGCCCCAACGGGAAGTGGACTCTGGCATTGGGTGGTTTTCAATATCCCAGCGGAAGTATGGGAACTCCCCTCGGGAGCCGGAGACCCGACGAACAATCAATTACCGAAAGGGGCTCTGCAAAGCAATACCGACCTGGGTACGCCGGGTTATGTAGGGGCCGCCCCACCAGAAGGACCCGCCCATCGGTATCTGATCACCGTTCATGCTTTAAGCAAAACGCTGGAACTGGATCAGAACGCTACCCCGGCCCTAGTCGGATTTAACCTGCACTTTGCAACGCTGGCGAAAGCTTCCCTGGTAGCCTATGGACAAAAACACTAATTAACTGGGTTTTCTAACACATTACGCCAATGAACACACGAGAGCAGATGCTAAGGCAGTTCCGGCTGCTGACCGACTGGTATGTTTCCGCACTAGAAGGTATCAGGGAAGAAGAGGGTAGCCAGGTAATCAGTGAGCATACGAATAGTCTGGAATGGATTGCGGGTCATCTACTGATCATGCGGGCCAGAAATACCGTTCGTTTGGGGCAGTCCGTAGAAAGTTATCCGTATCTGGACCTCTTTGTCGATCCAAACCTGCCGCCGCCCCAGTTCATACCCTTTGACCGAAGCAAAAAATACCCAGGCTTGACGGAGCTGTTACAGGACTGGATCCGGTATTCTGACCGCTTTATCGAGACCCTCGAAGCCGCAGACGATCGGGTGTTACAAACGGAAATTCCCTTGCAGGGACCCACGGGAGGTACCACCGTTGAAGACCTGTTTACTTCGATGGTACTACACGAAGCCTTTCACATCGGGCAAATGAGCATCATTCGCAAGGCACTCGGTTACCAGGCCATGTACTGGTTTCGTCGTCAGGAAAATCGGGAACAAGGTGGTATCTTGAACGAAGTGTAAAGACCATCTTCTACAGATTTAACCTGGAATCAGGAACGGAAGGCATTAAAGAAAGCATTAAACGACTGAAACCTGATCCAATTCTTGAGGGAACGGATTGGGTTTTAGGGCGTATCCTTACGAAGCCATGAAAACCACCCGTATACAAAACGAGCAGGAATCTACGGAAACCGACTTAGAGCCCGTTTCGATCTTTAGTTATGAGTCCCAGATCGACGGGAGCAGGAATCGGATTACCCTCCATCAGCATCTGTTCAGTTTCTTGCTGGAAGGCGAAAAAACGGTGTATTACCCGGGGGCAACGGTGAAGATCCATCCCGGACAGTTTCTTCTGCTTTCGGCGGGAAATTGTTTGATGAGCGAAAAAACCGTCGCTCCGGGGGGCAGTTACCGGAGCATGCTCATTTTCTTCGATACGAACGTACTCATTGATTTTTTCAGTCGGCATCCCGACATGCCTGCCACGAAAATCAGCGAACGGCATCAGGAGCCCGTTTTGCTTTTTGAGAAAGATGCCTTCCTCCAGCATTTCATTGAATCGCTGGAGTTTATGCTGGCCGGGGGCCAGTCTATTTCTCTAAACAGACGGCTGGTAAAACTGGAAGAGTTGTTGCTGTACCTTGGTGAAAACTACCCCGGACAGTTACAGAAATTGCGTATCCTCAGTCAGCAGGCCGACGACGAAAGGCTGATCCGGCAGGCGGTAACGGCCAACCTGAATCAGCCAGTGACCGTAGAAGAACTCGCTTTTTTGTGTCATACGAGTCTGTCTACCTTCAAGCGACGGTTTGCTAAAATTTATGGTACTTCGCCCAATAAGTGGTTCCTGGAGAAACGAATGCAAAAGGCCGCTCAACTGCTGAAACAGGGCGATTATAAAGTCAGTGAAGTGTATTACGAGATTGGGTACGAAAATCTGTCGAGCTTTATCCAGTCCTTCAAACAGGTCTACGGAGTTACGCCGAAGCAGTATCAATTGGCAAACTAGAGGGGTTACTAGTTTTTAGCGAGTCGGTACCGTCGACGGCATAAATCCAGGCCCCGTCTTATTCCATTCCATGGCGGAATTCCATTCTGGGGCTCAAGCCGCCTATTTCCTCTGCAAGGCCGTGGCCTTGAGCAAGAGGAAATGAGCGGTGGGCGTGCCGACATGGAATGTATAGGGACTAAATGAACAGCTGTCTTTAAAGGAAGAAATAGTGATTCTATAAGCTAGTTAATGAAATGCAATGAACTGAAAGGCGAGCCGTATCAGCGGGACTAAAAACAGAACTGTTATTGCATAGAATATATCCCTATTCACCAGCCCCCGCTTTAGCTTTCTCCAACAGCTTCTTCCGGAAGTACGCCGCCGTCGCATTGCCCACTTTGAGTGCATTCGCATGTTTCATCCAGTGGTGCGTATCATTGACAATGATGAGCGTTTCCAGATCAACGCCTTTGGCTTCGAGGCGACGAACCAGATCCGTACTCTGATTGAAGCGGACGTTACGGTCATCATCGCCGTGAATAATGAGTACGGGGGAGGTCCAGGTGTTGATGTAGGCCGTCGGTGAAGACTCCCAGGCTATTTTTCCTACTAAATCAGCGTCGGGGGCTCGCTCGTATCGGTCGGGAGCCGTGACGGACATAGTGCGATCCGTCGTCCAGTCGTGCACCCCATGAATATCGACGCCCGCCGCAAACAGCTTCGAATCCTTGGCCAGGGCCATGGCCGTCAGGTAACCGCCGTACGAACCGCCATAAATACCAATCCGGCTTTTATCCACAAAGGACTGTTTGGCCAGCCAGTCGCCCGCCGCTTTGATGTCGATGTACTCCGCCGCTCCGCTCGTGTTAGCTCCGGCGGGCTGGTGAAATTCAAAACCGTACCCAATACCCAAGCGATAATTAACCGAAAGAACCGCAAAACCCAAGCTGGCGAGGTACTGATTCGTGGCGTAGGCATTGGCGTAATAATCCGAATAATTCCAACCGAGTAACATTTGTCGCATGGGTCCGCCGTGCACGTAAATAATCGCGGGCTTCTGGGCGGGGCCACCCGTCGGCTCAAAAAGCTGGGCGTGTACGGTGAAACCATCGGGCGTCTTATAAATGACTTGTTTGGGCGTGACCAGCGACCGTTGCGGGAAGTTTGCCGGAATCAGGGATTCGCCCAACAGCGTAGGCGTACCTTTGCCAAAGGGCATCACGGCGGGCAGGGGAGGTCGTTGGGCCGTAGCACTGATAAGAGCCAGCGACGTACCATCCCCGGTAACGACCGGAGTCCACTCTAGTCCGTTACCGGGCGTCAGAACTTGCATTTCGGCTTTGTCCACGGGTACCCGGGCCACGTGCCGACGATCCAAATCCTGCGGATCAGAACCTACATTCACACTAAACGTAAGCCACTGACGATCTGGACTCAGGCGAATATGCTCCGTTGTGAACGCCCCCGGCGTAAGCAGCAGGGGCGTGCCGCCCGTGGAAGGCATCGAATACAAATGCGGCCAGCCATCCTGATACGACAGAAAAACAATACGATTCTGAGCGGCCCAGTGGAGGTTAAAACCGCCGTTGGTAGCCGGTACGGAGCCCGCCAAAGTCCGGGGAGCCTGCCAGAGTTGCGTGGCCTTGCCGGAAGCCACATTAACCCGCCAGATGGACCAGGGGCGGTGCTTGCGAACCAGTACGGAATCTGGTACTCCACCCGTACCGGGCGTACGCACAAAGACCAGATTGTTTCCATTCGGCGACCACCGGGGGCTACGGTCGTGAGTGAAGGAAGGGGCCAGCCACCGGAGCGGCGTCTGAGCGTTGGTATAGATTCCAATGAGTGAGTGATCCCCACGATTGGAAACAAAAACCAGCTGGCTACCGTCGGGGGACCATTCCAGCGAATGCGTAGTACCTCGCGTCGAGAAAAGCATTTTTGCGGGTTCACTACCGTTCACGGGTACCGACCAGGGCTGCCCGCCTTTCAGGAAAGCAACGGTTTTACCATTCGGCGACAGCACCGGATAATCGCCATCACTGAGTCGCTTAGGTTCGCCGCCCTTAAACGGAACGGCCCAGATTTCTACTTTGGGGGCAAAGGGCAAACCATCGACGTTTACGCCCAGATGTTCGTCCCAATTTGCCCCATGCTCGCCGCCGCGTACATACACGACCCATTGGCCATCCGCCGAAAGCGTAACACTGGTTAGCTCCTGCCCATCATCTTTAGTATACGGGGTGACTTTGCGGGGTGTATACGACGGACCTTCGGCTACGTAAATGTTGCGTTTGCCCTGTTCGTTGATCGTCCAGGCAATACGGGAACCTTTGGCGGCCGCCGTTAGGTCCGCAGGGAAAGGATAGGATTTAACGGCTTCGAGTGAAAACGATTGGGCGTAGGAAACACTAGAGGCGATACTCAGCAGCCCTACACAACCGAGCAGACGGAATAGAGAAAGCATAGAATCGGAAGGTTCAATGGGTGTATGTACATACGGCGAACATACGAGGCCGTAGGCGTATAGACGAGTAAAGATAGTTTTTCATTCGCCTTTTTCTGTTTTTTCAGATGAAACAGGAGGTATAGAGGACAGGTGGTAAAAGAATGGCTATGTCTTTGAGGTCTAACGTAAACATGCCTTGTCTGAAGCTAGCCTTTATTGGTAGGCCTGTTGTTAGAAAATGAATACGACTTTTTGCCCCTTCGTACCATATTAATTGAATGGGATTGGAATGAACCCATCATTTTCTTGCTTATTGCTCAGTCAGATGGCGTACCTTTGTAGCGGCAACGCAGCATAGATTTGACACCAAAAATTCTCTTCATCACCCCCCCTTTCACGCAGTTAAATACCCCGTACCCAGCCACGGCGTACCTGAAAGGTTTTCTGAATACCAAGGGCTACGAATCGCATCAGGCCGATCTGGGCATTGAGGTGATTCTGCAGTTATTTTCCCGAAAAGGATTGCAAACGATGTTCGATGCACTGGTCGCCAACGACAGCATCGAGCTTTCTGATAATAGTTACCGCATTTATTCCCTGCGGGATGAATACATTCAGACCATCGGTCCGGTGATTCGTTTCCTGCAGAACAAAAATCCGACGCTGGCTCACGCCATCAGTGACCGGACTTACCTGCCCGAAGCGTCGCGGTTTGCTCAGCTGGATGATCTGGACTGGGCCTTCGGAACGATGGGTACGCACGATAAAGCCCGCCATTTGGCGACATTGTACCTCGAAGATCTGGGGGATTTGATTACCGAAGCCGTCGATCCGCATTTCGGCTTCAGCCGATACGCTGAACGACTGGGCCGCTCGGCCACGCATTTTGACGAACTACACACCACGCTCCAGGCTCCGGACACGTTGATTTCAACGATACTGACCGATTTGCTGGAAGAAAAAATCCGGCACTGGCAGCCCACCGTCGTCTGCCTGACGGTACCATTTCCGGGGAATCTGTACGGAGCGTTGAAGTGCGGAAAATACCTGAAAACCCATCATCCCGAGATTGCCGTAGTCATGGGTGGCGGTTATGCCAATACCGAACTCCGCTCGCTGAAGGAAACCCGGGTGTTTGATTACCTGGATTACGTATGCCTCGACGATGGGGAAGCCCCCTTGCTGCATTTGCTGGAGTATCTATCGGGCACCCGGACAGCAGCGAATCTCAAGCGGGTCTTCACGCGAATTGATGGAGCGGTTCATTACCTGAATGGGACCAAAGAACGCGACGTGGCCCAGCGGGATACCGGAACGCCCGATTACCGCGAGTTGCCACTAGCGGATTATTTGTCAGTGATTGAAGTCGTGAATCCCATGCACCGCCTCTGGAGCGATGGTCGCTGGAACAAGCTGACCCTGGCCCACGGCTGTTACTGGGGCAAGTGCTCCTTCTGTGATGTGACGCTCGATTACATCAAACGGTACGAACCCATGACGGCCTCACTGCTTTGTGATCGAATCGAAGAGATTATCGAACAGACGGGGCAGAATGGCTTCCATTTCGTGGACGAGGCCGCTCCGCCCGCCCTGATGCGGGAGCTGGCTCTGGAAATCATTCGCCGAAAACTAACGGTAGTGTGGTGGACGAACATTCGCTTCGAGAAGAGTTTTACGCCCGATTTGTGTAGGTTACTCAAAGCCTCGGGCTGCATTGCCGTATCGGGGGGACTGGAAGTGGCTTCGGATCGGCTGCTTGACCGGATGAAAAAGGGCGTAACCGTGGCTCAGGTGGCTCGCGTGGCCGATGGCTTTACGCGGGCGGGCATCATGGTACACGCCTACCTGATGTACGGATTTCCGACGCAAACGGCCCAGGAAACGATTGATTCGCTGGAAATGGTACGGCAATTGTTTGAGCTGGGTATTGTACAGTCAGGATTCTGGCATCGCTTTGCCATGACGGCCCACTCGCCCGTAGGTTTACAGCCGGAAGCATTCGACGTACAGCGGATTGGCCCCATTGCGGGCGATTTTGCCGACAACGACCTGGATCACGCCGACCCGCTGGGAGCCAACCACGACCGCTTCGCTGAGGGGTTAAGGAAATCGCTCTTTAACTACATGCACGGCGTTTGTTTTGAGTTTCCTTTGCAGGAATGGTTCGATTTTCGGGTACCGAAAACGACGATTCCGCCGAATTATATTCAGCGAAGCGTGGAAGATCAGGAAGAAGACATTCGTCCCAATGCCCTGACCGTCTGGTTGGGAAAGGAGCCTTCGCTGGCTTTTTTTGAGGAAAAACGCGGGAAACACCGGGTCGATCTGGCCGAATTGACCTTCTACGATCGAAAACAGGAGTGGGGCTTCGTAACGGATGCGGCTACGGGTCAATGGCTAACGGATACGTTACCGACCATTCAGGTAACCGAACCGGCGTCGTTCGAAAAACTAAAACAGTCCTACGAAGCAGAAGGCTTGGGCAGTTTTCAGGCCTTTTTATCGTCGGACATCGGCGGTAAATTGCGTGAAAATGGTTTGCTCATTGTATAACTAGGCTTGTCAACCCCGAAGGGGTTCAATATAAATAGACCCGTATGCAATGCGGGCAAACTTAATACACAGGAATAAACTAGTATGAAAGATCCACTCGAAGGCAAAACCCTGCAAATGATTTTATTTCATTTGGTCGATTATTACGGCTGGGATCAACTGGGCTTACGGATTCGGATCAGGTGTTTTACCCATGATCCCAGTATTAAATCGAGCCTGACGTTTTTACGGAAAACGCCCTGGGCTCGTAAGAAAGTAGAAGAATTGTACCTGGAAAGTCTCGATTAGACATTCCGGTAAAACACATGGCCTATGAAATTTGAAGAATATTCCATCGCTCCGGAAATAAAGAAAAGTCTGGTCAAACTCGGCTTCAAGCGGCCGACAGACATCCAGTTTAAATCCATTCCTCCCATTCTAAAGGGTGAGGACGTACTAGCGATTGCCCAGACTGGTACCGGAAAAACGGCGGCTTTCGCCATTCCGGTGCTGAGCATGATTCACAACCGAAAACAGACCAAACGCAGTACTGGCATCAAGTGTATCGTGATGGTACCTACCCGCGAGCTGGCCATCCAGATTACGGAGGTTTTCCAGCAAATCGGTCACCACTCCAAAGTAAAGTCGTTCTGTACCTTTGGTGGCGTAGAGCAGGGACCGCAGATTGCCAAACTGGAAGAAGGCATTGATATTCTGGTAACGACACCGGGACGGATGTTTGATTTGACGAGCCAGGGGTACATTCATATGAATAGCGTAGAAATCCTGATTCTTGATGAAGCGGATCATATGCTGGACCTGGGCTTCATCAAGGATATTCAGGACCTGATCAAGTACCTGCCCAAAAAGCGACAAACCCTGTTTTTCTCGGCCACGATCAACGAAACGATCAAAAAACTGGCGTATTCGCTGGTTACGAATCCCATCCGGATTCAGATTTCGCCGAAAGATCCCGTTTCTAAGAACATCGATCATGCCGTGGCTTTCGTGGAAATGGACGATAAACGTTTCTTCCTGGAACGGCTTATTAACGAACATCCCGAAAGTAAACTACTGGTTTTTGTCCGGACCAAAGTTCGGGCCGAACGCGTCAGCAAAGCCCTTGAACGGATGAACATTGCCAGTCAGACCATTCACGGAGGAAAGGAACAAACGGATCGCTTGTCGGTACTCAATGATTTCAGAAAAGGTGAAACAAAAGTACTGATTGCGACCGACGTCAGTGCCCGGGGCATTGATATTGCCAACGTAGACTACGTCGTCAATTACGACCTTCCGGAACAGGCCGAAAACTACGTACACCGCGTAGGCCGTACGGGCCGGGGTACGCAACGGGGGCACGCCGTATCGTTTTGCAGTACGGAGGAAAAGCCCATACTGAAAGAAATCGAAGCCTATTTGACCAAGCCCATCAAGGTCCTGAACATTGATCAGTTAGACTACGAAGCCACGATTGATCTGGGAGCCGATAGTGAAAAAAATACCGATTGGCGGAGCCTGATTCAGGAAGAGGAAGAACGACTTTCGAAAGTCAAGAAAAAGAAGAAAAAGCAGTTGTAGGTGGGGGTGAGTTTGAGTGGGGTATGAAGTTTAAGGTTTAAAGTTTGAGAAAGGTATGAGGTTTATGGCGGGGAGCTGCTCGCTTTTCAGTCCTCAAAAGCTCAACGTCGAAAAGTGGGTATCTGAATGAATACTACTCCTTGCGGGGTTGAATGAAGAAGCGTCCGGGGTTTTGCCCCGGACGCTTTTTTGTCGATTTAAACCTGGGAGTAGCCCGTAGGTTCCAGAAATACCCGCTGAATTCGGGAAACGGTATTCGCGTATTCGGGGAGTCCGGAAATGCGTTTCCAGTCGGGGTCGCTGCCGAATTTTTTCCAGTTGGCATCGCGTTCTTCCATGTTTTTGAACGTCAGCATGTACGTCAGACAGGGAAGAGAATCGCCGATTTTGACTTCACCGAAGAAAACGGGCGTCAGGCCCACGTTGTTGAATACCTTGATTTCCGCATCATTGAACATGGCAATTTTCCGGCGAACGGCGTCTTCACTGAAGCCTTCGTAGGTACGCAGTTCAAAGATTCGGCTTTGTTTGGTATCCGGAGCTACAACCTGCGGAAAACCCGAAAATCCCTGCATCAGCGACGATTTGTACCGGGCGTACGAGGCTCGTTCGGGCATGAGATTCCGGTAGTTTTCGCTGGCTTTCTGGAAATCCGAATCCTTGGTCAATCGACTGGCCGATTCTGCGTAGGCATTCATCGATGCGTAGGGAATCAGGACATATACCATTGGAGGTTCCGATTTTCCCATCTCCCGAAATACACCTACGGTTTTTACGCCCTGCCGATTCAAAGCGGGAATCAACGCCGTTTTCAGGTACTCGTCCAGAGCATTTCCTCCTTTCAATTCATACACACGAAGTTCAAAAAAAGCCGCTTCAGCCTGGCTAGCAGCCTGAGCGGGTAAGGTAGCAGCCGTGGCCGCAAGTACGGAGGAAGTAACAAATTTCCGGCGATTCATGGATGAGTAGAGGAATGTTTACGTCAAAAACAGCTACAAATATAGTTGAACGTATAGCCATTTGCGTATACCTAAAGTATCCATTATACCGTCAAAATAATCTTTCCGATGTGTTCGCCTTTTTCCATCAATCGGTGAGCTTCGGCCGCTTCCTCCAGTGGGAAAGTCCGGTACACCTCCGTACGTATTTTGCCCTGTTGTACCAGGGGCCACACTTTGGCTTCAATGTCGGCCGCAAGCTGAGCTTTAAAATCAGCGGTACGGGGCGAAAGCATACTACCCGTTAGCTGTAATCGCTTCGACATCACATCCATGATGTTAATTTCCGTTTTCACGCCATCGAGTCCAGCCAGCCAGCACAGGCGACCTTCGGGCCGGAGCAGACGCAGGTGTTTAGCCGTGTAATCGCCGCCCACATAATCAAGCACAACGTCTACACCCGTATCCGAAAACTCGGCCTCAAAATCCTGCGTACGGTAGTTGGCACAGCGATCGGCTCCCCATTTACAGGCAAAAGCACACTTTTCGTCGGTACCCGCCGTGGCATACACGCGTACGCCAAAGGCTTTAGCCATTTGAATCGCCGTCAGGCCAATGCCGCTGGTGCCGCCCTGTACGAGCAGGATTTCGCCGGGTAGTATTTTCGTTCGTTGAAACACATTACTCCAGACCGTAAACACCGTTTCGGGCAACCCCGCTGCTTCGGTCATGGGCAAGTCAGCCGGTAGGGGGAGGCAATGCCGGGCGTCGGCCAGAGCGTACTCGGCGTAACCACCATTCGCAATGAGGGCACAGACGCGTTGCCCTTTTTTCCATTGTTTGACCGTGGGGCCACAGGATTCAATTGTGCCTGCTATTTCCAGACCCAGTACGGGGGGCGTCTCGCCGCTGTATTTTCCCTGCCGCATCATCAGATCGGCCCGGTTAATTCCCGCCGCTTCTACTTTAATGAGTACCTGGGTTTCATTGGGTTGCGGTACCGAACGGTCCTGTACCTGCAATACATCCGGATTACCGGCTTGGGTGACTACTACTGCTTTCATGGGATGGGTAGGGTTTGAAGAGGTTTAAGTGGTGTATAGTTTGAATGACGTTTGAAAAGGCCGAAGGTTTAAGAGGGTTTGAATACGCTTTCAAGTTTGAAAAATGGCCCCTTTCGGGAATGACTTAGCTGGTGGGAACGAGTAAATTATTGCTTCAACTTTCCAGCATTCGAACCGTTACCAGCAACTGCCCTAAATGCCGCATGGTGTGTTCTGCCGAATGTACGTATAAACCCAGTACGGTGGAAGGAAGTTGAGCCCGACCCACACCCCGCGTTTCGGTGAGCGTTTGCACGTCCGTATGGCGGAGCTGTTGCAGAGCTTGATCTACCTGTTGATTGAATTGCTCGACTAAGGCCGTAACGCTTTGTTCATTCGGCAAACTTTCCGTCGCCAGGTACGCGAGCTGTGCTTCCGTCAGGGCTTCGCTCCGGGCGTAGGTATACAATCGATCCAGTACGCCTGTCAGATGCTGGAGGTGAAAACCCGGAGAGGCGACGCCCGAGGGTCGTTCCCACAGTCGTACGTTCGGAAATTGAGCCGTCAGAGCCTGAATTTCTTCCCGGGCCTGCAGCAGGGCATGGGCCACGGGTTGTAACAAATCAGGTAGGTCGGGTAGGGGGCCACGGAGCCAGACTTCACGCAGTTCTGCCATAATACAATGAATAGTTCGGATGGTAAAACGCTAAAAAATCGTTCAAAGGAGCCGCTGGTTTTAGCGGAGCGATAATTGGGCAAACGTTTCCTTACCTTCGGGAGCCTGCTTCAAACGGGTAATCAATTGCAGCGATCGGTCCACGCGTAACTGCGTATGTTTTACCGCGAGTACCGTTCGGATCAAAAAGCGTTGTTTCCCCGGAATGAGTGCCTGAAAACGTCGTTGGCCTTCGTCATCAAGACGCAGTACTTCCTGTAATTCCTCCGGCATTTCCAGTCCGAATTCGCTTTCATCCGGCCTGAGTTGCACGTGTACTTCGCTGCCCGATTTTAACTTTAGTTTCTTGAGTCGTTCCTGATTAATGGTAAGGTAAGCATCGCCCTGTCCGTGAGCGACCAGCCCGCAGGGCCAGGTAAGCGTGCCGTTGACCGTACAAAAAAGACGAATCTTGAACGTGCCGATTTGTTGGACGATCGCTGCCGGTACGGGAATGTAGGCTCCCGCCAAATGCTCAAGCGTACGAATGTCGGTGTAGTACTCGATGGGATCGATGGTTGCCATGCAGAAAATGGATTACCGGGAACATTCTTTTTGCGAATGGACTTGCCGTAAGCTTGCAAAAAAGTACGGAAATGTATGAAAAAACACGTGTACACCCTGGCCTTTGTTCTGGTAACAACGCTCGCCATTGCCCAATCTCCGAAGCGTACGCTGGAAGAAGCGGCTCAGTTTGGGAAATATCAACCCGTAGGATTAGCCATTTCGCAGGAGGGACGCACCTTCGTTACGTTTCCGAAGTGGTCCAGGGATTATAAAAACGCCCTGATTGAAATCAAGTCGGATAGGACTCAGGTGCCGTACCCGAATCAGGCCTGGAATCAGGAAGATTCCTTACATCCCCAGGATCATTTTGTGAGTTTGCAGGCCCTGTATGTGGATGCTGATAATACCCTCTGGGCTTTGGATCCGGCCAATCCGAGTTTCGGAAAATCCATTCCCGAGGGAATTAAATTGTTGAAAATTAACCTGAAAACGAATGCTGTCGAACGTATTTATCGTTTTGAAGACCTGCCCCGGGAGAAAACGGGACTAAATGATGTGAACGTGGATACCAAACGCCAACTGGCGTTCTTATCGGATCCCGGACGGGCCGCCGTGGTCGTGCTGGATTTAAAAACGGGCAAAAGCCGGACAGTACTTGAAAAACATCCTTCTACTACGGCTGATCCCGCGTATAAGCTTACGATTGATGGAATCGAGGTAAAGGATCAGTCGGGGAAACCGTTCAGTAGTAACGTGAATGGCATTGCTCTGGCGGGAGAATATTTTTATTACCGACCGATTACCCAGACTCAATTATACCGCATCCCGACAGCGGCTCTGGCTGATACTTCATTACCGAAAGCAGAACTGGAGTCGAAAGTAGAAGCCGTCGGGAAAGCGGGCATTTCCCACGGAATGTTCGCCGACAACGCTGGAAATGTGTACATGGGGGATTCGGAAAAGAAAACACTGTATCGATTCAACGCCCAGAATCGTACGTTCGAAACGCTGGTACAGGACGAACGATTGCTCTGGCCCGATAGCTTTGCCATTGGTCCGGATGGCTATTTGTACGTAACGGCGGCTCAGTACCAGCGGGCTCCTAAGTTCAACCAGGGACAGAATCGGGTGGATTATCCGTATCGCTTGTATCGGGTGAAATTGTAGGATTTCCCGCATTGCATACGGAATTGTTTACGTTAAAACCCTTCGGAGTTGGGGCGTTCGAATTGAAGAGGGTACGACTGGTGCAAGTTTGCATTGGAGATAACGGGTTCCTCGTATTGCATACGGGGCTATTCACGTTGAACCCCTTCGGGGTTAGGGCGTTCGGGAGAGTACGACTGGTGCAGGTTTCCCAACTTGTACTATCAACTCAGCAGTCTCCAACTGTCTTTCTAATCGATATTCAACTGTCCCAAAGTTATATTTCCTTCACTGCTCAAGGATTTACTCTTTCGTACTATAGTTGTAGTAAACCTATTAATTCAAGAACAGTAAAAGGCGGTCCAGACTATTCCGGACCGCCTTTTACTGTTCTTGAGATCAATAGGATTGAACGAGTGGTGACGTTTAGCGGCCTCCGCCACCAAAGAGCTTGGAAACGACCCAGATTACGACGGCAATGCCTAAAACGACCATGATAATTCCGCTCCAAACGCCTGCCTTAAAGATTCCTTTAATGGCTTCGCAGCTGGTCAAACTCATGGTGATTGATAATAAAACAAGGTACGTGGACCAGCGGGTTAATGTCAACTTTTTCATAAGGTCAAAGATTAATGGTGAGACGTTTCGTTTCAATCGAAGGTAAAAAACGCGTTCCAACAGTACCCAAGGCCATTTTTTCTAACTTTTTCTCCGGAATTTCTTTTATTTTTTATCGACTTCCGAAGCCAGTTTCAAGACTTTATCGCCGTCTTCCTGCTTGATTACCAGGGCCGGATTGTCTTTCGTACCCTTGCGAGTGATGGCTTCTCCTTTGATTTTTCGTTCGATAGTTTCGGTGTGTACGGATTCAATGGTACCATGTGCCTTCCCATTTCCCCACTTCCAGCTTACTTCGTCGCCTTTTTTCATTGGTTTGATTCTTTTTGTTCAGCGTATTAACAAAAGAAACCATGCCAGTTTTGACACGTATGCAAACCGAATCTGAATCATTATTTCCACTGATAGTAACGTTGAAGCTGGAAGCCCCGGCTCAGCAGTACTTCGATGCGTTACGGGAAAAATACTTTCCACCCGACCGAAATTTTCTGAAAGCTCACCTGACGCTATTTCATCAGTTACCGCCTCAGGAACCTATTATCGAAAATACATTACGGGAACTGACGCAACGACCACCCCTGAAACTAGGCGTACGGGAAGTAAAAATGATTGGGCGGGGAGTCGCCTTTGCGATCGAAAGCGAACCATTGAAAGCCCTGCATCGGCAGTTGCAGAACGAATGGGCCCAATGGCTGATTCCGCAGGATCAGCAACGATTGTGGCCCCATATTACGGTTCAGAATAAGGTAAGTCCGGCCGAAGCCAAAGCCCTGCAACAGGAATTGCAGCAGCGTTTTGAACCTTTTGAGATAAAGGCGACGGGACTCGTACTCTGGGAATACCACCAGGGACCCTGGCAGTGGGTGCAAGAGTTTTTGTTTGACCATCCATCCTGAACGTATGGATCAGGATGGATGGTCAAAAGAGCTTAAGGGTTCGTAGACCACAAACCCGCTTCTTTGACAAATACGCGACGATTTAACTTTAAATGAGCGATGACCAGTTCGGCCAGATCTTCGGCCTGCATGACTTTCTCGGGGTTCCCGTCCGTTAAGTTCAGAGCCACCGCCATATCCGTAGCCACGGTACTGGGCGTCAGGGCCGTGACCCGGATGTTGTGTTTACGAACCTCCTGCATCAACGATTCCGTCAGACCCAGTACCGCAAATTTCGAAGCACTGTAGGCACTGGTACGGGCGGCTCCGCGTTGACCAGCGGTGGAAGCGATGTTGATGATGTCGCCGGACTGGTTTTCGATCATACTGGGCAATACGGCCCGGGTGGCGTAATAAACGCCCATCAGATTGACCTGAATGATGTTTTCCCAGGTTTCGGGTTCCAGTTCCAGAAAGCTACCGAAGCTGGCCGTACCCGCATTGTTGATGAGAATGTCGATGGGGCCAGCCGTCGTTTGGATCTGATTGATGGCTGTTTCGACGGAGTTACGGTCGGCTACGTCAGCTGACACCGGATACGCTTTTGTACCCAGTGCTTCCACGGCGGCGGCAACTTCTTTCAGGCTGTCGTTTGAACGGGCCAGCAGAGCGACGTTAACGCCTTCGGCCGCCAGAGCCAGAGCAATGGCCCGGCCAATTCCTTTTCCAGCACCGGTGACGAGTGCCAGCTTTCCTTGTAATGATTGCATAGAATAGAAGAATCGTTTGAGTTGCGACTAACCGCAAAGAAAGGGAGAATAGTTTCAGAAAAACGATTCTCTGCCTTCGGATGGGTTACTTATCTAAGATTGTAAATGACCTTTCAAAGAAGTCATTCCACTAAAAATCAGTAGAAAAGAATGGATCATCTCTAGGAACGTAAGCGTACGTAGCATCGGAAAATACTGGGAGGTTTTGTTTACCTTGACGGCGTAACTAACCTTTTTTCATATGAATTCCGAAGCCATTGACCGTGCCCGGATGCCCGAAGGCACTGCCGCCGTACTCGACCAGCGAACCCTGTCCAGCGATTATCCTACGCTGCTGTCGCTTCTACAACCGGGTATGCGGGTACTCGATGTGGGCTGCGGAACGGGTACCATTTCCAGGGGCATCGCCGATGCAGTCGGACCCGAAGGTTCGGTTGTGGGCATTGATTCCAGCGAACATTTGATTGAACGGGGAAAAGCGTATTTCGCGGAAATCACGAATCTGGAATTACTGACAGAAAATTTATTTACTTACCAGCCCGAGCAACCGTTCGACCTGATTGTATCGGCTCGGGTGTTGCAATGGCTGAGTAATCCGAAAGAGGCCTTGAGTCAGTTCAAAACGTTGCTGAAACCGGGCGGCTGGGTATCGATACTTGATTACAACCACGCACAACTCGAATGGTCACCGACACCACCCGCGAGTATGCAGGTTTTCTATCAGGCTTTTCTGGACTGGCGGGCGGACGCGGGTATGGACAACGAAATTGCGGATCACCTGCCGGACTTATTCAGCGAATTGGATTTTCAGGAAATCCTTGTACTGGATTCCAATGAAGTCTATCAGCGGGGACAAGCTGACTTTACCGCAAAACTCAACCTCTGGACGACCGTAGCCGAGACCCGTGGCCAGCAAATGGTACAAAACGGCTGGCTTACGGAGGAACAGCGTCAGCAGGCCATTACGGAATACCGGAGCTGGGTAGAGCAGGAGGCGGAGTCGATGACGATGAAGCTAAAGGAGGTACGGGGGCGGGTGTAATGGGCCAGGGGTTGAAACCCCTAATTACAAAAGGACCATCCCTACGGGGTTTTGAAGTAAGAGAGAAACAGTCGTTCGGCGAAACCCTAATCAAACCTTAAATCCATACTCAAACTTCAAACGCGTTTTTAACGCCTTTCAAACTTCAAAAAAAGCCCCGGATCGACGTCCGGGGCTTTTCGTGACCTGCTTACTTCAAATCTTTCAAGATCTCCTCAATGGCTCGGTCGAGCTGGGGTTCTTTTCCTTCCAGACGATCCATAAAGGTTTGTTTGACGGTGATGTCCGGCTGGACACCCTCGCGTTCGAGATTCTTGCCGTCGAGGGTATAACAACCCCAGGAAGGCAGACGGTAAAACGAACCATCCACCAGTCCTTTACCCGAGGTGAAAATGATCCAGCGGTAGGTTTCCGTACCAATCAGCTTACCTAATTTCAGAGCCTTGAATCCGGCAGAAGTCATCTCGGCATCGCTCAGGGATTGTTCGTTGATCAGCATCACAATGGGCTTACCCGAGGGGCTAAAGTTCGGCTGCGGCGAGCGGGCACCGCCCCGGTATTGCCATTGCAGATACGGACGCTGACTCAGGAAGTTCAGCACCAGATCGTGAACGTTGCCGCCCGTGTTGTAGCGTAAATCCACAATCAGAGCGTCTTTCTGATTCCAGTCGCGGGTCATGTCAATCACAAACTTCTGGTATTCGTCCATACCCATGTTTTTCATGTGTACGTAACCGATCCGGTTTTTGCTCTTGGTATCCACGTACTTCTGGTTTTGATCGATCCATTCATCGTACAACTGATTCACCAGTGCACCTGAGTACTCAGGGTGGACTTTCACTTCAACGTTTTTGCCGTTTCGTTCGAATGTCAGTTCCATTTCCTGATCCAGCGAAGGTTGCTGGAAATAGAAATCGCGGTTTTGCTTGGGGTTAACCTCCTGTCCGTTCACCTTCACGAGTACGTCACCGGGTTTTACGTCTTTTCCAGTTTTATCGAGCGGTGAATTCTTGACGACAGCCTTCACCCGGTACGGATTTTCATCCTCGAAGATCACGCCGGGCGTAAGCGTACGGGTCGCGAAGAAGTTACTTTCTTCCGGACCGTACGAACTGAAACCCGTGTGCGAAGAATTCAACTCGCCGAGCATATCGTTCATCAGCGTACGGAAATCCGTACGGTTATTGGCCCGCGAAACAAAGGCCTCGTATTTCGGCTTGAGGGATTTCCAGTCGGCTCCGTGGAAGGTTTCATTGTAGAAGTTCTCCTCCACATTCGCCCAGGTTTCTTCGAACATCTGGCGGAATTCTTCCTCGAAATTCTTCCGGAAGGTATGTTTCATGTCGATTTTCTCGACTTTATTGGCATCCAGATTCAGCTTGTGAATGTTTCCGCCCACGATGACGTAATACTTCCCATCGAGTTGAAGAAAATCGGAAGCTCCACGGGTACCTTCGATTTTTTCCGTTTTGTTCGGTACAAAGGGTTCAATCGTCGTTTTCCACCAGCTGGGTTGGCCCTGATCGTGATCTGACTGGAAAAGAACGAACGTTTTGGTGTCTTTTTGAACAACGATGGGATCCACCGCTGTACCGAAATTCGGACTGATCTGCTCCAGGCGATCCATCAAACCGTCGAAGTCAATCACAATCGGATCAATCTTCTTGGGTTCTTCTTTTTTCTTTTCGTCCTTTTTCTCTTCTTTTTGATCCTTTTTGGCGTCCGTCTTTTTCGTACTGGTTTTGCTCGAGTCTGTCTTGGTTTCCTTTTTCTCGTCTTTCTTTTCTTCTTTTTTGAACAGCTCGGCGAATTTGTCGGAACGATACGGCTCTTCCAGCTTGCTCAGCGGCATCCGGTAGACGTGGGCGTCGGCCAGACCAAAGGGATAGGAAGGTTTGTACCGATTGCTGGCAAAATAGATGTACTTGCCGTCGGGCGACCAGTACGGAGCTTCTTCCGTAACGCCCGTGTTGGTCAGGTTATACGTTTTCCCGTCCGAGAGTTTGTGGACGAAAATGTCCTGCTCAAAATTACGGTGAGCCGTGAATACGACGTACTCATCGTTGGGAGAAAACATGGGTGAGGAGTTCTGGAAAGCCCATATTTCATCTTTCACGAGCGTCTTCGAATCGAATGACTTCAAATCCAGTAAGCGAACTTCGTCGCGACCGCTCAAGTACACGGCCTTCGTACGGTCCTTATTCAGGAAGAGATTCCGGTTATTCCGAAGGTCTTTCGTCAGGGCTTTCGCCGAGCCGTTACCATCGGCGGGGATGCTGAAAAAATTCTGGTAACCATTAACGGTCTGGTTGAATACTAGCGTCCGGTTGTCGGAAAGCCATTTTACTTCCAGTACCCGGCCCGTCGGACTGCTGCTGAGTTGCTTGATGTACTTGCCTTCCACGTCGGAAACGAACAGTTGTCCCCTAGAAGAGAACGCCATTTTCTTACCATCGGGTGATACATCGAAGAAATTGATATTGCCCTGTACGATGAAATCCTGAGCCTTGGGAAGCGTAAAGTTCCGAGAAATGGACAGTTGGACGGGCTGAGCTTTTTTGCTGGCGACGTCGTAAATCCAAAGCTGGTAATCTTTCTCAAAGACCACTTTCTGGCCATTGGCACTGACCTGAGGACGCTTGATGGATTCCTTGAACGAGGTCAATGCCGTCTTTTTGCCACCGTTAAAGGCGTACAGGTTGTATTCACCGTTGGCCTCATCGGAAACAAAATAGACCTGACCCGATTTATCGATGGTCGTCCACATATCCTTGCCCTGATAATCCGTATACCGCTTGTAGGCCTTGGTTTTCGAATTGTACGACTGGATATCAGGGTTAAATTCACCCTTGTACCCTTTGCGATAGGCCTGGTTATCGCTTTCCCAGGTATCGTTGAAGTACAGCTCGCCGGTGGTGGGATGTTCGGCAATACTGTGAATCCGGTTGAAGAAATGTCCAAAGATGCGTTTGGGTGTACCACCATCGATGGAAAGGGTATAGGCCGTACCATTGTTGTACGCTCCTGATTCGAAGTAAATCGTTTTCGAATCCCAGCCCCAGCCATCGAATAGATCGTAACTGTCGTGGAAGGTCAACTGCCGGATTTCACCACCCTCGGCGGGCATCACGTACACATCGGCGTTGCCGTACTGCGTGCCCGTAAAGGCCAGCCATTTGCCGTCGGGGGAGAAGCGGGCCCGGGTTTCGCTCCCCTGCATGGCCGTAAGGCGGGTACTGACGCCCGTCGTGAGATCGGTTTTCCAGAGGTCGTTTTCGTAGGTAAATACGAGCGTTTTCGCATCCGGGCTAATACTGGGGTAGGAAGTGAAGTACACCCCCTGGCCGTGCGTAGTGGCCAGTCCCGCTACGACCATAATGGCGGAGAGAAAAATTTTTCGCATACAATGGGTATGAAGTGTTTTTTCGAAAGATACAAAGCAGTGGGAGCCCATGGAAATACACTTGTGACCAATGGTAAGTATTCAGCACAAAAAAAGCCGCCTGGTTTTCCAGACGGCTTTTTTATGTATTAGGAACGGCTTACAACGTCCGAACTTTGATGTCTTTCCAGCGAACTTTAATCCCACCACCATCGTGAATTTGCAGAGCGATACTACCGGTTTTTGAACCGAAAGCAGGATCGGTCATTGTTACCATTTCTTTGCCGTTGAGCCAGGAGGTGACGGTATTGCCCTGTACGCGAATTTTCATCGTATTCCATTCGCCCATTTTCAATGCCTTGTCCTTAGCCGGATCGGGTTTGATGAGCCAGCCCCGTCCGTATGACTCGTAGATACCGCCCGTTGCATGGTTTGGGGGAGCTACCTCTACCTGCCAGCCCGACACTTTGGTGCCTTCGATGGAGGAGTGGAAGAAGATACCGCTGTTGCCATCGGCTTCCTGTTTGAAACTAGCTTCTACTTCAAAATCCTTGAATTGTTCTTCCGTGGCCAGGTAGCCGTACTGTTTGTCGGGACCACTCTCGCAAATGAGCTGACCGTTTTCAACGTACCATTTTTCGGTACCATACACTTTCCAGCCCGTTAGGTCTTTACCATTGAAAAGCGACTTCCATTTGGCTTTTGCGGGTTGATCCGCGAAGGTGAACAAACTGGAGCAGACCAGCACCAGAACGAGTGCGAATGTGCGATGCATACGTTAGAGGTTTAATTGAAATGAAATACTGAATAAAAGGTATAGAAAGCAGTAAAACGATTGAAAAGGTTTGACACGTCGGCTGTTCCAATCCCTTTGTTGAAGGGATGAAACCAGCTCAAACGTAATCAAACCTTTTCAAATAATGCTACAGATTTTACTATTCAATCGTCAGTACCCAGTCATCCTGTTCAACGACGGTACCTTCCGTTAACGTAATAGCTGATACTTTTCCAGCGATGGGAGCCGCTACGATACTTTCCATTTTCATGGCTTCGATCACGAACAGCGGCTGATTTTTCTTCACTTCCTGGCCTTCTTTCACCTGAATGCGTACCAGACGGCCCTGTAAGGGAGCCCCAATCTGCCCCGCTTTCGTAACCTTTTCATTCTGGGCTTTGGTGGCCTTGAACGTCTGGTCTTTGATGGAAATCCGGCGAGCCTGTCCGTTGAGATCGAAGGTTACCGTCCGATGACCCGTTTCGTCGGGCTCGGATACGTAGGAAAGTTTGATCATGATTGTCTTTCCTTCTTCAATCGTCACGAGTACTTCTTCGTCCTGTTTTAATCCGTAGAAGAACGCCGGTGTAGGCAGCTTACTCACATCTCCGTACCGATCCGAAGCGACGTAGAATTCTTCGTATACCTTCGGATACATCTTGTACGCCAGGTAATCGAGGAAGGCTCCGTCGTTGCCCATGAACGTCTCCGCGTTGGGGAATTTCTTCTTGAAGGCTTCGAAATCTTCGTCGATATTCAGCGGCGGTAAACTGTCGTTCGGACGGCCCGTAATGGGTTCGTCGTCTTTCAACACCAGCTTCTGAAGTTTCTCGGGAAAGCCACCCGCGGGTTGACCCAGTTCGCCTTTAAAGAAGCCCTTCACCGATTCGGGGAAACTCAGCGAATCGCCGCGTAAGAAAATCTCATCCGACGTTAGGTTATTGGTCGTCATGAAGATTGCCATATCGCCGACTACTTTCGACGAAGGCGTTACTTTCACGATATCCCCGAAAAGCTGGTTGGCCGTGATGTAGTTTTTCTTGAGTGTCTCAAACTGATCGCCTACGCCCATCGAAATGGCCTGTTGACGTAAGTTCGAGAACTGACCGCCGGGGACTTCGTTGTCGTATACCTCCGCCGAACCGGACTTCATGCCACTTTCAAACGGATAGTAGTACTCCCGAACATCCTCCCAGTACGTAGAATACTGATTCAGCAGGGACAAATCAATCGGATGCTCGCGTTCGTGGCCCTGCATCATGGCTACCACGGAGTTGAAGTTAGGTTGAGACGTCAGGCCCGACATTGCCGCAATCGAGCAATCCACCACGTCCACACCCGCTTCGATGGCTTTCAGGTACGTAGCCGGCTGAATCGAGGACGTGTCGTGCGTGTGCAGGTGTACCGGAATGCTCAGTACTTTCTTCAGTTCACTCACCAGAATGGCCGCCTGTTGTGGTTTCAGTAAGCCCGCCATGTCTTTGATACAAAGCATGTGCGAACCTAAATCTTCCAGCTGACGGGCCAGATCCAGGTAATATTGCAGCGAATATTTGTAGTTCGGATCATTCTTGTGCTGCAGAAAATCGCCCGTGTAGCAGATGGCCGCTTCGGCAATCCCACCCGTGCGTTCCTGTACGGCCTTGATCGATACTTTCATCGAATCAATCCAGTTGAGCGAATCGAAAATGCGGAATACATCCACGCCCGATTCCCAGGATTTTTCCACGAAGGTTTCAATCAGGTTATCCGGATACGCCGAGTACCCTACGGCATTGCTACCCCGGAACAACATCTGAAGCAGCATGTTCGGCATGGCTTCGCGGAATTGCCGCAGACGGGTCCAGGGGTTTTCGTAGAGGAACCGCATCGAAACGTCGAAGGTCGCTCCACCCCAGACTTCCATGGAAAATAGCTGCGGGAACGCTTTCGCAAAACCCGAAGCTACTTCCAGCATGTCGTCGGTACGCACCCGCGTGGCCAGCAAGGACTGGTGCCCATCGCGGAAGGTCGTATCCGTGTACAGAATGGTATTGTGTTCCTTAACCCACTCCGCAAACTTGGCCGGGCCGAGCCGCGTCAGGCGGTCTTTATTCCCCATTGGAAACTCGCTGTACGGGTCCGTGCTGGGAACGATGGGCGTGCGGAACGTCTTCTGGTTTTTGACTTTTACGTCCGGATTTCCGTTCACGATCACTTCGCCGAGGTAGCGTAATAGCTTAGTCGAGCGATCCTGTGATTTACGGAAATTAAAGAGTTCGGGTGAATTGTCGATGAACTGCACCGTACACGATCCTGACTGGAAGGTCGGGTGGGCGAGTACGTTTTGCAGGAAGGGAATATTGGTTTTTACCCCCCGAATCCGGAATTCGACCAAGGCCCGTTCCAGTCGCTGAATGGCTCCCTTGAAGGTACGGCCCGACGAAGAAACCTTCACCAGCATAGAATCGAAGTAGGGGGAAATTTTCATCCCCGGATACGTCGAGCCTTCGTCCAGACGAATACCAAAACCAGCGGCGTTGCGGTACGCAATGATGGTACCAAAATCGGGTTTAAAACCGTTCGCGGGATCTTCGGTCGTGATGCGGCACTGGATGGCAAAGCCGCTCATTTCCACGTCGTCCTGGCTGTGCAGGTAAATGCCGTTGTCGGAGAGCTTGTAGTTCATGGCCACCAGCAACTGACTGCGTACCAGGTCGATACCGGTAATTTCTTCCGTAATCGTATGCTCTACCTGAATCCGGGGGTTTACCTCGATAAAGTAGATATTCTCTTCCTTATCGACCAGAAATTCCACCGTACCGGCACAGGAATAGTTAACGGCCTTACCGATCGCCACGGCGTATTCGTACAGCTTATCGCGGGTTTCCTGCTTGAGGTTGACCGAAGGAGCAATTTCTACGACCTTCTGGAAACGACGCTGTACGGAACAATCCCGCTCGAACAGGTGAAGTAGATTGCCATGCTGATCGCCCAGCAACTGTACTTCAATGTGCTTGGGATTTTCAATGTATTTTTCAATGAAAATCGTATCGTCACCGAAGGCATTTTTGGCTTCGTTCCGGGCTTCATTGTAGGAGCGTTCCAGGGATTCAGCGTCCCGAACGACCCGCATTCCCCGGCCACCGCCACCAGCGGCGGCTTTCAGCATGATCGGGAAACCAATGCGTTCGGCTTCAGAGATGACCTTTTCAATGGGTTCTCCCTTGATTTTCGCGTCCTGGATGATGGGAAGTCCGGCCTTGATAGCGGTATCCTTGGCAATCACTTTATCACCCAGAGCGTGCATGGCTTCGGGTGATGGGCCTACGAAAATGATATTTTCCTCACGGCAACGGGTCGCAAGCGTCGTGTTTTCGCTCAGGAAACCGTAGCCGGGGTGAATGGCGTCGATGTTTTTGCGTTTGGCCAGAGCAATCAGTCCCTCCACGTCGAGGTAAGGCTTGAGCGGGTCTTCATCCCGGCCAATCTGATAGGCTTCGTCGGCTTTATAGCGATGGAGCGAGTAACGATCTTCGTACGTATAGACAGCAATGGTCTGGATGCCCAGTTCGGTAGCGGCCCGCATAATGCGAATGGCAATTTCGCCCCGGTTGGCTACCAGCAGACGCTTGATTTTGCGGACGTATTCAGGAGTCATGCAGCAATGAGGTTAAAAGAAAGACTTATTCGGGTAAGGCTTGTTTTCAAGGATTCAACCTTTAGCACAAGCGTTTATCATACTTAAAAATAGTTGGCTGCAAATATGCAAACTTGCCAAAAGAAATGCCGTAATCTTTGAAAAATTCTGAATATAATTTGGAGAGTCTTGAAAAATTTAAAACGTCGCTCAATTATATCCAATGCATATATTATTAGATTTATTCAAGGGACGAGCATCCAGGGGATAAGACAGCCCTACTCAGAAACCTTGCGGTGAATGAGACCGAGGATACTCCCTGAAGTAAATCTATTGATTTCAGTTAAAAACCCCGCACCACCGACTGCTTTTCCGGAATCGGGCAGCAGAAGGTACGTCGAATTGCGGATAAGATTTCTCATGGGGTACGGAGGGCAGACGCTGAAGAAACCTTTCTGAAGAGAATAAGTTTGAAGAAAGTGCCAATAAAAATACCCCTAAGATCGCAGACCTTAGGGGTATCATATTGAAGAAAACACCAATACTCAACGCAAAATTTAGAGGGCAAACAGTACACTGATCAGTACAAAGACGCCTCCTAAGATGTAAAATACCTTCGGATTAGTACCGGGTACGTGGTCCGTTCCCAGCGTAGCGTCTTCAGGGTTTTCGATGTTGTACCGAACGGGTACCGTCTCGCCGACCTGAATCGGTTGAGAGAGGGCTTCTTCGCCCTGAGCTACGAACTGGTGATTACCTACGCTGAACTTCACCTGAGGAAAAAGGAGCGGGTAGTTGCCCATTTTATCATCCCGGTTGTATTTCTTCAGGACATCCACAATAACGCCTTCGGCAACTGCTGAATGTTGTAACCATTGCTGGCGACGGTTGGCAAAGTAAAATCCAACGCCTACGCAAGCGAAAGCAATGACGAGAAAGGGTAACATAAATTCCGCCCCGGGTTGGGTCATACCAGCGGGCCGGGGAAGAGACATTAATAAGGAACTATGCAAAGAAAAATTCATGGCTTTTCGAATCAGACTGTGTTGAAGAAACGTACGTTCGTACCGTAACGTTCTGTTTTCTGGTTCGAATTACTCTTTATTCCATCAGATTATCAAACAGTTAGCGTAGGGCATGAATAGGTGGGAAGCTTTGAAAAAAGATGGATTTAAGAGACAAAATCGAACTTCACATCGGAACAAGTTTAAATTTTAGTAAGCGGAATTAAATTTTGTTCAATTTTTGAAAAATGAGGTTTCAGAAAAAGGGATTAATTATTTTAAAATTTTTTTACTGATAAATTGAACTATTTGTAGAGTGGTATTTCCCTGTTCTGCCATTTCGAAGAATTCCCTACGGTCATAGCAATGAAATGACAATGAGCATCCAGCATTCAGGCCTTACTATCCAAATAATCTTTTGCGAAAATGATCAGAATTTTTTTTCTGAAAGACACAAAAAAAGGCCTGCTAGCGTTAGCAGGCCTTTTTTTATCTGATGTGTTCAGATTAAAAATGACGGGGCGAATTGTAAGCCGCAAAAGCAGCTCCGACCAGCAATGTGCCTACGATAGCAGTCAATAAATCGCCAAAACCCCAGAGGACAATAGCCAGAAGAAGAAAACCGCCCAACTGAGGTGCTTTAGAAGAGGTTGATTCGCTATGAGATGACATGATGAATTTCTTTTGAGATAATGGGACAAAAATAGAGGCTGCAACCTAAACCGCCAAGTTCTTTTAAGGCTTTTGCTGCTTTTGTTCCCGTCGCCGTTTGACCAGCCGTACGGCCATCATAATAACTACGGCAAAAACAAGCAGACCCACCACGCCGTAAATCCAGTCGAGTGCATTCTTCAGTACCACCAGAAAAACAATGGCAAAGAGCAGAATCGTTGCTACTTCATTCCACAATCGTAACTGAAAAGAGCTGTGCCGGAAGTGATCCTGCCGCAGTTCGTAGATCAGCTTGCGGCAGTAAAAATGGTACGCCACCACACCCGCTACGAAGGTAAGCTTCAGGTGCATCCAGGACTGTTCCAGCCAGGCAGGAATCAAATACAGCATCCAGCTGGCTGAAAGGATGGTGAGCCACATTGCCGGAACCATGATGGCGTTGAAGAGTAGCTTTTCATTTTTCCGGTACTCGGCCAGCAGAATGCCACGGGCTGGCTCGGGCTTGGTATGAGCTTCGGTGTGATAAATAAACAGCCGGGGTAAATAAAACAGACCCGCAAACCAGCTCACCACAAAAATGATGTGCAGGGATTTGAGGTAGGGATACGCAGACTCCATGGAAAAACAAGACCAGTGAAACGATCGTCAAAAGTAAAGCCTGAATGACCGATCCGGTACGCGGACCTGAGAAAAGTCATTGTTTACCCCGGCTCAAACCAGAAAATTTGCGGACAGTTCACCGGCCACTGAGCCGTGCTTTTGGATACGCGACTGATGGATACTTCACTGTTAAAAAAATACGATGTGGCTGGGCCACGCTATACGAGTTATCCCACGGTACCGTACTGGGAAACGGATACGTTTACTACGGAACAATGGAAAGACCGCTTGTTGGATAAATTCATTCGTTCCGACCGATCCGTCAGCTTGTACGTGCATCTGCCGTACTGTGAAAGCTTGTGTACGTTTTGTGGCTGTCATAAACGGATTACGAAAAACCATGGGGTCGAGCGGCCGTATCTGGAAACGGTCCTGCGGGAGTGGCAACTCTACCTGGATCTGTTTCCTTCGCAACCTGCGTTGGCCGAAATGCACTTTGGAGGCGGAACACCCACCTTTTTCACGGCCGAGAATCTGGCCTGGTTTGTCGAGCAGCTACTTAAAGGTACGACGGCGGTTGAGCAGCCGGACTTTGGCTTTGAGGGACACCCCAACAATACCACGTTTGAACATTTGCAGGCCCTCGCGGACCTGGGCTTTCGACGTGTCAGCTTCGGGGTACAGGATTATGATCCACGCGTGCAGCAGGCGATTCATCGCATTCAACCGTTCGAGCGGGTGAAACTCGCTACTGAACATGCTCGCCGGGCGGGCTACTCGTCCGTGAGTCACGATTTAGTGTACGGTTTGCCGTTTCAGACGCAGGCGGGCGTTCGGGATACCATTCAGAAAACCATTGCGTTACGACCCGACCGGATTTCGTATTACTCATACGCTCACGTACCCTGGATTAAGGGTACGGGACAACGCGGTTTTCAGAACGAAGACATTCCACAGGGCGAAGAAAAACGGGCTCTGTACGAAATCGGTCGGGATCTGCTACAGGAAGCGGGTTATACCGAAATCGGAATGGACCATTTTGCTTTGCCTCATGATTCCCTGTATCAGGCCATGCAGAAGGGTACGCTCCACCGTAACTTCATGGGGTATACCACCACGCGTTCGGAGGTGCTGGTGGGGCTGGGGGCTTCTTCCATTTCGGATTGCTGGACGGCCTTCGCCCAGAACCTGAAAGATATCGAAGCGTACACGGCGGCGGTAGAGCAACAAACGTTTCCGATTTTGAAAGGTCATGCCCTGACCGATGAAGATATGCATATCCGGCGTCAGATTCTGGATTTAATGTGTCGCTTTGAAACCCAATGGCAGCCCGGTAGCTCTTCTGAAATAGAAGCGGCTTTGCAGGGATTACAGGACGATCAGTTGATCGAATATACCGTAGACCGCGTGTGCGTTACAGAAAAGGGGAGAGCTTTTTTGCGGAATATTTGTATGGTATTTGACGAAAAATTAAAGAAAAATCAACCCCAGCAACCGTTGTTTTCTAAAACTGTTTGAGTGGATTTTTAATCTAGTAAGCTGTAAGTACAGGTAAAATAAGGCGATACTCAAAACAGAGAATATGCGAGTCAGCCCTGAGCAATCAGGGCTTTTTTCTTGAAAAAAGCTTATATTCACTGTTTAGGGAATAGCGTAATGAAGTACTTATAATACAATCCCAACGCTAAACCGCTTATGTTATGCCAAAGAAAGAGCTCGTTTATCAGGAAACGCAGAAAATGACACAAGCGTGGATCTGGCTACCCTTGCTCGCAATCATGGCGATGTGGGTAGCTGCAATGATTCACGTTGTCATAGGAGGTAATGACCTGAACGGCAGTACGATCAGCACGCCGGCCTTACTGGCTCTGGGTAGTATACCCGTGAGTTTACTGATGCTCTTTTACTTTATTTCACTGAAAACGGTTGTTGTTGGGGATGTACTGGAAATTCAGTTCAGTCCTTTCGTGACCGAACGCATACGTCCCAATGAAGTCGTTCGGACGGAGCTAATTACCTACGGATTCATCGGTTATGGCTACCGCTTTTCAAAGCAATACGGCACCGTTTTTAACGCCAAAGGAAGCACGGGTGTATTGATTTATAAAAACCGGGGTGAAAAAGTACTGATCGGAACCCAGCAACCGGAAGCATTACAGCAGGCCATTCAGAAATGGCGTGCGGGTACTGATTAAATTGAATAGGAATTATAGAGAAATTACCGTTTGAAATGCCTGCTAAACCGAAGTTCTTATTAATTGTCCCCTGGGATTATCAGTTGTACGTAGTGATTGAAAAAAATCTTACGTATCTGGGCTATGAGGTGGTAGTGGTGCATACTAATCAATACGCTTTTACTTACCAGGATAGCTTTCGGAAAATGAATTATCTGGTTAAGAAGCTATTTTCATCCGATAAAAGGAGCCTGAAAGCGGAGTATTTAACCAGTAAACGACGATCGTTAATTCAGAAATATGAACGGTATGAGGTTACGCTCGTCATTCGATCGGATCTATTTTCTACTGAACTTTTACTGGAAGCCAAGGAAAGAAGCGTGAAGTTTATTTCCTTTTTTTATGATGGGTTAACGCTGAATCCTCAGGTGCTTCCCCAAATAAAATGGTTTGATCGTTTTTTTATTTTTGATCGGACGGAAATCAATACGTTCAAAGCTTACGGTGTTGAATACGCTCCTAATTTTTACGTAGATTATCCGGGATTAGATAGCAATCCATTACAAAATAAATCGGCGTATAAAATATACTACATTAGTTCGTATCATCCTTCCCGCGTCGAGATTATTCAATCATTCTACAAATACATAACCACTAAATTACAACCCGTACGGTTTGACTTTGTCTATCAGCCCCAGGATGAAGGAAAGATACCTGCGTTTATAAAAAAGAACTTTAACTGTCTGCACACCATCGTACCCTACGAAGAACAGCTACGCCTGATAAAAAATACGGAAATTATTCTCGATTTTAAGATGGATGCCCACGCAGGTTTTTCGTTCCGGATTTTTGATGGTATTAACTGGCAGAAGAAAGTAATTACGACCAACGATTTAGTAGTAGAAGAGGACTTTTATCATCCGAACAACTTTTTCGTATTAACTGAAACCAATGAAGCGGAACTGGATGCCTTTTTAACGCTACCATATGTTCCACTGAATCCGGCCATCAGAGAGAAATATTCATTCAAAAGCTGGCTCCAAAGGGTTATTGATTACGTGCCTTAATCAAACAGGTTGAGACGGGACCAATACATAGGAGAGCGAACGTAAGTATAAGGTGTAAACTGTTTTAAGTAATCATAATTAAGGGAAATCAGGAAGACTGATCACGAATGAATGGCATTAAAAAGGGGACGAATCCAGCTCGGATTCGTCCCCTTTTTTGATGGAGTACTCGCTACCTAGGCTATAACACCTTGGCATCAAACACGCCCGTAAGTACCCGATTCTCACGTTTAACCTGAACCCAGATCCGATACGCTCCCGATTGGGGGAAGGCATAGGGAATACTCAGGTGGTTGGTATGGCCTTCGTGTTTCATGCCCGGCATGAGAGCCGCGTCCCGGGCGGCTTCGGGCAATGTAGCCAGTTTCGCCAGTACCTGATCGACGCTGTCGCGGAATACCTGCGGGGACGATGGGTTGCGAGCCTTCCGTTCCGTTTCAGCAATCCGATTTTCAAGAATTTGCTGGGAGGCACTGGAAAAAGTACCCGTCGGGTGCAGGTGAATGTATACCTGACCGTCATTTTTAAATACGGCGGCGTGTCCCATCATGCCCAGGTACGGTTGTAAGACGGCGGGTTTGCCGTCAGGCGTCAGAATGGAAAAATTCAGGGAGTAGACCTTACCCGTCTGGAAGGTTTGATTGGGCTGGGCTTCCCAGACAATCGTGGAGCCATCCTGTAGTTTGGTTTTTACACCCGGTTTGCCACACACCGTAATGGCCCGGTCGCCAGGCAAAGGTTGCTGAGTCGTTACCGACGATGTAACCGCGTACGTATCCTCCGGATCAGCGGTAAGGGTTTTGGACGTCGAACGGGGGAGGGCCGGAATATCGAGCGTGTCCGTTACGGTGTACGAAAAGCCCTGGTACCGTACCATGTCGGCGTACAGCAGGTATTTGCCCGCCGGGAGGTCCGGTAAGGCCGCCTGAAACGTCAGCGAATCCAGGCGATTGGGGTGCAAGTGGGCAAAGGCATCCATCGAGCCTTGCCGTACCAGAAACAAGTGCATGAGTTTGCCGTGATCCGGTACCAGATAACTCAGCGAACGTCGGTGCTGGGATGTCGAATCAATACGGAGCGTTAGCACGGGTTGTCCGGCCTGGGTCGTTACGCTGGACGTGGCCTGATACGGTTTATACAGAAAATCCCGGTATTGATCGGCCCGGGCTTTCCACCAGTTATTTCCAATGAACAGAATACCAAAGCAAAACGTAGCTCCCAGTACGGAGCCGGTCACGCGGCGGCGGCGACTGGTTTTCGTATCGGCCTGTCCGGGCATGAGCAGGCTATCGCTCAGGCTGGCTCCGAAGATGGTCGTCATCAAGCCCACTAACAAGACCCCTAAACCCACCAGTACCCAACCCGTTACCGCAGGCATTTCGCGGGTGGCGGTTGATACGGCGACGATGGGTACTACGACGATACCCTTACCCAGACTTCCTTCAATGGTTACCTGTACACTGGCAGAGCCCGTTTCCATAAACCAGACGGACCCTTCAAACTGGCCCGGTTCGCTGCCCACGGGTAGGGCTGGATCAGCCTGGGGTGAACCTTCGTCGCCCGCCGAAAAATAGATGGGCTTGAGACTGATGTGCTCTACGCGACCCATTCCCACCAGTACGGTTACTTTTGCCGTGCCGGGAATAACGTCCGGGGGCTGTACAAACACCTGTACGGGATATTTACCAGCAACCCCTTCGAACACTACGCCCGAACTACCGACGTGAGCCTGAGCCAGCAAGGGCAACAGTAAGCCCACGAAAAAAGAAAAAAAGTATTTCATGAAAATCAAAGTCAGGAGGAGGGTAGGTTAGCGAACAACTTTCTGCATCCATTTGCCCCAGGCCAGCCCCAAGCGGGTTGAAACCAGGGTAATAAGCAGAGCTATACCCAGGCCGGAAGCCAGTTGAGTGGCCGATTCAATAGCCCAGGGGCCGTAGGTATAGCGGTATTTCCAGTTGGGATCGTTGGAAAAATACCAGGTGTAGTTGCCGAAGATTTTATTTCGCGTCAGAGGCGAGGTAAAGTGAAATTCGGAGAAAAACCATTGCGTCACGCCATACACGATTGCAAACACCAAACCCAGGACAAGGGCCTGTAGCCAGTCGTTGCGACCTTTTAGGCGAGCTGCTACCAGATCACAGGCAATGGCCGGTATAACGAGCAGAACGGGAAATCCGTAAAACTGAAAATGCGTAACCGGATTCAGGATCGGTCCGAGTAAAGGCTCGGCCGGAAATTGCTGGAGTATCCAGTTCGTGATCAGCAGTACACTCATGTACACCGCACTGATAATGGTACCACCCCAGCGGTGGCCCGAGGCCCGTCCGGTCGCAAAAAGCAGGAGCGGAAACACAAAACCCGAAACCTGATAATACAGCGATGTGTGACCCCGCGAGTTGTCAATAAATTCGGAGGTGAAGAGGTACACCAGGGCCAGCAGAAAACCCGCCGTCATCATAAACAAAAGCCGTAATCGCTGTACGCGTTGCTGATTTTGTTCATCGCTGAGCGAAGTTACCCGATCTGCCCGATTCAGAATCGCCATGACAATAAATAGGGCTCCCAACTGAATCGTCATGAGTCCAAACACCAGTACGGAATGGGGCGGCGTAAAGATCTCCACGTCGAGGCCATAAGCGGCATGCCACCAGTCGTCGAACGGAGCCGAAGACAGGGCGGCCATACTACCCCAGATGCAGAAAAGTCCGCCCAAAGAGCTGTAAAAAATTCCCCAGAAGTGAACCGAACGGTTTTTCTCTTCCAGCGTACCCCAGAAGGAAGTTTTTAAACACTGATACCCGGCGAACGTACCCGCAAAAGCCGAGCCCAGGTAAATCAACAGGTGAGGGGCCGAAAATAAGCCGTCCCGCCCAATGGACATGTGCCAGGAAATATCCCAGAGTACACCCACAAAAATGCTCAGCGAAGCCAGTACGCAGGCATATACGTACAGTGGAATGCCCAGTAACAAAGAAGCAGAACCTTGGGTGCGATGAGCCCAGGTTTGTGAAACGGATGCAGTGGTAGACATAGGAAAAACGGTTGAGGAATGGGATGAAGCAAGTTAAGATTTAAATATAGATAAATAACCTATTATCAACACTTTATGATTTTTGATAACGAAACAATCCGGAGGGGTTCCGAGTTAATACGGATCAAAGGCTGCACGGGCACCCTGGTTTTTACCGCTTTTCTCAGCATTTAGACATTCCAAGTCCTTGATACCCCTACGCGATGACTTCCTTTTTTAAACTCTTGCCGGTTCTGCTGGTCATGGGTACGGGTTCGGTGGAAGCTCATTCATCCCGCTCCGAAATCGACACCAGCTATATTTCGTCTTATGTGCGAAAGCTGACAGGTCGCGTGTATATGTCACAGAAGTACAGTCGCTTACGAATGAATAATTCCAGAATGCGGCTCACGTACAAACCCAACACCTCGCTCAATCTGGGTGTGGGGGCTACTTATGAATCGCTTACCCTGAATCTGCCTACGGCTTTGATTTTCTAAATCCGGATCATGGGCAGGGGAAAACCAAGTACCTGGATTTGCAATCGCACTTGTACAGCCGGCACTGGGTCACCGACGTGTACGGTCAATTCTACCGGGGGTATTACCTGAAACCCCAGGAAATCAAATCGGATTCGTATTATTTACGACCCGATTTAAAGCTGCGGATGGTCGGAGCTTCGGTATATCGGCTGAGCAATGGCGAACGGTTTTCGTACCGGGCCGCCTTCGTACAGAACGAATGGCAGAAAAAATCGGCGGGTTCCTGGCTCTATGGTGCGGAAATTTACTACGGGGTTATCAAGGCAGACAGTGCTCTGAAACCTTCAGTTCTGGCTCCGGAGTATACCATTGAAAAGGTACGCTTTTATAAGCTCGGACCGGGTGGTGGGTACGCGTATACCTGGGTGCTGAACCGACATTTTTTTGCCACGGGTTCGCTGACGGCCAATTTGAATCTGACGATGAGCCACGAATACGAAGACGATCAGCACGAGACTCGCCTGCACGTACGGCCCAATGTGAATTATCGGGCGGTACTGGGCTACAACAGTCGACTGTGGAATGTGAACGTATCGCTGGTGAATTCGGACGTGAGTCTGGCGGGGGCCAGTCGGACTGAGTACCTCATTCGGACCGGTAATTACCGACTCACCGTAGCCAAGCGATTTGATCCCGGAAAGAAATTGCGGAAACTGGCCCGGGAAAAACGGCGACTGCTCGATTCAGGGAATCCCATACCAAATGAGTAAATAACGTATAGCTTTGGGCTTTACTAAACCTTTGAATGCATGCAAACATTAACTGTAATTTCCATAGGCCTGGGTCTACTTGGTTCGGCTCAACTGATTTCGCCGCCACGTCCAAAAAAAGATGAATATCATCTCCTGATTGGTACCTACACGCAAAAATCCAGTGAAGGGATTTATGTCTATTCCTTTAATACGAAGACCGGCGAATTTGCTCCGGAAAGTGTTGCCAAAGGTTTGAAAAATCCCTCGTACCTGGCCGTGTCGCCGGACGAAAAAAAGGTGTATTCCGTGGGTGAAATGGAAAATGGCGGAGCCGTATACGCTTTTACGTTTGATACTAAGACCGGGACGCTCGACAAACTGAGTTCAGAATCCTCGGGTGGAGCGGGCCCCTGCTACGTAGCCGTGGATCGTACCGGCCAATGGGTGATTGTCGGTAATTACGGCGGTGGCAGTCTGAGCGTTTTACCGGTGCTGGAAAACGGAGGCGTAGGAGCCCCGCAGCAAACCATTCAACACGAAGGAAAAGGACCCAACGAGAAACGCCAGGAAAAAGCTCACGTCCATTCCATCAATATTGCTCCCAATAACCGCGATGTGTTTGTGCCGGATCTGGGTATGGATGAAATCACGTATTACCAGCTCGACGAAAAAACGGGTAAGCTGACCGAAGGCAAACCCACCAAAGCCACTCCCGGAGCAGGACCGCGACATTTTACCTTCCACCCATCGGGTAAATTCGTGTACGCCATTAATGAACTGAATCAAACGGTAACGGCCTACGCCTACAGCAAAGACGGCACCTTAACGCCCCTGCAAAGTCTGTCTACCGTACCAACGGATTTTAAGGGTGAAAATATTTGTGCTGATTTACACGTATCACCGGACGGCAAATTCCTGTACGGTTCGAATCGCGGGCACGATAGCATCGCGATTTACGCCATCGATCCTAAAACGGGTACGCTCAAGCTGGTAGATATTACGTCTTCCGGCGGCAAACACCCCCGGAACTTCATGATTGATCCTTCCGGCGAATTGGTGCTGGTAGCGAACCGCGATACGGATAATGTCGTGGTATTTAAACGCGATGCGAAAAGTGGAAAAATTACGCCCACGGGCAAGGAGATTTCCGTTTCAATGCCCGTTTGTCTGAAAATGATTCCGAAAAATTAGACGAAACAACCCCTGAGGCAATAGATAAAACATCCCGAAAGCCGCGACGCTTCGGGATGTTTTCGTTTCAGACCCTTATTTTTAAAGGCTGGAAGTCAAACGCCGGTTTTTTTCACGTTCATTCCCTCTTGATTGTATGCTATTTCGTCCCATTGAACCGAAAGACAACGCCCGTTTAGCCCAGATTATCCGGAGTTCCATTGAAGAATTTCATGTACCCCTGCAAGGAACTGCCCATACGGATCCTACCACGGACGATCTATTTGCACTTTTTCAAAAACCGGGCTCGGCCTATTGGGTAGCCGAAGAATCCGGCGAAATCCTGGGGGGCTGCGGCGTATCACCGACCAGTGGTCTGCCCGACGGCTGTGCCGAGCTGGTTCGTTTTTTCCTGACACCCGCCTCCCGGGGCAAGGGCATTGGTAAACGCCTCATGCAACAGTGTTTTGATACCGCCCAGTCGCTGGGCTATCGCCAACTGTATCTGGAGACCTTTGCCGAAATGTCGGCCGCAGTGGGCATGTACGAGAAAATGGGTTTTCATTACATCCCACAGGCTTTGGGAAATTCGGGGCATTACAGCTGCACCATCTGGATGCTGAAAGAGTTGTAACCGATACTCGTCGAAAAGCCAGCCCGGCCTACCAGATTCATGCGATCAATTTCCGCCGAATAATTGCGTTTCGTCGATGTAGGCGGTGCGGAGGTTTTATCCCACATGACTCTACTCCGGATTCCATAAAAAAAGGTACTGGCTCGTCAACCAGTACCTTTTTTTAGGAACGTAAGCGAAGCTAGGGCAGCAGGACAAACGAAGCCTGAGCGAGCTGGGTATTCGTACGAATCTTTACGAAAAAGAAACCCGCAGCTAGATGAGCCGTAGGATCAACCTCAAGCTGAAAGTCATCCGATAAAGGCTGATCCTTTCGCTGGTAGACCAGCATGCCCCGTGAATTATATAATTCAACGGCAACCGCTTGGGGAGCTTTTAGTCCGGAGAGCTGAAAGGTAATCTTTTGCCGGACCGCCGGGTTTGGAAACGCTCTTACGGCTAGAACCTGTTCGTATCCCTTCACCGAAACTACTTTCGAAAAAGAGTAGGAGCCATCCGTATCCAGCTGCCTGATGCGGTAATAGGTAATTCCGGCAAACGGGTTGGCATCGATGGATTCGTAGCGAAGCGTCCGGGAGGACGTGTGTCCACCCGGTACCGTTGCGATGGTTTCGAAGCCTTCGGTCGCCTGCCACGAACGCTGTACCTCAAAGTATTGATTGTTGACTTCGGTCGCGGTTTCCCAGGTTATTTTCACCTGATTTTCGCTGAGCCGCTGGCCCGTCACATCTACCCAGGTGACGGGTAGGGGAGATCGAATCCGGGTACAAAAGTAGCTGTCGCAGGTAGTAGCCAGTTGTCGCCCCCCAGCCAGCGGTCTGGAAATGGTACGGATCGCCGTTGAATGGGCAGAAAAGTATCCGGCAGTCGTTCGTTGCTGAAGACTATCCACTTTCCGTTTGGTCGCCTGATAAGGGCTGATTTTTTGCGGGTGAGGAACTCTTGATTGCGAATACCCCGGTAGAGCCAACCACCCGATACACCCAAGGAGGAGATAAATAAAGCGTATCAACATACGAATGGTCTGGCGTTAAAATTTTCTACCCGTGCTGATATCAAAGCTAAATTTCTGCTGTAGTGTTTCGGCCTGGTTCTTTGTGTCAAAGATGCTGTATCTTTTGAAAACAAAACTAATCGACTCCTGTAAACCCGGACAACCGCCTTCACAAGTACCCGTAGAACTGGTTTGATACGAAGTGACAAACACATCCTCCAGTTGAATTCGATACGAAATCCGATTTTCCCGGTCGTAAAAGTTGACATCGACTTTTGGGATAGCTACTCCCGTGACCATTTTGTCGATCAGAGCTGTACTGGAAATGTCATAAAATTTGGTAAGCGTAAGGGCACTAAAGGTAGGTTTTCCAAGGGCAGCCCCAGTTCCCTTTACAAAAGAAGCCTCACTTTCTATACCATATTGGATACTGCTGAGTTCAACTTCATTTTGATGGTTTTTGAGCTGAGTGCCGTTTTTGGTGATGGCATCAATACTCATAAAAAGACCCTGGGCATTCGTACGGGTAGCAACCAGAGCAAATAGGCTCAGGAGCAAAGAGAAGTACACTTTTCTCATGAAATAAAAGTGATAAAAGGTGGAATAAAAGGTTTGTAATAGGGTACAGCGGAAACAGCCTGACCGAAGCAGTCAAGCCATCCATTAAAAGAAAAGGCTTTCTCGAAGACGATCGTACTGGCGGGATCGAACGCTTGGGGGAAAGTCACGGCATCTACCAGTCACGCAGCTGCAGTACGCCGAAAAAGGATACGTAGCCTGGGAAACTGGAAAAATGACGTAGTAAGAGGGCAGAACAAAGATAGCCTGTTTGATTGATGAAAATCAATACATTCGCTGGCATAGCGACAAAAAAATATCCCGAAAGCATCGAGTGCTCTCGGGATAGATTCGTACAAACGCAGGATGAATTACTTCTTGGTCAGCTCCCGGATTACCTGTACTTCTTCGGCTTTGTAGGGGCTACCGTCTTTGCGGAACACTTCGTGAAACCAGAGTTTGGGTTCATCGCCGCTGGGAATGGGTTCGTCCCAGGCGTAGTACGTGTTGGTTTTCCCCGCTACCAGACCCCAGTTAATGGCTCCCACTTTGTATTTTTTGAAAATGGGTAAACAGGTTTGGAAGAGGCTGTTGTGCTTGCGGGCCATGTATTCCGTACAGATCATCGGACGACCGAGTTTCTGTAATTCAAGGATCTGTTTTTCCAGCTCTTCCGCTGATTTGTAGTTGTGAAACGTAATGATGTCCGAGTTGGCCAGCATAAATCCGTTGGATAACGGATGGTCATGCCACCAGCCAGACGTAATCGGCTGACTAGGCTTGGCCGCCCGGGCCCATTCAAACGACTTGATGAGCAGCGGCATCACGGCATCGTTGTAGCCATTGTTGGTGGGTTCGTTGAATAAATCCCAGCCTAAAATACGGTTGTCGTTGGCATAAGCTCCGATGACGCCCTTCGTATACGCTTCCAGCGATCCCCAGGTACGCGAGTCAAACATCCGCTTGGTACCGGGTGCCCGCAGCCAACCCGAGTTGTGTACGCCCGGTTTGGGTTCGGGTTGCTTGCCGGTTTTCGGATCGTCGTTCCAGCAGGAATCGAAGAGTACAAACAGAATCTTGATCTTGTGTTTATCGGCAATGGTCAGAAACTCGCCCATGCGTTTCTTGAGGCCTTCAGCGTCATTTTCCCAAAGCAAATTGTGCAGAAACACCCGCATGACGTTCATGCCAATGCCTTCCGCCCAGCCCAGTTCTTTGTCAATCGTTTGCGGATCCCAGGTATCGGCTTGCCAGAATTCCAGCTGATTAATGGCCGTGCTGGGCGTAAAGTTGGCACCTACGGGCCAGGGTTGCTTGGCGTACCAGTCGTTGGCTTTCTGAGCCGACCAGCGACCGGGCACCACTTTGACGGGTTCGCCCGTTGTGGTTTGAGCTTGAGCCGTTACGAAAAAGAAGCCCAGCGTGAGAAGGGTAAGCAAACTACGAATCATATCGAGCGTTGGTAGTTAGTGGTTGGTAGTGGATTGTTTAGAGGTAGTCAGTAAGCGTAGCTAATGAACGGGGACGTTAGTGAATAAGTAAGGATTAGAGGTTAAGCGTATGATTTTGATGCCTTCGTAGCCAGTCGAGCATACCCGATGCACAACGGCACAAGAGCCCATTCCGGTAATGGCCCGGAGCCAACGCTGCCCAATTCATTGACTGGACAGGCGTTGGTCCAAAGCAAATAGATAAAACAGGCAAGAGGTATAGTTTCATTCAAGGGTACTTTGAATTCGTGCAAAGGTAGGGAATAAATCAAGCTACACTCAGGACAAGTTCGTAGGCCGAAACCCTGAGTTCGTAATTCGGATGAATAGAATTATTCGTAGGAAGAACTAGACTAGCATTTTTAAACGGAATTAGTTATTCTTATTAAGGTCGAAAAAAATATATAAAAAATTATAAAAGTGACTCAGGGTGTTTGAATACCTACTTGTCAATAAGCTCAGTGAATCCCTTTACTCGCTGGAACCGCTGACTTATGTCTGTACCTGTACCTACTCCGGTAATCCGTTCGTTACCCGCCGCCCGATTGGTGGATTTCAATCCACGTAATCCGATGGGAAAAGACACGGAAGAATCGTTACAATTATTATTTCAGGAAAACCCCCAGAAGGGCTGTGAAGCCCTGTTTAGGCAATACTACGCGGCTTTATGCAGTCATTCGGTTCGACTGGTGTATTCCAGGGAAGTGGCCGAAGACATAGTCTCGGAGGTCTTCTGTCGATTCTGGAGTGATCGGGTGTATGAATCCGTCACGACTTCCTTCGTGGCCTATCTGTACCAGGCCGTCCGGAACCGTTCGTATAATTACCTGCGGTGGGAATTACAGAAATCCCGCCAGAGCACCGATCCGCAGCAGTTGTCCGTAGTAGATTACCAGCCGTCGCCCGCCGAAATGGTCCAGTTCGACGAGCTGCAACGCAAAATTGAGCAAACGATTGAACAACTTCCCTCGCAGTGCAAGCGGGTTTTTCTGCTGAGCCGCTTCGAAAACCGGAAGTATCAGGAGATTGCCGATGAACTTCAAATCAGTATAAAAACCGTCGAAACGCACATTAGTAAGGCGTTATCGACACTCCGACTCGTCTTGAAAGACGAGGGGCTTTTGTTCCTGATCGTGCTCTTCAGTTGCTAAGGTTTTATCCCATCTTTTTCATTTTCCTCAACGTATGCAATCGATTACCCGAGTCCATCTGATGGATTATCATGCCGGGCGAGCGACGCCTTTGCAGGCCCGGTTGATTGAAGAATGGCTTCAGCAGCCGGAAAATCGAACCCTGTTCTACGAAACCCTCCACGCGTGGGAATCGCAGCAACTCCAATACGTGGCCGATACCGAAACGGCTCTCGAACGATACCAGTTGTTCATGCAACAGGGGAACCAGCCGATGGAAGCCAGGCCCGTTAGCCGTCGGTTATGGTCCTGGAAACCCTGGTTTGCCGCGGCGGGGGTATTGTTACTGTGCTCAGGCTGGCTGTTTCGGGATACCCTTCAGTATAAAACCTATCAAACGGAATACAGTCAGGTACTTCCCGTCGAACTACCCGATGGCAGCCACGTCACCCTGAATGCTAATTCGACGCTCAAGTACCCCCGTTTCGATTTCGGCAATGGCCCTCGGAACGTCATCCTGAATGGAGAAGCCCGCTTTTCGGTAGTACACACGAAAGACCATCGCCGCTTTGTCGTCAAAACCGACCGCAACCTCGACGTGGAAGTACTCGGGACCGAGTTTGTGGTGTTCAACCGGGAACGCGGTACCCGGGTGGTACTCATGCAGGGAAAAGTACAGTTGAATTTCCAGAAACAGGGCCGGACGCTAACCATGAAACCCGGTGATCAGGTAACCCTGACCCCCGTGGGTTCCTTCGCTCTGACGAAACAGCCGAAACCCGAGGAGGTGGCCGCCTGGACGCAGCACCGCTACGTGTTTGCCGATACCAAACTCTCCGAAATTGCTCAGCTGATGAAAGAGAATTACGGGTACGAAGTAAAGATTCCGAATCAGAACCTCGCCCAGCGAATGGTCAGCGGAACCTTCAATGCCAAGGACGGAAATGAGTTATTAAACGCCCTGCAACTGGTACTGAATCTGAACGTGGAACGCGTAGGCAAACGCATTACCCTTACCGAAAAAAACTAATCCTACCTCTTACGATTATCTATGAAAAAAACGCTACCCATCTGCTTATGGGCGGGTTTGACGATGCTACCGGGGATTGGCATCTCGCAGACCTTCGCCCGTGCTGAAACCCTGCGGCAGGAAACTAAAGCTCCGGCGTATCGCTCGCTCCGCAAGGTTTTGCAGGAAATCAAGACCCAGTATAAAGTGGATATTCTGTTCGAGAACCGGGTGGTCGATCCGGTATCGATTCCGGTTGAGCGGCTGAAAAGCCACCGAACGGCGGAACAGGCCCTCCGGGCGATCCTGTATCCGGCGGGGCTGACGTACCAGAAAGTCAAAGAAAATGCCTACGTCGTTACGCCGGAGGAAAAGTCCACACCTGCCACCACACCTCCCAGGACTTCCTTTGTGATGCCTTCGGTGAACGCCACCACGCCTTTGCTGTCGCTGCTGCACGCGACGCCTTCGGCCGATATTCCCGTTCGCGGCACCGTACGCGATGAAGCAACGGGCGAAGGATTACCGGGCGTTAACGTCATCGTCAAGGGAACGTCGAAAGGAGCCACGACGGATGCGACGGGGACGTTTCGGCTGGATATTCCCGATGATAATGCTATTCTGGTGTTCTCTTCCATTGGCTACCAAACGCAGGAGCTGGCCGTTGGTACGCAGACGGTACTCAACATTTCGATGAAGGCCACCGATCAGGCCTTGAATGAAGTGGTAGTCGTGGGCTATGGCGAGCAGAAGAAAGAATCCATCACCGGAGCGATTTCGACCATTTCCAGTAAAGACATCGAAAAAGTACACGGCGGATCGACCGTGAGTAGTGGACTGGCGGGAAAAATTCCCGGCGTTTCCTTTCGGATGACCGATGGGCGGCCCGGTTCGAGTGCCAACATCCAGATCCGGAACATGGGAAACCCGCTGTATGTCATTGACGGCATTCAGAAAGACGCGGGACAGTTTAACAACATTTCCCCCAACGACATTGAAAGCATTACCGTACTCAAAGACGCCTCGGCGGCTATTTATGGCGTACGGGCGGCTAATGGCGTAATCGTAGTGACAACCAAACGCGGCAAGATGGGTAACCCAAACACCATCAACGTGGATGCCTATACGGGGGTACAGAACTGGACGCGTTTTCCCCGTACTACCAACGCCTACGAATGGATGCTGGGGAAGGCCGACGGGGAAATGAACCAGTACGGCCGCACGGACATTACGCCGGAAGAACTGGCCAAATGGCAGCAGGGTACCGAAATTGGTTACAAGAGTTTCGACTGGCACAACTACATCATCAAGAAGAACGCTCCGCAGTACAACATCAACGTTAACGCAACAGGTGGTTCCGATAAAATCAATTACTACATCTCGGCGACGCACCTGTTTCAGAACTCCGTACTGGGTCGGGAGTTTACGTTCAAACGAACCAATATTCAGAGTAATATCGACGCCCAGATTACGAATTCCCTGAAAGTCGGCGTACAAATCAATGGCCGGATTGAAACGCGGGATAACCCCGGTGTACCCGGCAGCGATGATTACTGGGGACCGCGTTTTGCGTTGTTTCGCAATCGTCCCACCGAACGTCCCTTTGCCAACGACAATCCCGCGTACCTTAACGACATCGGTCACAACGATACGAACTGGGGCTTGCTGAATAAGGATAAGTCCGGTTACTGGCGGGAAGACTGGCGGGTGCTGCAAACCAACTTCACGGGCGAATACCGCTCGCCCATCAAAGGACTAACGGCCAAGGGTACCTACTCGTACTACATCGCGGATCGCTTAATGAACGGTCACGAATACACGTACGATGCCTATACGTACTATAAAGACACCGATACCTACGTTCGTACGGGCGGCAGTACCAACCCCTGGCGGGAGCGGGGTACGCGGAAAGTGCTCGAAAACGTAGTGCAGGGACAGGTCAATTACCAGAACAGTTTCGGCAAACACAACCTGGCTGCCACATTTGTGGCCGAGCGAATTTCCCGCCGCGAAATTGACGTATGGGTGCACTCGGTACCGCAAACCAACGAACTGCCCTTGCTGCAATTCGCCGATATGGACACCTACAACGACAGCGACATTCAGACGGCCCGGGCCGGGTACATCGGACGCCTGAACTACAACTACCAGAACAAGTTATTTCTGGAACTGGCCGGGCGGCGGGATGCTTCCTACAAGTTTGCTCCCTCGAAACGCTGGGGTTTCTTTCCCTCGATTTCCGGTGGATGGCGGATTACCGAAGAGCCTTTCTTCAAGAACTGGGTAGGAGGTGACCGCGTACTGACCAATCTGAAACTTCGCGGATCGTACGGGGCACTGGGAGATGATGACGTAGGCATCGGTGATTTCGATTACGTATCCGGTTACAACTACGGTTCCTCGACGGTCATTATTGATGGGAAAGTCATTAAAGGTTCGCGGGACCGGGGGGTACCCATCACGAACATTTCCTGGTTTACTTCGAAAATTCTGGACTTCGGTCTGGACTACACCATCCTGAACGGCAAATTCAGTGGTTCGCTCGACTATTTTAACCGGAAGCGTTCCGGCTTACGCGGCCGGAAGTACGATGTGCTGGTTCCTTCTGAACTCGGCTACGGCCTGCCCGACGAAAACGTTAACAGCGATGCTCAGTTGGGCGGCGAAGGTTCGCTGTTTTACACCAGCAAAATCGATCAGCTGAACTTTACGATTGGTGGAAACCTGTCGTATTCCCGCCGGAAATTCCTGAGTTCGTACAAACCCCGCTGGAACAATTCCTGGGATTATTACCGCAATTCAGGTGAAAACCGCTGGAATGACCTGTACTGGGGGTATCACGTCATCGGTCAGTTTGAATCACTGAATCAGATTGCCGAATACGGCGTGAACATCGACGGTCAGGGCAACAAAACCTTACTACCCGGAGATCTGATCTACGAGGATACCAACGGCGACGGGATGATCAACGACTATGACCAGCGTCCAATCGGGAATGGAGCCGGTAGTAACCCCACGATCAATTTCGGCATCAACCTACAATTAGCGTGGAAGGGCTTTGATTTTACAGCTGACTTCTCGGGTGGTTCGGGATACTCCGTGATCCGAAACTGGGAGATGCGTTGGCCCTTCCAGAATACGGGGGCGTTACTGAAAGACTTCTACGAAGATCGCTGGCACCGCGAAAATCCGTATGACCTCAACAGTGCCTGGATTCCCGGCAAATTCCCGGCCTTACGCTTCAACGATGGCGGCCACAGTAACAACCGTTCGTCGGATTTCTGGCTTACTAACGTCACCTACCTCCGGATGCGTACGATGGAGTTCGGCTATTCCATTCCGCAGCGAATGCTCGAAAAAATCAAGGTGAAACGGGCTCGGGTGTACTTCAATACCTACAACCTCTTCTCCCTCGATAATCTGCGGAAGGCGGGTATTGATCCGGAGATTTCGGAAGAAAACGGCCTGGCTTATCCCCAAAATAAATTCGTCAACGTAGGGGTGAACCTCTCGCTCTAATACCCTGACTATGAAAAAAATGCATTACCTCAGTTGCCTGGTCCTGATGCTGGTGAGCTGGTCCTGCAACGATGAGAAGTTTCTCGATAAAGACCCGACCAATATTCTCACCAACGATAAAGTCTGGCAGAGTCCGAATCTCGTTCTGACGGTACTGGTCGATTTGTACGATCGCTATCCCGATATGCAGAGCACGGAAAGGTGGGTGGAGTACGCCAACTTCGACGAAGCCTTTGCTTCGAGTTCCGGGGAGTACTACCGACATAAAAACCAGGAATACAGCTACGACTGGTGGAACTACTGGGACTACGGCTACCTGCGGGAAATGAACCTGTTCATTCAGAAATGCGAACAGGCGACCCAACTCAGTGCTGGCGACAAAACACGTTTCCTGGCCGAAGCCCGGTACCTACGAGCCTCGTTTTACTTCGAGGAAGTGAAACGCATGGGCGGCGTACCGCTGATTCTGGAACCCCTGGCGTATGACTTCAGTGGTGATCCCACCTACCTGCAATACGCCCGGGCGAAGGAATCCGAGATTTATGACTTCGTGATTGCGGAGATGGAGGCGATCAAAAATGATTTGCCGGCGGATGCTAACGTGAAATCACGGGCTACGAAAGGACTGGCTCTGGCCACCGAAGCCCGGGCGGCTCTCTACGCTGGTTCGATTGCCAAGTACGGGGTCAATACCCCTCAGGTCTCTCTGCCCGGTGGGGAAGTGGGCATCGCTGCCGATAAAGCGGCGGGCTATTACCAAAAAGCACTGAAATCAGCCGAGGAACTCATCGCTTTGGGGCAATACTCGCTGTATCTGAAAAAGCCGACGGATTTGCAGGACAACTTTGCCAGTTTGTTTACGGATAAATCCAACAATGCCGAAGTCCTTTTCGTGAAGGATTTTAAACTCAAAAGTGGTAAAACCGTCGACTGGACGATCAGCAACCAGCCGCGTTCGGTGGCCGAGGAACAGCAGGGGGGTCGCCTGAATCCTTCGCTGAATCTGGTACAGTCCTTCGAAAAACTGGACAACACCTTTGCTCCCTATGCTTACACGGAGGCGAATGGCGGCTATCGGTACTTCTCCAATCCGCTGGAATTATTTGCCGGTCGTGATGCTCGTTTAGGCGGAACCGTGATTTTGCCGGGAAGCCAGTTTAAAAGCAAAACCGTAGACATCTGGGCCGGGTACATTCTGGCCAACAATTCCATCATTACGGGTGACAATTTCGGCTCCCGCAAGGTACTGCCCGGCAAAACGACGGAAGAACAGGTGGTTGGGTTTGACGGTCCCATCGACGGGCTGGAGTACAGTGCTCAGACGGGCTTCTACGTCCGCAAGTACCAGGATCCGACCGTAGGATCCGGGCAACTCGGCACCCGGAGTGAAGTTTGGTGGATTCGCTACCGTTACGCCGAAGTACTGCTCAACGCCGCCGAAGCTGCCTCGAACTGGGGCAGTCGGCCAAGGCTGCCGAGTACCTGAATCAGGTTCGGAAACGGGCCGGTTTTACCAAAGATCTGGTCGCGGCTGACCTGAGTTTCGACCGCATTGTGCACGAACGTAAAGTAGAACTAGCGTTTGAAAACCACATTTTCTGGGATCTGAAACGCTGGCGGCTGGCTCACGTAGTCTGGAATGGCAACGCGACCGACCTTACGACTCAGCCCGGCGTAGCTACCGAAACCAGTACCCGCATTTTCGGCCTGTGGCCGTATAAAATCTACGCTCCGGGTACCGAGCAGAATGGCAAGTGGGTGTTCAAGAAGATCATTCCTTCGAACGTGACCAACCCGCACCGCTTCCGGCTGGGCAATTACTACTCGTTCATCAACGAAGACATCCGGAACAACAACCCCAAAATTGTGAAAAACCCGAACCAGTAAACGCATTAGACCGATGAAAAAATATCTTCTCTTTTTACTGCTGGGGGCTTCGCTAACGGCCTGTAAATTTGATAATTACGATCCGCCGTCTGCGGTATTGAAGGGTCGGATTGTGTATAAGGGTGAACCCATTGGCGTCGAATACAACAACGTAACCTTCGAACTCTGGGAGCCCGGCTGGGGCAAAAAAGGACCGATTAACGTGACGGTCGATCAAAATGGCTCGTACGCCTCTACCTTGTTCGATGGCAATTACAAGCTGGTGATTCCTTCGTATCAGGGGCCTTTCAGGTCCATTCGCAACGCCGAAACGCAATCGGATACCATTCCGGTGCAGGTACGCGGCAGTCAGACCCTGGACCTGGAGGTATTGCCGTACTACATGATTCGTAATGCCACCTTCACGGGCGGAGAGTCGAAGGTTTCGACGCAGTTTTCGATTGAAAAAATTATTACCGACGCCTCGGCTAAAACGATTGAAGAAGTGGCTCTGTACATCAGCAAAACGGATTTTGTAGACGTTCGGACCAACATTGCCGCTCAGGTAATCAAAGGAGCCGATCTGAAAACCATGAGTGGCATTCAGATGCAGGTGACGGTACCGAAACTGACACCGACGCAAAATTTTGTATTTGCCCGTGTCAAACTGAAAGTCAGTGGGGTAGAAGACCCGATTTTTTCGCCCATTCAAAAAGTGACCTATTGATCAATGCTTCCCGGAAGCGTCAATCCTTTCGGGAAGTTTTTTTAGTAACGGTTGGTTTTGCTTCCCATTTGTAAAACTTTTCTACTGCCTTTTTATTCCAGATGACCTGCGTCAATCCGCTTCAGATTCATACATTTCCCGTATCGCAACCCGGCAAAAAGCCGATCTATTTTGACGATCAAAAGTCGACGAAGTTTTTAGGAGATGAGTTGAAACGAACAAGATGGTACTTTTACTGGTAATAGTTCTAGTTTTCAATCCTCTCAAACACTATTGTCTGGTTTCATGCGGAAGCTGTCCAAATCTCTCAAACAAAAAAGTCTCCTGGTACTAGCCCTGGCGGGTGCGGCTTTCGGAGCTGATGCTCAGAAAACCTCGGGTAACCCCATTTTTCCGGGCTGGTATGCTGATCCGGAAGGCGTAATTTTCGGGAAGACGTACTGGGTCTATCCCACGTACTCGGCTCCTTACAATAAGCAGGTACACATGGATGCTTTTTCTTCGCCGGATCTGGTGACCTGGAAAAAACATCCCAACATTATCGATACCAGTGCGGTAAAATGGGCCAAACGGGCGTTGTGGGCTCCGGCCATCATCGAGAAAAAAGGCAAGTATTACCTGTTTTTCGGAGCCAATGATATTCAGAATGATCAGGAAAAAGGGGGCATTGGCGTCGCCGTGGCCAACAAGCCCTCCGGACCGTTCAAGGATCTGCTGGGCAAACCCCTCGTCGATAAATTTCACAACGGTGCCCAGCCCATCGATCAGTTTGTATTCAAGGATAAAGACGGCAAATATTACCTCATTTACGGCGGCTGGCGACACTGTAACATTGCTCAGTTAAAAGAAGATTTCAGCGGATTCATTCCGGCCGAGGATGGCTCAACCTTCAAGGAAATTACGCCGGAAAACTACGTCGAAGGGCCAATCATGTTCATTCGGAATGGCAAGTACTACTTCATGTGGTCCGAAGGCGGCTGGACTGGCCCGAACTATTCCGTTGCGTACGCCATCGCCGATTCTCCCTTTGGACCCTTCAAACGAGCCGGTAAAATTTTGCAGCAGGATGCAAAAGTAGCCACCGGAGCAGGACACCACTCGGTCATCCAGCGGCCCGGTACGGATGAATGGTACATCATCTACCACCGTCGTCCACTGGGAGAAACCGACGCCAATCACCGGGTAACCTGTATCGAACGCATGTATTTCGATGAAAAAGGCGAAATCAAACCCGTAAAAATCACGTTCGAAGGCGTTCCGGCTCAGAAGGTAAAATAACCTTGCAAATCAGGGTTTTAACTCATTAAAAGTTACTGTCTGTTTAACCTGAGACCCGGCCCGGGGTCATGCCCCGGGCTATCTATCTAAAGTATTCTTTGGGTTTGGTAAGTGATGATTTAACTATGGCTTGTTGCTTTTAGGAAGCTTCTTTATTCACCTAGACCAAGTTTGGTCCCATAAGCACGGCTGTTCAGTAGCGATCAGCAATCCATGCCGGGCCATTTCACGCCTAACTATTCCATGGGGGCGACAGCCTGCTCAGGGCCACCGCATTTCGGCTATCGTAGCTCGTTCCGCGACCCCATGGAATGGCCCCCATGGAATGGCTGATACGCGGGAGAGGTTTTCATCTTCGAACAGTAGTAATGTTGTTAGTTTCTAGCGAGTTAGTACTGTTGACGACATAAACCCAGGCCCCGTCCTATCGCGAAAAGCCGCCTTTTTCATCCGCAAAGCGGTAGCCTGGAGCGGGATGAAAAGAGCGGTGTTTGCGATACGGACTAAGAGATCAGCCGTCTTTAAATGACGAAGTACTGATTCATTGAGACTAATCGGTTGTTAATAAATTCTTACGTACTAAATGACCAGCCATGCCTCTGGAACATAAAACAGACTTGTTAAACTCATCTTCAATTCCTCACAACCCCTAAAAACTACAGCTTTCAACCGATCCCTTTTACGTAAACTGCTTTATTATTTTTCCCTATTTACTATGAAAAAACACCTTTTACTGCTGGCCGCCCTGGCCGCGGGTGGCTGGGCTCAGGCCCAGGTAGGACGGGCCCCGGCGTATCCCTTGCTTACGCACGATCCGTATTTTAGTGTCTGGTCAACGACCGACGAACTGACGGCTTCACCCACGAAACACTGGACCGGTGCCGATCAACCCTTGCTGGGCGTTCTGACCGTGGATGGCGTCAATTATCGATTCCTGGGGCAAGAGGCGAAAGGCTACGAAACCATCCTGCCTACGGCGGATGAAATGGCGTACTCCGTTCAGTACACCGAAAAAGAACCCAAAAACGGCTGGAATACGCTGAACTTTTCGGATAGCGACTGGAAAACGGGCAAAGCCCCCTTCAGCGATGACAAGAACCAGGCCGCTACGCTCTGGAAAAGCGAAGACCTCTGGACCCGCCGGAGCTTCACGCTCAAGCAGGTGCCCGCGAGTCAGGTATACCTGAAAATACAGCACGACGACAACATCGAAGTCTATCTGAACGGCGAAAAAGTCTACACGCACAAGGGCTGGATCACCAAGGTCAACTACATTCCCATTCAGTCAAAACTGAAAGCGGGAAAGAACGTACTGGCCATTCACGTGGCTAACACGGCGGGTGGTGCCTGGCTGGACGCGGGCTTGTCGAGTGAAATGCGTTCGAATGAAAAAACGACGATGCAGGCGGCCACGCAGAAGAGCATGGATTTTACCGCCACGCAAACCAAGTATTCGTTTACGTGTGGTAAAGTAGATCTGGACGTAGCCTTTGCTTCGCCGCTGTTAATGAATGACTTAACGTTGTACGCTCGTCCGGTTTCTTACGTGACGTACCGCGTAAAAGCCAACGATGGAGCCGCTCACCAGGTAAACTTTTACTTTGGCGTATCGAGCAGTCTGGCGACCAACGTACCCACGCAGTCCGTAACGGCGGCAACGGCCTCAACCAATGATTACGTCGCCTTGAAAACCGGTACGAAAGAGCAGGCCATCCTGAAAAAGAGTGGCGATGACCTTCGCATTGACTGGGGCTATCTCTACGTGGCAGCTCCCAAGCAGAACCAGGCCGATCAGACCGTGAGTACACTGCCTGCCCTGAAAGCTCAGCGTTCAATGATTACAGAAGGTAAATCCCTGTTTCTGAATACGATCGTCAATCTGGGATCGGTGAATGCTACACCGAAAGAGCAATTTCTGACGGTAGCTTACGACGACATTGAGTCGATTCAATACTTCGGTACGAATCTGAAGCCTTGGTGGAAAGAAAACGGATCGACCATTGAGCGGGAAATTACCGCGGCCATCAAGGATTATAAATCGGTGATGGAAAAGTGTAATGACTTCGATCGCCAGGTCTATGCCGATGCCAAAAAGTCGGGCGGAGAAGAGTACGCCAAGCTGTGTGTACTGGGCTATCGTCAGGCGGCGGCGGCTCATAAGCTGGTGAAGAGTCCGCAGGGTGACATTCTGTATCTGTCGAAGGAAAACTTCAGTAATGGCTGTATCAACACCGTGGACGTTACGTATCCTTCGGCTCCGCTGTATTTGTTGTACAACCCCGACCTGCTGAAAGGTATGCTCAACGGTATCTTCTATTACAGCGAAAGTGGTAAATGGACGAAGCCCTTTGCGGCTCACGATCTGGGTACGTACCCGCTGGCGAATGCACAGGTATACGGCGAAGACATGCCCGTGGAAGAATCCGGCAACATGATTATTCTGACGGCGGCCATTGTGAAAGCCGAAGGCAAACCCGATTACGCCCGCAAGCACTGGAAAACGCTGACGACCTGGGCTGATTACCTGTTGAAAGATGGATTCGATCCGGCCAATCAACTCTGCACGGACGACTTCGCTGGTCACCTGGCCCGGAATGCCAACCTTTCGGTAAAGGCGATTGTCGGCTTGGGCTGCTACGCGATGATGGCCGAGCAACTGGGCGAAAAGGCCACCGCTGAAAAGTACCGCAAGAGTACCGAAGAAATGGTACAGAAGTGGATGCAGATTGCCGACGACGGCGATCACTACGCACTGACCTTCGATAAGAAAGGAACCTGGAGCCAGAAGTATAACCTGGTATGGGATAAGGTTCTGGGACTGAAACTGTTCCCGCAGTCGGTGTACGAAAAGGAAATCAAGTATTACCTGACGAAGCAGAACAGCTATGGCTTACCCCTCGACAGCCGCAAGACGTACACGAAATCCGACTGGATTGTATGGACGGCAACGCTAACGGACAATCAGGCTGATTTTGACGCTCTTGTGAAGCCGCTGCTGAAATACGCTCACGAAACTTCGTCCCGCGTACCCATCAGCGACTGGCACGAAACCACCGATGGTAAAAAAGTTGGTTTCCAGGCCCGGAGTGTAGTAGGGGGATATTTTATGAAACTACTCAATGACAAAATGAAGTAATTGTAGCGGAATTCGCTTACCCGTCGATGCCAGCTAGCTAGCTGGCATCGACTATTTGTAACCAGTGGTCGGTTGCTGGTATCTTGCAGGAAGAACGATACGTACTATGGGTCTCCAGTGAATGGAAACTGCAATTTTCCAGCTAACACACCACCACCAATCAAGCCATCTAAACTAAACCTTATGAAAAAACTGCTTTTCTTTTGTTTGATCTCCCTGTATGCTCAGGCTCAAACCTTCACGAATCCATTGCTGCCCTCGGGAGCCGATCCCTGGGCCTTGTACCATAAAGGCTATTACTACTACATGCACACCACCGGGCGGTCACTCAAACTCTGGAAAACCAAGACCTTGCCCGAACTGAAAACGGCGGAAGGAAAAGTCATCTGGACTCCGCCCGCGACGGGTCCGTACTCGAAAGACATCTGGGCTCCCGAAATCCATTTTCTGGACGGAAAATGGTACGTCTATTTCACAGCGAATGATGGCACTAGCGGCGATAACCGACGACTGTACGTACTCGAAAACAGTGCGTCCGATCCGCTGCAAGGCGAGTGGGTGATGAAAGGAAAACTCAGCGATGCGAGCGATCAGTGGGCCATCGACGGATCGGTTTTTGAGCACAAAGGCAAGCGTTACCTGATCTGGTCGGGTTGGGATCACGTCAGTAAAACCGACGAAGTACAGAACATCTACATGGCCGCTCTCGAAAATCCCTGGACCGTATCCAGCGAACGGGTACTGATTTCAACGCCGACGTTCGACTGGGAACGCTACTGGGACAATACGACGGCGGGGAAGCCCGGACGGCCCGTATATGTGAATGAAGGACCGCAATTTCTCCGGCACGGCTCGAAGATTTTCATTGTGTACTCGGCCAGCGGTTGCTGGACCAACACCTACGCTCTGGGTTTACTGACGGCACCTAGCGAAGCGGATCTGCTGGACCCCAAAAGTTGGAAAAAGAGCGAGAAACCCGTCTTTCAACAATCGCTGGAAAAGCACGTGTATGGAACCGGCCATAATTCATTCTTCAAATCGCCCAACGGTAAAGAAGACTGGCTGTTGTACCACGCCAACTCGGATTCGGATCAGGGTTGCGGAGGCAAGCGGTCGCCGCGGGCTCAGAAGATTACCTGGAATCGGGCGGGGATGCCCGTCTTTGGCGAACCCGTTGCCGAAGGAGTACCGCTCCCGTATCCCGCTGGTAAATAGGTTAGTATAGCTCAAAAAGCGACGCTCTTGTTCAACGGGAGCGTCGCTTTTTTGTAGGGTGTCCCCAATATTAGGGATTGATAAACGGGCCGCGAATGGAGCATTTTTACAACGTATTTCGACCTTAAACGAAATACAGGGATACCGGCCCTGCTACCGGACACGATCAACCTTCAACTTTTTTCACTATGTCAGATCATCAAAAAAACGCAAAGCCGGACCAGGAATTTACGGGTCGGTATCTGGTTATGTTTCCTGAAGGAACCGATACGCAGGCGGCCCTGGCGAGCTTAACCGAAACGACGGGACTAAAAGTAGCTCATTCAGCGGATTTTCCGGATGAACGCGTGCAGGACTCCGATTTTGAGCAAAACGAAGCGATTTACCTGGATCAGATTGGCGTAGCCGTGGTCAATGCCGTGCCCGATCAGTTAAATCGCCTGTCGCTAACGGTTGCCGATGCCAGTCAGGCGGTGTTGATTGAACCCGAGCGGGTCGTGTACGCCATCAACGAGCTGACGGGCGAATACCTCAAGGGTTTCCGCGATGCTGTCGACACCTTACTGGAGCGTACCCAGCAAACGGAAAAATCCAACGGAGAAGCTTTTACGGCCGAACAGGAAGTACAGGCCACGGGCGTAACCTGGGGTTTGCAGGCCGTACGGGGCGTGCCGTCGTTATTGTACCGTAGTTACAACGGAAGCGGGATCAAAGTGGCCGTACTGGATACGGGCATGGATTTGCAGCACCCCGATTTCGTGGGACGTAACATCGTGACGGCTTCATTTATCAACGGACAAACCGTTCAGGATGGCCACGGCCACGGTACCCACTGCATTGGTACCGCCTGCGGACCACTCAACCCCTCAGACCCGAATGTACCCCGGTATGGTCTGGCGTACAAGGCTACCATTTACGCCGGAAAAGTGCTCAGCAATGAAGGGTACGGTGGCGATGCGGGTATTCTGGCGGGGATCAACTGGGCTCTGGCCAACAAATGCGAAGTGATTAGTATGTCGCTGGGAGCAGGGACGCAGACGCAGGGGTACTCGCAGATCTTCGAAAACGTAGCGGCCAATGTACTCGCCAAAGGCACGCTGATTGTAGCGGCGGCGGGCAACGACAGCAACCGAAGCAATGGCGTGTACAATGCGGTGAGCCACCCGGCAAATTGTCCTTCGATTCTAGCGGTAGGAGCCGTGGATAAAACCATGAAAATTGCCAATTTCTCGAACCGGGGCAAGTACGCTCCGTACGGAAACGTAGATATTGTCGCTCCGGGTGTCGAGGTGTTCTCCTCTACCAAGATGCCGACGAAATACGCTACCTGGCAGGGTACGAGCATGGCAACCCCCCACGTGGCGGGTATTGCGGCTTTCTATGCCCAGCAGAGCAAAGCGAATCGGGGCTATGCTTTGTGGAAGAAGCTGGTGAGTACGGCGAAACCACTATCCCTTCCAACGACCGATGCCGGAGCCGGACTGGTACAGGGCCCGCTGTCCCGGCTGATTCTGAAACCCTGGCCGCTGGCCGTAAATGAAGAAGCATTGACCGACTAGCAATGGTGTGTTTTTTGCTGTGTATAACCGCTCGGATGGGCGGTTATACCTTTTTGGGTTTGAGGTTTGATAGTTTGAGCGTTAGAAGTTTTAAGTTTAAGCGTGAGGTTTGAACGTAAGATTTACTAAGGCGAGGGGGTGGTACGTAGGTTTAGGTACAGAAGAAAAATAAAAGAGAGGCACGCTTTTAACTACTACGTCGATGAAAGAATACATTCTCTCCATCCAGCCCGGTCAGACCCAGGTACTGGAAACTGCCATTCAGAAGCTGAATGGTAGCGTTACCCAGAAACTCAGTGAGATCAATGTATGGGTAGTAAGCCTTGACCCCGGTAACGCCGACGCCGTGCGGCAGTTGGCGGGGGTAGCGGGTCTGGAGGAAAGTCGTAAGATTGATCTGGCCTAGAACGCCTCGCCCGTCATGATGTAAAAGCCGGGACCTTCGTTGGTTAGACCCATGTCCATTCGCAGGAAAATATCTTTTTTCGGGAAAAGTAAGTACCGCAGACCCACGCCACCCGTATAGCGTACGAGTTTAAAGTTGAGTTCGCCCAGCCGAGGGGCCACCATACCCGCTGACGCAAAAACGGTTCCGCCAATACGTCGGCTAAAGCTAAAAGGCAACCAGCGGTGTTCTACCTGCGTGGCCAGGAGCTGGTCGTCGCGGTAGCGGCCCTGGTAATAGCCCCGCATAATCATATCCCCACCCAGCAGTGACTTCAAGTTGAAAGGCACGTTCCCCGACATGAAGCTTCCGTATACCTGCCAGGCAAATACGTTTCGTTGATTAATAGGTCGATAGAGTCGGTTATCGAACGTAATGCCAAAAAAGTTCTCGCTACTACCCCAGGTTTTTCGGTAGGAAAGAAAGCCCAGTTCGGTAAACAATCCCTTCCGTACGTTCAGTACATTGTGCCGGTTATCGTAAACAACCCCCAGTCCCAAGCCTACATTGGTTGAACCCTCCGCACCCAGCGGCAAGGGGTACGCCTGCCCTTCACGGGGTTGCTGGAAGTCAGCATTGTAGAGATGCTGAACATCTACCTGTGGTCCAATAAAAAAATTGGGTACCACTTTTCGCAGTAATCGTTGCCTCGCAATGAGATACATGGCGTCCACAACGGCGGGATTATCCCCCGGCGTATCCGGACCGCTGCCGTAGTAGAGAAGCGGAAACCGCTGAAATCGCACACGTCCCAGCAAAAACCATTTATCCTTATCGCCGTACATGGCATTATCGAGCCAGATGCCATACTGAGCCTGTAAGGTCACAAAGGTAAAGGCCGTAATCTCACTCAGCCGGTTCAGGGTATCGCCTTTGGCCTGATACAGGTACATGGACGAAAAACCAATCTCCACACTGGTTTCCGGGGCATAGGCCAGCGTTGGATACACGCGAAAACTGGGTTTCCCCGGAGCTGTACTATCCGCAATGAGTTTGTTAAAGACCCGCCGAACCATCGAAGGACGTTTTTCTTCCTGGGCCAGGGCTGGGCCTACTACCAGCAATCCGGCCAAAACCAGTAGTTGTTTAGGAAACGATTGCCAATAGTTCAAAAAGCGAATCGGAGAGCTACACGAACGAAACATATACGAATAGAACAGGGTATGGGCTAAAATGTTCTGGGGGAGAGGCTGCTCCGATCCCCGGAATTCTTACGGGATTGTACACTCAACCATTGGCTTCCTAGCTAAATTGGTTGTTAATTTGTAGGATTAAAAAAACGAATTGACGGCTATACTTCTCACTTAACCATCCTGCGTAATCCGAGCCACTGGTTCGCTTATACCCGGTCTTTATACGTTGACAGGCCTGCTTCATCAGCCAACGCTTTTTATTCTACGCCCTAATGCATCATCCGTCTATTTCCATTATTCTTTTAAATTATAATACCAGTCAGCTTACCCTCCATTGCGTTGAATCGATTCGAAACCATACCCAGTGGCCGAACTACGAAATTGTGGTGGTCGATAATAACTCACGGTATGAAGATTACCTGAAGCTGGAGCCGCTGCGGGATATTCCGAATCTGACCCTGGTACGTAGCCGGATCAATCTGGGTTTTTCGGGTGGAAATATGATGGGTGTACAGTACGCGGATCCTGAAACCGACTATTACTATTTTTTGAATAATGACTGCCTGTTACTCAATGATGTGTGCACCATTCTGGCAACCTTCATGGAGCAACATCCCAACGCCGGTATCGTGGGAGCCCAGATGTTTAAGCCCAATCGGGAGTTACGGTATTCGTTTGGGTATTTTCCTTCGCTGGGACTGAAATACCTTGGTCACGGATTCATGAAATGGTATCGTCCCGAGCAGCATCCGGCCCTTAAAGCCTATCAGGAGCCGCTGGAAGTACCCTTCATTATGGGCAGTACGCTGTTCATCCGGGCGACGGATTTTCGGGAGGTCAGTGGTTTTGACATTACTCATTTTCTCTACGTGGAAGAGGAGGATCTGGCCCGCAAAATGCACGCGATTGGCAAAGTGCTCTATCTGGTACCCGAGGCGGAGTACATTCACCTGGAAGGGCAGAGCACGGCTCCCTGCTACGAGATTATTCGGGAGTATCACATTTCACTGTTCCATTATTTCCGTAAGCACCATTCCTATCCGGCTGTCGTGCTTTTTCAGTTGTTTTACGCCTTTAAAAACGGCAAGAAGTTTTATAAACACCGGAATTTCAGTCGACTGGCTTTGTTTATACTGAAAGGCTGCCCCATGGGGGAGAGCCTGCGGTACCGACAGAAGATCAGCATTCAATAAAAAGAGGTACGGCTCCGAAGCCGTACCTCTTTTTATTGAATGACCTATTTTATAACGCGTGAGCCGAAACGAAGCTCTTCTTTAACTCTTAGCCCTGCGTTTTAGCTGGACCCGTTTTCTTTTTGAAAAAACGTTTGGGTTTTTCAGTGGAAGAAGACGTTTGAGGACCATTGGTTTTCTTCTTATTACCACGGTCTTTTTTAGGATCCCAGAGCGGTGCAGGACCAAGGCCTAGTCCTTCGGTGATCGATCGTTTTTCGAGTTCTTTTTCCAGTAAGCGTTCAATGCGAACGACGCGGTGCTGATCCTGATCGTTGATGAACGTGATGGCCGTACCTTTAGCTGCGGCCCGGGCCGTACGTCCGATGCGGTGTACGTAGTCTTCGGGATCGCGGGGAACGTCAAAATTTACTACGTGGCTCAGGTTATCAATGTCGATCCCCCGGGAAAGTACATCCGTAGCCACCAGAATTGGGAAGGCCCGATTCTTGAAATCGCGTAAAATGGTTTCGCGTTCGCCCTGCTCCGAATCGGAAGAAATACCGCGGGCATCCCATTTCATTTTCTTCAAAGCCCGAACAATGACGTTCACTTCCGACTTGCGGGACGTGAAAAGCACCATACTCGGGTTCTCGACCGACTGCATCAAGTGAATCAGCAAAGGCACTTTCTGAGCATCTCCAGCCAGGTAAAACTGCTGATCAATTCCTTCCGCGGGCTTCGATACGGCCAGATTAATTTCTTCCGGCTGATGCATGATCCGGCGGGCCAGATCGCGGATTTTAGGTGGCATGGTAGCCGAGAACAGCAGCGTCTGCCGCTGGGCGGGCAGGTGCTTGAGGATGTTCATAATATCCCCGATAAAGCCCATATCCAGCATGCGGTCCGCTTCGTCCAGAATCAGCGTTTTGAGCTGATCGAACTTCACGTATCCCAGTTGCAGGTGAGCAATCAGACGTCCGGGCGTAGCAATAATAACGTCGGCCCCCTGCGTCAGGGCTTTCTTCTGTTGTTCCCATTCAGGGCCTTTGTTACCGCCGTAAATAGCAATACTCGTCGCATCTACGTAATAGCCGAGGCCCTGCACTTGTTCATCAATTTGCTGGGCCAGTTCCCGCGTGGGAACCAGAATCAGGGTACTGATTTGACCTTTCGGATAATCCGGTACACGGTCAAGAATCGGGATCAGGTAAGCTCCCGTTTTGCCCGTACCCGTTTGAGCACAAGCCAGCAGATCACTACCTTTTAATATTTTGGGAATGGCCATTTCCTGGATCGGAGTAGCCTGTTGAAAATTCATGGAATCCACGGCATCAAGTGTGTCGTCGTGGAGGTTAAATTCGTAGAAATGCAAAGTTCAGAAAGTTATGGGTTATTCCAGAATCCAGCAGATGTAAATCTATAAATAGGCGTTATTACCGATCAACACCGTAAACTAAAAAATATATACCCGATTTCGTATCGTTAAAGAAGCCGTTTTTACTAGAGGCGTTCGCTTGATTTGTACAAAGAAAGCAGAAACCCCGACGTTTGCAAACAATCCAAAGGCTGTTTACTGGTTCTAATTGAAAATAACAAAAAAATCCCTGAGAGCAGTTCAGGGATTTTTGTCATTTCGATAGGAATTAGACTTCCAGCGTTCCATCCACGTTTTCGAAGGCAATGGAGCCATCGTCGGCGAGATTCATCAGGATGACAGAGTCTTTACCAACTGTACCCGCCAGAATATCCTTCGATAAGGCATTCAGAATTCGTTTCTGTAACACCCGTTTCAGCGGACGAGCACCAAAGCTGGGTTCGTAGCCTTCTTCCGCGATTTTTTCCAGAGCCTCATCGGTCGATTCGAGGGTGATACCCTGTTCGGCCAAACGACGCTGGATTTGTCGGAACTGAATACCCACAATCTTGCGAAGGTTTTTGGTATTCAACGGTTCAAAGAGCACAATCTCGTCAATCCGGTTCAGGAACTCCGGTCGTACGCTGGCTTTCAGCAGATCCATTACGGCACTTTTCGCTTCTTCCACCACTAGTGTATGGTTCCAGCCTTCGTCTTCATTGAATTTATCCATAATGATCTGACTACCAATGTTGGAGGTCATGATGATAATGGTATTCTTGAAGTTAGCCACGCGACCTTTGTTGTCCGTCAGGCGACCATCGTCGAGCACCTGAAGCATGATGTTCCAGACGTCGGGGTGAGCCTTTTCAATCTCATCCAGCAGGACTACCGAGTACGGTTTGCGACGTACGGCCTCGGTCAACTGACCACCTTCGTCGTACCCGACGTATCCCGGAGGAGCTCCTACCAGACGGCTTACCGTATGGCGTTCCTGGTACTCACTCATGTCAATCCGTACCAGAGCGTTTTCGTCGTTGAAGAGGTAATCCGCCAGCGTTTTGGCCAGCTCGGTTTTACCTACGCCCGTGGGTCCGAGGAAGAGGAAACTACCAATGGGCCGTTTGGGGTCCTGCATACCAGCCCGACTGCGGCGTACGGCGTCGGCTACGGCTTCGATAGCTTCGTCCTGACCCGCTACGCGTTTGTGCAGTTCTTTTTCCAGACCCAGCAGTTTTTCGCGTTCCGACTGGAGCATTTTGGAAACGGGAATGCCCGTCCATTTCGCAACCACCTCGGCAATGTCTTCGGGCGTTACTTCTTCCTTCAGCATCGTACCGGACTGATCGTCTTCCGAAGCCTGTACATCGTCGAGGCGTTTCTGAGCTTCCGGAATGCGACCGTAGCGAATCTCGGCTACTTTGCCGTAATCACCCGACCGCTCGGCCTGATCCGCTTCGAGTTTCAACTGATCGAGTTGTTCTTTCAGCGTACGCACTTCGTTGACGGCCTCTTTCTCCGATTCCCAGCGAGCTTTCAACTCGTTGCGGGATTCGTTCAGGTCGGCAATTTCTTTCGACAAAGACGTTTCCTTGTCTTTATTGTTTTCCCGGCGAATGGCTTCCCGCTCAATTTCCAGCTGCATGATCCGGCGGTTCAGCTCATCGAGTTCTTCCGGTACGGAGTCCATTTCCAGCCGTAATTTCGCGGCCGCTTCATCCATCAGGTCAATGGCTTTGTCGGGCAGGAACCGATCCGAAATGTACCGACTTGATAACTCGACGGCGGCAATGACGGCATCATCCTGAATCCGTACCCCGTGGTGGAGTTCGTACTTTTCCTTGATACCCCGCAGGATTGAGATGGCATCCGGTTCATCCGGCTCATCCACCAGCACCGACTGGAAGCGGCGTTCCAGAGCTTTATCTTTCTCGATGTATTTCTGGTACTCCTTGAGGGTGGTCGCTCCGATGGCGTGCAGTTCACCCCGGGCCAGAGCCGGTTTCAGCAGGTTAGCGGCGTCCATGGCTCCTTCACCGCCCGCACCAGCACCAATCAGTGTATGAATTTCGTCGATGAACAGAATCAGTTCACCATTGGAATCCGTCACCTCTTTGATCACCGATTTGAGCCGTTCTTCAAATTCGCCCTTGTACTTGGCTCCGGCAATGAGCAGACCCATGTCCAGGGAGACAATGATTTTATCTTTCAGGTTTTCGGGAACGTCGCCCTGTACAATCCGTTGGGCGAGCCCTTCCACGATGGCCGTCTTACCGACCCCCGGTTCACCCAGCAAAATCGGGTTGTTTTTGGTACGACGCGAAAGGATTTGCAGGACCCGGCGAATCTCTTCGTCCCGGCCAATCACCGGGTCAATTTTGCCCTGCCGGGCCAGTTCGTTCAGGTTTTTGGAGTAGCGTTCCAGCGAACGATACTTCGCTTCAGCGTTTTGGTCTTTCACGGGATTATTTTTTCCTCTGAGTTCTTTCACAGCAGCGATTAATTCTTTCTCCTGGAAGCCACTTTCTTTCAGCAGCGTAGCGACGGCGTCCTTACCCGTAGCCAGTCCAAGTAGAATCAACTCAATGCTAACGTATTCATCATCAAACTCTTTCAGGTACGACTGAGCCTTGTTGAAAGCCGTTTGCAGATCGTTCCCCAGGTACGGCTGCCCACCCGAAACTTTGGGGTAGCTGGCCAGAATATTTTCCAGACGACTGTTTAAGGTAGCCGTATTAACTGCTAATTTTTTCGTTAGAAAACCCATCGTGTTGGGGTCTTCTTCCAGGAGGGCCTTGAGTACGTGGCCCGTTTCCACCACTTGCTGCTGATTACCCTGGGCAATCTGCACCGCCTGCTGGACAACCTCCTGAGCTTTAATGGTATACTGATTGAAATTCATGGCTGTATCTTCAATAGGTTTACTACGAATCAAAAAAATACTTACCAAAGGCGAACGTATGTCTTTTTGACTTAAAAACCGTACCTTTCAAACTGAATCTACGTCAGAATGGCTTGAAAATACGCAAAAAAGGCAGCCTAACCTGGGCTGCCTGCTTCATACTAGAGGAATTCACTCCCATTATTCGATATTCACTTTCTTCAGTACGCCAGGCAAGCCGTATTTGGTATACGCCCAGTACAGACCACCGGCAATCACGGCCAGTGAGATCAGCGTGGATGCCGTCGAAGGTGTTTTGGATTCTTCTGACTCGTCAGGACGTTCCATCAGTTTTCGCATAGTCTGAGACGTCAGCTGATCGGGAAGAACATTAGATAACAACGCCTGCGTTTTATTCATCAGGCCGGAGACTACTTTATCGTTGCCTTTCATCAGAGCGGCGTACCCATCGGCGGCTACTTTCGCCGGATCGGCGGTCTGAGCCTGTTGATGAGCCCGCGTACCTTCAGCTCCGGCTTTATTAAAGAAATCAGTATTGGTAGCACCGGGCAGCAACGCAGTCACGGTAATGCTCGTGTCTTTTAATTCATTGCGTAAAGCTTCGGTGAAGGAAAGGACAAAGGCTTTCGTGGCCCCGTAAACGGCCATGTACGGATTAGGCATGAGCGATACCACGGAGGCAAGGTTCAGGATTTTACCCTCGTTCACGCGTACCATGTCTTTCAGGAACAGCTTGCTCAGGTGCACCAGAGCCACCACGTTAAGTTTGATGATGGACAGTTCTTTGTCCAGATCCGTTTCGGTAGCAAAAAGGCCGTATTCACCCATACCTGCGTCATTGACGAGGATGTTAATGTCTACACCAAAGCCTTTGACTTCATCGTATACTTCCTGAGGAGCATTCGGCTGTGTCAGATCTTTTCCGATAACAATCACCGTTTCCAGTCCGTGCTGGTCGCGTAATTCATTGGCGATTTCGTTGAGACGATCCGTATTACGGGCCACCAGTACCAGATTATAACCGTTTTGGGCGAAGACTTTGGCGAGTTCGTAACCGATTCCACTGGAGGCTCCGGTGATCAGAGCCGTTTGTTCCGTTGTGTTCATAGCGATGCATTTGGTGAAATATGTACCGGGGTAAAAAGAAAATCATTCCAGCCAGACCGATGCTCGCTGATTACTAGTGACGCGGAGTACCGTAAATGAAGGTATGGGAAAAAACAACCTCAGTTTTTTAAGGATTCAGAATCATTGTTTGAGTGTACTAGCTCAAGTCGGTGTAAAGTGGATGAGTACAGGTTTTTTTAGTGTTGTCTTTAAACAAAGAAAGAGCACCAGCCATGAAAATATTTGCCACTTTAGCCTTGGGAGCGGTCCTGACGTCCTGTTCGTACTCGAATGTGAAGAGCCGTACCGATGATCAGGCAGATTTGAAAGCCTATAAGACCTACAATTTCATGGATGTGGAGTTACAGGGAGCCGAACGGGATTCGGTGACGAATACTGCCATGAATGAAATTAAACAGGCCGTTGCCCGGGAAATGAACGCCCGTGGGTATCAGACGTATGGGAAACCAGACCTGCTGATCAACATTGGACTGGTGATTCAGGAGAAAACGCAGACCCGCCAGACCGACATTCGGGAAGCTCCGAGATACATCGGTCAGCGGCGTTATTCCTGGAAAAGTGAAACCGTACCCGTTGGTCAATATAAAGAAGGAACGCTGTCCGTGGAGCTGGTAGATGCCCAGCAGAATAAAATGGTCTGGGATGCAGTCGGCTCGACCGTACTGAACAAACGCAGCCGTCAGCCCGAGCAAATCGATAAAGCCGTATCAAAGCTTTTTGATAAGTTTCCTGTGCCGGTGAAGTAATTAAAAAAAATCGGATTGGAAGGAGCGAGGCATACGTGTCCCGCTCTTTTTTGTTTGGGTATGCTGTCGGCTCTTTTTAACTTGGGGCTTTTGTACGACCTCCTATGAACCGAATCCTACTACTCTTCTTGGTTTTTCTATCCTGTAACGTCTACAGTCAACCTAAAGCCTGGATTCGAATCAATCAGTTAGGCTACCTGGAATCCTCGGTGAAAGTGGCGGTGCTCGTGAGTAAAGCCCCCCTTTCCTGTACCGAGTTTGAAATCTACGATGCTCGCACGCAGCAACGAACGGGCCGTCTGCGTACCGTGAAAGGGTACGGCAGTTATGGAGCTTTCGCTGCATCCTATCGGCTCAATTTTTCAACGATTCAAAAACCCGGTCGGTATTACATTAAAGCCGCTGGGGTACAATCGCCGGAGTTTCGTATTGACAATGCCGTATACGATGGAACGGCGGATTTTACGTTGCAGTACATGCGGCAGCAACGCAGTAATTACAACCCTTTTCTGAAAGATACCTGTCACCGTTCGGATGGATTTATCGTCTATCACCCGGATCCCAAGAAAGATTCTACCCATCTGAACGTCTCGGGGGGCTGGCACGATGCTTCGGATTATTTACAGTACCTGCCAACTTCGGCCAATGCTACGTTTCAACTGTTGTTTGCCTATTACAAGAACCCGAAAAGTTTTGGTGATACGCACGACGCCTGGGGTAATCCGGGAGGAAACGGCATTCCTGATGTCGTGGACGAAGCCAAATGGGGGCTTGACTGGCTCCTGAAAATGAACCCCGCTCCGGGCGAATACTACAACCAGATTGCCGATGACCGGGATCATCAGGGCTTTCGGCTGCCGAACCATGACTCGGTTCGCTACGCAGCTAATCAGGGTTTATCCCGGCCCGTGTATTTTATTACCGGAAAACCACAGGGAGCGTTTAAGTACAAGAACCGAACGCAGGGGGTCGCTTCTTCCGCCGGAAAGTTTGCTTCGGCTTTCGCTCTGGGCAGTATCGTCCTGCAAAAATTTAATCCGGTCTACGCCAAACAACTGATCGGAAAAGCCCGGCAAGCCTACGCATTTGGAAAGCAGTTTCCGGGTACGACGCAGACGGCCCCCGGACGGGCTCCTTATTTCTACGAAGAAGACAATTACGTGGATGATATGGAATTGGCCGCCGCAACGCTGGCTCAAGTGGAAAAAGCCGATACGTATCATCAGGAAGCCTTCAATTTCGCTAAGTCCGAACCCGTGACACCCTGGATGGGAGCCGATACGGCCCGGCATTACCAGTGGTACCCGTTTGTCAATCTGGGGCATTACTTCGGAGCAGAGTACAACGGAGCGGAGCAGGGTACTTATCGTAAATTCATGAAAGAAGGGATTGAGAAGGTACGCCAGCGGGGGCAGAAAAACGCTTTTCTCAATGGCGTACCCTTCATCTGGTGTTCCAATAATCTGACCGTCGGTATACTGACGCAACTTCGTTTGTACCGCGAACTGACCAAAGATTCGCAGTATGATGAACTGGAAGCCGCCCTCCGCGACTGGCTGTTTGGCTGTAATCCCTGGGGGACGAGCATGATCTGCGACCTGCCTGAATCGGGTACGGCTCCGAAAGATCCTCACTCGTCGTTTACGCGACTGGGCCCCTACAAAATTTCGGGAGGATTGGTGGACGGGCCCATTTACGGGAGTATCTGGAATAAGCTCATCGGTATTAAACTCAACGAAGCTGACGAGTTTGCTGAATTTCAGTCGGGAACGGTTGTGTACCACGATGATTTCGGGGATTATTCAACCAATGAACCTACGATGGATGGTACCGCCAGCCTGAGTTATTATCTGTCGGCCTTACAGGCGGAGGGTGCGTCAAAAAAAAAGTCCCGATAACCGATAGCGAGGGAGCCATCATCCGGTATCGGCCCCAGGAGAAGGTTATTTACCTGTTGTTTTCCGCCCACGACCGGGCCGAAGGAGCGGAGTACATTCGCAGGGTATTGAAGAAAAACCGGATTCCCGGCCATTTTTTCCTGACGGGTGCTTTCCTGCGAAATCCGGAGTTCCGCAAACTAATCAAGGATTTAAAACGGGACGGACACTACATTGGCAGCCATTCCGACCAGCATCTGCTCTACTGCGACTGGACCCATCGCGACTCCCTGCTCGTATCCCAGGAAGCGTTTAACACCGATTTACGGGCCAGCTATCAGGCACTGGCGGCATTCGGTATACGGAAGGCTCCGTGGTTTTTGCCGCCGTACGAATGGTACAATCAGAAGATCGTGGCGTGGGGTAAGGAACAAGGCTTGCAGGTCATCAATTTTACGCCCGGCACGGGTACCAACGCCGATTATACCTGGCCAGGCTTGCCTAATTACCGTTCCAGTGATACGCTTTTGGCCCGGCTTTTCTGCTACGATGACCAACAGTCGCTAAAGGGAGCTTTTCTGTTGATTCACCCCGGTACGGACCCCAGGCGTATGGATAAGTTTTATCATTTGCTGGATTCGACCATTCTGCCAACTTTGCGGAAACGCGGGTACCGGTTTGGACAATTACCCGATCAACCTTTTCATTGAAACTACGCATGAATATTGCCTTTTTCAGTACCAAAGCCTACGATAAAGAGTCCTTCGACCGCTATCGCTCGACGTTTGACCTGACGTATTTTGAAGTGCCGCTTCAGGAGCATACGCTGAAACTGGCGGAAGGCTTCGAAGCCATTTGTGTATTCGTCAACGATCATCTGACGGCTTCCATTATTAATCAATTGGCCGATGGGGGATTGAAAATCATCGCCTTACGCTGTGCGGGCTTCAACAACGTGGATCTGGACGCTGCCCGCAATCGGGGCGTGAAAGTGGTACGGGTTCCGGCCTACTCGCCCGAGGCCGTAGCCGAACACGCACTGGCCCTGATTCTGGCGTTGAACCGAAAAACACATAAAGCTTATAACCGGGTTCGGGAAGGGAATTTCTCGCTGGAACGGCTGATGGGCTTTAACCTCCACGGAAAAACCGTCGGCGTGATTGGTACCGGATTGATTGGGGCCGCCTTTGCCCGCACCATGCAGGCCCTGGGTTGTCGGGTGCTGGCGTACGATGTGGTCGAAAATCCGGATTTGCCGCTGGCGGAATACGTGAAAATGGAAGAATTACTGGGCCAGTCGGATGTTATTTCCCTGCATTGCCCACTGACCGAAGCTACGAAGTACCTCATTCGCGAAGAAACCATTGCCGCCATGAAGGAAGGCGTCATGCTCATCAATACCAGTCGGGGCGGACTCATTCATACCAAAGACGTTATTGAAGGACTCAAGAACGGAAAGATTGGGTATCTGGGCATCGATGTGTACGAACAGGAAGAGCATCTGTTTTTCCGGGACTGGTCGGAGCAAATCATCCAGGACGACTTAATTGGCCGACTCATGAGTTTCCCCAACGTACTCATCACCGCTCACCAAGCCTTTCTGACGCAGGAGGCCCTCCAGCAAATCGCCAGCGTAACGATTCAGAATTTACAGGAGTATGCGGAAGGTCGCCACCTGAAAAACCAGTTGAATTAGGAAGAATAGACTGTCAATGAAAGAAGCTCAGGCGTAGACCTGAGCTTCTTTCAATATGTATAATTTTATACTCTTACCATTTCATCTTGATGACTTCCGAACCGGCTAACAGATAAGCTCCGGCTCCGTATACTTCCCAGCTTTCGGCACTGAAGTTACGGCGGGGATCGGCTCCGATGGGCTGTACCCAACCCACTTTGCCTTCCGGCGTTAGCAGAGTATTAAGTCCCTGCCAGGCTTTCTGTACGACGGGTTTGAATTTGGCCTTGTCGAGAATGCCCTGATTAATACCCCAGGCCAGGGCGTAACAATCGAAACCCGTACCGCTGCCTTCACCGCCCGGAAAAGAGTCCGGATCGAGGAGGCTCGAACGCCATAAGCCGTCCGCCTGTTGCAGGGAGGCCAGGCGGTCGCTCATTTGTTTGTACTGCGTCAGATAGAATTCACGGGTCGGATGGTTTTTCGGTAATTCCTGTAGCACCTTCACCAGACCACCCATGACCCAGCCATTCCCCCGTGACCAGAACACCTTTTTACCATTCGCTTCGCGTTTGCCTTCACCCTGGCTGTTGACAAGGTAAGAAGCGTCACGGGCGTAAAGGCGTTCTTCCGAATTGTATAATAGATCGTACGTCTGCTTGAAAAGGGTATCGTTCTGCGTCAGATACGAAGGATCCTTGAGCGTCTGACTAAGTTTGACCAGTACGGGCGGAGCCATGAACAGGGCATCGCACCACCACCAGGTAATCCCGTGATTTTTAATCTCCCGGCCCGGTACACGACGAACTTTCTGCACGGAATCAATCGTCGCCTGAATCATCCGCCGATCTTTCTTGATCCGGTACAGATCAATGTAGGTCTGGCAAATCGCAATGTCATCAGCATGGTCGAAACGCGGACCCGGCAGCCAGCGATTTCGCTCACCCATCGCCATCAGTGAATCCAGAATACGGGAAGATTTCGTGGTTTGATACGCCGCGAAAACGCCGGAATAGAAGGCTCCGTTGGTCCAGTCCGTTGGCGTATGTTTGGGGTGACTCAACTGCCAGTCGGTCACTTTTACCATCGTTTCCTTGATATACTTACTGGAAAAAACATCATCCTTTTTAGGAACTCGATCAGCGGATGCGTCGAAAAAGCCGGCCGTAAGCAGGCCGATGCAAAGCAGGGTTACTCGCATAAAGAACAAGATAGGTTTAGTTAGGAAAGAGACGGGCGAAACGGAGCTTAACCCTGTTTCGCCCGGAAAGAATCATGGCTTAAGCCTTAGGATGAGCCTGCTGATAAGCTTCTTTGAGTTTTTCAATGGAATTGTGCGTATAGACCTGCGTGGCAGCCAGTGAACTATGACCCAGTAAATCTTTGATCGCGTTGAGGTCGGCTCCCCGGTTCAGCAGGTGTGTGGCAAAACTGTGGCGTAAGACGTGCGGACTGCGTTTTTCCAGGGAAGAAACCAGCGTGAGGTATCGCTTGACAATCCGTTGAATCATAACCGGATAGGCTTTATTTCCCAGATCAGAAACAATTAGTACATCCTCACAGGAGCCGTTGAAGGTTTCCTGCTTGAAGTTCTGGTACTGACGAATCAGTTTATACAGCGAAGCGGACAGCGGCAGGATCCGGTACTTGTTACGTTTACCCAGAACGGTTAGGGTACGCTCATACCCATCCAGGTCGGCATCCTTGAGTGTAATCAACTCGGTTAAACGCATGCCCGTTCCGTAGAGTAGTTCCAGTACCAGTTTATCGCGTACGCCGGTGAAATCGTCGGTGAAGGTAATATCATCGAGCAGGGTCGTCATTTCCTGTTCCCGAACGAATGTAGGTAGGGTACGGTCCGTTTTCAATGCCTTAATTGACAGCATCGGGTCATTGGTAATGACGCGTTTCCGGAGCAGAAATCCGTAGAAAGTCCGTAACGTAGCGATTTTACGGTTAATCGAGCGGTTATCCAGTTTCTTTTCTGCCAGGCTCGCTACCCACGAACGGAGCATTTGAAAGTCTGCCTTTTCGGGAGCATCCAGTTCGTAACTCTCCAGGAGATACTGCGACAGTTGTTCCATATCTGACCGGTACGCCGTCAGCGTATGTTCGCTCAGTCGCTTTTCGTATTTAATATGTTGAAGAAAATAAGAGACCATGGCTGTGCTGGTTACGAAATAGGCAATATACAGCGGTGACGTAAGGATTAAATGAAAAGTAGAATAAATAATATTTTTTCAGGATTGGGTGCAATCGCTATAAAATCCTATACTTGAGAAGAGTTCAGCCGTTACGGCTTACCAGCACGCCCACCAATCACTGAAAAGGTCATGAAAACTTTGTTGTATGAAGTACGAGATCAGGTAGCCTACCTGACGATGCACCGGCCTGAGGTATACCATGCCCTGAGTCCGGAGCTATTGGGAGAACTGAATCAGGCTTTCAAACAAGCTGATTCTGAAGAGCGTATACGCGTAATCGTGTTGACGGGATCGGGTGATAAAGCTTTTTGTTCCGGGGCCGATTTAAAGCTCGGAATCGGGGAGTCTGAGGGGATGGGTCAGGTCTTACGGGAACACTACTTACCACTCATCCAAACCATGCGGAGGCTACCCAAACCCATCATTGCCCGCCTGAATGGGGTAGCAGCCGGAGCGGGAGCTGCCCTGGCTCTGGCCTGCGACCTGCGAATAGCGGCTGGTCATGCCAGCATGGCCCAGCTTTTTGTTCACATCGGCCTGATTCCCGATGCAGGTACTACTTTTTTTCTACCCCGGCTGGTGGGCCTTCAGCGGGCATTTGAGTGGGCGAGCACGGGGAAAACGCTACCGGCAGCGGAATGCCATGCCTGGGGCCTGGTCAATGACGTAGTACCCGGGGAACAGCTTGATGAGGCCGTAAGCCGCTGGACGGAGTACTACACGCAGGCTCCGACGCTGGCCATCGGTTATTTGAAACAGCTCCTGAATGAGTCTGCTACCGCAACGCTGGAAACCATGCTGGATCGGGAAGCGGAATGTCAGGAATTACTCGGAAAAACGCAGGATGTAGCGGAAGGCTTGCGTGCTTTCCGGCAAAAGCGAAAGCCAAACTTTCAGGGAAGGTAAAACAAAAAAGGTAGCTCATGGCTACCTTCTCTGGTAAGTGATCTATTCTCTGTATGGTGATCGCCCGTCCGCTGAATAAACACCTACGTATCTGGGGGAAATGAATAACAACTGATCAGGTGTGGGTAAACAATGGGGTTAATTACTTCACTACTAAACGCTTTCCCTGTACGCTGTTTTGGGGTGCTTTTTTTGATACAAATATCAGGCACTAATGACGAGCAAATGAAGTCTTTTCGATCAACTGCGTATTTCAGGGTTTTTTCAGCAGAAAACAGACTTTTATATACAGAAAAGCAGACTAATTCATTAAAACGATCATTTATTCCTTTCATCTAAAATAATTACTGAATTATTCCAGTTTTAGTATTATTGTTAAACGTATGATCATTTGTGCAAATCCTTAATAAAAGTACTAAAGAGGGTTGTTAAGAAGTCCTGCGTTATTGAATTTCTAAAGCCGCTATTAAGTTAATTACTTGAAATTGTTTAATATTTTTGAGTAATTTTATCTACATTTACCGTTACTGATGCCGTTCGTTACGAGTTTAAACTTATTCTACCGCAGTTGCAAGCAGTTACAGAATGTTTGTCTGCGTGCTGTGTTAAATAGAATAGTACTTATGCTGGAAATAACGAATTGTAAAGAATGTACCACACCACCTACTATGAAAAATGATCGGCCATACAAAGAAGGAGGGATTGACTCCATCAACAATTACTAAACTGTTCATTAGTCAGATGATGGAAGAAGTTAATCAACCTGGAAAATCAATGGAAACCGGCAGCTTGAAAGCCGAAAAATCGAGTCCTGTGGCTATACGCCCACTGGTTGAGGATACAGCCAGTCAACAGCCCATGACTGAACAATCCGCGTTGTGGACCAGAAGCGACCAGCTTCCTTACGGGCTGCTGATTGAAAATGAAGAGCGAAAAGTTGTTTACATCAATCAAAGTTATTGCGACATTTTTGAGATAAAAGTGGCCGCAAATGAATTAATTGGGAAAACAATTGATGAGATTTTTGAAACGTACCTCAGTCGTTTTAACGTTGATAAAACAGCAGTAGACCAGCTTCGCGAATTTGTTCCCAGACATCAGATTGTTGAGCATTTTACACTCCCCATTACGGAAGATAAAGTAATTGTAATTGATTTTATACCGCTGGTCCCTGAAGGGAGTGCAACCTGGCATGTATGGAAATTTCAGATCAGTAATAAGAATTATCTTTCTCCGCAAAACTTTAAGCAGATTCAGGAAAATTATTGGTCTATTATTGAAAAAATGGACCTTGGAATACTGGAGGTAGATACGGAAGAACGAATCGTTAGAGCCCATGATCGTTTTTGCCGGATGGTAGGTTATACCAGCGAAGAATTGGTGGGAAAACCTGCGTCTGAATTGTTATTGCTGGAAGCGTATACGGATTTTATTAACGAACAAAGTAAAACCCGCTTTGAAGGGAAAACCAGTAGCTACGAAATACCTCTGCGTTGTAAGGATGGGCGTATTATTTGGGTAATCGTAAACGGAGCTCCCGTGTATGATGCCGCAGGAAAAGTGATAGGCTCCGTAGGTATTCATTACGACAATACAGAACGTAGAAAACTGATTGATGACCTGGCTCTGGCCAAAAAAGCTGCCGAAGATGCTCAACTCGCGGAGAAGCAGTTTCTCGCGAATATGAGCCATGAAATTCGCACGCCACTGAATGCCATCATCGGAATGACGCACCTGCTTTACGACACGCAGGTCAATGCGGAGCAAAAAGAATATTTGGAAATACTTCAATCTTCGTCCCGAATATTACAAAATTTACTGACAGATATTCTGGATATATCCGCTCTTGAGAACGGCACATTACCCCTTCAGTTGAAAGAATTTGACATCCGTGGTCTATTGATGGCTCTGCACCGAATTTATGAATTACAAAACAACAAAAAGGACGTAGAGATTGCCCTGGACATTGATCCAAATTTAGCTACACAGGTCTACGGAAGTGAACGACTGATTTACCAAATTGTATCAAAGCTGCTCAATAATGCGTACAAGTTTACGGAGCGGGGCAAGATTAATCTGAAAGCGAAACAAGTCCAAAGTACGAACGAAACGATCACTATTCAATTTGAAATTCGGGATACGGGTGTTGGAATTGATGACGATAAACTTGAAGTAATTTTCGAAAAGTTTAAACAATTACCCAACGAAACGGGCTATAAGTATCAAGGGGCGGGCCTCGGTTTAGCTCTTGTCAAACACCTGATCGACCTGCTCGGAGGGAGTATTACGGTATATACGAAAAAAGGAGAAGGAACGCGATTTATTTTTCAATTACCGTTTAAGAAAATTAACTTTGTTAAATCAGAGCATCAGATACCTATAGTAAATACTACTCAGCGGATTCTAGTTGTGGAAGATAACCTCATGAATCGCAAGTACGTAGGGGGGCTGCTCGACAAATGGAATCTACCCTACAAAATTGTCACGGATGGGCAGGAAGCCATTCGAATCATTGAGCATGAAAATTTTGATTTAATCCTAATGGACATTCAAATGCCATTTCTAGATGGCTATGAAACTACCCTTATGATTAGATCTACTCAAAATATTAATCAGAATATACCGATTGTCGCCCTGACAGCCTCTGCCATGCAGGAACAAAAGGAACAGGCCCTGAAAGTGGGCATGACTGATTTTCTGGCTAAACCTTTTACACCTAAACAACTTCTGGAGAAAATCTCAATGTATCTTTCTCCATCAGATACGCAGGAGATGGAAGAACAAAAATGGCAGTATCATCCGGAGCTTGATAGTGTATATCTGCATGAATTATACGGCGAAGAATGGACGTATGCGTATGAAATGTTCCAGACTTTTCGGGATGAAGTGCTGCCAGAATACGCTCATTTAACTCCGCTGGTTCTGCAGCAAAATTGGGAATCACTGGCCAGGGAGGCTCACAAGCTTAATCCGCCCCTCGCTATGGTAGGCCTCACGGGCTTACAGAAGTACTTAAAATCCATTGAAGTTCAATTAACTCACGACAACAACCCCGAAGGCATACCTGAAAAAATTAACTTTTTTCAAACAGAATTAAGCCGTATGGCTGTTATATTAGCCGAGGAAGTAAACAGGCTTGCCTTTAAAACCGCTGCCCAATGAAATTAAAATGCGTTATTGTAGATGATGAGTTAATGGCTCGTCTCTCCCTTGAACGGTTGTGCGAAAAGCGAGAAGAGTTAGAGATTATTGGAATATTTGATCAATCTACGGAGGGTTTAAATTTCTTAAGAGAGAAAATTGTTGATGTTCTTTTTCTGGATGTTGAAATGCCGGGATTAAGTGGGCTTGAACTGTTGGATCAGCTATCCTATATGCCCTCCGTAATTCTTACAACATCTAAGACCGAATACGCCTTTGACGCCTTTCAGTACCAGGTTACGGACTATTTGAAAAAGCCTATTTCACTTCCCCGCTTCATGCAGGCAGTAGATAAGGTTATCGATAAAAAATCAGCGGTGAAGGCACCGGTGGTTCCCAAAAATACGGATCCAAACGAAATTTACGTAAAAACAGAAGGACGCTATATTCGCATTGAGTATGATAATATTCTGTACGTTGAGAATGTTGGCGATTATGTTAAAATCCGTACCAATCAGGGTTCTCATATTGTGTACGCAACAATGAAAAACCTGGAGGAAAAACTCAATCCTAAATTCTTTTTCCGCGTGCACCGGAGCTTTATTATCAACCTTTCCAAAATCGTTGATATTGAAGAAAGTAACTTAGTTATTGCGGATAAAGTAATCCCGATTAGCCGGGCGAATAAACCTGAATTACTCGAGAAACTGAATATTCTGTAAGAAATGATTACGATAGTAGCTAAAGCGGCGGATTGACGAAATCCGCCGCTTTATTTTTAGATGCTGTACCCAATGTTATGTTTGATTTCTTTTAATACAAACGTGCTGTTTAGCGTTCCAATATTTTCCAGCTTCGATAGTTTATACTTCACAAAATCGTGATAATCATTCAGGGACTTTAAATTGATTTTTAACAGGAAATCAACCTGCCCAGCCATGTGGTAGCATTCCTGTACTTCCTCCAGATCCTGAATGGTCTGCTCGAATTTTTCAATAAATGCTTCATTGTGATAACGCATGGAAACCTGACAAAAAACGGTTACGGGTTGTCCAATCAGCGTTTTGTCCAGTACCGCCACGTACTGTTTAATGTAGCCGAGGGATTCGAGTCGCTTGATGCGTTCGTAAACGGGTGAGATGGTAAGGTTTAGCTCGGCAGCCAACTCTTTCGTGGTCATTTTAGCGTCCTGCTGTAGCAAACGCAGCAAGGTTCTATCCAGCTCATCCAGGTTTTCCATAAGGGTGTTCAGGTATCAATTTTTTAACCGAAAAATTTTCTTCCACAAACCTAGTATGGATTTCTATAAAAGGGAATATTTTCTTTAAAATGAACACTTGAAGGAATATTTTCTTTGTGATCGAAAATACTTCAATAAATATTGCTACAAATATAGATTTGTGTCGGAATCAGTGAGAAAAGCTTCCGAGCTTTGACCGGTTCCTCAAATGGTCGGCGTTTCACTTAATCATTTTCTGGCCTATGGATACTATTCTTGTTATCGGAGCTAGTGGACAGATCGGTACGGTTTTGGTCCAGCACCTACAAAATCAGTACGGACTGAATCGCGTGATAGCCTCTGATTTGCGGCTGCCGCAAGCATTTTCGGGAATTTTTGAATCACTCGATGCCACGAAAGCCGAGGAACTGGCCGCTCTGGTACGTCGATATCGGGTAACGCAGATCTATCATTTAGCGGCGATCCTTTCGGCCAATGGAGAAGCGAATCCGATTCGAACCTGGGAGATTAACATGCAGACGGCTCTGAATGTACTGGAAGTAGCCCGTACCCAGAACGTCTCTAAAGTATTTATTCCCAGTTCGATTGCTGTATTTGGTCCCAGTGCTCCGGCATTCGATACGCCCCAGCAAACGCAGCTTGATCCCACGACGGTCTATGGCATCAGTAAAGTAGCGGCTGAAAACTGGATGCATTACTACCACGTGAAGTATGGTCTTGATGTACGCTCGCTGCGGTATCCGGGGGTGATTAGTTACCAGTCGCAACCCGGCGGCGGTACCACCGATTACGCCGTTGCCATTTACCATCAGGCCGTACAGGGGCAGGATTTTACCTGTTTTCTGTCGGAGAATACGCGGCTGCCCATGATCTACATGGATGACGCCATTCGGGCCACGCTGGAATTGATGGAAGCCGAAAGCAGCCGGATTCAGGTGCGGACGGCCTACAACCTGGCGGGCCTAAGTTTTACACCCGCTGAACTAACGGCGGCCATTCAGAAATTTTTCCCGAATTTTCGAACGCAGTACGTTCCGGATTTCCGGCAACAAATTGCCGATTCCTGGCCCAAAACGATTGATGATCAGGCTGCCCGCAAGGATTGGGGCTGGGCACCGGCCTTTGATCTCTCCCGAATGACGGAAGAAATGATCCATCATCTTTCTGAATATTATCAGCCTTCACTCACGCAGGCGTAAACTTTTCGAGTTATGTACGGAACGATTAAAGAAGAACTTCAGCAAGAGCTGGCTTCCATTCAGGAGGCGGGTTTGTATAAGAATGAACGCATCATTGTAACGCCGCAGTCGGCGGTGATCGCTACTTATAACGGACAGAATGTACTGAATTTCTGTGCGAACAATTACCTGGGCCTGTCCTCACACCCCTCGGTTATCGAAGCGGCTCATCAGACCGTCGATTCACACGGATATGGCATGTCGTCGGTTCGGTTTATCTGTGGTACGCAGGACATTCACAAAGAACTCGAAAAAGCTACGGCTGAATTTGTGGGAGCCGAGGACTGCATTTTGTACGCAGCCGCATTTGATGCCAACGGTGGGGTTTTCGAACCCTTGCTGAATGAACAGGACGCAATCATTTCCGATGAATTGAATCACGCGTCCATTATCGACGGTATTCGTTTGTGCAAGGCAAAACGCTTTCGCTACAAGCACAATAACATGGCTGATCTGGAAGAACAATTAAAAGCTGCAGCGGGATCGCGTCGCATTTTGATTGTTACGGATGGAGTATTTTCCATGGACGGAACCATTGCTCAACTTGATGTCATCTGTGACCTGTCCGATCAGTACGGAGCCATGGTGATGGTGGACGAGTCACACGCGAGTGGTTTTGTGGGCAAAACGGGCCGGGGTACACCTGAGCACAAGAATGTTCTGGGCCGAATTGACATTATCACGGGTACCTACGGAAAAGCCCTGGGCGGTGCTTCGGGTGGTTTTACCGCGGCTCGCAAGGAAATTGTAGAACTGTTGCGTCAACGCTCTCGTCCGTACCTGTTCTCGAATACGCTGGCCCCGGTAGTCGTTGGAGCCTCCCTGAAAGTGCTGGAGCTGTTACGGGCCTCAACCACGTTACGCGACAAGCTGGAAGAGAATACCCGTTTCTTCCGCGAAGCCATGACCGCAGCGGGCTTTGACATTCTGCCCGGCGAACATCCCATTGTTCCCATCATGCTTTACGATGCTCCGCTGGCTCAGCAGTTTGCGTCAAAATTGTTGGAAGAGGGTATTTACGTGATCGGCTTCTTTTACCCCGTAGTACCACAGGGAAAAGCCCGGATCCGGGTACAAATCTCCGCCGGTCACGAACGCGAACACCTCGAAAAAGCCATTGCGGCGTTTACCAAAGTTGGTAAAGAGCTGGGGGTGATTAAGTAACCGATAACCAGGCCGTCTCTAACCAGCCTTTGATCATAATTAGGAAAACGATAAAGGCAGGTTTTTACCTGCCTTTATCGTTACAAGCTTCTTGACTTGTACCTATCATGCTGGTATGTCCCCGCATTGCATACGGGGCTATGTACAGTGAACCCCTTTGGGGTCAAAGCTACCAACTCCGAAGCGTTCAATGTACATAGCCGTAGGTGCCACCCATGGACGCCTTCCAGGGTACCGGTCTAACGTCAATAATCAATTGAAAAAGAGAAAGTTAATTTGTAAAACTATCAACTATCAACTATCAACTATCAACTATCAACTATCAACTACATTTTCTTCGCCGCCAGATACAAGTGAATATTCAGTAACGCACAGGCATTGCTCATCATACCCATCGCTTCGTTCAAGGGTACGACTTTGGTTAGAATAAATTCACCGTGGTCGGCACCAGCGGTTTGACCGTCGTACTGAAAAATTTCTTCCTTACTCAATTCAAGCTCCACGTAGAAGAAATACATCGCCTCGTCGCTCGTACCACTGCTCGGAAACAGAGGTTTTTCGTTCAGTTGGTGAATCTGAGCGGGCTGTACTACCAGACCCGTTTCTTCCTGAATTTCGCGTACGGCTACGTCCAGGGGCAGGTCCGTACCGTCGACCATACCTGCAGGATGTTCGTACATGTAGCTGCCGTCACAAATGCGTCGCTGCTGTACCAGTAACAGGTACTTTTCCTGCGTATCGCGGTCAATCAGGCAGGTGAGTACGGATAAGACTTCTCCTTTTACGAAACAAAGCGGAAGAATTTTATGACCCTCCGGAACCGTTGCATCCAGATCGAAAAGCCCAAAGAGCAGGTCGCCATCCGAGCGATATTTTGTGTATAATTCCTTGGTACCGTGGATAATGACACCATTGCGTTGCAGGTTACGTTGCCACAACTGAAACTTATGTGAATCTTGATAGGAGGCCATTCTTTTTAAGGTTATCTCGTAACAAGGGCTCAAATTACTGGTTTTACAAGCAACGTGAGCCGATTTTACGGCATCTTTGCATTGAAAATTTAAGAAGGAGTATAGCTATGAAACATTTGCCATTGCTTGTCCTGGGGTTACTGGCCTCATATTCAGGATACGCTCAACAAACGAAAACGGTTGACCTTAAGTCGTTCAGTAAAGTTCGGATTTTGGGCTGTGTAACAGCAGAACTGAAAAAAGCGAATGATGTTTCGTTGAAAATTACCACACCGGGAACGCTGGAAGAATCCAAAATCACGGTTGAAACCAAAAATGATGAATTAATTATTCGTCAGAAGTGGGAAAAAGAGGTCTTTCAGAAAGGCGATTGCCGGGCCAGTAACATTCGACTGGAACTGGGATACAAGGAAGTAGAATCCATTTATTCGGGCGTCGGAGCCGAAATTACGGTCATCGATCCCATCCAAACGCGGGATCTGGATTTACAGGCGGCTACGGGCAGCCAGATCCGACTCGAAGCCGATGTACGTAACCTGAAGGCTAAAGCAGTCCAGGGAGCAGTACTGGATTTGTCAGGCACTGCCTCCGAACAACAGGTGACGGTGAACACGGGCGGTGAAGTACACGCCTTCAACCTGACGAGCGAAGATGCCTTTGTCAAAGCCAATACGGGCGGGGTAGCTCGCATCACTACAACCAAACGTCTGGATGCCAACGCCGGTACCGGCGGAGCGGTGCGATACAAAGGAAATCCGGCCAAGAAAAACATCAATTCCAGCTTGGGTGGCGAAGTAAAAGCGGAGTAACACCTTATAGGCAGGAACATACAAAAACGGCGAGCTGAATCCAGCTCGCCGTTTTTGCTTAAGGCTTAACGCGAAGGCAAGGGAATGACGGGCAAACTTTCGTTTCCATGCTCACTAACCGCCTGGATGGCAAAGAAATACGAATCCCTGGAGTAGGGGAGTGTAATCGAAGTTTCGGTTGTGTACAGTTTCTTTTGCCAGAACGGCTGATACGTTTCCCGAATCAGTACGTAGTATCCTTTCACTTTTCCGGCTTTAGGAGCCTTCCAGTTGAGTTTGGCGTAACTAGCTGAGCCGCGTACTTCGATCTGTACGTCCTGAGGCATTTGCGGAGCTTTCGCCAGGTTGGCCAGCGTTGCCAGGTTTACAGCAGCATTTTTACGGAGGTATTCAAAATCCATGAACTTTTGCAGATCACCGTACTCTTTGCCGTTTTCAGTATGAATGTCGTGGTGTTGGTGATCAAAGTTTTCGTTCATTTCTGTAATCCGAACGGCCGCAAAGCCTTTATTCACAAAAGGGGTGTGATCGCCGCCGCGTTGAAAACGGTCATTGCGAAAGATTAGTACCACTTCCAGGTTTTCTACGTATCGTTCACCCACTTCTTTCATGTATCGGGCCAGTTGTCGGGTCTGCCCGTCGCTTTCAGCTCCAATCGCCCGGATTTTAGCCGCCTGTTCGGCAGTCTGGTACGCGGGTAACCCTTCGCTAAAGACGCGTAAACGGGTATTGTCAATCATGCCAATATCGCTGCCTGCGGAAGAACCCATCGTATCATTATTCAGAATGGCTTCCAGATTCATCTTTTTATCGACGGCTTGCTGGGCGTAATACTCGGCCCCGAGCAGGCTTTGTTCTTCACCACTGACAATCAGAAATACGATTGTAGCCGGGAATTTGGCGGCGGACAGGATACGGGCCAGTTCCAAAGCCGTGGCTACACCCGAACCATCGTCGTTGGCTCCGGGGGAATCAATATCACGATTCATAATGTCCAGAGCCCGGGAGTCGATGTGAGCCGAGATGACAAACACCCGGTCGTCATTCGGATCGGAGCCTTTTAGGGTAGCTACAACGTTGGCAATTTCATGCTCTTTGTCCACCCGACGGCCGTCGGGCTTGAGCGTCCAGCTTTGTAACTGGGCCGTTAGGCGACCGCCGGAATTTTTGGCGTAGGACTGAAATTTAGCGAGTGTCCAGCGGCGGGCGGCCCCGATCCCCCGCTGTGGATCACTGACCGAACTCAGGGTATGTCGGCTGCCAAAGGAAACGAGCTTTTCAACGGTTGCCCGCATCGAGTCGGCGGAAACGGCTTTGACGTAACGATCAATTTCAGGATCCCGATTCAGAATTTGTTGGGAAGAGCCGACCAAAGGCACTGCCAGAAAGGCCGTAGCGAGTAAGCGTTTAAACATATAGGGTCTGGTGTTTGCAAATGAATGAAGCAAGATAGCTATTCGCTATGGAGGTAAAAGCAAGAATAGATGCGAACCGACTTTTAGGGTTACAAAGCCGAAAGAAAAGCTACCAATGGGCTGAAAACAAAATAAGGCCGAGCGAAACGCTCAACCTTATCCCACTTAACCTCTAAACCTATTTTACTATGAAAAAACGCTAACCTCTCTTGGAAAATGGATTAAACACAACCCTTACCTCTATCTTGACTGGTGTTTAATACGGGAACCCTACAGTTTTGTGTATCGTTCCAAAAAATGTGTTCCAATCAGCGACCCAAAATACAAACTTATTTTCAGCTGTGGAACCAGAAGCCCTAGATTTGATTTTCATCGAACTACTCTGATGCAAAGTTACAAATCATTTTGGTTACTTCCTGGTATTTTACAATTTGTTTGTCGTCGTTTGACATTACAAATGTAGATACACTAAATTAAAAGTCCAAACTTAGGAAAATACAATTTCAAAATTTTATTCGGAATAATATCCTATTTTGACTTCGAGTGGACGAAAAAAAAGATATAAAAATGTCTTTAACTAGAATTTTATATGGTTAAATATCCAATAAAGTTCCTGAAAATATTACTTTAACTTTTTGTAAAATTCTTTATTTAGTACAATCATTCGTTAAAATTATTCATCGTCTTGTCAATCCCTAAAGTGCAAAAACTCAATAAAATGTCGATGGAGCGGTCCAGCCGTTCAGGTAAAAGCTCGATTTCGCTCTTGGGAAACTCCCCAAGTACATGGTCTACCTGACGTCCTTTGGGAAAATCACCGCTTACGCCAAAACGAAGACGAGCATACTGATCATTGCCCAATACCTCCTGAATATTTCGTAAACCGTTGTGTCCTCCGTGCGATCCTTTGCTCCGGAGGCGTAGCTTTCCAAAAGGTAGGGCAATGTCGTCGGTAATCGTCAACATATTCTCCACGGGTATTTTCAGTTCTTTCAGCCAGTAGTTAATCGCCTTCCCGCTCAGGTTCATGTACGTGGTAGGCTTGATCAGGTAAATGGTGCGGCCTTTGTATTTCAGTTCAGCCCCGTACGCCAGCCGACCCAGATCGAATTTAAGATTTTCCTGAGCCGCCAGTCGGTCCAGTACCATAAAACCGACGTTGTGTCGGGTCATTGCATATTCCGGGCCAATGTTTCCTAAGCCCGCTACCAGATACTTCATAGGAGATGATGAATTGATACGGATAAATTTCTTCGGTCATTGTACAGAAGATCAAGCCATCCGCAATTATTTCGCATTCGAAAAGCGAATTTCGCCCCTTCGGATTCCTAAATCCTAATTTCGTTTGCCTAATTTTGCCCGCATATGCAGCGACGATTGCTTCTTTCCAGTCCCTTGTTGGAGATCACCATCAGTCGGTTATGCCAACAACTTATTGAGAATCACCAGCTCTTTGCCGATTCAGTGATCCTGGGTTTGCAACCGCGAGGTATTCATCTGGCTCAACGAATTCATCAGGAACTTCAGCAAACCACCGGTAGTACCATTCCGTTTGGCTGGCTGGATGCGACTTTTCACCGCGACGACTTTCGCCGTCGGGAATCGATTGTACGGGCCAATCAGACTAAAATCCCCTTTACGGTCGAAGGCAAACGGGTCATTCTCGTCGACGACGTGATTGCTACGGGCCGCATGGTACGGGCCGCTCTGGATGCCATGACCTTTTTTGGCCGTCCGGAAAAGGTAGAACTGGCGGTACTTATTGATCGTAGTTATAACCGGGATATTCCCATCGCTCCGGATTACGTGGGGCTGAAAGTCAATACGCTCGATACGCAGCGGGTCATCGTGGAATGGAAAGAACAGGGCCACGAAAAAGACGGTATTTGGCTCAGTGATTAGTTTTTGTTCCCCCTCCGGAAACGTTGAGGGGGCTTTTTTTGAATGTACATCCCGTTTTCGTTCTTCATCGAAAACTTAATTTTATACTGCCGTGCTAAGTACGAGACATTTACTAGGCATCAAAGATCTCACGGAAGCCGATATTCAGCTCATTTTCCAGACTGCCGACGAGTTTAAGGAAGTGCTCAACCGTCCGATCAAAAAAGTACCCTCGCTGCGGGACGTAACGATTGCCAACGTTTTTTTCGAAAACTCCACCCGTACGCGTCTGTCGTTTGAGCTGGCTGAAAAACGACTTTCGGCTGACGTGGTTAATTTTTCCTCGTCGAGTAGTTCCGTTAAGAAAGGAGAAACGCTACTGGATACGGTCAATAACATTCTGGCCATGAAGGTAGACTTAATCGTTATGCGGCACAGTTCGCCCGGGGCTCCGCATTACCTATCCAGCCGCATTCCGGCCAGCGTGGTAAATGCCGGTGACGGTACGCACGAGCACCCGACGCAGGCCTTGCTGGATGCCTTTTCCATTCGTGAAAAACTCGGCGATGTAGCGGGTAAGAAAGTGGCCATCATTGGTGACATTCTGCACTCCCGAGTAGCTTTATCCAATATTTTCTGTCTGAAGAAGCTGGGAGCAGAAGTAATGGTGTGTGGACCGAGTACGCTGATTCCGCGATATATCCGGGATCTGGGCGTGATCGTTTCGCACGATGTACGGCAGGCGTTGCAGTGGTGCGATGTCGCCAACGTACTGCGTATTCAGCTCGAACGCCTGCAGGTGAAGTATTTCCCGAGTCTGCGGGAGTATTCGCTGTATTACGGTATCAACAAAGCCATGCTCAATGAACTGGACAAGCCGATTGTACTGATGCACCCCGGACCGATCAATCGGGGCGTAGAATTAAGCTCGGATGCGGCTGACTCCAGCGAGCACTCGATTATTCTGAATCAGGTAGAAAATGGCGTAGCGACGCGGATGGCCGTGTTGTATCTGCTGGCGGCTCAGCAGTAGGGTTTTTTGTTTTGGTAGGGTAAAACAGGTAAGGGTAGTGGAACGAGTTGTCCGTAGTATTCACTACGGACTTTTTTAATTAGTAGGCTGTGCCTACCGGGCTGGCTATACCCCGCATTGCATACGGGGCTATTGAGATTGAACCCCTTCAGGGTTGGCGAGTCGGCATGCAATCCTGAATGAATATGCAGGTGTAAGCATTTAACCCCGGAGGGGTTTCATTCGAATAGCCATGGGTGAAACCTATGGTTAGCTTACCGATTTGATTCCCCGCATTGCATACGGGACTAATGCTATTGAACCCGTTCAGGGTTATAATGCCTAAGATGTGCTGTATTTATGCAGGTTTCCAAACCCTGCTCACCCCGATTAAAAATCGGCGTAGCCTGGTTTCGCGTCTCTGACGCGATTTAAGTAAATCAAAAAAGATACACACCAAATTATCCACAGTAACTTTCATTACAAACCTTCTGAGAACGGAGTAATTTTCCTGCCCTCGCGACGAAGTTAATAGCTAACAAGCGAGCGAAAACCCAGTTGGGTTGAACCTTTGTAAATTGTATAGCAATAAAAAACCACCGTGCTGATCTGTTTCTAAGACAGACAACACGGTGGTTTTTCGTATCAATAGCTTTGCGTTCCTAGCCAATCAGTCGCTTCAGACTGGCCAGAATCACTACGATACCGACCAGAATCATCATGGCTTTAATCGGTAGCTTACTGGCTAAACGGGCTGCAATGGGAGCGGCAATCACGCCTCCCAGAATAAGTCCCAGAATCACCTGCCATTGCGATAAACCAATGACCAGAAAGAAGGTCAGAGACGACGCGAAAGAAATGAAAAATTCAGCGAGATTCACCGAGCCAACCGTATAGCGGGGGTGACGTCCCGAGGCAATCAGCGTCGAGGATACAATCGGCCCCCAGCCGCCACCACCGATGGAATCCATGAAACCGCCAAACCAGGCCAGCGGTCCAATCAACTTGATCGGATTTTTTTTCTGCCGCTTGATCAGGGCTTTCCGGATGATTACGATACCCAGAATCAAGGTATATGTCGACACGGCTGGTTTTACGTACGTCATGTACTCTTCCAGTACGGAAGAAAGCAGGTAAGCACCCAAAACAGCTCCAATAACGCCGGGAATCAAGATCACCTTGAAAAGTTTGGCGTTCACATTGCCATATCTCAGGTGCATGTAGCCCGATACGCCACTCGTAAAAATTTCGGAGGTGTGTACACTCATGGAAATGACGGCGGGAGAAACCCCTACGCCCGCCAGAAAAGTCGCTGCTGAAACACCGTAAGCCATGCCCAGGGCTCCATCTACCATTTGGGCCAGAAAGCCACCCAGTACGTACCAGAGAATGTCAACCGTAATGGAGTTGAAAGCCGTAGTAATATTTTCGACGGTAAGAAACTTAAAGATCAGGTGCCCTACAATCATCAAGGCTAACGCATTCACGATGTGAATGAAAATCTCAGCGGGTTTGCGTTCCCGTTTCCACAACGTAATGATGGCCTCTTCGAAGGGGTTTTTACTGCTCTTTTTGACGGAACGAGTGGGTATGACTTCGGAGGGCTTAAGTACTTCAGACGTTGACTCCATGTAGTGTAGTTTGCCTACAAAAATAGTAGACTATCTTTTACTCCACCAAAATAGTAGAATATTAAATTCCGTATTTCTTCGCGATGAATAAGTAAAGGTCTGTAAATCAATTACTAATAAAAAAAGGCTCCGAAGAGCCTTGAGGTTAGGTAGGAGGAAAATACTTATTTCTGCTTGACGTACACCAATTTTTCCGGAGCCTGAATGCCATCACGGTCAAACTGGCGTTTGAGATTCTCGTGCATATAGTAGTACGTGTTCCAGTAATCGGCTGGCGTGGTCCACACACGTACATCGTAGCTCGTTGTATCGGGGGTGAGTTTGGTGACCAGTACATCATGGCCACGATCTTTGAGTGCATACGGGCAGGTCGCAATGACACCTTGAATCGCGGCCTTAGTTACGTCCAGATCATTCTGACTTCCTACGCCGTACACCATATCCACGCGAATAACACCCTTGCCCGAAATGTTCGTGACGGGGCTGGTGGATAGGGAGCCGTTGGGTAGGATGATGGTTTTATTATCCGGCGTTACCAGAATGGTGTTGAAAATCTGGATGGCCTCTACCACACCGATGAAGCCCTGAGCTTCGATTAAATCACCAACCCGGAATGGTTTGAAAATGAGAATGAGTACACCTCCCGCAAAGTTGGCCAGGCTGCCCTGTAAAGCCAGACCTACGGCTAAACCGGCAGCTCCGAGAATCGCGACGAAGGAAGTCGTTTCGATACCCAACAGTCCCGCACAGCTTAACAAGAGCATCACATTGAACAGAACGCTGAGTAAGGAGAGTAAAAAGGGTTGAACGTCGCGATCAATACGACTCTGATTCATACGAGCAGCCAGAAATTGTGTAAGCTTACCAATGACCAGCCGTCCGATGATAAAAACGACTAAGGCCAGAAGAATTTTGCCGCCGTACTGATAGACATGTAACAGAATGAGATCTTTTAAATTAGTGAAATCCATACACGTGAGTAAGTAAGGTGAAAGATGAGGGATTGTTAAAGGGTAATACAGGGACAATAAACTAAAAAAATACGTATATACTACTAAATATGTGCTATTATTATTTGTAGGGCAATTTCGCGAATGAAGCATACTTTGTGTTATACACATCAGAAAAGTACTTAGTGCTTTTCATCTCCATAAAATCAATTCACCAGTAGCGATTAGTAATCATGAAAAGTTAAATTTTAATAATCTATTAAATTAATAGGATAAATAGATTTAATTTGCGTGTACTAATAACCTTACAGCCATGAATCAATCGATATTACGTATTCAAGTGATTGGCAATGCCAGTCAAAAACTCGTCTTCAACGTATTGAATGCCATCAATCGACGCAAGGGAAACCGCGTGCGACAGATGGATTTTGCTTACCGGGATAAATCCCAGCGAGGGTTCCTCAACGTAGAACTGCATGAACCGGAACACGTACTCATTCGTCGGATTTCGGCGGTAGAAGGCGTGGTTCGGGTGAACTCCGTAGCAGCTTTTTAAATTTATACTATAATCTTTTGCCTCCCTATGAATAGTATGGAGATCAACATTCTTGCCTTTGCCATTCCCCTGTTTGTCTTTTTTATTGGACTTGAGTATTACCTTTCCTTACGAATGGAGCGGAAGGTGCACCATTTTGCCGACTCCGTAACCAATATGGGTGTTGGGATTGCCGAGCGGCTGTCTGACCTGTACGTGAGTAGCCTGTTCTTTTACGTGTTTGATTTTATCCAGCGAAACTTTGGTCTGTTTACGATTCATGAAAACGCCTGGACCTTCATTCTGCTCTTTCTGGCGACGGACTTTCTCTGGTACTGGTACCACCGATTTGCCCACGAAATCAATCTGTTTTGGGGCGTTCACGTAGTACACCACCAGAGTGATGAATTTAATTATACCGTAGCTGCTCGGATTACGGTGTTTCAGGCATTGGTACGAGGGGCGTTCTGGTGCGTATTGCCGCTGTTGGGCTTCTCCGCCGAGATGATTACCGCTTTGCTGCTGATTCACGGAGCGTATCCCTTTTTCACGCATACGCGACTGGTCGGCAAACTGGGCTGGCTGGAGTATATTTTCGTAACCCCTTCGCACCACCGGGTTCACCACGCCAGTAATGAGCTATACCTCGATAAAAACTACGGGGACGTACTGATCATTTGGGATAAGCTCTTCGGTACGTTTATCGAGGAAACCGAAGAACCCGTGTATGGGCTAACGAAACCCTTGAAAAGCTATAGTTTCCTCTGGCAACATTTTCATTTTTTGCTGGAAATTGCCCTTTCGGTGAAAAAAACGCCCGGTTTTATCCCGAAATTGAAGGTCATTTTTGGTCGTCCCGCCAACTTTGATCCGCACGTACGGGGTGAGCTGGAGGCCATTTTCATTGCCCAGCATCCCGAAGTTGTGGTAAGTCATCGGATGCGGAGCTACATTCTTGGGCAACTGGTTGTCGTATCCCTACTGCTGTTTTTTCTGATTCTCTGGGACCAGTACTGGCCGTTCCCCTTACAAGTAGGTGGTGGGGTGTTTGTCCTACTGAGTCTGATTAATATCGGAGCGATTCTGGAAAAGAAAACCTGGGTGTTGTACCTGGAATACGCCCGCTTATGCAGTCTGATCCTGACCGCGTACGCCCTGACCAATAACCCCTGGTGGCTACTGACACTGAATCTGGCCAGTATTGTAATTCTCTTTACGTCGAATTACCTCCGCCGTCAGTACGTGCATTGGGTGTACAATGAAGCCAGATAACGGAGGTTCGAAAACAGGAACTCCGGGTAAAGTCTTAACTTGCCCGGAGTTCTTCATGTAACGTAAACCTACCATGGCACAACCTACCGAACAAACCCTCGTAGACGTACTCAATCGGCTAAAAAATCAGGGCTACACGTTGGATTTTAACCTGGAAACGGATACTCTGCACTGTCCGCAGGAACGTCTACGCCTGCAACCCGAAGACTTTGAAATTGTAGAAACGGTTCGTCTGGAAGGCATGTCCGATCCGGACGACAATCTCATTGTATACGCAATCGAATCACACGGCGGCCAGAAAGGTACGCTGATCAGTCCCTACGGCGTTTACGCGGAAGACAGCACCAGTGCCGAGCTAGCCGCTAAACTTGCGGTAAATAGATCCTAGTATGTCCCTTGTTTCTTCCCTGACAACCAAATTGCCGAAAGTCGGCACCACGATTTTTACGACCATGTCCCAGTTGGCCGCCGAACACGGTGCCCTGAATTTATCGCAGGGATTTCCGGGTTTCGACGGGTCACCCGCCTTACTGGCACTGGTTGAAAAGTATCTACGAAAAGGCTTCAATCAATACGCTCCCATGACGGGCGTACAGCCCCTCCGGGAGGCCCTGGCCCGTAAAACGGAAGTCCAGTACGGGCAAGGGTATCATCCGGAACGGGAAATCACCATCACGTCGGGAGCTACTGAGGCTCTGTTCGCAGCCATCACGGCGGTAGTACGGCCGGGTGATGAGGTACTGGTATTCGAACCGGCGTACGATAGTTACGTTCCTGCCATCGAACTCAATGGCGGAACGCCCGTCTTTGTCACCCTGGACGCTCCTGATTTTGCGGTCGACTGGGAAGAGGTACGTCGCAAGATCACTGACCGTACGCGACTGATCATCTTGAACACACCCCACAACCCGACGGGCTATGTCTGGACTCGTAATGACCTCGATCAGCTGGCTGCACTCATTCAGTACCGCGACATCTGGGTGGTTGCCGATGAAGTTTATGAACACATCACCTTCGATACTTATAAGCATGTATCGCTGGCTCAGCATCCGCAATTGCGGGAGCGTACGTTTGTGTGTGGGTCCTTCGGGAAAACTTTTCACGTAACGGGCTGGAAAGTAGGGTACTGCCTGGCTCCGGCTGAGCTGAGTACGGAGTTTCGTAAAGTGCATCAGTATTTGACCTTTAGTACGGTGACACCCATCCAGTACGCCCTGGCCGAGTACCTGAATGAACCCGAGCACTACGAATCCGTGGCAGCTTTTTATCAGCAGAAGCGGGACTTTTTCCTGCGGCAACTGGCCGGATCAACGTTTCAATGGAAACCTTCGCAGGGAACGTTTTTCCAGAATTTATCTTACCAAACCGAAGTGCCGGACTATGAACTGGCGGTGCGGCTGACCAAAGAAATTGGCGTAGCTTCCATTCCGACGTCCGTGTTTTTTCATCAGAAAAACGACCATAAGCTGCTGCGATTCTGCTTTGCCAAAGACGAAGAAACCTTAGAAAAAGCCGCTGAACGCCTGTGCCAGTGGCCCGGCTTTGTGAGCTGATTTGATACCTTTTAAAAATACAGCGGTCTGTAGCACACGGACCGCTTTTTTCATTCATAAGGGTACTATTCTCTGAGGAAGGTAGGCCCAAAAACTAAAAATGCCTCCGGAAAATCCAGCGGCATTTTTCACCTTGATTGCATACACACTTACTTAAACTCTTGCCCCAAAGGGACTATATCGAATCCTAACGATTGTCGTACAGGGCCGTCAGTAACGCACGGCTGTTGCAGGTATTCGTCAGATTTTCATCAATGAAATCAAACACGATTTGCCGCTGCCGATTAATGACGTACACGGCTGGGATATAGGCGTCATCGGAAATGCCCGACACGCGTTCCCACAGCGGATGGGAGTCTGAATACACCCCAAAACTCCGGGCAATCTGATTATACCGATCATAGGCCAGATTAAAATCCAGATCCTTCGTGTCGGCGAGTTGCTGGAGCATCGGAGCGGGCTCGTTGGATAAGACGAGCAGATCGCCACCCAAACCCCGAATATTTTGATGCAAAGTCTGCAAAAAGCTCAAATGCGAAGTCGCATAGGCATTCCAGCAGGGGCAATAAAAACTCAACACCAGCGGACGTTGCTGTACTAACTCTCCCAGGGTCAGTTCGGATTGCGTTTGAAACCGGTCGGCGAGGGTCGCGTTCCAAACACCGGAGCTGGCTTTCAGCTGAAAAGAAGGAGCCGTATGACCCTGGTTTAAAGGAAGAACCCGTTCCGGACGGCGATGGGGTAGTGGCTTTACTTGTACCGCAGTAATTACACCTGATTCATCTTCAATTTCGTACAGCATGTCTCGTGGGGATTAAGCTTTAGGTAGTGGCTGCGGCGGGAGTCGAACCCGCGTCGGAGGCTTTGCAGGCCTCTGCCTCTCCACTCGACCACACAGCCCGTATTGGATAATTGGTCTGAAAACGTTTAAAGAGTTTGAGGTTTGATAGGATTAAAGTTTGGTAAAGGGTCTTTGATTACGGCTACAAAGATATATTATAATTTATACTCTATAGAATAAGTAGACTAATATTTTTTTAAAAAAAGTGCCTTGTATTGATTTTCAGGATGTTTCGTCTCCTTAAATTTTTTAAAGCGTTGGAAAATTAGCTTTACCAGGCATGACGAAAGAATAAATAGCCGCTGGTAAAAAGTCAAATAACTCCCTGCTCATAGAAAGTAGAAGGGAGTTATTTCGGGCTGGCATGGCTTAGGCTACTAACCAGTCTAAGGTATCACGAATCAGTTTCTGGACAATCTTCTCCGGTTCCGAAGCAAATTCATTACTGACCCGGTTGGCAACAATGGCACTGAGCGAGAGCATTTCGTGGCCCAGAAGTTTACCAAAGAGGTAATACGCCGCCGTTTCCATTTCGAAGTTGGTAATGCGGTTACCATTCCAGCTGAATTGCTGGAGTAAGGAAATAGAGTTAGGTACCTGCGGGGAAAGACGCAGGGCTCGTCCCTGCGGAGCGTAAAAACCGGGACAGGTCAGCGTAATGCCCGTATACAGATTCGGAATGAGTCGCGACGTGATGCCGTTGAGCAGGGGAGTAGAGGCTTCTACCGCATAGGGTTGCAACCGTAGCTGGAGGGTCTGTCGAATTTCCGCACAAAATTCCGGAGCCCACAAGGACTCATCCGTAGCATAAAAGTCGAGCAGTCCATCCAGACCCACCCCCGCAGAAGAGGCCACCACCGAGCCCAGCGGGATGTCCTGTTGCAAACTGCCCGAGGTACCAATACGGATAATTTTGAGCGGATTCAAACCCGACAGGGGTTCCCGGCGTTTTAAATCAATATTACGGACCGCGTCAAGTTCCGTCATGACAATTTCCACATTATCGGCACCGATGCCGGAGGAAACGACGGTAAATCGCTTCTTGCCAATGGAGCCCGTGTGCGTGACAAATTCTCGATGCTGTTTTTTTACTTCAATTCGGTCAAAGAACTGGGAAATCATACTTACGCGGTCGGATCGCCTACCACAAGCACGGTATCGGCTACATCTTCGGGCAACAACCGAAGGTGATAAATACTCCCGTCGGCGTTGAGAATTAATTCGGAGGCTGGGTAGGTCATGGCTTTAAGAACTAAATGAAACTGCTAAGTTTGGAAAAAATACGTGGGAATCATTGATTTCAAATACTTACAAAGACGTTGGCGATGCCCGGTAAAACGTTAAAACCGCTTAAAAGATAAAAAAGTTGGAATACTGGATTGGAGTAGACATCGGAACCACCAATACAAAAGTAGTGGCTTTCACCGAAGGGGGTGAAGTGAAGGGTCATCATAGTGTGGGCTACGAAATGATTCACCCGCAACCGGATTACAGCGAACTGGATGCCGAAGTCATTTATCAGGCGGTGCATACGTGTCTGCAGACCGTTCTCCATGCCTTAGATGCTCCCGTACGTACCATCACGTTTTGCTCGGCCATGCATAGTGTGCTGGCCGTTGATGAAGCAGGCCAGCCGCTTAGCAACCTGATCATCTGGGCGGATAATCGGGCTACGGAAGAGGCTGAATCGCTGATTGGTACACCCCTGGGAAAAGAATTGTTTCAGGCTTGTGGGACACCCCTGCATCCCATGGTGCCGCTCTGTAAACTGATGTGGTTGCAGAAGTACGAACCCGAACTGGTACACAAGGCTTATAAATTCGTCGGAATTAAAGAATTAATCTGGTACCGATTGACGGGCGAATGGGTGGTGGATTATTCGATCGCTTCGGCAACGGCCATGTTTGATTTGCGGGAGTTAAAATGGAATGAACAGGCACTGAAAACGGCGGGTATTCCGGCGGAAAAACTCTCTGCGACCGTCTCTCCCTATCACAGTTTTCCTGTTTCGGATCCCCTGAAACAACAGTTACAGATCACCAGTGATGCAGTAGTAACGGAGCAGACCAAACTGATCATTGGAGCGTCCGATGGCTGTGTGGCAAACCTGGGTACCGGAGCGGTGGTACCGGGTCGGGTGGCCGTAACCATCGGTACGAGCGGGGCGGTACGGGTGAGTGCCCGGCAACCCCTGCTGGACGAACACATGCGAACCTTTTGTTATCTACTCGATACGGAAACCTTTATCATTGGGGGAGGTACGAATTCAGGAGGCGTCATTTTTCAGTGGCTGGGCGAAACCCTTTTTCCCGATAAATCGGAAGAAGAACTCAGTACGCTGGCGGCTGAAAGTCCAACTGGAGCCAATGATTTACTCTTCTTGCCGTACCTGCTCGGTGAACGGGCTCCCATCTGGAATGTACACGCCAAGGGCGGCTTTCACGGATTGACCTTACAGCATACCGCTTCGCATCTGGTTCGGGCGGTACTCGAAGGTATTTGTCTGCACACGTATTCCATCGTCAAAATCCTGGAAGACCGCGAACAGATTACCGAAATCTACGCGTCCGGCGGCTTTGCCAAAAGCCCTTTCTGGGTACAACTGCTGGCGGATGTATGCGGTAAACCCGTATGTCTGCCCGAAACCGTAGAAGCCGGTGCCTGGGGTGCCGCATTGATGGGGATGAAAGCCGAGCAGGTTATTGACGATTACCAGGAGCGGATGAATAGCCTGAAAATTCGGAAGACTTTTAATCCAGACCTGAATCATACCGCCCAGTACCAGCGTATTTTTGAACGGTTTATGAAGTTGTACGAAGCCACAAAAGCGATTTAACGCAAGGACTTTTCCAGATACACGGCTTCCGGTAAGGGGTTGTAGACATACGGGGCCGTCGACACAAAGCCGAGTTGTTCGTACAGTCGCAGGGCGGCGGTCAGACTCTGTAAGCTGTCGAGTTTCATAGTCGTATAACCCGCTTCGCGAGCGAAAGCAATAATGGCTTCAGCCAGTTGCCGGCCCAAACCCGTGTTCCGCTGCGAGGGCGATACGTACAGGCGTTTCATCTCACAAACGCCCGCTTCTTTCAAAGGTTTTACGGCTACGCAACCGACTACCCGTTGACTTTCGTCTTCGGCCAGTAATACACAGCCCCGGGGTGGACCGTACACCTGAGCCAGCGTTTGTAATTCCTGTTCAAAATTCTGGAAGGATAAATTAATGCCGAGTGCGTCGGCGTACTCCTGGAAGATAAACCGGATTTGATCCAGATCAGCCGCAGAAAAATCCGTTTGACGAAGTGTAATCATGCGACAAAAATCCCGCATTCAAACGGAAAATAAAAATGCATAGGTCGTTCAAACGTATAGAAACGAAGTCGCAGGCTGGAAATAATTTCTAAACGTTCAGCCTGACCCAACAAAAAGTCCCGCAGGATCCTGCGGGACTTTTTGTTACTCAGAATCTGATCCTAAACCAGATTATAAAGGCACTGCCGAATCTTCGTGCTCCACAATCAGCTTATCCAGCGTAATCGGCAGCACGTGTACGCGTTTGCCCGTGGCGTGGAAGACCGCATTAGCAATCGCCGGAGCTACCCCTACGATCCCGATTTCACCCAGGCCTTTTGTACCCATCGGGTTCACAATATCGTCCTGTTCTTCGACGAAAATGACTTCAAATTCTTCGGGGATGTCGGCGTTAACCGGAATGTGGTATTCCGCGTAATTGTGGTTCATGAAACGACCGAAGTTGGAATCCACTTCACTCGTTTCCTCCAGAGCCTTACTTAGTCCCCAAACCATCCCGCCGAGAATCTGACTGCGGGCCGTTTTCGGATTCAGAATCCGACCTCCCGCAATCGCACTCACCATGCGACTCACCCTAACGGTACCGAAATCTTCATCCACGCGTACTTCCACAAATACGGCAGAGTGTACGTTACGGGCATAGGGCATTTGCTTAATCATATTCGGAATGGCCGTAGCCGTGTCTTCCAAATAATTTTCGCCCGCCAGTTTCATCAGATCGCTCATAGAAATACTGATCTGAGGATCGGATTTGAGCTGAATTTTCCCATCGCCAAATACAAGTTCTTCCGCCGGTACATCGGCCAGGGGAGCGTAACTGGTTTTGCTCAGCAGTCGGATCAGCTTTTCGCGAATGTTTTCGCAGGCAATGCGTACCGCGTTTCCAACCGATGCTGCCGTTGCGGAACCTCCTTCGAGGTACGCCAGTGGGAGGGAAGAGTCACCCAGCTTAAAGGTCACCTGTTCGATGGGAAGGCCTACCGTTTCAGCGGCAATCTGCGTCATGATGGTATAGGTACCCGTACCAATATCGGACGTACCACTGCTGACGGTCAACTTCCCATCCGCGGACAGAAAGGCCTTCGCCCGGCAGGGTACAAACATGGAATCCCACATCCCCGTCGCCATACCCCAGCCAATCAGCGTGTTGCCATCCCGCATCGAACGCGGCTCCGGGTTTCGCTGGGACCAGCCAAAGCGGTCGGCTCCTTGCTGGTAACAGGCTTTGAGTTCCTTACTGGAATAGGGTTTTCCCTTGTTGGCGTCTTCTTCCGTGTAGTTTTTCAGGCGTAAGGCCACGGGGTCCATGTTGAGCTTATGGGCCAGCTCGTCCATCGCACATTCAATTGCGTACACGCCCGTCGCTGCTCCCGGAGCCCGCATGTCCAATGGTGTATACGCATCCAGTTTAACCAGCTGGTAATCGTAGGCCACGTTGTCACATTTGTACATGGCTCCCGACCAGTCCACAATTGTTTCGGTGTAATTTTCAAAACGGGACGTTTCCGAAATGGCCTCGTGACGCATGGCCTGTAAAGTGCCATCCTCGGTCGCGGCCAGGGACATTTTCTGTAAGGTAGCCGGACGGTGGCCAAAGGAGAACATTTGCTGCCGGGTCAGCGTCACGCGAACCGAACGCTTGAGTTCTAACGCGGCCAGTACCGCCATGAAAAGCTGATACTGGGGCCGTAAACCCGAACCGAAGGCACCGCCCACAAAGGGTGAAAGAATACGAACCCGTTTTTTCGACAAGCCGAAAATACCCGCAACGTAACTCTGACTATTGAAAACACCCTGGGTTTTGTCGTAGATGGTGAGGTGATCGTCTTCGTCGTAAATAACCGTCGAGGCGTGCATTTCCATCGGATTGTGGTGCTCCGCTCCGTGGTAGTACTCCGAGTTGAAGTGAATGGGGGCTTTGGCGAATTCTTTCGCGAAGTTTCCCCGATTTTTCGGCTTCTTGTAACCCTGCTTTCCTTTGCCCGGATCAAAAGCTTTGTCGAGGTGAGCCCGCAATTCGGCTTCGATGGGTTTTTCGGAATGTTCGTATTCCACGTGCACTAGCGAAGCCGCGTACCGGGCCAGTTCAAAACTTTCAGCAACGACCAGTGCGATCGGTTGCTGACTAAATTTGATTTCTGAATTGTGCAGCGGTCGAAAGGGCGAACCCGGTGGGGAGTCCTGGTCTTTGTAGCTCTTGTCAAACCAGGCCAGTCCCGATACATTTTCGTGAGTGAACACCTGAATCACGCCTTCGAGAGCCAGGGCTTTCGACGTGTCGATTGTGGCGATCGTTCCTTTGGCAATGGCACTGGATACAACGACCCCGTAGGCTAAGCCGGGTACCTGAAATTCGCCGGCGTACTTGGCCTGTCCGGTTACTTTCGCCCGGCCATCCACGCGGGAGGTAGGCTTTCCGATATATTGCGTATTCATGACTTGTGCTCGTTTTGCGTAGCTTCCAGCAAGGCCCGTACAATGGCTCGCTTCGCCAGTTCAATTTTAAAGGTGTTGTGACCAAAACCCTGGGCATTCGCCAGAATACTTTCGGCTACCTGCTGAAAATTCTCCCGCGTCGCCTGTTTGCCTTTCAGCAGGGTTTCGGCCTGCGTATCCCGCCAGGGTTTGTGAGCGACGCCGCCCAGGGCCAGCCGTACATCCGTGATGGTGGTACCGTCAAGTTCCAGAGCTGCCGCTACAGAAACCAGAGCAAACGCATACGACTGGCGGTCGCGAATCTTAACGTAGGTATAATGGTCCGCGAAGCCTTTCGCGGGCAATTCAATGGCCGTAATCAGTTCGTCGGCTTGCAGGGTATTGTCCAGGTGCGGCGTATCGCCGGGTAGACGGTGAAACTCCAGAAAAGGAATACTTCGTTCGCCGCGTTTACTCTTGACGTGTACCGTTGCATCAAGAGCGGCCAGAGCCACGCACATGTCCGAAGGATGAGTAGCAATGCAGGATTCACTATGACCTAAAATGGCGTGAATCCGGTTGAATCCATTGATAGCCGAACAGCCCGAACCCGGTTCCCGCTTGTTGCAAGGAGTAGCGGTATCGTAGAAATAATAGCAACGGGTTCGCTGCATCAGGTTGCCGCCGTCGGTAGCCATGTTCCGTAATTGCGGAGAAGCCCCGGCCAGAATGGCCTGAGCCAGCAGCGGGTAACGTTGCTCCACGAGGGGATGGTACGCCGTGTCGGCATTACGCATCAAAGCTCCCATACGGATGCCGCCCGACTCGGTTTCTTCAATTTCCTGCAAAGGCAGGTGATTAATATCGATCAGGTGCTGTGGATGCGTTACGTTTTCCTTCATCAGGTCGATGAGGTTGGTACCGCCCGCCACAAAATCAGCTCCGTCAACCTTTTCTTCTACGGCTGTATCAAGTCCGTAGGCACGGGTATATGAGAAAGGATTCATGCGTGTTTCCCCCTTTCATTCATTACCTGATCAATGGCATCTACAATGTTGGAATAAGCTCCGCAACGGCAGAGATTACCGCTCATCAATTCCCGAATATCCGCTCTGGACTGAGCTTTGCCTTCGTTCATCAAGCCAATGGCCGAACAAATCTGTCCGGGCGTGCAGTACCCACACTGGAATGCGTCGTGTTCAACAAAGGCTTCCTGCAATGGATGGAGTTCTTCGCCTTTGGCCAGCCCTTCGATGGTCGTAATTTCATTTCCTTCCTGCATCACGGCCAGCGTCAGGCAGGAGTTAATGCGTTTACCGTTCACGAGTACCGTGCAGGCTCCGCACTGACCGTGATCGCAGCCTTTTTTGGTACCCGTCAGGTCCATGTGCTCCCGCAGGGCGTCCAGTAGGGTAGTCCACGGGGCCAGCGGGAGTTTTTTTTCTACACCGTTAATTTTTAAGGTAATGAGGCTCGTTGGCGAAACGCTGGGTGCAGCCACCCCAGGGGATGAAACACCCGGTAGCATTTCGGTTTCTAAAATCGCAGACATACGTTCAAGATGTTTGGATGGATGAATTCCGATGAGGACGGTCGGAAGCGTTTTTGTCCAAACCCTTAAAATTGATGTGCCAGCTAATGAATAATTTAAAGAATCCGAAAGAACCTGAAGCCAGGAATACGTGAAGTAAAAACTACCCTAACATTACTTGGAAGAAATCGGCTGTTTGAATTTTTTTGAAGGGCGTGGAACGTCCTGATCAATGATTCGCAGCGTGTTGATCAGGGAAAACAACACCAGAATTACGAGCAGGATAACGATGAAGAGTAACATGGCAGTGTCTTGTAAATTTGTACTATAGAAATAAAAAACTGTACCATTCAAGATTATACGTCAAAAAAAAAAGCCCAGACCCTCGTCTGAGCTTTCTATAGCCATGTGCTGTAAGATTAGGGTAATCGGGCCGTTAGCGACCAGAAGTCAAAAACCAGGCTCCAGACGTTCTTAAAATCCTGATAACTCTGCGGTTTTTCCAGGAATGAACTGGCTCCATTAAAATAAGCCTTGTTTACAATGTGCGGATCATCGCTGGAAGACATCATAACGATGGGCAGATGTTTCCATTTTGGAGATGCTTTCAACGTCATCACCAGTTCCAGTCCATTCATGCGGGGTAGCTCGTAATCCAGTAGCAGCAAGGCCGGTTTTACTGGCGAGCTTTCCAGGAGTTCGAGGGCCTGCACGCCATCTTCCGCAAAAAGAATATTACAGGTCTGGTTACTTTTCTGGTAACTCCATTCCAGTAAAAAACGATGATCTGGATTATCTTCTACAACCAGAAAAAGCGGCTTAGGCTTCATACCTGATTTATAATTTATGGTCAGCTTCACTAACTTCCTAGCAAAAATCTACGCGTTGAATGTCTGTGATAGTCAGAACACTTAACGAATCAAGGTAGCAAGATAGTATAAAATCAGTTATGACACACCTTGCGGTACGGGATAGGTAGGCAATTTGGCCGTATTCGTCCAGAAGCCATACAGGGCATCCCAGAGGGAGGAGAGTGTACGATAATTATCGGGTTTGACCAGATACGAATTCGCTCCCATGGAATAAGCGTCGTGAATCAGCCGGGGACTGTTGGAAGTCGTCAGCATAACTACGGGCATACCTTTCCAGCGAGCCGAAGATTTGAGTTTTTGAAGCAATTCCAGACCGTTCATGCCCGGCATGTTAATATCGACCAGCATGACGGAAGGGCGTACCGGCGATTGTTCGAGTAATTTCAACGCTTCACGTCCGTCTTCAGCAAAAACCAGATCACATTGATACGATCCTTCCTGATAAGCCAGATTCAATAAATCGCGATCATCGGCGTCATCATCAACGATTAAAAAAAGCGGTTTTGTAGCCATTGGAAATAGGAATGTGTGACCAGTACTTCCAGGCTGTAAGGGTCACGGGTGGATACCAATTGATGCTACTCGAGAACTGGAAGTGAATCATGCACGACAACCATTCCTGAAATAAGGCGGTAGCGTATAAAACCTTCAATAGAGCTGAACTAAGGAGAAAGGCGTTCTAAAGGTATAGCATTTATCTGAATAACAAGCAATTAGGTCAAAGTAATTCAAAAGAATGCAAAAAAAAGAATCGCCCCTTCGAGTAAGACTTGAGCGGGCAGGCAGGAAGGAAGTAACCCTTAGGAGCTTACAGCCTGGGTTTATTTTTGTTCACAACTACGTAAAAAGAGGTACGAAAACAGATTCGTACCTCTTTTTCTCATAAAACGAGTTTCTCGTGCAGACGATGCAGCGTTTCCTGAGCATCGTGGCACAGGCCTGTGTGTACCGGCGAGGTTTGCACCACCGTACTCCGATTGGCCGTTAGCCAGCGAAAACGCGACGCTACGGGCAGTTGCCCAATGACGCCACCTTCGTGCCGGCCCTTGCATATTTTCTGAAAGGCAACGAGTCGTTCGGTCAGTTCTTCCCGGTCAATCGTTTCGCCGAAAGCCCGTAATCGATCTTCAATCAAACTAAATTTGGTTTGCAGGAATCCTTCGGCTGGACAATATAGAATGACGCCTACGTTCAGAAACTCTTCCCGTTCCACGCGGGGCATAACGCGGATAACAGCGTATTCAAATAAGTGCATTTCTGGCATGTTGTGCTTCTTTAACAAAGAGTTCTGACGAAGCGAGTCGGGCTTCTAAAAACTGGATGTAGGCCTGTCGCTGCTCGGCAGCCGAGGCAAAGGGCGATTCGCCCGTCAGCCAGTCGTCGGGAATGAGCGAAACAATGGCCCGGATGCGTTCGGAGCTGAGTCGGGTACGAAAATCCGCGTTGACGGCTTCGAGTTCCGAAGCCCAGGGTAACAGCACGTGGTCTTTAATGGAAGGGAAAGGCCGTTGGTGCTGTTGTTCCCAGTTTTGCCAGGAATGGTGGAAGTACAGCGAAGCTCCGTGATCGATCAGCCAGAGTTCCTTGTGCCAGATGAGCATATTAGTATTACGGGGCGTACGATCCACGTTCATGACCAGGCTATCGAGCCAGACAATTGCGGAAGCCGTGCGGGCATCGACGGTATTGACCAGGGCGTCGAACGTGATGGCTCCCGAGAGGTAATGCAGGGCCAGATTGAGGCCCGCACTGAACTTGAGCAGGTCCTGTATTTCCTCGTCAGGTTCGGTACGGCTGAGGATAGGGTCGAGTTCACAAAACACAATCTCGGGTACCCGCAAGCCCAGCGTACGGGCAATTTCTCCGGCAATCAGTTCCGCAATCAGAGCCTTAACGCCCTGGCCAGCCCCGCGAAATTTCAGTACATACAGAAAACCATCATCGGCTTCAACAATGGCGGGCAAAGAACCCCCTTCCCGCAGGGGCGTAACGTACCGGGTAACCCGTACGGTTCGGAGTGGAGATTCGGTCACGAGTGGTTCATTTAAAAACTGAAAAGTTGCAAAGGTACGTAGCCATACCGGGTCATTGCTGAAAAAGCGTAGGCGTGTATACCCTTTCGTTACTGTTTACAAATATGAATTTGACAAAACAAATTCAGAGAATATGAGTAAATACGAAAGAACTGAATTTTGAAAAATGGCGTAATCAATTGCCTATCAGCGAACGACGTTCGTTATTTTGAAATAATTCAGGCTTACACACTTGTTTAAACCCAGTACTGCTTCGGTTTTTGGAAGAAATGAAGCCGAAGCAGTACTGGGTATGTCGTATCAACTGACTCAAACGTTTTGAGCTTCAGCATTAACACCTTGATCGCATGACTGAATCATTATTTGGTGCACCCAAAATCCCGTTAGACAATCTTTCGCTGATTGAAAAAGACGCCCCAAACCTGATTTTGTGGGCGGTGCCAGCGATGATCCTTTTCACCGCTATCGAAATTCTCATTACGTATGTTCAGGAAAAGCCCTATTATGAAAAACAGGAAACCATTGGTTCCGTACTGGTAGGACTCGGTTCACTGGCGGTGGGAGCTTCCCTGAAATTTGCCCTGCTTTTTGCGGTGGTATGGCTGTACAATCAGTTGCCCTGGCGAATGTCGCTCAACTGGTGGACATTCATTCCCTGTTACGTTATTTTTGACCTCTGTAGTTACTGGGCTCACCGCATTTCGCACGAGCAGCGTTTCTGGTGGGCTACGCACGTCGTACACCATTCGGGCGAGCGGTACAACCTGAGCGTATCCTTCCGCCTGAGCTGGATTCAAAACCTGAAGACCATTTTCTTCCTGCCCGTTGCCCTGATTGGCTTTCACCCGATCATCTTCTTTACTACCAATCAGGTAGCGGTACTGTTCCAGTTCTGGGTACATACCGAGTACATTCGCCGCATGCCCCGATGGGTGGAGTACATTTTTGCGACGCCTTCCAATCACCGGGTCCACCACGGTTCGCAACCCAAGTACATTGATAAAAACTACGGAGCTACCTTTATATTCTGGGACCGGATTTTCGGAACGTATCAGCTAGAGGAAGAGCCACCCATTTACGGCATCACCACGAATATCAGTAACAAGGCCAACCCGCTGATGATTAATTTTCACGAAGTGGCCGATATTATTAAAGACGTCAAGGGAGCCAAAGGGCTGCGAAAGAAACTGTTCTACATCTTTGGTAGTCCGATTAAGGTAGACGAAGAGAAAAAACGGAATGCCGCCGAGCGAAAAATAAGCGAAGTGGCCTAAGGCACGAATCCCATTGGAAAAGGTGTAACGCTGCAGCGTTGCACCTTTTTTTGTAGTTTGCCCTCATGATACCTCCTGTACACTGCTACATACTATCGGAACGGGCCCTGGTCATTACCTGGGATCAGCGAATCGATCCAGCCATTGCCGCCTCGATACGAAAGCTTCAAAAGCAACTGACCAACCAACCCTTCGAGGGAATGCTGGAACTTGTGCCTGCGTACGCATCCCTCACTGTTTTCTACGATCCCTTACGGGTACGGAACCAGTACGCCACCTCAAACAGCCAGCGTTGGGTGGAGGCTTACCTTTGGCAAAATATCGAAAAGGTACAGGATCAGGTGGTTACTTCGGCAAGTCGGCACATCGAAATTCCCGTGCAGTATGGTGGCCTGAACGGGCCGGATTTGCCTTACGTTGCTCAATACTGTGGTCTGAGCGAAGCCGAAGTGATTGACTGGCACAGTCGGGCCGTGTACCAGGTTTATCTGCTGGGCTTTGTACCGGGCTTTGCTTACCTGGGCGGCCTGAACGAAAAACTGGCGACTCCCCGAAAGGATACGCCCCGTCAGGGTGTGCCCGCGGGGTCGGTGGGGATCGCGGGTGCTCAGACGGGTATCTATCCCGTCCCAATTACGGGAGGCTGGCAAATCATTGGTCGTACTCCGCTTACTCTTTTTGATGTACGGGAGAATCCCCCGGCCCGTTTGCAGGCGGGGGATTCCGTTACCTTTGTACCGATTTCGTAAGCCCATGATCGCACGTGTCGTAAAAGCTGGCGTACTGACCACGGTACAGGACCTGGGTCGAGCGAGTTATCGATCCCAGGGGGTAGTCGTTGGAGGGGCCATGGACGGATTTGCCCATCGCATCAGTAATTCGTTGGTGGGAAACTCCGCTGAATGGGCCACGCTGGAAGTGACCTTCGGCGGACTGGAGTTATACTTCGAAGCAGAGAGTTGGATTGCCATTACCGGGCATGGTGTCGCCGTACGGATCGATGATACCGAGGCTGATTGTTGGCGGCCGTTGCGAATAGGGGCGGGTAGCCGCCTGCAACTCGTTTATACGGGGCAGGGCTGTCGAAGTTATGTTGCCATACGGGGTGGTTGGCAGGTACCCGAAGTGCTGGGAAGTTACAGTACCTATTTGCCCGCTGGCTGGGGCGGGTACGAGGGCAGGGCTCTACGGGCCGACGATGTGCTGACTTACGGGCCAAACCTGCCACCGCTGCATCCCTCGTTAAACTGGTCGCTGGCACCAGCGGCTCTGCCTGCGTACCAGACGCATCCTACGGTACGCGTGATTCGCGGGCCTGAATGGAAATTCTTTACGCCTGAAAGTCAGCGAGCGTTTAGCAGCCAGTCGCATGAAGTATTGCCCCAGAGTAATCGGATGGGGTATCGGCTGGAAGCCCGGATGCAAAAACTACGAACGACCGAATTGATCTCTACAGCCGTAACGGCGGGAACGATACAGGTCTTACCCGATGGAAATTTAGTGGTCCTCATGAATGATGCTCCCACGACCGGGGGCTATCCCCGGATTGCTCAGGTCATCGAGCCGGATTTGAGCGTAATGTCCCAGCTGGTGCCTGGAAATCAGGTTCAATTCTCGTTGTTAAGTCCGGAACAGGCCGAGGATAAATACATACAGTATCAGGAATTTACCCGGAAACTGGAAGAAACGTTGACCCAACGCTTAGACCCTACTACTGATGTTTATTGATATTAATTGTGATCTGGGCGAAAGTTTTGGAGCCTATACCCTGGGCAACGACGAAGCCCTGATGCCGTTTATTACCTCTGCGAATATTGCCTGCGGCATGCACGCGGGTGATCCGCGAATCATGCACCAGTCCGTGCAGACCTGCGTACGGCAGGGTGTAGCCATCGGGGCCCATCCGGGCTTTGCGGATTTATCCGGTTTTGGCCGAAGAAACATGGGAATCAGTCCCGCCGAAGCTTATGATCTGGTACTCTATCAGATCGGAGCTTTGTACGGATTCGTGAAAGCGGCCGGAGCCCGGCTGCACCACGTCAAACCCCACGGAGCTCTGTACAATCAGGCGGCCAAAGATCCCGCTCTGGCCGAAGCCATTGCCCGGGCGGTGAAAGATTTTGACTCTCAACTGTTTTTATACGGACTGGCGGGCAGTGCTCTCGTGGAAGAGGCGAAGCGACTGGGCGTACGAACCTGTAGTGAAATTTTTGCTGATCGAACCTACCAGCCGGATGGGACGCTTACGCCCCGCACCAGCCCGAATGCCTTGATTCACGATCCGGCTCAGGCTGTTGGGCAGGTGATGCAATTCATCCGGGAAAAAGAAAACTGGGCCGAAACAGTATGCGTTCACGGGGATGGCCCGCAGGCCGTTTCCTTTGCTCAGGCTCTGTACACCCATTTTCAGGAACAAGGCATTCAGCCGCAGTCACCCCTTTTGTAAGTAAATTACCCCTTTCCCTTTCCTACATGGCAGCTAAGCCTACCTCTACCTTATCCACGTTACTCGGAGCCGCTTTTCTGATGGCTACTTCCGCCATTGGACCGGGTTTCCTCACCCAAACCACGCTTTTCACGGTACAGTTAAAAGCCAGTTTCGGCTTTGTGATTTTGCTGTCCATTCTGCTGGATATTGGTGTGCAACTCAACATCTGGCGAATCGTCATTGCTTCCGGTCAGCGGGCTCCCGATCTGGCGAATGCTCTTTTACCGGGCGTCGGGCATTTTTTATCCATCCTGATTGCTTTGGGCGGGTTGGTTTTCAACATCGGAAATATTGCCGGAGCAGGGATGGGATTGCAGGTTTTGCTGGGAATGCCCGTCGCCGTTGGAGCGGGACTGAGTGCGGGATTAGCCATTGTATTATTTCTGGTGAAAGACGCCCTGCGGGCCATGGATCAGTTTTCAAAAATACTGGGTCTGTTGATGATTGCCCTGACGCTGTACGTGGTTTGGACGGCCCACCCGCCGCTGGGCGTAGCCGTAGAAAAAACCTTTCTGCCTGATACCATCGACACCACGGCCATCATTACGCTAGTGGGCGGAACCGTAGGAGGGTACATCACCTTTGCCGGTGCTCACCGTCTGCTTGAGGCCGGAATGAGTGGTCCGGAAGCTATTCCACAAACCAACCGGGGAGCAGTTACGGGCATTGCGGTTGCTTCAGTCATGCGGATTTTACTGTTTCTGGCCGCTTTGGGCGTCGTGATGCAGGGCTTACCGATTGATGCGGCCAATCCGCCCGCTTCCATGTTTCAGCAGGCAGCTGGCTTGCTGGGGTACAAGCTCTTTGGACTTGTGATGTGGAGTGCCGCCATTACCTCGGTAGTAGGTTCGGCGTATACGTCGGTGACCTTTGTTCGTACGATGCATGCACGGCTGAACGATCAAACCAAAGCCGTCACGGTAGGATTCATCGCCCTGTCAGCTCTTATTTTTATGCTGGTCGGCAACCCCGTAACGATTCTGGTAGCTGCCGGAGCCCTGAACGGCATGATCCTGCCCGTAGCCTTACTGATCTTGCTCATTGCAGTACACCGACTTCCTTTTGGAAAAACCTATCGTCATCCGCTCTGGCTTACGCTGGTGGGGGTGGTCATCATGGTTGTGATGGGGTGGATGGCCGTTCGTACCCTGAGTAGTTTATAAAGCAAAAAAGGCTGAGCAACAGAATCTATTGTTCAGCCTTTTTTGCTTTACATCTAGACGTATTAGTCTTCGTCCTCATTCGAATTGCTCCGGCAAAGCAACGCTACGGCGGTGGCCGTAACCAGAGCACCAACGGCCAGCTTGGTAATGAGTCCTTTGCGATTGTATTTCCATTCTGCGTTCCAGCCTTTCTCCGCCAGAATATTCGGAATGTGTCCTCGCTTCAAATCATCAATGATTCCTTCGACTACGTTAACGCGGTCCGCAAACAGGAGCGGTAACCAGTGACCGTATTCCGATTCGCTGAATTTAAAGGCATACCGACGGATGGCTCCGCTCAGTCCGGAAGGGGGACTTGAAGTTCCGAAAACGGCCGTTATCCCGGGCCGTTCGTTGGAATGAAGCACTTCCACGTTGACGGGTTGCTGCGGCGGTTTTTCGTAATTGAGCCGCCGGTGATCATCCCCCGTGTAGTTTTTCATGGGGTACGTGGGTTCATTTTTAGGATCCGCGTCGATCCCCCAACCCTTAATATGTGCGTAATGACTCGCTAAATCTTCCATACAATGTTTGTTTATACCCGTGCAGAAGGTGGAATAAGAATCGGCTTGATACAATTATCCAGCTTGGCCGAAAAGATGTGATAGGCATCAGAAACTTCCTCCAGCGGAACGCGGTGCGTAATGATGCCTTTCGGGTCAATCCTTCCCGCTTGTACGTGCTCAATGAGTCTGGGCAACAGGCGTTTGACCGAGGCCTGGTTCGCCCGAATCGTAATGCCTTTGTTGACGACATTCCCAATGGGAATGAGATTATCCGTAGGGCCGTATACGCCGACGATCGAAACGATGCCCCCTTTTTTTACGGAGTTAATGGCCCAGTGCAAGGCCGTGGCCGATCCTGCCTGAAGCATCATTTTACGACCCGTAATCGTTTGTAAGGCACTTCCCGCCGCATCGCCGCCAACGGCATCAATACAAACGTCTGCTCCGTAGAAATCCGTTGCTTTTTTCAGGAATAGAACCGGGTCCTGCATCGAACGGAAATTGTAGGCTTCGCACTGGGCGTAGGTACGAACGAAATCGAGTCGGTATTCCAGGTGGTCAATCACAATGACGCGGCCCGCTCCAAACAGCCAGGCACATTTAGCCGCCATAATGCCCACGGGGCCCGCTCCGAAAACAACGACGGTGTCACCGGGTTTAATGCCGCCCATTTCAGCCGCCTGATAACCCGTGGGTACTACGTCGGTCAGCAATACGGCATCATCCGGGTGCATATCGGCCGGAATCACCATGGGGCCTACATCGGCGTAAGGTACCCGTACGTACTCAGCCTGTCCGCCGTCGTAGCCGCCCGCCGTGTGGGAGTACCCAAAAATACCACCCACGGCGGTAGCTTCCGGATTGGATTCATGGCAATTGCCGTAGAGCCCCTGCTTACAGAACGAGCAGGTGCCGCAGGCAATGTTGAACGGAACCAGTACGTGATCGCCCACTTTCAGGTTTTGTACGGAGGGTCCGATTTCTTCGACGATACCAATAAACTCGTGGCCGAAGGTCATACCTACTCGTGTATCCGGTACCAGACCGTGGTAGAGGTGCAAGTCGGAGCCACAGATACACGAACGAGTGACGCGTACGATGGCATCATTGGGATGTTGAATTTCGGGATAGGGTTTGTGGTCTACACGTACCCTGAAGGGTCCCCGGTAGTTCATGGCAAGCATACAGTACGTTGGGTTATAGGTGAAATGCGTGCTTTTGAAAAGCACTGCCTGAAACAAGAACCCACTCACTTGATGTAAAAGCGGGTTTGGAATACGTATAGTCTCAAAAAAAAATCGAACCAGTTTCAGGCAAAGTGGCCAGAAGCCAGGCAAAAACGAACCTATAGTCTGACATCGAAGAGGAATGCAAGAGCTACAAAATACTTAAACGTAAAAGGGTTGGACTGCTTACGGGTAAGTATAAATCGTGCAAACAGAGGTTCAGTGAATGGATGAATAAAGTGTACCAGAACTTTCCTGAAGAATTTCTAATCTTAAATGAATATTTATTCTCATAATTTTTCAATTCATAAGATTTTTTAATACATTTCTAACCAGATTATAAGTCCCGCTAGACTAGTACCATTCGTTACCGGAGCTGTGAGCTACCTTCCCCATTACCTTTGGTGATGGGGCTTTTTTATGGCATTCCAGTGAAAACAGGAGTTTGAAAATTACTTACAAAATGTGATTGGATAAACGAAACCCCAAAAGGCTCATACTCACTAGCAGGCGATAGCTAGCGATAGGTAACGTAGTAAACAAAGAAAAAACGTCGCCTAGTAGAGAATACCCGGAATTTCCAGGAAAATGGGAACAAATCACGGATAGGAGTATACGAATATCAAAAGTTAAGCAGATACGGTGCTGGGCAAAGCACAGGCAACTACCAAAACGGAAGAAATAAGAGGGGTAAAAAAGAGCCCGGTATCGTGCCGGGCTACCATCAAATCAAGGGGTTGCCAATTTCCTTCATGTGCTCATATACCCACTGAGGCGGGGCTTCGGTACCTCTCCAGATAAAGGTAACTTCGAATGTCTTCTCCGTACCATCCTCCGTCGTAAAGTGGATGGGGACGTTTTGAAACGAACCATCCAGTAAGCTATACGTGGGGAGTTCTTTTCTGGCCAATTGTTCGATCTGTTGCTCGGTCATAGCGAATGATTAAAGATAGGGTTCACGGTTTGTCCCGTATGCAGCCCTTACCTCAAATCACATGCCAGGCTAGGCTATTTCGATGGTGCGTTGAGGGGGACAGCGTTCGAACCCACAGGTTGGGTCACAAGGCAAAGATTAGGGCAATGCGTAGTCAAAATGCAATCAGAGGTCCTGAACGATCCCGCACGTCTTGATTCGGGGATGAACTTACCTGCTTCGTATCATCGCTTAGGAGAGTATCCCGACGGATTGATCCGCTCGCCGACGAGCTTTTCATAATCATCAACCGCGGGGTGACTCTGTGTTCCGAGGTTTGTACCGGAGCAATGGCTTCCGATTGGTTTCAATGTATGGCTTTGCCCGGCGAGTCTGCGGACGTACTTAAAAGAGCGTGGTGCAAAGTTTAACCGTGTTGATCCTTGCAAATCTAAAAACCTTAACGTGTAATGTATAAATACAATTTTAACAGGAGTTAAGCTATACGGCAGGTTATAAATGAATAATTTAATCCAGAGGTATGTTTTACAGGGTAAAGGCTACTATGAGTCTAAAGAATCTAATTTTTACGGAAATATTAAATAATGATCAATATCAAGTTGATAAGTAGTAATTAGATGTAAGTTGTTGTTAGATTAAATATATAAGATTTAGTAAATAGGATTCGTTAAATACTAGCTAATCAAACGAAATTTACCATTCTATTGGCTAGAGTATTAGGTTGATTTCGTGTAATTTAATCAGGAATGGGAAAAAGATGATTGGTTAGTGTAAAATTCCTGTTAAAATAAATTATTAGAAGATTTTAAATCAATAACAAGACTTTAGGGTTATTAAAAATTTTTATTTAATTCATTGAAATTCAGATTATAAGAAATAAAACTTTTAATATTTGCTTCCCACGAAGGGTCTTTTACATTTGTGAAAATAAACTGTTCGATCAAGTGCTGTAAACACCCAGTCGGGCTTAACTAATCATAATAAACCACTATTGTTATGGTCCCTGCAAAAGTAAAACACTATTTGAGATTTGTCAATACAGACAAAGTTGTTTCCATGATTATAGACTATGCTCAGGGTTTATTTGAAAAGGGAGCATTAGACGGGCTTGATAGTATCGAGCAGACCTTTAAAAATCATAGCAGGGAGGAAGCATATGGAGAATTAAGCCCCCGAATCGTGAAGATTATTGAAAAGCCATTTTATTTAACCATACCCTTTGAAATAGGCTGTCAGCTACAAATAGGGGATATTGTAAACTCGTATCTGGTGGAGCGAAACGTGCACGAAGACGAAGACAGCGACATTATTCAAATGATCTTATGGGCTTTTGATAATGATTCTATTTCTTACTTAGGTATCAAAAAGAAATACTTTAGTCGTGTAGACGAAATCCGGTACGTAGTCGAATGTTTGGAATCATGGGAAGAAGCAGCCGATTATAATCCCTACAAAGCCCCTCATTTAATTACGGAATGATTAGTATAAACTTTCGCGAATCATTTACAAAAAGAGGAGTTTTTAAATCCATGCGATCCGTAGCCTGAACAAGGTTAGGCAAAAAAGTAAGGCTCCCTCAGGCAGTGCAGAGGGAGCCTTATCGGGGAATGAATCCAAGCTGAAGGATAACGAAGTTGGATAGTATTCAATACCTGCTTGCTGCTCAAAATCCTTCCTGCAGGCTGCCATCGGTTCACTGGGTAGTTATTCCCCTGCCTAACCAGTGAACGTACGGGTGAGGTTCCCAACCGCCGATAAAGAACCTCCCTGCTTCACAGGAGCAAAGGCTACGTAAATGAACCTCTGCTAATTGAGACCCTACAAAAGTAGCGGACTTTAAGGTACCACACGCCGGCTTAATTTGTCCGGATCTATACCCCCAGTTTTAGCTGTATTCCCGCATCAAAAAACATCATCTGGTATCGGGGCGAAGGGTCAAATCACCCATGGGTTTCACTTTTCAGAACGAAAAATGCGGATTAGCCTCAGTAGACAAGCCGTTTAAGATGCGTACACAACACCAGGTAAAGTTTACGCTTCAGGGGGAAAATGAACCCGTTGGTCGAATTCACATAACTTAGCTGGGCTCTCGGCTATACGTTTGTACTACTGAATCAGTCAGAGAAGTGGCGGCTTTGAAGACGGGTTCACAAAAAAGCCTACCCGTGACGACGCGTAGGCTTTTTCGTTGGCATATACCTTTCTTACTTTTTGACTATACCGCCCAGTTGTTTCTTGATCCAGTCAACATCTGATTTTAGCGAGGCAGTTTCCTGTTGCAAACTGGCGTTTTCCTGCTGCAAGGCCTGGTTCATCGTCTCCAGTCTTTCGATTTTAGCCAGCAGTGCCTGAATGGCAATCAGGTTTACGCCATCGAAATCCGCCTGATTAATCGATTTATCTTCGCCAATGGTTCCTAACTCATCCTTACCGAAGGCCGCAAAAAAGTCCTGAGCCATCGGACCGTAGTGTCGGTATTGTTTGGAATCCTGCCCTTTGTAATTCCAGGACCCCAGCCGTAACTGGCGAATTTTATCCAGAAAGGCGGCTCCGTTCACGGGGCGAAAATGCTCTTTTCGGGTCGAGTCAGAAATGGTCTGCCAGGCATTACCACCCGGAAGAATCTGTACGCCCACGGCCTGGGCCTGGGGTCCTCCGGAAGTGAATAAATGATACCCGCCCGAAAATCGCATGGTCATTTGATTCATGGCGGTACTGTACACGCTATCGGCCTCGTACAGATATGCACCATCGCCAATCACGCAGGAGCCCTGCTTATTGGCTCGGGCATTGCTACCCAGGGCCAGGCTATAGTTCGCAATCACTCGGTTTTGTAAGCCAATGGCTACCGCGTAGGCTCCCCGAGCCTGACTATTACCGATGGCGATGGAGCCCATACCCGCTACCGAACTGCCGGTACCAATGGCTACGGCATTGTCATTACCGGCGATTGCACTGAAGCCAATCGCGAAGGATTGCGTACCCGAAGCAGAAGCATTTTCGCCAATGGCTACACTGGAGCTGCCGATAGCCAGTGTGTTTTTACCTACTGAAAACGAATTGATGCCCACATTGGCGTCGTTCCATTGCGGTCCGCTGATGGATCCGGCTCGAAAGGCACCCTTGTTCGCATACCAGATGAGTTTGGTACCCGCCCCCAGGGTATCCTCGCCAAAGAGTACCGTTTTGCCAGCGGGTACGTTCAGGAATGCTTTTGGAGTACCCGTACCGATCCCCACTTGAGCAAGGGCAGAAAAAGAACAGGCGATCAGTCCAATGGTGTAAAAAAGAGGTTTCATAGTAATGAGCAGATGAGAGGAGAAATGGGTAAGCGATTCTTCGAATATACCATGAAAATCTTTTGATTAACAGGATGTTACCCAGGAATTTCAACTATTTCTCAGGAGGTGGGTGAAGCAGCGTTCTTACGCTGCATACGGGGAAGTTCCGGTTTCGGGGATGTCTGATTACGCTGGAACGCAATCAGAAACGAAACGTGATTAAAAGCATGCTTCATCTGGCGTTCCTTGTCTGGTTATAAGCCCTTGATCACACCATGCTCCAGTACTAAAACCGTTTGTGCCTCCCTTGTCTATCCATCTTTCATTGGCGTTGATAGGCTGCTTGTGCTGTCTTTTCTTTTAGCAGACGTGAACAACCCACTCGCGTCGCTAGCAAAAAGAGCTATCGACCTATGTTCAGACCAATAAGCAGATGTCCGTACAGATAAACACGTGGCGGGAATAAAACTTATTGTTTGACCGAAGCCGCATCAGTGATCAGGTCCCGCGATCTATCCCTAACAGACGATCAAACCCGGCGTATACCTGCTACGGATCGAAGGCATTACGCACAAATGAAGGATTCAGTCAAACGGATCAATCCGGAAGAAGGGCAGGATTCTACGCAGAGCATGGTCGTTTTTTATCCGCTTTCGTCGAATAGTTTTCAGCCTAAGGGTTACGTTCTTAGCCTTTACACGTATCTTGAGCAGGAATGCTCTAAACGCTTAATCATTTTATGTTTCCAGCCATGAAAAAATCAGGTTTTCTTCGATCCTTCATTCTAGTAAGTGGATGGTGTTCGGTATTGTTCTTTTCGTGTTCCAAATCATCGAACGTTGAACCGGAGGAAGTGATTCCAGCCACGTTTGCACTCAAGGACGTTCGCTACTTTAAACCGGCTTCGGGTGGATTCGATACGGTAGCCGTGAAACTGAAAGGCCTAACGGTTTCGAACCCAGGAGAACAGGTGTCTACGCAAACAGTCACGACTACATTTGACGAGCTGGTTAAAACGTCAACCTTTGAAGTCACGCCCCCCAATGCATTGCCGAAGGAGGTAAAGCTGAGTGAATTTTCCGTTCGGGTGCCGGAACGGTGGTACTCTGACAATTCATACGGATTATTTTCTGAAACATTTCCCCTGAGTAACCGGGAGCAGCAAAAACCGTATGGATCGTATCAGAAAGAAACCCTGAACATTGCGATTCCGCCTAAGTCTACCATCGTGGTTGATCGTCAGATCGAAGCGTATCACCTGAGCTGTTCTTTTAGTGCCGTTCTGGAAAATGAAACAACGGGAGAACGTTACCCGGTAAGTGGTACGTGGAAAGGTATTTCTCACTACAATCAGGCTTCCGTTAAACTCACGCAACATGCTTTGAGTACTGTAAAATAGGGCTGACTTTCCGGGTGTGAATCCGTGAAGATGTACCGCATTGATCCGCTCAAACGCAAAAAAAGAGGTTTTCTCAGCATGAGTTGAGAAAGCCTCTTTTACTTGTTTAAAGCAAGTTGAAGGATAACGGATGATTGGATAGAAGATACAGCTTGTAGGGCTCGTGAACGACCTTCTTGCAGAACTCCGTCAGTTGTTTTGTTCAAATCCCCCGAATGACCAATCCAACTGACGGAGGAGGCTCTAAACCGCCGATAAAGAGCCTCAACCTGCTTGAAGAAATAAAGGTTGTCTGACGAACCTTCATTAAACGAGACTTTACAAAAGTAGAGTAGATTTTAAGAAGAAAATCAGGCCTAATCTGTCCATAAAACAACCCCTAGAATTCAGGTGTATCTCCTTGAAAAATAAGTACTTGTAAGATTCTGTTGTTAAAAATCAGATCTTCAGGATGGTCCGGATACTTTCTTTTACTTACTCAAAAGATGAAAGTGTATCGGCGTGTTTCTTGGCCCGTCATCTCATAAGGCGAGCAGTAGGACTGGCAGAAGTTAAAACAGCTTGATGAACCTCTACAAATGGAAAAGAAGTTCGTATCGATTACCTGCCTGCTTCGTACACGATACTGCTAGGAGCTATGTATAAATCAAGGTATTGATCATACCTGATCAGTAATAAGCATTCGGATTACATTGATAAGCCAATTTATCAGTCAATGTTTAAGGATAGACAGCTGAAATAGAGCTGGTAAAGAACGGAAGAGAACAAGTAGCGTACAATGTCTTTAAAAAATTCAAATCTAATAGGTAACGATGTGTCTTCAATAACTAGTAAGCCCTATTTTTTACTGCCCATGCAAATGAAAAAATCCTATTGATACTTGCCCTGAGTATGTTAGTGGTCAGTTGCCAGAAAGCTAACGATTCTCTTAAACCGGATGTCGAAACGGTATCCAGTAAGAACAGAAAACGGATAGAGTCCATTATTAAAAACGCTACTAGCTTAACGATTTACATCAGGAAATTTCATGATGGATCTGAACTAGCGAGACTCCAGATTCAGGACGGAAAAACCGATATGTTTGCGGATAGCAATTTTATCAAGATTAAGGATAACTATTATAACCTGGATATGCTCGTTAGATTCGAATATAATCCTGGTTATAATTCACTCGATTTATATTTCGGATAGTCGATTTACAAAACTTTCCTACGGTTCACAAACGACAGAGCCTACGCCTGAAGAAGCGTAGGCTCTGTCGTAAAGATCGGTAGTATTTGCTAAGGTAACGCCTTTTTAGATATATAAATGACGCCGCGTTGTCCATTACAAAAATGAAAATCACGAAGGCCCCCGCAAACAGCCGCTGAACCAGCGACATAAAGTCTGCCGCGGGAATCCATAGTAATCGATTTTATCTGGTGCTCCTGAGGCAGCGGAATCTTTTTGCCAGTAGATGTCTGTAAACCAACCGTTTGTAAATAATAATTGGTACTACCGCCATTAATAGGCGTCCGAAGTTCATCCACGCTGTATACGACTCCATTGCTGGCGTGTAGCTTATTGAGCGGGGTATAGTGTTTGGTCAACGAAAAACCGTTGTACGCCTGCCAGGTTATGCCCTGATCTAAACTATAATACCGCGGAGCATTGGCATAAATGGTCCCATCTTTCTGAATACCTGAAGTAGCAGTCAATGCAAATAAAGTATCTGTAGTAGCCAGAAAGCCCGTAAGCCCAACCATAACCGGGTAAGGCGAAGAAGTCCAGGTTTTTCCCTGATCTTTCGTGTGATAGATTTTGAAATTTGAAATCATGATCAGCGTGCTGTCTATCGTACCATAAACGGCCTGAACATCGCTGTTTTCCGGGGAGGTAAGCCTGATCCAGTCACTGTTTTCAACAGGACCGTTTACTGCATCTCGGGAACAGGCCGTAACTAAAGCTAATAGTAAAATAACGAGGCAGAAATGTTTCATACTAGATTCGGATGTATTGCTTTAAAATGGAAAATTAATAGTTAATGCCGCAGTAAACAACGAATCGTTCGTTAAAAGAAGTTAAGCAGGATTTGAATCATATAACGTATCTGAATAGGATCAGTTTTTTGAAAATTAATATTTTACTATTGAAAAGTAGGCTACGGATCAGGTAGTGAAAATAGTCTTATGGTGATAATTGGTATTTATGTAAATAGCTTTATTGTAAGTAGTTAAATGCAGGCAATTAGGTTGTGAAAAAAAGGTATAAATTAAAATGCTTAGGCGTGACTGGAAATGAGTAATAGTCTGGTTAATGGATGACTGTATTACGTTTGCAATTCAAGCAGGCCCCTGCATACTATTTTAAAATTTTCAACGCTATCGATTACGACTTTTGCTACATTACGACTTAGCTCTTGCAAAAAAGAACCGCTTACAGAACCTCCGTATCAGGGCTATCAAACGGTTATTTAGGCTATCCTTCCCGGGCTGTAGATGATTTAGCGGGCTGGGTGAATGAATAACTGCTGATTAAGAAAGCGTACACCCTATTCTACATGAAGCAGACAGGCATTGCCCGCTGGGCAGGCTGGCAGTTGCACGCGAGTGACCTGGGTGACCTGGTACATACGGATGATTTACGGCAAGAGCCGGTGCTGGCTACAAACGTGGTTCGGGTAAAGCCGGGAGACTATGCCGGTTCAGGGTTTGAACGTAATGGTAACGTAGGTGCTGGAGCCAGCCATCCCATCCATCCTTTTCTGGGATAACACCTGGCCGTGATGCTGGGTGTTTGATGCTTTGGGGTGTTTCCATCAAAAAAGAGGGATGGAATGGACCGTCGAACAGGAAATTATCCTCTTGCTGCAACGTTGTCAGGCTTTTTGATAATCCCATGAACCATTCCGACTAACGAAGGGCGTTCGGAATATCTATATTTTGTAGGAGAACAAAGGTACCCTTGTCGGTCCGCTGACCAACGGGATTCTGCTAATGAAACAAACTATTGACGTTCAGGTCTCTTCTCACGACAGATAGGCCCCAGCTTGAGGGATGATTCATTAGGCTGATCAATCATGGATACTGGTTTGATTCAAGGCAGCGTATAGTTATCTCAGTCAGTGCATCTGAAAGCGAACAGACCCTGACGGCTAAAGATGAGCTAAATCAAGTAACTGCGTAATTTTTCGATTTCATTTCTGATGATACCTTTGCGGTTCACCTATGTAATGGTGTGGGTTAATTCAAAGAAACCCGTCTGGTATTGCCGGGCGGGTTTTTACTGGTTTCCCTTGGCGAGGGTAGGTTCGGTGTCTTTCCGTAGTTTTTTAAAGTGGTACAACAATTTTTGCCGGAATTCAACCACCTACTAATTCACTTGCACATGAATACCTCGGATCTATCCCATGAAAGTGGATCCCCTAGTCCCATCGCAGCGATCGAATACCAGGCCTTGATTGAATCGTTCGCTCAGGCTTTTTGGGAAACCGACGCCGAAGGGAAGATCATCAAAGATTCGCCTAGTTGGCGGGCTTATACGGGTCAAACCCTCGACGAATGGCTGGCGGGGGGCTGGGTAAGTGCGGTGCATCCGGAGGATCGGCCGTTTGTCGCCAGTCAGTGGAAACAGGCAATGGAGCTTCAGAAACCAATGAATGCTGAATTTCGATTGAAAAGTCCCGATGGTACCTGGCGTTGGACGAACCTGCGGGCAATGGCCATTCACGATCAGACGGGAGCAATCATCAAATGGGTGGGCATCAACCTGGATATTACGAATCTGAAACGGACCGAACAAGCCCTACGCACTAGCGAAGCCAAACAGCGGATCGTGCTGGAAAGTGCCAAAGACTATGCCTTTATTACCCTGGATCTAAACCGACGCGTAACGAGCTGGAGTAGTGGAGCCCAGGCTATTTTAGGCTATGAAGAAGAAGAAATTACAGGCCAGTTGTGCGACGTCTTTTTTGTACCCGAAGATCGGGCGATGGGAGCTCCTGAACGCGAAGCCGAAAAAGCCATTCGCGAAGGGCGAGCCGAAAATGAACGCTGGCATATACGGAAGGATGGGACCCGGTTTTACGGGTCGGGCATGACCACTCCCTTACGCAATGAACAGGGCGTGCTTTTTGGCCTGACGAAAGTGATGCGGGATTTGACCGCTCAGAAACAGAGTGAAGATGCCCTGCGGGAAGCTCATGAGCGAATGATCGACATTCTGGAAGGTACCAGTGATGCCTTTTATGCCCTCGATGTCCATTTTCAGTTCACGTACGTAAACAAAAAAGCGGCTCAGCTCTGGGGTCGTGATCGCCACGCACTTATGGGTAAACATTACTGGACGGAATTCCCGAATGCGGTGGCCAGTGAGACATATGAGAAACACTACGAGGTTTTTGAAAAACGGCAGCTGATTCAGTTTGAAACCGTTTCACCCATCATCGGCCGCTGGATTGATGTCAGTATTTACCCAGGTAAAGATGGAGGGCTATCGGTGTTCTTTCGCGACATTACTTCCCGTAAAGAAGCAGAGGCAAGGCAGGCTTTTCTACTGAAGCTGGGTGATGCCCTTCGGCCTTTGGTAGATCCAGGGGCTATCCAGGCTACGGCTACCCGCCTTCTGGGCGAACAGCTGGGGACCGATCGCGTGTATTACGCGGAAATCGGGGCGAACGCATTTGTGATCGTGAGAGACTGGCACCGGGCTGGTTCCACGAATTGGGTGAGGTACGATCCCTGGGATGACTGGCCGATGCCCGGGCTGCAGGAGGGTCAAACCTGGGTGATGAACGATACCGCTTCTGATCCGGTCCTGCTCGATGAACAGCGATCCGCCTATCTGGACCATGGGATTGGAGCCGCTGTCGTTGTACCCCTTTTGAAGCAACAGCGGCTGGCGGCGGCGTTCGTAACCAGCCAGCGGACCGCCAGACCCTGGACTCCGGCAGAAGTTAGCCTGGTGAAAGATACGGCTGAACGTACCTGGGCGGCGGTGGAACGGGCCCAAACCGAAGTAATGCTCCATCGGAATCAGGTTCATTTGCAGTCGATCTTTCAGACGGCTCAGGTGGGTATTTCGGAGATCTCGCTCGACGGCCGTTTTCTACGCGTGAATGATAAACTATGCCAGCTTCTGGAACGCGAACCGAACCAGCTGATCGGGCTAAGCATTCTGGATATAACCTTCGCCGACGATATACCTTCCAGTCGTCAGGCCCTGCGAAAACTCATCACGACGGGTGAAGTAGTATCCCTGGACAAACGGTATCTTAAACCGGATGGAACCGGCCTGTGGGCGAATAGTTCCATCTCTTTACTTCGACAGAATACCAGCAGCCAGGTCCCTACCATTCTGGCCATCACTGTTGATTTAACCCAGCGTAAAGAAGCAGAAGAAGCGTTGCGGAAGCAGGAATTACGTACTCGTCTGGCCATCGAAGCTGCAGAATTGGGCACTTGGGAATGGGACCTGGAGCGAGATTTGATTCATGGCAATGAACAGCACTTTCAGCTCCTGGGTTTAACGGTATCTACCGTACCCGAACCGGTGGAGACTTTTGTTAAACACATTCATCCCGAAGATCTGGGCCGGATACAAAGCCGACTAAAACAGACCGTTCAGGAGCGAGTTCCCTACGATGAGCAGTTCCGGATCATACGCCAAAATGGACAGGTTCGATGGATGAGTGGTTATGGGAAAGTGACCGCAGAACATGATGGTCAGGCAATCCAGGTGAGTGGCGTAATGTTTGATATTACTGACCGCAAAGAAGCCGAGCAGGCCCTTCGGGAAAGTGAGGCTCAGTTAATGGCCATGTTCGAAAGCCTGCCGGTAGGGGTAGGCGTTATCGATGTTAGGGGAAAACTCGTACTGGCTAACCAGGCCATGCCGTACTATCTCCCCACGGGTATCATTCCTTCGCGTGACCGGCTCCAGGTTAATCGCTGGCAGGCTTATGAGGCCGACGGAAACCTGGTGAGTGCAGAGAATTTTCCGGCGGCCCGGGCCCTTCAGGGGGAGCGGGTGGTTCCTGGTATTGAGATCTTATACACGCCTGAGGAAGGAAATCCCGTCTGGACGCGGGTCGCTGCGGTAGCAATTCGGGACGAAAATGGTTCGGTGAAAGGCGTAGTAACGGTGGTCACAGATATTAATGAATCAAAACTCACCCAGCAGGCCCTTCAGGAAGCGGACCGTCGAAAGGATGAATTTCTGGCCATGCTGGCTCATGAACTGCGTAATCCAATGTCTACGCTTAGTAATGGTCTGCAAATTCTGTCGCTAACGGCCGCAACCAATCCCCAGGCTAGCACGGTGGTACAGAGGATGATTACCCAGACCGATCATCTGGTACGGATGGTCGAAGATCTGCTGGATGTCAGCCGGATCAGTCGGGGGAAAATTGTACTGCGAAAAGAGCCAGTGAACCTGGTGGAGGTGGTTCGACAAGCCACCGAATCCTCACGCTCTCTGTTTGTCAATAAGCAACAGACTCTGGAGGTGAGCTTACCGCCGGTTTCTATCCAATTGAATGGAGATGCGACGCGACTGGTACAGGTAGGTATCAATTTGCTGACCAATGCATCCCGCTATACGGGGCCTCAGGGAACCATTCAGTTGAGTCTGGAGCAGCGGGAGACCGAAGCCATTCTACAGGTACGGGACAATGGCATTGGCCTGGCAGCGGATCAGCTTACGGTCATTTTTGATTTATTCGTTCAGGTAGATAATTCACTCGCCCGGTCGCAGGGTGGCCTGGGATTGGGGCTGACCCTGGTGAAGCAGATCGTGGACTTACACGGCGGTCATGTAATTGCTGAAAGTGAGGGCTTAGGCCAGGGCAGTACGTTTACCGTTTACCTGCCCACGCCTGAGCGTGCTGCTAGTTCGGAAGAAAATCGGATCGACTTCTCAAATTCAGCTCATCTGCCTCGCTTATTACTCGTGGATGACAACCCCGACGTAACCTTTACGCTGGGAATGTTGCTGGAACTGAAAGGCTACACGGTGGATGTGAGAAATGAGGGCAGGGCAGGAATCCAGGCCGCCCAGGAATTAAAACCTGACGTCATTTTACTGGACATCGGAATGCCTGATCTGGATGGATATGAGACCTGTCGGCAGATTCGCCAGCAAGCCTGGGGAAAGAATATGTATATCATTGCGGTCTCCGGTTACGGACAAAAAGAAGACCTGCAAAAAGGCAAGGAAGCGGGCTTTAACCAGCACCTCACCAAACCAGTAGAACTGAACGTACTCATTCAAATGCTGAATAGTCGATAGGGATGAGGTAAAGCGATTGGAATAAAATCAAGTTTTAGACAAGACTGTTCTACGCATAGCCTCGTTACTCAGCTAGCGAGTACTCAGCCCAATTTTAAAAATACTCCTACGTATAACGAGTTCAGGGGAAATCTCTTTCTTGGAATTGAAAACACCTTACTATGGTGGTGGTAAGTAATCTTTAACGTTATTAATTGTTTTCAATGGGAGAATGACGCCTTTCTGACTTTCAAAGTGAATCGAACGTTTGATTACTCTAAATGACGTACGGGACTGAACATCCTGTAATAGAAAGGAAAGAGAGTCGACAGGAGGGAGCGACTTTTCAGATACCTGAAAGGCTTTTCTTTGACCTTTTGGGCTAGTCAGGAGTAGCTGATAACAATCCAGATCAGGCGTTGAGGAGCGAAAGCTTTTCGGAAAGGATGAAGAAAATAGGACTCTGGCTTGCCGATGCAGAATCTGTAAGGATTCGTCAGAGAGGTGTCCCTGAAAATATTCCCACTCACGTCTGGCTCGAATTGCCAGCCAGGCTTCACCATCTTTGGCAATTTTTAACGAGTAGCTGCGACGTGGCTGCCAAGCATAACTGTACGAATAGTCGAGGGTGTCGAAAACGGGCTGGATGGGCTTTTGCGAAGGCGTTGTACAGGCCGTCAGTAGACAGGCGATGGGGAGTAGTCTTTTCATAAATAAAGCCCTTAAGATATAAATGAAAAAGTGTCCGCCATCAACGGCAGGTTTTTCTTTCCGTACTTGAAAATTACATCAACTCTCGCTCCAGCCACTGGCAATGTAAAGCTGAACGACCAGCCAGCCTAGTCCCGCCAGTAAGGATACAATCGCCATCCAGCGTCTACCAGGAAAGCGGGTTTTCATCCACAGCAATATCGCACCGTATACCATTAAACCTATACTACCACAGGCCAGGGCATAGAGGCTTAACCAGGAGGCAATGTGGACGCCCAAACACACGGTTACCACAGGGAACAACAAGGCCAGCAGGAGCAGGCCATAGGAGAGCGTAAGCTTCATCGGTTTAGAGGTGTCATTGGGCTTTGGTATCTCTTTACTCAAAAGTCTTGCCAGCGGTATGAAGCGGGGCCTAAAGTACGCCGCACGTATCCATCCATTGGGGTGGTTCTGCCGAAAATACGCGTGATTCACAAAGGGTATTGAAGCATGGTGTAAAGACTGCTGTTTGATTGTTACGCCTGCGTAAGCGGGCCCGTTTGCCTGAATTCATTACGTTGGTTACCTTGTCATCGCGTTCACTTCTAAAAGAAATAGCAGGGTTGACGCGACCACAGGCTCATCCGATGAAAAATCTAACCAAAGAACAGGTTCAGGCCTATTTTCTACTAGCCTGCCGGGTATTATTAGCCTGGACGCTGGCCAGCTATGGCTGGAGTAAATTAACGGGTAATCAATTTGGTGTTAGTGAGAAAACGCTGCAGACGCCTTTGAAAGACGTTGATCTTTTCAGGTTATCCTGGTATTTGGCAGATCATGAGCCCTTCAGGAGCTTTATCGGATATTCCCAAATAAGTACCGCTGCTTTACTCCTTTATAATCGAACCGTTATTCTGGGCTGTTTTATGTCCATACCAATCTGGTTAAATATCCTGGTGTGGGACTGGACTTTTATGGAGGGAATGGCCTGGGCTTTCACGTTTCGGCTTACCTTTTACCTGTTCATTACTTTCCTGATCGTTTACCAGCAAAAAGAGTTCGTATTCCCGGCATTGGTCAAAATTACGCAGGTCAAACCCCTGACTTCATCCTATCCCTACTGGCTCTACCTGACCCTCCCCGTGGCTGCTTTGGGAGTAGAGTTAGTAGGAGCCATTCCTACGTTACTCTTCAATCTGATCCGAATGAGCAGGGTCTGAACGTGCCATTGGAGATCCTTCATACAAAAGTGAAATCACCTAATCAACACACCGCATATGTTTCTTAAATGGGTAAAACTAGTGCCGATTGTCAGTAGAGGGGCGATCAGTACGAGCTTCATGTTTCGGTATCTGGAAGTTACTTCGGCAGCCTTTAGCGTGGCCCTTAATTTTTTTCTGATGTTCTGGGTTACCCTGTTTGAATCCCAATGGAAGCCCGGTTTACAATCAGCTTACTTCAATCCCTATCCTTTCGAAAAGCAGGGCAAGGTGTATCGCTGGCTGGGCGTAGAGGGGTACCAGGCAATTTTGACCAAAAGCGGATGGGAGAAGCTGAGACAGCAACAAACACCCATTAAAAAGGATTTACAGGCGTTTTTAGCCTACGAACAAGCCTCCCGGGTGGCCGAAGCAGGTCATGTAGTGATGGCAGGTATTATCTTACTCATTACCGGCTATGTGGTGGCGGTCTATTCCATTCGGGATGCCTTGTGGCTGATCGTATTTAACCTCTTTTTTAACATTTATCCCATCTTATTACAACGCTACACGCGGCCAAGGTTACAACGAATGATCAGGAAATTTAAAGTAGCAGAGCCAGACAGAATCTACAGTTAATAAAAATAAATATAGTAACCTGTTAACTGGTTTTTTTAAATAGGCAAAAGCTGCGGTTTGTGGTGAAAATCAGTTCATTGATCGAAAGTAAAAGGCTTAGGTAGGCTCTCTGCCGTAGGTTTGTATCACTGAATCGGTCAGAAAAGTGGCGGCTTTGAAGACAGGTTCATGCAAAGCCTGTACGTGACGACGGATAGGCTTTTTTTGATCGTAACTTAAAACAATAGGTTCTTAAATAAAGTCAATACTTATTCATGATGTCTGCAAATAAGTTTATCAATACTAAACTTATTTGCAGACGTTAGACAACGTTCAGGAGGAATTCAAAAGCTCGACAGCAGTCGGGCTTCTTTTGTTTTTACTGATGTGTTGTAAAAATTTGCTTTAATACTACTTTGAAATCATATCTACACTTAATATATCGTAAATTTTAAGTAATTTCCCACCCGTTTTATCACCTAGTTTAAAATCCATTGTGAAAAAGTATCTATTAGCCGGACTCCTCATCGGGCTGTTCTGGTCGTGTGAGACAAAAAAAACCGAATCTTCGGTATCCGCGTCGAAACTAGCAGACCCGACTGTTGTAGAAGCGACCGGAGCCCCCATTTCAGCTAAACAAGCCTGGGAGGAAATTAGCCTGTTGAGTGCAACACTTCAAAAAGAAATCAGGGGTGAAAAGGCCTATCGTCTTCTCAACGAAACGAGTGGAGATACGAGCGTTTTTCATAAACGATTCAAAGTCAAGCTGGCGGAGCTTCGCGATTTCTACAAAGGACAACGGAATCTGGTCGTCTATCCTGTATTCACCTCACTGGAATCACCCCTGGAATTTATCTTTGGTACTACGGGGGAAGCGGATACGCTTAATGCCAGTTACTTCGGTAAAGTGACGGCTGATGAGGCCAGCCTTTACAAAGAGAATTTCCGCTATCAACTCATCAGTACGGGCGTCGAGAAATTACTTCTGCCTCCCGATTTTTACCGCAATTACTTTTATTGCAGCATTCCTACGCCCATTGCTGGTTTAGAAGAGTGGCTGAAAAATCTTTTTGGTACAGGCCCTTATCCGGAATTCATCTATTTGTCGCCCGCCATGCGAAAAACGGATGCGGGTGAGGCTCATCTGACAATCATTTATTCGGTCCACAGTTCTAAATCAAGCAATACAGAAAAATCTTCTTCGGATGAATACTATAACTTGGGTAAACTTTGTCCACCACCTAACACGTGCCAATAATTGATCCGATGGCTTTTGATTTAACCATGCTTCCGTGGCTCATATTTATGATCACAGCCATTATCGCAGGTATCTTCCGCTTTAAAAGTTTACCACCTAGTCTTCGTTACTTTTGGTTGGTAGTGCTGCAATCTTTTATCACTGAAATGATCGCCAGCTATGCTCGTATTAGGTATCATAATAACATAGTGGTCTATACAACCTATGTACCTATAAACTTTACCTTAACGACACTGGGATTCTATCAGGAGCTTCGTAGCCGGTGGTTGTTACGAGTTCTGGTAGCCTTCTGGGTTTTTTATTTTGTCAATATGGTTTTCTGGCAGCCCCTTACAACCATCTTTGCAAGCAATGCTTGGATGACTTCCATGGTGTTCACGAGTATGTGGTCACTTTGGTATTTTACCGCATTTTACAACTGCCGGCAACTCGTTCCGTGTTTAACTATTCTTTATTTTGGATTTGCTGTGGTCATCTGCTTTATATAGCAACCTGTCTACCTCAAAATGCATTGCATAATGCCATGGGTAATGACCTGCGGGCACACTACTGGTTTCAAATCATTCGGGATGTGGCCAATGTGTTTTTGTATGTCTGTTTCGCCATCACTTTTCTACGCAAGCAGGAAAAGCCTGAGCTCAACCCTGGGATATGACCTTTTCACTGGGCTTTCTGATTACTACCGTTGTGGTTTCAGTCCTGCTGGTCATTCTGGCAGGCTTTATCATTTTCATGACCATTCGCCATCAACAACGGTATCGGCAGCATCAGGAGCAGCAGCAGTCACTGAAGGAGGCTTTCAATCGGGAGTTACTGGAATCCCAGATCGAGATCCAGAATTCTACCCTGCAGCACATCAGTGAAGAGTTACACGATAACATTGGCCAGTTATTAACCGTCGTTCGACTGGGCCTGTACACCTTACGAAATAAAACATCGGATGTTACCCTTAAGCAGGAGGTCAATGAGGTAAATGACCTCCTGCAGGTAGCCGTACAGGCCGTTCGGGACGTTACCAAAACCTTGAATAGTGAGGCGATCGAATCGTTTGGCCTTTACGAAAGTGTGGTGTTTGAAACGGACCGCATTCGGAAAGCGAGTCAAAAGGCCATCGAAGTAAAGCTGGATGGCACCCCTTATGCCTTGCCCGACCGGCAGGATTTGATGCTGTTTCGTATGGTGCAGGAGATTCTCTCTAATGCCCTTAAACACGCCAGAGCCAGTCAGATTGAAGTTCACTTTTCGTATCGGCCCCATACCCTGGCTATTCGTATTGCGGATAATGGAGAAGGCTTTCTGCTTCATCAGCCCGCCTCCCTGTCCACTAGCGGACTCGGATTAAAAAACCTACATCGACGCGTTGATTTGCTCAAAGGCAATTTGCATATCGACAGCAAACCCCAGCAGGGCACACGGGTTACCATTGACGTACCTATCTCGGCTTAAAGGCAAAGAAATGAATGCCGGGCAGGAACGTTCCGATTTAGCTTTAGATGTCTACGAACGGATGAAGGTTATCTGTTTTTTTCTGGGCTTTCTTCTGCTCGCCTGTCAGCCTAACGAGCATCGCTACTATTGGCAAAGCATCAGGATTCGTGGAGCGGCACAATTCGACACTACTCATACCACTAGTATAAAGACGGCCTTCAGAAAGGGCTACACCATAGCTTACCAAACCTCCTTCGATACGATCGAATACATCCGGGACACGGTAGCTAATCGGCTTCTTTTTCGGAAGCATTCTTATGCTGCTTTCGATACCTTGTGGCACCTGGAAAGTCAGTCATATTTGGTAAAGGGGAGGAGCTATCCGGTAGAGCGGTTCAGGTTACCCACGGCCAGTAGCGACAGCGGAGCGAATTTCTACTGGTGCGACGAGTTGGGGATGTTTTTTCGGAGAGCAAGTTTCTGGCCTGAATATGCCATACTTCAATCTTCCGATGAGGATTTAAACCAACGGATCTGGCTACTGGTAAAAGCTTCGTATCCTGCAATCAAAAAGCAACTGTACTCGAACGTTGAAATGATGGGAAGCGAGCCACTCGTTCCGGGCAGGGAGCCTGTCATTGACAGTCGTTATTAGGTGCAATCACACACTGGCCCACGCAAAACACAGTCAATTAACTACTGTTTACCATACCCGTAGAAGCTCTTTTTGCGAGATGACAGAAATTAACTATCTTGTGACAAGGGGTACCCTGGAGCCTGATCGTTCGTATTCCGTACAAGACGACTGATAGGCTGTATACCCATTCGTTACAAAAACCTATCTAACTGTTTCCCTTAACCCAACCAGTCCTATGTTATCAAGTAAAGATTATGCGACCATGACACGCGAAGAATTAGTGTCGGAAGAAAAGAAAATAAACTCAAAAAAGATCACAACGGCTGTGTACATCGGTGTACTTATCGGTATTGCGGTGTACGCTGCTATAAATAAGGGTTTTCTTTTACCGGTGATTTTAATAGTTATTTCTTTTCTAATTGGGTACAGGAATTCTGAAGAAATAAAAAATCTTCAGGCGGAAATAAACCGCAGAAACACGGTTCTTTAAAAGATGAGGATGCACGTATTTTCATCTGGCTCTTTCTTGAATGGCCCTTTACACAAAGGTATTTTCTGAGTAAAATAGAAGGGGTTCAACGGGCGGCAGTAGTAAGGAAAGGTGCTTCAGGTGGTGACAAAAAAGGTTAACTAGTGCAAAATGCTGAAGTTAAAGGGCTGGATAAACGCAGGCAAGCTATTCCTCTAATAGCCTATCAGCGGAGCAGGGGAAAGTTTATCAACCACTAAAAGAGTTTTCCCCGGATTTGGTGAAAACTGCATACTCCTGATTAGCAAGGGCGTTAAAAATCCTACATCCTACTAGAAGAGCATCCGGTACTATTGCTTCTCCTCAGAAGCAGGCTTTTTCCTTCCATACGTCACGGCAATAGCGATCACACAAGCGACTCCTACGTGGCTATAGTCAGGCTGATAGAGTGCCATCGCTTCTTGAAAGGATAAGCCTTTAATCACTCGGTAAAGAACTTCGATCGTGAAAACGCAGGCGAACATGCCCACGAGGGTAACCAGGAAGGTTTTGATGAACTCTTTGTAGACGTGCATAGGCAGATGGTTAAGGGTAGACGTTGGTTGGCCTAAGATCGTGCTGCTGTGGATAGTTATGAACGGAATTCGGATGAACGGCTTTGCAACCTATGCGTAGCATTCAGGGTCTATGCACTACGAATAAAATCTACACCTATGAAATACCCTATACTGATCGTACCCCTGCTGGTTTTAGCCCTTTTATCCTGCTCAAAAGACGACGCTGCCGTTCGGACGAAGAGTGCCTGTGTAGCGGTTCGCTATACTATGGAGTACTGCCCCGTTAAAGCTTCCTTAGTGACCTTTCTGGAACCACGCACAGACCTTCCTCTTCCGGTGTACGCAAGTACGATCTATACCTCTCAGGCAGCGGTACTGAATCTCCCAGACGAATTCAAGAAAAGAGACACGGTTTTCTATCTAACCTTTCATTACGATGAAAGCCGAGAGAACAAGGAAAAGGCGGGTATATCCAATGTAATCTGCCCAGCCATTATAGGACCTAGTCCACTCATTGTTGGTGAATCGGCCTCCTGGCAGCCCTGTCCATAAACGGCTACCCGAGTGTTGTATACCTTCGAGCGTGAAAGAGTACCTGTCAAACCCTCCCCGGTAGGCAAAAGCGTCTGACCCATCCCCGGGGTGTTCCTATAGGGACTTTCAAAATATGATAGCTATAACAAAAGCTACAGTTCCTAAGAAAGCTCCCATACTGTTACAAACCACTGAAATTCGAAACGTTTGCCTAAAGCTTGCTACATCTGACAGGGCAGTGCCAAAGATGGCAATGACAACGGAAAATAGTACTGCCAATATTGAAAACCCGCCCCATCTAGCTAGTAGAACTAAAACCCACCCCTGTTCATCAAGCATAGTCTGTGCATTCTCTTCAGAGCCTAGGTAAAAAACAAAAGAGAGTAATGCAGTAGCTAGGGTTGAGACTATAATTAACAGCCAAGAGAAGTACGAAAGCCGAAGATTAATGTTCATCTACTGTTAGGGAGTATTAAACCTGGCCTTAAGCTAATCAATCCCGGCATTCGCTTAAGTGTATTATATAGCTAAACCAAATCTAGCAAACCACAATTGCCTGATAATCAACGATGTGATTTTTCCTCCGGGCGGGGCTTTGACGTGCTTCATCATGACGAGCCTCCACAGTGGAGTTATATAGCTAAGTTAAAAAGTTGATGATAAGCAAGGCATCATGTATTATGCAACAGATAACCGCTAACCTTTGCAATGAAACGCTTTGTGTTCTTATCAACTCTGATCATAGGCCTTGCTGTCTTCTTAGCCTGTGAGTCCAATCCCTTAAACAGTCGGCTCGTTATCTGGTATGAAAATGGCAGCCCTAAAATCACTCGGACGGACTTCGAAGTCTACTTGGACGGGCAGTTGCTTTTGAAAGATACCTTGACCTATACAGGCATCGCAGACTATTGGGATACGCATGAATGTCACTTAAGAAAAGGCTTTCATCGATTGCAGTTTAAGAGTATTCAAAATGGCGTGTCCTTGGACACAACCTTCATGGCCAGTGACACGGTGCAGCATGTGTTCGTGAGTTTTAGTTTTGATTCAATTTCTGAAGAAACAAAGGCTCTTTTACGTAAAAGCTTCACTCCGGAAGAAGTGATTAACGAAATGGATCGACCGAAAAGTTTTGCCCTTTATATGGTGAAGCGAGATCACATGTCTGTGCCTTGATTGGCCATTCGCTTCGCTCATTAGCAGAGGACTCCTTACAGGTGATTAGGATTAACCTTTTATCTGACGCCAGTACGATGTTTAAAATGCCCCATCTTATACCTCTACCTGGAATGCACAGATACCTTATCCCATTGAATGAACCCAACTAATCGAAAGGCTTGCTTCGATCTAAGCCAACAAACCAGCAGATTAAGGCTTCGCTTCCTAAGTCTTAATCTGCTTAAGGAAAAAGAAAAATAAGGTATGAACCCAGCTAGGCGGGTAAATACACACAGAACGTGGCTCCCTGACCGAGTTCACTGTTTGCCGTGATGCCCCCTCCATGGTTTTCTACCACGCGTTGGCAAATGGCCAGACCAACCCCTGTTCCTGCAAATTCACTTTTAGTATGCAGCCGCTGAAATACCTGGAAGATTCGGTCCAGATACTTGGTGTCAAAGCCTACGCCCTGGTCGCTCACACTGAACTGGTGATAATAAGGAGCTGTACGTTGGGGTAATACTTCGGGCGGCAATTCATGAAGCTGCCGTTGAAAATATTCTATCCGCACCTGAGGAGCTTGCCCCGCAGGCGTGAATTTTAGTGCATTGGAAAGCAAGTTTTGAAACAGCTGACTGAGTTGTTGAGCATCTCCTTTAACAACGGGCAGATCGTCTATATGAATGTAGGCCTGACGTTGTTCAATTTCCAGGGAAAGCGTATCCAATACGCCCGCTACTACCGCATCTACCGAGACAGGACCAAATTCCTGTTGACGTACCGCGATGCGGGAGAATTCTAGCAGGTCTTTGATCAGGCTAGACATCCGTTCACTGGACTTATTGATGCGATCCAGATAGTCGGTGATGTTGGAATCGAGTCTATCGCCCAGGCGTAGACTAAGCAAATTGCTAAAGGACAGAATCTTGCGTAGGGGCTCCTGAAGATCGTGTGAGGCTACGTAAGCAAACTGCTGTAAATTGTCATTGGAGCGTTTGAGGTCCTGATTGGCCAAGGTCAGCTCCTGGGTTCGTTGCTGAACCTGGTTCTCGAGGACCTGCTGCAACTCCCGTTGGGCGGTGATGTCCTGAGCGATACCGAGGACTTTAAGCGGCTTCCCGTTTGCATCGAAATAAACCCGTCCTAAGGCGTGAATCAGCGTTCGGTGGCCCGTTTTACTGTTAATGATCGAGTGGGTCACGTTGTAGCGGGCCTCAGGTCCTGCTAGAATGGTGTTTTGCAGATGATCACGCACGTAATCCTGCTCGGCTTCGCCCACTCCGCCAATGAACGTTTCAGTATCCGCCGTTAGGCTATCAAAACCAAACCATTCGGCTACGGGAGCCGAGCAGGTTAACAGATTACTGGCAATATCCACACTAAAGGTGCCTAGCCCGGCCACCTCAATTGCACTTTGCAACGAATTGCTACTCTCTTCCAAAGCTCTGCGAACCTGCATCTGGGTACTGATGTCGCTAGCCAGTACAATCACTCCCAGCAGTTCTCCTACTTCGTTATGGTGAGGTGTATAAGTAATATCCAGCCACCGCTGTGTTCCTACGCGGGAAGGAGCTGCCAGCTCATAGCGTTCGGGCTGGCCTGCATAGGCAACCGCCAAATGTGGGGCTACTTGTTGATAGGCCTGTTCACCAATGAATTCCCGTACGCTTTGGCCAATGACCTCATCGGCATCGACGTCGAACCAGTCCTGAAAGGTTTTATTATAAGAAACGTAACGTTGCTGCTGATCCAGGTAAAAAATCATCGAGGGCACCGTGTTGCTCAATAGGCTCAGCTTTGCTTCACTTTCTTCGAGCTGTCGGCGAGCCTGTACGTGTGCCGTCACGTCCGTGATGACCTGAATCATACCCGTGATGTGGCCGCCCTCCAGCAAAGGGCGATACGCAACATCATAATAGTATTCCTGCATGACTCCCGTTCGTTTATGAGTCACCAAGACCTCTTTTTCATCAAAAGTGATGCCTTCATAATAAACCCGCTGTGCCTGTTGCCAGGCAAACTGCTCCTTCTGTTCCGGCATCACGGCGAGCAGGGGCTGCCCAATCACTTCCTCACCCCTCCCAAAAAAGGCGAGCATGGAGGTGTTGATCTGATCAATCACAAACTTATTCCCTCGTAACACCAGCGTGGCGGCTGGCGACTGCTGGATGATGTTGCTAAAGCGGGCTTCGCTATCTTGAAGTGCCTGCCGGGCCCTTACTTGCTCCGTAACGTCAATGGCCGTATTAATCACTCCGTAAACAAATCCGTCCTGATCATAGAGTGGATTATACGCATGATTGAAATAAACCGTCTTGGGTTGTCCGTCTGTTAGTAGATATGCCACCCCTTCCGAGTGCCGAAACGGTTCACCGGTATCAAAAACATGCTGAAGCTGGGCTAAAAATGGCTGTTGTTCCAATTCAGGCATTGCTACCAGGAGTGTTTTACCAAGTACCGATTTGTCCCTACCCCAGATAGCCAGCATCGGGGCGTTCACCTGCTGAATGAGCATATCCCTGCCGACGAAGACGGCTGTAGCCGCTGGGGTAGCCGCCACTAAGTTTTTAAACCGGGCTTCGCTGGCTACCAGTGACTGTTGAGTGTATACTTGTTGGGTGACATCCTGGGCTACCCCACCAAAGCGATACGGATCGCCGGTTTGGCTAAAATAGGCTCTACCGTGGAAGCGTACCCACCGCAGGATGCCATCATCAGCTCCAATAGTGCGGTAGGTTTGATCGTAGTTCCCATTTGACTCACCCGTCAAGGCTTGCTGCACAGCCGTGTTGACGCGATCTACATCATCTGGATGGATAAATTGGACGGCCTGTTCGTAAGGAATAACGTGATCCTGTGCCAGTCCAAACAAGGCCCGGCAGCGATCATCCCATAGGACTTGGTTGGTCGAAATGTTAAGTTCCCAGACGCCTAATCCTGTGGCTACTAAGGCAAACTGGATATCAAGTTGTCCAGATAAATTCTGGATAGAATCAAATGCGTTTTGATCACCGTTCATTGTAAAGAAAAAGCTAAGAGGCAAACAACCGCTCTTGAGCAGCAAGTGTGGGTTGTCATACTGCTGCGTTAAGATAGCATTTGGTAAATTGTTGATTTACATAATTGTTCAATGAAACCAAGCTGCATAATGTTCATTACTTAGGTGTTTAAATCAATAGAGTACACGAAGGTTGAACAGTTTGATGCTATTCTATAAAAGGGACCTCGGGCTGATAAATGCTTGCAGAGCAATGAAAGCAGGATTAAGCCGTATACAAAGCTATAGGGCTAACAATGCCTACTTGCTATTCATGGAAGTGATTGCATTCGTACGCAAGTACCTACCCGAAAGCCCTTCATTTCTCCACCTTCGCACTCAAGCCCTCTTTGTGGAGGCCTAATAGATAGTAGATAGCTAAGTCGGATAGCTGGAAGGGGTATCAAGGCCAAAGTTAGGTGTAAAACGCACCTTTTCCGAAGGAAATCAGTCCAGCAATCGAGCAAAAACAACTTAGCTATATAGTCCATGGAGACGACCGGCTACAAAAAAGCCTACCCGTGATAGTGGGTAGGCTTTTTCATTGACTGCTATCCAGGTTAGGGTAATGGCTTTTTAGAAATAAAGACTTGGCCATGCCTGCTGCTACAATATTTTCCCTGGCATAAGACAGCCGAACAGGCCAGATAGACACGTTGCCGAGAGTCCAGACTAATACCCTTGACATTTACCACCTGGGGAAGGTATACCACTCGACCATCAGACGTTTGTAGGCCTGATTTGTCCACATAAGGAGGTATTGTATAGGAGGGATCAACCTTGTATTCCTCTACAGGCTTATACGTAATGCCATTGGCTGCCGTAACCGCCTTTTTGAGTCCGCCATGAGGACGGCTAAACGAATCGTCCGAGGTACGTTTCTTCCAGGTCTTGCCATAATCCAAGCTATAGTATCTGGGACCGGCAATGTAAAGCTCAGGATTGTCCTGAATTTTCAATAAGCTTGAATAAGCATTAATCGTATCTCCTGAGGCAGAAAATCCGAATATGGATTCATTGCTAGCATATTTGGTTGTCTGCCAAGTCTTCCCCTGATCAAGGGTACGATACAATTGATTACCTAGGGAAATAATTAACGTACTGTCAATGTTGCCGTAGACGGCCTCAACAAAACCGTTTTCAGGGGCTGTAAGTATAATCCAGTCATTGAATTCAAGGGGTGCAACAGGAGCAGGAGTAATAATCTCCGGTTCATCGGATTGGCAGGCCGTCAAGCTAAGTAACAAAAGAGCAAAGAGGTAGAAGGACTTCATTAGAAAATGAGGTTGGGTGGTTCAGGGCTGAAAGCTACTGTTTAGCCTTCAATCAGCCAAGCAGAATATACGTTAAAAGGTGTTGATGCTTTTTGGTAAGCTAGCAATGCAGCTTTTGATGAGAATGAAAAATATTCATACAAAGAGCATGTCTTTAACACATGCAAATATTTACAAGTGTTGAAGAAGCCTTCGAATGGTTTCTGGAGAATAGCTGCAAAAACCTTCCCCCGGATGAAAAGAAAGGCGAGTTAACTGCAACATGCAGTCGAATATTACCTGGCGGTAATGGAATTGCTCAAGCCCCTTTACCGACATGTAGAAGCCTCTATGAGTACTAAACCCTTTATGACAGGTTCCTCTAGTCGGCAGATTACATGCATTAGCAGTCATGCCTTCCGGAACGAACAGGAGCATTGGGGCAGATGTTTGCCTGCTACGTAGCCGCTATCCCGGCTGTAGTTCTTCATGACATTCCAGCCCATGGTGTAGCTCAGATGTTTATGGACGTGAGTCATCTCATCAAGCAGCTTACGGACTGGATCCCGGACCTGCCCGCAGAAGACTACATGGAGATGGGGCCGTGTCAGGTACTGGCTGCCGCTTAGGTTTTGCTGCGGGGAGGTTATCAAAACCCGTCTGGCATTGCAGGGCGGGTTTAAGGGTAGCTCGTATAGTAATAAGCGTAATTAGAAGTAGTAGGCACGGAGGGGTAGAACCATACGGGTTTGACTCCTCAGTAGTATAGTTTTCATTGACTTATGGCAAGAAATGTGGCCGTACTAGAAAAGGTAGTTAAGATAGGTTTATTTAGGCGTCAATTCCCGCCAGAAGAAAACTTCCTTTGCTACTTACTTACTAGTACGCACGATTACCGCTTGAGCTGTTCCAACCCTACTGTATTGTTATGAATGCTACTAAAGGTAGTTTATATGCCTCTATTCAGCCGGATGAGTATCAGGTCTTATTTGAATCTTTTGCTCAGGCCTTCTGGGAAACCGATGCCCAGGGTATGGTCGTTACTGATTCGCCCAGCTGGCGGGCCTACACCGGTCAAACCCTGGAAGAATGGCTGGGCGAGGGCTGGGCCCAGGCAGTGCATCCCGACGATCAGTCCTACGCCCTTTCGCGGTGGCAGGAGGCGGCTCTACGGCTTCAGCCCGTAAACGCCGAATTTCGTTTACAAAGACCTGGTGGTGGCTGGCGGTGGACCAACGTGCGGGCGACGCCCATCCTAAGCCCCGACGGGAGCATCAGAAAATGGCTGGGCATCAATATTGATATTCAGGACAAAAAAGAAGCCGAAGCAGCTTTAGAGCAGGCTCAGCAAACCTATCAGCAAGGGCTTGAACAGCAGGTAGCCGAGCGAACCCAGCAGTTGGAGGAAAGCCGGGCTTTACTCAAGGCCACCCTGGACAGTACGCTGGAAATGATTCAGGTGTTCAGGGCCGTACGCAATCAGGCCGGAGAAATCGTTGATTTCGTCTGGATCCTTAACAACCAGAGTAGCGAGCAGCAGTACGGAGATGTAATCGGCCAGAGCCTGCTCACGCTCAATCCCGGCGTGAAAGAAGCCGGCATCTTTGATACGTTCAAACAGGTATGCGAAACGGGCGTCCCGGATCAATCCGAGCGGCACTACGTCCATGAACAGTTTGATGGCTGGTTTGATCAATCCACGGTAAAGCTGGGTGACGGCGTAGCGACAACGACCATCGATATAACGGCTCGTAAGCAAGCAAAAGCCGAGTTAGCGTCTACGAAAGAATTGTTGCAGGCGGTTCTGGATAGTACGCCCTACATCATTCAGGCTTTTGAGGCAATAAGAGATGGTAGCGGAAGCATCATTGATTTTATCTGGATTATGAATAATGAGCGGGGCATCAGGCAGAATGGTGAAGTCATGGGCCAAAGCCTGCTTCAGCAAAACCCCGGCGTAATAGAAACCGGCTTGTTTGAAGAGTTTGTTCAGGTTACCCAAACGGGCATTCCCATCGAGCACGAGCAGTATTATTCCCATGAACAGTTTCAGGATCAGTGGTTTCATCAAACTCTGGTGAAAATGGGGGATGGCTTTGTGATGACTACTGAAGATATCACGGAGAAGAAACAAGCCGAAGCGGAAAACCATCGGCTAAAAGATGAAATCGCCCAGCGAGTAACGGATAAATACCAGATACTATTTAACTCCATTGATGAGGGTTTCAGCTTGCTTGAATTGATTTTTGACGAGCAGGGAAGGGTGGTTGATTACTGGCATCGGGAAGACAATCCGGCCTTTACCCGAATGACCGGTATTCACGATCCGGTGGGCAAACGAATGAGTGAGCTGGTACCTAATCTGGAACCCGGATGGCATCAAATGCTGGAAGAGGTTTATTACACGGGTCAATCGATGCGTACCGAATATCCCGTGCATCAGCTGGGTCAGTGGTACACCTGTTATCTCTCCCGGGTAGGCGAAGAAGGCAGTCCCTACATTGCCTGCGTGTACGATGACATCACCGAACGAAAAAATATGGAAAAGCGGCAGGCATTTCTGCTTTCCTTTAGTGATGCGTTGCGGGATTGGCCAAATAAGCAGATTATCCAACATCAAACCGTTCAAATGATTGCTGAGCACCTGGAACTGGATCGCTGCTGGATTAGCGAAGTATTTGAGCACCAAGGTATTTCTACCGTTGGTCCCGAGCATATTGACCCGAGTCTTTTGCCCATGTCAGGGGTCTTTCAGTTGTCGGATTATCCGGAAACGATGCGACAGTTGTCAACACAGCCCATGCGTATTGAAGACGTTGCTAAGGATGTACGGTTCTCCGATTCCGAGAAAAAGCTGCTGGCTGGGTTACAACTGGGGGCTCTGTTAGTCACGCCGCTACGAAAAGGCCCCAGCCAGGTTATCTGGGCACTCTGTGCGGCCATGACTACCCCTCGTCAGTGGACGGATAGCGAGCGGGCATTGCTGGAAGACGTCGCTGATCGGACCTGGGCAGCCCTAGTAAAAGTCGAAGCCGAGCAAGCTTTGCAGCAATCAGAAAAACGGCTGCGGTTAGCGATTGAAGCCACCGACTTGGCTACCTGGGAGTGGAACCTGCCAACCAATGAGGTGTACTGGAACGAGCAGCACTTCCGACTCTTTGGCCTGGAACCAGAAACTAACCCGGTACGTCCTGAACTCTTTTTTGAACATGTTCATCCCGATGACCGGGAGCAAGTGAATCACTTACTTGAGCAGTCCCTGGCGGGTGAAGCTACTTTTGATACGGAGTTTTGTGCGTTACGGGCAGATGGCTCCAAACGCTGGATGAGTGGGTATGGGCGGGTCATGCAACGAGTGGGCAATGAACCGCTCCTCATGAGCGGAGTCATGTTTGATATTACGGCACGAAAGCAAGCGGAGAAGGAGTTGTTTCGAATCAAAGAACGTCAAAAAGCGATTCTGGAAAGTGCAAGGGATTACGCCATCTTAACCCTTGATTTAAACTCCAGAGTTCAGGACTGGAATGCCGGAGCTGAAGCGGTGTTCGGATACGCTGAACGAGAGATTGTAGGAGAGTCGGGAGATCTCTTTTTCGTGCCGGAAGATCGGGCAGCTGGAGTTCCCGAACGGGAACGAGTAACGGCCCTTCAGCAGGGCTGGGCCGAAAATGAACGCTGGCATGTTCGCAAGGACGGATCCCGCTTCTATGGCTCAGGCATTACGAGCCCCTTACTGAATGAGGGGGGCAAGGTCATTGGTCTTGTGAAAGTCATGCGTGATTTGACCAGTCAGAAACAGGCCGAAGATGCCCTGAAAGAAGCCGACCGGCGAAAGAACGAATTTCTGGCCATGCTGGCTCATGAACTGCGGAATCCCATGGCTACGCTTCGCAACGGCTTACAGATTCTTTCGCTGACGGCTTCTACCAATACCCAGGCTAAGTCCGTGCTGGAGATGATGAATCGGCAGACCAATCACCTGGTACGCATGGTCGATGATCTGTTGGATGTCAGCCGCATTAGTCAGGGTAAGATCGAACTCCGCAAAACGAACGTCAGTTTAGACGAGCTAGTCAATCAGGCCGCGGAATCCGTACAGGCCTTAGTCGAGCAGAAGCAGCAGCAGTTGACGGTGAGTCTGGCGGCTAGTCCGGTTGAGATGGAAGGGGATGCCACGCGGTTGGTGCAAATGGTGATGAACCTGCTGACGAATGCCTCTCGCTATACCCACCCACAGGGCAAGATTCACTTAAGCCTGGAACACCAGGGCTACAAGGCTATTTTACGCGTTGAGGATACCGGCATTGGCCTAAGGCCGGATCAGCTGACTTCGATCTTTGAATTGTTTGTGCAGGCTGATAACTCGCTGGCTCGCTCCGAAGGGGGACTGGGGCTGGGGCTTACCTTGGTCAAGCAGATTGTCGAACTACACGGCGGAACCGTAGAGGCCCAGAGTGAGGGACTGGGCAAAGGTAGTACGTTCATCGTTCGCTTGCCTACGCTAAACGAAGAACAAACCCTCCTTACAATAAACGAGGAAGTCGCTACCGCCCCGCTTCGCCTGTTGATCGTGGATGATAATGCCGATGCTACCTTCACGCTAGGGATGCTATTAGAACTTAATGGCTATGAAGTACACAGCCGAAACAGCGGCAGGGAAGGTGTATTAGCGGCAGAAAGCCTGCGGCCCGACGTTATACTGTTAGACATTGGGATGCCCGATCTAAACGGGTACGATACCTGCCGACTGATTCGTCAGCAGCCCCGGGGCAACGAAGTATTCATTGTAGCAGTCTCGGGCTACGGCCAAAAGGAAGACCAGCAGCGAGCTCAGGAAGCGGGCTTTGATCAGCATTTAACCAAGCCAATAGAGATAGAGGCCCTGATTCAGGTACTGTCCTGGTTATCCTAGCCTGATTCGCTTAATGATTTAACAAGTAAGCGTTTAAACGAAGACAAGGGGTCTCCTTAAAATGGAAGGCTCCGATTATCAAGCTTTTCACCTAGAAGTGAAGACCCTCTACATTAGGTCGAATCTCTATCAAGCAAGCTCGGCAGTCGTTGGGCTTCTTTTGTTTAGGGAGCACTACGGCGATTTTCAGTTTGTGATTAATCTGGGAGATGATCCGATTCTGGAATAGTTTAAACAAGCGTTCTGTAATTATCACAGGACGTAACGATGAGGTTAAAAGGGACACAGGTGACAGAAGTGACGGGCAAACAAAATCCTTTTTCGTGGAGTCGATGGGGCAGTAGGACTTTACCGAAAGGGGTATTGACTGTAAATCAAGCATGTAACTTTTAAGTGAAATGCCTAATGGTGGGGTGTAGCCAAAATTGGCAACTCCTAAAGTAAAGCAGAGACGCTATAGGCGAAATATTTCCATAGTCGAGTGATAACCTTATGATCTGCTTTGAGATATACAATTAGATGAATGGTTAATAAAGTATAAATAATTCTTTATTTATTGCCATTGAGTTGTCCCTCTTATAACTGAGTACCTTAACCCTGCACCACCGCTATGGACTTCAAAGACCAGGTTCGCCAGCTGAGCGAACGCGTATCCCAATTAAAGAATAACATCCACACCGAGGAGGCAACCAAGAATGCCTTTATCATGCCTTTCCTTCAAGTTCTCGGCTATGACGTGTTCAACCCTCTAGAAGTTGTTCCTGAGTTCATCTGTGACATTGGCATTAAAAAAGGAGAGAAGATTGACTACGCGATATTTAAAGAAGGTCATCCGGTCATTTTAGTCGAATGCAAGCACTGGAAGCAGTCGTTAGACATTCACGATGGCCAGCTCCTTCGTTATTTTCATGTTTCCAAGGCAAAATTCTCTATTCTGACCAATGGCCTCATCTTCCGCTTTTACACGGATTTGGTGGACGCCAACAAGATGGATGAGAAGCCTTTCTTTGAATTCAACCTGGAAGCCATTAAAGACGGTCAAGTTGAAAAGCTAAAGGAATTCCATAAGTCGAGCTTTGATGTCAACAGCGTATACCAGTCGGCGTTTGAATCCAAGAACTCGAATGAATTGCGAGCCCTGCTGCAGAAAGAGTTCAATGATCCAGGGGATGAGTTCGCTAAGCACTTCGTCAAGCAGGTTTATCCGTCGGCAGTGACAGCTAAGGTGCTGGAGTACTACAAGCCCCTGTTGAAGCGAACGATTGCTAACTTCATTAACGACACCTTGAACGACCGGTTGAAGATGGCCATCACTAATGATGATTCGCTCTCTGTGGAGCCCGTTGCAGTCGCTTCTGACGATGCTATGCCTTCGCCTAGTCTTCCAGGTCAGGCCGAAAAGGCTGAGATTGTCACTACGGAAGAGGAACTGGAAGGCTTCTATATTGTACGGTCCATTCTGCGAACGAAGGTACCCGCTACCCGGATTACCCATCGGGACGCTCTTTCCTACTTTGCCATCTTTCTGGATGATAATAACCGACGTCCCATCTGCCGGCTGTATCTGAACGGTCAGTCCAAGAAGTATCTGGGAACGTTTGACGCAACTAAGAAAGAGACCAAGGTAGAGATCAAGTCGCTAGATGACATCTACAACTACGCGGCAGAATTAGAGGCGGTAGTAGGAGCATATTCTAATGGTAAAGTGAAGGAAGAGTAGAGGCACTTTAGTCAGTTTTGTCGGCACCCTCTTGGCACATTTTGTGCAAAATGCAAAATAAAGATATCATAGAGCACCTGGCCAATGGCTGGGTGCTTTTTCATTAACAAGGTTATCACCTAAAACGGGCAAAACTACGTTTGCCAGTTTTGTCAATACCCTTTTCGCCTATTTTGGCAAAATTTGAGGGAAATCATAATAGGGGAGATTAACAAAAAAAGAGAGCTTCAAATCAGAAGCTCTCTCTTAAACTGTGTGTAAATCCTATAACTATTTGATTTACAGACTTGCCAGTGGAGACGGAGGGATTCGAACCCTCGTCCAGAACAGGGACGCCACGCATCTTCTACATGCTTAGTTGTCTTTCGATTGTCGGGAACTCGTCAGGTCGACAACAAACCGAACGGATTCCGTATTCGCTGGTACTGATTAGGGCTTAGCGAAATGGGCCCCTCAGACACTACCTTTCGACGTCCCGAACTCCGACCCGGTAGTGTGACGGTTCGGCGGAACGATGGCTAATGGTTAATCCTCCGGATTAAGCAGCCATAGCGTAGCTATTGTTGCCAGCTATTGTTTTAGAAGAATTTTACACGGAAGGTTCTTCCAACTTCCGACATGCTTACACCCGCAACTTCAACCCGCTGTCAATACCCGTCGTCCCCGGATGTTGATTGGGCGAAAATGATCGTTTTCATTTTCAGGGCCACAAATATAACCCCTTTTCCTGATAAATTGTTCAGAAAAGGACTTTGTTTATAAGCCCAACTCACTCAGTTCATCTTCCCGCACCATCAATAGTATGGCAGAATGAGGAATAATGAGGTACTTTTCGCCATCAATTTCCACATCAAACGCATTCCGACGTAAAAATAAAATCTGATCGTTTTCGCGTACCTGTAGCGGAACGTATTTCACGTCTTCCTTTTTCTCTTTCCAGGGCTCATCTAGATCGCTGGCCGCCGGAATCGGAAAACCGGGGCCTACTTTGATGACTACGCCCTGCTGAATATCTTCTTTCTCCGTAACGGTAGGAGGTAAGTACAAACCCGAACGGGTTTTCTGCTGACCATCACTGGGGCGAACCAGTACCTTATCGCCCGCCATAATTAGTTTTCGTAACGTATGAATGCCTTCCAGCGTACTCATGGTCTTTTTTAAGTTATGCGGATTCGATTCGTTAAAAGGCTATTCCGTAGGGGGTCAGACGGAAAAATTGTCAGGAATTTTGCCTCGCTTGCCAAGTTCTACCACTTCTACGTCAAAAATTCGGCCCTGATCGACTTTAAAGCGGAGAGCTGTCATGATTCGATGAAAGCCTTCTTTCCCCGCTGCACCCGGATTCATGAATAATATACCGCTGGAATCCCGCTCGACTCGCAGGATGTGCGAATGTCCACAGATCAGTACGTCGGGTTTTTGTTCCCGTAGCAGCTGACGGGCATCCGGTTTGTAGCGGCCGGGCGTTCCGGCAATATGGGTTATACCCACGTTAACCCCTTCGCAGGTAAAATGATTGATCAGCGGAAACAGGGAACGTATTGTCGTTCCATCAATGTTTCCATATACGCCCTGAATGGGTCTGGCATACATTTGGAGGCGTTCATACACACCGGTACCCCAATCTCCCGCGTGCCAGATTTCGTCCGCCCAGCGACAGTGTGAATCCAGGGCTTCGTCGAACCAGCCGTGTGTGTCAGAAAATAATAAAATCTTTTTCATTTCTAAAGTATCCTTTTACCTTGCCACCCGGCAGTCGTTTCGCTGAAAGTCAGTGAAAATCATGTGTTACCTTCTGTTGAGATGACGTATAGAGACCCGTTATGCTTACCGTTATCTGAGTTGAACTACTTCCGGTTTCCTTGAAATCCTAAAGAAGTAATAAACTTTAATCAGCAGACAATCAATGATTTATTGCTTATGATTATTACACCTTTTGAAACCGAGCTGTATCAAAAACTCAGTGTTTTCTTCGCCGAGAATGGGTTTGAATTGCTTTCGGATCGAAAGCAGTTCAGAAAGCAAACGCCGGTTGGATTCTACAATGTGGTCTTTTCTACTTCGTATCGAACCAACGAAATCTGGTTGGATGTAAGCATTGGTTTGCGGCATCAGGAAATTGAATTTCTAGCCCAGCAATTTCTCGATAATGCCGAAGAATACCGCGAAGATGCAAATACGCTGGTGATTTCTGTAGGGAAATTCAATGACGATAAATATTTCCGGTACAAGTTGCAAAGCACTGAGGATTTAAACGACGTTTGCGACCAGATCAAGGAATTTTTATTGAATCAGGGCTTTGCGTTCATGGAAAAATATGGTTCACTCGAGGCATTGAATCACCTGCTCAACGATGAACCCACCAAGCCAAGTAAGTTTCTTTATAATCAGATTCACCGCTGTTTCAAGGGAATCATCGCTGCCCGATTCAGTAATCACGAACGGTTTTTACGGCTGATCGACCTGTATCGGGTACAGGTGGCCAAGCTGGGAGCTTCCATCGAAGAACAGCAAACGTTCGAACGCTTGCTGAGCTTTCTCTTGTATCACTCGTTGAATTAATAGTCCGTAAGGATCCGGTTATCATTTTATCCGTACATCGGTAATTACTTTTTTATGTCACGTACCGCATTTATTACCGGGGCTACTTCCGGGATTGGCAGAGCGACGGCTCTCGCTTTTGCTGAACTGGGTTATCGGCTCTTGTTACACGGCCGACGCCAGGAACGACTGGATGAACTCAAAGAAGAACTGCAGGACAAGGTGGAAGTATATACGCTCAACTTCGATGTTCGCTACCGCGAAGATGTGGAGGAGGCGTTCTCCCGAGTTCCGGAGTCCTGGCAGGGAATCGATATTCTGGTGAATAACGCGGGCAATGCTCACGGGCTGGGACCCATTCAGGAAAATGATCCCGACGACTGGGATGCCATGATTGATGGGAATGTAAAGGGCATTCTGTACGTGTCAAAACTGGTGATGCCCGGTATGATTGCCCGGCGAAGTGGCCACATCATTAACATCAGTTCGGTAGCGGGTAAGCAAACCTACCCTAACGGAACAGTGTATTGTGCTTCCAAGTCGGCCGTAGAAAGCATTAGTCAGGGCATGCGTATGGATTTGAACCCGTTTGGTGTCAAAGTTACCAACATCGCTCCGGGAGCCGTAGAAACGGAATTTTCACTGGTTCGTTTCAAGGGCGATGACAAACGGGCGGATCTGGTTTATCAGGGATTCACACCGCTTTCGGCCGAAGATATTGCTGAAACCATCACATTCGTAGTGACCCGGCCACCCCATGTAGTACTGGCCGATATTCTGATTTTCCCGACGGCTCAGGCTTCAGCCATGCTTCTGAAGAAAGACTAAGCGTTACGTATACGGCTTGCGTTATTGAGCAGGCCGTATACGTGCTTACGTAGGGTTAATTTTGGGGCGGACTCTTTTGTGACGCGTCTTCTTTGAAAAGTCATTCGACATGACGCTGATATTTCCATCTACTTCCAGAACCGCTAGGTCAACTTTTTGCAAGCGTTCCACGCCGTGTTCGCGAATGGCAGCCTCGAGTTCATTGACGCTAATCTGAGCCTTCGCCAGATTCCGATCTTTCACGTGGCCTTTATATACCAGTAAAATGGGCTCCCCCTGTAAGAGATGATTGATTCGTGGACTCCGGTACAAGAGTTTTTTCAGTACGAAATTACTGGCAAATAAAGCTCCCGCCGCGACTACTCCGCCCATCAGGCTCGTATCCGGACCTACCATTGCGTTTTGTACAGCATTGGAAATCAGTAAGACAAAGACCAGATCAACGACCGATAGCTGCGAGAGTTCCTTCTTTCCGAAAAAACGGATGCACACAATAATAAACAGGTAAACGGCCACGGCCCGGCCGCTAATGTTCAGTAGTTCATTCATAATCGGTTCGTAAAATAAGATGTGGGTCGCGAGCATCCAACACGCCAGGTGTATCAGGTGATTTCTAATGGCTATATACCCGAAACGTAGGATTATACCAAACACAAACGAATGAAGAAGGGAACGGTAGGCGATAGCGTGGCTAACGGGTGAGCACTACGGCTAGCGTTGCCCTGGCGATACTATTGAAGGCTATTATAAGACTTTTAACCTTAAAGGAACGGGTGAAGAGTAGTAGAATTCAACGAGCAACCTGCTGCCTAGACATGGGCTAGGAAGCAGGAATAAGGGAGAGGCAACCCTTTTATAGGCTGAGGCCAGATCATTGGTGAAATGACCCGGCCTCTTTTTTTGTGATCAGTATTTATCTGACGTTTTTAGTATTCGCCAGATAAACGATCCGGCTCTGAAGGGATATTCAGGGATTAGTTAAAAGCCTGACGAAATTCCAGCGGCGATAGGTTCGTCTTCTTCTTGAAAAGCGTACTAAAGGATTGCGTATGCTCAAAGCCCAAGGCATAGGCGATCTCGCTGACCGAAAGGTTGGTTGTGGAAAGCTTTTCTTTGGCTTTTGCGATCAGTTTTTCATGAATATGCTGCTGGGTGTTCTGCCCGGTATGAACCCGAAGCAGGTCACTCAGGTAGTTCGGCGACAGATTCATCTGTTCCGCAATGTATTTTACCGTGAGCAAACGCTGGGCGTCACTGGTAAAGTAGTCATCAATCAACTGCTCGAACCGGGTTAGCAGGGCTGAATTATTATTCTTGCGAGTCAAAAACTGCCGCTCATAAAACCGGTTGGAGTATTTTAGCAGGCTCTCAATCTGCGTCAGAATGATCTCCTGGGTATGCTTATCGATATGCTGGCACTCCTTATCGATTTTATGAAGAATCGTGATCAGGTCATCTTCTTCTTCGGCTGACAGGTGAAGGGCTTCGTTCACTGCGTAACCGAAAAAACCGTAGTGGTGAATGCTGTTCGCCAGCGTATGCTGTAACAGGAAGTCCGGGTGAAAGATCAGGAGATAACCGGACCCGCATTCCATCGTATGCAGGTCCAGTTGTTGCACCTGATTAGGAGCGGTAAAACTCAATACCCCTTTATCGTAATCATAATGCTGCTGTCCGTACCTGATCTTGCCTTTGGCTTCGCGTTTGAGTGCCACACAATAAAAGCGGTTCACAAATCCTTTCCAGATCTCATCTTCCAAAAAAACACTTTCCGCCAGATTGATCACACTCACCAGCGGGTGGCGAGGTTCGGTTAAGGACAGGAGACGGTGAAATTCCGAGATGGAGTTGATGGCGTTCATACCTAAAATTAATCAATTAAACCCATACTGAACTCATCGTAAGGGGCACCGGTATCCGTACCCAAAGGCACGATGCTTTCCAGGCTTGATACATCCGCCGGAGTTAAGTCAATCGTGGTTGCGGCCATGTTTTGCTCCAGGTACTTCCGGCGTTTCGTTCCGGGGATCGGTAGGATACCTTTGCTCATGATCCAGGCCAAAGCTAACTGCGAAGAAGTAACATGCTTGGCTTCAGCCATCGCTTCAATGGCCTTCACCAATTCAATGTTCTTGTTAAACATTTCGCCTTGGAAACGCGGGATGGTCCTGCGGAAATCATTCTCAGGCAGGTCATCGATGCTTTTGATCTGTCCCGACAAGAAGCCACGGCCCAGCGGTGAGTACGCTACAAAGCCAATACCCAATTCCTGTAAGGTTGCCAGAACGCCACGTTCTTCCACGGTCCGCTCGAACAACGAGTACTCGCTTTGTACGGCAGTGATCGGGTGTACGGCATGGGCCCGCTTCACCGTTTCGGACGAAACCTCCGACAAACCGATGTACCCCACTTTGCCTTCCTGAACCAGCTCCGCCATCGCCTGAACCGTTTCCTCAATCGGCGTATTTTTATCCAGGCGGTGCAGGTAATACAGGTCGATGTAATCCGTATTCAGATTTTTGAGCGAACGCTCCAACGCTTTCTTCACATACTCTTTCTTGCCATTAATGGCCCAGGTTACCTTGTTGTGGTCGTCGATTTCCCAGCCAAACTTGGTCGCCAGAATATACTGATCACGTTTACCATGGATGGCTTTCGCAATCAACTGCTCATTCTTCAGCGGTCCGTACAGATCGGCAGTATCTAAAAAAGTACCGCCTAATTCAAGCGAACGGTGAATCGTTGCGATGGCTTCCTGCTCATCCGCAGGACCATACATGTGTCCTTCTTCAAAGCCCGTCATTCCCATACAACCCAGGCCGATTACTGGTACAACCAATCCCTGGCTGCCCAATGCGATTTGTTTTATTTCCATGAGGCAAAGGTCGGGAGGCGTAATCACACGCCTGTATGCAAACCCCTGAAGCTTGTAAGCAAATCAAGGAAGGATTATAAATTCAATTTCATGTACGGGATCGAGGTTGTGAATAGGTCTGTAGCTGGTATTTCAATTGGCAGCGGTCAACTTAGTTTGACATAGCCGTAAACAACTCGTAACTACCAAGCAAAAGCCATTGACTATCAGTGAGATAATCAATGGCTTTTACTTGGTGACAAGAGATGTCTATTAAAACTATACTACTTTACTTATTTCAATTCACTGGCTTTAATTTCCTTGGTCCACTTCAGTTCGCCCCGGGTGTTGTACGCTTTTACGGTTAATACCCGCTCGTTCTTGGCACCGGAAAGCGACATGACCGCAAAATTACGTTCGGTCAGTACGGTTTCGGGTAAGAGTGTTGGAGATACCGCTTCTTCTTTGGTTTGACGGGCAGGACCGGAGGTGAAGGGCGAAATGGTGAAATCATAAAAAGGATACGCGTTAAATCGCTGAAGTTTGTGCACGGCCGTATGGTGACGGTCGCCCGAAAGGAATACTACGCCCGGAATTTTCTGTTCCGCAATCCGTTTCAGCAGTTCTTCCCGCTCTTCTGCGTATACCGAGTAGTTTTCAAACTGAGCCGCCGGATTGATCACCTGACCACCGCAAACTACAAACTTGAACGTGGCCTGGCTAAATTTCAGAGCGTCAATCAGCCAGTCAAGCTGCTTCTTACCCAGGTAATCTTTGTTCGAGCCTTCCAGTTCGTTGGGGGCTCGCCACCAGCGGTCATCCAGCATGAAAAACTGGCAATCGCCCCACTGGAAGGTGCCCGTAATGCCTTCTTTGTCAAAGGCATAGTTTGGATTTCCCCAGAATTGTTTGAAGATGTCGAGGGCGTCACGCTTCATCCAGAAACTACGGTCCGAATCATTGGGGCCGTAATCATGATCGTCCCAAATAGCGTAGTGGTGCGTACGGGCCAGCAGGGATTGCAGTTGCGGGAATGAGCGACCATGCGTCATGCGGCGGAGCATTCCGGTACGCGTACTCCAGTCCACCTCCCGGTAGTAATTGTTGTCGCCACCCCAAACCATAAAGTCGGGACGCAGACTGTCAATTTTCGTAAAGATCTCGTATTGCTGACCGTAAGGCGTACCGGGGCGGTCGTACTCGGGTTCGCTGAAATAGGCACAGCTACCGAAGGCAAAGCTAAACGCGGGTGGATCTGTACGGTACTGCCACAGTTGTTGCGTCTGGAACTGAAGCGGATAGGGGCGGGCTACTTTTTTCCCATCCACCCAAACTTCGTACTCATACTTCTTACCCGGCTCCACCTGATCCGCGTATAAATGAGCAATGTAGGCGTTGGTTTTCTCCGTGTTGACCTCATCGGTAGATCGTTTGTTGGAGGGATTGCCCACTTCCCAGTACTGAATTTTAACTTTAGCCGCTTTCTTCGTCTGAGCCCACACCATAACTTCCATGTAGTCGGAATAACCTAACATGGGACCACTTTGTAACTGAGCCTGAGCGGTCAGAAGTGTACTGGTGAATAAAAGAAAAAGCCAGAAACGTATCGTTTTCTGCATGTGTTGATGATTAAGAAATAGTTAATAATGGCTCGTTGCCTTGCAGGTAGCAAATTTAGGAGGTAACGTTTAGAGTTTAGAGTTTAGAGTTTGGAGTTTGGAGTTTGGAGTTTGGAGTTTGGAGTTTGGAGTTTGGAGTTTGGAGTTTGGAAAGGTAAAATTGGTAAAGATAGCGGGACGGGTTGTTCGTAGTATTCACTACGGACTTTTTAAGTTGGTAGGCTGTGCCTACCGGGCTGGATGTTCCCCGCATTGCATACGGGGCTAATCACATTGAACCCCTTCGGGGTTGGCTCTTGCGTTTCGATTTTATAAATCATCTACAGCTAAGGGGGTGGGGTCTATAACAAGATAGAGTTTCGGCTATCTGGCTTTTGTCAGGACGTTAGAGGGGCAAGTGTAACGCAGGAACGGCCCGGCGACACCCGCCAAACTAATCCCATAAACTACGCATTCGTCTTTGGCAAACCCGTCACTTTCTGCCAACTTGCAGCTTTATTTTTTCTTACGTTCCCATGCAACTCCGAGAAGGTTCTTATTTCATACAAAATCAGAAAGTTACTGATCTGGCCGAGCGTTTCGGTACACCCCTGTACGTATACGACGGCGAAAAAATTATTCAGCAAATTCAAAGCATTCATCAGGCTTTTGCAGGGATTGATCTGAAAATTAAATACGCCTGTAAAGCCCTGACTTCGCTTGCGGTACTTAAACTTATGCGTAAGCACGGCGTGGATCTCGACGTGGTTTCTCCGCAGGAGTTACAGATTGGTCTCCGGGCTGGCTACGCAGGCAATCAGATGAACTTTACGCCCAGCGGCGTGAGCTTCGACGAAATCGAATTTGCCGTTGAACAGGGAGCGTTCGTAAACCTGGATAACCTCGATGTACTGGAAAAATTTGGTCAAAAATACGGTTCGTCCAAACCCTGTATGATTCGGGTGAAGCCTAACGTAGCGGCGGGAGGAAATGCAAAAATCATGACGGCCCACGAAGGGTCTAAATTCGGTATTGATATTCGGCAAAAGGCGGAAATTCTGGCTCTGGTTGAAAAGTACGATCTGAAAATCGTGGGTTTACACCAGCATACGGGCTCTGATGTAAAGGAAGCTTCTGCTTTTATCGAAGCCGCCAGTCGCGTATTCGAGTTTGCCTACGATTTCCCCGACTTGCAGTGCATCGACCTCGGCGGTGGGTTTAAAGTGGCCTACAAAGAAGGCGACTACACGACAGATATGGAAAAATTCGGAGCGGAGCTTTCGGGATTCTTCCGGGAATTCTGTGAAAAATACGGACGAAACCTGCAACTATGGTTCGAACCCGGTAAGTATCTCGTTAGTGAATGTGGCTATCTGCTGGTATCGGCGAATGTAGTGAAAGAAGCTCCGGGTCGTACGTTTGTCGGCGTGAATTCCGGGCTCAATCACCTGATCCGGCCGATGATGTACGATGCCTACCATCATATTGTGAATGCCTCCAATCCGGATGATTCGGAACAGGATGTGTATGACGTGGTGGGATACATCTGCGAAACGGATAACTTCGCCCTAGGCCGTACCCTCAATAAAGTCAAAGCCAACGATATTCTCGCCATACTCAACGCCGGAGCCTACGGTTTTGCCATGAGTAGTCAGTATAACAGTCGCCTGCGTCCGGCGGAGGTGCTGGTACTGAATGGTGAAGCACATTTGATTCGTCAGCGGGAAACGCTGGAAGACGTCTTACGCAATCAGGTTGAGATTGATGTGTAGCAGGCAAAGTTTGAGGTAGTTTCAAGTTTGAAAGCGGATAAAGTGGATTTTGGTACCTACAAACCGTTGTAGCCATATCCCCGGCTGACTCTGAACTTCTGATTGATTATAAAGAGGATTTGTTAGTAAGACCGTTAAACACTATACTGGCAAGGGAATTCACTCCTTTGCCAGTTTTCTATTTAGGCTATGTCGTTTCAATCAACCGTACTCATTCATCCGGGACTCGGAAATTCCGGCGAAGGTCACTGGCAGACGCTCTGGCAGGACCAATACAACTTTGAACGCATTCAACAGCGGGACTGGGAAACGCCCATCCGTACCGACTGGGTACAAACGCTGGATGAAGCCGTTCTCCGGGCGGGTGTATCGAATGTGATTCTGGTAGGTCATAGCTTGGCCTGCGTGACAATTGCCTACTGGGCGGAACACTATCAGCGTCCGATTAAAGCCGCCCTGCTGGTGGCCCCGAGTGATACCGAAGCGGCTTCGTACCCCTCCGGCACGACCGGATTTTCACCCATGCCTACGGTAAAGCTGCCTTTCCCTTCCATCGTTGTTCGCAGTACCAATGATCCGTATATGACGATGGAACGGGCTCAAGACATGGCTGAGGCATGGGGGAGCGAGCTAATCACCATTCCCCATGCCGGACATATCAACGTAGCTTCGGGATACGGTTCCTGGCCGGCGGGACTCGAACTCCTTCAGCAACTGGATCACCTGTAGATTTGATTTTATACGTTTTCCCCTTTCAATCGATGCTTTTTCGTTGTATTCTGGTTTTCTTGTTAGGTCTGGGCAGTAGTCTGCGAGCCCAGCAAAAGTTTGCGGACTTAGGAGATTTGAAGCTTGAAAACGGGTTGACGATTCAGAACTGTACCCTTGGCTACCGAACCTTTGGGAAACTCAATCCGCAGCGTTCCAATGCCGTTCTGGTGCCTACCTGGTTTGGGGGTACTTCCCAGCAAAAGGCCAACATTGCGAATGCCGGAAACATGGCCGACAGTACTCATTTTTTCGTTATTGTGGTTGATGCCCTTGGAAATGGGGTCTCTACTTCACCCTCGAATTCCAAAACGCAGCCTAACGAACAATTCCCACTGTTTACCATCCGTGATATGGTGAAGAGTCAATACGAATTGGTAACGAAGCACCTGAAACTGAATCACCTGTATGCGGTGATGGGTGTATCGATGGGAGGAATGCAATCTTTTCAGTGGGCCGTAAGTTACCCCAGCTTTATGGATCGGGTGGTACCGATTGTCGGCACGCCGCGGCAATCCGCGTATGACGTCTTGTTCTGGAACATCGAGCTACGGACGCTCGAACGAGGCAATTACACCACCGAAGCCATGAAAACGACGGGACTCATTCACGAACTGAATCTGTTTACGCCCGAATACACCCAGAAGAAACGATCCGCACCGGAGGCCACGGCTTACCTCAATCAGGTTGAAAAGGATTTAAGTACGAAGAATCCGTATGATTGGGCGAGTCAGATTCGAGCGATGCTTACGCAGGATGTCATGCCGGGAAAAACATTACAAGAGGCCGCAAAACAGGTAAAAGCGAAGCTATTGATCGTAGTAGCTACGCAGGATCATATGGTTAATCCGGCGGCGGCAAGCGAATTTTCAGGGTACCTAAAAGCTCCATTGGTTGAACTAACGAGCAACTGCGGTCACCTGGCAACTTCCTGCGAATCAGAGAAAGTGACGAGTTTTGTACGGGCGTTTTATGGGTTGTGAGGAATTGGTTGCGGTTTTCCGTTTTCCGTTTTCCGTTTTCCGTTTTCCGTTTTCCGTTTTCCGTTTTCCGTTTTCCGTTTTCCGTTTTCCGTTTTGGTAGGGTAAACCCGGTAAAGATAGCGGGACGGGTTGTCCGTAGTATGTACTACGGACGCAAAAATGGGTAGGCTGTGCCTACCGGGCGGGACGATTCCCCGCATTGCATACGGGGCTAATGACATTGAACCCCTTCGGGGTTAAGGGCTGGCCAAGGAGAAGACTACTCCGCTTCCGTTCTGCTAATTCAAACTCGATAACGTCAGTAGGACGGGTTGTCCGTAGCATTCGCTACGGACGCAGAAGTTGGTAGGCTGTGCCTACCAAGCTGGACGCACCCCTTATTGCACACAGGGCTATTCAGGTTGAACCGTTTCGAATTAAATAGCTTAAGATAAGAATATTAGCTACGAAATTTGAAAACTTGCGTTCAGTAGTTCGAGTAGAAAATAGAAAGCAAAAGCGGTTCGGAGTCAGTAACTCCGAACCGCTTTTGCTTTAAATATAAATTTTACTTTTTCCGGGCGAAATAGAAAAGCTGCGAGGGGAGGAGTTTAAACTTTTCTCCCAACGTGAAATACCCTTTTCCGTTTTTCTCAAAGCAGACGGCTTCCCCCTGTGGCTCAAAAACGTAGGGAAGCATAAGCTTGTAACTGGAATAAATGACGTCCTGAATGGGTTCATTGACATCATCCCGATTCCAGAGATACATCGTCGTATAATTTCGCAGAATAATTTGCTTGCCATCCGCTGAAAAATCCCCACTCGTAATCATGTACATGGGCAGGTCACAAACATACATGGCTGGCATGGGCGAGTCGTACTTCTGCGGGTAGGCGAGCTTGTACAACTTCGATAGCCCCGGACTTTTCGTTATGACATAAATGTCCTGCGTATGGGGCTCAATCAGGATGGCTTCCGTATCCCGACTTCCTTCGGGATAATAGAAAACGATTCGGTCGTATTCCGTTACCTCTTCATTCACCGAAGTCGGTTCCTTAAACCGATAGATGTAGTACTCGGGATACTGCTGCAGATTATCACCGGTATCGGCCAGGTAGATATAGTTAGTACTGTCTTTCTTATTGAAAAACAGATCCATATCCTCCCAGTCACGATTGGGGAAGGGCAAATTTACCCGTCCTTTCAATTGGCCCTGGTAGTTGATCAGCGAAAGACGGTTTGGGTTGTTGCCGTCTTCCTGAACCCACAAGTGACCGGGCATCGAACGGCTATCAGCCATACCCGAAGCTTCATCAATGGTTCCAGCGGGAATACTATGGGACTGCTCGTACTCAAAAATAAAGGGAGGTGGCTCTGGTTGAGATCGTGTCAAGCCTGTTACCATCAACCCTAATATTATGACACGCAAGGTACCCATCTTAATTGGCGGTACTTTTCTCATCACGACAAAATAACAGGGCGTAAGGGTAGCATCAAAAAATGCGTGCTAATTCCCTAGTATATAACAATTAACTCCGCAAATAGTCTAAAAAGTATAGACTACCGCGGAGTTAATTTTAAAATACCTTTGGATAAAATATGAGTACTAGCTCGCTCGCCATACCTCCTGGCTGCCGCCCATCGAGAGAATTTCCAGGCGGGGGGGCGAAGGAAGAAGTACCATTTTAGCGTCCAGATTCGGGAAGTCCTTGAGCGTCACCCAAACGCCATCACCGGGACCAATTTCGAATTCTTCAAGGCCCGTTTCTTCGTCGATGACTTTTTCGTATTGCGTACGTGGCAGGTACGCCGTGGGTAAAAGTACATCGGTATCCGGGCAAAATGTGGCATGAACGCGTTCCAGAATCTGCTCGAATTCTTCGCCGTATTCATCTACGAAGTCGTCTTCCAGGGCTTCCAGCGTTTCCTCCGCTTCATCGTAATCGGGATGGTCGTATCCCATATGTTTTAAAGCGAAACGCTTGGATAAAAGCTCAAGTAACGTATCGTTTAGTTTCTGCGTGTTCATAACTAGTCGATCAAAATAGAGATAGCGTGTATGTTGACAAAAATAGGTCAATTCAGGTCATGTAATCAAGCCCAAAGCTCAGAGTTTCGCAGAATTACCTAATTCGGTTATCACGACCAAACGCAGGAAATTTTTCTAGCCTAATTGGTATGCGTAATGAAAGACTGCTGTAGCAGCTGTAAATCCCACGGTTGCTGGCTGTTGTAGCTAAGCTGACCCTGTGCTATGCTGAGTGGAGAGGGGACATTGTTATAATACAGACCACCCGTGCCCAAGCCCTGCGGCAGTGGATTCTGAAATTCACCCGCGAACTGAGCAATTGCATTCAATCCTACATTTGATTCCAGAGCAGACGTAAGCCACCATTTGATCTTGAGGCGATTGGCAATCTCAATCCATTCTTTACAGGCGGTAAAACCACCCAGTAGGGTTGGTTTGAGAATGATAAACGTAGGCTGAATTTTCTTGAGTAGCCGCATTTTATCCATGTAATCGTACACGCCGATCAGTTCCTCGTCGAGAGCAATGGGAATGGGCGACTGTTCACACAGAGCCGCCATGGCTTCGGGCTGGCGGGCTTTGATGGGCTGTTCGATGGAATGAATGCTGAGTTCGGCCAGCCGATTGAGTTTTTCCTGAGCTTCTTCCGGAGTCCAGGCCCCGTTGGCATCGACCCGTAGGGTAATGGCTTCGGGCGAAAAACGCTTTCGAATGGAAGTCAGACATTCCATTTCCTGCTCAAAGTCAATGGCTCCGACTTTCATTTTAAGCGTACGAAAACCCGCTTCGAGCTTCTGGTCAATCTGCTGGAGCATCCAGTTTTTATCGCCCATCCAGATCAATCCGTTGATGGGAATTTCCCGCTCGCCTTCGGAAAAGCTATTGTTAAAAATCTGCCGTTTTCCTTCGTGTAACAAATCCCGAAGGGCCGTTTCCAGTCCCATGCGAATGGTCGGAAAGCGGGGATCAACAAGCTGATTGAGAATGAGATCCAGATTCCAGGAAAAAACCTCCAGATCGTAACGGTTGAAGGCCTGACAGACTTTCTGTAGCGTAGCTTCAAAGTTTACGTAATCGGGACTCAGACCGGCCAGCGGACTGGCTTCACCCAGTCCAAAACAGTACGGATTTTCGTCATCGAAAACCTTGAGATAATACGCCGTGTGCTGGGTAAGAGTACCCCTGGACGTGCCGGCTGCAAACCGGAAGTCAAGAATATGCTTGTGAACCAGCACTTTAAGAGACATACTAAAGGGGAATTGTTGGTTTAAAAGGGGGCAAAACTAAACAATTAGCCGCGTTTTGACGTTCTTTGCCGCAATATTTAATCCTGGAGTGTTCCGCAGGCCGGACCTCTCATTGTCTGGTTCTACCCAACGTATGGGCCCTTTACTTACAATATTACGCCGACTTCTGTTGCCTTTTTCCTGGCTGTACGGATTTATTACTGACTGGAGAAATAGCCTGTATGATCGGGGGCTGACTCCGGTCACGAGCTTTGATTTACCCGTAATTAGTATGGGTAATCTGACGGTTGGCGGCACGGGTAAAACCCCGCATCTGGAATATTTGATCCGTTTGCTGAGTCCATCCTTCGTGTTGGCTACGCTGAGCCGGGGGTACGGGCGGCGTACCCGGGGGTTTCGGATAGCGACGAATCAGGATACGGCCGAAACCCTGGGCGATGAGCCGTTGCAAGTATACCAAAAATTTGGAAAAACCGTACGGGTTACGGTCGGAGAAAAAAGAGCGGAAGCTATTCCGAACATTCGTTCGGCGTTTCCGGAAGTTGGGGCCATTCTGCTCGATGATGCCTACCAGCACCGGGCCGTGCAACCCCGCGTCAATCTGTTGCTTACCGACTATAACCATCCCTTTTATACGGATCATCCTTTTCCTGCCGGAAACCTTCGGGAACGCCGGAACGGAGCCGAGCGGGCAGATGCCATTATTGTAAGCAAATGCCCACCCACACTTACGGATCAGGAACGGCAACAGATTCAGCAGAAAATACTTCCGTACGCGAAGGCTCCGGTTTTCTTTTCCGGAATTCGATACGGACAACCCGTGGCGGTGCATACGAACACGCAGGCGACCGGAAAGGTGGTTCTGGTATCGGGCCTGGCCCGCCCGGAACTCTTCGAAGCCTACGCTCAGCGACAATTTGCCGTCGGACAGCATCTGGCCTTCGGTGATCATTACGCGTATACGCCGAAAGACTGGCAGCGAATCGAGCAGGTCTGGCAGCAGAACGGCCGGGGCTGGGTACTGACTACCGAGAAAGATGCCGTAAAACTGAAAACGCTGGTACCGCCTGATTTCCCGCTGTTTGTTGTACCGATTGAAGTCTATTTTCTGGAAAGTAACCCCCTGAATTTTGACGAATGGCTGCTGGAGCGATCCGGTCTGCACGTTAAAAAAGCTTAAGTCCCCCCGCAACTCATTTTTGCTTGTATTTTTGACGCCGTGAAGCTCTATCGATTTCTAGTCTCTTTTGGTTTTCTGGCCTGTTCGCTGCTGGCGAAGGCACAAACCGTACCCAATCCATTGCCGAATGCCCCGGGCGAAGTGGCTCCCAAACCGGCGGACGATCCCAGCCGTCGCGGAAAAATTCTTGATGATTCGACCAAGCAGATTTACGGTCCGACCACTTCCCGGTATTTTCTGGAAGAAGATCTGTTCAACAACCGGAAAACGCTGTACGCCATTGATACCAATTATATCAACTTTCACCGCTTTGATTACCTGGAACACAAGGGTCGCTGGTATACGGACCTGGGCGTACTCAGCTCGGCTCTGCGACCCTTATACTTTACGGCTCCCCAGCAAATTGGAGCCCAGTTGGGTTATGACGTCAACTCGCCCTACGCCATTACCCCGTACGACGTCAAGTATTACGATACCAAATCGCCGTTTACGCAGGCTTATTTTGTCCAGGGTGGAAATGGCCAGAGTGTTCTGCAATTTGACCTGAGTCGAAACGTGAATTCCCAGTGGAATATCGGCTTACACGTCGAACGGAATCTGAGTCGGCGGCAAATCAGTGTGGGCTCGGCTACCAGTAGAGGCGACCGCGATCTGGGAGGCTTCTGGAACTTTGTGACGCATAGCAATTATCGCACGAAAGATGAAAAGTACGCCGTGCTGGGTCATTTTCGGCTGTATGAACATTCCATTCGGGAACCCGGTGGTATCTATCCGGAAACAAATCCGGCCCGGGCTAACTGGGACAGTGTGCTAGCGGATCCGGCGGCAGCTCAGCAATTTCTGACGGCGTCCCGCAGCCGGGAGCGGCGAAATCAGTTTCACGTCTATCAGGAATACGTACCCGTGAAGGGATTTCAGGTGTATCACGTTGGAGACTACATCAACCGGTTTAATCGCTATCGGGATCGGAATTATCAGAACTCCGTGGCGACGGGATTCTATAATAACCTGCCCGAACGAACCACCATTGGGGATACCATTCAGGCACAGGCCAACTACTGGCTGCTGGAAAATAAAATTGGGTTAAAAGGAGCCCTGAAAGGCTTCAACTACCGGGTACACCTCCGCCGCCGGGATTACGGCATCAACCAACGTTCACGTCTGACCATTCGGGGGGATTCAACAACGTTTCTTACGCGTACCGTCATTGTGAACGATACCGCACGTACGTTCAGCGAACGCTTCACGGTTAGCAATCCTACGTACAGCGAACAGTCCATTCGTCGGCGGAATGAAAACTTTCTGGGAGCCTGGCTGGCGTATTACTTCAAAGACAGCACCCGCATCGAAGCCGAAGGCGAGTACCTGATCGGAGCGGATTACCGACTGCACGCCGATTATTACGGCAAATGGTTTAAGGCTACGTTTACGAGTACGCTCAATTCGCCTACTCTGGTGCAGGAGCGGTTTTTGAGTCCGCTGGTCTCCTGGAGTAAGAATTTCGACAATGTCTTTACCAATCAAATCACGGCTTCCGCTCCGGTACGAATCAAGAATCTTTTCATTGAACCCAGCCTGCAGTACAGCCTCACCAAAAACTACATTTATTACGATACGGAATCGGTAGCCCAACAGGAAAACAGTGCCATCAGTATGTACCGCATTGGCGTGGACCTGGGTTGGCGAGCTGGAAAATTCAGTACGTCGCATCAGGCCTTTTTCACGACGACGTCCGGGCCGGATCTGATTCGGATGCCCAAAGTGCTGACGCGTTCCAAGTTTGCGTTTGACTTTGTGTATTCGAAAGTCATGTACGTACAGGTGGGACTGGATGCCCATTACCGCATGGGCTATTACGCTGATTTTTACCAGCCTCTGAGTAATCAGTTCTATCTCAACAATACGTATAAAGTACCGGGCTTTCTGGTGGTGGATGCCTTTGCGGACATCCGCATCAACCGCGTCCGCGTATTCGTGCAGTTCAAAAACGTAGCCGACGGTCTGCTTTCAAATGGTTACATGCCGACACCATATTACCCGGGCATGAAACGGGGCTTTGGCTTTGGCGTGTGCTGGCCGCTGTTCGATTAAGGTTACCGTCAGTTGCAAAGATGGATGCCAGTCTGCCGGACTGGCATTCGTCGTTTATACGGCTTGAATTACGTACCTTTACTACTAGTTTAATCGGGAAGCATGCCTTCGTTGGGTCGCCCGAAATCTGAATTTTTACTTGATCGTCATGTCTTTTCTTTCGGAAACGGCTCGGTATATTTTTGAACGCCATTCGCTGGAAACCATCGCCCGCGTGTGCGTGGTCGTACCCAGCCGCCGGGCCGTGTATTTTTTCAAGCAGGAACTGGCCAGCCTCTCGGATCGGCCTTTTCTGGCTCCAGAAGTAGTGGCCATGGACGATTTCATTCTGCAACGGGCGGAGGTGGAAGAAATCGACCCCGTATCCCTGCTGTTTGAACTCTACGACACTTTTAAAACCATTGATCCCCACCTGGATTTCGACCGCTTTACGAGCTGGGCTCCGGTGGTACTGCGGGATTTCGACCAGATTGATCTTTATGACAGCAACGCCAAAGCCGTATTTAGCTGGGTAGAAGCCGAGAAAGCCATTGAACGCTGGAAAATCGACACCACGATTGCTGAAGATTCCTTTGCGGATAAATACTTTCGCCTGTTTGAAAACCTGCTCGGGGTTTATGATCAGTTAAAAGCCCGTTTACTGGAAAAGAAACTGGCGTACCGGGGAATGGCGTATCGCAAAGTGGCGGAGGAGGTGGAAACGATTTTCCTGGATAAACCCGGCCACGCGTTCCATTATTTTCTGGGTTTTAACGCCCTCAGTCAGTCCGAAGAGCGGATTCTGCGGAAGCTGGTGAGCCTGAATAAGGCCGAGATGCTCTGGGACGCCGACGTTTTTTACCTGAGAAATCAGCACGAAGCGGGTCGCTTTGTCCGTAAATACCTAACCGACGCCGAACTGAGTCGGGGCGACTGGAACAAGCGTTTCCGGAATTACCGCGAGTTTCCGCAGGTACAGACGGTCCCCAGTGATTTACTGACGCAGCCTAAAAATTTTATCAGCATTGGCGTACCCAATGCCACCATGCAGCCCAAAGTCGCCGCTCATTTGATGGCCCAATGGGAGCACGGTACGGAGAAAACGAAAGGCTATCAACCGCCGCATACGGCTCTGGTACTGGGCGACGAAAATCTGCTGATGCCGGTCTTGTCCTCGATTCCCGACAGCTACGATGATTTCAACGTTACGATGGGGGTTTCCCTGCGAAATTCCCTGCTGTATTCCCTGGTGGAAAGCTGGTTTGAGTTACAGCGGAATGTGGTGGAATTTCGCCGAAAGGAAGGGCAGGGGATGGTTGCTATTCCCAAATTCAGCTACAAGCACATTACCAAGATTCTGCACCATCCCTTCATTCAGAAATACTGGATGGAAAACGAGGGAAGTTTTCGAACCCTGTTACGGACGCTGCGGGATGAAAACCGATTGTTTGCTGATGAAAAGGAGATTAAAGAACTGGGTGGAAACGAACCCCTGATCAATACCCTCTTTACCCGCTGGGACAACGACTCGAGTCGGGCGACCCGGCAGATGTATCGGCTCATCGATCTACTACGGCCCCTGTACGTCGATAAAGATGCCATCGAAACCGAGTACCTCTACGAGTTTTATACCATACTCAAACGGCTCGAACGCGTACTGGCCGAACGTCGTCAGCCCGTATCCATTAAGTCGTACCGACGGTTTTTGCTGGAGTTACTGCGACAAACGAAGATTCCCTTTTCGGGGGAACCCGCCGCTCCGCTGCAAATCATGGGGATGCTGGAGACCCGGTGTCTGGACTTTGAACGGGTGATTATTCTATCCGTCAATGAAGGCACCTTGCCGACGGGGAAAAAGCAAAATTCGCTGATTCCGTTTGATGCCGCCTGCGAGTTTGGCCTGCCCACGTACATGGACGCCGACGCGGTGATGAGCTATCACTTCTTCCGCCTGTTACAACGGGCCAAGGAAGTCATCTTTCTGCACACGGTACCCGCCGGTGATGGGGCCAAAGCCGAACCCAGTCGGTTTTTACTGCAACTGGAATACGAGCTGGGTGAACAAAACAAGCAGGCTAAGCTGCAGAAAAAGCGGGTGGAGTTCGGCTCCGAACGCAGTCTGGAAGAAGAGCTGCCGGTATTACGCATTACCAAAAACGAGCAGATTCAGCGAGAAATTCTTCAATCGCTCGCCAATCGGGGCCTGTACGCGACGCACCTGAACATGTATTACCAGTGTTCACTCAAGTACTACTTCAAACGCATTGCCGGGGTGGCTGAGGAAGAAGAGTTGTCGACGACGCTCGAAGCAAACGATTTTGGTACCTGGGTGCACGAAGTGCTCGAACGGATCGACCGGGAGATGATCGAGCGAAACGTTCGCGTGTACGAACGGGCCGATTACGAACGGTTTACGCAGCAGATTCCCAGTCGTCTGGAAGCCGTTTTTCAGGAAAAATTTCCCGGACAGGTCATGCATGAAGGGCAAAACCTGTTGTTGTACAACCTGGCCAAACGTAACCTGCGAAACTACTTCCAGCTACGCATGGACGAACTCGACGCCGGGTTCCGCGTGGAAGTGCTCGCTCCGGAACAGAAGCTGGTGGCCACGCTGGCTTATGGCGAGGGCACGGTGCAGGTAGCCGGAAAGATTGACCGCCTGGAGCGGGTCAACGACGTAATCCGGATTGTGGATTATAAAACCGGAAAAGTAGACGCGAAGAATCTGGATCTGAAAGTAAACCAGGACGAATGGCAGCCCATGTTCCTGACGAATCAGAACTGGGACGTGATGCGGCAACTCTGGCTGTATAAATATTTGGTTCTGAAACAAAACGACAAACGCGTGGGCGGCGTAGAACTCTCGGCCACGCAGATCGTACAGCCCGGGATGATCTCCTTCCGAAATCTGGCGGCGGGTTTTATGGCTCAGGAAAATCTTCGTTTCCGTCCGGATGAAACGCCGGAAACGTTTCTCGAAGACAGCGAAGCCATGTTAACGCAGTTTATCGACGAGCTGCTTGACCCCAGCCGGGCCTTTGAACAAACCGTGGACCGTAGTCACTGCGAATATTGCGATTACGCCCGGATTTGTGGACGGGCCAATTAAGGATGATGCCAGCCCCGGGGCTGGCATCATCCTTTTTCAAGCGTAGTAAAACCTTACCCGAATGAAGTATACTCGATTAGGCTCCTCAGAATTAGTGGTGAGTGAAATTGCCTTTGGCGGCATGTCACTGCAAAAAGATACGGCTACGAAACTGCTCCAAAAGGCCTTCGATGAAGGAATTACCCTTTTTGATACGGCGGATATTTACGACCAGGGCGAAAACGAACGCCTCATGGGCGAAGCACTGAAAGACCACCGGAAAGAAATCGTACTGGCGACCAAAGTGGGCAATCAGGAGCGGGCCGATGGCAAAGGCTGGGACTGGAACCCGACGAAGGACTACATTCTGGCCTCGGTCGAAAAAAGTCTGAAACGCCTGCAAACCGACTATCTTGATTTGTACCAGTTACACGGCGGTACCATGGATGACCCGATGGATGAAACCATTGAAGCCTTTGAATTGCTGAAAGAGCAGGGAAAAATCCGGGCGTACGGCATCTCATCCATCCGGCCGAATGTGATCGAACAATACGTCAATCGCTCCAGTATCGCCAGTGTGATGATGCAGTATAGTCTGCTGGACCGTCGTCCGGAAGAAACCTGCCTGGAGCTGTTGCACCAGCACGGCATCAGCGTACTCGCCCGCGGTAGCGTCGCGAAAGGACTGCTGGCCGGAAAACCTGCGGATACCTATCTCAATTATACGGCCGAGGAAGTAAGGGCCGCCGCTGAAGCCGTACAGGCCCTGAGTACGAATGAACGGAATCCGGCTGCTACCGCCATTCGGTACGCCTTGTATCCGCCAGCCGTGGTATCAGCCGTGGTAGGTGTTCGGACGGCGGAGCAGTTACTGGATGCCCTGCGAGCGGGTGACGCCAGCCTGAGTGCGGAAGAATACGCGGCACTCGGTGCTGTACTGGCGGCGAACAATTATCAGGAACATCGAATTGCTGCTTCCTAAAAAGGGTTATCAGAGATAGAAAGCCAAACGAATGCTCGTATGCTCTTACGTACCATCAAACCCACGCGATATTTCTCGGACGAGCTACTCAGCCACTACCGGCAACAAACCGATCCGGCCGCCGATGCGATTATTGAACAGGTGGCCGCGGCGGGTGGCCCGGCGGGGGTACGCACCTTTCTCCAGCAACGGACGGAAGGCAAAATTCCGCTGAAAGAGGTACCCGAGTGCCGACGCTTTCTTTGTGAAGAGGGACGACTGCCCGACTGGGCTGATGCCAAGCAGATGGCTAGCGGCATTCGCCTTTTTCAGCGGCATCGCGATACCATTACCTTGTTGCTGGGCTGCCTGTCGCTACCGTACGCTTACCTGGCTGCCGATGGGGTGCAGGTACTGGCTCTTTCCAAACGGATGCAGAACGACACGCGGCAACGGCTGGAAGAAACCGGGGCTTTTGTCTTTGGCATTACGGAGGCCGAAGCCTGGCAGGGAAAGTATCCCTCCGCCATCGAACGTATTTTGAACGTACGCCTGATTCATGCCGTTGTACGCTGGTTTTGCCGGCATTCGAATCGATGGAACCCCGCCTGGGGCGAGCCCGTCAACCAGGAAGATATGGCCGGTACCAACCTGACATTTAGCTATATCATCATTCAGGGCTTACGGAAAAACGGAATTGAACCCAACGAAAAAGAGGCGGAGGCTTATCTCCATTTCTGGAAAGTGGTAGGTTACTTAAGTGGCGTACCGGAAGACTTGCTACCCGAAAACCTGCGGGAGGCTTATGTACTGGGACAATCCATTGCCCGGCGATTGTTCCGACCTTCGCCCGAAGGACAGCAATTAACCCAGGCCTTGCTACGGGCACTGGAAGATACCGTACCCGAAGGTTTAAAGACTCTGCCGGCGGCTCAGATGCGGTTTTTGCTGGGGGATGAGTACGCGGATCAACTGGCACTGCCGGCGGTACCGCTGGAAAAAAGACTGGTCCGCTTGTTACCGATGCGAATTTTTTTCCGTCCCTGATGCCTGGGCTGGTTTGATATTTTCGGGAGAACTAGCCAATTTGCGGCCTTTTTCAGACTGAACGCGATCCGCTGACGGACCGAAAAGGCGATTACCCAATTATTCATGAAAAGACGATCCGTTCGTCAACAGCCAGCAATTCTATGACTTTCGAAGAAGTAGACACTAAAATCAAGCAACTCGCCGCCCAGAAAGGCGGTACGGGTGACGTAATCAAATTTCAGACCGATGAGGGAAACATCGTCATTGATCGCGATGGTACCGTAACGAACGATGATCGCGAATCGGATGTTACGATTGGCATCAGTGCCAAAGATCTGGGTAAACTCATGACGGGTGACCTCAATCCGATGACGGCTCTGATGTTCGGTAAAATTAAAATTACGGGTGATATGTCGCTCGCCATGAAATTGCAGTCGCTGTTTTAAGTCGCCTTCAGGGCGGTTTATTACCGCAGAGGCTGTTGTTTCTGGTTGACGGATTAATCCGCCCTGAATTCCCCTTCTCATGTCAGGTTCGTTTACTTCCACCATTTGTGCCCTCGCTACGCCGACGGGTATTGGTGCCATTGGCGTCATTCGGGTCTCAGGACCGGAAACCTTTCCCATTGTTCAGAAACTTTTTCGGGGCAAAAACCTGAGCGATCAGGCAACGCATACCATCCACTTCGGAACCATTCGGGACGAAGCCGGACAAATTGTGGATGAAGTCTTGCTCAGTTTATTCCGAACGCCGCATTCCTATACCCGCGAGGATTCGATTGAAATTTCCTGTCACGGTTCCAGCTTCATCATCCAGAAGATTCTTCGTCTGCTCATTAAAAACGGCTGCCGGATGGCCCAGCATGGTGAATTTACACAACGGGCTTTCCTGAATGGGCAACTCGATCTGGCTCAGGCCGAAGCCGTGGCTGATCTGATTGCCTCGGATACGGAAGTCAGTCACCGGGCGGCGATTCACCAGATTCGCGGGGGATTTTCGAAAGACATCGCTCAGCTACGCGAGCAACTGATTCATTTTGCTTCGCTGATTGAACTGGAGCTTGATTTTGGCGAAGAAGACGTCGAGTTTGCGGATCGTACCCAATTGCGTCAACTCATCCGTAACATTCGGCAGACCTTACGTCCCCTCATTGACTCCTTTGAGCTGGGCAACGTACTGAAAGAGGGCGTGCCCGTAGCGATTGTAGGACCGCCCAACGCCGGGAAATCGACCCTGCTGAATGCTCTTTTGAACGAAGAAAAAGCCATTGTGACCGAAATTGCCGGTACCACCCGCGATGTCATTGAAGACACCCTGGTTTTAAATGGAATCAAGTTTCGCGTGCTGGATACGGCAGGCATTCGGGAAACCAGTGATCGGGTAGAGGCCATCGGCGTCGAACGTTCGCTGGCCGCACTGGACCGGGCCGAAATTATTCTCAAGCTAAGCAGCACGGACGTGGCCAGTGCCGAATTTGAAGCTCTGTTTGCGGCTCGGGTACCGGAGCCTGGACGAGTGATACGTATTCACACCAAAGCGGATGTGTACGAGGATCCTTCCGCGGATTTTTCCATTTCTGCCGCCACCGGCCAGGGCATTGAAGAACTCAAGCAACGCCTCGTGAACCGCGTAAACCTCCAGCGAACCAACGACACCGTAGTGACCAATCTCCGCCACTACGAACACCTAACCGCCACCGATACTGCCCTGCAACGTGCCCTCGAAGGCCTCGATGCCGGTATCACCCAGGATTGGCTAGCGATGGACATCCGCCAATCCCTGGTACACCTCGGCGAAATCACCGGACAAATTACGACGGATGATTTGTTAGAGAATATCTTTTCTAAGTTTTGTATTGGCAAGTAAAAAGCCTAATCGAATAAGTAAGCATAAGTGGATAATAAGTAAATGCTGGTAATTAAAATACTAAATATCAGATATTTGTAATCAATATAAGCAAATGTAATCTATATTTTATTACATTTTTTAAATTAAAATCGTCTAACCCTCATTTATATGAAACACTTTTTATTTATCGTTGCTTTAGGGGGATTCATACTTTCTTGCAAAAGAGATAAGGACAATTTGAATCTGACTCCCGTACTCGTCGATTCTCAAGGCATCACCTATACGGATAATGTGTCCAATATTGAAAGCGAATACAACTTCCCCTTCGAAACTTACTACACAAAGCTTGATACTACGTATAATAAAACAGAGTATATACTCCCAATATATGTTTTAGTGGATGAAGGAGACAGTGTCCAGATAAACTGGACAGCGAATGGCCTGAACGCTATTCTTTTCAGTGAGTCTAAACAGTGGGAGTCGGCTATTCAAAAATGGAAAATTACCTCTGCTTTAAAGTTTATCAAGAGTTTTACACCAGGAAGCAGAAAAATTGATCATACCGTTAAATTTATAAAATCAGGTAAAATCGTTACTAGGTCCACGAAAGTCAATATAACCAATACGTCTAAAAACCTAGATTTTGGAAGAGTGAACTTTGGAATGTCTAGGGCTGAAGTGAAGGTCTATGAGCTGGCTAAATTTGGTCTGAGAGAAGATTCTTTCAACGGCTGGAATGAGTATTCGCCCTCATTGTCCTATATTTCACAGGCTCGATATGTGCCTGATAATTTGACCTTTACTTGTTACGAGTTTTCAGAAAATAAGCTATCAAAAATTTCAGAAGCTTTTCTGGTAGATCATCAAAATTTTCCATTTGAAACAGCAGATGCTTTATATAGACTATTTGTAAGATTTGGTAACAATAAAGGCATTTACAAAATATATAATTTAACCAATGTGGATGTTTTGAATATTCCTCAAACTTGGAATTATAATGGTTTAAAAATTACCTTCCATAAAAGGGAGTTTTTACTACAGACAGGAAATTTAAATAGGCTTTGCTTAACATTCGAAAAGCTATAGAGCCTAATGACCCATCTTGAAGCCCTCGTGGCCCAGTACCTCGGGATCCAGGAGCTGATGTTTACCTTTCTTGAGGAGAGGCCGGAGGTAGCACTTCCCCTGGCTGACGCACTGGCCAAGAAGCAGACGACAATTATAGGAGAGATGGGGACTTCCGAGAACCTCGTGCTTAGGATAGTATACGATGAATATGAGCTGGTTACATCAATGGAAGATTCAGGTAAGACGGAAATGAGGATTTACATTTATATCTAATACTAAGAGTATGCCTAATTTAACTTTTACAATAGTTGAAGAAAAGGATTCGCCAAACCCAGGTACAAGCCTTATATTCCATTATAAAGTGAATAATTCTTCGAAAATTAATTCAATTAACGTTTTGAGTGATATTGATATAAAAGGAATAGATTATCAATATGCTACTTTTATGGTTGATTGTTTGTTTACAGGACTGATTAAATATATCCAAAATTATTGGAATGTAAAACATAAACTACCTGAAGAAATGCATTTTATAGATGTTAGAAAACATAGACATTTCTTCGATAGTACTCAGCCAACAGCATTTGGAAACTATATTCTAAAATTATAGGAGAATGGAAAGCGACAACTATAAAAGATGTTACTTCTGTAATTGTATATTACAGCCGGGGAAGTATACGGCCCAGTCAAAGGAACATATATTTAAGAAGGAGTGGCTCAAAAGATTTGACTATTTAAAGCTTAAAATGTCATTCGAAGAGTTCCGAAAAACTGATAAGCTCTACTATAGGACTATGGTAGCAAATAATGTTTTAGCTAGTGCAGTATGTAATTCTTGTAATAATGGTTGGATGAATACAACCGACATAAATGTACAAAACGTACTGTTTGAAATATTAAATGATTCATCGAAAATTAAAGATTTAAACGAAAAAGAGGAGTTTTATCTATCACGCTATATATTTAAAACTGCTTTGGCGGCCAGCTCTATGGTAGCTAATGCAGAAATCCCATTACATGTACGCCAAATGGCGATGAATCATGAATACATTCCTGAGGGGTTCCTTTGTTTAGCCCTTTTATTTGATCCTCCCGCCGAATACATTGGTTTTAGTATTGTAAAAGAATGGGCTAAAACACCTTTTACAGAAAGTTCAAGTGAAACTGCAAGAATTATGGATTTGACAAGCTTCAAATTTGCAATACGATTTAATTCGTTCATTATAGGCTGTGCTTACATTGATACGTTGATGCCTTGTTTTTACTTTGATCCAGATTACTATAGTTTTATATACTCAAAAGGATCGAGATACCAATTTGAGAAGTCCAAGTATCATAGTGTAGGAAATCCAGATTTGTATATGACACCAGAAAATTATTTTAACCTACACATTTATGCTTCAGTTTATCGAAACTCCTTAGTGTAGCTGATTGCGAGTTATCAATTGGAGCAAATGATCAGTAAACGCTGATAACCTTTTCAGCATTCGGTGATACATATATAAGACGCCGTAACTAGCCGTCCATCTGAAGGATACTTGTTTATTTCATATTTTTTATGAAAATTTGAAAAGTGGCCCGTCCGCCACTTAGCTACCCGCACCGCTATGCAAACGATTCTACTCTCCCTGTTCTTCTCGCTGGCTCCAGCGAAGACGGACTCCGTCTACATCTGTAATTCTTCCAGGGCGTACGCCTATCATGCCTACTTCTGTCATGGGTTGAACCGCTGTACGCATGGGGTGTCTAAAGTGAGTAGGGCAGAAGCCATCCGGATGCGGAAAACGGCTTGCAAGATTTGTTATTGAGTTGGCTTTTCGCCAGAGAACACGCTATAAATCATAGGTTGAAGGTAGGAAAACATTCACTCTTGGGCGTCCAGTGCTGTTTTTCAACCACGCAATAAAAGACCTGTCTGGCGAATTCCAGGCAGGTCTTTCAGAGAAATTAAATGATGAGTCGATAGGTTAAAAGTCCCTTCAACCAGAATTTCGTCAGGTAGTTGCCTTCTTCTCATGGACTGCCGTCTGACGAAAGAATCTTCACGATTCAACCTGCTGAAAGGAGCCGGGGTGAAGGCCAGTCCAAGCCCCAGCTATTCGGAACATGATCAAAGGTAGAGACAATACCGATTACCTATTCCGATGTAATCTTACTACATTCTTACCCTTAACATTAGGGTGATTTCTTCACTAGTGATTCAAAAATCGCTTTATGGAGCCCTCCGGTAAGGTTTTTTTAGTTTGATGTACACTTCAACTCGTTACATTTTTAAACAAAGGATAGCCTGACTCCCTCGCAAGTCAATGAGCACGAAACCATTCGCACCCAGCGACGAGCTACCATTAAGCAGAAAAGGAGCAGTAATCACTTCGCAACGGCTCGATTGAACGCATGGCTGAACAGGCATCTCAACGGGCGATAAGGGTTGAAGACAGGAAACTGAAGCCAGGGCTTAATGTAGCTGGGCTTCTATCGGTCTGTCTTTATCTTTGGAGTTGTATAACCAACTAATGCCTCAATGGGACGTTTAAATCTTGCTTGTGATGCAGGCTCCCTGACTGTTTTTGAACCGGGTTTTGAAGGGGTGCCCAATGAAGTGGACTTCGTAGAAATTCAGCTAGAAGACTTTGAATTATCCACGGATCCCGGATTGACCTTAAGTGTAATCGTGAACCGGGAGGAAGAAGGTGAAACCAGCGGCGAAATTATAGCACACCTTGAAATGCCTCAGATCATTTACTTACGCAACTATCTGAATGCTTTTTTACAAATTCAGAGTCTGGAAAAGGGACCAGCCTCCGAAGATGCTCAGTCTTAAGGGGAAATAAGATTTTTAGGGAGTCGTTGAAAGGAACGGCTCCCTTTTTTGTCTTTTGCAAGCGTTTCTGGAAATATCCGGATGAATCACAGCAACGTACATCCCCTTATCGTTACTCACCGGCATAGGCACTGTCTGGTCAATGCTTCTATCATCACCTTTCCCGAATCTCAGTCGGGCATTCCGGATCCGTATAACAAAGGCGTTGAGGTGAGTTACGGGGCCACCGTACTTGATCTTCCGGATGAATTCAGGAAGATCGATACCGTGTTCTATCTAACGGATCCTTACGATCCACAACGAGAGCAACGGGAGAATGCAGCGGCTGGCCTTATAATCTGTACTGCCAATATTGGTCTTAAACCGCTCATCGTTGGCGATCAGCTTCCTGGCAGCCTTGTCCATAAACGAATACCCGAGTTGCGTATACCTGCGGGCGTGGAAGACGATCTGCCACACCCTTGTCGGTCGCTTGATGCGTTCAATTCACCCGCCGGGTAAGCGGGTTTCTTACGGATAGAACCCTTCCCAGCTTTGATAAGCGGGGAATCGCATTTCATGGTGGTAGCTCTTTGACCTGCGTATTCAGTTAAATACCGGAGCTGATTCGATGGTGAATTACTGCTTAGCTTAGCATTCCGGTTATCTCTTTGTTATGAACCAACGCATTGCTCACCTCACACTGGTAGTCCGTGATTACGATGAGGCGATTGACTTTTACACGCAGAAGCTAGGCTTCATCTTGCTGGAAGACACAAAACTAAGCCAACCGAAACGCTGGGTACTAGTAACTCCTCAGGGCGATGGCTCCTGTGCTTTACTACTAGCCAAAGCAGACGGTGCCACTCAGGAAAGTCGGATTGGCAATCAAACGGGCGGACGGGTGTTTCTCTTTCTGTACACCGACGATTTTGAAAGGGACTATCAGGCGTATCGGCAGGCGGGAATCAAGTTCGTAAGACCGCCGAAAGAAGAGGTATACGGGACAGTGGCGGTCTTTGAAGACCTCTATGGCAATTTGTGGGATCTGTTAGAACCTAACGTTTACAGGTCTTCAGGGAAATAGGTAGAGAGGAAGGAGGCCTTTTGAGAAGGCGATACGGGTGCAGACGATCAAAGAATTTGCCTTTATCTCAGGCAGTTACAACATCTTCGCTTAAGTTCGTAGCTGAGAAGTGCCAAAGACTCTATTGCCTATGAATCATTACTTGCTTGTTTGGGTAGCTCTGTTGGTCGGCTGCAGTAAGCCTACACCCCAAACCGATCCCGAACCGGAGACATTGGTACCCGAACGCGTGATTGTAGCTTTCAAGCCTGCCACTTCCACTCGGCAGGGATTTGATCTGGTCAGTTCGTATAAGCTCTCCGTAAGCTCGCTGAACATACGTTATGTTTCTTCGTTGCCCGCTGATAGCCTGGCTTACGTAACCCGGCACATGTATAGTAAACCTTACTTTGTCAAGCCTAATTTCACCGACGGCACGACCCTTATTTCTTACGTAGACTCAACCAGGAGCATTGAAGCTTTTGTGGTTTTGCAGGAACTCACTGCTACCCATCAAAAGGACTGGCTTTCTACGATAGAGCACCTGCATTTATCCGTAGCGTTAAACGGTCCCAGCCGTTGGCAATTAAACGTAGAAAAAGGCAGAGAAAAACAGTGGGCGAGCGAATTCAACAAGTCCAGCCTGGTGGACACTGCTTACGTTGAATACTTCTACAAATAGCCAGTCGTACGCATGAGTTACCGTTGAGTCCAGACCTTAGCCTCTTTAGGTAATCCCTTTCCTCAATGGAGTGAGCTAGTCAACGAACGCAAGGGTTGATAAGACAAGTAAGAGTAAACAAAACGTTTAGCCGCTCTCTAATCTAGTACCCGGTAACGCTATGTACCATCGCATTGTCATAAGGGTCGTCCTTCAAAACTTTGAACGCTTCGGTCAGGGAGACTATGAATCCATGCTAAAAGGTATGTCGCCGTCGATTATCCATACATTCAGTGGTCAGCATACCCTGGGAGGTACCCGGCATCGCATTCCAGCCATGCGGCTATGGTTTGCCGGCTTTTTCCGGGGTTGAACTTTGAAATTCGCAGCGTGGCAGTCAGCGGATGGACCTGGATGACGAAGATTGCCGTGGAATGGAGGGACCGGGCTACGTTAGCCGGGCTACGTTAGCCGGGCTACGGTAGCCGGGCTACGCTAGCCGATGGATCCAGCTACGTTAACCAGGGGATGCACTTCATCAGGATGCGGTGGGGGAAGTAGTGTATTTACGGGCCTAGCTGGACACGGCAATTCTGATTGCTACGTGTGCAGGCTTATCCGCTCATGGCATCAGCGAAGCCCTGGATCCTCCCACTGAAGATTGAGCGGATGAGTGGATCCAGCAAAACCCAGGGTATACCTGAAACGTCTACTCTTAATAGTTCTAGAACAGGTGCAGTTAGTCACAGCAGATGTTTAGTATACGCGGATAAACCCGAAGAAGACAAGCAACAAAGCCGCTGGAGAAATCTGGCGGCTTTTCGTAGTTATGTACCTTTGAATTTTGAAATTAACTTAAAAAATTGATAAGCTTTTTTCATTTTGTACGGAAAGAGATAGTAATTAAACGATTGGTATTAGATCTATCCGACCTGGTTACTGCTGTTTCCAAAACAAAAGTTATACACACGGGCTCACATTTCGTTACATCGTACCTAATTTCACCACTGGAACCCCCTTTGATAAAAATTCTGATGAAACAGTTCTTCCTTTTCTTTACCTTATTGGTCTTTACCATAGCCTGTAAGTCCACTAAAAATGATCCAGAACCCGTTATCCCGGAAGACGTTGAATACATTGACCTGGATATTGACGGTAAAAAAACCAAATGGCTTACTAGTGATACTACTGTGTTTGTAACAAGAATCAAACGTTACGCCCATTACGGAGATGAACTCGAACCAATCATTGGCTTTACGTTTGAATTCCGCCATAAACCTTACAGTGGAGCACCACTAAAAGAATACGAGAAAATAACTTTAAATTTTAATAAAAAGCTAATCCTTGAAAAGCCTGTAAGGAGTAACGAACTCATGTGTCAATACACGAAATCAGGAGTATTTGAAAATTACTTTAACCTTTTTCCCAGGAAGCCTATAAACTCTAATTTTTATCAAAAACTGGAGGAAGGTAATTTCGATGTATCCACCAGTCGTTATAATCCTGTACCAACGGCTTCGGACCACTATGAGGTGCTGGCAAGTGCTTCTGACGGGTGTAATTTTGAACTGAGTCAGGAAGGGTCTCAGGTAACTATTTCATCTGTAAAACCCTATACAGATCGCAAGGGTCAGAAGGGATGGATGATTGAAGCTACTTTTAAAATAAGACTTTATAATCCTAACACCTGGCATGAAAATGCGGCTTTTAAAACCGGTAATGGGAAATTCAAAGCTTTTATGACTGAATGCCATAATTAGTACTCAACGCCTTGTTGTTGTCTTCAAGGTTTAGTGAGTGATGAGCATCTTGGTGTAAATTCCTACTGACTTTTCCGAAACTTCCTACGCTGAACATCTGTACTTCTGTACATGAATTTGCGAGCTAGCCCTATGCCTGCTATTAACTATGGATACCTTTCTACTAACGCTTCGCGAACGAAACACTCTTCTCTACTGGTTCGGAATGCTTTGCCTGATTGGTTTCGTTGGGTGTATCACGCTGTCACTCACGACCAGCCGGCAGGTACTGGGCGTGAATGCGTTTGTGAAGCCCGCTAAATTTTTCATCGCTATCTGGATTTTTTGCTGGACCATGGGCTGGTATACCGGGCTTCTTACCCAAAAGCCGCAGGTAAATTTATACAGCTGGATCCTGGTAATCGCTATGGTGATTGAACTGGTAATCATTACCGGTCAGGCGGCTCAGGGCAAATTATCTCACTTCAATGTAAGTTCTACGCTGGATAGCCTGCTGTTTACGACCATGGGAGTAGCAATCACTATTGCAACTTTGTGGACGGCATACATCGGTTTATTATTTTTTGGACCGCATCATACCGTTACTGATGCGGCTTATCTCTGGGGTATCCGGCTCGGTATTCTTTTCTTCGTGATTTTTGCTTTTGAGGGTGGACTGATGGGAGCCCGGCTTAGTCATACCGTCGGGGCCGCCGATGGAAGCCTGGGGCTGCCAGGTCTCAACTGGAGCAAACAATACGGAGATTTGCGAATCGCCCACTTTTGGGGCATGCACGCGTTGCAGATTCTACCGCTGCTGGGGTATTATGTAACTCATCGCACCTCTGTACTCATTAGCCTGTCTGCGGTGTACTTCCTTTTAGCTACGCTGTTGTTCGTGCAGGCCCTGAGAGGAAAACCGCTCATCGCGTATTTGTGATGCTTGCTACATCTTGCGATCGATCGTATTTTGTTCAAAGATTGCTGCTTCAATAGATCAGATAAAGAGGCGAAAAACTCTTTTGAAGATAGCAAAACCGTAGCCTTTTGTTTTGACTTTAGTAGAGGAAATGCCCATTTAAAATATCCGGTGAACTGGGTAGATCAAAGCAGCTGCTTATCTGTCACTAAAGTGTCTATACTGTGAGTTGACTAAGGAGTCTTGGCGTTTCTTCATCTCTGCAATACCTGATAAAGTGTACATGCCACGAACGATTTTTACAAAATTATCCGACTCCTTTAATGGCCAGAAGCAGGGATAAGACAGCCTATATTAATCGTTCTGTGATCAGCATTTTTCAAGCTATTTTTAGATTCACTTGCCATGGACAGGCTGTTTTTAGTTAGCCGATATGTAAGAGTGCTTACGCCAACCCGCTAAAGCTGACGGCCCCGTGCTACTCATAACAAAAAACGCAGTTTATACACATCCTATCTGGTTAAATGACATTTGGTTTAGCTCTTAGTAGTATGGTTCTGCTACTGGCAGGCATAAGTTATTTTGGCTGGTGTAAGCGGGCCTACTCGCATTGGCGGGATACCATTAGTGAGCTGGGCGAAGTGGCTAGTCCCCAATGCCGCCGGGTCAGTTACGGGTTGTTTTTACCCGTTGGCTTGCTGCTAGTCCTGGTGGCCATGCTCGCTGATTCGCTGCCTATAGCCGGTTTAGCGGGGTGTATGGCAACGGGCTATAGTATGGCAGCCTTTTTTCCCTGTGACGTGGGTTCCCCCGTATCAGGTAGTGGCCGACAACAAATGCATAATGTAGGGGGAGCCGTTGAGTATCTGGGCGGTGCCTATTGGCTGACTCAAATCAGTCCTGAATGGATCGTGCTCCATTATAATCTGTATGCGGTAGGGGCCGCAAGCCTATTGGTAGGGAGCATTCTGTTATCAATTCCGGGCTTACCTCTTCGCGGTCTTATGCAGCGGTTCATGGAAGGGATTTTATTCGGATCGTTACTGCTAGCTCTATACGAATAGATGCGTCAACGCGAGTCAATTTACCAGTCATAGTCTACAAAAGACGGCTTTTTAATAAAGCTTTTTCGTTCGATCACATAGTCCAATTTCTGCTAACAATCTACTAAACAAATAGCTAAAAGCTTCTGAATTCTATAAGTTCTAATTGTACTTTTGAATACTGAGAGTAACGTTTTCTTTATTAATTACACCATCATACAGATAACAAATTTGTCTCATGACGAAAGTTCCATCGTTGCACCCAGCTGGAGGTGGGAATTTTACGTTCCAATCGAGGTGACCATTCTTGCTTTCAATGGATTGTTCAATCAAAAATCCAGGAATACAGGTGCGTGGGATGTTAGCAATCAATAATGTCTGCTTAGAAAAGTCGATGGCTGGCAAATCTCCATCATGACAACCCAAATAACGTTTATAGGTCTGATGGTCATTGATAGTAAAGGGCTCTCTTTCATTAAGTAAGCTTATATTTTTTTCAAAACATTGGGCTTGATATCCATTGAGTTTAATATTTTGCGAACCTGTAGTAACGGAATCAATTGTGGTCAAAGGGTCAACTTCTTCAGGTAACGCTTCATCTATAGCTACGGGTTGCTTTTTGCATTGTAAGAACGCTAACCCGCAAAGGCCAAGCATAATAATCAATCGTAGCTGTTTCATAGTAGTTATTTTAGAATTTAAAAAGCTTTAATCAATTATTCGTATTCTCTATTCAATTGTGCCTCTATACTTAAAATGGTGATGCTTCATTCACTTTTACAAACGAACCCATATACAAGATAGTACACATTACCACCTGTCTAAATTATTTTATGAGAAGAATCTTTTATTGATGCTGGTATTTTTGATCTCCTGCAGCAAAGAAAGATTCAGCCTATCCTATAGCTAATAGCCTTAAATCAGATCGTTTCTATTGGTACTTATACCCAGCTGAAAACTACAAAAATATACCTTACCTGAAAAAGGGTATTACACCTTCTACGAAGACTAGTCTATCTACAACCACGGGATGAGAGAGCGGGTAGCGTAAGCAGGTAAGAAAACGTAACGGTTTTGGAGAGCCAGCCCTGCTTACGCTTTTTTTAGTATCTTGTAGGATTAACAGCTTGAAACATCGTGTCTATTATTCAGAAATTCCTTCTTTGGGGTCTGCTCTTTGTTGTGATGGGATGCTCTTCCCATGAAAAGAAGGAGAAAATTACTATTGGCTTCGCTCAGTGTACTAACGGAGACGAATGGCGAAAGGCCATGGTCGCGGGGATGGAAAAAGAGCTTGGTTTTCATCCGGAAGTAAAGCTCCTCATGAAAGACGCTCATGATAACAGTCAGCTTCAAGTCCAGCAAATTCGTGAATTAGTAGCCGCTCATGTGGATTTGCTGATTATTTCTCCCAACGAGGCTCAACCCATCACGCCCGTAGTGGAAGAAGTTTTCAATCAGGGAATTCCGGTTATTATTGTGGATCGCCGGACTACGTCTAAACTATACACGGCTTACGTTGGAGGAGATAATCATCAGATTGGCCATACGGCCGGGTTGTACGTTGGAGAATTACTTCAGAAAAAAGGTCGGGTATTAGAAGTAACGGGTACGCCCAGTGCTTCGGCGGCCAGTGACCGCCATCAGGCCTTTGCCGCTACACTGAAAAACTACCCCAATATCCAGCTGGTCACTAGCCTGAACGGTGATTGGGAACAGCCTTTCGTCATTCAACGTTTGCCGGACGTTTTGAAAACTCATCCTGACCTTGACTTAATCTTTGCTCAGAACGATCGCATGGCCCTGGGCGTCTATCAGGTTTGCAAGGCAATGGGCCTGGAAAAGCGGATCAAGATAGTGGGGGTAGACGGACTTTCGGGCCCCAGTGGAGGTCTGCAGTTTGTTGAAGATGGTATTTTTAAGGCTACTCTGTTGTATCCTACGGGCGGGGAGGAGGCGATCCGTACGGCGATCCGGATTTTGGACAAAGAGCCGTACGTCAAGGAAAACATCCTGGGTACGATGGTTATTGACTCAACCAATGTACACATCTTAAAACAGCAGACGGAAAAAATCGTTGACCAGCGGCAGGATATTCAGCAACAGCAGCTTCGAATAGAACAGCAAAACAGGCTGTACAGCAGTCAGCAAACGGTTCTTTATATACTCGGTGTTTCGCTGTTGACTGCCGTAGTCTTTGGGGGCATTGCCTATACCTCGCTCCGTTCGAATCGACGGATTACGCAGCAGCTCAAAGGCCAAAACGAAGAAATCTCCAATCAGAAAAATACAATTGCCGATTTGGCGGAACAGGCCCGGCAATCTACCGAAGCGAAACTGGGCTTTTTTACCAGTTTTTCCCATGAGTTACGAACGCCGCTAACCCTTATTTTAAGTCCAGTACAGGAGCTACTTACGGCCTCTCTGCCGGGCAGTTCCCAGCGGAAAGATCTGGAAGTCATTCAGCGTAATGCTCACTGGCTGCTTAAACTCGTGGATCAGTTACTGGATTTCCGAAAGATCGAAGTAGGTAAAATGCCCATTCAGGTAGTGGAAACAAATCTGGTTGAATTTACGGGCAATCTAGTGCAGGCGTTTGAGAAAACGGCTCGACAGCGGGGTATCGACTTGCGTTTCCTGCCTTCTGAACCGGTCATGAAAGCTTGGTTTGACGGCAATTTGCTGGATAAAGTCATTGTGAATGTCCTTTCCAATGCCTTTAAGTTTACCCCCGATCAGGGAAAAATTACGGTCATTCTCCAACCGGACGATGCTAAAGAAAGCATTCGGCTGACCATTGAAGATAATGGATATGGCATGACGGAAGAACAGCAAAAGCACGTATTTGAATGGTTTTACCAGGGTACTACCGCAGGAACCGGTGGCTCGGGCATTGGACTGGCGTTAGCCAGAGAACTTATTCAGCTTCATAATGGCACCATCACCGTTCGGAGCCGCCCGAATCAGGGAAGCAGTTTTGAGATTTGCCTTCCTTCGACTAAACCCATTCTGGGCGAAGTGAGTCTGCTACCGAAGAGCCCGCCGAATCAGCACGACTGGTTAACGGAAGTCCCTTCGGAGGCTGATACCCGTGTGAATGCCGAAGCAGCTACGGTGCTGGTGATCGAAGATAATACGGAGCTTCGGGCCTTTCTGACCCGAAAGCTGAAACCCTATTATCAAATTATGGAAGCCGCCGACGGTACGGCTGGTCTGCGGCTGGCCTTTGATACGCTACCCGATGTGATCATTTCTGACGTAATGCTGCCGGGAACACTGGGTACTCAGTTAGTGGAGGCCTTGAAGCAGGACTGGCGAACGTCTCATATTCCCGTCATTCTGTTAACGGCCCGCACCGCTCAGGAGCACCAGGTAGAGGGCGTGCAGTCGGGGGCCGACTTATACCTGACTAAGCCATTTGATCCGGCTTTTCTGCTTGAAAGCCTCAAAACGCTTTTGAAGAATCGACAGTTGGTTCGGGAACATTTCAGGCGGGAATTAGCCATCGATACATCCGTACCTATTTCTCAGGCAAACGATCGGAAGTTTATTCAGGAATTGACGGCCCTGGTTGAAAAGAATATGACGCGATCTGATTTAAGTGTGGAAGAGTTAGCCCGGGAAATGGGCCTTTCCCGGGTACAGCTCTATCGAAAAGTAAAGGCGTTGTTAGACTGTGGTGTGACGGACTTTATTCAAAGCCTTCGACTGACCCAGGCCCGCGAATTATTAGCGACTCAATCCATCAGTATTGCTGAGGTAGCGTATCAGGTCGGCTTCTCATCACCTACGTATTTTTCAACGGCCTTCAAAGGAAAGTACAATATTTCACCTTCCGACTTTAAAAATTTGAACCAGCGTAAGTCATGATGTAACATGAGTTAAACAGATGTAACCTCAGTTAAAGCTAAACGAGTGCAATTTTAAATTTTAAAAGTACAATTGACCTGATTCAGAGCGGATTACTTCCACGCATTGAACACGTAACAAAGTTTAACTTTTTTGATATTGAATTTAACTATCGCAAGGGATATTCAGGCCAGTTTTGAGGAAAAATTCCTCTATGAAAAAAGTATTTCTCTGGTCGATTGTCATTGCATTGGGAGGCTTTCTCTTCGGCTTTGATACCGCGGTAATCTCGGGTGCGGAGCGAGCCATTCAGGTACTCTGGAACCTGAACGTTTTTGAACACGGGCTGACCGTTTCCATTGCTCTGATCGGGACCGTCCTCGGAGCCTTACTGGGCGGTATCCCTTCCGATCGAATAGGCAGGCGTAAAACCTTGATCGGCGTAGCTGCCCTTTACTTGATTTCATCACTAGGGGCTGCGTTATCTCCGACCTGGATTCCCTTTTTATTCTTTCGTTTTCTGGGAGGTTTAGGCGTAGGGGCTTCCTCGGTTACGGCTCCGCTGTATATATCGGAAATTTCGCCGGCCAAATCCCGGGGACGTATGGTGGCTCTTTTTCAGACGAATGTCGTATTAGGCATTCTCATTGCTTATTTATCCAATTACGCCTTTGAAGGCATTGGTGACAACGCCTGGCGATGGATGCTTGGCGTACAGGCCGTTCCTTCCTTGTTGTTCCTGCTTTTATTACTGGGCGTTCCCGAAAGCCCCCGCTGGTTGATTACGAAGCGAGGTGAGGTAGATCAGGCCCGTCAGATCTTACAAATCATCAATCCGGACGCGTATGAGCAGGATGTGCAGGCCATTCTGATTGGACAATCCAGTCAGGAACACCAGGCCGATGGACTATGGGCGAAACCCAATCGTTTCCCGGTGGTGCTAGCCCTGGTGTTTGCTTTCTTCAACCAGGTTTCGGGGATCAACGCGATCATCTACTACGCCCCCCGCATCTTTGAAATGGCCGGTTTTGAAAAAGGAGCTTCCCTGCTTTCGACGACGGGCATTGGGCTGGTGAACTTTTGCTTCACGCTACTGGCCATGAATTTCATCGATCGGTTTGGCCGCCGTACCCTCATGCTCATTGGTTCCTTTGGCGTCATTGGTACGCTGATTCTGGTAGCCCGGGCGTTTTATACGCAGCAGTTTGATGCGGTTCCGTATTACCTGTTCGTTTACATTGCCTTCTTCGCTTTTTCGCAGGGAGCCGTTATTTGGGTATTCATTTCTGAGATTTTCCCCAACAGTATCCGGGCGAAAGGTCAGGCTCTGGGAAGCTTCACGCACTGGTTCATGGCGGCCCTGATTGCCTTTACCTTTCCGTATTTGTCCGAGAAGATCGGCGGCGGACATACCTTTTCCTTTTTTGCCGTCATGATGGGTCTGCAACTGCTGTTTGTCTGGCGTATTATGCCCGAAACCAAAGGGACTAGTCTGGAACAGACGGATCGAACTCTGGTCATTCATTAATCTTCAAAAAGAAACGGTTTTTCGTTTCTAGGCAACACCTATCCATATGGACTCTACACTTACAATGGTTTGTTTCGGAGAAGTACTCTGGGACATATTACCCACGGGACGGCAAGCGGGCGGAGCTCCGTTTAACGTAGCCGTTCACGCCCACCAGCTAGGTTTCAACGTGAAACTGATCAGTCGGGTAGGGGAAGATGAGCTGGGTCACGAATTACTGGCTTTCATGGAGGAAAAGGGGATTGAAACCTCATCGGTTCAACGCGGCAAGACGCACCTGACGGGCGTAGTAAAAGCCAATGTCAGCAACCGAAGTGAAGTCACCTACCAAATTGTGCAACCCGTAGCCTGGGATTACATCAGTTATGATTCAACGGTATCGGAGTGGGTAAAAGAAGCGAACCTCTTCGTATACGGGAGTTTGGGAGCCCGCAGTGCCCGGAGTCGGGAAACCCTTTACCAATTACTCGAAGAAGCGAACTGCAAAGTATTTGATATTAACCTGCGTCCCCCGCATTATACGCGAGCGATCGTGGAGCATTTGATCGAAAAGGCTGACATCGTTAAAATGAACCACCATGAATTAGCCGAAGTGACTTCCTGGTATGAGTATCCGGGCGAACCCGAAACGGCCATGCGGCATTTGGCCGAACGGTACAATTTACGTACGGTGTGTGTGACGCGGGGTGAGAACGGAGCCTGCCTCTTACACAACGATCTCTTTTACGAAAGTCAGGGCGTCCACGTGGAGGTACAGGATACCATTGGCAGCGGAGATTCCTTTCTGGCGGCCTTATTGTACCAGTTACAAGTCAACCCATCGACTCAGGCCGCCCTTGATTTTGCCTGTGCCACGGGCTCTTACGTAGCTACGCAGCACGGAGCTACGCCGACCCTTTCCCACACCACGGTTGAATCCTTTATGCAGATGGTATAACCTTAACACTTTCTCTAAAACCTGTATGAAACACTTTTTATGGCTCGTACTGCTAGTCAGTACGATGGGGGCTACCATGGCCCAGGATAAATTACCCATTTCCGGAAAAATCACGTCAAAGACCGATGCTCAACCGATCCCTGGAGTAACGGTTTTGGAAAAAGGCACCACCAATGGCACCACCACGAACGAAAAAGGCGAGTATACACTACGGGTTTCGCCGGGGGCAACCTTGCTTTTTTCGTTCATAGGCATGGTTTCTCAGGAAGCCGCCCTGGGTAATTCCAGTGTCCTTGATATGATCCTTGAGGAAGATTTGAAAAAGCTGGATGAAGTCGTCGTCACGGGTTATAAAGCCGAACGCAAGGCCGACCTGACGGGTGCCGTTTCGGTGGTTAAACTGAGCGACATTAAAGATATTCCAACGGCTGACCCCATCAAAAATCTACAGGGACGCGTGGCGGGCATGCAGGTCACGACGAGTGGCTCGCCCGGAGCCACCGCGAGTGTACGTATCAGGGGCCAGGGAACGCTCAACAATAACGATCCTTTGTACGTCATTGACGGAATTCCTACCAAGGAAGGGCTTCAATCGATCAATCAAAATGATATTGAATCCATTCAGGTACTGAAAGATGCCTCAGCCGCTAGTATCTATGGGTCACGGGCGGGAAATGGCGTGATCATCGTCACCACCAAACGGGCGAAAGCCGGTTTTAGTCGCATTGACTTTAGTTCATTCTGGTCGTTTCAACGGTACCAATCCAAACTCAAGGTATTGAACACGGAGCAGCGGGCCCGCGTATACTGGCAAGCGGCGGTCAATGACGGCGTTACGCCCTCCAGCCCCCTGTACCAATTTAACTCGCATTTGGACGCTCAGGGAAAACCCGTCCTGGACGGCGTAAGCTATCCGGAGTTTATTGACGCCGCTCAAACCATGCGGCCAGCTAATACACGCTGGTTTGACGAAATTTCTCAAACGGGATTGATGCAGTCGTATAACCTGAACTTCTCGAATGGTGGAGAAAAGGGAACGATGCTTTTTTCACTCAATTACCTGGATCATGACGGCATCATCAGGAAAACGAATCTGAACCGCCTCACGCTTCGACTTAATTCAGATTATAATTTCTTACAGGGGAAACTCAAGGTGGGTGAAAACCTGACTTTCGCGAAAACGAGACAAACTTTACTGCCCGAAGGAGAGATCATGAACATGGCCTTGATCCAGCAATCCATCGTACCCGTTCGTACGCTTACGGGTGGCTGGGGTGGACCCGTGGCCAGTATGAGTGATCGGCAGAACCCGGTACGCCTCATCGCTGACAACCAGCAGAACAAGTCGTACGCGGGTCGCCTATTTGGGAATGTATACGCTGACCTGGAAATCCTGCCCAAACTTCAGCTTCGTACCAGTATTGGTGTGGATTATACGATCGCTAGTCAGCGAGTGCTTTACAAAGACTATACGTCAGGATTTTTATCCGACCCGATGAACCGGGCGACGAATTCGGAAAATTTTTATGGAAACTGGGTTTGGCAGAATACGTTGACGTATAGTTTGGAGCGTAACAAGCACCGTCTTGACTTTTTAGCGGGTACAGAACGGATTCGTTATAATAACCAGAGCTTCTGGGCCAGTCGCCAGGGTTTTGCTTTGCAAACGCCCGAATACATGTACCTGGATGCCGGTTCGGCTAATAAAGACAACGGCGGCACGGCCTTCGGTTACGGACTCATGTCTTTCTTTGGCAAGGTCAATTACGCCCTGGCGGACCGCTATCTGGCTTCAGTAACCGTTCGGCGGGATGGCTCTTCCCGCTTCGGAAGCGACCAGCGATACGGTACCTTTCCGGCGTTTTCGCTGGGATGGCGAGTGAGCGAAGAGCATTTTATCAAGGACAAACTATCCGCCATTTCCGATTTGAAGTTACGCTTTGGCTGGGGAGTTACCGGAAATCAGGATTTTGCCAACAACGCCATTTATCGCCTGTACGAGTCTAACTACGGCATTGACCCAACCTGGGATTTTGACATCGGAACCGCTTACGACCTAACGGGAGCCAATACGGGCAGCCTCCCTTCCGGGTACCGACTCATTCAGCAAGGAAATGATAAACTGAAATGGGAATCCACGACCCAAACCAATTACGGGATTGACTTCAGCTTATTCGAGTACAAGCTTACCGGATCAGTCGATTATTTTGTGAAGAAAACGAAAGATATTCTCGTCAGTCCGCCTTACCTGGGCGTCGTGGGCGAAGGAGGGAACCAGTGGGTAAACGGAGCTTCCATGGAAAACTCCGGCATTGAGCTGCAACTCGGGTATCAGGGGAAAATTGCCAACAAGGTCAACTTTAACTTGTCAGGTAATATTTCTTCCTACCAAAATAAAGTGACCTACCTGCCCCGGGAAGTCGTAAACTCCTACGGCGGTAATGGTCGGGATGTTACCATTCTGGGAAGATCGATTAATTCTATTTATGGCTACGTCGCCGACGGAATTTTTCAAACCCAGGAGCAGGTAGATTCCTACGCGACCCAGATCGGAAAGGGGGTGGGCCGCATTCGTTACAAAGACCTGAACGGGGATGGCGTAGTAGATGACAGAGATCGGACCTGGATCGGTAACAGTAATCCGAAATTCATGTACGGACTGAACGCTGATTTTTCCTTTAAGGGAATTGATGTAGTGCTTTTCTTCCAGGGCCTACAACGGGCGGATGTTTACAATGATAATAAGCTCCTGACGGACTTTGCTTCGCTGGCTTCGGGCGTCAACTGGGGAGAACGTACGCTGGATGCCTGGTCGCCCGACAATCCTACGTCCACGATACCGGCCCTGACGCTGACGGATAAGAACAACGAACAACGGGGGTCTTCCTATTTTGTCGAACAGGGCTCGTATCTGAAACTCCGAAACGTACAGATCGGCTATACCATTCCGGCCACGCTTCTCAAGCGGTATCGCATGCAGCAGGCCCGGTTGTATGTACAGGCTCAAAATGTTTTGACGCTTCGCAAGAAAACCGGCAACTCCGCCTACACGGGAGTAGATCCCGAAACTCCGAATGCGACCTATCCCATCCCGGCGGTGTATACGCTGGGACTTAATCTATCCTTTTAACCTCGAAATCCGTTATGAAACTAACACGCCTTTTACTGGCTACGCTCCTGATCGTAGCCGGAAATAGTTGCCAGCGAGCCTTAGACGTTGCTCCTAATGCCGTGATCGATGGCGATGCACTCAATACCCCGGAGAACATTGAAAAATTATGCACGGCTGCCTACGCAGCCATCGGCAATGACCATTACACCGCACCCTTCACCCTGTGGCCCTACGGGAACCTGCGTTCAGGGGATGCCTATAAGGGTGGGGCGGGTACGGCCGACATCAGTGCCTTCCATTTTTACGAAACCTTTTCCTACATCCGGCCCGATTTAGGCGAGAGCGATGTGATCTGGTATCGCTTATACGTATCCATCTCCCGGGCAAATGATGCGTTGAGACGCCTCAATGCGATGAGTGAGGAGGCTTTCCCAAACAAAAAAGTACGTCAGGCCGAAATGCGTTTTTTGAGGGGCCATTCCTATTTTGATCTGAAAATCCTGTTCAAGAATATTCCCTACATTGATGAGAGTGTGCCGACTGAGGAGTACGGTAAGATTTCCAACGTTACCTTATCCAATGAAGAAAGCTGGAACAAGATTGCCGATGATTTCCGGTTTGGGTCGGAAAACTTACCCGTAACGCAACCCGAAAAAGGACGGGCCGATCAGATCGCCGCCAAAGCTTACCTGGCGAAAGTGTTACTGTATCAGGCCTATCAGCAGGATGTGAACCATAACGTGACGGGCATTAACCAAGCCAAGCTAACGGAAGTGGTGACGCTTACCGACGCCGTAATCACTTCCGGCCGATACGGTTTGTTTGATGACTTCAGCAAGAATTTCCTGTATGAGTACGATAACGGTACCGAGTCGATTTTCGCCATCCAGCGTTCCAAAAATGATGGAACGCCCAAAGGTCGGCTGGACTGGAGCAGTGCCTTGAGTTATCCCATGAATTCCGAGTACGGATGCTGTGGGTTTCATCAGCCCAGTCAAAATCTGGTCAATGCCTTTCAAACGGATTCGCAGGGCTTACCCCTGTTCGATACGTTCAATCAGAAAGACGTCAAGGAATTGAGCGATTTTCAGCAACATACGTTCGATCCGCGGCTGGACCATACGGTAGCGATTCCGGGCCATCCCTACAAGTACAAGCCCGACTTTATTTATCAGGCCAGCTGGGCACGGGCTCCGGACATTTACGGTTCGTATGCTTCGATGAAAGAAACGGTAGCGTACGACAGTCCGGGTTTTCAGAAAGTACCGCCGTTTATGGGAAGTGCCAAAAACAATATTCTGCTCCGATACGCCGATGTGCTCTTGTGGAAAGCAGAAGCGTTGATTGAACTCGGTCGGGAAAGTGAAGCCTTGCCTCTCATTAATCAGATTCGGCAGCGGGCGAAGCAAAGTACGGCTCTGCTGAAGGATAAGGCAGGGAAGGCTGTTTCTTCCTACAAGTTGGAAACGTATCAGCCCGGTGTGAACTGTACCTGGAATCAGGCTTTCGCCCGACAGGCTCTGCGTTGGGAAAGACGACTGGAGTTTGCCATGGAAGGAAACCGATTTTTTGATTTGGTTCGGTGGGGAATCGCGGCTGAATACCTGAATACCTATTTCACCCAGGAAAAAATCAAGCGGGAATACCTGAAAGAAGCCCGTTTCACCAAAAACAGGGATGAGTATCTACCCATCCCTTTAAATCAGATTAACTACACGGCTAATTTGTACCAGCAAAACCCGGGCTGGTAATTCTGGAGTCTTTGCTATTTTATCTTTACCGAACTAACGGGGGTTGTACCCCTACTTACTATGAAAAGTTATCTAGTATCGGCCCTTGCTGCCGCATTGATCATAATGGATTCCAGCGTGCAGGCCCAGAGTCCGGCTCTCGCTACTTCCACCGAAAAGTACCGCCCGGCCTTTCACTTTACTCCTCAAAAGAACTGGATCAATGATCCCAATGGACTGGTGTACTATGACGGCGAATATCACCTGTTTTACCAGTACAATCCCCAGGGTAATCGCTGGGGGCACATGAGCTGGGGACACGCCGTGAGTAAGGATTTGCTGCACTGGAACGAACTGCCCGTAGCACTCAACGAGTTTGCCAACCCGGACGGAAAAAGTGTAACCATGATCTTTTCGGGGAGTGCTGTCATCGACTATGGCAACACCAGTAAGCTTTGCCCGACGGGTACAAAAGATTGCATGGTCGCCATTTATACCTCGCACGTCGATGAGAAAGGCAAGGCTTTGGCCCAGCATCAGAGTTTAGCCTACAGTGCGGACAAGGGCCGTACCTGGCAGCAGTATGCGAAGAATCCGGTACTGGAACTGAACACGAATGAGTTTCGGGATCCTAATGTATTTTGGTACGAACCCCAAAAAAAATGGGTTATGGCCGCCGTTAAACCGGATGAGTACAGCGTGCTGTTTTTTGAGTCGAAAGACCTGAAATCCTGGAAGCAGATGAGTCGGTTTGGCAAACAGGGGGATCAAAGCAAAATCTGGGAATGTCCTTCGCTGATTCAGGTCCCAATTCTCAATGAGCCGGGTAAAAGCCGCTGGGTATTATTCATTTCTTCGGGACATCGCCAGAAAGGCTACGTGGGGATGCAGTACTTTGTGGGCGATTTTGATGGTACCAACTTTACGCTCGATAAAGAAAATCCCAGGCCTGCTTCACCTGAATGGGGAAATGTCGTGGACTACGGAAAGGATTATTACGCAGCCATTCCGTACAACCACCTGCCGGCTTCAGCGAAACAACCCGTGATGATAGGCTGGATCAATAACTGGGAATACGCCAATGATCTGCCGACCGAACCATTCAAGGGTGCCATGTCACTGCCCCGGGAAATAGCCCTGAAGCGGACCAGTGAAGGGCTTATGTTAATTCAGCAGCCTAAACTTTCCGGCTTACGAAAGCAGGTACGCTACCAGCAGAAGTCGCTTTCCCTGAACAATGCCAGTCAGGGGATACCGGTAGAAATCGCTCGCCGTTTGAACTGGAAGTGACGCTGGTACCGGGCCAGTCTCAGACTCAGGGCATCCGCCTTTACAAAAATGGCTCCGAAGAAACGGTGTTATCCTACGAAAGGGGGAACATACACCTGGACCGCCGCACATCGGGAAAGGTGGCTTTCAACCAGCGTTTCCCCAGCGTAGAAGAAGCTCCCGTAACGCTGCAGAACGGAGCAGTGAAGGTACGCATCATTGCCGATGCTTCGGTGCTGGAAGTGTATGTGAATGACGGAGAAGCCGTACTAACGGAGCTGGTGTTCCCGGAAAAGACCAACGGAAAGATTGAACTGTTTACAAAGGATGGTAGCGGTCTATTTAAAGGCCTTAAAATCAGATCCCTTGAGTAAATTAATGGTTCGTTAGGTATAATTCTAAAGCATCCTGAAGAGAAGAGCTAATCCGTCAAATCAGCTCTTCTTCTTCAGGATGCTTTAGTTTTTAACCTGTGATGATTAGCTCCGGTGATAAGTCTGGTATAACAACCAGAATCTGCTCTGAAAGGCTTATGTTACTGAGGACATTGAAAAAAATCTACGGTAGGTAAAGTGCTTCATTTTCTCGAAGAGTCGTTTGCACAAGGTGATGAAGATTAGTATCGATGAAGTTCCCTGGAACAAAGAACGGTAATTGCTCAATTGTCAAACCAGCCCTGGCAGAGATTTCGGATGAGCTTTCAGGAAGGATCGTTAGTAAATCGTTATCGTAAATGAAATAACTAACGTTTAACCAGTTTATAAATCTTACGTTGCTGGTTGTATTGGATTTCTACCAAATACAACCCGGCTGGTAAGGAAGTCAAGACCAGCTCATGACTTAACGCTGTCACATTCATTTGATGGTAAACTACCTGACCCAGCACGGTGTAGACTTTCAAACCATAGGGGTTTCGGCAACGCTCCTGCATCTCAATAATAACCGGGCCCGCCGAAGGATTGGGACCAATCCTGAATACCTGCTCAATCGTACAGTTTTCTCCCAGGCCATCTATCGCTGGCAAGTTCGCAAAGGATTCCTGCAGGAAATTAGGTAAGCCGTATTGGAATCCCCTGTTCGGCCGATCCCTTAGTTGTGGCTCTAAGGTACTAATTTGACAAGCTTCTGCTTTTTCATTCGGTCGGTTGATTACGTAAGGACTAGACGTATAAAGTTTACCGTCTAGTCCTAACTGCAAGGCCCAGGTCAGGCCAATAGGTCTCTCCTGATTCGGATTTTCCTCGCCTGCCACGGGGTTCTGCCCTATAACTACCGGATACGAAAGGTAGGTAGAAGGAAAAGTGCCGTCAGTCTGCACCAGGGACAGGTCAAATTGGACAAGCGTTTCAGTAGTGGCAGGTACACGCTGACTATTAACCGTCAGATATAATTTAGAGTTATCTGGCGAAAAGGATACGCCGTACTGATCAAAAAAAGATCCCAGGCTTCGATAATTAGCGATTTTTCCAGTACTGGCATCAAAATCGTATAATTCGAACGGACGGCTCTCTAGCTCATTGTACACGGCACAGGCCAGCATTTTACCATTCGGAGAAGCTTTTAAGTAACCTGCGGCCTCCGTCAATTGCGGAGTCATGTCATTATGAATGGTACCAATTTGAAAAGTTTGCGGAGCGGAAATCCCCTGATCATTTAGCAGGAAAACATAAAACAGGTCATTGTCGTAACCGTGGGTAATCACCCAGTAATCCCTGCCATTCGTGTGCCGGACCGCAGTTAACTTTTCGGTTACCTGTGGCAGCAATTGGATGTTTTTATTAGTCGCCAAGACATCTCCTTTCCCACCATCTAGCCTCATGTCTACCAGGCTGTAATACAAACCGGGTGTTTTGTAAATGTCGTAGCGGGGACAGGTGAGGGTAAAGAGATAGTACACCTGTTCATCCGTTACGGAAGGTACAATTAATGCCCCCTGCGTAGACGTTTGAAACCCGAGCAAGTCTTTGCCATGCGGCATGACCTGATGCTGACGGTTCCAAACGGTCACGCCGTCTGAATAAAAAAGTAGATCGCCACTTTGCCGGTGTGAAGTAACGGCAATGGCTTCCGGGCTACTCGATGCTCCATCAAACAGAGGAGTTGGTGGAAAATTACGGAAGCTTAAGCCGACATTACGGCCGTAATACCAATGCGTGGTTTCCTGCTGAGCGAAGACAGGATAGAAGAGTAAGAAGCAGCTAAGAATGAAGACTAATCGTTTCATAAAGCTAAGGTTGCAGTAATCATTAAAGCTAAAATGAATACGAATCCGTTATCGATTCATGATTCAGACATCTCTACTTCGTTGCGTAAATACCGGTACGTTAAAGTAAACAAACAGAGATAGGATCAATACCCATAAAGTAGCAAAGATTATACACTAAATTGCAGCAGTTAAACTTTAACCTATGAAAACAACTTCGATTGTACTACTAGTATTGCTTCTGTTCACCCTTAGTTGTCAGAAAAAAGAATCTATTCAACCCAAAAATGAAGTAGAATTGCTTTACCAGCGTTTCCATGGGAAATACAAGATCATCAGTGCCACTAGTAGTGAGTCCGTTGACGCTAATTTTGACGGGATCTCTTCCAGTAATTTGCTTCAGGAAATAGGCGAATTAAATAACTACGGTAACTTTCTGGAAATCAGAGTTAAAAACGTTGATAAAGCTGTCTTCTTATTCACGCAATTTTGGCCAGAACAATATGTGTACACGTATACCGGGACTAATCCAGATTGGAATGGTGCTGATACGCTGAGCTATAACCAGAAGTATAGTGTTCATTACAATCAGCAGGGTTCTGGCTACAGGTTCTCTTTCGCTGATGATTTGAGTCAGATCATAATTACACCTAACGAGCAAGCACATCCAGTGCGTTGGGTTAAGCCTGAATCAGCCTTTATAGAAGCAAAAGATCGAATTCGATTGACAAATAAACGTAGGCTCTATACAAAACAGGGGGTCAGGGAAGTGATCATTACAACCATCTACGAGCGTTTTACCAGCGAAATGTAATGATGAAAGTATGTTTATTTTTATATCAAAATTCCCTGATAGTATCGTATCAGGGAATTTTGGTTTTAGATTGATGGCAAAGCAGATTTCATAAGTATTTTAAAATTTATTTGATCTTTATAAGTAAAGGCAATGGTTCTATAACCCATTAGATGTTAGGTAATAAAAGAGGTAAGACAAATGTCAAGGTTGCTAAATTGCCCTTTTTAAAGTTACTCCCGGAAGCAGTGTTTAAAAATACCCCAGTTAGGTGAGACAGAATGTTAAAAATTGCTTTTCTGCAATGCAAGCGTTTAGTGTAATAAGATCGTCGTTGCTTACCCGTGCTGGCTATCTTAGGTATACTGGCTATCAATCGTAATGGGAGAAAAAGCGACATAGCCAACGAGTTCGGTTTGAGACTCTGTGACCAGTGAAGAGGTAAGCGGGCTGTTTATCTAAGCCGTTCTACAATCAACGGTTCAGCGTGATCACTGTGGGGATGATCGACAAACGCTTCTTTGATTAGTGGGTAAATAAAGGGGGAGTCAGCCGGTTAGGCTTCTCGAATTCAAATTTTTGTATCATAGGACTAAATCATAAAGTAAACCTACTAACACGTTAAAGGAATGGCAGGTCAGTCAACGATTACGTATTAAAACTTACGCTATGTTCATAAAAAGGAAAGAACCGCTCCTGTTGAATGGTTCTTTCCTTTTAAAAACAAACGACTATTACCAGGCTCTTAGTAAATCAATCGCTTTCAAACCCTGAGGGGTTACATAGTGCATACGTTGCTTTCGATAGCGGTTTAATGTATGCATAGCTCGTTGATAAATAACTGAATCGATGGCTGCGGCCCGGTAGCCTTTAGGAACCGCGTATGTAAAATAGCCCTGTTTGGCATTGTGCGTAGGAATATGAAAGAAATCACGCTTGACAAACTGACTGGTTTTCTTTTGCTGCTGACTGGCTTGTACAAAAAAGTCAACCGCATGTTTGGGATAGCCGAACAGGTAACCATAGGCCCGGTAACGATCGTGCGGAGCTTCATACTCCGTGAGCAAAACCACCATACCTGCCGAAGCTCCTTCCGTTAAACCCCACTGCCCAAAGAAGGGAGCATACTGTCGAAGTTTCCGGTCCAATACGGATCGTCTGCACACGACCACATCCAGATAGCGTCGATGCCGTTCGTACAACTGATGAAAGGGCATCAGAACAAATTCAAGTTCCGGCCCACTTAGAGCCTTGAGTATCCGCTGCAAGCTGCGAACGGAATCCAGAGCCGCCTGATTCAGAGCTACTTCGGCCGTCCCTTCCGAAAGTGTACTGTCTTCCACTGTAAAGGCAAAAGACTTGACCGTACTAATGGGTTTAAGCGTGTCGGCCAGCGTATACAGGGCTTCGTGGTCGAGAGCGTAGTGGAGCAGACTATCGGCCCATCTTTTCTCGGAGGGGTTCAACGCTTCGTAACCCGCAAAAAGAAGTGGGGCCTGACGAGCCGAAGTGGAAGGCATCCGTTGACAAGCCAGCAACAAGGCCATCAAAAGAAACGTATAGATAAGAGCGTGTTTCATTGAGCGTAGTTAAAAAATTGGAGGGTTAAGCTGGTCAGTAGTCGATGTCCCGAAGCGGTTGAACTTAGGGGTTGTTGAAACCATACTCGCCCGCTGATTCGCAGAAAGCCTTTTCGCAGCCGATGATCCAGCCCTAATTCCGTCTCCAGTTCGGCTCGATGGGCACCGAGGTGGTGAAAATCCGGCGTTACCAGTAGGGAAGTCAGTTCCGTAGGGCGTAGGGCTTGATACTGGGAAGCAAGAGTGTAGAAACCCGTCAGATCAGATTCCGTGAAGAAAGACCAGCGAGAAGAAACCGGCCTTCGAAAAATGACCCGGCCTCCGGCTTCCAGCTGATCAATCACCCAGGAAGTTTGATTCAGAATGTTCTGAATGGATTGTCCCTGATAAAAAATTTTGCCTTGAAACTGTCGGCTTTTCAAACCATGCTGCCCTTGCCTGGTCCAGGTAAGGCCGAGGTTCTGATGAGAGGTTTGTACGTTAATGGCCTGAAAAATGGGATCTTCCCCATCCCCGGATTGATAGGTTCCTGAGAGGGAAAAGCGTTGTAACTGGTTCATCGCACGCCGTTCCAGTTCGGCTAAGACGGTCCCTTTTCGCTGCGTGTAGCGTCCATTCCAACGGGTGGTCGAAATGCCTTCCACTCCCTGTTCCTCAAGCTGATGGAGCGTAACGCTTACCAGTAGCGTACGCGTGCGGGTTAGGTGTTTGCCCACTTGCAGGCCCCCGCTCCAGGCATTACCCGTGGTAAGTAAGTCGGAGGTGACGACACTGGAGCGGTCAAAACTGCCATAACCCCTGAGCCGGTACAATTGCGGGTTTTGGGACGAATAATACCCCACCTGATTTTCTTCCCGACTGGATTGATACTCCATCCAGCCCCCAATCCAGGTCTGGTTAGCTAGGGCCCACTGGACGCCCGGACGCAAGGCAATCGTACGAAAACGATAAAAGGGCTTGGGAGTATTCAACCGGGCTCCCTGTCCCACCTGATACTGCGTAAGCAAACCCAGACGCCATCGGGCTGTCAGTGGATAGGCGGCGGCCAGTTGCAGGTGAATGTGATCCCGTTGCCAGTCCCCGCCAAATTCATCAGCCCAGACAAAAGGGTTGCCACTCAGCGGATTAGCCGTATTGCCCCAGCGTTGATCCCGATCTTCGTGTTTCTGATAATCAAAAGAACCCTGTAGTCGCCAGTTATTCAGTCGCTTGAGTCCTTCACTGTGAAAACCCGCCTGCCGGTTTTCGCCCGCCTGCTGGGGACGACGATACGCCCCAGCTTGTCGTAAGACGTGCAGGCCCGTCCGGCTGTAATCAGGCATGGGTACTTCGAGCAGGCCCGCCGGATTACGGGCCTGACTCCAGGTATTTACGGGAACAAGGAATCGATTGCGAACGTACAAAGACGAATCGGATAGCTGGGCCAGAGCCGGGAACCCGGCCAGCCAGCCCAGCAATCCGATCAGATAGCAGGGTTTCATTGAAAGGAGCGGGGCGTGGGTTTACTTAACTTTTCGAAATCACTCCCCGAATTGTTCAAATCCTGTAAAACCCGGCGACCGTTGAGCGTGGTAGCCGTTTTGCGACGAAAACTCTCGCTGGTATACGTGCCGCTGGCAAACACAAAGCCGGCATCGACGCTGGCCGGAATGCGTTTGAATGCTCCACTGTTCGCATCCTGTAAGCCCTCAAACGCGTCAATGATTTGCCCGATGGGCAGTTTAATGCGGGGTTCCAACGAAGCCGCCGAAGGAATGGCCACTTTCTCAAGCGTATTGAAATCGGACGTTCTGAAAATCACCAGGCCGGGTCCAAAAACGGGTAAAAGCCAGTCGAAGCCGCCGGTGAAATAGACCCGTTCCAGGTTAGGTACCGAGGGAGAATCTGTATCCCGATTGTCAGGGCGTTGATTATAGGTTTCCCAATCGGCGTTTGCCAGATTAACCGGACTGTTGGGGTTCCCCGCCGGATCAGTCTGATGGTTAATGCCATCCTGAGCAATAAGGATACTCTTGCCGGGTTCGAGTAAATGCTGACGGCCCGTACCCGGAATACGCCATACGCTATTTAGGTACACATGGCGGGTATCGTCTTTAAAATCCGTGGGCGTTGAATTGGGATTAATCTGACCGGATACTCCGTACACATCCGCAATGCACAGGCCATCCAGAGCAATGGTTGAGTCGGAGTTGTTGTAAATTTCAACAAACTGATCTGAAAAGTAATTGCCATTGTTCGGCGTTTTGGAAGCGGTATAGTATACTTCCTTGATGAGCAGTGTTCCCGCCGGAGCTCCCGCCAGCTCCAGGGAAATCGTTTGATTCGAGGAAGCCGTAATCGAAACCGAACGCTGAACGGCATTCAGCGTCAGGGCTTGCCTGAAAACGTTGGTAATTCGTTCCGCGTCGGTAGCGGATAAGGCCTGGGTAGCAGAAACGGTATACGTTCCGGGCAGTACACTGGGAAAGCGAACGGTCCCGTTGGCATCGGTGGTCTGGGCTGGAAGCTTCTCACCACCCGTAGTACTTTCCAGGGTTACGGTAATCCCCGCTCCGGCTTTAACGGCGTAGGTGCTCGGGTACGACACCGTTACGGTCACCGGAAGGGCTTCGACGACGTCTTTGTCGCGGCAGGAAACAAGCAGAAACCCTAAACTTAGCAGCAGGCATGATAAACGAAAATGGGAATAGAATAGTTGAATCATGAGTACAGAGAAATTGATGGAACAATTGATTTACAGGGAATAAAAAAGCTCTACACCAAAAAACAGGGTCGGCTGACTCCGTTGTACAGGATATCGCCGGACGATGTCGTAGTAAGTGGGTTTACTGGAGAAGACGTTATTGACGTAGAAAGCGAAGCCACTGCCTCTCTGCCATTCTTTGGTCAATCGGAAGTTGAATAACCAGAGCGGAGGACGCGTCTGCCACGATAGTTCGGCAGGATTAACGCCCCGGCGTAAGGAGGCGTATTCGGCGGAGGTAGCCTGTTGCCGGGTTAGTAAGACCTGCTGACCGGTTGTAGTCAGGTAACCAGAGGCCAGACTGTCCCGCTGCGTATAGCGGTTTTTCTCCAGCCATACCGTTTGCACCAGAGCCGAGGCAACGAGTTGCAGCGAAGGAATGCGGTAGATGAGCCGAAGACTCGTATTGAGACGTTCACTAACCGAAACATTCGGCTGATACATTGCAATACGATCCTGCCGCTGACTACTAAAAATGGCTCGATCGCTGTCGGGCACCAGCCCTTCGGTTCCAGTTTTGGTCCGAATCCAGGCTCCGGTGAGGTTGAGTGACGTGCGTTGATTCGCACTTAAATTACGCTCCCAGGTAAACTCAAGGCCTTGATTCCGAATGAATACATCCGCCTGCGGACGGTCGTAGGGAGCCATGAAGGTTTCGTACGCGTAGGGTTCTGTTGCAAGAACGGGCGGTGCACCCCCAGGCATAGACTGGGCTTCGTAACGGCCGTACAATAAGGGCATCAAATCCCGGGCGATTCGGAAGGCATGGTCCGTGGTTTCCCGAAAATACGTGAGCTGCAGTTGTTGTCGGGACCGATTCCAGTCGAAGCCCACTTCCCATTTTTTGGTCTGGAAAGCCTTCAAAGAACGCGTATCCGGAACAATCTTCCGGGTCGTTAAAACCACCAGCCGCTCCGCTGGATTCGTCGCGAAATAATTAAAGTTAACCAGATCGAAATAAGTAGGATTGGGGTAGAGGTAGGAAAGCGTAGGAGCTTTGTTCATGTGGCCATACCCAGCCCGCAGAAACCCTTTAGGAATGATTTCCAGGCTGGTATTCAGACGGGGAGCCCACGAAGGTTGCCAGAACCGCTGACCATTTTGTACGACCGAAACCTGATCCAGTCGGACGCCCGCCTGAATAATCCAGCTTCGGTTGCGTAGGGGAATCGATAACTGATCCTCCAGATAAGCCGACCATTGATGCAGAGCGGGAATTTCGGCGTACGAACGGGGCCGGTCTCCCATGCTGTAGTTTTGCCGGGGTGGTGTGCGAACATCAAACTGACGGCCCAAACCTCGATTGACTTCCGTTCGCCATTCACTACCCACTACAGGTTTATGCGTCAGTGAACCCGTTTTTAAAAACCAGCTGCTTTCAATTCTTCCGTATACATTGACAGGCCTTCCGTCTACGTGCGTCTGATTGAGGTATTCACTTTTTCCGTATTCGCCTACCTGAGTCGTATCCGTTCGGGCGGTACTCAAGGGAAAAACATCCCGCGTGACCAGATTTTGATAGAAACCCACCTGTCGGGACCGGGAATACCCCAGGGTATAGCTGAGGGAACGCAGGGTCTGGTTCAAGGGTCGCCAGCTTCCCTGAAAATTGACACGAACGGCCTGATCCCTGGCGTATTGTTGCTGAAAAGGATCCTGGGCATCCGGGTTTTTGCGAAGCTGATCCAGCGTGGTGGTATAGAGCAGGCGGAGGGTATTGCTGATGGTTCCGTCGGTTCGGGTAGCCGTAAGCTGATTGCTCCAGCGACTGAACCGATCCAGAAAATCACGGGGGTCACTTCGGGAAAAGGCCAGATCCGTATCCAGACTAAGGGTAGCCAATCGACCCGCCCGAACGCCGTACCCAACCGAAGTCTGCGACAGACTGGGATTAAGCTTCTGCGTGATTCGGGGTTTATACACACCCGCTCGCGTGGTAACGAGTAGCCCGCCCGTAGTCAGATCACCAAAGCGTACGGAAGGAATGCCGCGAATCACTTCTACGCTTTCAATGTGATCGGCGGGTATTTGGCGGAGATCGTTACCCCGACCGGCAGCTGAGGCAAACGGGGGCTGGGTTCCGGGAGCGGCGTTTAGAATCGTTACGTCCGTTTGCAGGTTTGCATTATTGGAAAGGGGGACTCCATCTAGGATCAGAGCCGTACCCAAGGCATTCATACGGTCGGCAGCGGCATTGGTAGCCACCTGGCGGAGCAGACTTTGCTGCACAGTATTTAAATCAGGATTGCCAGCCAGTTGGCCGGGAATGAGCTGCAGAATGTCGGCTAAACTGACGGGTTGTACGTGCTGAATAGCCTGCCGTCCGATGTTTGACCCTGAACCCAGCGAAAGCTCCTGAGCAGAAACCCGTACTTCCTTTAAAGACAGACTTGTGGGCTGTAGACGAAATACGATGGATGTCTGAATCGAAGAAACCCACTGCTGAGCTGGTTCGTAGCCCAGAAGACGGGCCGTGAGAAGCGTCGAGTCCCCGGCATTGCCGACGATCTGAAACTGGCCTTCCCGGGTCGTAAGCGTGGTATGATGGAAAGCGGGGTTTTGCAGGACGACCCCCTCCAGTGGCTGTTGCGTTTCAGCATCAATGACTACGCCTTTAACAATAGATTTCGGCGTTTGAGCAAACGTTGCCCAACTGACACAAACCCCCAGGAAACCGGATAAGTAACGATGCATCATACTTCTGAAGCCACTTCTGAACGAATTAAAGGCTCAAAAGTAAATCATATTTGCAACATTGTTGCATTTAATGTTCATATTTGCATCATTGTTGCAAATATGAACCCCTAACATTTTTGTTATCATGAAAAAATTACCCGTTACCGTCTTAAGTGGCTTTCTGGGAGCAGGAAAAACCAGTTTACTTAATTACCTGCTGCACCATCGGCATGGGTTGAAAGTAGCCGTGATTGTGAACGACATGAGCGAAGTAAACGTCGATGCTCAGACGGTTCAGTCTCAGAATGTACTGTCAAGAACCGAGGAGCGACTCGTTGAAATGTCTAATGGTTGCATCTGCTGTACGCTCCGGGAGGATCTGATGATTGAGGTTGAAAAGCTGGCCAAAGAAAACCGCTTTGATTACCTACTCATTGAATCGACGGGTATCTCGGAGCCTTTGCCCGTCGCCCAGACCTTTAGTTACGTAGACGAACAAATGGGTATTGATCTATCCAAATACAGTCGCCTGGACACGCTCGTGACCGTAGTGGATGCGTTCAATTTTGGGCGAGACTTTGGCTCGATTGACACCGTTCGTAGCCGTAAACTCAATGCGGACGATCCCGCAGATACGCGAACCATCGTTAACCTGTTAACGGATCAGATTGAATTTGCCAACGTTATTATTCTTAATAAAAGCGATCTGGTTACGCCGGAACAACTGGGGGAACTCAAAGCAATTCTTCATCAACTAAACCCCAAAGCTAAAATTCTGGAATCGAGCTTCGGACACGTAGAGCCGCAACAGATTCTGAACACGGGTCTTTTCAATTTTGACGAAGCTTCTGAATCGGAGAGCTGGCTGGCCGAGCTGGAAAAAGGTCATCATACCCCCGAAACGGAGGAGTACGGCATTAGCTCTTTTGTTTTTCGGGATTCGCGGCCCCTGCATCCCGAACGTTTCTGGAACTACATTTCCGAAGACTGGCCCGCGGGTGTCATCCGTTCCAAGGGATTATTCTGGCTGGCTTCCCGGCCCAATAAAGCCTTAAGCTGGGGACAGGCTGGAGGTTCTCTACGGGCCGAACCCGCAGGAACCTGGTGGGCGGCCATCCCGGAAAAAGAACGGCTGTATTATCCAGCGTATCTGGAAAATGAGTTGCTGATCCGCAAACGATGGCATCCGCAGTTTGGCGACCGCATGAACGAACTGGTCATCATCGGTCAGGACTTGCCTAAAGAACAGATAATCAGCGAACTGGAGGCGTGTTTGTGTACGCCTGCGGAAATCCGTCAAATGGAGTCGGGGGTTCGTTTCCGGGATCGTTTTCCGAAATGGGAAGATTAGTCATAAGCAAGAGGACGAGTTACTTCACAAAGAGGAAACTCGTCTTCCTGTATTTCCGTCCATGGCTGGATACGCTCCGGTTTACCCTGCAATCAGACTCTGCCTAAAACTTCATTCAGCGTCTATGCTTTCCACAAAAGAGCTTTTGATAGAAAAAGGACTGCGGCCTACCCCAAATCGGCAGGTTGTGCTGAACTGCTTTACCCAGTCAGGTCAGGGGCTGTCCCATACGGATCTGGTCAGGCAAGTAGGTTCAACCATGGATCGCGTTAGTGTATACCGCTGTTTACAGGATTTGCAGGAAGCCGGATTATTGCATGTTCTCAAGGACGGTAAAGGCATCCGTATTTACCTACGTCCTACGGAGCCTGAGGTATCTCATGTACATCCGCATTTTAAATGCAAAAAATGCCAGCAAATCAGCTGTTTACCGGAACTGCCCGCCAGTTATCTGCAATGCGTTAATACCTGCGAAATAGATACCATTCAGTTTTTCATTGAAGGCACTTGTCAGCATTGCCGTCAAAAGTAAAAATAGTATTTAGTTGATAAATCCATTTAAAGTAAATCCCATGAAATGAAATAGCTATGGGAATTGGTAGAGATGCGGGCGAATGAATTTTTATGCTCTTTTTGAGAAGAGGCAATCAACGATCAAGAAGCTGCATTCAGTTTTTCAAAGCATCAACTTTGTAGAAAATCGTGGTTCATTTTTCAAAAAGTTGATGCTAATTTTTACTTTCATTAATTAGGAAATCATGGATTTTTTATGAGAGATTTCTTCTGATGGCCATGTTGCTAGTAGTAGTGTGGGGAGCATTTGAAGCTATTTAAACGTAGAAGATGACCGTCAGGATCATGTGCTGGATAAGCAAATGATCCTAACAATTTATCCTGAAGGTATAAGCACAAACAGGGTAGATGAATTTTATGCTATACGAAGCATCGTACGAAGATACGTTAGCGATAAACTATTTTAAAGCTAATAAGCATACTAACATCATTATAAAGACTTGGATGGTTTTCAGTAGCAAGACCATGCAAAAGTTTATAAATAGTATTGAGACTGGTAGAAAGAAAAATAGATTTCAAAATTGCACCTATGAGTTTGTAAATCAAGAAGGTACAGCTAAAGTCAGGTATGGCAATAAGCCAAAGGTCTTTTCATTTGAAATCAATGGGCTGTAACTTTTACCAACGACCCTTACATAAATTGGTGTATATTGCCACTTGATCCCAACCTTTTTATGAGAAAAATCCTTACGCTTATACCTTTGTTTATGCTGGTGTTTTTGATCTCCTGCAGCAAAGAAAGATTCAATGGCAGCCTATCCCTGAGTTTCTATCCTATAGCTAACAGCCTTAAGTCAGATAGTTTCTATTGGTACTTATATCCAGCCGAAAACTACAAGAATATACCCTATCTGGAGAAAGGTTATTTAGGAGACCTAAAAACAGACGGGAATGGTAGAGTAAGCCTGATTATTAAAAATCTCAAACCGGGTAATTACGTATTCACCTATCATTACAATGAAACCATCAAAGCGTTTACGGTTCAGGCTCTGAGTGGTCAACGTAAGCGTTACGTACTCCAAAACTAGAGGGTAGTTTATGCTGGCTTCTACGTACGTGCATTCATAAAACTCTAGGTACGATTTTGGGGTTTCTCCTTCCACTCAGAAACACGCTGTATGAAGCCAATGACAAGAAACACGCTCCAAAGGGAGTGAATGATCGTAGTTTCTGTATCAATACCACTTATGTATAGGAGAGTCAGTACGACCAAACAGGCTAAGGAAATGGCTTTAGCCTTAGGTGATAAAAATACATCTATTATAGGCATCTGATCGATCATTTAAGTGAGTTTATTGAAATCAGTAAGGCAATGCGTATTGAATATCCCTATCCCTTTTACTCCCTATCCATCAGGCGATTAAGCTTTCCAGCTACTTTACGCATAAAATGACTTTTAGGGTTTATGCTGCTGCCAGTGCTTGAGTTCTTCTTCAATGAAATGGGTTACCAGGTTTCGATAAAGCCCTTCAATCACATCGGGGTTTAATCCCTGTTCCTGAGCCCATTGTCTACGTTGAGTCAGCATAGCGGCAAAGCGTTCGGGAGCCCGCACCGCCGTCTCATCCGTTTTAAACTGGGCGGCCGCTTTGATATACTCAAATCGTAACGCCCATCGATCAATGACTTCCTGATCGAGTCGATCGATGGCCGTTCGAATATCGGTCATGTTTTGACAGTCTTTGGGGTGTTTCAGGGGCTGCTCCATAAATAACTTGTAGGCAATACAATCTAAAAAGTAAATCGAAATAGATTTAGAAAGAATGTACTTCGATCCGGGTAAAAGTTTATTTTGCTACCATACGGCTAGTGGCAGCCTCGATCAGGGATAGGACTTCCTTGTAGGCTGTCCGTACCTCTAAGGGTTCCGCATGGGTAGTGATGAAGAGTTTGCAGGACATGTCCGCCGTGCAAGTTACCATACTAATACAATTAACGTTAACCAGACAAGGCATCTGATCGGCGGCACTGATTACTTGAATAAAAACGGGATTCATACTTGAGTAGATTAAATTACCTTCAACATTACAAAAAAATCAGATGAGCTACTAATGGCACCGGTAGATAGAGCACGAAGACTTTACAAATCAAAATAGAACTTACTACAAACTATTTCCAGTGTACAGGAGTGTTAGAGCTTTATTCATTACTGATCGCTCAAAGAATTGGCGGGGCTCTGTAAACAGCCTGATCCAAAAGCTTATCCATGTTTACGGATAGTCTTTCGTACGGAAGATTCCTGCTGTCAGGGTAAAGGTTTTTAGAGCGATAACTAACGTCATGCTGTCTACCGCAGAACCTGAAGTCTTTAGGTATTCCGCATGAAAAGAATGAAGCACCTTTAAAACTTTATCGACCCTGTGGTAGATTGTGTCGGTATGGTTTTCAACATTTCAGCCGACTTTACATTAAGCGTATTCCGTCTGCACCGTAGAATAATCATAAGTACTAAATTCTTGTCTTAACTTTGAGACCTTACATTAACACCTCCTTTGTTCGGCCTAATCAGTATGTATATACCTTTATCTCTTTTAATCAATCAAAAAATGAAGAGGATAGTATTCCCCAGGGGTATACTTTTCTATGTGTGGGTTTATCTGTTAGTCGTAGGAAACGTTTCGGTACTTTCGGCACAAAGGGTTCAGAAACAACCAGATCATACTGGCGAATTCAAACCAGTAGAACCGATTACGAAAAAGAATCCAATTCACAAGAGTACATCGGCTTCCATGCAGATGGTCATTGTACCCGATACGGCTCGGCCTTCTACCCACGCCACTGTTATTGTATCGCTTGGGCCAGACGTTGCTCTTAAAAATGGTTCTGTCTTTTTATTTGTTAAAAAAGATATTGGTATTTATCTCAATAGTAAAGCTATTGATCCGGTTAGCCGTACGATTCGAATTCCTGTAGCTGGTTTGAGAGCTGATACTGAATATACCTTTAGCTGCGGTTTCCAAAATAATTGCATGGGAGACCTACCCATCACAATGCCTTACAAGACGCCTGCCGCCTCCAGGCACGTGCAAAAAGTTTTGTTAATTCTGGATGAGGAATACCAGGGCGATCCGCAAATAAAGGAAGCAGTAGCTCGCTATCAGCAGGATGCTTTACGGGCTAATGGCCGTTTAGTTTTTGAAGAGTTCTATCTCTCCAAAAATCCAGTTGAGAAAGAAGTGCTTTACGAGAAAATCAAGAAAGACTTTTACAGTAAAACCGCTCCCCTTGAATACCTGTTCTTCATAGGGCAAAATGCTAATGCAAAGTTTGTAACGGAATTATATGATCCTACTACCAATCAACGAACCCTCGCTGATTCAGGATATTCACTATCGATCTACACTAAAGTAACTGCTCAGGATTATCTGTATGACAGACAGAGAGAAGGGTTTGTTAATCGCAGGTACACCTGTGGCGATGGGCCTGCTATTCAAAATCGATTAACTAGCTCAATCGACTATTCTTACATGTGTGACCTTTCCTTTGGTGCCCTGGTACCTACCCGGGAAGAAGAGGGGAAAAGCTACATTCTGAATTACTTCAACAAGCTTCATCGATTCAAACAAGGGGAAATCAAGTTTGATAGACGCGTATTGTCTGCCGATACCTTTTATGATGATTCTAAACTGTCTGAACAGTTAGCAGAATTAAATGCGAGATGGAAAGAAGTGGATACCGTAGCCGTAAGTCATGTCAAAGATGTAAATTATCATGGCGAGGATCTGACATGGATACGAAGCTATAACCAAAAACTAACTAAAAAGTCCTATGAATTAGTTTTACTTCAAGGGCATGGCAGTGAGACGTATCATTATTTGGGAATCAACGCGAACAGCGTCCGGAGTTACGAGCAACTTAACTCCATGATGTTTTTCTTTTTTTCCTGCCGGGTAGCCGGGGTGCAGGTGAGGGATTATCTGGCTGGGACCTATCTCAATACGGGCAATACACTCTTTGTAAATGCTTATTCCGTTAATCTCTTTCAAATAGGAGAGGCCAATCAATCCGTTTTCCCACGCTTGTTTCAACCTGGTGAGGTATTTAATCGCCTCAGTAAAGGGGAGTATGTAAGTGATGCGATTCGTACAACCAACAGCTATATCTCTTCTTTATACTTACTGGGAGATCCATTGCTTCAGCTCGATCCCCCGGTCGTTACTGCCCTCGAGAATCCTGAGCAGGAAGCTTTATGGGCATCACCTAATCCAACGAACGGAAGCTTTTACGTGAAGTGGCCCCAGACCTGGGAAACGGCCCACCTGGATATCTTTGATCCGGTAGGTAGACGCGTACATCAACAATCATTTGTACGTCAGCATTCGGAGCGTTTGACTTTGTCCTTGGCCCGGGGCCTGTACATATTGAAAGTAAGTCAGGGTTCGCAAACACTCTCCACGCGAATTTATATTCACTAGAGTCTGGTACTGGCATAGGTTTCATCAGGAATGACCGTATATTGACGAAGAGCAATATGATCAGTTAAGCAAAAAAAGCTGCCTTCCAAAGGCAGCTTTTTTGAATTAAGGATAACGTGGCTTATCAATATCGGGTTTGTCTTCGTTTCGATTGGGGTGTCTCACTTTGACCGAGGGGTCCAGCTCGTCGCCATCCGTGTATTCTTCGTCAATTCGATCCGTCGCCGGAGCATCTTTTAAAGGTACTTCGCTTGACACTCCACTAAGCCCATCAACGGAAGTATCGGTCAGTCCATTCGGACTGGCGGCCTTCTTGGCATTAATCTCGTCCTGTTTCATAGCAGTATACGTTTAAATGATTATGGCTGTACTTGCAAAAAATAGCGTGCTTGGGGTATTCCGTCCGCTAGTTGAGTAGCTCGTTCGTCAGGTAGCCCCGTTACTGGTTGTAAAGAGGCGAGCGAAAAGATTCGCTTTTTCAATAAAATTTATAGGTGTATCTATACTTTCAGAAGAAGCCTTGACGTTAGATAAGTACTAAGATCGAAAAGTGGCGGCTTTGAAGATCTGGGTTCTAAACGGCCTGTCCTGTGGGACCAGGCCGTTTGTATGAAGAAGCCTTTGAAAAAAAGTACAAAAGCTTGCTGTCAACTAAAATATTTTTTAGATTTGAGTATGCTTCCCTGCTTCGTGCAGAGAGGCTTTAACAAATGGTTCACTAACCCTCCTGACTCTCTGTTTGCAACCAGATTAGGAAAGAGAAAGCCCTGCCTAAAGTAGGGCTTTCTCTTTTTATGTATGTGCTAACATGGACTAATCGCTTTGGGATAAATGGATAAGGTACTGAATAACAATACTCGCACTGGCAGAATTCTGCTCAGATAGTACCAGTAAACCGGTAAATTTCTCCATTGATCGATCTTTGGGCAGAGGTATCCTTTTGATGGGCAACTTTGTGCCACTGAATCAGTTGAATAAGTGGCGGCTTTGACAACTGAGGATGTTGAATATGCAGGCCCGTTCGTGACGACGAACAGGCCTTTTTTTGTGATAAATTTTTCTGAAAATGATTTCGGTGTTCTAAGATAAACGATTTTTAATAAGGCTTAATTAGCAATCAATCGGCTGTAATTAAGAACTTAACCTGCCTGATTCAGTGCTTATGAATTTATCATCTGTTAATAAATTTCCTCATCGATTTTTTTGCCAAACTCATGCTGTTCATCGATTTAATTAAATTTTTTAAATCCTGATTTCTTATTGGACTGATTTATCAATTGCTGAGGTAAACGAATGCTGAAATTGCTTAACGCCAGGCATACAAAATCCCTTTATGAAATTTTTCATTTCAGATTATATGATTTAATGAGCTGATATACAGGATCAGGAGAATCCGAATTTATCGTCCTGATGGTCAGGTTCGAGGGCAGTAGTAAGGCTGTTTGCTACCGATTGATACGTTTCTTTTACAACTAAATAATGACTGGTTTCCAGATAAATTCCAGTCGTATCGTTCGTAATTTCTTCGAACGCGACAATAGCTGACGCTTTAATCTGAACTTCCTGATTGTATTTTTGAGTAATAAATTTGATGAATTTCATGATCTTTAGCTGGTTTTAATGCGTGTAATGTACGAAATTCGTATTCGTGTATATTGGCTAACCTCAGCGTCGGAATTTGAACGTTAAAGCTGTAAAAATGGTATTGTTCAAGTAGCTACAAAAGCATAAAAAATCGTTCTAAAGCCGAATCAGGTTTAGACGTAAATACGGAAAAAGTTGAGTTTTAGCACAACGGTTTCTACGCTGTTTCTCTCAAAGCATTACTAATTATGTTAACCGCCGAACAGAAAAGAAAGCTAATCGAAGCGTTAGCGATCATTGGGAATGAACCCATCCACGAAAACTTTGTCCATCAGCATTATGGGCAATCAACGCAACGTATTGATCGCCTCAAACAGAAAATTGAAAATGTGGCTCAGGTCGAATCCGTACGGTTTTGGGCTCGTCACATCAACGCTACCGAGGGATTGGAACAAACCATCGACCGCATCAAAGTGGTGGGGGATTTAACCTGTTCAGTAGCGTATGCCGTAGCGGCGTCCCTCAGGCAGGATGCGGCGTATGATCAATGGAATACCCTGGATGAAGAAGGTCTGACCGTATTTTGTAGCGAAGTAATACGCTCCGTTTCCATTCGTAGTTTTATCAATAACGCTTTGTAGTGTTACGACATGGGCAGGGGAGGTGTGGCAGGCAAGTTCACACGGAAAGTAGTTCCCTGGTCAGGTATGCTGGATACCGTGATGCTGCCTTGATGGTTTTCGGCCACTTTTCGGCAGACGGCCAGTCCAATGCCCGTTCCTTCGTATTTTTCCTTTGAATGCAGGCGTTGAAACATCTGGAAGATGCGATCCTGATAAGTCGGTTCAAACCCAATACCGCTATCCGAAATTTCAATCCAGTGATACCGGCGAACGAAACCATTGAAAGTCTCTGGGGCTTCTTCGGCCGCCTCGCTGCCGCTAATTCTAATGTGATTGATTCGGTCACTGGCCCCAAATTTCAGGGCATTCGTTAGAAAATTTTGCAGGAGTTGCTTTAACTGTGAAGCATTGCCCCACACGATTGGTAGTGGTCCCACGTCTAATTGCACATTTGCCTGGCGAATGGATTCTTCCAAATCCTCCAGTACTTCGCCCACCAGTTTACTAAGGGATACCTCAGTCATGGGGATTTCTTTTTGCGTGAGCGAGGAAAATACCAGCAGGTCGCTGATAAGCGTCGACATCCGGCTGGCTGAAGCATGAATCCGGTCTAGCGTACTAACACCCTTACTGCTAAGTTGTTTGGCATCAGAATTGTACAGCAGGGTAATAAACGACTGAATTTTGCGGAGCGGTTCCTGCAAATCGTGGCTTGCTACAAAAGCAAATTGCCGCAGGTTTTCGTTCGAATGTTCCAGTTCCAGATTGCTCAGTCGCAGAGCTTCGGTACGTTGCTGCACGAGACGTTCCAGCTCCTGTTTCACCAGTTTCTGGTTGGTAATATCCTGAGCCGTACCCGTCAATGCATACGCAACGCCATCTTCATCCATCAGTGTACGGGCCTGAGCGTGAACGATGCGTTGCTGTCCCGTGGTGCGATGAACGATCGTAAATTCTTCGTTGCAAGGTTCAGAATAACCGGCCTCAATGGCCCGGTTCAGACTAGTGCCAACGTGCTCAAGGTCTTTTCGGTGAATACGCAGTAGGATGGACTCAAGGTTCGAAACGGGCTCCATACCCAGCCAGTCGCTGATCCGATCGGAAAGGCTAAGGGTTCTATCCCGCAGATCAAGATGCCAGGTGCCGAGTTCGGCGGTGTCAATGGCAAGGCGAAGGTTCGCTTCCGCATCGGCAATCTTTTGCCGGGCCAGTACCCGCTCGGTGATATCAACGGCCATGTGCAAAATAGACCAAACTTCTCCCCGTTCATTTTTCAACGGTTTATACGTAAACTTAAACCAGTACGGACGAAGCCGATCACCATCGTATAGTTCGGCCCGTTCTTCCTGAGTTTCGTACGGTATACCCGTCCGATAGACCTCCTTTAGGATCGCCTCAAAGGGCTGGCCTTTCAGTTCGGGTAAGGCGTCACCAAGCTTTTTGCCGATAACGGAAGAGTCCTTACTCCACATCCGTAACAACGCATCATTCGCCATTTCGATACGAATATCTTCGGTTACATACAAACCAATAGCAAAAGGTGCCTGCCAGATGAGGTTATAAAAGTGATCCTGGCTAATTTCCAGTTTTTGCTGCGTAATTACTCGATCCGTAATGTCCAGTACGGCTCCCACGTATCCTTTAAAGATCCCGTTTGAATCGTAATGTGGATTGCCTGAACAGTCCACCCAGCGAATGGACCCATCGAGGTGCTTGATTCGAAATTCGCTCCGGTGTGGCCGACGGGCCTGAAAATCTCCCTGAAATACGCGGGCCGCCTGTTCGCGATCTTCCATAACGATGGCATCCAGCCATCCCAAACCCAGGTGGCTATCTAAATCACGCCCGGTCCAGTCGGCCCATTTTTTGCTGGTATACGTCGTATAGCCCTGTTGATCTGACATCCACAGAGCAACGGGTACGGCCTGCGTAATGCTCGTAAAGATGCTGGCATTATCCTGAAGAATGTGTCGGGTATAAACTTCTTCGGTTACATCCCGCACAATGCCGGCAAATCGATACAAACGGTTTTCCTCATCAAAATAGGCTTTACCTTTGCCATCCAGCCAGCGTTGTTTGCCATCGATAATCGTCCGAAATTGTACGTCACAGGTACGGTTATGCGGTGATTGGATGGCCGCCCGAATCGCTTGTCGCAACAGGACATGATCATCGGGATGAATATGCCTGATTACCTCCGTGTAGGTCACAGTACTCTCATTCGGGAAGCCGAACAGTTCCTGACAAAGACCATCCCAGTGAATGGTCTGTCGTAACATATTCCAATCCCAGGTGCCTACGCCAGCTGCTTCAAGTGCGTAGCGGTAATGTTCGCCCTGTTCGTGGAGCTGGTGAAGGGTAGAAGGGTTGAGTTGTTCATCCCTGATATCTGATGTAGAACTGAAAGGCATGTACTGATCTGGCGTATGGTAACTGTACATGAGTGCGAACGAAGGCGTCGTCCTCAAAACCCACCCATAACCATTTTTGAGCAAAGACGAATTACGGGTGTATAAGTTCTCTTGCCTACATTTCAGGATACTGACGGCTGTCACCTGATACTACAAAGAAAAGCGTCGCAGCGGTAGCGTACAAGTAAATTCTAAATTAAGGATTCGATCATTTTTTTTACAAAAAATATCCTTTTTATAATAAATATACGTGTCAAAAATGGGGTTTTTTACTTACGTATATGCCTATAAATGCGGTATGATAGGTACTTGCTTTGAGAATTGAAAAACAATCAGTTAGTCAGGCCGTTATATACTCAAATCTCTTTCACGTTTGGCGGAATGTGTTTAGAGATCGAGTAGCTACTCTGCTCCCGTTTGTCGACGGACAACGGGAGCTTTTGCTTTTGGTACTACATTTTTAATAAATACGATGAATGACTTGAAAAAGTCATTAGTAACTGAAGTAACAACTCCTGAAATCCTGCTTGTAGATGCGAGCAGGATTTCTTTTTATGTGGACTGAATCAGGATAACGGGCTGTATTCAAAAAGAGTAGGAATAAACGTTTGACTAATGTATTGAATTCTTTTGCTGCCCATAGCGGTGACAAAATGCGAGGGTTACGGGTTGTTTAACCCCAGAAATAATCCTTGAATAATCAAGTTTATGTACCGAAAGAGTTTAAAAAATAACCAGTATCTTTGCTAGTGCTCTATTGATATGCGTTTATTCCACCACCTATGAATACAGATACAACCCCGCGTAATTTTAAGAAGGCTAAACTATTGGTTGTTGAAGATAACGCGGATCATTGGTATGTAATTGAGTCAGTGTTGAAACAGCAATTGCCGGAAGTAGAAGTCATTTGGATGTCGGATGCTGCAAAAACCATGACGTATCTCAATGATTGTAAGTCCAAACTTCACATTTTGCCTAAAGTCATTTTGCTGGATTTGTATCTGCCCAGTTCGCAGGAAGGTTTGAATCTACTTCAGGCGATCAAGTCGAAAAACTCTTCCTTTCACCATATTCCAACCATTGTACTGAGCCACTCCAGTGATGCAACGGACATTAGCCGCTGTTACGAAACGGGCAGTAGTTCGTACATAATAAAACCCACGCTGATCCAGCAGTGGGTTGATTATTTCAAGGAATTCCGGCGGTACTGGTGGAACATCGTGTCCTTGCCTGATCCGCAGTACCAATAAGTAATCAGCTGATTTACAGACCTGAAAATTTATACCGACTGTCATACGCCAGTCCCAGACCTACGCTCGAAAGCTTGTTTTCATCCGCTAGTGAAGCTTTCGGAAAAAGACGACGAAATTCCGATTGAATCAGCGGAACTTCCGTTGAACCACCCGTCAGAATAACCAGATCAATCGCTTCGGCCGAAACGCCCGCTGCCTGAAGACAGGCCGTTGCCGCTCGGGAAATCTTCTCTATTTCTTCCGTAATGGCCGTTTCAAACTGAGACCGCTGAATAGGAATACTGAAATCCTTTTCCAGAAAATCAAAAGGCATTTCGTGCTCAATCGAAGACGTCAGAGCAATCTTCGCCTGCTCGGCCGCAGCCAGTAAGGTGTGCCCCGATTCCTGTTCGAGTACTTTCAGTAACCGCTGGTAACGCCTGGGATCCTGGGATTGCCCCAGAATTTGCCGGGTTTGCATGAGCATTTTCGGCGTATACAAAAAGTTTACCTTACTCCATTCCGCCAGATCGTGAAAGGGTTTGAGGGGTACATCGAGTTTCTTCTCTCCAAACGTGGTTTTGTATCCCAGTTCGGGCATAATCTCGCTTAGACTCAGATCTTTATCGAAGTCATTGCCCCCCACCCGTACGCCCGTATTGGCCAGAATATCCGAGGTGCGATCGGCTTTCGTACGGTTTTCCGGAGACAGCCGAATGACCGTAAAATCAGAGGTACCACCCCCCAAATCCACTACCAGGGCCAACTTCTCTTCTGTCAAATTCACTTCGTGAGCAAAGGCGGCGGCGATGGGTTCGTACTGAAATTCAATATGTTTGAAACCAATGCGTTCGGCGATGGCATATAATTCTCGCTGGGCCTGAGCATCGCCCGCGGGATCATTATCAATGAAATGAACGGGTCGCCCGAGTACTACATGCTCAATGGACTGACCCGCATTTGCTTCGGCTTTGTCTTTCAGTTGTTGTAAAAAAGTAGCGATGATGGTGCTAAAATTCATCAAAGTACCATTCACAAACGTACCCTGCTTCATGATGGACGTACCCAGCACCCGCTTGAGGCTTCGCATAAAACGGCCTTCTTCCCGATCCAGAAATAATTGAACGGCTTTGCGACCATAATACGTATGACGGTCATTGCGGCGGTAGAATAAAGCACTCGGAATGGTAACTGATTCATTTTCAACGGGAACCAGGTGGATCGCACCCGCGTGGGCTAGGGCAATGCTGGAGTTGGACGTACCAAAGTCAATGCCGCAGGAAATTTGGGTCATAGATAAAAGAATCTCAATACTAGAAAGAATGGCCTGGATAAGAAAATGCCAGAATGTAATCTACTAAATTACTGACGGAAAAGTTCAGGTCAAAGAAAAGAAATGAAAGAGCAATCGATAAAAGGAGATGGGAATGGAAGGGCATCTAACAAAAAATCCCGGTGACAAGCCGGGATTTTTTGTTAGTATAAAAAGGATCCTAATCCATAAACTTGATGGTCGAAACCGTCATCAGGGGTTGGATAGGTTTGGCTGTATCATTCTTGAAAACAAAGTACAAATCGTGTTGACCTTCCGTACTTTTCAGTTTCACGCGAACGGGGGGGCGGTAGAAGGGATCCCGTTTGGCAGGAACCTTACTGCCGGTCTTCGTCGTATCACCGGATTCGAGTTGGGCCATCACTTTTTCTACATCCACGGGGGGGGCCAGCGTTACTTTGGTTTCACCCAGCAGGGGTCCGGTTGGTGAATCCAGGTGCACTTCAATGGTACCACCCACATTTCCTTCACGATCCTGAACAGTCGCACCCATTTCCAATTGTTTCACGCCCGTCAGGTCAATGTTCTTGAAACCAATGAGTGCGTTGGCATAGGGGATTACGTTAGTACCCTTGCCCATGCCGCGTACTTTCAGGTCAGCACCCTGTACCACGGCCGCTTCGGAGGCATACATTTGCGGACTGTGCAGCACGATGAGTTGTTCGGACGTCAGCATCGGGATGGTCTTTGCATTGATTGTATTACCACGATCAGTATACGCTACGCGAACCAGCACGGAACCCCGGCCGTTATCATCCTTCGGAATTTCCGGGGTGTACTTGCCTTTGGTCGGTAGGGTGCTGTAGGTTTTGGTCGTGACATTGAGAATGTAATTGACAATCACATTCGCGTCCGCTACCGACATCGCCGGGTGACCGGGCATGGCTACCTCACCCCAAACGCCAACACCACCGTTCCGAATTTTCTGTACCAGGCGGTCTTTCTCTTTTTCATCACCTTTGTACTTGTTGGCAATATCCGTAAAGCTCGGACCTACTGATTTCGTACTTACCTGATGACAGACTTTACAATCACTCTGACTGATCAGCGTTTGAGCAACGGCGTACTGGGTCGAAGCATCTACACTCCGTTGACCCTGAATGACTTCCGCGTAATCAAATCCTTCTGACGTATAGTCCATACTTAGAGCTACCCGGGCCGGAGTGATTTTCCCGTCTGCCAGACTTCCATCTTCCTTGTCCGCCACGTTTACTTCATACTGAATCGGCTGATTCGGGAAGAAGAAAGTTTTGTTACCCATGAGATTGATGGCGACTGCCGGAGGTTCATTGCCAGCCGTAATTTTCACCGACTGACTATTCGACGCTCCCTTGGCATCCGTCACGGTAAGGGTTGCCGTGTACACACCCGCTTTGTCAAGCGTGAGGGATGGATTCGCGGTGGTAAATACCTTGGGTGTACCGCCCGCCGAACTTACCTTCCATTGATATTTCAGAGCGTCACCGTCATAGTCTTTGGTACCATCAGCCGAGAGCGTTAGCTTCAGCGGAACGGTTCCTCCTTTGGTACTGGCCGATGCCTGCACGATAGGTTTGCGGTTTCCACTGTTATACTCGATGCGGACCAGCCGGGCGTTGTCACTTTTGCGAAACCAGTTGCTCCCATACTCCAGCACGTACATATCACCCTCGGGACCAAACTTCATATCAATCGGTTCAACCGGATGGTAGCTGGGTAGTACCCGTTCCATCGACTGATAATCACCCTGTTCATTCATGGTGATGGCCATAATCCAACCCCGGGAAAAATCAGTAACAATCCACTTGCCTTCGTAATACGCGGGCCAGGGACGTTTCGCTCCCTTGAAGTCGGATTGATGATAGACCGGTCCACCAGTAGCACTTCGCGAACCCGTACCCACGAGTGGGAAGGTTTCCGAAACGCCGTAGGGATAGTAAATGAAGTTCGGAGCTACGGCAGGTAATTCTTTCAAACCCGTATTATTCGGCGAATTGTTCACCAGCCGTTGCGGGTCTTTCTTCGCCAGCGGTTTATTGTTTTCATAATCGTAAACCGGGAATGCCTGATCGTTCCCGACAAACCAGGGCCAGCCAAAGTTACCGGGCTTACGAGCCTGGTTTAGTTCGTCATAACCGCGTGGGCCAATTTCCGAGTCCTCCGTAGCATCCGGACCTACCTCTCCCCAGTACACGTAACCCGTTTTGCTATCCACCGAAATTCGCCAGGGGTTGCGGTGGCCCATCGAATAAATTTCCGGACGGGTTTGGGCGGTACCTTTGGGAAACAAGTTTCCGGCAGGAATGGTATACGTGCCGTTCGCTTCCGGGTGAATGCGAAGAATTTTTCCACGGAGGTCATTCGTATTTCCGGCGTGTCCCTGATCGTCCCAACTACTGCGACCGGGGCGTTCATCGGTTTGAGCCGCTTTCTGGTTTCCGGTATTATTACCGACGGTAAGGAAGAGGTTACCCGCTTTGTCCCAGGTCATACCTCCACCCGTGTGGCAGCATACTTCCCGTTGCGTCGGTACTTCGAGCAGTACTTTTTCGGAGTTTTCCTGCAAGTCATCTTCGCCCACTTTCCAGCGAGTCAGCAGGTGTTTGTGCTCAGTGGGGTGGGCGTAGTACAGATAGATCCAGTGGTTTTGAGCGAAGTTAGGATCCACGGTCATGCCCATCAGTCCTTCTTCGGCTTCGGTAACTTTCCCTTCCTTACTGGTGTACTTGGTGTTAACCGGAATCGTCGCGAGTAGATCTACCGATTTAGTTTTAGGGTTGTAGCGTTTCAGTCCACCTTTCCGTTCAATAATGAAAACGGTTCCATCTTTCATGACTTCAAACGTCATGGGTTCATCCAGATCTTCCACGACGGTTACGGGGGTGAACCGGCTTTCGTCGGGTTTGTCCTGAACGTGCGTGTCCCTGGAAATAAACGAAGCCAGGCCCGCTGCCAGAGCGAGTTGGGCAACCAGTGTAACCCGTCTATACGTACGGATTCGTTTCATAGATTTTGTCAGTTAAAATGCTGTTTAGAGTTAACAAATACTAGACTTGCGATCGGACGTTAATCGCTATTGAAAATGAATAGATAAGTAGTTTCGGAATAGAAAATTAGCTCTTTTTCGATCTACTTTTAATCAATAATGAAGCAAAGATTGACCCGTATCAAACTATTGTATCAATTCGATACAATAATGCAGGTTGCGATTTTTGTTTCCAATTATTTTAATGTATTCTTGGAAAAATTGTAGAAAATAAAGTTGGTATTGGAAGCACCATGAAGTTTGGCGAAAACTGTATTCCTCAAGTATCCATCGATTGCGTCGTTTTTGGTTTTCACGCTCATCAGTTGAAAGTCTTATTACTACGGGTTCGGAGTATGGAGTACTACGCACTGCCCGGAGGTTTTGTTGGGCAGGAAGAAGCTTTGGACGAAGCAGCCCAGCGTGTTTTGCAGGAGCGTACGGGACTAACCGAATTGTACCTCGAACAATTTTACACCTTCGGCCAACGCAATCGAGGTGAAATAGAGATGCAGCAAAAACTGGCTGAAGTGAATCAACTCAGTTCGGCAGAGTGGCTACAGAAGCGATTTATTTCAGTAGGCTATTACGCTCTGGTTGATTTTTCACTAGTGAAGGCAACACCCGATGAATTATCGGATAGCTGCGATTGGTACGACATCAATCAGCTACCTTTACTGATGATGGACCATCATCAGATGATACAGAAAGCTTTAGATACTTTACGTATTATGCTCGAATATAAACCTATCGCTTTCAATCTATTACCGGAAAATTTTACAATTGCTGAATTACAGCGGGTTTACGAAACCATTTTAGGAAAGGAACTGATTCGTACCAATTTTCAACGCAAGATCCTGAGTCTGGAAATACTGGAGCGTATTGAAAAAAAATATACGGGAGGGGCTCACAAAGCTCCGTATGTATACCGATTTAAATCCACAAAAAAACCGCATGAATCGTAGGCGATCCATGCGGTTTTTCTTTGACTGGAAAGTTACTTTTTAAGGGTAATCATAATCACGCCGTTCTTCGCTTTTTCCCCGTACTTTTCTACACCCTTGGCGTCTTTCAAAACATTGATGCTTTCAATTTTATCGGGACTGATCTTTTCAACGGATTGCTGATCCATTTCTTTTCCATCAACCAGATACAAAGCGGTGGGAAGTTCTGCTTTTTTCCCAGCCTTCGTACGAACGATTAAGATTCCATTCTCTGCCTTTGTCTTTCCTAATTTTTCGAGTAATTGAATAGGCTCTTTACCGGATTTGAAAACTTCAATAGAAGTGATATCGTCTGGAGATATCTTTTTTTCCAATTGTTCCGCGGTCCACTCTTTCCCATCCACAATAATTAATGGTGTATTCTTTCCAGTCAACTGGATCCGATTGGTGGCATTCGCTGATATACGACTGTCACCGTTTAACCGGATTTCCTTACCGGCACTGATCGGAGCAATGTCCGAACGCTTACTGCATGCACTCATCAGTAGGATACCAGCTACTACTAATATCGGAGAAATTCGCTGTAATGTATTCATAGCAAAAAAGTAAGGGTTTGAAAATGATTTAAAAGTTTGATTCCGAAATTTAAGGAGTAATTCCGAAATTTTCGGAATTGCGGTAATTTTTTTTATTGCTGGAAAAAAAAGGACGGATGCACCGTCGTAGAGTTGCAGGTTTACCCTGACTAATTAGTTTGAAAAATAGGGTTACGTAACAAGGGTAAAAATTCACTGGAAAGCCTGGGGTAGGAGCGTATCGGTCGATGAAAAGGCTGGAAAAGTAATCTGTATCACTGATCCTGAAATTGGACAAAACAAAGATTAGCTGTACAATAGTTAGACTAAGTTCTTCAAACAAGGGTATTCGTGAGGCAATAAAGGCTTACATTAAATCCGATGATAAACCTTTATGTCTTTTGTTATAGATAGGCAAGGGAAAGTTATAAAATGAGAATACCGCGAGAATCGTTTATACGGACCAAATCCCGGATAGAAACGCTCTATCGAAATCTCAGCGACATGGTTTGATTGAGGTTTGGGTCTTGAGATTCAGTGGTTCGTGGGAGGTATGAAAAAGGTATCGCGTCTTAGTCTGGTCGAGCCGGATCTAAAGCGTCATCGTGTCTGAGTACACTTTCTAAAAGAGTAGCGGAGTTCGGCGATAGTTTGACTAGCTTCCATGGAAGAGACATCCGGGTGTTGCTGCATAGCGGAGGCAGGGTCAATCTCTATCGGATTCCTTCGGCGTTGGGGTGCTCGACTGAACAGAAAAGGGCGACGAGTGGAAGTTCCAAACGTGTTTACTAGAGTGTAGTTTCTAAGGAGCCTGTTCCATAGTTCTGTTTTAAATGAGGAAGGCAGATCGAAACCTCGTCGCCGATTGGTACCGGTTAAGAAGCTTTCGGCTGTGCGGGAAAATCGCTTTTGCTTGCCTTGTATCCCCTCAGCTTTTATACGGAGCTAGGATGCTACTCAGGGGTGAGTACTCGCTTAGGAAAGGGGGCCGGTTGTAGAGACCGACTGGTGCAGGTTTCCAATTCTGCACCAGTCACAATCATACAGGAAGCTGCTTAGCTGCCGCCTCTCCAGTTTAATGTCACTAGCTCTGCATGTCATTCCCAAATTCTTCTGCTGGGATGGCTTAATCTGACAAGGCAGTTATTAATTATTGTGTATTTAATAATTATGATATAATACAATTATTGCATAGTAAGTAAATGTATAAAACTTGTAGTATATAAATTATTTTGAATAATGTAAGGTGACTTGATGGAAGCGTTTGGTAAACCGATCGACGGCATTCCAGCAGGCAGCAGTGGAGCGTTGATTGACCGCAGACTGTGTAATGCCCAGCATACCTGATATAGTGACTTCCGTATGCCCTAGTAACTTTAAATACATAATGTCAGCCTGTGGTCCTGTCCAGCGGCTGACGATGGTTTCAAGCAGTACCAGACCGGTATTCAACTCGTCGTCGAAAGCCTTCCAGGGCGATTTTACTTCCACGCGATTGGGATGTTTTTTCATACCCGTTATAAGTTGCTCCGAAGCCTGGAAAGCCTCACCGTCGGATTCGCCAACGTTCGGGGAGCGGTAGGTGATGGTACCCATACCTATGGAAATGCGGGCATCGAGTGATTGGCCCGAGTAGAAGTCACTCTTCAGATACGCCCGAATCAACAGGGCTACGCGTAAGGACTCGGCGGGGGTATCGACAATCCCCAGAAAGCGATCGCCACGAAAGACTTCAAAGGGTAACTTTAAGTTTAATGGATTCTTTCCACCCAGGCGATGAAAGAGATCCTCCAGGTTTTTCTGAAGCTTTTTACGTTCGGGAATTTTCAAGGTTGTAGAATCAATCACCTCACCTGATAATACAGCAGCTATCTTCATTGATCGTTATTTTCCCTCAAATATAAGATAATAAGCTTATTAATGAAAATTATTAGTATTTAAACTAATAAAACTAAAATATTAGATTTAATACTAATAATACGCCAATTGAAGATGAGAAGATGAATAGTGATCTCCAATCTTATTTATGACGTATAGAGGACCGTTGCAAAGAAATCCCCATCCATAGACACTTCTCTACAGGTACGATTTTCTTTGCCTACGAGCTGTCAAACAAACCTATGATTGTCATGAAAACCACGAAAAAAAACAATGTAGCCTCGGTTTCTGAACAAGATTCTCCTGCTTTAAAAGAACTTTTCGTTGATGGCTTAAAAGATATTTACTGGGCCGAAAAGCACCTGGCGAAAGCCTTAACCAAACTTGCGAAAGCAGCCACGTCTTCTGATTTGAAAACGGCCTTTGAAACCCACAAACAAGAAACCGAAGTACACGTGGAACGGCTGGAGAAAGTATTTTCCATGATCGAGGTAAAAGCAGTAGCCAAGAAATGTGAAGCCATGGAAGGGCTCATCAAGGAAAGCGAAACCATTACCGAAGAAACTGAAAAAGGTACGATGGTTCGTGATTGTGGCCTGATCATGGCAGCTCAGAAAGTAGAGCACTACGAAATTGCGAGCTACGGCAGTCTGCGTACGCTGGCCGAAAAATTAGGTTACCCTGAAGTAGCGGATCTGCTCCAGACGACTCTCAATGAAGAGGGAGAGACCGATAAAAAGCTGACCGTTATTGCCGAAGAGTACGTGAACGAACAAGCTGCGACTGAAGCGTAATAGTAAATTATTTTTTAATACAATATATATTGTATATACAAAAAGCGGTATCCTCCAAGGTATCGCTTTTTCGTTTACTTTTGTCCCACACGAACAGCGTTATCTACTTCCATGAAAAAGGTTATTCTATGGTGCTCGCTTCTGGCGGCGGCCGTAAGTTTAAGTCATTGCGGCGTTAACAAGCAAATTGCCGAGGCCAAAGCCCTGGGGAATTGCCGATACGACATCGTTTCTGCCGACAGCATTTTCCTGGCCGGCATTCCGGTCCGCGAGCTGAAAAGCTTTGAAGCTTTAAACCCCTTAAAATACCCGCAATTAAGTGCGGCATTGCTTCGCCAGAATGTACCCCTGGATGCTCGGGTCAATCTGGATATTCGGAATCCTTCGGGAAAACTGGCGGGTATCAATCAGCTTGAGTACAAAGTTCTGTTGACTGGGCAGGAACTGGCCACGGGTTATATCAACCAGCGGATTGCGGTAGCTCCGGGCGGTCGTACGACGATTCCCATTCACGTATCGGCTAATGCTTTTCAGTTATTGTCAGACGCCAAGACGCGGGACTCGTTCATTCAGTTCGTGCAGAACCTGGCGGGTAACAAGTCAAGCCAGCCCAGTAAACTAACCATTCGAATCAAACCTACGCTGTCCTTGGGTAACAAGCAGGTGAACTATCCCGGTTACATAACCATCGACCAGGAAGTAACGAATAAAATTCTGGTAGGCCGCTGATCGGTCTGATCATCCAGCTAACGAAAGGGTAGAGCCAGGCTCTGCCCTTTTGTGTATCTATTAAAGCGAAGCAACGTGACCATGAATCGTAGGTTTTAGAAAGCTTTCAAAACTTTCTGCAAGAGACAATGCCCCAGGAGAACTGGCAGAAAGTTGATGAAGTGATCTATGAAAATCAAACCCGCCGACTAGCCGTAGCCTTACGGACGGAAGCAGATCCAATTGTACTTTTACAAGATTCTGAACGGTACGAAACCCGCGGCTGGCAGTTGGTTCAGCTCTGGGAAGACGTGTGGGTGACGCAACGAACCCTGGTTGAAAGTCGCCTGAAATCATTAGTCGGTATTTCACAACGCATTCCCGCCCGACTGACGCTTATTCAGCCCTTAACACCCGCTTTTTTTCAGGAATTTTTATCCCAGAATCATTTGCAAATTCCAGTGAAATGTGCGTTTCGATACGGCTTATTTTTGAAGGAAATGCATCAGAATGAATCGTTCTTGAACGACCCTACGATTGTTAACGGTTGTGTAGCCGTAGCCGGATTTGGTCCCGTACGGCCCATGCCAAGTCGGGGTGATGACTATTATTCGGGCGAGTTAATTCGCTTTGCCAATGTGCGAAATCATACGGTAGTGGGGGGGCTGGATAAACTACTGAAAGCCTTTTTAGTGGAACATCCCATGCAGGATCTAATGACCTACGCGGACCGTGACTGGTCGACGGGGAAAAGCTACGAACGACTGGGATTTGAACGCGTCAGTACCACGCCGCCGCAGGAACTCTGGCTCGATCCTGACACGTTTCTACGCCACTATCCGCACCGAGTCAAAGACGAAAAACCCAGTCACTGGCGTTCGATTTTTAATACGGGAAATTACAAATACATCAAAAAACTCTAGCCGTCGTTTCGACGCATGGAATGGTTTGTATGCATACACCAATTGTAGTGCTAGGCCCTACGGCCTCTGGTAAAACCAGATTGGCCGTAGCCTTAGCCACGGAATTTGAAGGAGAAATTATTAGCGTTGATTCAAGGCAGGTATACCGAACTATGGACATTGGAACGGGAAAAGATCTGTCTGAGTACGGCACGATTCCCTATCATCTGATTGATATTATTGAGGCCGGTAAGGTGTATAATCTGTACGCATTTCAGAAGGATTTTAAAGTCGTATATGATGAAATGCAGAGCCGTAATAAACGACCCATCTTATGCGGAGGTACGGGGTTGTATCTGGAAGCGGTTCTGAAAAACCACGCGTTTACTGCCATTCCCAATGATCCGGAATTGCGAGAGCAGTTAAGTACGAAAAGCGATGAAGCCCTGCGTGAACACTTTCAGCAACTCGATTCGCCGTATCACGCCGTAGCTGATTTGTCGACGCGTAAACGTACCCTGCGAGCCATTGAAATTGCGACGTACCTGCAGCAATTTCCCTTCGCTATTTCCATAGAAAAACCCGCGTTGAATCCGCTGGTACTGGGTCTAAATCCGCCGGTTGAAATTCGGCGGGAGCGAATTACCAAACGCTTACACGAGCGTTTGCAAAACGGCATGATTGAAGAAGTACAGGGCTTACTGGATCAGGGAATCGCGGCAGACCAGTTAATCTACTACGGTCTGGAATATAAATTCATTACGGAATACTTGTCCGGCGTCTGGGCCTATGAAACCATGGTCGAACGACTCAATGTAGCGATTCACCAATATGCTAAACGGCAAATGACCTTCTTTCGGAAAATGGAACGCGATGGCTTACGCATTCATTGGCTAACGGGCTCTTTTGAAGAACAGTTACTACAGGCCCGGCAGTGGGTGGAAGAAAAAAAGAATTGGATCGATTAAGGCTTTTATCCCGGTGGGAATACCCTGATCGATCCGATTCTATAAACCTAATCCTTACTTAACGAAGGACTTTAAAACACCGTCAGTATTGATAATGGATTTCAATTCGGCATACGGAATCAATAGCTCCGTGGGCCCTTCGGCGTAGGCTTTAATTTCGTACGGGTTGTAGCGAAACAATAAGCCTTCCGGACGAATACTGAAATTATCGTTCAGGGCAAAGGCATTGTTTTCAAAAAAGTATTTTTCACCGTACGGATCACCTGCTTTCAGGCCTTCCTGTGTACGGAATAATTTCTCCGCCGTGGCCGCTAAGGTCTTCTCATAACCGGGCTTAAATAATTCGTTCAAGGTTAGTTGATGTCCTTTGGGAGTCAGGTTTACGTAGACCAGATTCGTGTTGGGGTGAGCACCGCCCGAGTAGTTGTACGTGAGCGTAGCCGCAGCGATAAACTGGGGCGTTTGGTGGAGAACCTGCGTCCGGATATCCGTTTCCCAGGCACTGCCCATGACGGGCTCATTGGGGAAGCGTTTCCGCTGATCGGCAATGAACGTATCGAAATCTTTGACGAAATCCTGAACGACCTGCGTAGGGGAAGCCTTCGCCTGAGCGGCCGTAGCATCGGGATTGTCGAGGTAGCCCGAGGCCGCTACCGCGTGTCGGAGAAGCGAATCCGTCAGGACCTGATTGCCTTCAAAAACCGGGTAGGTGAACTGAGCACGGGCACACAGCGAGTCGGGGCGTACACAAAGCTGACTGCGAACGGAATCGCCCTTGATGGTGTACGCAAGGGTATCAGCTCCAGCGGCCGATTGTTGCTCCGGTTTTTTCGATTCACAGGCCGCTAACAGCAGCAACAGGGGGAAGAAAAGGGAAACTTGTTTCATGACTAGAAAAGGGGATTGGGAATACAAGACTACCGAATTCAAAAAAAGGATGCAAGCAAAAAGAATCGGGATTGATTGTTAAGCAACCCCCTTCTCCAGAAACCAGAGAAGGGGGCGGGGCACTTAGGCTTTCTCTGCCCAGATCTGAGCAAGGTTAACGATAACTTCCACGGCTTTCTCCATATCCTGCCGGGACACCCATTCGTGACGAGAGTGAAACGCGTGTTCGCCTGCGAAAATGTTGGGGCAGGGCAGTCCCATAAAGGAAAGCCGCGAGCCGTCCGTACCTCCCCGGATGCTCATTTGCCGGGCGGCAATACCGCTGCGTTCGATGGCTTCCACCGCGTACTGAGCTACCTGTGGATATTGATCGAGTACCTCTTTCATATTGCGGTACTGTTCAACCACCTGGATAGCCGCCGTTGAATTCGGGTACTGAGCCAGTACTTCCTCGGTCAGTTGTTTCAGAAAGGCTTCCTTTTCGTGCAGACCCGCTTCGGCAAAATCCCGAATAATGAGTTCTACTTCGGCTTCCTCCACGGTACCGTGCAGATAGGTAGGGTGTACGAAACCCTCTTTGTCTTCGGTCGTTTCCGGAGAGAGGCGATCCTTGGGTAAGCGGGCTATCAGCTCCGAGGCGATTTTAATGGCACTTTCCATACGGCCTTTGGCAAAGCCGGGGTGCTGACTTACGCCCTGAATGCGAATATGCACGGCGTCGGCCGAGAAGGTTTCGTCTTCCAGCGAGCCCAGCGTTTCGCCGTCGATGGTATAGCCGAAATCCGCACCCAGTTTTTCCAGGTCCACCTTGGCCGTACCCCGACCGATTTCTTCGTCGGGCGTAAAAAGGATTTTTATCGTTCCGTGTTCGAGTTCGGGATGGGAAATCAGGTAATGCACCGCATCCATGATTTCAGCCACACCGGCCTTATTGTCCGCTCCGAGCAGCGTGGTTCCGGAAGCCGTGATGAGGTCGTTTCCGATCTGGTCTTTCAGGTCGGGATGATCGCTCATGCGGATGATCTGGGCAGGATCGTCGGGTAGTACCAGATCCGAACCGTCGTAGCGGGTATGAACGATAGGCTTCACGTTCGCCCCTGAACAATCGGGTGAGGTATCCACGTGCGAGCAGAAGCAAATCACGGGAACGCCCGTTTTGGCGGTGGTGGCGGGCAGCGTCGCGTACACATAGCCATAAGCGTCGAGTTCGACCTCCGTAACACCCATCTGCTGCAATTCCTGCACCAGTACGCGACTCAAGTCTTTTTGCTTTTCGGTCGAAGGGTAAGTCTCGGAATGCGGATCAGACTGGGTGTCGATCTGTACGTAACGCAAAAAACGTTCGGTTACGGTAAAAGAATAAGGACTTAAAGGCATTGATAGTCAAACGAATAAAGGTTTTGTACAAAACAATATAGCAAATTAGCAAGTTTTTTTGGGGAATGAAGGCGGCTTTTTTCCCGCATTCAAATTTATTTTTGTGCCGGGTGAAGGGTTTTTGTGTATTTTCGCTGTCATCAAAACGTTGCCTCTCCTCATACTGGCCGTTGCCAAACAAATTTTTGCTTTATGTCTGATTTTGCAGAACTCTCCGTAGAAGGTAAGAAGGTTCAACTTCCCATTGTCGTTGGAACTGAGGCTGAAAAAGCCGTAGATATTAGTAAACTCCGCGATGAAACGGGTTTCGTCACGCTGGATTCCGGGTACAAAAATACCGGAGCAACCAAAAGTGCGATTACTTTTCTGGACGGTGAAAAAGGTATTCTGAATTATCGTGGATACAGTATTGAAGATTTAGCGGCGAAAGCGACTTTTCTCGAGGTCGCTTATTTGCTTATTTACGGGGAGTTACCCACCCAGGAGCAATACGCTGAGTTTGAAGACTCCATCCGTCGCCACACGATTGTAAACGAAGGCGTACGGGCCATTTTCGATAATTTCCCCGTAAACGCTCACCCGATGGCTACGTTGTCATCGCTGGTAAGTGCCCTGAGTGCGTTCTATCCGGATTCATACGACGAAAAAGGAAAAGACGATCGTCACATCATTCGTTTGCTGGCCAAGTTGCCGACCATCGCTTCCTGGAGCTATAAGAAAGCTCAGGGACACCCGGTGAACTACCCCAAAAACGATCTCGACTACTGCTCGAACTTCCTGAACATGATGTTCTCGCTGCCTGTTGAGAAATACGAGGTAGATCCCGTGGTTGCTTCGGCGTTAAATACATTACTGATTCTGCACGCGGATCACGAACAAAACTGCTCAACGTCAACGGTACGTCTGGTAGGTTCTTCGCAGGCGAACCTGTACTCGTCGATCTCTGCTGGCATCAGTGCCCTGTGGGGACCCCTGCACGGTGGTGCGAACCAGGAAGTAATCGAAATGCTGGAAGCCATCAAGGCCGACGGTGGCGATGTAAGCAAGTATATCGACATGGCAAAGAATGCCAAGACGACGGGCTTCCGTCTGTTTGGTTTCGGCCACCGGGTGTACAAAAACTTCGACCCCCGGGCCAAGATCATCAAGAAAGCAGCCGACGACGTGCTGACGAAACTGGGCGTGAATGATCCCGTACTGGAAATCGCCAAAGGACTCGAAGAGGCCGCTCTGAACGACGAATACTTCGTAGCTCGCAAGCTGTACCCGAACGTCGATTTCTATTCCGGAATCATCTACCGGGCCCTCGGTATCCCGACCAATATGTTTACGGTGATGTTCGCCATTGGCCGTCTGCCGGGCTGGATTGCTCAGTGGAAAGAAATGCGGGCGATGAAAGAACCCATCGGTCGTCCCCGGCAGATTTACACGGGAGCTACCCTGCGTGATTTCGTTCCCATGGAACAACGCTAGTTACTGAATTTTCAAAATGTGGGCACCGTCCCACATTTTTTATGCTTTTTACTTTTTCATGGCTTTTATGGGAAAGGCTTTCTCGGTTCGGGAAAGCCTTCTTTGATTTCCGGGTGCAAAGTCGGGTAGCCTGCCTGAATACGCACGGCCAAATTTTTGAAAAGTCATTCCGCTGAAATTCCAAAGGTTGTTTTGGCCTGTGTCGGTACAGTGTTTTACGGGCCAATTGTATTCTTAAAACCACCAAATGCACTTTTTTAAGGCATTGAACGGGGGGAGAAAGAATGCAAAAATTTCAAACCGCCCAGCGGACAAATCTAGTACCTTAGCGGTTTAAGGCGTCTGTATAAAGCAATCGGAAGACGCTCATTCAACAACAAACGTAGTAATGGAAGAGAAAAAAAAATCTTCGCCGTCAGGACGCTCTGGATTATCACTCCAAGGGTCGTCCGGGAAAAATTGAAGTAGTTACGACGAAAGAAACAGCCACGCAACGCGATCTTTCTCTGGCGTATTCGCCGGGAGTAGCCGAGCCCTGTCTGGCCATTGCCGAAAATCCGGAAGATGTTTATAAATACACCGCCAAGGGAAATCTGGTGGCGGTAATTTCCAACGGTACGGCCGTGCTGGGGCTGGGCGATATTGGTCCGGAAGCCGGCAAACCCGTGATGGAAGGAAAAGGTCTGCTATTCAAAATCTACGCGGACATTGACGTTTTCGACATTGAACTCAATACCAAAGACGTCGATGAGTTTGTTCGGACGGTAAAAATTCTCGAACCTACCTTCGGAGGCGTGAACCTGGAGGACATCAAGGCTCCGGAATGTTTTGAAATCGAAGATCGGTTGCGGAAGGAGTTGAAAATTCCGGTAATGCACGACGATCAGCACGGTACGGCCATCATCTCTGGTGCGGCTCTGCTGAATGCTCTGGAAATCGTTGGGAAGAATATTCAGGACGCCAAATTCATTGTGAGTGGAGCCGGAGCTGCGGCTATTTCCTGTACCCAGATGTACGTACAACTGGGAGCCCGCAAAGAAAACATCACCATGTTCGACAAGGACGGCGTGATTTGTCTGGAGCGTACCAACCTGTTTGGCAAGCAAAAGGATTTTGCCGTTCCAACGCATATCACGATGGCTGAGGCCATTAAAGGTGCCGACGTATTCATCGGACTGAGTGCGGCAAACGTGCTTTCGCAGGACATGATACGCAGCATGGCGGACAATCCAATTGTATTCGCGATGGCGAACCCGACACCGGAAATCAGCTACGAAGACGCTACCGCCGCTCGTCCGGATATCATCATGGCCACCGGACGCAGTGATTATCCCAACCAGGTGAACAACGTACTCGGTTTCCCCTTCATTTTCCGGGGTGCCCTCGACGTACGGGCTACGGGCATCAATGAAGCCATGAAAATGGCCGCTACGTACGCTCTGGCCGAACTGGCAAAAGAACCCGTCCCCGATATTGTCAATATCGCTTACAACGAAAAGAATCTAACCTTTGGCCGGACGTACATCATTCCGAAGCCCATGGACCCTCGTTTGCTGACGACGGTAGCTCCGGCCGTGGCGAAAGCCGCGATGGAATCAGGACTGGCGACGCAACCCATTGAAGACTGGGAAGCTTACGAACAGGTACTGGCGAAACGCCTCGGTCAGGACAACCAGTTGACGCGGGCCATTGTCAACAAAGCCAAAAAGGATCCCAAGAAAGTTGTATTTGCCGATGCCGAAAGTCAGACGGTACTCAAAGCCGTACAGCAGGTCTACGACGATGGCATTTGCGAACCGATTCTGTTAGGAAATCGGGCCCGGATCGAAAAAATGATCAAAGAAGACCGACTGGAGCTGGAAGGTGTACAGATCATTGATCCGAAAGCTGACGACGTACAGCCACTAGCTCGCGAATTTGCGAATGCCTACTACGAAAAACGGAAACGCCGGGGCGTAAGTCCCGCCGATGCCGAACAGATCATGCTGCGTCGGACGTATTTCGGAGCCATGATGGTGGAAACGGGTAAGGCCGATTGTCTGATTTCGGGTTTGACGCGGAACTATCCGGATACCGTTCGCCCGGCTCTTCAGGTGATTGGACGGCAGGAAGGCATCAAGAAGGTATCAGGTATGTACATCCTGCTTACCAAAAAGGGCCCTCTGTTCCTTTCTGATACGACGGTAAACTTTAATCCTTCGGTAACTGAACTGGTAGAGATTGCTGAACTAACGGCGATCTCCGTGGAAAGTCTGGGTATTAAGCCCCGCATCGCGTTATTGACGTATTCCAACTACGGTACCGCTGATGGGGAAGACGCTGAGAAAATGCGGCAGGCGACGGCCATTCTACGCGGTAAACATCCTGACTGGGTGGTAGAAGGGGAAATGCAGGCTCACCTGGCCTTTAATACAGAATTGGTGAAGCAACAGTATCCCTTCTCTGATTTAGCCGAAGAAGGAGCAAACGTGCTTATTTTCCCGAACCTCTCGGCGGCGAACATTGCTTACAACTTATTGAAAGAAGTCGGCGAACTCGAATACATCGGTCCCGTACTCCTGGGTCTGAAGAAACCCGTACACGTCCTACAGTTAGGAAGTACGGTTCGTGAGATCGTTAACATGGTAGCGATTGCCGTGGCTCAGGCTCAATAATTTTGATTGTATTTAGGAACGGGGTGATGATCCAACGCGTCACCCCGTTTTATTCCAACCACCAATCCGTATGAAAGACCTCTTTTCCAAACAATCGGATGCTTACGCGAAATACCGTCCTACGTATCCTACTGAACTATACGAATTTATTCTCAAGTATGTACCGGGCCGGGAAGCCGCCTGGGATTGTGCTACGGGCAACGGACAGGTAGCCGTCGCTCTGGCTGAATACTTTGAACGCGTCGAAGCTACCGATATCAGTGAACAGCAACTGGCTCAGGCCGAGCCCGCTCAACGCGTACATTACCAGGTTAGCCGGGCGGAAGAGACGAACTTCCCCGCTCAGTCCTTCGATCTGGTTACCGTAGGTCAGGCTCTCCACTGGTTCAATTTTGAAACTTTTCACTCGGAGGTAAAACGAGTACTTAAACCCGGAGGCGTACTGGCCGTCTGGGGCTACGAATTATTGGAGATTAGTCCGGAGATCGATCCCCTCATTCTTGATTTCTATACGACGGTGGTGGGACCGTACTGGGCTCCCGAGCGGCATCATATTCAGGAAAAATACACGAAGATTCCTTTTCCGTATCAGGAAGTGCAGGTACCCGTTTTCTCTATGATCAAACAGTGGAGTTTAGAAGAACTGTCCGGTTACTTTAGCTCCTGGTCGAGTGTACAGGCGTACAAGGAAGCCAATGGCGAAGATCCGGTTCCTGAACTCATCGATCAGATTAGTCCGTTATGGGACGTCGATCAGGTACAGGAAATCGAGTTTCCCATCTTCATGCGATTAGGTATCAACGACTGATGTAAAGCATACAGGTAACAAAAAAGCCCTCAACGTGTAACGTTGAGGGCTTTTTATATAATGGCTCTGTTCGTTATTCCAAAGACTTCACCAATGCAGAACTAACCTTCAACACTGTACCATGCCGGGTTCCCTTGGGAAATTCCACCTGATCGGATACATCTTCCCAGTGTTCCATGTCTTTGGAGCGAATGGCCCCGTACTTATGTTCGGTATACTTGTCGAAATACACGTACACGTAATCGCCAATTTGTACTGCCGTCGGGCCTTCCGCCCAGTACTTTCCCGTAATCGGAGCCGAAACTTCGGTCGGGTACGGCCCTGCGGCGTTACGCGATTTAGTGATGCGGATATTCTTCTCGGCGGGTTTCGGGTTTTCGTTTTTCAGGAACATGTAATACCACTTGCCTTTCTTTAAAAGCGTGGCATCAATTACGCTAAAGGTCGGATTGAAGAAAAGCTTCGTATCACTGAACGTTTTGAAATCGCGGGTAGTGACGTAGTAAATCCGGTGGTTGAGGCCCTTTTCCCGTTCCGACTCGGCCACATCCGAATGCCGCCCGGGGATGGTCGTGGCCCAGTAGATGATAAACTGCTTGGCCTGATCGTCGTAGAATACTTCTGGAGCCCAGCTGTTCTTGGCCGTAGGTTCGTGCGTCATGACCGGAATGGCCTGTTGAGCGGACCAGTTTTTTAAATCTTTTGAGGAGGCATAACCGATGATCTGGTCATTCCAGCCGGAGGTCCAGACCATGTGAAAGGTTTGGTCCGGCCCCTGAATGACGCAGGGATCCCGCATGAGTTTATCTTTTCCGACTTCGGGCGTCAGGTACGAGGCTCCGTTACGGAGCGATTTCCAGTGCAGGCCATCGGTACTACTGGCCCAGTGTAGGCCATCCTGACCATTGTCGGTAAAGTAAGCAAAGAGATACGACTGAGCCTGAACCGTTAGACAGAACAGCCATAAACCGCAACTAAGAAGGGTACGCATAGATGGATTAGAAAACGTTGAATAAGAGAATGCCTCTGTTAAAGGGGACGGAAGTTTACGCAGAAATCCCTATTTTTCCGTACCTAAGGTATTGGTATGATTTCATTAGAGAGTCAGCGTATCCTCTGATTGTCTGGCGGGCTGGGTTCATAAAGGCTAAAAAGAATCGCATACGAGCCCTCTGCCGGAAGTCAGCACTGCGAACCCTGCTTGATTCCATCAACCATGAGTACCCCGAGTCAACCGAAACAAAATCTTCTTAAAAAAATCACCCATCAGGACGTCGAAAGTGCGGCTCTGCCCACCCTTGGCGTATTTGTGGGTTTAATGCTCGCCCAGATTCCGTTTTTCGGTCCTTTTGCCGGATTCATCGTCATGGTGATGCAGTGTCTGATGAATGTGCGTCCGAAGGGTACCTATAAAGAACGCTTACAGATTTTGAGCTACGTGCTGCTGATTCTTTTGGGAACAACCCTCTGGGGGATCATTGGTACATACCATTGGGTGAATGTCGTGCTGGGGGTTATTCTGCTGTCGGTGGCCCTGAGCTACTGGCGGCATTTTTTCCCGGACGACTGGCGAAGCATCAATGCCCCCGCCGCGGCTCTGTACTTCTTTTCACTAGCCGTCAAAGCCGACGAAATAGCCATAGCGGCCGTGTTGATCAGCGGGGTACTCGCGATTCTGTTGCAGGCCCTGATGTGGCGGGTGTGGCCTGCGGCCTTTGAAACCCGATCGCCACTGATGCGGCTGCGTAGTCGCCGGGCTCGCAAGCGTACGCATAAGCTGGATCTGTCGGTGGCTTCACTGAAACCGGATCTGTGGCGGTATACCTTCCGATTATCCTTTCTGCTGGTGCTGAGCGTTTGGCTCATTAGTTATACGCGTTCCTTTCACGCCTACTGGATTCCCCTAACGATTGTCATTGTCTTGCAGGACAATCACAGCGATACGCTGAAACGGGTGGGGGGACGAATCCTGGGAACCTTCATTGGAAGCATCATCGGGAGTTTTATTCTGGTGCTGCATCCCGAACCCGTCTTGGGCATGCCCTTACTAATTCTATGCATGTTTACGTTCCTGTTGATCGTTAAACACAACTATCCGGTCGCCTGTATTTTCCTGACGATTTATATCATCCTGCTGATTGGCCAGCAAACCACGCATTCGTTTACCGTGGCCATTGAACGCAGTTTATTTACGCTGGTGGGTGGTTTGCTGGTGTTCATTAGTTCGTTTATCCTGTTCTGGAATCGAAAACAGATGCAATCTTCCTGAAGAAAACTGAACTTTAGGATAGACAACCGCCGTTACGGTATCTTTGTGAAAAGAATCAATGATGACTATGCCCCAAGTGCTTACCCCTGCTACGACACTACCCGTAATGGAATCCTTTTACACGCTGCAGGGCGAAGGCTTTCATGCGGGAAAAGCCGCTTATTTTATTCGTCTGGGCGGTTGTGAAGTGGGTTGCCACTGGTGTGATGTGAAAGAAAGTTGGGATGCCAGCCTGCATCCTTCCTTTGGTATTGACTCCATTGTGGCGGGTGCCCTTCAGTACCCCGGACGGATGGCCGTGATTACCGGCGGTGAACCGCTCATGCATGACTTGACGGACTTGACCGCTGCTCTCCAAATCGCCGGATTCCAGACCAATATCGAAACCTCCGGCGTGTATGCCGTGACGGGTTCCTGGGACTGGATCTGTTTTTCTCCGAAAAAATTCAAGGAACCGCATTCCGATATTTACGAGCGGGCTGACGAGCTAAAAGTAATTATCTATAACAAATCGGATTTTGAATTTGCCGAGGAACATGCTTCCCGTCTCCAAACGGATGCTCAGCTACTGCTGCAACCCGAATGGAGCAAACGTGACGTAATGCTGCCCCAAATCATTGACTACGTCAAGGACAATCCGAAGTGGCGGGTTTCGTTACAAACGCATAAGTACATGAATATTCCGTAATCCATGAACGCCATCCATCGAAGTCAGGAGTCCAGCCGGACCAGTATTCCCCAGGAAACGAAACGCATGCTACGTCGAGTAAGTCTCTTGCTCGGCCTGTTGCAGGGGTTATGGCTGATGACTCCGGAACTTCAGGCCCAGGATCGGCGGGCTCAGGACGCGTACGAAAAAGGACAGAAAGCACTGGCTAACCGGGATTTACCCGGTGCCCGAAAAGAATTTCAGCGAGCTGTGGAACGCGACGAATCCTACGGGGAGGCGTACTTCCGGCTCGCTCAACTAGCCGAATACGACCGAAACCTGGATCAGGCGGCCGTACAGTACGAAAAAGCCATTACGCTCAAACCCGAATCGCCGGAAGTACAGCCGGCGTATCTCTGGCTGGGCAGTCATTATTTGCGTCGGGGGCAGTATACGCAGGCTGCTCCCTTGCTTCAAAAGTACATTACGGGTCAGCAAGCCCTGACGAAACCGACAAACGCCCAGAAAATTGCGTTGAAGCGGGCTACCCGCATGCTGGAGGTATGCCGGTTTTCGGAAGAAGCCATCAAACGTCCGTTGACGGTTCAGGTCAAACGCCTGCCCGATGCGGTCAACCGTTTCGAGTCGCAGTATTTTCCCGTCCTGACGGCGGATCGGCAAACGCTGTTTTTTACCGGCATTGAACAGGAAAACGGCGACGAAAACCTGTACACCTCCGTGTACACGGAAGAGGCCGGCTGGACGAAACCCCGCCTTCTACCCGGAGCCATCAATACGACGGAGAACGAAGGTACTTCCAGTATTTCTGCGGATGGGCGTACGCTGGTTTTTACGGTGTGTCAAAGCCGCTTACGCCACGGATTTGGGAACTGTGATTTGTACATCAGCTACCGAAACGGGCAGGAGTGGAGTGAACCCGAAAACTTGGGACCGGAAATCAATTCCGGAGCCTGGGAATCGCAACCTACGCTTTCACCCGATGGTCGGGTCTTATTCTTCGTCTCGGATCGTCCGGGCGGTATTGGCAAACGCGACATCTGGATGAGTCGCAAGGATTCACTGGGTCGCTGGTTACCGTGCGTTAACGCCGGGGCGGCTATCAATACGACCGAAGATGAGGTTTCTCCTTTCCTGCACGCCAACGGCCGCAGTCTCTTCTTTGCCTCCGACGGGTATACGGGCCTGGGTGGTTTTGATCTGTGGCTGAGCGAATTTGACGGAACGCGTTTCTCGAAACCCGAAAATTTAGGCTATCCCATTAATACCCACGAAGATCAGGTCGCTCTGTACATCACGGCCGATGGCCGCAAAGGCTATTATTCCCAGGAAGAACGAATTCGGGCCGATCGCCATCAATCACGACTTTGGGAGCTGGACGTACCGGAAGCATTGGCTTCCCGTTTCAAACGAGCCAATGTACTGAAGGGTACTATTGTAGATGCTGCCAATCAAAAACCGCTGGCGGCTAATCTGGAAGTCATCAATCTGAAAACCAATGCTACCGAAGCCCTGCTACGGAGCGATGCCAAAACGGGCGAATATGCGGTAGTATTGACGGATGGCAATGAATACGCCGTTTTTGTCAATCGTCCGGGGTATCTCTACAAAAGTTTGTCTTTCGATTTTTCGGGGAAAAGTACGGACAAGGTCCTGAACATGGCTCTGGAAAGTATCCGAAAGGATCAGCATGAAGTACTAAAAAATGTTTTCTTCGAATCCGGTCGTTGGGATTTGCAGGAAAAATCGCAGGCAGAACTGGGAAAACTGGTCCGATTACTCAAAGACAATCCGTCCGTATCCGTCGAAATTTCCGGGCACACGGATGATGTAGGCGAAGACAAAAACAATTTGGAACTCTCCCTCAAGCGAGCCCGCTCTGTGATGGAATATCTGGCCGCTCACGGGATTACGGCCACCCGGGTCAAGGCCGTTGGGCTGGGAGAGACCCGACCCGTAGTGCCGAATACCAGCGAGGAAAATCGGGCTCAGAACCGGCGGATTGAAGTTAAGATTCTCTAGAGAATGCCCGGAGCGGAAAGATTGTTGGAAGCAGGAAAACCTTTTTTCAGGGAAAATATGTTACCCCTGCGAGCCCAATCCTGAAAACCGACAACCTTGATTTTCAGCAAGTCTTAAAAAAATCTTGCCTTTCCGGCTCGAATTGGCAATTTTTGTGAAAGCAACCGAGTTGCAACTAAGGTATTACTCCCATCATTTTATGTCAGCTGAACATATTCATTGCTTAATCATTGGTTCAGGCCCTGCTGGCTACACAGCCGCTATTTACGCTTCACGGGCAGGCCTTCAGCCAGTTTTATATACGGGTGCTCAACCGGGTGGTCAATTAACGACTACGACCGAAGTGGATAACTTTCCGGGTTACCCAGAAGGTGTAACCGGCCCCGAAATGATGCAGGACCTGGAAAAACAGGCTCGTCGTTTTGGAACGGAAATTCGCTATGGTTTAGCCACGAAGGTAGATTTTTCGGATACAGCCAGTAAAAAAGTCTGGATAGACGATACGCACGAAATTTGTGCCGATGCTGTCATTATTTCCACGGGAGCTTCGGCCAAATGGCTAGGTCTGCCGGGTGAAGACATCTACAATGGTCGCGGGGTATCGGCCTGTGCCGTATGTGATGGTTTCTTCTACCGGGGTCAGGACGTTGTGGTTGTAGGCGGTGGCGATACCGCTGTGGAAGAGGCAAGCTATCTGGCTAAATTATGCAAGAAAGTGTACCTGCTGGTTCGCCGGGATGAGTTACGGGCCTCGCAAATCATGCAGAACCGGGTAAAGACTATTGCTAACATCGAAATTCTCTGGAATACCGAAACCGAAGAATTGTTAGGTGACGAAACGGGTCTTACCGGTGCCCGTGTGAAAAACATTGTAACGGGTGAAGTACAGGATTTATGCGTGACGGGCTTCTTCGTAGCCATCGGTCATAAACCCAATACCGATATTTTCAAAGATTTCATCGATATGGATACTACGGGTTACATCAAAACCGTTCCCGGTAGTAGCCGTACCAATGTAGCGGGTGTATTTGCCTGTGGCGATGCCCAGGACAATGTGTACCGCCAGGCCATTACTGCCGCTGGTACGGGCTGTATGGCCGCTCTGGACGCTGAACGCTGGCTGGCTGAAGTTGAAACGGCCGTAGCGGTAGGTTCAGCAGCCCTTTAAAATTAATCTTACGTAACTCCAGCTGCCTTTGGGTAGCATTAGCGGGGCTTTCGGAGCCAAGAACTCTCCTGAAAAGCTCCGCTTCTTTTTGGAGATCGACATACGAAGCCGTCAGAGACGCCCTGATGGCTTCCCTTTAGGCGTACCTAAACACATGATGAAACTAGTAACCGCTCTTTTCTTTTGTGGCATTTGTGTTTTTGCATCGACAGAAAGCGTTGCCCAACGAGAAAAAGGACTGTTTAAAAAAGCTCCCAGCATCAAACCCAAGACGGATAGCAAGAAAACCGGTAACGAGTTTGAGCTTCCGCAGCAAACCACATCGAACTTACGTTTTTCGGAACAACTCGAACCTAAAAAGCCCGTTAATCCGGTGGTCAGCAACATGGACACCACACGGATCGACGATAAGACCGAGAAAATTCCTACGGAAACGGAAGATCAGGTTTACGATGATTCTGCGGGCGTCTGGGTGACTACTCACCGCTACTTCTCCATCTGGGATCCCAACACGATTGATCCCTACAATATCAACCCACTTGATTTCGACGAGCCCGTTGAGCTTCAGTTGTATGACGATGCCAAGGGGCAATTCTGGGCGGCACCGCTAACGAAAGGGATTCTGACTTCGCAGTTTGGTCGTCGCTGGGGACGCTGGCACACCGGAGCCGATCTGGATCTGGACACCGGAGATGATGTATTTGCCGCTTTTGATGGACAGGTACGGGTTGTCAATTTTGACGGCGGTGGTTACGGTCGCTATATTGTTATTCGGCATTATAACGGTTTAGAAACGTTATATGGTCACTTGTCCTCCCAGTTAGTTCAGTCAGGACAATTTGTAAAAGCGGGTGAAAAGATTGGGTTAGGCGGGAGCACGGGCCGAAGTACCGGACCCCACCTCCATTATGAATTACGGTATGAAGGGAATCCTTTTAACCCGTTGGAGGTTTATAAATTTCCGGAAAACGTAATCAAAACCGATCGTTACCTGCTGACTTCCAAAGCCTGGGATTATCTGCGGGGCGGCGGAAATCGGGTTCAGTACGAATACAACACCGGTGAGAAATCCAAACAGCACCGTCAGATTCGCTGGTACCGTGTACGTAAAGGTGATACGCTGTATGACATTGCTCACCGCTCAGGCGTTTCCGTATCCCAGTTGAAACGACTGAATGGATTACGGAATAGCAACCTGAGCATTGGTAAGAAATTACGGGTTAAGTAAGCCCATTGGTTTTCGCCAGCAACCGCAGGCACGCGTGCCTGCGGTTTTTTAGTATTTCCCCCTTCCGGATAGTTGAATTTATGAATTATGGTAGCATTCGCGGCTCCGGGGCCGCCTGTTGAGAGGTTCAGATGTTTTTTCAAAATACAATCAAAAGCGTTCTTTTTTTCCTGTGTTGGATTGCTACATTGACGGTTTCCGCCCAGGAAAAGGGAGTTTTCAAAAAAACTCCGGCTATTAAAGCTAAAGTTAACCCTTCCGTTTCCAGCCTTCCCGCCCGAATGGAACCCGTTCCCCTGCTTCATTCGCAACAACCCTTTGAACCTCAGAAAGTACTAAACCCGCTGGTTAGGAGTGCAGTGGATACCATGGTGGCCGCTCAATTACAGAATGACCAGTTAGTGGTGGAGACGATTCAGGAAATTCGGCCGCATGATTCGGAAAGCTGGGCCAAGGTGAGTGAGCGGTATCGCGTGTGGGATGAACATCACGTTAATCCGTACGGGTACGATATTCGGAACTTTGACGCCGCTATTTCCATTCAGCTGTATGACTCGACTCGTCAGCAGTATTGGTCAGCTCCCATGGAAACGGGTCGACCCACATCGGCCTTCGGTTGGAGACGAATTCGCTGGCATAAGGGCATTGACCTGAACCTGAAAACCGGAGACCCCGTAAAAACGGCCTTCGATGGCCAGGTACGGGTGGTAAGTTACGATAGCAGGGGATTTGGTCGCTACGTAGTGGTACGGCATTATAACGGTTTGGAAACCGTGTATGGCCATTTATCCAGGCAGCTGGTTCAGCCCAAACAACTCGTAAAGGCAGGAGAAATCGTTGGTTTAGGAGGAAATACCGGGCGGAGTACAGGTTCCCATTTGCACTTTGAGCTACGGTACGAAGGGCATCCGTTCAATCCGCTGGAAATCTTTGCCTTTCCAGAAAACATCATTCGATTCAATCAGTATATACTGACGCCCCGGGTATTTGCTTACGTTACGGGTCGTAAGTTTGATGAAGTGCAGGCGGAAGGCGATAGTGAAGAGGAAGAAGTAGAATACCGGGAAACGGATTGGTATACCGTGCGAAAAGGGGATACACTGGACGAAATCTCCCGACGTTCAGGCATCACCATTGGTCGCATCAAAGAATTAAATGGATTACGAACGACCCGACTGCAAATCGGGCAAAAATTGCGTATACGCTAATGAAATTAGATCTATTGGTGTTGGCCGCTCACCCCGACGATGCAGAAATGTCCTGCGGTGGTTTGATGGCCATGGAAGTGGCTAATGGCAAAAAGGTAGGGATTGTCGATTTCACCCAGGGAGAACTCGGTACGCGGGGGACCCCTGAAATTCGATTACAGGAAGCAGCCGATGCGGCTCGAATGTTGGGTCTTTCGGCTCGTGAGAACCTGGGATTTAGGGATGGCTTTTTTGTCAACGACGAGGCTCATCAGTTGAAAGTCGTGGAAGTCATTCGCCGATATCAACCCGAAATTCTGATTGCAAATGCCATCGATGATCGGCATCCCGACCATGGAAAAGCGGCAGCTGTGGCCGAAACCGCTCATTTCCTGAGTGGTCTGCGTCGCATCGAAACGTTCGAACCGGATGGTACGCCCCAGGCTCCGTGGCGAGCGAGACAGGTTTTTCACTATATCCAGGATCGGTATATTAAGCCAGATGTAGTCGTCGATATTTCGGATTACTGGCAACAGAAAGTAGAGAGTATTAAGGCCTATCGCAGCCAATTCTTCAATCCAGACAGCGACGAACCGTCTTCGTATATCTCCAGCAAAGAATTTATGGATTTTCTGGTGGCCCGCTGGCGAGAGCTGGGACATCAGATTGGCGTAGAATTTGGGGAAGGGTATACTAATTACCGCCAGATCGGTGCAAAAAATCTGTCCTCGCTGATTTAAGCGTAGAAGTTAATAAGACTTCATAGACGCCGGTGGTTTACAGAGATCATACTGTAAGCCACCGGCATTTTGACTTTATGGATCAGAAGTAAAGCTAACCATTAATGTTATATATAACATTATAACGCTATTGAAACGTTAAAAAGCATTCTAAAGTTGAATAAAATGCTTTTGAAAGACTAAGTGAGCAGGACCGAGGTCATGGTCAGGGAGCCGCCAACGACTTTGTCATTGAAAAAATGGACCTCATCGGCTGATGTTTGCAGCCCAAGGGTGTACAGTAGGGGATAGTAATGGTCCGGCGTTGGGATGGCTAGCTGAGCAGCCGCTCCTAGCTTTTCGTACTGAATTAGCACTTCATGATTGCCGGAAGTAATGTGTTTTTTAAACGCTTCATTCATGGCAATGGACCAATCGTAGCCGTATTCGGGTTTATTAAGGTGTTCCCAGGCAACCATTCGCAGGTTGTGCACCATATTACCGCTACCCAAAATCAAAACCCCCTTTTTACGTAAGGCAGCTAATTCCTTAGCTAAGGCATAGTGGTAACTAGCGGGCTGATTATAATCGATGCTGAGTTGCAGTACCGGAATGTCGGCGTCGGGATACATGTGACGAACGACGGTCCAGGAACCATGATCCAGGCCCCAGTCGTGATCCAATCCTACGTGGGTACTCGTGATGAGACGCTGGGTTTCCAGGGCTATGGGTAAGCTGCCCGGAGCAGGATACTGCACGTCAAAAAGTTCCTGGGGGAAGCCTCTGAAATCATGAATGGTCGGTGGGGCTTCCATAGCCGTCACGTGTGTACCCCGCGTAAGCCAGTGAGCCGAAATAACCAGTACGGCCGTCGGGTGGGGCAATTGCTGGCCCAGTTCCCGCCAGCTTTGGCTGAACAGATTGTGTTCTATACCATTCATCGGTGACCCATGTCCTATGAAAAGTACGGGCATGGATTGAGTGGATGAATAAGAATCCGTTAGATTTTTAAGAGCGTGTAAATCCATATCGGTTAGGAGTATAGGGGTTAAATGTAATGTAATGGCCTGACGTTAAGGTCATTAATAAATAATTACTGAGAGGCAAATCATATGTTTTTACAATATATGTATAAACATATAAAAATAGTAAAAAATTCCCAAAAGCTTATGATTAGCTTTGATGCTCCTTCACAACGTTAACCTATGCTCCGGTAGTGGGACTATGAAAATTGGTATCGAGGCCCAACGCTTATTTGACCCCCAAAAGCACGGTTCTGACTTTGTAGCCCTGGATTTAATTCACGCGTTACAAAAGATCGACCGGCGTAATGAGTACTTTATTTTTGCCCGGCCCGATGCCGACCGGGATTGCTTGGCCGAGGCTCCCAACTTCCACGTGGTAGAAATCCCCGGGTATAACTATCTGCATTGGGAGCAAGTACAATTGCCGCGTTACATGCGTCGGTTTCAGATTCACGTCCTGCACAGTACGGCCAATACCGCTCCCGTACGTAGGGAGGTACCACTTATTCTCAATCTGCACCATATTAATTTCATGGAAGATCGTCGAAAGACGGAAACCCGCTTTCAGCAGTTGAGTAATCGCTACCGGCGATGGATTGTGCCGCGGGTAGTCGATCAGGCCGAACGTGTCATAACGGTGTCGGAAGACGAGAAACAGCGGATTTTGCAGAAATTTCCTAAAGTAAAGGCTGAGTGCATACAGGTGGTGTACAACGGCGTAAATGAAACCTTTCAAACGGTAGTACCCGAACGACAGCAGTACGTCCAAACCCGCTATCGCTTACCCCAATCGTACGTATTAGGATTAGGAAGTACGGATCCTAAAAAAAATCTGACGGGTTTAATAGATGCCTTTTCACAACTAGCAGAAGCATTTCCAGAGGTATCGCTTGTATTATTGGATACCCCAGAATCCTTACTTAATGCCGCTTTAGGTTTACACGTTCGATTGCGTTCACGAATACTAGCACTCGAAAACGTAGCTCATGAGGATGTACCGGCCCTGTATCAATTAGCCTCCGTGATGGTCTATCCGTCGTTACGAGAAAGTTTTAGTGCCCCCGCTTTGGAAGCTCTGGCGGCAGGTGTCCCCTTGGTATGTTCTGATTTGCCTTCGTTACGGGAAGTAGTGGGATCGGCGGCTCGATACATTCAGCCACAGGCTCCTGACTCCATTGCTCAGGCATTAACCGCATTGTTATCCGACGAAAAGCTTCGCCATCAGCTAGTTGAGGATGGAAAAAAAGCCGTGCATCCTTTTACCTGGGAACGCACGGCTCGTCAAATGATCCAGATTTATGAATCATTTAAGTAAGTTGAACTTAAGGAGCTAAGCGTTCGATTGCCCAGCGTTCGTCTTCCGTCCATTCGTACTGAATGCGGTCGTGGAGGCGGGAAGCCCGACCCTGCCAGAATTCCAGCCGGCGGGGTAAAGTCGGTAACCGCCCCAATGCGGGGGACGAGGAATGGGCTGGTTGGCAAAACGATCCATCATTTCTTGTTCGCGAGCTTCCAGGATTGCCCGACTATCAATGATATTACTTTGCGGCGAAGCCCAGGCTCCAATCTGACTGCCTCGGGGACGAACCGCAAAATAGGCGTCTGATTCTTCAGGGGAGACTTTCTCAACGATCCCTTCCACGCGTACCTGCCGTTCGAGTTCAACCCAGAAAAACGTGAGGGCCGCCCGGGCAGAAGAGGCCAGTTCCTGACCTTTTTTGCTTTCGTAATTGGTAAACCAGACAAAGCCTCGTTCGTCTACGGTTTTCAGCAACACGATACGGCCCGAGGGCTGACCATCCGCTGCAACCGTGGCCAGATGCATGGCGTTAGGTTCGGGAAGCTGTGAAGAAGCGGCTTCGGTAAACCACTGACGGAACTGTTCGAGGGGATTAGCGTGTACCGTATTCTGGTCCAGAATACCCCTGGTATAGTTTTCTCGAAGAGCAGATAAGTCCAGCAGGGATGAAGCCATTGGTTTAAATCGTTGGTAAGACGGGCAAAACAAATGCTTAATCCATAGAATTGAGTGGGATTTCCCTGATTTTTATCAAAAAAAATGTTTCAAAACCTGCGGAATCGACGAAGCGACGCAGGCACTGGAGAAATTATTCTATTTTTGCCATTCCAATCAATGGGTAAAGGATTTCAATAATGATTGACGACAACCAACTGACCCCTGAAGAGCAACCTACGGAAATGAATGCACCGAAAGGCCAATCTGCAGAGGAAACGACGCAACCCGCGGGTACGAGCGAACAACCCACTACTGAAGCACCGACGGAAGAAACCCAGGACGTTCCTGATTTTGGCGTTGAGGCTTCAGCTTCTGACGTACCTGCCTCTGAAAGCGTGATTCCCGATTTGGATTCTACGCCGGAAGTAGTAGCCGAGGCGGCTCCCGAGGTTGCGGAACCTTCTACGCCTACGTACGATACGAACGAATCTGAAATCGTAGAAACGCCCGACGAACGCCCCGATGACTCCACGGAAGAATCGGAAGAAATGCTTGAAACCCAAACCGACTACACGCATTGGTCGAAGCAGGATCTGGTAAATCTGGTGGAAACGACCCTGACGGCCGTGAAAGCCGGTACGGCCGACCTCAAGGTGACCGACGCCATGTTGCGGGAAATTCGTCCGGTATTCGATCATTTCAAGACGACCGAACGGCAGGAAGCACTTCAGCGATTCATCGAAGAAGGAGGTGAAGAGGAAGGCTTTGCTTATAAACCGGATGATCTGACGCAGAAGTTTGATCAGCTGTATGGTCAGATTCGTAGCGAACGTTCGCGTCAGTATCAGCAGGCCGAGAAAGCCCGTGAAGATAATTTTGCCAAGAAAACCGAGTTGCTCAACAAGCTGCGGGATCTGGTTGAAAATGAAGAAAAAAGCGGAGCAGGGGAGAAAAGCTGGGAAACCTTCAAGCAGATTCAAACGGACTGGAAAGGTGCCGGCAACATTGCCTCGGCTCATAATAATACACTCTGGCAAACCTACCACGCCTTGGTAGATCGGTATTTCAACAACCGGAATATCTACTTTGAGCTGAAGGAACTGGATCGCAAGCGAAATATGCAATCCAAGATCGAGCTGATTGAACGTGTAGAAAAAACCGTCGCTTCCGTGCAGGGTGGTGAGGACGTTTCCGGTAAGATGCTCGACGAAGCCAACGAACAGTTTGAAGAGTTCAAGCACATCGGTCCCGCACCTAAGGAAGTAAACGAAGAACTCTGGCGTCGTTTCAAGGCGGCGTTGGACGTATTATACGGTAAGAAACGCGAGCAAAACGAAACGAACAAAGTACAGGCGGAAGAAATTTACAAGCTCAAACAGGAAATTGCTTCTCTGGCCGAAACCTTTACCAGTTTCCATTCTAATTCCATCAACGAATGGAATGATAAGACCAAAGCACTGCTGGCCGTTCAGGATCAGTGGAATGCGGTTAAAGGTCCGATGCCACGGGACAAGGGCCGGGAGATGAGCCAGAAATTCTGGGCTGATATAAAAACGTTCTTCCGTAACAAAGGCGAATTCTTCCGTCAGCTCGAAGCTAAACGTGACGAAAATCTGCGGCAGAAAACGGCTTTGTGCGAACAGGCAGAAGGCCTGCTCGAAAGCGGTGATGATTCAGCGGATGCTACCAATACCATCATTGAATTACAGCGTCGGTGGAAATCCATTGGTCACGTACCCGAAAAAATGCGGGACAAAATTTTCGATCGCTTCAAAAAAGCCTGTGATGCCTTCTTCGAGCGGAAGCGTAACAAGAACGCCGGTATCGAAAAAGAATACGAATCGAACCTGGAGCAGAAAAAAGCACTTTGCGAGGAAATTGAAACGCAGGCCAAATCCGGTGAAACCGATCTGGAAAAGCTCAACGCGTTTAAAGCTCGCTGGGCTGCGATTGGCTTTGTACCGCGTAAAGAGATGCAGAACATTCAGCAACGGTATATCAAAGCTGTAAACAGTTACGTAGCAGCGATGGGTAAACTGAGTGCTCACGAAAAAGAACAACTCGTGCTGGAAAGCGAAGTTGAGCTCGTCAAGCAGGATCGCGGTCGGGGCGGCTCGGGTGATTTACGCGGACGGGAAAACGATATTCGTCGTAAAATCCGTACGCTGGAAGATGAAATCGCCCAGATGGAAAATAACCTGGCCTTTTTTGCCAACTCGAAAAATGCCGATAAGATCAAACTGGATTTTGAAAAACGGATTGATCGTTCGCGTAAGGATCTCGAACAACTCCAGCATCAGTTGCGGGTCGTTCGCGAAGCCGAAGACTAGTAAAACAAAAAAAGCCTCACCGATACGTGAGGCTTTTTTTGTGAAAAGATCTTTGGAGATCAGCTACTTACAAAACAGCTCAAAAAAAAATATAGCTGCAAGGTTGACAAGGGTTGAAAATTGCTTTAGTTTTGCGGCACGTTTGAAGGAAAACAACACCGACAAACAAACTAAAGAGGCCTCCTTAGCTCAGCTGGTAGAGCAACTGACTTGTAATCAGTAGGTCATTGGTTCGATCCCGATAGGGGGCTCTTTTAAAGGTTACGTTGCGAAACGTAACCTTTTTTTGTTGTCTGTGGTATCAGTGATGGTGGGTATCCAGGCAGGGATCGTCCGGGCTTTCCGTTTCGAGCGTAGCATGTTGGATGGACAGGTGTTCCAGCGAATGCCGCAGCTCCTGTTTGACCTGGTACAGTTCAGTACCGCTCAGTTCGGTAGCTACAACCACGTGGGCCGTCAAGGCGTTTTCGGTCGTACTCATGGCCCAGATGTGTAGGTGGTGGACATCGAGAACCGCGGGGTTTTTTAACATTTGGTTTCGAATGGTTTCGGGGTTCACGTTAGTAGGCACCCCATCCAGCGACAACACCAGGCTATCCCGTAAGAGAGACCAGGTACTCGCTACGACCACCACGGCTACGACCAGACCAAGCACCGGATCCAGCCAGTACCAGCCCAGTCGGGGCATCAGTACCCCCGCGACGACTACAACGGCTGAAACCAGTGCATCAGCCATCAGGTGTAAATAAGCTCCCTTCACATTCAGATCGTGGTCTTTCTGGCGAAAAAATAACAGAGCCGTTAGCGTATTGATCACAATGCCAACTCCGGCGACCAGGGCAATCGTATCCCCGGGTACGGGTTGGGGACTGGAAAAACGCTGAATGGCTTCGTAGCCAATACCGCCCATTACTACGAGCAGGAGCACGGCATTTCCCAGTGATACCAGAATGGTACTCTTCTGAAAGCCGTACGTAAACCGGGACGTCGGCTGGGCCTTGGCTAGCCGAAAGGCCAGCATCGCCAGTAACAGACTCGCTACGTCGCTTAAGTTGTGACCTGCATCCGTGAGCAGGGCCAGTGAATCGGTATACAAACCTGCCAGGACTTCCACCAGTACAAAGGCGGTATTGAGTCCAATACCCCAGATGAACGCCCGGTTGATTTCCGTGGGGGTGTGACTATGGCTATGGTCGTGCGTATGAGCCATTCGAAAGCTGTTTAGGGAAGTTACGTATAATCTTTTTATTACTTTGCCGTAAAAGTAGGAGCGGGAATCGTGCAACAGGGAATCAAAAAGGGGGATTTGCGAAGAAAGTCCCGTTTGGTATACGTCTGCCTTTTCTTTGCTCGTTGCTAGGATTATAACTTGTACTGTATGAAATCGTATGTTAGCTGGGTCTTGCTCATCGGACTCATGGGACTACTCAGTTCGTGCTGGGCACCCAAGTGTCCGATGAAAAGTTGTCACGTAAAAATGGAGCACCGCCACGAAGGAAGGATTTACCGGGGTAGTTCCATCTTCGCTTCGCCGACGCACAGCTTTGGGTGGAAGTTGAAAAAACGCCCGGGGCGAAGCTGAAGAAAAATCACTGTACCGGGAGAATAAAGATCCTAAAACCAAGAAGAAGTTTAAAAAACTACTTCCCTGGGAAAAAGTATAAGCGGCAATAGAAGGCCCGTGAGCGTGGAAAAAAGGCCGAATCAGGCCCTTTGTTTTGCCGTTGGTGTATTCTTTAAAAAATACAAATAATAACGTCTCAGCGGGCCTGATTTGTTGGGTAAATCTTTGAAAAAACGGCAAAAAATCAGTATTTTTGGTACTTCTTACATAGAATCCCTCATTTGATCGGGAAATTCTGCAATTGATTTAAAATGGCTGAAACTACAGAAGACCATCTGCCCGAAAACAGTAACTCAGGTAACATTATTCCCATTAACATCGAGGACGAAATGCGGGGGGCCTACATCGATTATTCGATGTCGGTTATCGTATCGCGTGCCTTGCCCGACGTGCGGGACGGCTTGAAGCCCGTACACCGCCGCGTGCTTTTTGGGATGGACGAGTTGGGCGTTAATTACAATCGAGCACATAAGAAATCAGCCCGTATTGTTGGAGAAGTTTTAGGCAAATACCACCCGCACGGGGATTCATCGGTCTACGATACCATGGTACGTATGGCCCAGGACTGGTCCTTGCGATATCCGTTGGTGGACGGCCAGGGTAACTTTGGTTCGATTGACGGCGATTCACCGGCGGCGATGCGTTATACGGAAGCCCGTCTGAAACGGATCGCCGAAGAAATGTTAGCCGATTTGGGTAAAGAAACGGTTGACTTTCAGAACAACTTCGATGATTCGTTGCAGGAACCTACGGTAATGCCCGCTAAAATCCCGAACCTGTTACTGAATGGTTCAGCCGGGATTGCGGTCGGTATGGCTACGAACATGGCTCCGCACAACCTGACGGAAGTAGTGGATGGGATTGCTGCCTACGTCGATAATCCGGAGATTACCATTGCCGAACTGATGCACCACATCAAAGGCCCCGATTTTCCAACGGGTGGTACCATCTACGGTTTAAGTGGAATCAAGAATGCGTTTGAAACGGGCCGGGGACGTATTGTCATCCGGGCCAATGCTACGTTCGAGCAAACCAAGACGGGTAAAGATCAGATCGTGGTGACGGATATGCCGTACCAGGTCAATAAAGCCGTTCTTCAGGAAAAAATTGCCGAACTGGTTGAAGATAAAAAGCTGGAAGGAATTTCGGCCATTCGCGACGAAAGCTCCAACCGCGAAGGGATTCGTCTGGTGATTGAGCTGAAACGGGATGCCGTACCCAATGTGGTACTGAATAACCTGTACAAGCATACACCCCTGCAAACGGCGTTCAGTGTCAACAACGTGGCTCTGGTGAAGGGTCGTCCGATGACGCTCAACCTGAAAGACATGATTCGACACTACGTCGAACACCGTCTGGATGTAATCGTTCGCCGGACGCGTTACGATCTGAAGGAAGCTCGCAAGCGGGCTCACATTCTGGAAGGTCTGCTGGTTGCTCTGGATCACCTCGATGCCGTTATTGCCCTGATTCGTAGTTCACGCGATCCGGAAGTAGCGAAAGCTGGATTGATGAACGGATCCTTCATGACGACCGCTCAACGCGAGGCGTTCCTGAATAATCCGGATCGTAGTTTGCAAATCGTTGATACCTTCAAAAATGAGGGAGCAAACAACCTCGTTCTGAGTGAAGCACAGGCCCGGGCTATTCTGGATATGCGTCTGCAACGTCTGACGGGTCTGGAACGCGATAAGATTCAGGAAGAATACAACGAGCTGATGCGTTTCATCGCTGATATGGAAGACATCCTGGCTCGCCCCGAACGTCAGTACCAGGTCATCAAAGACGATCTGACCGAGCTACGGGCCCGCTACGGCGATGAACGTCGGACGCAGATCTCGCACGCGGACGACGAACTGTCCATTGAAGACATGATTGCCGATGAAGAAATGCTCATTACCATTTCTTCGCAAGGCTATATCAAGCGTACACCACTGGTGGAGTATCGGACGCAAAGTCGCGGGGGCGTCGGAGCCCGCGGTGTCAAAACCAAGGACGACGATTTCACCGAGCACCTCTTTACGGCGACCATGCACAATTACCTGCTGTTCTTTACCGACACGGGTAAATGCTTCTGGTTACGCGTATTCAACGTTCCCGAAGGAAACAAAGTAGCCAAAGGACGTCCCATTCAGAACTTGCTCAACATTGAAGCGGGTGATAAGATTCGGGCGGTCATCAACGTGAAAACGCTGACGGATCCGGATTACATCAACAATAACTTCATTGTGATGTGTACGGAACAGGGTACGGTGAAGAAAACTTCGCTGGAAGCTTATTCACGGCCCCGTCAGAACGGAATCATCGCCGTGAACATTAACGAGGGTGATCGTCTGCTCGATGTAGCTCTGACTAACGGGAACAACGAAATTATTATCGCCGTTGATGCCGGACGTGCAGTACGCTTCAATGAGGAAAAAGTTCGTCCGATGGGACGTACGGCTACCGGGGTGAAAGGCGTTGAACTGGCCGACGATGAAAAAGTAATTGGCATGGTGTGTGTAGTCGATCCCACTACGGCCCAGCTGCTGGTGGTTTCTGAACAAGGCTACGGCAAACGCTCGGATATCGAAGAGTACCGTCTGACCAACCGGGGAGCCAAGGGCGTAACTACCCTGAAAGTAACCGACAAGACCGGTAAGCTGGTCGCCATCAAGCAAGTAAGTGACCGGGATGATTTGATGATCATAAACCGTTCGGGTCTGGCTATTCGCTTTGCGGTGGCTGATCTCCGGGTCATGGGCCGCAATACGCAGGGCGTCCGCCTGATTAACCTACGCAACGGAGATGAGATTTCGTCGATTACCAAAATCGAAAATGAAGAACTCATCGAAGGGGTAGAGCAGGAGGGGGAACAGCCCACGACGCCGCCTGAAGAAACGATGGAGGCATGATTTTTTTGAACCTTGGGGATTAGTCTCCAAGGTTTTTTTATACGGGTATACCCTTGCTCATTTCGGGAAGTGTACACCAAATCTATTCCTGTGTACGTTTTCTTGAAAGCGAGAAAATCCTTTACTTCGCACAGAAAAGCAACTAAACCAAAATTAGTAGTACAATGAATAAACTCATTCTTCCGGCCTTTTTAGGCCTGTTATCAGCAACCGCTTACGGCCAGAACAGTGCATTATCGGCAATGGAAAGCGGTAAGCTCGACAAAGCAAAGGAGGAGATAGATAAAGCGGTTCAGGACCCTAAGTCAGGTGCCAAGCCTAAAACCTGGTTGGTAAAAGGTCAGGTATACGAAGCACTGTCTACGGATAAAAATTTGGCAGGTCTTGATTCGATGTCTTCTCTGGCTGCTTACGAAGCTTACAAAAAAGCAATCGAACTGGATACGAAAGAAGGTAAACAGGGAAGCACGGCGAAAGATGCTCAGAAAGCAATCGTCATGGCTCCTGATGCAAAAGAGAAAGTTCGGTTGTACTATGGTTTGATCGGCCAGGGGAACGCCAAGTACCAGAACAAAAACTTCCCCGATGCTCTGAAGCTGTTGAAAACGGCGATGGAAGTTGATCCGAAGGACAGTACCGCCGCGATGTTCACGGGTATCGTAGCTCAGCAAACGGGTGACAATGCAACGGCGAAAGAAGGTTTCGGAAAGTACCTTGAATTAGGCGGTAAAGATCCGGTGATCTTCTACACGCTGTCAAACATTCACCGTACGGAGAAAAATGACAATGAGGCCATCAAGGTACTCAACCAGGGCATCGCTGCTAATCCGGAGAGCAAGGATTTGAAAAATGAGAAAATCAACATCTATCTGAGTTCCGGACGTACGGATGAAGCGATCAATGACTTGAAATCTCTGGCGGACAAGGATCCCAACAACGTACAAAACGTGGTGAACCTGGCTATTCTGTACGACAATGCCGCACAGACGACGCAGGAGGAACTCAAGAAGTATGCTTCCGAAACCCGTAAAGGTGGTGACGCTGCAAAAGCTGTTAAAACGGCGGAAGCTGACGTGAAACTGTATCAGGATGAAGTAACGCGTTTGTCGGCAGCTCTTAAGAAGAAGCCAACGGATAAAGAATTGAAACGTCAGCTGGGTGAGGTGAAAACCAAATTAACCGATGCTCAGAAGAGTCTGGCGTCAGCTACCCAGGCAAAGACAGCCTCTGATCAGGCTAATGCCGGTAAAGTTGCCGAAGCACAGGGCAAAGTAGCTGAACTGACCAAGAAGCTGGACGAGCAAAAAGGACAGGCGAAAGCAGGTTACGAAAAAGCTTTGCAAATTGAGCCTAACAACTTCGACGCCAATTACAACATGGGCGTGTATTACTTTAACGAAGGTGTGCAGGTGAAGAGCAAAGTCGATGCTATGGATATGGCTTCTTATAATAAAGAAGGTAAGGCTGTAGAAGAAGAAACGGTAGCTAAATTCAAACAAGCGTTACCATACTTCGAAAAAGCCTGGGCTGTGAAGCAAGAAGAAGCGTTAAAAACCAACTTGCTGCAAACGTACAACATCCTGAAGCAATTGGATAAGGGTACGAACTACGACGAGAAAATTGCCGCTCTGCAGTAATTGTTTCAACGCGTACGTTATTTATAAAAAAAAGCTCTGCGAAATTCTCGCAGAGCTTTTTTTATAAAAGAAGCTATAGGGTATATATTCTTTTTTATTACTTAACATAATATAAATTATACAACAAATGTAATTAGTTGATAATAAGGGTAGATTAGGCTATTTCATGGGTATATATTCGTATAAAGAATAAAGTCTGGTATCGTTCTAGCGAAAAGAAAAAAGTTGAAAAAGAAATCGATCAGGAAGACCAGCTGAGATTTTATACGGAACTGAATGTAAATTCATCGCACGAATTCTACGCAGTACACGGCTATTTAACGTAATCATTTAATCGGCTGCAGCGTGTGGTTGCTTTCGGAAATACATTTCAATCGACTATCAGGCGGCTATGCGTATGGTAGTCTTGGATTGAAGACGTATCGGCATGATATGAAATAGTCGTGCTGGCATTTCTTCTTGATTGCAGAGAACATTCCAAGTTGAATCATTCGTCGCTGCAATCAAGAAGATCGGTCTGTAGACTGGTGACAACACACATCACCAGTCTACAGGTGAAGAGACTTATCCTTCCTGTAAAATGGATTCCAGGTCAGCCGGCGAGTAATTAACGGATTTAAGCGTCTTGTGATCCGATTTACGGTAGACGAGCCATTTACCATTATCTTCATGATAGGCGGCTTCTGTACCGTCTTTGGCCAGGTAGAACGCAACGGTAGCCTGAGCCTCGGCTTCAGTAGAGCAGGCCTTGCTCATGTTGGAGCGGTGTACTTCATTGAAAAGCTCTACAAACTTCTCTCCCAGACCAAACTCCAGTACCGCTCCCGAAAGTACGTATTGTAAATCACATAAGGCATCGGCTACGCCCACGAGGTCATTGGCTTCTACAGCTTCCCAGAATTCTTTGAGTTCCTCCGCCAATAAGGCGTACCGAAGTTTTGATCTTTGTTCGGAGGGGATCTGTGGATCATCTAGTACGGGAGCATGAAAAGTACGATGAAATTCAGCTACTTGTTGAAGAGAATTAAGTTGATCCATGTTGTATAATAACCTACTTTATGTTTAATAAGCGTTTTATTAGGATGAAGCAGAGCATTCATTCACTGATTAAATGTCCTGCTTGATGCATCAAATATACGCTTCCCTCCCGCCCTTTTCCCAGCTTTCCCAGCCCCCAGCTTCTTCAACCTACCCCGTTCCACGGCGTGACGATAGCTAACTTATTAGCTATTAACGAGTTACGATTCACGTGGAACAGTCATTTTTTTATCAGAAGTAATGCATTGATAAATAGGCATTTACATAGAGGTTCCTCAATGATCCCTGTATTCTTTTGATAGGCCTTGGAAAGTATGTTTATACCTTTATCCATTGATTCTAAGCCCAATGGATTGGAACTAGGTATAACTAAATACTAGGGTTTTAATGATTGAAACCCATCAGCCAGTTACGAGTTCCTACTGCATTTCCCTTACATAGGATCGTTCTTGGCCCTTCCAAGGTATGGCTGGTCGTTAATGAGATCAATCCAGCGGGACTACCTAATCAATAAAGGATAATTAGGCAGATCTCATGAGCCCACCGTTCGGGTCTTAGACAGAATGAATGAGCTCGTGTGGGTTATTGCTCGCGTTGGAATTCATCATGAGGCAATCATACCTCAACCCCTTTGGAGGCGTCACTTTATGAAGTTAACTACACACGGAGTCCAATAACCCGTGATCGAAGACCTTCTAGGAAATACAGCGAATAACGAATAAGCTCATCAAGTAGCTGACATCTCAAGTCCGCTCGCTTCGGCACTCAGAATTGTATACTTTAATAAATGAACCTATATTGAATGAATATTCATTTTTAATGAGCATACATTAGTGAATAGTTAAAGAATCCGGATATGCCTACATAATTTCCTGCCAGGTCTGGTCAGAATAAAATACAATCATTTTGACGACATGTTTGGTATCAAAGGCATGATTGTCGTCCACGCGAGAATGAGCTAGATCCGGCTTTCCTACGAATGCATTTCGTTTAGCGGATTCTGGGAGCTTTGCTGCGGCCGGAAATTCAGTAATAAAGGAAGCCGGCGTTTGGGGTATATTTCGTTGCTCCGGCGAATCATCGCAAAGCCATTCATACGTAATTTCAGGATACTGCTTGACAACCTTTCGGGCAATATCCATACTGAGTCGGTTACGCTCAGAAAGAATATGAGAAATACTAGATCGGGGAATTCCGATCGTATCGGCAAATTGAGCAGCGGTTAAATTTTTGGATTCCAGTAGATGAAGGATCTTCTCTTTGTCAGTCATAAGAGTAACAATTGTGACTTATTACTGGATCAAAGGTATTTTACTTTTGTGAATTATCCAAATCACAGTATAAACAGTTGTAAATTTATAAATGTAAATAAGTAGAAACTAATGTAAATTTACTTTTGTGTGTATTTTTACGCTTGCAACTAATTGATTATCAATGTAATTTATTATTGTAAATAATATGATTTATAAATGTAACACCATTGTAAGAGAAGTAGCTTAATAAAAAAGGAGGGCATCTACCCTCCTCTATTCATTCATTAGATGTAACGCGATACTTATACCGCTACGTTGTTTTCACGTAGAGCCTGATTTAGGGATGTTTTCAGATCCGTACTTTCTTTACGTTTTCCAATAATGAGTGCACACGGAACCTGGTATTCGCCCGCCGGGAATTGTTTGGTATAGCTACCTGGAATCACGACGGAGTTTTCAGGAACTCTTCCGATGTACTCAACCGGTGATTCGCCTGTAACGTCAATGATTTTCGAGCTACCAGTAATCACTACACCAGCTCCTAATACGGCTTTTTTACCAATATGGGCCCCCTCTACTACAATACAACGGGAACCAATGAAAGCCCCGTCTTCAATTATTACAGGTGCTGCCTGGGGGGGTTCGAGTACGCCACCGATGCCAACACCTCCGCTTAAATGCACGTCTTTTCCAATCTGGGCACAGCTACCAACCGTAGCCCAGGTGTCGACCATCGTACCACTATCTACATAGGCACCAATGTTAATATAGGAAGGCATTAAGATAACACCTTTAGAAATGAAAGAACCGTAACGAGCAACGGCAGGCGGTACCACCCGTACACCCAATTGATCGTAGCCAGTTTTCAATTTCATCTTGTCGTGATACTGGAAGATACCTACTTCCTGTACTTCCATAGATTGAAGGGGGAAATATAAGACGATTGCCTTTTTTACCCATTCGTTAACTTGCCACTCTCCATTAGTAAGTGGTTGGGCAACTCGAAGCGTACCCTTATCAACTTGTTCTACGACTTGCTGAATGGCGTCTTTAGCAGAAGCGGTACTTAACAATTGACGATCGTCCCAGATTTGTTCGATCGTAGTTTGCAATTCATTCATGGTGTAAATATATATTTACCGTAAAGGTAAGACGAAAGGTCGAAATGAAGTAACGTCATTTTGTCACTTTGTAAAGTACAATAAAAGGCCATACAATGGTTGAATATTTTATAAAGATCATTATACTTAATCAACAGATTGTTAGAGTATTAAGTAGTATATTAGATTTTCTTATGGATGTTATATAGTGCAATTTAGAATATTATTTTCCTTGGTAAGAAAGGATTTTGATTATCAGTGCAACGTAAGATAATCCTTGAAGATACACGTAATATCGATCAATAAACGAGGATTGAGTCTCGCCTACTCTAATTAATAAAAATATAATACCAGACCAATTCATGCCTGCTGAGTACTAGAGAATGGTTTAAATGAACTTGTGCCCAAAGCAATTTATTTGATAGGCTCAGAAGCTATAGGTAGTAGTGTATAGAGGCTGTTTTTTTATTTTGCCTTATAATAGTGTACCTATTCTTCCTTAAATAGATTCCTCATTGGATTATACGGCTAGTTCAAATCAGATAGAATCGTTTCTTTCTTCATTCTAATCTAGAACGTACAAACAACGTCGCTACTTTAGTTAGTATAAAAATCAGCCCATTTACTAAAAAATGCTAATTACTAAATAGCTTATTGCTAAAAATTAAAATATACTAAAAATCGATACTGCTGTTACTAAAATAGGCTCTTTTGTATTACTAAATATTGAAATTCCACCAAATCAATTAATTTCTTTAATATTGCAACGAAAACCATAATCTATTTTCAACATGGCCAAAGTACGTGTCGCAATCAACGGGTTCGGACGCATCGGAAGACTCTCCTTCCGTCGTTTATTGGAAAAAGAAAACGTTGAAATTGTTGCTATCAATGATTTAACAGATAACGCAACCTTAGCTCACCTCCTTAAATACGATTCAGTGCACGGTAAATTCGCCGGAACCGTTGAATCAGATTCAGAGAGCCTCACCGTTAACGGTAACAAAATTCACGCTTACGCTGAACGTGACCCAAAATTACTTCCCTGGGGAGATCTCAATATTGACGTAGTTATCGAATCAACGGGTCGCTTTGTAGATGAAGCAGGTGCTGGTCAGCACCTGACGGCCGGAGCTAAGAAAGTAGTAATTTCTGCTCCTGCCAAAGGAAACGTAAAGACGGTCGTATTGGGTGTTAACGACGATACACTGAACGCGGATGACAAAATCATCTCTAACGCTTCATGTACGACGAACTGCTTGGCCCCGATGGCGAAAGTAATCGACGACACCTTTGGTATCGAAAAAGGTTACATGACTACGGTACACGCGTATACGGCTGATCAGAACCTTCAGGATGCCCCTCACAGCGATTTACGCCGTGCTCGTGCCGCTGCTCTTTCGATCATCCCGACTTCTACAGGTGCTGCCAAAGCAATTGGACTGGTGTTACCTAACCTGAAAGGTAAACTGGATGGTTCTGCACTCCGCGTACCTACTCCTACCGGCTCTGTAACCGATCTTACGCTCGTATTGAAGAAAGAAGCTACAGCTGAAGAAATCAATGCTGCGATGAAAGCTGCTGCTGAAGGCCCCATGAAAGGATACCTGTTCTATGCAACAGATCCTATCGTATCTGCCGATATCGTAGGCGATTCTCACTCTTGTATCTTCGACTCAGAATTAACTTCTAGCCAAGGTACACTCGTGAAAATCGTAGGTTGGTATGATAACGAAGCTGGTTACTCCAGCCGTATTGCTGACCTGGTAGCTAAAATTGGTGCTTAATTACTGATAGCATTCGGTTTTAAATAAAAAAACCTACGTCTTTCGACGTAGGTTTTTTTATTACAATTCATTGAGATCTGCCACCACAAACGTACTTCCGCCCACCACAATTAAATCCCTAACCTCTGCGTGAGTACGAACGTAAGCCAGTGCTTCATTTACATCAGGTATGGTTTCTCCACGTAAACCGTGCTTAGCGGCTAGTTCCTTCAATGCTTCCGCTGGCAAAGCCCGGGGCGTTGAGGCCTGACAGAATACGTATCGGGCCTGCGTTGGATATAAGGGAAGAATTTTTGACAAGTCTTTATCCGCTACAAAGCCCAGTACAAACCACAAATGCTCATAATTGATGGAAGCAATCGTTTTAAACACCTCCCGAATACCGGGTTCATTATGGCCCGTATCCGCATAAGTTAAGGGCTGTGTAGAGAGCTGCTGCCAGCGTCCTTTCAAACCCGTCAAGGGTACTACGCAACCCAAAGCTTTCTTCATATTTTCCGGTGTGATCACATACCCTGATTGAGTCAGCACACGCGTCGTTTCCAGTACCCCCAGAACATTCTTAGCCTGGTAACTTCCCAAAAGATCCAGTGCTACAATTTGAACCGCTTTCATTGATTCGATGGTAAGCACTTTCTTTCCTTCCTTTATTTCTTCGGTTTGTACGGTATATCGATCCGAAGCAAACGTCAAAGGAGCCCGCAGAGTATCGGCTTGAGTCTGGAATACTTCGTCTGTTTCGGGTTGTCGTTCACTAATGACAACGGGTACCCCTGCCTTCATAATACCCGCTTTCTCCGCGGCAATTTTAGGCAGGGTATCCCCCAGAACGTCGGCATGGTCCCAGCCAATATTCGTAATTAAGGCTACCTCCGGTACGATTACATTCGTAGAATCCAGTCGCCCCCCCATACCTACTTCAATCACTGCAACGTCTACTTCCTGCCGGGCAAATTCGTAAAAAGCTAAAGCAACACTTAATTCAAAGAAGGATGGCGTTACCGATTGAATAAACATTCGGTTCTCCTCCACAAAAGCAACGACCCGCTCGGGGTCAATGGCCACGCCATTAATCTTGAACCGTTCGGTGTAATCTTTTAAATGGGGCGAAGTATACAATCCCGTCTTGTAACCCGCTTCCTGCAAAATGGCCGAAAGCATGTGCGAGGAACTCCCCTTTCCATTGGTCCCCGCCACGTGAATAGTCTTAAACTTCCGATGGGGGTTCCCTAAATGTTCCAGTAAGATTTCGGTCGTAAGCAGACCGGGTTTATACGCCTGCTTACCTGCCAGGTGAAAGACGGGCAACTGCTGATACAGATACGCGAGGGTTTCCTGATAAGTCATCGTTAAAAAAAATGCGTACAGACTGCACGCATTTTACTAGTACTATGAATGAATTGATTTTCTATTGTGAACGCACGACAAAGGTAATCGTTCCTGAAGACTGAGCGGCCCGACTGCCGGAAGCGTTGGTCGGTACAAAGTCCAGGCGTTCGATTTCTCGTTCGCATTTTCGTACGTCGGCCGGACTAAGCGTACTTTCCACGACCGATTTGGAAATCAGGTTCCCGTTTTCATCAATTTTGATACGGAAGACTACTTTTCCATCCGAAGTCAGTCCCTGCGGACTCGGACGACGGCTCCAGGTCCAGCCCGTCAAACTCAGGGAGGAGCCATTGCCACCCCCGCCCCCAGTTCCTTTGCCGTAGAGACCCCGGCCATCTACTTTACCGTCTGGACTGCCGTAATCGCCTACGCCTTTATTACCCGCCGGGCCATTATTGTTGCCCCCCGGATTGTCACTCGTCCCATTCGTGCCGTTTGATTTCGCTTTCCCGTACAATCCCTTCGTATCCACTTTGGGTTGTTCGACAGGTTTTTCAGCGGGTTTGGCCGGAGCACTTACTTTCGTTTCTACGGGCTTCGTTTCTTTTGGTTCGGGCTTGGGAGCCACCTTCACCGGACTTTCCGTTTTAGCCGTCTTTAAGGGGGCTTCCGGAGCTTTTACCACAGGTTTCTTAACGGGTACGACCTCCTTTACTTCGGGTTTGCGTACCGTACGTTCTTCGCGTACCTCTTCCTTGGCTGGCTTTGATTCCTCCCGATTGGGTAGACGACTGGGTTTGTTGTGCGTTTGTATATCGCCACTGCCCAGTACCCCGTTGCCCAGGTTCGCTAGCTCAATGCCGACCATCGGTTCGGGTGGAGGCGTCAATTTCCACATCCCCACGAACCATAACAGCAAAAACAAAAGAACGTAAATGACCGTCGTGACTCCCAGAGCCACCGAGCGATTTTTCCGTTCTTCCTGTTCGATTTGGGCCGTTGTATTCATACCGATTCAACTATTTTTTTAAGAACGCGAATTTGATCAAAATGTTACAGACCTGTATCCTGTACCAACAAAAAACCAAACCCGGCAGAGTTTGGTTTTAGTCGTGGATCGATTTTCGAGGCTTAGTCAGCCAACGATTTCAGAATCCAGAGATTGTTATGAAAATGATTTCCAATGTTACGGGCCTTTTCCTGAGCTGCCGCCGCGGTGGGTAACTGATCGCCAACGACTACTTTCACCAGACCTTTGCGGGGACGGAACATCTGTACGCGGAACCCATCGCCTTCCAGTTGTTTCTTCATCACCGTAGCTGACTTCACTCCACCAAAGCTTCCGGCTACGATATAGTATCCTTTGGCCACTTCTGCTCCTTCGAGTGTCTTCACCCGGGACGGAACCACCAGGAACTTCATGGTATTTTTCTTGGCTACTTTTACTTCCTCTTCTGCAACGGGAGCAGCTACTACGGGTTGGGGCTTCACCACGGGTTGAGCTACTGCGATGGGTTGAGCCGGCTGTTTGGGCAGTACGACCGCTACGCTCTCCGCCTTTTTCGCATTCAACCAGGAGAAATCAAGGGCCGATACGGGGTTCATACTACTCAGTGTCGTTTTATGCTGACCCGTCATCCAGGCTCCTACCAGCGTCACCGCCATGATAACAACGGCCGCCGCCGCCCAACGGCTTAATCGTTTCACGGGCGTAGTGCTTACCGGTAGCGGGGCAGGTAATTCCTCTACTTCGGGTTCCAGGATCGCTGGAGCCGTCGAAGGAGTTACCGCAGCTTTGGCCGTTCGCTTGTACGCCGGCGTAAATTCGCCTAATCCAAAGCTTTCTCCGTGGAAATTGATCTTTCCAGCGGGCTCAAACACCAGCTTACCTTCCACGTTCTGCGTAAACACCCCCAGCTGATCAAATTGATACTGCTGTTGCTGGCGAATCTGCGAACGTACCTGATCCACGAATGCCCGCACTTTTACCTTGACCTCTTCGCGAGACCGATTTTCAACAGTAGCTACATAATTGGTCAGTAAACCATCGTCAAACTGTAACATCTCGTTGAACACGAGCCGTTTCCGCGGTGGTAAGACTGAGCCACTGGGTAAAAACGTCGCAGAATCAAAATTGCCGATAAAGCCCCCGAATTCCGGGATAACGACGCAATCTTGTTCGAAAAGCAGTTTTTTGACGTGTTCAGGAATAGTAGCCATGCGATTATGCGAGGTTGAAACCGTGAATAGCTGATTTTGAAAGGACTGCGGTCAGGCAGGTCATTTCAAGGTTTAAAGGTAGGCTACACTACCACAAAAATCAAACCGCATTTTTGAAATAATTTCCCTTCCGGGCTCATAAAGGCCTTTTTTACTCCACTAACCATTGAAGTAATCTGGGCTAAGGGTACGCATTTTCAGCGGATTACAAAAAAAGTCCGCTCAAGGAGCGGACTTAAAAATTTATAAAAAATAAACCCGTTTATCTTTCACTAAAACTGGTACGATACGCCCGCCAGGAAGTTCACCCCCTGCTGTTTGTAGTACTGATAGCGTTCGTAGTTTTTACCAAGAATGTTATTGATACCCACAAAGCCCGAGATCCGATCGGTGATCAAATAGGTCGTCCGCAGGTTCAGGTCAAAAATGGCCGGTAGTTTACGAACCTGCTGCGAAACGGGATTACGTCCCTGCAGACCCGAGATCACGTAAAAATCCGTCGCTACAATCAGCTTCTTATTAAAGGTAAGCGTATTGCTCCAGGTAGCCGTGAAGTTCGGACGGTGCCAGGCCGTTTCCAGTTGCTTGAGTTCGTACCCGTATACATCGAACTTGAGGAAGGACCGCCACCAGTCTTCGTGCTGGTAGTTCAGTTGCCCGGATACATTGATGACATTAGACATCCCTCGGTCCAGGGGCTGATCGTAGAGAACTTCGAAACGGGAGGTATCACGACCCGAGTTATTAAAGACATACAGATTCCGGTAGCGACCGAAAGACACCTTCGCCTCGTAGCTAAAACCGCCCGCAATGAGTCCCTTCGTACCCAGGTAAATGTCGTGTACTTTCTCCGTATTCAGCAGTCGAACATTAGGAGCCAGGAATTGATTTTCGTCAGTCAGGCTGGCCAGCGTATTCCGGTGTACGTCTCCCTGATAACCCGCAAAAATGTGAATATCCTCGACGGGCATCAGATCCAGTTCCAGCACGGGATAGGCATGCGTGGGTTTGGTCAGCTCGTTCAGGTTGTCCGTTTCGTGTACAACGTTGATTCCCGCCAGTACGCTAAAACGATCGGTACGGTACTGGAATGTCGGTTTGATGCGGAATAAGTTCCGACTATTGGTTAATGAATCATTCCGCTGGGTTACGTAGGCATCACCGGCCAGGTGAGCAAAGAACTGAGCGTTGATGGGAAAGGTAGCCTTCAGATTAGTACCCCAATCGTATTCATTCGCCTGGGTGAAGGTACTCAGCGTCCGTAAGCGGGTCTTGATCGAATAATCAATCACGGCGTCCTTCTTCGTGTTTTCAATACCAATCCCTACGTTGAAGTTATTGAGCGTTTGCCGGATGTTTTCCCGCGTGGGCGTTTCCGGGGTCCGCTGATAACCGTAGAAGTAAAACTGATTGCGATCGTACCCAATACTACCGTCGAGTTTGAAGCTGTTCGTGGCGTACTTACCCCCCACCTGAATGAGTTGTTGACTCGTACCGGAGTTACGACCATCTACGGGACCAGTAGCCGTGGAGTTATGACGAGCCTTGATGTTAATGCCATACGGCAGGTCATTCCGGGAATTCACATTGGCCTCCGCGTAGAAGCGTCCGTAGTTCCCGGCTCCAATTTTCACTTCGGAATTATACAAAGCTTCATCATTCTGCGATTTGGGCAGTTCCGTCACGACGGGATTGAACTTCTGCGGAGCCACCATCAATTTCTGATCGGTGAACTGGTACTTCAGGGGCTGACGGTTGGGACGGGCGGCCTGACTAGCGGGAATTTTCTCGAAGTTCCGGTTTTGGGTCGTCAACGAGATTTTCCGCTCGCGGACAATATCAATTTCCCCCGATTGAATTTCGCCTTCCGCTGGCGTAACTTTTCCTTTATTCTGAGCAACCGCCGCAACGCTCAGTAAACTCACCAGTCCCAGCGAGTGGATAAAATGGCGAATTGTGATGTGATGACTCATAGTTCGATACAAAGATCTTCAGTGATAGGTTTTATTTCAGAGCAGCCAGTTTTTTGCGAGCTTCCTCCACGATGGTTTTATCCTCGGCTCCTTCGATGATCGTATTGAGCAGAGCTTTGGCCTGGAATGCTTCGTTCAGACAGACGTACACATCCGATAGCAACAGGAAACCCCGGTCAATCCACTGCTGATCGGTAAACTGCTCTTTCAGCTCATTGATAATCTTATCACGGGATTCTTTACATTTCTTTTCCTTGTACAGAATCAGGGCTACGTTGTAAATCGCTTCGGCCCCGTAGGAATCCTTGGCGAGTTTAGCCGTTTTCTCAAATTCTTCGATGGCCTTCTTCGAATCATTCCGGGCCAGGGCAATCTTACCCGAAAACAGCTGAGCCCGGTTCTGAGCACCCATCACGGCGTTTCCTCCGTTGATCACGTCTTTGGCGTATACGGAAGAAGAGTCGTACTTGGCGAGTTTGTAATACGCATCCATCAAACCCAGCTGAGCGGCCACCTGATCCTTTTTGTTGGTGGAGCTACGTAACAGGGTTTGGTAGTTACTGACGGCTCCCCGGTAATTTTCGTTCTGGTATTCCAGCTCAGCCGCCCGTTGAGCTGCCCGTCCGACAAACTGCGTCTTATTATCCCGGATAACGCGGTAGAAGTACTGCAGAGCACTGGTACGGTCTTCGGTGCGATAGTACGAATCCGCCAGGTAATACAGAGCTTCGGGAGCCGAGCTACTGTTGGGATACTTTTGCAGAAATTCCTGAATGGCGGTAATGGCCTGAGCGTATTTCTCGCTGAAGTACATGTTCTTGGCCGCGTCGTACTTGATCTTCTCCAACGAGCCATCCGAAGGATTGCTTTGTTCGTAACCCTTGATGATCGAACTAAACTCTTCCGGACGACCCACGGAATTCAAGGCATCCTGTACACCCAATAAAGCCGACTCGGCACTCTTGGAGGTAGCGTACTTGGTTAGAATTACCTGGTAATCGGCAATGGCTTCGTCGTACTTCTTCAGGTTACTGTAGGCAATTGCCCGTTGCAGATAGCCGGCGTGCAGAATGGGACTCTGGGGTTGCCGCTGAATCAGGCGGGTAAACTGGCTTACGGCACCCGTGTAGTTCTGCTGGTTGAGTTCGACCATTCCCAGCTGGAACATCGCATCATCCACGTAAGCGGAATTGGGATACTGATTCAGTAACTGGTTGAGGGTCGTACGGGCCTCCGCGTATTTGTCCGTGTAGAGAAGCGAAATTCCTTTATTGTACAAAGCATTGTCTTTGTCCGACTTTCCGGTCACGACGACCTGATCATAAATCCGGGTGGCCTCATCGTAGCGTTTGGCCACCAGATACGTATCGGCCAGCCGAATCATGGCATCTTCGTAATTCCGGCGATCTTCGGCGGGCAGTCCCCGAACGGCGTCAGTATAGGCTTTAAACTGCGTAGAAGCCTTATCGTATTCCCGCGTATTGTAATAGGCATAACCTAGTCCGTATCGGCTCCGGATGCGGAAATCAGGAACAATGGTCGAGTTATCCGAACTCGCAATGAGCTGGGTATACTGCGGAATCACCTCGGCGAACTTCTGCTGGGCGGATATGGCTTCCGCCTTCCAGAAACGGGCGGCAACGGACAGATCCCGATTGTCGGTATACTTCAGTGATTTATCAAACGAGACGATGGCCTGATCAAAACGTTCCGCATTAAAGGCATTAATGCCCAGGTTGTAGGCCGCCTGCTGGTACTGATTGCGTTGTTTGACCGTCAGGTTACGCTCCTTGTCCAGATAATCCAGAATCAGAGCGTAGTTATTGGAAAGCAGTAAGCCTTCCCCCCGTAGTTCTTTACTTTCGTTGAGGTAGGCACTGTTGGGATACGTCTTGATGAACTGATCGAATTCCTTGACCGACTCATTTCCATTACCCAGATCCAGCTGTACCTTGGCGTGGTTGAAGGCCGCATCTTCCTGTACGGATGTATTGAAGCTCAGTTTGCGGGCCTGATCCAGAGCCGCCAGCGAGTACTGGAGGTTTTCCGTATTCAGATAGCTGATGCCCATGTAGTACGACGAATACTGACCCACGGTATCTTTCGAAGCGGCCAGCGGTTTCAAGGCAGCGATGGCTCCGTTGAAATCGTTTTGGCGATACAGGGAATACCCATACCGATACGCCGCCGGAACGGGCAATTTACCACCCCGGAAGTTCGTGTGCATTTTATAGTACTCGGCTGCTTTGGCGTAGTTTCCTTTCTGGAAGTAGACATCGGCAACCAGTAACGACAACTCGTCGAGTCGCTTGCCCGATTTGTTACCTTTCCGTAAAATGGGCTCGGCGTAGCTCAGCAGCGGATCGTATTGGCCCTGCCGATAGTACGAATGGGCAATCCAGCCGGGTACTTCATTACCAAAGTCCTTGGAGTTTTCAATGCGGCGAAAATCGGAAATGGCCGCCGGATAATTGCCCTTGTTGTAGGCAATGACGCCGGAGTAATAGCTGGCCGCCGACGCGTATTCACTTCCTCCCACCTTCACCGGATCGAAGGCTTTCAGAGCCGCTTCGTAGTTCTGGTTATAGTACTGAGCCATCCCCAGTTTAAAAGCGGCTTCGGTACCACTGGCTTTCTCCAGGTACGGAATGGCTTTCGCATAATCGCCACTGTTGTAATAAAAATTGCCCAAATCAGCGTAAAGCTGACGGGCCGCCGGATGGTCCCCGTGGTTTTTGATGAATCGCTCGGCCAGAATTTCGGCTTCGGCCTGATTCAGATACAGGGCCGACATGGCAATGTAGTACTCCGCATTGACGGCATTAAGGTCATTGCTCGTCAGCAGGCCTTTGTTGGTTTCGAGGAAACGCTGAAACTCCTGACGGGCGGAGGCGTAGTTTTTCTTTTCGACAAACTCGATACCAGATCGATAATGTACATCGGGTGTGGTGTAATTGAGTGTATTCTGGGCCCACAAAGCCTGACCCGAATACAGCGATAGTAGGCACGATCCCACCAGGGACAAGCGACGTGTACGCATAGAAATAGGCTGATTGATTAACATCCGGAACTTTACTTACGAGAACATATACGGAAAAACCCGGTTTAATTCATTCACTGTCAAACCGAAATCAGCGGATTCTACCCGAGATTCAGCGGAACGGATGAAAAACCTACAAAAAAAGACAAATAAAACGGCGGAGTGTTCAAAGAGTTGGACTATTTTCACGGTTTAAACGCAAAGAAATACAAAACCGATATGATTCAACGACTTTTCGTCTGTGTCGTGTTCTTTCTCTGCGGTTTCGTTTCTGTGCCTGATTCCATGAGTCAAAATCATATAGAGTATACCCTCCGCATGCCGGAACCTGCTACGCATTATTTTCAGGTAGCCATGCACGTTTCGGAATTCGTTCATCCAACCATTCAGAAGCAGGGGTACATTGATGTTAAGTTGCCAGTATGGACACCCGGTTCCTATCTGGTGCGGGAATACGCCAAGAATCTAGACCGCCTCGAAGCACACGCGAATGGAGTAAAAACCGACGTTCGTAAAATACGAAAGAATGTCTGGCGGGTTTCCCTGCCCGACGATACCCATGACCTTACCCTTACGTACGCCCTGTACGCCAATGAATTAACGGTACGGACGAATTTTCTGGACGATCAACACGGCTACGCTACCGGAGCCGCTACCTTCCTGTATACCGACGAATTCAAGCATCAGCCCGCTGATCTGGTCGTTGAGCCGTACCGGGACTGGACCCGCGTGTCGGTAGCTCTGCCTGCCCTACCCGGAAAATCCTTTACGTACCGGGCCGAGAATTATGATCTGCTGGTAGACTCCCCCATCGAGATCGGTACGCATCAGGTACTTCATTTCGAGGCCTGTGGCATTCCTCATGAGATTGCCTTAGTGGGTACGCACGCTCCCGTGGATGAAGAACAACTGAAAGCCGATTACAAACGGATCTGCGAAGCCGCTCTGACGGTTGTAGGTACGCACCCCTGCCAGCGGTATCTATTCATCGTACACCATACAACCGGTGGCAGCGGCGGACTGGAACACCTGCACTGTACCACCCTTCAGACGAACCGGAATACGTACGCCCAGGAATCGTTGTATGCGAACTTTCTAGGACTGGTGGCTCACGAGTATTTTCACCTCTGGAACGTCAAACGGATTCGGCCCATTGAGCTGGGGCCTTTCGACTACGAGAACGAAAACTATACGCACCAGCTCTGGGTTGCCGAAGGCTTCACCAGTATGTATGACAATCACATTCTTCGGCGGGCGGGCTTGAGTTCCGTAGACAAATACCTGAGCGATGTAGCCAACGACTTTACCTACGTGGTGAACACGCCCGGTACACGGATACAGTCGCTGGCGGAAGCAAGCTGGGATGCCTGGATCAAGTACTATCGACCCAACGAAAATTCGATCAATAGCCAGAGCTCTTATTATACCAAAGGAGCTGCCGTAACCACTTTACTGAACCTGGAGATTCTGCACGCCACGGCGGGTGAACGTTCGCTGGATGATGTCTTACGGTCGTTATACCAAACGTACTACCTGGAAGCCAATCGAGGCTTCACCGAGCAGGAAATTCAGACGACCATTGAACAAGTCGCAGGCCAGAGCATGGAGTCTTTTTTCCAGGACTACATCTGGGGTACGGCTCCGCTGGACATTGACCGATACTTGCAATACGTAGGTTGTCATGTAGAAAATGAACTGGATGCTCAGCAAGCGTATCTGGGTATTCATCTGGCTTCCGGCCGTCCGAGCATTCAGCATGTACTGAAAGGTTCACCCGCCTGTCAGGCAGGCCTGAATGCCTTCGACGAACTGATCAGTATCGATGGTCAGCCGATTACGGATTTGCCGCGATTCCTAGCAACTAAACAGCCGGGTGAAGAAGTACTCATCGAAGTTCGGCGGGCGGGTATCGTTCGGATTTTCGAAGTGGAACTGCAGTCAAATTCCCTGCAAAAACTAGTCATTGTTCGCAACGAAAACCCAAGTCCGGAGCAAGTAGAATTGTTCAGTAAATGGGTATGGCTGGGCTCCGAAACTGCCTAAGAAAAAGGCCTGTCTACAGCGAATAATCCTACTAAAAAACATTTAGTATTCATTAGTTAGTATAATACTAAATACAAAAGAGGTCGTTTATCCGTTGCAAACAGGCTTGTCTAGGTTTTTTACTCTTAATCTTCGATTTCTTCCAAGGCTTCTTCCCAGTCCCGAGCCATGGATTCAAAACGAGCCATTACCTTGTCGATAAACGGACCCGTCAACAATTCTTTTAAGTCTTCCTCACTAGAAATGTCGTATTCATTAATCTTGTAGGTCTGCTCCAGAGCCCCCGCCTCTATCTTGATGATATAGCGATTGTTCCAGGAATACAGACTGATTTTACAGGACGGATGTTGAACTTCACTGATAAAATGCATAAGCGTACAGTTTACGAATTAATAAAGACTCAAGGCTTTCTTTCTACGAAGATGCGAACACTCCTTTCAATATTCCTACTTTTTTTGATGGCGGCCTGCGGAAAACAACGTGATCAGGAGGCTTACCAGTTTTTTTTACGCGGGAATGATCAGCTCCTGCGGCAGGATTACGACCAGGCCGGACGGTTTTATACGGAAGCCATCCAGAAAAAACCCGAGTTTCCGGAGGCTTTAACCAACCGCGGTTTGGTATACATTCAACAGGGTAACTATGAAAAGGCTTTGAGTGATCTGAATAACTCCCTGAAGATCAACCCTAGATTAGGCAGTACATACCAGAACCGTGGGAACCTATTCTCCATGCAGGGTAACTATGCGAATGCCTTACGAGACCTGGAAGAAGCCGTAAAATTCATTCCCGATTCTTCTACAGCCTGGGCATTCCTGGGAAACGCCCAGTACATGACCGGTCAGGAGGATTTAGCTATGGCTTCTTTCCAAAAAGCAGAGCAGCTTCGTCCTTCTGACTATACCACGTATGCTTTTCGGGGATGGGTGTACGTATTACGCAAAGAATACGAAAAAGCCCGGCAGGATTTTGAGAACGTGCTGAAATACAGACCGAATGAGCCGAGTACCGTTAATAACTTATCTATGGTGACCACGATGTTAGGTGATCCGAAGAAGGGACTCGAATGGGCGGACCGGGCTGTGAAGCTTACGGAAGGCAAGCTCCTCGCCTACTCCGTTAACAACCGGGCCTATGCCTTACTTGAACTCAATCGGCTCGATGAAGCAAAAGCAGAACTCGATCGTTCCCTCCGGTTGGACGATAATAACGCCTGGGCGTATCGGAACCTCGGACTGTTTTATTTCAAAAAACAGCAATTCCCTCAGGCGATGGATGCGTTGAAGAAAGCAGAACGGATGGATCCGTCCGTTGAAAACCTGTACTTCTACCTGGGGAATACGTCCCAGGCCAGCGGAAAAAATCAGGAGGCCTGCACGTACTGGAAGAAAGGGGCCACGTTAAAGGAAAAGAAATCCATCGAGGCAGCAAAAGGCTGTTCCTGATGGATTTCTGTCCACGCTGAGAATTCGGTATTCCGCATCAATACCCGGAAAGTTTCTTTCTATCAAAATCTCAGACGGCCGTATGACTACTAAAGCATCACTTACGTGTCTTCATAAACTACTTATAATCAAATCATTACTAAACCACTTACATCGCTTTCATTAGCTCCTTAAACTGGTCAAAGGTTTTTTGATTCGCAACAGGGTCACTGCTGATTTCCAGTAACTTAGCTTTTTTATCCTCGTTTAGAAAGGAAGGTAAGGCTTTTACCAGTTCCGGTTCGTTGGCAATGGCATAGTACTCCAGGCCCGCATCCTGTGCTGTGCGTTCAGCGGTGGTATGGTGCTTCGTTTCAAAATACGTTTCGAGTTCGGGTTGCTGACGCGGACCATCAATCATCCGGAAAATACTTCCCCCCGAATTGTTGATCAAAATGATTCGCAGGTTACTCGGTACATGCGGATGCCAAAGGGCGTTGCGGTCGTAGAAAAACGCGACATCCCCGATGAGAAGAAAAACCAATTGATCAGTAGTAAGGGCTGCCCCTACAGCCGTACTCATACAGCCATCAATTCCGCTCGTCCCGCGGTTGGAAAAAACGGTTACTCGCTGAGGCAGGCCAATATAGTTGGCGTACCGAACCGACATACTGTTGGCCAGATGCAACTGACTCGATTCCGGAATTTGTTCAAGGACCTGAGCAACGGCCTGAAATTCGCCGAAGGCTTCACGGGTTTGCAGAAAGTGCCGAATTCCGGAAACTGCCTTTTGTTCGGCCACTTCCCAGCTTTGTAGAAAGGTAGTGTCCCGGTCTTCGTCCCCCTGCCGAAAGGCTCGTAAGTCCAGCGTTTCCAACAATGTGTGAAAGAAGACTTCCGGCTCGATCGCCAGTTGCTGAGTCAACGTTTGAAACGGATCAATCAGCTCCCGACGAAAGGAGATATGATAGTGGTACCTAGGCTTATACTTCCGAAAGAATAACTTCAGATTTTTGGACACGAAGGAATCTCCAAACGTAATCAGTACTTCCGGACACCGTTCATCCTGCGGTTGCGTACTACCCAGAAAAATATCCGGGTGCGTGAGGAAGGAATGACTCGACAAATTGGATATCACCTCCCCTACTACCGGGAAGGCAAATTCATTTTTTAGCTGATCCAGAATTTCCAGTAAGGATTCATTAATCACCTGCTGTCCCGCCAGAATCAGTACGCGGTCGGTATCTTCGAGTAACCCGATCAATTCTTCCCAGGTTTCCTGCGGCAGAGTTCGCTGCTCAACAACCCGGTTGATGGTACGCGGTGATCCGTAGGTAAAAGTTTCGTCGGGCTTCGGATAGAAGGGCTCCCGGATGGGTACGTTCAGATGTACCGGTCCCCGGGGTTGTTCCTGGGCACTATTAATGAGTTGATTTACCGTACGCTCGATAAACCAGCGACTATCCACATGCCCGTAATCGGCGGGCAAGGAATACGACTCTTTGATGTGTTTGCCATATACCGCATCCTGATGAATCATTTGTCCATCCTGCTGGTGAATCCATTCGGGGGGACGGTCGGCAGTGAGTACCAACAGAGGTACACCAAGAAAATAAGCTTCCGCAACAGCGGGAGCAAAATTAAGAGCGGCCGTACCCGAAGTACAAATCAGTGCGACGGGCTGGCCCAGTTGCTGGGCCATACCCAAGGCAATGTATCCGGCAGCCCGTTCGTCGGGTATAACCTTGGTTTGAATATGCGGGTGACGGGCGAAAGCCAGCGTAAGGGCGGCGGAGCGGGAACCAGGAGCAATGACGGCGTGATGAATCCCACGGCGTACACAAAGTTCGGCCAGATCCAATAAGGGTTGCAAGATCATACGCCAGCAAAGTTATAGGAAAACAGGATTGATTGGATAGATAACAACGGATACAAAAAAAGCTCCAGAGTGGAGGCTTTTTTTGTATCCGTACTACATTAGGAAATTAACCCAAGTACGTTTTTAAGGCTTTGCTACGAGAAGTATGGCGTAAGCGACGAATGGCCTTTTCCTTGATCTGGCGAACCCGTTCCCGAGTCAGATTGAATTTTTCTCCAATCTCTTCCAGAGTCATGGCGTGATTTCCGTCCAAACCAAAGTACAGGGTGATCACGTCAGCTTCACGTTGGGTCAGCGTTGACAGGGCCCGTTGTACTTCCTTCCGTAAGGACTCATTCACCAAACCAGAATCTGGTTTGTCTTCGCCGTCATTTTCCAGTACGTCAAGCAGAGAGTTCTCTTCACCCTGTACGAAAGGAGCATCCATGGATACGTGACGACCCGAGATCTTCAGGGTATCGACCACTTCACCCGCTGAAATTTCCAGTACTTCGGCCAGTTCTTCCGGTGAAGGTTCCCGTTCGAAACGTTGTTCGAGTTCGGAGAACGTCTTGGAAATTTTGTTCAGAGAACCTACCCGGTTTAAAGGCAAACGTACAATCCGTGATTGTTCGGCCAAAGCCTGCAGAATCGACTGGCGAATCCACCATACGGCGTACGAAATGAATTTAAAACCACGCGTTTCGTCAAAACGCTGAGCGGCTTTAATCAAACCCAGGTTTCCTTCGTTGATCAAATCGCCCAGGGAAAGTCCCTGGTTCTGGTATTGCTTAGCTACCGACACCACGAAACGCAAGTTTGCTTTGGTCAGTCGCTCTAAAGCTAATTGGTCACCTTCACGAATTCTTCGAGCCAGTTCTACCTCCTCGTCCGGGGTGAGCAAATCCACTTTACCAATTTCTTGAAGATACTTATCAAGCGATTGGCTTTCCCGGTTAGTGATCTGCTTAGAAATTTTTAGCTGTCTCATCTGGCATCAGAATTTGCTTATGGGTTGCTGATGATTATGTAACATGAAAACATGAAAAAAATTCAGGAATCGTTATCTTTTGTAACGTAAATTAGTTACGGGGGCGGCGATTCTCGGAATTTCCCCGGTCCCCACGTTCCGGACGATCTCCTCTTTCAGGACGTTCGGGTCGCTCAGGCCGTTCCACATATCCTTCCGGTTTGGGCAACAGCACCCGCCGGGATAAACGGAATTTTCCGGTTTTCTGATCTACTTCAATTAATTTCACCTGTACTTCTTCGCCTACTTCGAGTACGCCTTTCATAGCGGGCAGACGATCCCAGGAGATTTCCGAGATGTGCAGCAGACCATCACGTCCGGGCAGGAATTCAACGAATGCTCCGAAGTCTGTCACCGTTTTCACCTTACCGGTGTACACTTCACCTACTTCAGGAATCGTTACGATACCTTTCACCCGACCTACGGCCGCATCCATCGCTTCTTTGTTCGTGGCGAAAATGCTGACGTAGCCTTTGCTATCTTTTTCTTCGATGGCAATCGTTGCACCCGTCGTCTTCTGAATTTCCTGTACTACTTTACCACCGGGTCCAATCACGGCACCGATAAACTCCTGAGGAATTTCCAGAATAACCGCCCGTGGAGCGTGAGGTTTGAAATCGGGACGAACTTCGGTAAGGGCTTTCTTCATTTCGTTCAGAATATGAAGACGACCCCGCTTGGCCTGATTCAAAGCTTCGGCAACCACTTCGTACGAAAGGCCGTCGATTTTCATATCCATCTGGCAAGCCGTGATTCCGTTTTCCGTACCCGTTACTTTAAAGTCCATATCCCCCAGGTGATCTTCATCGCCAAGGATATCGGAAAGAACGGCGTACTTACCCGTCTCAGGATCGGAAATCAGACCCATGGCAATACCGGATACGGGAGCCTTGATTTTTACTCCGGCATCCATCAGAGCCAGCGTACCCGCACAAACGGTTGCCATCGACGACGAACCATTGGATTCCAGAATGTCAGAAACGACCCGAATCGTGTAAGGGTTGTCCGCGTCAGCGGGCATTACCTTTTTCAGGGCACGCATCGCCAGGTTACCGTGACCTACTTCCCGGCGTCCGGGTCCACGGTTGGGTTTTACTTCACCCGTAGAAAAACCGGGGAAGTTATAGTGCAACAGGAATTTGCTGTAACCAGAAACTAAGGCCTGATCCACAATCTGTTCATCCAGTTTCGTTCCCAGGGTTGCGGTCGTGATTGACTGCGTTTCCCCACGCGTGAACACGGCTGATCCGTGGGCACGGGGTAAGTAATCGACTTCGCACCAGATGGGACGAACTTCATCCAGAGCCCGACCATCCAGACGACGACGCTCGTTTAATACCAGGTTACGAGCCGCGTCTTTTTCAATATCGTGGAAATACGTGCCAACGAGCCCCAGGTCTACGGTATGATCTTCGGGTAAAGTCTCCAGGTATTCTTTGCGAACGGCCTTGAATCCTTCTTTACGGATTGATTTATTGGCGTTACCCTGTGCGGCTACGGCATAAACCTTCTCGTAATAATTATCGTATAAAAACTTCTTCAATTCGAGGTCATGGGTTTCATGACTGTATTCTCGCTTGACCGTTTTTCCTACTTCTGCTTCCAGTTCTTTCTGAGCCGCACACTGAAGTTTGATGGCATCATGGGCCGTCTTCAATGCCGTCAGCATATCATCTTCGGACACCTCATTGCTTTCACCCTCTACCATCAGAATGTCCGTGCTATTACCCGCAACGATCAGATCCAGTTCAGCCCGGCTCAACATGGAGGTCGGCGGATTGATCAGATACAGGCCATCGATTTTGGCTACGCGTACTTCAGAGATGGGACCATTGAAAGGAATGTCGGATACCATCAAAGCAGCAGAAGCGGCCAGACCCGCCAATGCGTCGGGTTGTACTTCAGGATCAGCCGAGATCATGATCACGTTGACTTGTACATCCGCGTGAAAATCACCGGGGAACGTCGGACGTAAGGCCCGGTCTACCAATCGGCTTATTAAAATTTCGTAATCGGAAAGACGGCCTTCCCGGCGTTGGAAACTTCCGGGGATTTTACCCGCAGAAGCAAATTTTTCCTGGTAATCTACCGAAAGAGGTAAGAAATCAGTACCCGGACGGGCTTCCGGTGCGGCTACGGCCGTGGCCAGTAACATCGTATCACCCATACGGACTACTACTGATCCATCGGCTTGTTTAGCCAGTTTGCCAGTCTCGATGGTAATGATTCGACCATCGGGAAGACTGAGTTTTTTGGTTACAACGTTCATAGTTTGTCGTTTTGACCGCTTTTGAGACCGCTCTCCACCAAGTGAGGGACCGCTGTGTAGCTCATCCTGAGGAGGAACCGCTTTCAAGAGGTTAGCCGGGGAAACTCCCCGTAGTTGCATTCAGTTACCTCAACTATTCTATAAGAGTACAAAAACGCGAAGAAGTAATCAATTTGTCGAAGAAAAATTTTCAGGACAAACATAAAACAAGTCAGGGAATCCACTAAACGGAATTCCCTGACTTGCGTATCAACCGATTATTTACGGAGACCTAATTCAGCAAGAATTGCCCGGTAACGGGTAATATCTTTTTTGTGTAGATAGTCGAGCAGACGACGACGCTTACCTACCAATTTCAACAGACCTGCACGCGTAGCGTAGTCTTTTTTGTGTACTTTCAGGTGCTCAGTTAATGAGCTAATCCGATACGTAAACAGAGCAATTTGCGATTCAGCCGAACCAGTGTCGGTTGCTGACTTGGCATGCCCCTGCGATTCAAAAATTGCTTTTTTCTTGTCGGCAGTCAGATACATGTATTGCAGCTAATTTTAGTTGTGAAACGCAAAGGTACGAAAATAATGCTGCAAACGCTTACATTGCTTCGCTTTTTTTCTTAAATAAGGGCGTCTTTTCTCGCCAGGCCATAAATCGCTCTTTTAAACGGTTTAGAGCTATACGATATACGTCAGCTTCAAAGAGTCTGGAATCGTTCAAAGCTTTAGTCAGGAAGTAGATTCCAAAACCTAAGAGAACCAGATTCGACATCCAGGCGGCCAGGGGTACCCACATGGTGCCCTCCTTGGCGTACTTATCCCCCTGAATGGTGAGTACGTACATCAAGATAAAGAAGATGATCGCCACCAATACGGGTAATCCGAACCCCCCTTTTTTAATGATCGCTCCCAGCGGTGCCCCAATGAGGAACATCACCAGACAGGAAATGGCCGTCGTGAATTTGTGATTCCATTCCAGATCATTTTTGTACATTGTTTTGCGACGGTCGTACATGAGTAAGTCGTCCGTCTCAATAGACGTCAAACGTGATTTAGCCGAACTCAAAGCGGAAGCCGTTAGATCGCTATTCTGTAACGTCGCCGGTAATTTCTCGCGAGCGGTGATTAATGAATCTACCCAGGTCGTAGGCATTTTTTTAGCCCCTTCCCCCAGCGTCTGAAAATGATAGGAATAGTACTGCGATGCCATCGTCACCATACTCTTTACGGCTAACTGATAATTCCGCCGTAACGAATCGCCATCATCCGACAACTGCCGAATAGATTTCATAATGGCGTGGTTCTTGAACTGATCTTCGTCAGTGGGTGTCATTTTGAAGGACCGCATATTAATGAACTTCTTGGTATGGCTAAACGAGTTCTTAGCGAAGTCACTCGTATTTCCATCCCCCGAAGATTTATCTACGTCCTCTACGTAATCAACCCCTTTGAATAGTTCAAAGACCAGATACGTTCCTCCCAGAATAGTATACGTCCGGGCTGAATCGGCCACGGTTACATGGCGATTGCCACTATTTTCCGCGTGGTCGTAGATGAGTACGTTCTTGAGTGAACCATCGGCGTACTTCTTGGATATTTTTATACTGTACCCCGGCAGATCATTATTAAAAACCCCCTCCTTAAAGCTCAGCGTAGCTTTCGTGGTTTTAATATCCCACAGCAAACTGTATCCTTTTAAGTTAGCCCAGGGCTGAATCGTATTATTAAACCATAGAATGAAGCCGGTAATGAAGACAATCACTACGGAGATGGGCCGAATTACCCGGCCCACGGAAATACCAGCACTTTTGACGGCGGTCAGCTCGGAAAACTCCCCCAGGTTTCCGAAGCACATCAGCGAGGAAAGCAATACGGCCAGCGGCATGGAAACCGGCACGACCATCAGACCGAAGTAAAAGAAGAGTCTTCCGTACACGTCAAAGCCTACATCACGCCCGGCAATTTCATCAAAATAGAGGAGGATAAAGCGGGTCAGGAAAATAAACTCCGTTACCGCGAAGGTGACCAGAAAGGGTCCCCAGAAAGCCTTTAATACTAATTTATCTAATTTTCTCATGGCAACTCCGTCAATCAGACACAAGTATAACCCGAAACAAACGCATTCATTTCTTTACTGGTTCTGATTTAACAATTCCTAACAATCATCCCCCAACGACTTCCCGCAGCGTATCGATGAGTCCATCCCAAAGTGCCCGCAAGTCTTCTTCGTCCGTATTGTCTGAGTAATCGGTGATCTTCAAAAACGTCGAATTCGTCAGATCGCTCTGATCCAGCCGAAACTCCATGTAATTGTGCTCCTCTTCATTGGCATCAGGCATGAAATCATATTTGATGCTTTTGTTCTGACGCATGGAAACGATCTTAGCCGGGTGATTTTCGCCATCCCACTCAAAAATCATGGACTGGTTTGATCCCACGTTCACTTTGTTAGCAAACCATTGCTGAAGACCCGAAGCCGTACTAACGTAGGGAAAGAGCATTTTAGGAGAAGCCCGCAACTCGTACTCGGTAACAAATTTATGCTTCGTCATAATTTTTTTTGTCAAAGACGTATCCCGTCAATTTACTCAAAATCAGTCCAGTATCAAGTGCGTTGCCGACACGGCCTGAAAAAATTAAGTTTTTTTTTTCACAAGGTATGGATTTTGGCCGAAATACGTATACTTTTGCACCACAAAAAAACGGCGGGGTAGCTCAGATGGTTAGAGCGTCGGATTCATAACCCGGAGGTCACGAGTTCGATTCTCGTCCCCGCTACAAAACCGGAGCAGTGAAAACTGTTCCGGTTTTTTCTTTTCACAAGGTTGACTCCAGTCGCTGGACGCCCCACCCTTCTTCTTCAGCAACCTTTCGTGTTCCTTACGGCTTTCCTACACCAGCCGTACCCAGACCAGACAAATCCGCCCCATATATAGGCTGCTAAATCAACGTACTAAAAGCTCTTTTATAGTTCCAAAACGGGATCGAGTATACCAAACCGCACTTTTACACACGTATCGGCTAGGCACAGTTTTATTAATTATTTTCAGCCCTGAATCAGGCCCATATATTGGTTAAACTTCTGAGAATGAACGATTAATTTTTTTAAACACTACCTAAAAAAGGTAATCTGTCATATTGTCCGCTGAAAGAAAAAGCTACCCATTCCTGGGTAGCCCTTCCTTTTTGATGCTAATCCAGCACAATTGAGTTAGTTTAGTGTAAGATTTTAAATATCAAGTCTTTAAGAATTATTTCTTCACTTACTGCTCCTACTTCTACCCCTTTGGACTGGGCATCGGCCTGTCTCAAATATTTAATCACGCTTACCGTTTTATCGAGTGAGAAATTGCGACTAGCCGTTACGTAATCTTTCGCAAAAAATGGATTCACACCCAGTGTACTCGCCAGATTACGTTCGCTTTTGTCGGGCGTTGCGTGGGTCAGTAAAAGTTTGCTAAAAAAGTTATAAAGGATAATCAGCGTAGGCTGTATGGGATTGTCTTTGGGGTTACGGGAAAAGTGGTAGGCAATGAGATTAGACCGAGCCACATCCCGGTTCAATAGGGCTTTCTGTAATTCAAAATTGTTAAATTCCCGACTGATGCCCACGAAGCGTTCGACCGTTTCAGCCTGAATGGATTCATCGGCTCGCAGGTTCAGAATGATTTTATCCAATTCATTGGCAATTCGCTTTAAATCGTTTCCAATGAATTCAGATAACATTTGTAACGCCTTGGGGGATATCTTTACGCCTTTTTCATGACAATAAGAAGCAATCCAGTCGGGCACTTTATTGTCATACAGCTTCTTGGAAGGAACGTATACACCTTTTTTATCCCAGGCTTTTACCCAGGTCTTCCGTTCATCCACGTTCGACTTAAAACAGAGCACCAGAATGGTAGAAGAAAGTGGGTTAACAATGTAATCTTCCAGAAAACGGACCGTATCCTTCGCATCGAGGCCCTGCATATCCTGGGCTTCCTTCACCAGAATCAGCTGGCGGTCGGAAAGCATGGGGAAACGCTTGGCGTAGCTGAGCAGGGTACCTACATTGGTGTCTTTTCCATACAACACAAACTGGTTGAAATCCCGGGCCGAGGCTGGCAGAGCATTTTCCTCCAGGTACGAAGCAAGCTGATCCGTATAGTAAGGTTCATCGCCCGCCAGTAGGTACAAGGGTGCGAACTGGTTCTTTTTTAATTCTTTCCAGACGGCTTCAAAAGTCTGAGGCATACCTGCTAATCAATTAATGGAAGATAGATAATCGAAGCACCGCTGACTTAAGTCGGGCCAGAACTCTTCGAAATCGGCTTTAAAAAACGCGTATTCCCGTTCCAGTTGCGTAATGCTTCGCTCAATACCAGCAGCTGGAGGAAAGCGACGGCCAATTCCCCGCAACGACCATTCGATACCCTCCAAGGTGGCGTAGTTGGTGAACCAGTCGCGGGAAATCAGGGATTGAACCGTACTCTGCATAGAGGCTGGCAGAAAGGGCCGCTGTCGCTCGACTGCTTCGTAAAACTGCTGGGCAAAGAGCGGAAGCGGGAGGGCCGAATACGTCGCCCATTCGCGGGCCAGTACATAGTCATAAAACATATCGACCAGAATACCCGACAACAAGCCGTACTCCTCGACCAGGCGACTTTTGCTCCGACGGGTTATGGGATGGTGATCCGTAAAATCATCAATAATACGGTGCAGCCGCACGCCCACGAGCATGTCCGTGGTAATGCCCGGCGGATGGTAGTTTTCCAGTCGTCCCTTCACAAACTCACCCAGCAAATTGCCCACCTGCACGTCGGAATTAGATCCGGAAAGTACCGTATGTGCCAGAAAATTCATGAATCAGGGGTTATAGGCGTTTCTTTGGAATGGTTATTTGTGATACAAGGTTCACTCAAAACGGCCTGATATAAAAATCTTTTTGTCGGTTCTTTTTAATTACCCGGCGTATTTACGGTACGTTTGCAAAAAAACAACGCTCATGGAAATCACAAAAAACAAGGTAGTTCTTCTTACGTACGACTTATCCATCAAAGGTCCCGATGAAGAGGAATTTGAATTGGTAGAAGCCATTGGAGAAGACGAACCGATGGGCTATATACATGGAATGAGTGGCTATCCAGAACGGTTTGAAGACAGTTTGGAAGGACTTAAGCCAGGCGATACCTTTGACTTCTCTATTTCACCCGACGAAGGATACGGACAACGCGATCCGGAAGCCGTTGTCGATCTTCCGCTGGATGTTTTCCGGGTGAACGGGGAAATCGATCAGGAACTGATTCAGGTAGGCAATGTATTACCGATGACGAACGATGAAGGCCAGCAAATGAATGGTCGTATCGTGGAAGTTAGCAATGATGCCGTATGGATGGACTTTAATCACCCACTGGCTGAAATGCAACTTCACTTCACGGGTAAAATCCTCGACGTTCGGGAAGCTACGCCTACCGAACTGAGCCACGGACACGTTCACGGTGACGGTGGCATCCATCACTAAGAAAGTCCGTCAAAGAAAGATTATGAATCAAATCATAATCTTTCTTTGTTTACAGGCCTACCGTACTCTTCAACCTGCACCCCAAACTTCCGCAGGAACTCTACTCCCTCATCCACGCCGATGCCTTTGTACTTTGCGTACGAATCTTTGAAAACCACGCGGCGAATCCCCATCGAGTAAATAATCCGGGCACAGGCGATACAGGGCGAAAGCGTTACGTAGATCGTTGCTCCTTCGATGCTGGCTCCGAGTTTAGCCGCGTACAGAATGGCGTTTTGCTCGGCGTGCAGGGCTAATGAACAGCTGCCTTTCGAATCACGGGGACAACCCACTTCCGGAAATTCTTCATCACAATTGTGCGTACCCGCTGGCGGTCCATTGTAACCGATGGAAATAATTCGCGTGTCTTTGGTAAGGACCGCTCCGACCTGAGCTTTAATGCAGTGGGACCGCTTGGCCAAGTTCACGGCCAGATCCATAAAAATATCGTCAAAATGGGGTTTCAAAGGATTCCAATCTTCGTAGGTATCAGCCGATTGATTCTCAGCGATCTACCTTACTGGTTTAATAAATTTGGCAGCAGCGTATCTCACACTGGCCCTTTCCATCGTTTATTTTTGCCGAAAGTTCCGACAATAAAACGACGTACGCTTACTTAAACTATGAAATTATTTCATTTCGTTGGCATGGGCTGTTTAATGGCTCTCTCCGTACAGGCCCAAACGGATTCCACCGCCAAGAGTACCGCCGCTGAAATTATCCAGCCGCAGCTACGGCCCAGTCCGCTGGCTTTAGCCCAATACAAAACCGAAACCTGTTACCTCAAGCTTACGTACGGACAACCCATGCGAAAGGGACGGGAAATTTTTGGGAAACTGGAACCCTACGGAAAAATCTGGCGGACCGGAGCGAACGAAGCTACGGAACTAACCATTACAAAAGAGGTGAAATTGGCCGGACGATCGGTTCGACCGGGTACCTATACCCTTTTCACGATTCCGAACCCGGACTCCTGGACGATTGTTCTTAATTCGGAACTGGGTCAGTGGGGTGCTTTCAACTATAAAGCCGAAAACGATTACTTACGCGTGGACGTTCCCGCTCAGAAAAACGATCAGGTTTACGAAGCCCTTACCTTTCGCTTCGAGGAAACCGAAGCCGGTGCCGATCTTCATCTGATGTGGGACGACGTTCGGGTACGCATTCCTTTCGCGTTCGTTAAATAAGGAAAAGGCCCGAGGCATTCGAATGCCTCGGGCCTTTTCGTATCAAAGCGTTTGTTTAACCCTGGCCAGGCCGTAACCAGTCCGGGCGATTGGTCGTTACGACGGCTTTTAATTCGTTCAGAATCGAATACAGACCAAAGTAGGTACGATTCACGTACAAACCATGCTGACTCCCCCGGGCTACTTTAGACTTTCGGATCTCTTCGATTCGCTGTAACTGATCGGCAAAGGCATACACCTCCTGGAAATACGCATCGTTGCCAAAATCAAAGGTTTCCTCCTTGAAGGGTCGTCCCAGCAGGTGAATCATTTGGATGAACAGACCCGAGAATAACTGCTTTTCGTGGTCTGAATCGGACGGATACAGGAATTCCAGATTATAGAAAATTTGTTCCGTCCGCTCGCGATCCGCCACCGTATCGGGGTTGATCAGGGCGAAATAGTTGTCGTAATAAAAGGTCGGAATGTCTTTGATACAGCCGAAATCGATTACGCCCGTCGTGCCGTCCGGCCGCAGCAGAAAATTACCCGGATGCGGATCGGCGTGTACCTGCCGAAGCGTGTGAATCTGGTAGTCGTAAAAATCCCAGAGCGTCTGTCCAATCCGGTTGCGTACCTCCTGACTGGGGTTGGTTGCCAGAAAATCGCTAAGGTGTTTGCCCTCCAGCCAGTCCATTGTCAGAATCCGGCGAGCTGAAAGTTCCGGATAGTAGGTCGGAAATACCAGGCCCTCAATGTGAGCACAGGCCTGAGTAATTTCACCCCCCCGGCGTAGCTCCAGTTCGTAATCGGTTTCTTCCAGCAAACGCAGCTCTACCTCCGCCGTGTAGCGGTCCACATCCTTTTCATTCAATCCGAAAAGGGTTTTCGCCATGGGCTTCACCATCTTCAGATCGGAACTGATACTATCTGCCACACCGGGATACTGCACCTTTACCGCTAGGTTTTTCCCGTCTTTCGTAGCCCGGTGTACCTGACCAATGGAAGCCGCAGCAGTCGCTTCCACATCAAAAGTGTCGTACAAGGCCGAAGGCGATTTACCGAAAAACTTTTGGAAGGTTTTCACTACCAGCGGAGCCGATAACGGAGGAGCCGAGTACTGCGACAGTTGAAAGCGTTCGGAATACTGCCGGGGCAACAGATTCCGATCCATGGACAGCATTTGGGCCACTTTCAAAGCCGAGCCCTTTAACTGGCTCAGGGACTCGTAAATGTCAACGGCGTTATCCTCGTGTAGCTCATCCCGACTCAGATCCGGGTTCACCAGCTTCTTTACATTATGCTTCAGGTAATTTCCTCCAATTTTGACTCCTGTTTTTACGAATTGCGTCGCACGGGCTACTTTGGAGGTTGGAATTGATTGTTGGGATTTCATAAAACGTGGGCCTGGTTAACGATTTTGGTAAAGAAACTTGGCCAGATCCAGTACAGAATCCAGAGCCGATACGCCAATCAGATCAAATGCCGTGTTGACGGCCTTCTCGATGGCAGTATCCGTTTTCTCAAAACCTTTCGACGTGTCTTTACTCCAGAAATCGAGTAGCCACATCGTCTGGTACCAAAATGCAGTAGGATATTTAGTTTCGACCAGCTGCCGGGACTTTACTTCCTGGCTCTCCCGCCCTTCAGCCATCAGGTCTTTGATGAATTTTTCAAACTGATATTTAAATTCTTCCAGAGCCGCGGGCGTACGCAGGGATCGCTGCATACGGAAATCTTTCAGGCTGCGAAGTACAAAGCTGCGGTTGCTGGTGAGCACTTCGATCCAGGTGTAGTAAAACGCCAGCAACTTTTCCCGAACGGAATACGTGTGAAAAACCTCGTCACTTTTCAGGCGGACGAGCGTCTGCTCAAAAAAGCCTACCCAAACGCCGCTTTCAATCTGTTCGAATGAATTATAGTATTCGTAGAACTCGGTTTCTTTTACCTTTAGCTTCTTGGCAAAGGCATAGATCGACGCCGGTTGCTGCCCCTCTTCGAGCAGATGCATCATGTAAGCGTCTTTGATTTTATCGGGAGAAGTAGCCATAAAGATCGTTTGAAAGAGTACGCACAAATCTATCTTTTCAAACGATAATCTGGTATCAGTAGTTTCTCGGAAAAAGAATATTCAGCCAATAATTTATAAGCGGCCGATTTTTATACGTGAATTCAGCTTTCTTTGCTTTCAAGACCTATTCGTTCAACGAACCCAGCGTACGCTGCATTACATCTTTCCATGAGGTTTCTTTATCTGGCCAGTACCGTTTTACTGGTATCCATCATCTGGCTTACCATTAACAAGTATCGCGACCTGGCATCGCCGGGAGCTTATACCGAACCGGATCATCTCGAAGAGCTACTCGCTGACGTCAAAAAAAAGTTACCCCCCGGTGCTAGCCTTGGTATGAAAGCGAATGTTGCTCCCGACCGGGTTGACATGCTTTATTTTAAATCAACGCTGGTGTTAGCCCCTATGGTAGTCGAGCTGGCCGAAAGGGATACCATGCTCATCCTTGAAGAACCCGGACTTCCTCCCCTCGCTCTGGATAACTACGAACGTATCGTCAGTGGGGGCAATCAAGAGTTAACCTATCGTGTAGTACACCTGAAACGTTAATATGTTAATCTTTGCCTGTATTGCTGCCACCGTCATTGCTTTTATTGAGGTCAGCTCTTTTTTGCATAAAGGAGACCGATCCCGGGGAGGTTTAAGCTATCCCTTTGCCTTTGCCTTACTGCTTGCCCTGGTCGGTTATTCCTATTACCTGAGTTTAGTCGCTTCCATTCCTTACCCGCTCGTATTAGCCGGACTCGTTGTTGTTCCTGGAATAGCCCTGGCCTTATACGCAGTCCGCCACCACGATCGCTCCTGGTCGTTACCGACATTTGAACGGCCGGGCCGGGTGCTTCTTCTGCTCGTCGGGCTGTTGGCGGCCACGCTACCGTTCAACAAGCAAATCTATCGATGGGGCGATTGGGACGCGTGGGCCATCTGGAACCTTCATGCCAAATACCTTTTCTATCCCGAATACTGGACTAATTTATTCACCAACAAGTTAGTCAAAACGCATCCGGATTACCCGCTGATGCTGCCATCGCTGGTAGCGTATATGTGGAGAGGTGTGGAGACGGCAACGCCGCTGGCTCCGATGATTTTGGCTCATCTGGTCTACTTTGCCATTCCGGTAACGGTGTTTCTCGGACTGACCCGCTTCAACTATGTGTTTCCGGCGGTTGTCGCTCTTTGTGTGTTTGCCCTGGATACTAAATTCATCGAGATTGCCCGCTCGCAATATTCCGATACCCTGCTGGCCTTTTTCATTCTCATCGCGTTTGTGATGTACAAGGAAACCCAACAGGGCATCGACCGGCGACTGTTTTTTCTACTGGGCTTCATCGCCGGTAGTACAACCTGGGTAAAAAATGAAGGAGCTCTGTTTTTCCTGACGTTTTCGTTTGCGGTGCTTTGCTTTCATTTCCGAAACTTCAGAACAATCCTGCACTACGCGGCGGGTGCGTTGCTCCCGTTTCTTATCCTGGTCCACTTTAAGGTGGTATACGCTCCCGCCAATGACCTGATTCACGCGGGTCGAGGTACCGATCTGCTTGATTTAATTGTCAATCCGGATCGCTACGGGTTGATCATTACCTATTTCTTTAGAACCGGTTTTACGTATTATTCAGTAGTACTGGTTTTACTGACGTTGCTACTCATCAGGAAAATTGCCTTTGTGAAGTCCCTGCCGATGCTGGTTGTAGGCTTACTGCTTTCAGGTTATTTTGTGATTTACCTTACTACGCCGAATGACCTGGAATGGCACCTCAGTCAATCTATTGAACGGCTGTTCCATCATATTTATCCGGCCTGTCTGTATTTACTCCTGCTAAAAGTAAGTACGCATTCCCCCGGTTTTAAAACGGTGATTGTTTGACCGGGAAAGACTATTCCAATAAAAAAGAGAACGCTCCTCATGAGCGTTCTCTTTTTTATTGGAATAAGACCACAGGTAGCGTTTATACTCCATCGACAGAAATCAAACAAAAAAGGCACACTTGCGTGTGCCTTTCGTGATTCCGCTGGGATTCGAACCCAGGACCCATACATTAAAAGTGTATTGCTCTACCAGCTGAGCTACAGAATCGGTACTTTGTGGCAAGATAGATGATTAAAAACTAACTTCAGATGGTGCCGAAGAGACGCTTAAAGGCGTTAATCTTAACTCTAAACTGCTTTTGGTGATTCCGCTGGGATTCGAACCCAGGACCCATACATTAAAAGTGTATTGCTCTACCAGCTGAGCTACAGAATCATTATCTTTGCTTGACAGAAACTCTTTCCGTTTTTGCGAGTGCAAAAGTAGTGTTATCAGCAGCCGAACGCAAGTGTTACGACTTAAAAATTTACAATTATCTATCTTTTTTTTCTTCGCCAGCCTGCAACTGTCTGCTGCTCAGAATGTCGCACCACGACTTATTCACGCCGATTCTCTGTTCGAAATTCATAGTTTTCGGAAAGCAACGCGGGCCTATGAACAAATTCTAAAGACTTCGCCCCGCATTTCTCCGGCGATTTATTTAAAACTGGCTTATCTCTACGAACAAAAAAAAGACTGGCTTCAGGTACAATACTACCTCAATCTGTACTACGAACAGATTCCGGACGAGCGAGTACTCCGAAAAATGAATGAAATTGCCCGCGATCAGGGCTGGAAAGGATACGAGCTGGATGATTTTAATCTGCTCATTCTACTCTTCAAGCAGTACTCAGGCTATCTCATTGGGCTATTCCTGGTCATCGGGGTGTACGTTTTTGCCGTTTTACTCAGTAAACGAGTCAAGCATCAGTACATTCCCTTCCGGCACAAAATGATCTTCTTTTTCTACTGGGCGGGCGTTGCTCTATTAGTTAATCTGCCGGGCCGGTACCGACAGGCCATCATTCGAAAAGAGGGTTCGATTCTTCGGAGTGATCCTTCGGCGGCGGCCCCTCCTACCGAGATTGTCAAAGAAGGCCACCGCCTGAAAGTGGTCGGAAAATCGGATATCTGGTACCAGGTGCTCTGGGAGAATCAGCTGGTATACGTCAAATCCTCCGACGTCTGGATTGTCCGCTAACGTTTCCGCAGGGGTGAGTTCTCTTCCTTAGCCAGCTCGTTGTAGACCATGGTATCCATAAACTTCGGAAAAAGCTTATTCAGCCATACGGTGAGTTTACCCTGCGAAGTCAGAATCAACTCCCGTTTGCGTTGGACAATGGCCTTGTAAATACGAGCGGCTACCTCCTCCGCCGACATCATCGTCGCTTCATCACGCATGGTCTCCCCCAGGGTCCGCCCGTCTTTCCCCAACGAGGCGACGCGGATATTCGAAGCCGTAAAGCCTGGCGAGGCCGTCAGCACGTGTACGCCCGAATGCAGTAACTCGGTACGTAAGGCTTCCAGAAATCCATTCAGGGCAAACTTTGAAGCCGAGTACCCTACGCGTACCGGCAGGCCCCGATAGCCCGCGATGGAGGAAATACCCACGATGCTGCCCTTGCTCTGGAGCAGGTGTGGCAAAGCTGCTTTAGTTGCGTAGACACTGCCGAAGAAATTAATGTCCATGACTTTACGAATGACTTCAGGATCGAGGTCTTCGAACATGGCCCGCATCGAAATACCGGCATTGTTGATCAGTACATCGAGCTGACCAAACTGAACCATAACCGCTGCCATCACGGCTTCATGGTCTGCCTGTATACTAACGTCAGCAACCAGACTCAGGCAGGAAATACCTTCGCTTTTCAAGAGCTTTTCGACTTCGCCCAACTTCCCGGCATCCCGACCGGTAATCACTACTTTACTACCCTTTCGGCCAAATTCTACTGCCAACGCTTTACCAATTCCGGAAGAACCGCCCGTAATGAGTACCACTTTATCTTTCATTGCTTTCCTTTCGTTCAAAACGGCCCTACTACCGCCTTTCTACACTCTAGCGTAGCAAACTTACTACCCCCTTAAACTGACGTTTGGAATACTTGATGACGTAATAATACTGTCCGGTGGAGAAGTCTTCACCCGTCCAGCGGAAATTGACTTTTGTATCCCGAAAGACGCGTTTCCCCCAGCGGTTAAAGATCTCGACGTACTGGAATTGCTCAATACAGTTGTCCAGCGGTAGATCGTCCACTGAAAAATGATCGTTTTTCCCGTCGTCGTTAGGCGTAAATACGTTGGGTGGCAGAAATTCATAGTCCACCAGCTGATCACGCACCACCAGTTCCACTTTTACGGAATCGTACCGGTTGGGATTACAGGAGTTATCTTCGGTAATGAAGTCCACAATAAATGTTTTCTCGGGTAGACCTTCCATGAGTTCACAGGTTGGTGTCCATTCGAACGGACCACTCACCGTACCTGTACCCGACTGATCATTCCATTGCATACCCGCTCCGCCCAGCGTGAAGCCCCGTCCCTGCCCCCGCAGTACCAAAGGATCTCGTTCGGGATCCTGAGCATTGACCTGGAAACGAATGGGTTGCCCGGTGGTTCCCTGCAGGGTCACGGTAGCCGTATTGCCGGGTAAGGTCGTTGCTACCGACGGGGGCTGACTAGGCCTTCCCGTGGTCGTTAACTCAACGCTGACCGAATCCGTCAGGTTACGGCCGCAGCGAAGATCGATGACGTAGAAATCAACGATGTACGGCTCCCGGCGTACGGCCGCACAGGGCAACGTCCAGCTAAAGGGCGAACGAGCTTTGCCCAACCCCCGGGAGGGTGTAAAGTTCATCCCTGCATTAGCCAGTGAAAAACCACGCCCTCGGGCTTCCAGCCGGATACTGTCCGGATCCAGGTCCAGGCCGTCGATGTCAAAATCAAGCCTGGTTCCTACGACGACCGTAGCCCGGTTATTGGCTAAGGTTGTCGATACCTTCGGTTTTTGATTGGCTCTGGGCCGGACGAATACGCTGATCGTTAACGTATCGTGTTGCGGAAGGGGGCAACTTTCATCACTGGCGATCACTTGAAACCGTAAGGGACGGCTATCGACACTCTCGGCACATTCCCCCAGACAGATTTGAGCCCGAGCCGTATCACTACCCGTCGTCAGCGTCACCTGGGTGGGGGTAATGGTATACTGTAGCGGGTTCGGATGCAAGGCTTGTACCTTTAAATTCAGGCGGGAATTGGGGTCTTTGTCCGTAAAAAACAGATCAATGCACCGCTGCTCGCCCACCGTCATCTCCATGGTTTGGCCCGGTTTATAGAATTCTCTTTTCCCCTGCTCCCGAGCCATTACTACGGGAGGAGCACTCATGGGGCAGTCGATCACTTTCAATTGGAAGTCCCGGCGAACCAGACCAATGCGTTTACCCGCCCGAAACTCCTCCACCATCACCGAAAACACGTGCAGTCCCAGTTGCGTAGCCGTTACTGAAAGTTGTCCTGTACCGGGGTGGATGGCTAACGGGGGATTGCCCACAATGGCCGTCGTCGCCGAAAAGCCCGCCCCCCACGTAATCGCCGGATACGAAGAACTGGGTTGAGCGATTGGCCTGGGATTTACGGTGTTGCTATATCCATTCAGCGGGGTAACAAGGGAGTATCGCAAACTGTCCCCATCGGGATCAATGGCACTAAAATCAAAGGTAAAGGGACGATTCAGACAGATAAAATCCCCTTTTACGGTCGTAAATTGGGGAGAAGAGTTAACGTAGGGCCGACTATTCTGATAGAGCGGTGGCATTTCGAGGTAAAATACGGTAGCCGCATCCTGAGGTCGTACGATGTTGGTAATGATGTTGTTCCGACAGCAGCGTTCCCAGACGATGTAATAGCCCTGCGGATCATCAAATTCCTGTTGCCGGAAAATGACGTCGGAACTGTAGCGAATGAGTCGCGTACGCAGGGAAGCTCCTGCCGACGTACAGAGCGGATTGCTGTAGGGAATCAGGGCACTGGCCACCCGGGGCATTTCCAGATCACCCATTCGGGCATTATCGCGTTTGCGAAAAACCGAAATCACTACGGTCAAATCATTGGCTCCGGGTTGGCCGTTAATGTCATCGAAGTACAGATTCAGCGAGATGCGGTGTGTAGCTCCATTGATACTGCTTCTCAGCGATTCAAACTGCAACTCTCCACCCACAATGTGCGTAGCCCGGGCCAGCAGTACACTCCACAGTAATAAAAAAGTCAGGTAAATTTTTTTCATAGTACAACAGGATCAATTACGGAATTTACGGTTTAGGGCTGAATCAGCAAAGAATCCGACGATGCGGGGACTGAAATAGCGGAGAGGCTCCGGAAAATGTCTAATTTTGCGGGATCAATGAGAAAGAAACAACAAAAAGCCCCGGTGATTCTGGAAAATCTCCGGGTTGAAGATTTTGCCGCCGAAGGAAAATGCCTGGCCCGTAACGATGGGCAGGTGATTTTCATTGAGGGAGAGGTAGCCCCCGGTGATCTGGTCGATGTTCGCATATATAAAACCAAGTCCAGCTTTCGCGAAGGCCGGGCCGTTGCGGTACGAGAGTATTCCAACCTCCGCCAAACACCCCGTTGTCAGCATTTTGGCACCTGTGGTGGCTGCAAATGGCAGCACGTACAATACGAAACCCAACTGGATTTCAAGACCCGTCAGGTACGCGATTCGTTGGAACGCCTGGCTAAAATCCCGCATCCGGGCATCCGTCCCATTATTGGTTCAGCCCACGAATATGGGTATCGGAATAAACTGGAATTTACCTTCTCGACGAACCGCTGGTATACAGATGCCGAAATCGCCTCGGGTGAGACGCTGGAGCGGCGGGCGGCAGGCTTTCACATCCCCAAACGCTTCGACCGGATTCTGGATATCATGCAGTGTCATTTGCAGCCAGAACCCTCCAATGCGATTCGTCTGTCCATCAAGCATTACGCGGAAGAACGCGACTGGGCTTTCTATGACCTCATCAAGCACGAAGGATTTGTGCGTAACGTGGTCATCCGGACGGCCAGTACGGGACAGGTAATGGTGATTGTACAGTTTGGGCAGCCCGACTGGGAAAAAATTGATGAGCTGATGCGTTTCCTTCAGGAGCGTTTTCCAACAATCTCGTCCTTGCACGTTGTCGTCAACCAAAAGGTCAATGATACCTTTCAGGATCAGGATATCATTCACATCGCCGGTACGCCGTACATTGAAGAATCCATGGAAGGGCTGATCTTCCGCGTTGGCCCCAAGTCTTTTTATCAGACGAATTCAGAGCAGGCGTACGTGCTTTACAAAATAGCCCGCGATTTCGCTCAATTGAAAGGCGACGAGCTGGTTTACGATCTATACACGGGTACCGGAACAATTGCCAACTTTGTGGCTCACCAGGCCCGCAAAGTAGTAGGCATTGAGTACGTACCTTCAGCGGTTGAGGACGCCAAAATTAATTCCGAGATCAACGGTGTGGCCAATACTTCCTTCTACGCCGGAGACATGAAGAAGCTATTGAAACCCGATTTCTTCGCGGAGCACGGCAAACCCGACGTGATCATCACCGATCCCCCACGGGCGGGCATGGATGCGGATGTGGTCGAAGCCATTCTGGAAGCCGCCCCCCAACGCATTGTTTACGTGAGCTGCAATCCGGCTACGCAAGCCCGCGATGTAGCTCTGATGGCGGAGCATTACGAAGTCAAAGCGGTACAACCCGTAGACATGTTCCCGCACACGCATCACGTAGAGAACGTGATGTGGCTGGAAAAGAAAAGCGTATAAATGAAAAAAGGCTAAAGTTTAGGTCGCTTTTTTCATTTATAGAACACCGGAATAGTTTCTTTTTATTGATTCATTTCTGCACAACGGCCTCAGGAATTAAAACGCTTATCAGGATTAATTTAATAAATTAGCCCCATAATCGTCACCTAAAAAAGAGCACCGTAACGTGCGGTAATCATGAAACGTATATTGCGTATCCTTTCCCAGTTGAATCTTAATACGATTCGATTCAATTTCAGGTATTTGCCCTTTAATCAAGCCATTCGTTTTCCCGTTTTCGTCGCCAAACAAGTGTATCTCAGCAATCTTCAGGGTGAGATAAAAATTGAAGGCCATTTATGGCCCGGAAAGGTGAAAATTGGATACGGTGAAATTGGCATATTTGATAAGCATAAATCCCGTTCTATCTGGCAGGTAGCTGGTAAAGTAATCTTCAAAGGAGCCTGTAACCTAGGCCATGGCTCTAAAATTTCCGTAGGTGATCACGGGGAAGTTATTTTCGGAGAAGATTTCTCCATTACCGCCGAAAGCTCCCTGGTTTGTTATAAAAAAATTGCGTTTGGGTCAGGCTGTGTACTTTCCTGGAACATCCTTATGATGGATACGGACCTACATTCCATCCGCAATGCCCAGGGAGAACTAATCAATGCCCCCAAAGAAATTATAGTAGGCGATCACGTCTGGATTGGCTGCCGGTGCACCATTTTAAAAGGAGCTACGATTGGCTCAAACAGTGTCGTAGCCGCTGGTACAACCATCAACAAAACACTGCTCAACGAAAACGTCATTCTGGGAGGAAATCCCGCTCGGGTACTCAAAGAAGAGGTCTACTGGCAGGTATAGATGTCCTGATCATACATTTACTTTTCCGTATTTGCGAGAAGCAATCTGCACTAGTTCCCGAATATCGTGGTCTTTGATAAAGAACCACTGGAGCAGCATGTACACCACTACACTACCACTGACCGTAACGATCAATACGGTTAGTGTATCTTCGGTGTACAGATAGGTAAGATTACGAATTCCGAAGAACAGAAACCCAACCAGCATATTTTGCAGTAACAGTTTCCAGGGAAACGTTAGTTTAATCAATCGCTGTGAAAAGATGAACAACAAAAGCGTTACGATACTTTCCGTCAGTACCGTACTAATGGCACTCCCAATGTGCTGGTAGATAGGAATCAGAATTAAATTAAAGATTACACAGACCGCTACGCCAGCCAGCGAAGCAAACATGATGTATTTCTCCTTATTGAGCGGAATTAGAATTTGATAATAGATCTGGGCCAGGCTGATAATGATGACTACACTCGCCAGAATCTTCAGCGATAACGCTGCTTCCGCAAAGTCTTTTCCTGAAATCAACATCACCAGTTCTTTCGACAGGCAGATGATTCCCAGGGCTAGTGGGACGCTGATTAAGAGCGAAAAACGAAGGGCTTTATTTAATAAGAGGGTCGCCTCTTCCCGTTTATCGTCATGCAGCAGGCTGGATAAACGCGGCAACAGCACCCCCACTAAAGAACCAATAATGATTAAAAATAACTTGCTGATTTTTAGGGAAGCCGCGTAAAAAGCAACTTGTATACGCGTCGAAAAAAATCCTAATAATACGGTATCCATCAGCACGTACAGGCTGGTAATGATCGTAATGGATAAGAGAATCAGTAATTGCTTGATATGAGGAACCAGCAGAAGATTTTTCCATCGGAAGTTTACGTACCGTCTGGCGAAGTACATATTGATAATTGCCGTAAATACCAGACTGAATAAGTTAATTCCGTAGTAAATGGATTTGTCATCCGGACTTTTGACAAACAGAAATAATAAGGCAATACAAAAGACCCGTATAGCTAAAGACCGGAAAACGATCAGTTTAAAATTCTCATTACCAGTAAATAGCCACTCGATGGTAAATACGTTACTGATGACAAAGCCAATTCCAATTTTACACAGCGTCAGATCCATGTGCAGCTTGGCAATGTTGATGGCTAGCAGCCAGTAACACAGAGCCATTAGCATCGAAACCAGAAAATGGATTGTGAGCAGTTCCGAAAAGAGCTTACTCATTTTTTCCTTATCCTGCCTGACTTTGGCAATTTCTCGCACGCCATAGATAGGAATACCTAAAGCACTGAATAGCATGAAGTATTGCGTCAGGTTTTCGACAAAACTAATCGACCCCATACCTTCCGGAAGTAACACGCGAGAAGCGTACGGAAAGGTGATTAAGGGCAATAACAACTGGCTCGCGGAGAGCAAAAAATTATAAATAAAGTTTTTTCCGATCGTACGATCCATAAGGTGGGGCTACCAAATATTGAGCTGCGAAAGCAAATCCTGGCACTAAATGTAATTAAAAAATTACAGAAGTTTACTAAACCCCCTAACCCATTTTGCTGTATTTTTATTTATCGATTAAGTATTAACAACTAATACCTAATCATTACTCATAAAAAAAGTGCCCGTCGGTAGTTTTACTACTAACTGGCACTTTTTTATAAAAAACTAATACTTAAAAGGGAACGTCACCCATATTCGTACTGAAACTACCAAACTCACCCGGGGGGGGGGTCTGCGTCTGCTGATTGACCTTACTACCAAACGTTTTCGCTGGTGCCTGACTTTCAAAGGAACCAATCGAATCGCTGGTTTCTACGGTGTTGAAACGCGGAGCTTCAATCATCGAGAAGTCACCTCCACCCAGATCCGCAAACTTGGTAAACTTGTTAATAAATCGGAGTTGTACCGTTTCCGTCGAACCCGAACGGTTTTTACCAATGATTACTTCCCCTACGCCAGTGGTTGCCTGACCGTTCTCATCCTGCGTGATCCCGTAGTATTCGGGTCGGTAGAGGAACATAACCATATCGGCATCCTGCTCAATGGAACCCGATTCCCGTAAATCCGAAAGCTGGGGTTTCTTTTCTCCGCCCCGCGTTTCTACCGCCCGGCTCAACTGCGACAGGGCAATTACGGGTACGTTCAGTTCTTTGGCCAGGTTCTTCAGAGCCCGCGAAATCGAGGCAATTTCCTGTTCACGGTTTCCGCCACCTTTGCTACTATCCCCCTGCATCAATTGCAGGTAATCGATGACCACTAGCTGAATGTCGTGTTGTTGTTTCAGACGGCGGCACTTGGCCCGCAATTCCAGAATGGACAGAGCGGGCGTATCGTCAATAAAAATCGGAGCCGAGTTAAGTTTACCAATCCGGGCGTGCAACTGAGCCCACTCGTGGTTGGCCAGACTGCCTTTCTTGATTTTTTCACTTTCGATCTCTGCCTCCGCTGAAATCAGACGATTCACCAGCTGTACGGAAGACATCTCCAGCGAGAAAATAGCCACGGCCTGATTCCAGTCAACCGCAGCATTCCGGCAGGCAGACAGAATAAAGGCCGTTTTACCCATGGCCGGACGAGCCGCGATAATAATTAATTCGGATTTCTGCCAACCGCCCGTTACGCGGTCCAGAGCCGTAAAGCCGGACGCTACGCCCGTTAGTCCATCCTGCAGGTGTTTCTTGGCTTCGAGTTCTTCCAGAGCCTGCTTTACGACCGCATTCATGTCCGAGAAATTCTTCCGAATGTTCGATTCAGAAATACGGAACAAGTCCTGCTCGGCTTTATCAAGCAGATTAAATACGTCGGTGGTATCCTCGTAAGCCAGCTTGAGTACTTCATTGGACGAAGTAATCAAATCCCGCTTGATGGAATTCTCGGCAATTTTGCGAGCGTAGGCTTCCACGTTCGCCGCCGAACTGATCCGACTGGTGAGCTCCGCCAGATAGGCCGATCCTCCCGAAAATTCGAGCGTACCGTCATTTCGCAGGCGTTGCGTTACCGTTAGCAAGTCAACGGGTTCGGAATTATTAAAGAGCGTGAGTACCGCCGAAAAAATCTTCTGGTGGGCTTCGCGATAAAAACTTTCCGGCTTCAGGATGTCCACGACGTTGGTCAGAGCATCCCTTTCCAGCATAACCGCCCCTAATACGGCTTCTTCCAAATCAACGGATTGCGGGGGTATCTTTCCTAAGCCCGTATCCAGCCAACGATTACCGTTGGCAAGCCCTCCTACTGAAGTCGTTGGTTTTCTTGCAGTTATGTTTTTTCGTTTATCGTCCATACTTACAATGTTACGCAAAAAGAGGGTCTAATTTACAGGATCGTCCTGCATTTTTTTATCCAAAATCTATAACTTCCTGATACTGAAAATTGAACGAAAGGTTGGGTTTACGGGTTTAAAAAAAATAACAAACGAGCCCGCAAATCGTTAGAAAAAAAGATTACTTTGGGCAAAGAAACGATTCACAAAACCTCTTTATAGTTTGATCGAAAAAACCATCACACTCGACGAAGTTTCCTTAGTTGATTTTTTAGGCGTCGAGAATACGAATATCCGGGAGCTCTCGGCAGCTTTCCCGATGAGTAAAATTATTTCGCGGGGTAATGAAATTACCATTCGCGGTACTTCGTCAGAAATTAATCGTATTACGGAAATTCTGGAGTCACTCCAGCAGCATTACCTACGCTACGGTAAGATTACCTCCGACAACGTAAAATCCTACCTCAATCAGACCGAGGATGAGCCAGTAGCTACTGCTCCTCCTACGGACGATGACGTATTTCTCTACGGAAACAAAGGCGTCGTCATTCGGATGAAAACGGCCAACCAGCTGGCGATGGTCGAAGCAGCCGCTAAACACGACATTGTGTTTGCGGTAGGTCCGGCGGGTACGGGTAAAACGTATACGGCCGTCGCCATTGCCGTAAAAGCTCTGAAAAACAAGGAAGTACGTAAAATCATTATCACTCGCCCCGCCGTAGAAGCTGGTGAAAATCTGGGCTTTCTGCCGGGTGACCTGAAAGAGAAAATTGATCCGTACCTGCGACCGATCTACGATGCTCTGGATGATATGATTCCGGCTGAAAAGCTGAAACTGTACATCGAGAACCGGACCATTGAAATTGCTCCACTGGCCTACATGCGGGGTCGTACCCTCAACAACGCTTTTATTCTGTTGGATGAGGCCCAGAATACGACGACGATGCAGTTGAAGATGTTCCTGACGCGGATGGGTCCCACGTCAAAGACCATTATTACGGGTGACCGGACGCAGGTGGATCTTCCGACTAAAATGAAATCAGGACTTAGTGAAGCCCTGGGCATTTTGGATGGCGTACCTGGTATTGGTTTTATTCAACTCGATGGCCGGGATGTGGTTCGTCACAAGCTGGTTCGTCTGATCATTGAAGCCTACGAAAAGTCGGAAGCTACGCATGAGTCCAGAAAATAAACAATCGTACTATTTCTGTAAAAAGCCGCTCTTATGCGGCTTTTTACTTTGCCTGCTCAGTGTCTCCGCCACCTGGGCCCAACGCGTACGGGACTGTGCGTTTTCCCCCGTTTACCAGCAACACGTACAGAAAATCAAGGCCGCGGCCGTACGGCGACAGGCTTTTGAGGATTCCATTCAGGCCTTTGTTGAGCAACGAAAAAACCGGGGTGGCCGTACGGCGGACCGAATCATCCGGATTCCGGTGGTCGTTCACATCATTCATAATACGGCGGATTCAAACCGAATCGGTGGAACGGGCAATGCCAATATTTCAGTAGCCCAGATTGAATCACAGATTCGGGTGCTTAACGAAGATTACCGTCGGCAGGAAGGTACGCGGGGCTATAATACCAATCCCGTGGGAGCGGATATGGAAATTGAGTTTTACCTGGCCAACCGCGATCCAAATGGAAATCCTACCAACGGAATCGTTCGTCGCTACCGGAATCAGGCCGTTTATAACATTCAGTCCGACCTTGAAACCGTCAGTGCCCTTAGCTACTGGCCTTCCAATCGCTATTTGAACATTTGGGTCTTGCCGGATATTCGTAACTATCTTGGTTACGGGCAGTTTCCGGCTTCTACGTCCGTGGAAGGCTTAAACGCTTACTATGAAGATTTCCCGCAAACCGACGGCGTGTTCATCGCTCACCAGTATTTTGGGGATACGGGGAATCTGGCTGATGAGACCTACAGTTATGGCCGTACGCTTACGCACGAAGTCGGTCACTGGCTGGGTTTGATTCATACCTGGGGAGATGAGTACTGCGGGACGGATTACTGCGATGACACGCCGCCCACCGAGTCGGCGAACAACACGCGGTTCTGTAATGATCGGTATTCAACCTGCGTAAGCGGTCAGAGCACCCGAAACATGATCGAGAATTTTCTCGACTACTCCCCCGACGCCTGCATGAATACCTTTACGCAGGATCAGAAAAGTCGGGTACGGGCAGTACTGGAACTGAGTCCGCGTCGTCGGCAACTGGTAGCTACTACGAATTTACTGGAAGAAACCGAAAAGCTGGTACTGAAGGTATACAACCATCCCATCCGAAGCCAGACCATCACCTTTGAAGCGACCTTCAAGGGCATTCAACTCATTGAGTATTCGCTCTTGGATCTACAGGGCCATGTAGTATACTCCGCCCGTCAAAGCAGCCAGCCCAGCAGTTTGTTTTCGATTTCGGGGGTGCATTTGGCTCCTGCTGTGTATGTTTTGCGTTTTACCGCTGGGGCTGAGACCCTTAGTACGCGTCTTGTGGTGCAGTAACCGTTACCTCAAATACTCGCCTTTCCTTTGTACCGTGTGGGTACGAATTCCATCTTTGGGCCTACCTCTTTGTTGACCCATGTTCTGGAATTCGTACCCGCTTATTCGGTATACGCTGGCCTTTACGGCTGGAATCATTCTTTATACGCAGACTTCACTGCCTTTCATAGCTCTAGTCCTTACCGGCTTCGTCACCCTAAGCCTTTACCTCTATTTCCATTTTCTGGGAAAACAGCTATCCTGGCTGAGTGGACCGGCTGGTTTAGTAACGGTCGGGATAGTAGGTTGGCTCTTTACGGCACAGGCGGACGATAGTACGCGTCCTGACTATCTTGTTCATCTTCCGGGACCCGTTGAAGGTTACCGGGCGGTGCTGAGTTCGGCGGTGGAAACGAAAAGCAATACGTTTCGGGTCACGGCTCAGGTAGAACAGGTACGCATTCATTCCCGCTGGATGCCCGCTCGTGGCAACGTATTACTCTTTATAGACCGCAACGTTCCACATAAGCCCGCTTACGGCGATGAGCTTCTGGTACGGAAAGCCCCCGAACGCGTGGAGCCGCCGCACAATCCAAATGAATTTAACTACCAACAGTATTTGAAATACCAGGGTATCGCCTACCAGCAGTACCTCCACGTCGGCGAGTTTGTACGATTGAGCAAACGTCCACCTTCCCGTTTGGTACAACTGGCCCTTCAGGTTAATGATCCGCGACGGCCCTACTAGCCCAACACCTGACCTCCCGAAACGAACTAGCCGTTGCTTCGGCCATGCTTCTGGGGGTACGCGACGAACTCGACAGTGATTTGCTGCGAGCGTATTCGGCTGCGGGGGCGGTGCATACGCTTTCCGTATCGGGTATGCATGTCGGCATTTTGTTTCTAGTACTGAGCTGGTTTCTGCAACCCTTACGCAAAGGTTCGTCGTACAAGAAGTGGGTGTTCGTTGGGATTGTTTTTACCTTTTTATGGGGCTACGCCTTACTCACGGGGCTGTCCGCTCCGGTACTCCGTTCGGCGATCATGCTCAGTGTATTTGTCATTGGCGATACCTTTCGGCTTTCACGGAATTCATTCAATACGCTGACTTTCTCGGCCTTGGTGATTCTCGTGTTTAATCCCTACGCTTTGTTTCAGATGGGCTTTCAACTGTCTTATCTGTCAGTAGCGGGGATTCTGTACCTGTATCCCAGGCTTCACTGGCTCTGGCAACCAGCCAATCCGCTCTGGGCTGAACTCTGGAGTTTATCCTGCGGAGCGGTAGCCGCCCAGGTGGTTACTTACCCACTGGCGGTGTATTACTTTCACCAATTCCCAACGTATTTTCTACTCGTCAATCCACTGGTTTTAGGCCTATCGAGTCTGGGCTTGATTGTCGGCATGTTATATCTGTTGCTGTACGGCGTGCCTTTGCTGAACGACTTTCTGTTATACTGCGTCAAACTCTCCTTTGGGTTACTTAATCAGCTCGTCTTTTATACGGAAAACTGGCCCGGTGCCCGATGGAATCGCCTGATGCTTTCGGACGTTCAGTTACTGCTGCTCTACGGCATTCTTGTTCTGTTCGTAGTACTGTTTGCAACCCGAAGAAAAATCTATCTATGGCCTTGTATGGCCCTGGCGTTCAGCTTTGCTATGACTAAACTGTACGCGTACCAGCAGCAGCGGAAACAGTACTGGCTGGTGGTCCATCACCTGAAGAAACATACGGCGGTCAGCTTTATTCACGGACGTGCGTTACACTTGCTGGCCGATTCCCTGCTGTATACGGACCGCCGTATGCAGGAGCTTCATTTGGAGCAATTCTGGACGGCTCGGGGTATTCACCAAACGCACCATACCCTCGTTCGAACTCTCACCCCTTTTGGACAAGCCCTCTGCTGGCAGGGTAAACGCGTACTCTGGATTCGGAATCCCCTTCCCCGCCGTACAATTTTACGTAGTCAGCAACCGATTGACCTTGTACTCATCACCAACAATGCCCTCCGCTACCCGCCGGACTGGCTGAATGAATTTCCTGTCCGGCAAATTGTACTGGATGTTACCAACAGTCGAAACGTGGCCGAACGCTGGCGAACGTTCTGTGCTGATCGAAATATTGCTTGTTATGACGTTCGTACGCGGGGAGCTTTCGTAGCCTCCTGGTAAAAATAACCCAATGATCTTACCGGGCTGGAGCAAGCTGAATTAATTTGCGGTACAAACCGAACGAAAGCAAATGAAAAAAATTGGTGTTATTCTGCACGGCAACGGTGTTTTTGATGGTTCCGAAATTCACGAAGCGACGCTTTCGCTCCTGGCAATTCGGGAAGCCGGAGCGGTATACGAGTGCTATGCCCCCGATGTCGATCAATACCACGTGATCAATCATACGACGGGAGAAGAAATGCCCGAAAAACGGAATGTGCTGGTGGAATCCGCTCGCATTGCCCGGGGTGAAATCAAAAATCTCATGGAACTGAACCTCGACGCAGTTGATGGTCTACTAATTCCGGGCGGCTTTGGAGCGGCTAAGAATCTGTCAACCTGGGCCTTCGACGGACCCGCTGGTCAGGTACTACCCCAAATCAAAGACGTTATCTTGGCGGCGGTTCGCAAACAGGTTCCCATTGCTTCGCTTTGCGTGAGTCCAGTAGTAGTTGCAAAAGCCTTAGAAGGCAGCGAATATCACGCTCAGCTTACGCTCGGTACAACTGAACAAGCATCGCCCTACGATATTGCTGGCTTTTCGGCAGGTATCGAAAGCGTGGGAGCTGTAGCCCAATCGGCTAGTATTGAAGAAGTCTGGGTAGACCCTGCCTTAAAAATTGTAACGGCTCCCTGTTACATGATGGAAACCGACATTTTAGGCATTCGGGCCAATACGAAGCAGGCCGTTGAGCGATTACTCGAGCTCATCGGGTAGCCTCTACAATCAAAAGTAACAAAGGGTGGTCAGCTACGGCTAACCACCCTTTGTATGATGCGTCTTCTAGAAAGGAAGATCGTCCGTATCGTGTGTCGGCCGGAGGCAAGGTGGGCGAAGACGGCATGTGTGTCGGCTCACTTCCGCCGATAAAGGCGTTGGTATCGACCGCATCCACTCGCCAGGCTCGGGCTTCCGTGTACCAGCGACCGTTATATTCCCGCGATTCAAGGTTAAAGGAAACCTTGATTTTATCGCCAGGAGTGTATTGTTTGAATTCAGCTACTTTATCTCCCCAGAGAGAAAAGTTCACTTTCTTCGGATACTGTTCATCCGTTTCGATTACAAAATCCTGTTTTACCCAGGAATTACCGCTCTTGCTGGTACCCGTCACTTCCGGCAGCACTTGTTGCAGCACACCTTCAATTTCTAATGCCATTTATTTTTTCGATAAGAGGATTTGATTATCAGCACGTAGGCACTAAATCGGCCCTATGCCGATGCAAAAATAACATTCCAGACTTGCTTTTGCTTTCAAAAAAATATACTTTTGCACCACATTCATCAAGGGGCGTTGTGGTGGAATTGGTAGACACGCTACTTTGAGGGGGTAGTGCCGGTTCCGGCATGGGAGTTCGAGTCTCCCCAACGTCACAGTCAAAAACCCGTTCTGGAGCAATCTGAACGGGTTTTTTCTTGTTCTGATGGGGCTGTGATACTTTACTTAGCTTTTTGCGACAATCTCCTACCCGCCTAATTACCATCATAGCCGATACTCCTAAGGGAAATTAGCGAAACGATGGATCCTCGTTACTTCTTCTGGTTTGTGGGGCACCCGTGCTTTTTCTCAATGATCACATATAAAAAAGCTACAAATACCTACTCCACTCTCGAAAAACCAGAAAACTGATTGAAAGCATTGATTGGTACACGTAGTACATTTACGCTCCTTTCCTGAGAAGAAATCAGAATATTTCTACTTCACAGCTTAGAACTTTATCGGTTATAGCAAACTTTAAACTTATATATTCTTACCGTATATTATCTATTGTTACTTTATCATTAACTTACTAGCCCTTATGGAGGTGCCTTTTCTTTTGTAGGCACAGATCCGTAGCACTACCCTATTTCTGCTCAAGGTTATTCAATCCAGGTTAATCATAGAGTATCTAGCATGAAACGTCAGTTTTCGCTTCCGCTTAACAAAAGTCGTTTTTCCGACTTGGAGCGGCTTTCCTTTGCCCTACAGGCCGCTCAGGTAGGAACCTGGGATTTAGATCTGGAACGCAGGCAAGTCTGGTGGGATGAGCGATGCCGGGAACTACATGGGTTTGTTAAAGAAGTGGAAGTTGCCTACGAGACTTCCCTTGAGTACGTCCATCCCGCCGATCAGAGCCGGGTAGATCAGGCCGTTACCTGGGCGTTGAATCCGAAATCCCTGGGAGATTACGACATAGAGTTTAGAACCATTGGCGGCGAAGACTATAAGTTACGCTGGGTGCACTCCAAAGGGCAGGCCTTCTTTGATGAGCATGGAAAAGCTTACCGTTTTTCGGGCATTATGCAGGACATTACCTCGCTGGTACTGGCCCGCCAGCAGTTAGAGGCGAGTGAACGCCACTGGCGTAGTATGATTGAAAGTTCGCCCGCTCCTACAGCCGTCCTCATTGGCCGTGAAATGAATGTCCAGGCGGCGAACAAAGCCATGCTTGACATCATTGGAAGAGACGAAAGCATCCTGGGCAAAGACCTCCTGGAAGCCATTCCTGAATTTGAAAGTCAACCGATGATTGGCCTGGCCCTAAACGTTCTTGAACAGGGCCACATTTACCATGATCCGGAAGGAAGAATAGCGATTCTGAAAGAAGGCTGTTTACAAGAATACTGGTTCAGTTACACGTATACACCATTGGTTAACGAGAAGAAAAAAATATACGGCGTGATGGTTACGGCTATAGATGTCACCATTCTGGTACAGGCTCGCCGCACCTCGCAAGGGAAGTAGTTCGTTCCCCAAGTATTTAGAGGCTACTCCAGATTCGGAGCCTAGGAAAGTTGTGGTCCCATCACTGAAAAAGGTGCCTTGAAAGGATCATCTTTTCACCGAGCGATGCGAAAGGCTTTCCTCCAGCATCGCTCGATTGTATATTCCATCCATTCGGCTAAAGCCATCGGGTTTCATCTTCAGCATTCCCGTCCTTCTGCCACGCTCTACGGTTCTATTTTTAAGAAATGTGTTTTTCTGACGCTATTTCCTCGGGTACTAGTTGTATAGATGAATACCCCTGGGTATGTTTACGTAAGGCATTGAAAAGTAGTAGTGATTGAACCTTAAACCTTTGTATTTATGGTCTACACAGCCACTAGTTTCCAATCAAACCGCCAACTTCAAAAAACCATCTTTGCCCAGCTTTCCGATCCGCCACTGAGTACCCCCAGCCGTTATGGGATTCGATCAAAACCCTACCAGTGGGGTGATGATATCGTCTATTACGAACTACTTCAGGAGCAGGGACTTTATTATTTACGTGTCCCTGAACCCATGGAGGGAAAACAGGCCGTCTTCACTCGCTATTACCTTTTAAGTTCGGACGAAATCATGGAGGTCAATACGTACAACCTGTACTTGTTTTCTCCCCATATCGGCCATGCCGTTCTGAAGGGTGACGACACGCCCGTCTTTTCAGAGGTTGAGTGCTACTAGGCTGCCCAATGGTCAGCCCCCGATTTCGAGAAGGTTGGTTGCTTGTTAGTTAATCAATGCCTGAGTAATCAACCTTTTCCATTCCTATCGCTTTTCTGTTACCCCATCTGATTAGCTGTACCTTCCTGCTTGGGTAGGGTGGAGAGTCCCCTGCATTCAGAAATGGGTCCATTGCTGTAAAACCCGCATGGTCGTCGCCGTAAGAAATTAACCCTGCATACATGCCTACGTTTTAACAAATTCCTATGCGAAAAGTCATTGATCTACAGGTATGCAATCGCCAATTTAGAGCTATCGAAAGAGGCGTTTGGACGGGTGGTTCCTTCGGTCGTTTTCATGGTTTGACTGTAAATCTCAGCCAGCATCTGGCTGAGATTTATTTGGTTCAGGGCTTATGTGCGTTGTACGTTCAACTTTGTCGTTTTCCGATGCGAAAAATCATTTTTTGTGGAAATTCATTGGGCCACCTTTGTGAGCGAATAATGATGATCGCGGGTCGGTATAGACGCTGCGTTTTATTTTGGCGAAGGATAAATCTCAGCTGGCATCTGGCTGGGATTTATTATACCCAAATCCGGAATGCTTAGACCATCGTAGCCGTTTATCACCTTCAGGCTGGCGTGAAAACAGTTCATGACTCCCCCGCAATCTGCTCCGTTCTTTCTTTTAGCATCAGTGGCTCACCTCTATGCGTACTTAATAACTTGTGAGTCAGCCCTGAATCTACGTGCAGAGAACTAGTCTACCCGGAACCATCCCAGACCTATTGCCGTTTGTTAATCTTAGTTTTATAGAAAAACCGGACTTAATTACAGGAATTTTGTATTTTTTCTATGGAATGGTATGGCCTTTTCTCGTAAATTGACACGGAAAGGAATAATCTGAAAAAGGTCTGTTCGGCATCACGCATAGACTTCCTGCTTATTCCTAACCTTAGCTTGCAAAGTTCTTACTTGTTTAGCCTTTGCTTTGATTAAAATTATCACGGGCTGATCCGGATTTATCATTACGTTTGATTAACGGAATAGTAGGCTTCCTATAATTAGATGTTTAATGCGAAGAGTAGTCCTTTAAGGACCATACTCAACCCATTAACATTTGGTAGTAAAAACTAGTAAGCTGCAAAAAATAAAGTGATAATAAACTATTGTTAACATTAAATTGGTCATATTTGACGTATAGTCTTAATTGATTTACTTGTAAACACTTGTATTACCCAAACCCCTTTTGGTTTCCGAAAGGGGTTTATTGCGAGGTCCATTTCACTAGCCAATTCATAGCTTTTTTCTATAGGTTATCGCATTGATAGCCTTATCATATCTATTTACTATCCGATGTTCAGAGGAGTTCTCTCATTTAATTCGTAAATTTGCGAATTATTTGAAAAAGGATTAGTATAACCTCATTGGCCTTGCTGATGAGGTTTATTGTAACCGGTGAAAAGAACGGCCTATGGCCGAATTTTATTTAAGAATAAACGTTAGTGTTATCTGTATGCTGGCTGTTAACTTATTCGTGTTTGTGGTACGTATATTACAGATGATCAGCCCATTCCTTGTTACCCCCTATGCTTGATTTTATTGCTATAGACTTTGAAAATGCTAACAATGCCAAATCCAGTGCCTGTTCGTTGGGCATTGCCGTGGTAGAAAAAGGCGTTATTACCGATATAAAGCATTGGTACATCAAGCCCCATCCGTTCGAGATGGGCTATTATCAGCAACGTGTCCATAAAATTCCGCTTGAATCGCTTACCCTCGCTCCGGCGTTCGACGAGCTTTGGCCAGCGGTGCTTCCGTTTCTGGAAGGTAAAACGATACTTGCCCATAATGCGGCGTATGATTTAAATCTCCTACGCGGCTTGTTTGAACACTATCACTTGTCTATTCAGTCCCTGCAATACGCCTGTACGGTAGATATGGCTCGTGCGACTTGGCCCAATGAACCTAAACATTCGTTGGGTTATCTGGCTTATTACAATCAGCTGACGTTTACGCATCACCGGGCCGATGATGATGCCCGGGTCTGTGCCCAGCTGGCTTTGCGAATGGCTGATTTACACGAAGCCGAAGATGTGGATGACCTGATTTATCGTACGAAGGTCAGCAAGCGAAACTTCGACGGAACTTACGCCACGCTGAAACCTCGGCCCCGTACCCGTCAACAAACACCGCTCATTCCGAATCTGCATGCGGAGATTAATGTTACGCACCCGTTTTACGGAAAGTCAGTCGTGTTTACCGGTGATCTTACCGGACTGGGACGTACGGAGGCTCAACAGCTGGTCTGGCAGTGTGGCGGTATTGCAGCTAAAAATCTTTCCTACACTACGCACTACATGGTAGTAGGCAAACAGAACGCTCAATTGGTTGGTGAAGAGCTGATGTCTTCCAAAATGAAAAAAGCGGAAGAACTCCTTAGCCGTGGTTTTCCGCTGGTTATCCTGAATGAAGAAGAATTCCTGGCCATGCTGTAAGACGTTCTATTTGGCTTTAAATACCCATTTTTCTTCGGTAATGAGTGCCTGCTGCATGGCATTAAACAATTCTTTATCGTCTTTGAAGATCATCTGATCCACGTCATAGCTTTCTACTTCTACAGTGAATGCTTTCTGCCTGAACGGCCAGGGCTCCACACCAACCGTTCCATTACTGCGTTGAAAGATGTAGTAACTGGTGCCATCGGGGCCGGGACTGATTTCCAGGCGACGTTCACCCGCTGGAATCTGGTCCTGGCAAAGGATCAACGATAAGGCATCGCACCACTGGATAAAGCTGTACGCGTATTCGGCCTCCTCGCGGGTAATCTGGTAATGAGCACACCAGTCCTTCTGATTCCGTTTCTGTTCGTCCAGAAAGTCGTTCAGTTCCTTACTGACTCCCCGCTTGGGTTCGTACAGATAGGACGTATGCATGGAGACCATCAGGGCATTCCAGCGGCTTTTTTCCAGACCAATCTGAATAACGTTACGGCACTGCTCAACGGAATATTCCATCATTTGAAAATTCAGCGGTGCTCCCGCTTCATTCAAGTGGTTTTTGCCTTCCCAGGGTTCCTGTCCATCATCATGTTCGGTAAGAGCCACAATGGTCTTGATCCAGTGCATGGGCCGTTTCTTAACGGGCCACTGTAAAGCTAGCTGCAATGCCAGCATACCGTGAGCCTGCTGATGAATAATCTCCCATCCCGAAGAAGTTGGTTTAACAATCATGCCGTACGTTTTTGTTTAGTTCAGTAAGACTACAAAAGCTATACCCAGGCTGAAGGGTACGATCAAAAACGTGTTCTTCAGCCTGGATTCCGAAGTAGGGGTTTACTGTTCCTGTAAATACTCTAAAGCAGCCTGTCCGACAAATTTTCTGCCCGGATTATTCCCCTGCATCCACTCTTCCGGCGGAAACAGTGAAAACAGGCCCATCTTCACCAGAGCGGGTATGGCAGCCCGAAAGGCGGCCTCTACTTTTTCGCTTTTCGTAAGATTGTACAGGTCAATGTTATGCAGCAATGTCGCCAGGGTTCCAGTGGGTTTACTTTCCTGGGCGGGTGCTGCGGGTTGACGCAGAATCTGCTCATTGATGCGGGATAGCTCGTCGATATTGGCAAGGTTCTCGTCCATAGCTTTATAGGTTTAAGTGGAATACGCAGGGATTTTAACCGTGATGTACCTTTCCGTACGATCTATAAAAAAGTAAGCCTGATCCGCATCGAATCAGGCTTACTGGTTAACCGTACAACAAAGCTCGGTCTACTTCTTTGATTATGAATTCAAAATCTTCCGGGCGATTGACGTAATCCAGGTGATTCACGTCCAGAACCAGTAGTTTTCCGTCGGTATAACTGGCAATAAATTCTTCGTAATGAGCATTCAGATCGGTCAGGTATTCCACACTCATATTCAATTCATACTCTCGACCCCGTTTCTGAATCTGATGCAGCAGCTTGGGTAAATCCGCTTTCAGGTAGATCATTAGATCCGGTGGTTTCACCACGTCCATCATCGTTTGAAAGAGGGAGAAGTACGTCTCGTAATCGACCGCACTCATGTAGCCGGACCGATACAGATTTTTGGCGAAAATGTGAGCGTCTTCGTAAATCGTACGATCCTGAATGATACGTTTGGTCGAATGCATGATCTGTCGGGCCTGATCAAATCGACTTCGCAGGAAGTAAATCTGCAAGTGAAAGGCCCAGCGTTCCATATCCTCGTAAAAGTCAGCGAGGTACGGATTATTTTCAACGGCTTCGTAGAAAACCTCCCAGCCAAAGTGCTCGGCCAGCATGCGGGCCAGGGTGGTTTTCCCGGCTCCAATGTTACCGGTAACGGCAATATGCATGAGGGAAAAAAGTTAAGAATACGGATCACTAAATTTTGGGGCAACAAAGATACAACGCAACGGCCTTGTGGCTAGGCAAGTTCGTCGTTCGGTGAGAAATTACCGATGAAAATGTCATTAACGCAGGTTCTTAAACTTTTCTAATCCCGTACCTACGTCCTTAAAACCTGCTTTTACAGCCAAAAAAGCTTACCTTTGCACCCGAATGATCCACTTTACAGGTGGCTTCTACTTATTTTATGAAAGCATATCGCATTTTATTGTATTACCTCTATACGCCCATCGAAGATTGCCTGGCGTATCGGGAAGAACACCACCGTTTTTGTCTGGAAAACAATCTGCTGGGCCGGGTCATTGTGGCACCGGAAGGATTAAACGGTACGGTATCCGGACTGGCTGAAGATTGCCAGCGGTACATGGACTGGCTGCACGCCGACCCGCGTTTTGCGGCGATCCAGTTCAAGATTGAAGAACACGAGCAGCACGCCTTCCACAAGCTGCACGTACGGGTCAAAGAAGAAATTGTCAATTCCGACTTACCCGTTGATCCTCTCAAACAAACGGGCGTTCACCTGGAGCCGAACGAGTTTCGTCAGCTCATGAACGATCCGGACGTGGTACTGGTCGACATGCGTTCGAATTATGAACATAACGTAGGGAAATTCAAGGGAGCCATCACGTTTGATATGGAGAACCTCCGCGAATTACCCGATCATGTAACTGAGATCGAACACCTGAAGGGCTCCGGCAAGAAAATCATTACCTATTGCACGGGCGGTATCAAATGCGAAAAAGCCTCGGCGTATCTGCTCCACCAGGGTTTTGAAAACGTGTACCAGTTGCACGGCGGTATTATCCGGTACGGACTGGAAGAAGGCGGTGAGAATTTCGACGGCGAATGCTACGTATTCGATGGCCGAGTAACGGCCCCGGTCAATCACGTCAACCCAGAGATCATTTCGACCTGCCATGTGTGCGGTACGACGACGAGTCGAATGGTTAACTGTGCGAACCCCGAGTGTAACGAGCACTTGCCCATTTGCGAGCAATGCGGCTGGGACATGGACGGGGCCTGCTCAGACACCTGCCGGACGCACCCCCGCAAACGTCCGTACAACGGCCAGGGCTATTATCCGAAAAAATTCGAAGATTATACGCCGGTCATGGGTTTCAAGAGTGCTCAGGGAAGCTTCAGAAAAGAGTAAATAGTTTACAGTTTTCGGTTTACAGTTTTCAGTAAAGCAGTTGATCGAAATATTTCAGATCTATTCATGGGTGTAAATTCGAAGATCACTGAAAACTGTAAACCGAAAACTGACAACAGTAAACTAGACCAACTCCTTTCTCAACACATAATCGTTCATCCAGTAGCCTCTGCCGATGTAGTTGTCTTCTTCACGCGTGACCTCGAAGCCTAGTCTTTCGTAAAACTGACGGGCTGAGTTACTCCGGTTGACGTTCAATTCCAGAAAATGCCCGCCGCGTTGCAGAGCTTGCCGGAACACCTCCTCCAAAAGCTGCCGTCCGTATCCCCGCCCCTGCTGATCCGGTAGAAAATAAATTTTGTGCAGCTTGACGAGTTGGTTTTCTTTGAGTTCGAAGGCAGCGAAACCGACCGCCGTTTCCTGGTCATCATACGCCAATAGAAAAACGGTTTGGTCTGTAAAGCTCTTCGTCAGGGTTTCTGTACTGTACATCCAGTCCAGCATAAACTTCGACTGTTCCTCGGAAAGAATAGCTCCGTACGTAGGACGCCAGGCAGCATAGGCAATGGATTGAATGGTGGAAACATCGGACGATTGAGCAGTACGAATGTGCAGCATAGCGAAATAAAGTTTAAGGCAATCCAGCCACTAAGTTAAAAATTGCAAAGGCAGCTTTGCGAGTTTACGAATAGATTATGTCCGAAAAGAAACCCATTATTCTCGTCACCAACGACGATGATATTACCGCCAAAGGCATCAGTATATTAGCTCAGGCGATGCAGGAACTGGGAGAAGTGATCGTCATTGCTCCCGACCGTCCACAATCCGGACAAGGCCACGCCATTACGATCAATAATCCCGTTCGTATCCGGAAGGCTCGCTTCTTCAAAGACGCCATTGTGGCCTACGAAACGACTGGCACGCCTGCCGACTGCGTGAAGATGGGTAAACACCTTATTTTGAAAGATCGTAAGCCTGATCTGGTCGTTAGTGGCATCAATCACGGTAGCAATACCGCCATCAGCATTCTGTATTCGGGTACGATGTCGGCGGCAATGGAAGCTGCCATCGAAGGTATTCCGGCCATTGGCTTTTCACTGGCTGATTACCACCCCGAAGCCGATTTTTCGCATACGGTCGAAGCCATTCAGGCCATTGCCCGTCAGGTACTGGAGAAGGGTTTGCCCAAACACGTAGCACTCAATGTAAACTTCCCGGCAAAGTCGGAGGAGCCGCTGAAAGGCATTCGCGTATGTCGTCAGGCCGATGCCCGCTATCTGGAAAGTTTTCAGGAACGCGAAGATCCCTACGGACGTCCGTATTACTGGCTGGACGGTGATTTTGTAAATTTCGACGAAGGTACGGATACGGATGAATGGGCCTTATTGAATAATTACGTTTCTGTTGTACCTTGTAAGTGCGATCTGACTGCTTACTCGACGCTGGAAGCCTTGAAAACCTGGGAGTTTTAACGTCTTTTTTTCCTCATGGAAAGATTCTCTCCTTTTTCCCCCATTGAACGTGTATTTTTGAATTATCCGTAGTGTTTTTGAAATATATCCATTTAAGTTATGGCCGTACTCGGAAGTCTATTGAAAAGAGGTATTGGGTTGACAGGCACTGTCATACGCCGACGCCGAGTCAATGGATCGAAATCACAGCGTAAAGCCTTTATCAAGTTACTTAACAAAGCCCGCTATACCGCTTTCGGGGAGAAGTATCACTTCGAAGATATTCTTTCTTCGGCTCTTTTCCGCAAAGACAATCAGTTTTACGAACAGTACCGACAGCACGTGCCCATTCACGACTACAACAAAATGTACGAGGAATGGTGGCACCGCACCAAGGAAGGCGAAAAGAACGTCTCCTGGCCGGGTCGCGTGAAGTTTTTTGCCCTTAGCTCTGGTACTTCCGAAGCTGCCTCCAAGTACATTCCGGTGACCAAAGACATGGTGAAAGCCATGCAACGCACCAGTATCCGGCAAATCATCGCTCTTTCCGAGTTCAAGGACCTGTCCAACGAGCTGTTCGAAAAAGGATACCTGATGCTGGGCGGTAGTACCGATCTGAAATTCAGCGGTCGTTACTTCGAAGGCGATCTGAGTGGAATCAACGCTTCGCAAATTCCCTTCTGGTTCGAACGTTTTTACAAACCGGGGAAGGAAATCGCCCGGATTCGCGACTGGGAACAGAAGCTCGACGAAATTACCAAGCAAGCCAAAGACTGGGACATTGGTTACGTCGTGGGCGTGCCCGCCTGGATTCAGTTGTTGCTCGAACGCATCATCAAGCACTATAAGCTTAAGCACATCCACGAAATCTGGCCCAATCTCGAAGTGTTCGGCTGGGGTGGCGTTTCCTTCGAGCCGTACCGGGTGGGCTTTGAGAAGCTGCTGGGAAAACCCATTACCTACATCGAGACCTATCTGGCCTCGGAAGGTTTTATGGCCTATCAGTCCAGACCTAATGCCAAGGGGATGCAACTGGCCTTGAATCAGGGGATTTTCTTTGAATTCATTCCGTTTACGGATGAAAATTTCAACGGTGAAGGCGAAGTAAAGCCCAATGCCAAAACCCTGATGATTGATGACGTGGAGGAAGGCGTAGAGTATGCCCTACTCATTTCGACCTGCTCAGGAGCCTGGCGTTACCTGATTGGGGATACCGTTCGTTTCACGGATAAAAAACGCTACGAAATCACCATTACGGGTCGTACCAAGCATTACCTGAGCCTTTGCGGGGAGCACCTTTCGGTAGATAACATGAACCGGGCTCTGGAACTGGCCTGCCAGGAATTACGCATTTCGGTACCCGAATTTACCGTAGCGGGCGTTCCGCACGATTCGCTGTTTGCTCACCATTGGTACGTAGGCACCGATGATCCAGTGGATGCCCAGCGATTACGTAACCTCATCGATCAAAAACTGAAAGACCTCAACGACGATTACGCCGTGGAGCGTACGCACGCACTGAAGGACGTCATGGTTACGGTATTGCCCGTTCAGGCGTTTTACGACTGGATGGCATCGAAGGGGAAAATGGGCGGTCAGCACAAATTCCCCCGCGTATTACGCAAAATGATGATTCAGGAATGGGAAGAATTTCTGGTCAAACGGGGATACGACGCTCCCGTAGAAGCCAGCAAATGATCCGCTTTTTCCGGGAGAAAATGAGTATCGCAGAACCAGTTGAGATGCATTAATTCCCGCTGACATACTTCACTCAGGTACTGAGGAGCCAGTCCGTCTTTCACGAGGCGGACTGTTTTTTTTAAGTCCAGAAAACGCATTTCATCCGTCTGCGATTGCTTGGCCCCCCAGTTGTACACGGGTAGCACCTGTACCTGCGTCAGTAAGGTTTTCTGCTGTCCGTTTTCCGTTCCTTTTTCGATGGTCAGTTTCAGTAACGGTATCAGTCGGTCCCAGACAAAAATGTCGTAGGCTACGAAGTCTGCCAGGGAGTAAATCGCAAATCCGGCTTTGGCTTCGCCCGTAAACGGATCGTTGAATTCCACGCGTTCCATCGGCTGCGGATTGTGCGGGTGACTCCCTAGAATGATGTCTACGCCACACTCCCGGAATACGCGGTGGTAAATCTCGACGGTATGAGCCGAAGGATACGCCTGATAGGCATTGCCCGTATGAAAGAGAAATACGACTACATCCGCCCCGTGCTCACGAGCGGTCTGCACCTGAGTTTTGATCCGGGAGACATCCGCTCCGGCCCGGTTGAGGCGGTCGTAATTAACCAGCCATTCGCTTCCTGGCTCGGTTTCGAATTTATTTAGATTCGATGTCCAGGACAGAAAGCCAATCCGAATGCCGTTCCGTTCCAGCATTACAGGCTGATCGGCTTCTTTCGCCGAAGCTGCCGTGCCTGCGTAAGCAACCCCTTTTTTGCGTAGAAATTTTATGGTTTCGTGTACGCCCGATTCGCCCTGATCCAGACTGTGATTGTTGGCCGTGGATAGCAGGTCATAGCCCCGAAATTTTCCGTTCCCGGAAAAAATGCGAAACATTTCGTCGGAACCGTTGAAATGCATGTCGTTGAGCATGATCTCAGGTACGGCGGCGGCGGGCTTGTCTTCCACGATCGGCGTCTCCAGATTAGCCACTACCAGATCGGCGTTGAAAAACCACTCGCCTACTTCGTCCCACAAATGCTGCGTGGCCCGCGAATTGATTCGCTCGTACGGCATCAGATCGCCCCCCGCCGATAAGGTCAGTTTCGATTGGCTTTGGAAGGCTGGAGAAGGTGTAAAATCCAGCCGTTGCGAGCGGAAATGGGCTTGTAAATTCCCCTGGGCCTGTACTGGTGGAGCAATGTAGTATTTGTAGCCCAAATACGCCGCTCCCACGTAAGGCGATAGCTTGGGATTTTCTTCGAAATCGTTGAGAGGCACTTGCCACGTTCCTTTCCGCAACCAGTGCAGGGGGCGGTATACCCGGGTGAGCGTGCGTAACAAACGTTCGCCCTTGGCTGTATAAGGCATGACGGGAAATACCGTTGCCTCCGAATATCTTTTTTTCATATTGATTCAAAACCGCTTCACCTTTCCGCCAAGGGATCTAGTGACCCATGATCCAAATTTCGAGCTGTCGGTACAACAGATACACGCCCGTACCGACAAATACGCATCCGCTTACCCGGTTGATCCACATGATGACGTTCTCGTTGAGAAAGCGTTTGATGCGTTGGGCAAAAAAGGCAATAGAAACCTGCGTCAGGAAAATCGCTAGCAAGCAGGCCGCAAAATAGGCAATCCGTAAATCCAGGGCGTATTTTAGTACGCCTTTGACGTAGGCCGATACGGATACCCAGATAATGAAATTCGCGGGATTGGTGGCGTTGAGGGTAAAGCCGATACTGAAGTACTTGAGAAAGCGGAAAAACTTACGTTTGGGTTGAGCAGTCGTTTCCTGCACACGGGCTTTACGGATTGTATTAATCCCCATGATCGTCAGGAAAATAGCTCCTCCCAGTCGTAAAATGGTATCAAAGTACGGGAAGTTGGGAATGAAGGAGGTACCCGTGAGAGCTACGAAAATGAAGATCGAATCACAGATGATTACGCCCAGGGAAATGCGTAAGCCGCTCGTCCAACCGTAATCAAGGCTATTGCGAATGAGGGCAAAAAATACGGCTCCTAACGTAATACACATCACAAAGCCCGACGAAAAACCGAGGAAAATTGCTTCCCAGAACTGCCAATTCATTTAGTAAAATTATTGCAATGATGTAGTGTGGTTGGGTGATAAGGTTTTCAGGTTTGAGGTTTGAAAAGTTTGAGGTTGAAGCGGAGAAGGGAGACGTTCTTTAGCAGTCACTACAACCTACCTTTTACTTTACTCAAACCTGAAACCTTTTCAAACGTTAAACAAGGCCAGGGAATACGCGTGTCAGAAAGTTACTACGGCTTGCCTACCACTTTTCTCAAACCCTTTCAAACCTTATATTAACTTAAATTCCTTTCAGCCGGGCGACTTTCAACAGTCCGTATACGCTCAGCGAGTCGGTAATGCGGTTATCCATTACCATTTCGATGGCTTCGCTGAGGGGTAGTCGCCAGATTTGCAGTACTTCCGTCTCGTCAAATTCCGTTTCTCCCTGCTCCAGGTCCTGGGCTACAAAAATAAAGCCTTCTTCGTCGGTAACCGAATTAGAGGTATGGATCCGACCAATCATCTGCCAGTCCATAGCGATGAGACCCGTTTCTTCCTTGAGTTCGCGTTGAGCCGAGATCAGCGGATCCACGTCGATACTGCCACCGCCCATGGGAATTTCCCAGGAATATTCTTCCAGTGGATACCGATACTGGCCCACCAGCCAGGTATAGCCTTCCTTATCAATGGGAATGATACCGATGGCCTTATTTTTGAAATGAGCGACCCCGTAAATGCCGGACGTACCAGCGGGGGTGATGACTTCTTCGTGACGAAGACGAATCCAGGGATTGTCGTAAACGACCGTCGATGAAACCGTTTTCCAGGGAGATTGATCCGTTTGCATGGTGCAAAAATATACGATGACGGTAGAAAGGGCATTTAATTCCGTAATTTTGCAACTATTTCGCTCCCCGGCGACTTATAGTTTTTTCCCTAAGTCATGTCCATTAGTCGTAAACAGCAACTCATCTGGCTCTCCTTTGGCGTTAGTGTCATTTTGATGCTGCTCAAATTTGTCGCCTGGTGGCTAACGGGTTCCAGTGCCATTTTATCCGATGCTCTGGAGTCAATCGTCAACGTACTGGCGAGTGGGTTTGCGACGTATAGCGTATACCTGGCCTCCCAACCCAGTGATTTAAACCACCCCTACGGTCACGGAAAAATTGAATTTTTCTCCGCGGGTCTTGAAGGCGTACTCATCCTGCTAGCCGGTATTTTTATCATCGTTCAGGCCATTCGGCAATGGATTTACCCCGAACCGATTCAGAAACTGGATACGGGGATGATCCTCGTTGGTATTACGATGATTGTCAATTACGTGGTGGGCTATTACGTTCAGAAAGAAGGCGAAAAGCAGGGCTCTCCTTCGCTCATCGCGGACGGAAAACATCTGCAATTGGACGCCTTATCTACCCTGATTTTGCTTTTTGGTATTGGACTGGTATTACTTTCCGGCTTCGTCTGGCTGGATCGTCTGATTTCGGTGGTCTTCGGGGTGATTCTGATTTTTAATGGCTTTCAGATTGCCCGTAAATCCGCGGGTGGTTTGATGGACGAAGCGGATGACTCCACGGTCAAACGCGTTGTGGACATTCTCAGGGATCATCGGAAAGACTACTGGATTGATATTCACAACCTGCGGATCCAGCATTACGGAGCTGATCTGCACATCGACTGCCACCTGACGCTCCCCTATTACTGGGATCTGGAGAAGGTGCATACGGCGGTGCACGAGGTTGAGGCCATTCTGGAAGTAGAGTTCAATTCCCGCGTGGAGATTTTCGTGCACGTCGATCCCTGCCTGCCTGCCTGCTGCCATCACTGTCAGTTAAAAGATTGCCCGGTCCGGCAGTTTCCCCGCAAGAAGGAAATCAACTGGACCCGGCAGAATCTGGTACTCAATCAAAAGCACTTTCTCGAAGCTCTCAAGGAGTAATTACTCCGTCAGCTCATCGTTTGCATTTTTCTGAATCAGCCCCTGTAACTGCTTGAGCGTGGTTTGTAAGCCATCGTTTGAACCGTCCAGGAAAATGACGTTCCCTTTTCCGTGTTCGGCAAAGTGGCGAATGGCTTCCGTCCACATCGAGAACAGCACCAGCGAGGGGTCCATGTTGCGATCTTTCAGTTCCTGCACGGCCTGAGCCATCCCCTTGGAAACTTCTTCCCGGAATAAAGCAATCCCCTGCCCGCGTAACTGAGCGGCTACCCGTTCGGCTTCCGCGGCGATTTTAATGGCATTTCCTTCCGCCTCGGCCGATTTGGTTTTGGTAATCAGCAGAGCCTGTCCTTCGTTTTCGGCGGCGGCTCTCAGGTTATTGGACGCCACGACCTGAGCCATGGATCGCATAATGGCCTCGTCAAAGGCAATGTCGTTGAGTTGTAAATCAATGAGGTGATAGCCCCAGGTGACGAGCATTTCGTCGATCTCCGTTTTCACGTGAGATACAATTTCCGAACGCAATGCCAGAATTTCGGCCTGTTTTTTTGTGGCAACGTAACTCCGTATGGACCTTCGATGGTTCGAATCAAGGCCTGCATCAGGCTCCGCTGATCGACGAACTTAAAGGCTACGTTCTGGATGGCTTCTTCCGACTGATTGAGTACCGAATACACCAGCATCGCTTTAAATCGCACATTCGCCTGATCATTGGTGATGGCCTGAAACTCCAGTTCTACCGATTGATTCTGGATGGAAATACGGCGGTAGACGTACTCAATAAAAGGAATTTTGAAGTTTAAACCGGGCGTCATGACCCGCTGATATTTTCCGAAAATTGTAATGACAGCAACGGTTCCCTGCTGTACAATCACGACGGACAAAAACACAACCAGAGCGATCAGCCCAAAAAATACAAAAGCACCAGGTACAAAGGTCATAGTAGTAGTGGTTAAAATAGAATAACCCAAAGGTCCGTATCCAGGCCACATGTACCATACCCAATTTAAGGCAGTCGAGATTTTTTCGGGGTAAATGGTCAAAAATCAGTACAAAAAAAAAACGTCTGCTGGTCAGCAGACGTCTCGATAAGTCTTTATCGGGTTATTCTTACAATTGCAGGTACTTTAAAAACTCCTGCTTTTTGGCTTCTTCTTCAAATTTACCCCCGTAAAAGGACGTCACCGTCGAGGAGGTCGGATCTTCAATTCCCCGCATGGACACGCACAGGTGACGGGCATCCATGAGTACCGCTACATCGGGCGTTTCGAGCACACGCTGCAATTCACGGGCAATCTGCACCGTCATCCGTTCCTGTACCTGCGGACGCTTGGCAAAGTGTTGAACCAGGCGGTTCAGTTTCGACAGGCCAATCACTTTACCGTTGGAAATATAGGCAACGTGAGCTTTACCAATGATGGGAACAAAGTGGTGTTCGCAGTTGGAATAGAACTGAATATCCCGCTCCACGAGCATTTCCTGGTAGCGGTATTTATTGTCGAACAGCGTGGCTGCCGGCATATTTTTGGGATTGAGGCCGCTAAAGATTTCCTGTACGTACATTTTAGCTACCCGGCGGGGTGTACCTTTCAAGCTGTCGTCGTTCAGGTCGAGGCCCAGCGTGAGCATGATTTCCCGAAAATGTTCCTGAATTTTGTCGATTTTCTGCTCGTCGGTCAGGTCAAAGGCATCGGCCCGTAAGGGCGTCTGGATCGAAGTGGCAATGTGGTCTTCTCCGATTTCTTCGTCAGAAAATACGATTGAATTATCCGACAACAGGGTATTCAACGAAATTTCGTTCGGTTTCATACAAGCGAATTTTTAGGTCAAGCTGCGGGGCAAGGTTCGCCTTGAGCTTTTCGTAAATGACAATGGCAATGTGTTCTGCCGTAGGATTAAGCTGAGCGAACTCTTCGGTATCCAGATTGAGATTTTTATGGTCGAAGCGGTCGGTTACGTGCGTTTTGATCAGATCAGACAGATACTTAAGATCCACCACGTAACCCGTTTCCGGATCGATGGGTCCAGTCACCTGCACAATCAGCTCGTAATTATGACCGTGATAGTTGGGGTTGTTACACAATCCAAAGACGGCCTTATTTTGTTCATCCGACCAATTGGGATTGTGCAATCGGTGAGCAGCGTTGAAATGCTCCTTGCGGAACACCGCAACTCTCTTTTCTTCCATAAGCTATGGGTTTCAATCTACAGGTACTGGTTACGATCGGTGATGGAAAAGTCGTCTGAAAGTTTGTCAGCAACACTTCTGCCCATCAGGAAAGCGTGGTTTGTGAGTCTCAAAATAACGGAAGTCGGCAAACAAATGTTCCAGGACTTCTCTAAAAACTTTGATTTATCTGATTTTCAGTGCTACAACAGTCGATTGGCAAAACCCTGATTTCACCGAGGAATATTCGTTTTCTGCCTTAAAATAAATGACACGAGGTTTATTTTTGAACGGGTTTCCAAACGTTATTTGGAAGTCTTTATCCATAGAAAGCTCTATTTATTAAAATTATTTATAAATTCACGAACTTTTACAAACGCTATCACACACTCCATCATTCCCTTTCTATACCTAACTTTCTATGGCTCAACCAGGCAAACCGCAGTCGTATCTCGTACCGATGATTATTGTTGGGGTACTTTTTTTTACCCTTGGTTTTATCACTTGGACCAATAGTACGCTGATTCCTTTTTTGCAAATAGTATGTCAGCTTACTGATTTTGAGGCTTTTTTCGTTACTTCTGCTTTTTACATGTCCTACTTTTTTCTGGCTATTCCTTCTTCTTCTATTCTACAGAAATTTGGATTTAAGAATGGGATCATCATTGGGCTGGGAGTTGTGATCGTAGGATCACTTTTATTCATACCTGCTGCACAAAGCCGTCTTTTCGGACTATTCCTATTAGGCCTTTTTATACAAGGGATGGGGTTATCTCTTTTACAAACAGCTGTTAATCCGTACGTTAGTCTATTAGGTCCCATCGAAAGTGCTGCCAAACGAATCAGTCTGGTAGGTATAGCTAACAAGTTTGCTGGAATTATTAGTCCCATTATCATGGGTGGTTTAGTACTGAAAGGATCTGAAGAACTCCGAGTAAAGCTCAAAACTGCTTCCGGAATTGAGATGGATACTATTTTACAGGAAATGAGTAACCGTGTAAATTTGCCATACATTGTTCTTGCCGTTTTCCTTGTATTCGTTGCCCTTCTGGTTAAAGTTTCCAAATTGCCTGAAATTGAAGGAGAAGACAATGCCGTTGTATCTGCCCATACACGTTCCAGCGTTTTCTCTCACCCAAACCTTGTCCTAGGTATTTTTGCAATTATGTTTTACGTAGGTGCTGAAGTAATAGCTGGCGATGGAATTGCTCAATATGGTAAAAATATTGGGATCAGTCTTGACAAGTCTAAATATTTCACTTCCTTCACCCTAGCGGCTATGCTAGTAGGTTATATCATTGGAATTATTGCTATTCCTAAATACATTAAGCAGGAAAAAGCTCTAGTTTGCTCAGCGGTTGCAGGTCTTATTTTCACGCTTTTAGCTATTTTCACTTCAGGCTACACTTCGGTATATGCTATTGCTCTTATGGGGTTGGCAAATGCCCTTATGTGGCCTTCCATTTTCCCACTAGCCATCAAAGGACTAGGCAAATTTACAAAGCTGGGTTCTGCATTACTGGTAATGGGTATTGGGCCAGGGGGCGGTTTAGTACCTTTAGCATATGCTGCTCTAGGTGGCGAAGCTAATCCTCAACGCGGTTTTTGGGTTATGGGGGTATGTTATGTATACATCCTCTTCTACGCATTGATTGGTCATAAAAGACAGTCTTGGTAAGAATAGTAAGATAAGATCAGCAAAAGAGGCCGTTTCCTAAAAGGAGCGGCCTCTTTTGCTGATACACAACTCCTTACAACGCATGACTGAATATACATTCATATATTCGGTCTGCATTCAGCGTAGAAATGGGGCTAAAATAAGCGTAAGATCTTAAGAACAATTCGCCCGAATGCAGCGTTAAGAATTCGGCGAGAATTTCTAAAATTCCGTGGCTATACGCCTCCCCCCTGCTACCTTTGTCTTACGAGCGTTTTATTTTTTACATGGAAGTCACTTCGGAACTACAAATGCCTGATTTAATGGCAGCTGGATCAGAATATTGTCAATCATTAACGGCTTACTCCCGCCGACCAACCACGCAGGTTCGGGTTGGTGATTTATGGATAGGGTCGGATTACCCCATTCGGGTGCAGTCCATGACTACCATCGATACCATGGATACGCTGGGTTCCGTCGAACAGTCCATCCGTATGATTGAGGCGGGTTGTGAACTGGTTCGGATTACGGCTCCAAGTGTGAAGGAAGCTCAAAATCTGGACAATATCCGCAAGGAGCTCAACCGACGCGGCTACCGGACGCCCATTTGTGCGGACATTCACTTTACGCCCAACGCGGCTGAACTGGCGGCTCGTCTGGTGGAGAAAGTCCGGATTAACCCCGGCAACTACGCCGATAAGAAACGTTTTGAGATTGTAGACTATACTGAAGCCGCGTACCAGGCCGAAATCGAGCGAATTCGCGAAAAGTTTGTTCCGCTGGTCCGCATCTGCAAAGAATACGGAACCGCCATGCGGATTGGTACGAACCACGGTTCGCTCTCCGACCGCATCATGAGCCGCTACGGCGATACGCCCATTGGCATGGTGGAATCGGCACTGGAGTTTTTACGCATTTGCGAAGACGAACACTTCACGAACATCGTGATTTCGATGAAGTCGTCCAACCCTCAAGTCATGGTAGAGGCGTATCGCCTGCTGGTAAAAAAATTAAAGGATGAAAACCTGCAACCCTACCCCCTGCACCTGGGTGTAACGGAAGCGGGCGAAGGCGAAGACGGTCGTGTCAAGTCAGCCATGGGCATCGGTACGCTGCTGGAAGACGGCCTGGGCGATACCGTACGCGTGAGTTTGACGGAAGACCCCGAATTTGAAATTCCCGTCGCCCGTACGCTGGTAGATCGCTATGCCGAACGGGCAGCGACGGCACAGCCCATCGAAGCCCTTACGACGTCGCCCATCAATCCGTTTGCGTACACCCGCCGAATCACGGCGGAAGTCGAGAATTTCGGCGGTAAGAATGTACCCCGGGTCATTGCTGATTTTTCAACGCAGGAAATTAACAATCCAGTGGATTTACAGCCGATTGGACATTTCTATTTGCCCGCCACGGACAAATGGGCCATGAACGATCTGGGAGCGGACTACCTCTATACGGGTTCGCGTCCGGTACCTTTCATGTTACCAAACGGCTTGAAGGAACTGATCGATTATCCCATCTGGCGTACCCTTGGTGAGCAGGCTCACAAGTTTCCGGTCTTTACTACGACCGAATATCTGACCAGTATTCAGGAACGACAGGCTTTTCCCTTTCTGCACCTAGTACGGCTAAGTCTGGCTAATTGCGAAGGGGATTTACTGGGTTATTTACAGGAAGATCCGTACGCAGTCCTGCTGGTTGAAACGACCAACAGCCACGCCATGCCGGAGCTTCGTCGGCTGTTCTTCAAACTGATTCAGCAACGGATTAACCTGCCCGTAGTCATTCAATGGTCGCAGGGCCAGACTACGGCGGACGCCACCACGCTCTACGCGGCGACGGATTGCGGCGGACTTCTGGTGGATGGTTTGGGGGATGGCCTGATGCTCAAACCTTCAGTCGAAAATCCCGGTCAGCAGAGTAAATTTCTGAATTCCCTGGCGTTTGGCATTTTGCAGGCGGCCCGTACCCGGATGAGCAAGACGGAATACATTTCCTGCCCTTCCTGCGGACGTACGCTGTTTGACTTACAGGACACCACTGCCCAGATTCGTCAGCGTACGGATCACCTCAAAGGCATTAAAATCGGCATCATGGGCTGTATTGTCAATGGTCCGGGCGAGATGGCCGACGCCGATTATGGCTATGTGGGCATGGGTGTAAACAAGATTGCTTTGTACCGGGGTCAGCAGGTCGTGAAACGTTCCGTACCCGCCGATCGGGCTCTGGATGAATTAATTGAATTAATGCGGGAAGATGGCGTCTGGCGGGAACCGGAAGCTGCATTATTGGCTTAACAGTATAGGAATAGAACCTGGAATGCTCTCTTTTTCAGGTTGATCTATTTACTTGAATGAGGATACCATGGATAGCAATCGCATCAAAAACCAATTTAAACTCGGAGAAGCCTTTCGATACTTTTTTCGGGTTTTTGGGAAGAAAGATCCTTCCCGACCGGATAGTTTCAATCTCCGCATGATGCACGGCATCAATCGGATCAGTATTATCATGTTCCTTTTTTGTCTGGTGGTGATGCTTGTGCGTGCTCTCACCCGTTAAGACCGTTTATCCGTTTAAGCGTGTGGATTTAGAACAGTTTCGCGAGTATTGTCTTCGTAAAGCCGGGGTGTCGGAAGAAACGCCCTTTGGACCCGACACGCTGGTGTATAAAGTCATGGGAAAAGTATTCGCTCTCACCTCGCTGGATGCCGAAGAGTTTGCCTGTAATTTAAAATGTGATCCGGAGCGAGCGTTGGAGTTACGCGAGCAATACGATTGGATTGTGCCGGGTTATCACATGAACAAAAAACATTGGAATACGGTAAAAGCCAATCGAAATCAGACCCTTTTCCGTGAATTGATTGACCACTCGTACGCGTTGGTTGTGGCGAGTTTACCCAAGAAAGTACAGGCTGAGCTGGCTCAGTCGCTCAACGGTTAGTTCAGTATATGGAAACCATTGCTCTCATACTATTGCTGATTCCCTATGTAATCATCCGGTATTTTACGGAAGATCATGACACACCCGCTGATAAAGACCGCAAACGCTTTGCCGAGGGTATTGAACTGGTGCAGAATAAGCAATACGAGGAAGCTCACGCGTACTTTACCTTATTAGTCAATCGGTATCCGAAATCGGCCGTTGCTTATCTGTATCGGGGTATTTGTAATTACTACCTGAGCAACTATTACTCGGCTTTATACGATTTTACGCACTCTTCGGCGTACGATAATACCTTGTGGGAATGTTTTCTCTACAAAGGCCTTTCTCATTTGGAACTGGAAGAAACGGATCAGGCCTTTCTGGAACTGGACAAAGCCGTGTGGCATTCCCGCTCGGAGAATGCCAATGTACTCCGTTTTCGGGGGGAAGCCCGGTACCGTCTCAAACAATTTGATTCCGCTCGCATGGATTGGGAACAGGCTGCTCAGTTGGGTGACGAAAATGCGGCTTACTATCTTCAAACGCACTTTGGAAAACCCATTCAGCTGCGGAAATAAGGGCTTTTGCTTAAATTGATTTTAATTTTCATTCTTTTTTCAGGGATAGGGTTCAAATGTCAGGTCTTGACAGAAAGAACGCTATTCGTATGAACGCCACCTTATTGTCAGTCAAGCCGTTCCTGAGCGAAGATTTCCTCCTTCAAACTGAAACCGCTCGTACCTTATATCATGATTTTGCCCGGGCCATGCCCATCATTGATTACCACTGCCATCTCCCACCCGACCAGATTGCAGCCGATAAAAATTTTTCCAATCTGACTCAAATCTGGTTGTATGGCGATCATTACAAGTGGCGGGCGATGCGTACCAATGGCGTAGCGGAACGATACTGTACGGGTGATGCTTCGGATTTCGAGAAATTCCAGAAATGGGCCGAGACCGTTCCGTATACCATGCGGAATCCACTGTACCACTGGACTCACCTGGAGCTGCAGCGGTATTTTGGCATTGACCGGGTACTGAATGCGGCTTCAGCGAAAGACATTTACGACGAAGCCACCGCCCTGCTCAATACATCGGATTATTCCGTACGGAATCTGCTTCGCCGCATGAATGTAGAAGTGGTTTGTACAACGGATGATCCTTCCGATGATCTGAAATACCACCAGCAAATTGCCGCCGAAGGCCTTGACCTGAAAGTACTCCCGACGTTTCGTCCGGACAAGGCCATGCTTTCCATCGACAATCCGGCGGAGTTTAACGCCTACGTTGATAAAATTGAGGCCGTTTCGAACCTCTCGGTTAGTACTTACGATGAATACGTAGCGGCTCTGCGGCAACGTCATGACTTCTTCGCTTCCCTGGGCGGACGTTTGTCTGATCACGGCCTGGAGCAGGTTTATGCCGCTGAATATACTGAATCTGAGATTCGTACCATTTTCGCCAAAGCCCGTAGCGGCCAGTTACCTACGTTTGAAGAACGGCAGAAATTCAAATCGGCCATGCTGATTGAGTTTGCCATCATGGACTGGGAAAAAGGCTGGACGCAACAGTATCACCTGGGAGCTTTACGGAATAACAATACGCGTTTGTTACGCGAACTCGGCCCCGATACGGGCTGGGATTCCATTGGCGACTTCCCACAGGCCCGTTCGTTGAGCACGTTCATGGGCATGCTCGATAACGAGAACAAACTGGCAAAGACGATTCTGTACAACCTGAACCCGGCCGACAATGAGGTGTTCGCTACGATGATCGGAAACTTCAATGATGGTACCACGCCGGGTAAAGTCCAGTGGGGCTCGGGCTGGTGGTTCCTGGATCAGAAAGATGGCATGGAAAAGCAAATCAATGCTCTTTCCAACATGGGCTTGTTGAGTCGTTTTCTGGGTATGCTTACGGATTCCCGCAGCTTCCTTTCCTATCCCCGTCACGAGTATTTCCGCCGTATTCTGTGTAACATGATTGGCAACGATGTGGAAAATGGCGAGTTACCGGCGGATATCGAATGGCTGGGTCAACTGGTGCAGAACATTTGCTACCGCAACGCGAAAGAATATTTCCAGTTTTAATAGGGTTTTGAAGCCTATCGTTAAAAAGGCCTGCGATATCGCAGGCCTTTTTCTATTATCAATTTCCCCGGCTGGCTAATGTAGCCGCTTTTTGAAGAATTTGCGGGTTATTCGATTTACTTCGCAGATACGAAGCCAGGTACGAACATTCAGCCGCACCGGGACCACCCACTTTCTCGTACCGATTGATCCGATCGAGCAATTGTCCCCACCGCTGAGCCCGCAATAAAGCGTTCAAATCGGGTATCAGAGTTCGGTTTTCTACTGATTTTGCATCCAGTCCCAGGGTAGTCAGGTACGATCCAATTTTCTGGATTCGTTCCGGAGCCATAAACGCCGCCCGACCTGCGTACAAAGTATTCATCACAATGGATTCCCCGGCTTTCGTCACTTCCTGCGGAGGATATTTTCCTTTATACGCCGTTAAATGCGACATGAAGTACGTAAAAAGTGGATTCTCCGCATCCATCACTACCTTCTGCAACGCCGTGAACGCAGGTTTGCTGGTGTACGCACTGTTGGGTAAAGCCTTAGCATACGCCTGCATCACCTGTACATTCGCTACCGTATCCCGGACGATTCGCGTAAATGAGCCGTACTCTAGCAAAAAGGCAGTAGTACGTTCTCCTTTTTTAAAACGATTGGCATACCCACTGCTCCGTTTCGTAGCGTCTAGGGCCGTATTAGCTACAGAAATCACCTCTTTAGCTGAATTACTCACGTTCTGAGCATGTAGTAATTTCACGTCCGCATCAAAAAATAAGAACAGTGGCAAAGAAGGTACTACCAGGTGCTGCTTAGCCAGAAAAGCCTGAGCTTCGGGTGAATTAATATCGAGCTTGTAGCTTATGAAACGGGCATTGTAAGCGGCACCTACTGAAGCTTGCTGAAACGTGGGTTTAAAGCTCTCGCAAACGTGGCAGGTAGGTGAATACACTTCCACGAAAACCGCCTTTTTTTGAGCTTTCGCCTGCGTAAAAGGCGTACGGAGGTTACCCTGAACAAAGGATACGCCCTGAGCCCACACCGACCCCATCAACAGGCTAAAATAGCCGAAGAGCAGGGCCTTTTTCAGGTTTCCCATGCTCGTTTATTTACTGTTACGCTGCAATTCTTCCAGTTCGGCCTTCAGGTTACGACTCAGGATTTTGCAAACGTCGTGAATCTGTTCGGCCATTTTTTTGTCGCCCGTAGCAGAAATTACGGAATCCGCCACACCCGACATAATTTCAATGTAGAATTGCTTCATATCTCCTACTTCCATGTCTTTGGTCCACAAATCCAGTTTCATCGTTGCCCGGTGATAGCGATCCCAGGTAGCAATCGAAATGGCTTGTGTATCATTGAGACCCTCATTCGGGTTATCCGAAGCGTCCCAGTAAATCTTATTGGGAACGTTATTCTCGTCAAGCTCAATGTCGAAATGGATTTCTGCTTTTTTCATACAATATGGCACAAGGCCCGTTACAAAGAATTAAATCAGGTAAGTAAAGACTGAAAACTTCCGATAAGTTCCGGATGCGTTTTGAGTTTTCAGGGTAGAATCGTCTATTCTGGTTTTCGGTGTGTTGTTTTTTAGACTAACTCACCCTTACCAAAACTCAAAACCGCCGCTACTGCTGCCCAAATACCTTCTTCAGCAAATCAGTTACGCGGGCGGCGGGGTTCTCCCGAATTTTTGCTTCTTCCTGTTCGACTAGCAAAAACAATCCGTCAATGGCTTTACGGGTGGCGTAATCATCCAGGTCAGGATTGAGTTTCTGGGGGACCAGAGGAATTCGATTATAGGCCGTCACAATCGTTCCGTAATACTTAGTGGCCTGCGTCTTATCAATGGAAGTTTGAATGATCGGGTTGAATTCCTTGTAGAGGGCATCAAACGATGTACGCTTCAGGTACTCGGTGGCGGCGTTTTTCTCTCCTTTCAGAATCGAAATTGCATCCGTAATCGTCATTTTAGTAATCGCATCCACGAAAATAGGGAATGCTTTCTTGGATGCGTCCTCCGCTCCCCGGTTTAGCGTGAGTACAAACTGATCGACCTGTTTGCCTAAGCCAATTTTTCGTAAGGTTCCTTCTACTTTTTGTACTTCGGGAGGCAGCAAAATTTTGATGAGTGCATTTTTATAGAAACCATCCGTCTTTGAAGCCTGTTCGGAGCCCTTTTTAATACCTAAGGTCAAAGCCTCTTTCAACCCATTCGCAATCTCGTCCGAACTGGATGTCCCCTGGGAGCCTTGTTTTAATATACTCCCTGCTTTTTCTAAAATCCCACCCCAACCACTTTTCCGCTGCGTATTCTGTGTACTATCGCTTTGAGCCTGAGCTAACTGTATGGATAAGCATACAACAAGTAAACTTCCTATAACCTTTTTCATTGGGTTTCTGTTCTAGTAGGTGGTTGTAGATTTAAACGGTTAAACTTCGTTTTTTATGTAGTTTTAAGCCGCAAAAATAGACCAAAATCGAAAACATCACATCAGACTTTCGATAGTCCAGCTGCGTAAGGGTACTCAAGAATCTATGCCAGTCCCCTACTTTCTTGATTATTGACATTCAAGTTTACTCTCATGAGACCCGTTACGGCAGAAATTATAACGATTGGCGATGAAATCCTTTTTGGCCAAATCACCGATACGAATACGCAATGGATTGGGGCTGAGTTGTCAGCCATCGGCGTACGTACCGTTCGCAAAAGCTCGGTGGGTGACCAGCGAGCCGCTATTTTGAGTATTTTGAGCGAAGCCGAACAACGAGCTGACATTGTCATACTAACAGGCGGCTTAGGTCCTACCAAAGATGACATCACCAAAACTACCCTTTGTGAATACTTTAATACCGGCCAGGCCATCCACCCGGAAGCGTTAGTATTCGTAACCGAATTTTTCCAGAAAAGGGGGAGGGAACTTACCGAAATCAATAAGTTACAGGCTTCTCTGCCCCTGAATGCCACCTACCTTCCCAATACGCGGGGTACGGCTCCGGGCATGTGGTTCTATGAACGCGGTACGGTATTTGTTTCCTTACCCGGCGTTCCGCATGAAATGAAGGGACTGATGACGGATGAGGTGCTACCCCGCATTAAGTCGACGTTTCCCTTACCAGTTATTCACCATAAAATGCTGCGTACCATTGGTATTGGTGAATCTTTTCTGGCCGAACGTATCGAAGCTTGGGAAGATGCATTGCCCTCACACATCAAACTGGCGTACTTACCTTCGATGGGTATGGTGAAACTTCGGCTGACGGCCACCGGCGAATCGCTGGAAGTCCTGCAAGCGGAAGCGAACGCTGAGATCGCCAAGGTTTTACCGCTGATTTCTACCTACGTATATGGCTACGATAGCGATGAGATTGAAGACGTAGTAGCCCGCTTACTACGTGAATCCGGCCATAGTTTAGCCATTGCCGAAAGCTGTACGGGTGGGTACCTCTCCCACCTGATTACAAAGATTCCGGGAAGCTCAGCGTATTTTCAGGCAGGCGTGGTGAGTTATTCCAATGCGGCCAAGATGAATACACTCGATGTTCAGTCCGCTACGCTGGAGAACTACGGAGCTGTTTCAGAGCCAACCATCCGGGAAATGGCCGAAGGCGTACGCGAACGCTTCGGAACTACCTTCGGACTCGCTACCAGTGGCATTGCCGGTCCCGACGGTGGTACTACCGAAAAACCCGTAGGAACCATCTGGATTGCCCTGGCATCTCCCGAGCAAACCATTACGAAAAAACTGACTTTAGGGGGGGACCGTCCACAGAATATTCATCAAACGGCCCTTTCTCTCTTAAATTTGTTGCGGAAAGTGCTAGTAGGCCTTCCCTTGGATTAATACGTGAATTGGGCAGAAGTACCTAGTACCTTTGCCCGAAACGCCAAACAGAATCAATCTATGACTGAGATTCTTATGCCTGCCATGGGCGAAAGCATTCATGAAGCCACGGTACTCACGTTGCTCAAAAAGCCGGGTGATCGTGTGGAAATGGATGAACCTTTGCTGGAAGTGGCGACGGACAAAGTAGATACGGAAATTCCGGCAACCCAGGCGGGTATCTTGAAAGAATGGCTCGTGCAGGAAGGCGATGTGGCGACCATTGGCAAACCCATTTGCCGGGTCGAAACCGATGCCGTGGGTACAACATCTTCGGAAGCTACAACATCGCAACCGAAAGCTCCTGAAGAAATAAGCGATACGGAAGAAGCCGCCAGTTACCTCGAAAATCAGGTACAGACGGCCATTAGTGAACCGGTTCGTACGGAAAATACTGCGAACGTAGGCCGGTATTATTCGCCGCTGGTGCTGACGATCAGTCAGACGGAGGGGATTTCCATGGACGAGCTGAATACCGTTCCCGGTACGGGCGTGGATGGTCGGGTCACCAAAAACGATATGCTGGACTACGTTGCCCGACGGTCAACGCCGCCCGCTACTCCCGAGCCCAAGCCGACTCCAGTAGCATCAGCTCCCGTCGTAAGCAAGCCCAGCTTTAGTACAGGTGACGTAGAAATTCAGGAGATGGATCGTATGCGGAAACTGATTGCGGAACGAATGGTGGATTCCAAACGCATTGCTCCGCACGTCAGCAGTTTCGTCGAAACGGACATGACGGCTATTGTTCGCTGGCGTGAACGCATGAAAGTTCAATTCCAGAAAGAATATGGAGAAAACCTTACCTATACCCCGCTACTGATCGAAGCCGTAGTGAAAGCCATCAAGGATTTCCCGATGATTAACAGTTCGGTGGAGGGGGATCGTATTCTCATCAAAAAAGCAGTAAACGTAGGTATGGCCGTGGCTTTGCCCAGTGGCAATTTGATTGTACCGGTGATTCACAACGCCGATCAGTACAATTTGGTGGGATTAACCAAGAAGATCAACGACCTTACCAAAAGAGCCCGCGAAAACAAGCTCAAAGCCGATGACCTGGCCGATGGTACCTATACCGTCTCGAACATCGGTACTTTCGGAAACCTTATGGGTACACCCATCATTGTACAGCCGCAGGTAGCCATCATGGCCTTTGGAGCAATCCAGAAAAAACCGGCCGTCATTGAAACCCCCGAAGGAGATCTGATTGGTATTCGTCACAAAATGTTCATTTCCCATTCGTACGACCACCGGATCGTCGATGGTTCACTGGGTGGGCAGTTCGTGAAACGCGTTTCGGATTATCTGGAAGCGTTTGATGCGGATCGAAAACTGATTTAACTGGTACCTCGTGCACCCTATACAGCGGGGAGAGGGCAAATCCGGGTTTCTGGGCTACCATCTCCCCCTTTTTAATACGGATGGGCAGCGTCACGACTCTTTCATCCGGTATACATTGACCAGCCTGGCCTGCTCCGGTAAAAGGAACTGAGAATATCGAAAATACGTACGCTAGTAAAAGCGTTTGCAGGATCAATTTCCTAGTATAAATACTTATATTAGCAGTGCCTCCTATCTATTCAAAAACGTTTATGCTGAATGTCAGAAAATACCGCGTTCCGCAGGTCATCGGCTTTACTGGGATCTGTCTTAGTTTTATAATTAGCTCCTTGAATGGGATCTTTTCTTCTGCTCCTGCCTTACGGGCTTACGTACAGGGCTTTACACGACTAAGTGCCGTTCTATTTTTTATAGTAGTAACGGTTGTACTGATCAGAATCTTGAAACATAGAAGCCTAAGACTTCTTTATTTTAAAAACAGCATCTATCTCTACTGTTTCTATTTTAGTTATGTCCTCTTTCTAGTGGTTCTAGTCTATCTGTATCCCCTGTTTTAAGACAGATTTAGACCTTGTTGGTCATACAAAAAATAATTGAATTATAAAAAAAAGGACGACTTAACTAAGCCGTCCTTTTTTTATAATCGTAATTCGCTTACGCT
>NZ_NJAG01000091.1 GCF_002872335.1 Siphonobacter sp. BAB-5405 | reverse complement strand
CTCAGTTCCAGGGACTAAAAAGTAAAACTTGCCTCCTTAAGATCGTTTATGAGTGAAAACGGTTCATGCGGTATTACGTTACCTGACCCATACCCAAGCGTTGCTGCGTTGAAGAACTGACCCCGCAGGCGGGAACGATCGCTTATTACCTGATTAGATAAACGCCAGACATTCTGTTCGTTCGAAAACATAAGGCGATTATTAGTATAGGTATACTATAACGTTTAGACCAAAGCGTTATAGTACCTCTACTGGCTTTTGTTTCCGATTTCTGAATGAGCACCCCTATCTCTTTGCATTCGTTTGCAACGCCATTGCTGCTTGGGAGAAGGTATTTTGTTGGATTTCTGCTCATTCCCTGCTACTGCCTCTGCCCGGTTGACGATCCTTCAACTCAAGCAAAGCTGGGACAGAAATTTAGTAATAACTGAACAATCCCCTGATAGATAATAACATTTGTTAATTAATAGAGTCTCTTTTTAAATTCCACCTTTATTTTTATAAGCTTATAGAATGCCCTTATTATTGTCATTACAAAGCAGCTATCAGTCCCCATTCGTTGCTTTACCGCCAAAATATGAAACGATTACTCCAAAGCTATTACTGGTTTTGGTACCTGATTTTTTGTCTACTTTCTTTTAGCAGTATCGGTCAACCTACTGCAACAGGTAATCTCACGTACCCTAAACGCACCCTTACCCCCCGAAATGGTCTGCCTCAGTCTTTTATCTCTGGGCTTGTACAGGATCAGCAGGGTTTCATCTGGGTAAGTACACGCAATGGTCTGGCCCGCTTTGACGGGAAGCATTTCAAGGTTTTTCAGCATAGCAAGCGTGATAGTACTACCCTTAGCTCTAATGTGATTGCTTACTTGACTCCCGACGCCCAGAATCGCATCTGGATTCAGTATGAAAGTACCGCTCTGGATGTATTTGATCCGGTTACCGAGCAAATTACGCACATTGCAAACGATCCGCTTTTTCGAAAGAACCCCAAGTACTTTGTCAGTCAGGGTTTGCTGCTCGACCACGCAGGTAACATTTGGGGCATTGAGCGTGAGAATGGTCTGTACTGCTACGACCTGAAGCATCAAAAGCTTACGCATTTTACCCAGCAAACGCATGGCTTACCCTCGAATACCGTACGGGGTATCCTGGAAGATCGCCAGCACCGCATCTGGGTGATTACTATGGGCGGCCTGGCCCGTTTGGAGTCCGGGCGTTTCAGCACCTGTCTACGCCTTTTCCGCTGGAGTTTGGCAGTAGCCGCTCCCTGTCTACCGACATCATTTCCATGATCGAACGGCCCAATGGAGAGTTGATCTTTAGCGATGCCAAAAAGCTTATTTTCTATCATCCGCAACGTCGCAGCTTCCGATCAGTTCCGTTTTTACACGATGAAAACCTATCGATTCGCTGGATTCGCCGGGGGCCTGATCAAAAGGAGTACTGGGAATTAAACGGGAAAGTCTATCAGTACGATGATCGGCAGGGCATCCGTCAGGTAGCCGAAACCCAGTTGAAGACGATGAAAGAAGCCTGTAGCTTTCTGGTAGATCGCTCGGGACTGATTTGGCTGGGTACGAATGCGGCGGGTCTTCACCAGATCGATTTAAATGCTCCTTACTTTCAGACCTCTGAAACCCATCATTCGTTTCACGAAGACTTGTTTCAGAAAGAATTTGGCGTTTCGCTGGGCCAGACCTTTGGCTGGTCGCCCCAGCACCCCGAATACCAGTTATCCAGTTACAACGTCCGATCCGCTTACGATACAAAGCATCGGCTCTGGGTAGGCCTTTGGAAAAACCTGGGGTACTGGGATGCTGCTGCCCGGCACTTTGTACTACTGCCTTTACCCCCAGAACTGCTTTCGCAGAATTACCTGTACCAGGGCATCCGGGGACTTACTTTCGATGCTCAGGGCCAGGTATGGATTTCTGGTCAGGATGGCTACGTGGCTAGCTTTGATGAAGGTACCCGGCAATGGAAAACCCAGAGTCCGGCCTCGGTTTTTGCCCGGGCTATACAAAAGAAAAATGCTCGTCCGATTATTCCCGTTGATCTTGCCGTCGACGAGAAGACCATTTATTTAACCACTGAATTTGATGGTCTGGTGCTCATTGACCGTGCCACGCATCAAATCCAGCAGCTTACCCACGAAAACCCATCGAAGGTACTTCCCACCAGTCAGCTGATTGGGCTGGTACCGGACCCGGTCCGAAAAGACCTTCTCTGGATTGGAAGCTACGACGGTCTGATCTGTTTTCATAAATCGACCCGAACGAGCGAAATCTTTTCCCTGGATCAGGGGCTACCCGATAATTCCATTTACTCCATACTACCCGATGCACAGGGCAGTTTTTGGTTGGCTACCAACAAGGGGCTTTGCCAGTTTCATCCGGTTACGCACCAGATTCGCCTGTTTCAGGCATCGGATGGTCTTCCGGGGGAAGAATTTAACCGCTTTCATTACCTTCGCCTGCCTAATGAGAAACTGGCCTTTGGGGGTATCGAAGGCTGGACCCTGTTTAAACCCACGGGCTCCTTTCTGGATTCCTATCAGCCTACCGTGGGTCTGACTCAGGTTCTGATCAATAATACACCCATTGATCAGACACCATTCCGGCAACCCCTGACGGCTCTGCAAACCCTGGATCTGCCCTACGATCAAAACTCCATTGTTTTCGATTTTGCTGGTTTGCAGTACGATCAGCCCCAGAAGCTCACTTACCGTTATCAGCTTCAGGGCTATGATGACACCTGGAATTACATCGGTCATGCCTCCGCAGCTCACTATACCAAGTTGCCCCCGGGCTGGTATACGCTCCAGGTAAATGTTACGAACACCAGCGGCGTGTGGAGTCCCCACGTGTACACGCTTTCGCTCCACATCCGACCCCCTTTCTATCTCACCTGGTGGGCGTATGCCTTCTATCTGTTACTGGCGGGAACTGTAGTAGGGCTCTACGTGAAATACCGAATTCGTCAGGATCGATTAACCCAGGCCATGGTGCTCAAGGAAAAAGAGGCTCAGCAACTTCGGTGGGTGGATGAGATGAAAACCAAGTTTTCTCTAACATCACGCATGAGTTCCGTACCCCTCTCACGTTGATTCTCACGCCTGCCGAGCGACTCAAACAGGAAATCGAACTGCCCCACCAGCAACGCTGGCTGGCGGCCATTGAACGCAATGCCAACCAGCTACTCCGGCTCATCAACCAACTCATGGATCTTTCCAAGATTGAGTCGGGGATGATGAAACTTTCGCTGGTTCGGGGAAATGTGGAAGAAATTTTTACGCGGCTTGTACACTCGTTTCAGATCGAGGCCGAACAAAAAGGCATTCAGCTTTCGCTGAGCTGCCACAGCCTGTCCAGTACTTATTGGTTTGACGTGGACAAGTTTGAACGCATTGCCTATAATCTCCTTTCGAACGCCATTAAGTTTTCCCATAGCGGGGATCAGGTTCAGGTGAGTCTGAGCAGTCAGCCCCCGGCCCATTATACCCGGCATGAAACCGATCCCGGTATTTATCTGACGGTGGCTGATACGGCTCTGGGCATTGCTCCCGAGGTTTTGCCTCACATTTTTGACCGTTTCTATCAGGTGGATGAGAGCCATTTTAAACAGGGCACCGGTATTGGACTTTCGCTAGTAAAAGAACTGGTGGAACTTCAACTGGGATTCATCGAGGTAGCCAGTGAACAAAACCGGGGCACCACTTTTGTCGTCTTTCTGCCGTATGCGGCGGCCGACCAACCCCTTGCTGAAACGCCAGCCCCGGAACCGCTTGACTTAGGAATATCCGAGGAGGTTCAGGCCCACTTATTACTGGTGGAAGATAACGCTGA
>NZ_NJAG01000090.1 GCF_002872335.1 Siphonobacter sp. BAB-5405 | reverse complement strand
TTTTACATTTCATAACTATTATGTGGAACGACCAAGAAGCCAAGGTAGACTTGCTCGGGTACAGTCGAATTGCAAAAACTCTGGTAAGTATTATCCAGCAACAATCTCTTCGCCCGCTCACTATTGGAATCCATGGCAGTTGGGGAGCTGGCAAGTCATCCATTTTAACATTGGTTGAGTCTGAAATGAAGGAAGATCCGCAAACCCTATGCTTTATTTTTAATGGGTGGTTGTATCAAGGTTACGAAGATACCAAGACAGCTTTAATGGAGACTGTTGTTCATGAGCTTCTTAAACGCCGCTCTAGGAGTCAGAAGGCTAAGGATATAGGAAAATCTATTTTACGAAGAATTAACTATTTGAAAGGTGCTAAGTTAGCAGGAGAGGTAGCTCTTAATGCCGCTGTCACTTCTTTAACAGGTCTTCCGCCTACTGCTTTATTTGGACTGGTTGGTTCTTTTGCAAAGCCAAACAATTTTTAGGTTCTGATGAAGGTTCTTCTGAGAAAGAAAAAGACGGCAAAAAGAAGGATGAAGATGATGACCCTTGGCTAAAACCTGAAGAAGCAACTGTTCCCGCCCAGATTCAAGCTTTTCGCAAGGAGTTGGAAGAGTTAATCAATCGAGTGAAAGTAGAACGTCTAGTAATCTTAGTTGACGATTTAGATCGGTGCCTACCACATACCGTTATTGAGATACTAGAAGCAGTTAAACTATTTTTATTTGTTCCAGGGACTGTATTTGTTATTGCTACGGATGAAGCAATGATTGAGTATGCTGTCCGACGCCATTATCCTGATTTGCCTGTTTCTCAGGCTGATTATACAAAACATTATCTGGAAAAGCTTATCCAGATACCCATTCGCATTCCTTCACTTAATCAGCTTCAGACACAGAATTATATAAGATTCCTGTTGCTTCAATACCATTTGGATGAAGATCAAACCCTTTTAAGGGAAATATGCCAAGCCTTTGAAGATTCTAAAACCACACCTTATGATACTACCGAACTAAGCTATGACTTCATTACTACTAAATTCAAAAAAGATGATCAAACTCGAACCTTACGTTCATTGTTAGCTATCGCTGATCAGCTAGGTAGTTCATTAGCAACCGAACTGAGAGGAAATCCTAGAAACATCAAACGTTTCATGAACACCGTTTTTCTCCGGAAGCGAGTAGCGGAGATCTATGGACTTAAAGATTTAAAGTTAGGCGTACTTTCAAAACTATTGTTATTAGAACGATTTCATGATAAAGAATACACTCAAATCGTAGGAGAAGTTACTTCATCAGCCAACGGTCATTCTCAGACTATTATAGGACTTGAGGAACCTGCTACTAAGGAGACAGCGGGTGCTAATCAACCAAACCATGCTGCTAAAACTGATGACCAGGAAAACCCATTACTAGAATGGGCAAAGCTTGAACCAAAATTGTCAAAAGTTGATTTACGCCCCTATTATTCGTATCACGAGAACGTGCAGTAAGTTTTCAGCCCTCAGATGAGATCCCACATTCTTTAGTACCAATATTAAAAGTATTAGAGGGGGGGAGTCGAATGGCTATGCAAGGGCAGCAAGCTGACATTAAAGCATTAACTCTACCATCTATTCGTCAACTATTTCAGCAGCTTGAAAAGAAAGCATTGAAAGAAAATACTTGGCAAAGTGAATCCAATGTGATTAAAGGTCTCTTTTTTCTAGTTGAAAATCAAGAGTTGTTAGAACCTGATTTAATCAAGTTACTTGAAATCATTCCTGCCTCACAACTAAGCCTATGGACTATTTCAAATTTGAACTTTATTCATTCTACTCCAGGATTAGAGGCGAAAGCAAACTTTTTCGCCTCTATCCAGCGAAACCCTGATTCGCCAAGTATTGTTAAAACTCTAATTAATCAATTGTCCACACTATAACTTTATGGGAACTTCAACTAACCGCCGGGGTCTCAGTCCGAGTACCCCATTATTACCTGATTGGATTAACGAGTTTGAGGAGAATCAGCCAACTGATTCTGATGAGAATGAATCAAATGAACCAACTCCCGTTGAAGATGACGGCTCACCGGATGATATCCCAATTCCTCATAATCGCTTTGATGCGAGTCAAAGAGGATTCAAAGAGGCTATAAGAACTGGTAACTCACAAGGACTCAATCGAGTAGTCAAAAACTATTATTATCACTCGCTTGGAGGAAGTAAAAAAGCTGCACAGCGAATGCAACTTTCTAGTCAAGCGGTTGCTCGTTTAGGTAGTACACTTAGTAGATTTCAGAAGGAAGGCTTACAAGATGTCCTTAACACTTACAATCTTACTCAATATGTAGGTAGACCAGCCGTAGAAATTCTTTCTGCTTTGATGGATATTGTTTGTGAGACGTCTGCTCTATTAGATAATGCCATCACTAAATATGCTTACGCACGGGCAGTAGTACGCATCATTGAAGAAAATCCCGAACTTGATTTAACTCGTCTCACAGATACACAAATAGCCGAGATGATGGCTATCTTTTTAGAGGAGAGCCTAGTTTATCGCTTGATATGTGACGTAGGTCGATCACTTACGGTAGCTACTTCTGACCCATTAAGAGCCCTAGAAGTAGAAAAGCAACTCTCCCAAATAGTGAGTGGATTAATCCGATCTACGATTATGCCTGAATTACAAAAAGCAGTTCAATCGATTGCAACGATTGAGCGTAAGCTGACAGGCATATACCGTATTGCTATTCAGACTATTCTTAACTCTTAACCTCTAAACTTATGGCAACTATTGGCATTGAACTAAGAGTTGGTCCTAATGACCAGGGTGCTGAGATTAATTCAGCCGACTTTAATCGATTCTATACTTTTTACGCCGAAGACTCTACTCAGAGTTCAAACCGAGTGAGTTACAGTAAGCTACTTAAAAGCTTACGTAAACAGCGAATTTTACCTTCGGAAGCAGGTTTAGATTTACTAAATGTGGCTACAGCTGTCTATGCAGCAGATACTTGTGTAAATCGTGGCCACTATTCAGATGATGGATGGACTCGTCAATTACATCTTTTTGTACCCGTTAGTAATCCTGATCTCTGGAAATCTCAAGAAGAGCTTCTAAAACAGCTTTTAAACTTTTTGACAGGCGATTTATGGCATATTTCGTTCCGTCAGAGCCAAGGATCAATTACCGTCAGCAAGCGTACCTTGGCCCCAACCAACCATCATACTAATATAGTCTGCCTATTTTCTGGGGGCATGGATAGTTTTTTGGGAGCTATGGACTTACTTGAATCTCAAGAGCGACCTTTGCTAGTGGGGCATGCAAAAAGTAGTGATGTATCTGCATTTCGTAATAAGGCGTTTGATGCTTTAAGGAATCATTATTCTACTCTTGATCCTCAATTAATTGATGCTTTTGTGCGGATAGGTAAGCCTAAAGAGAATGGTTTACCTATAGATGGTGAGAATACAGAGAGAGGTCGGTCATTTTTATTCCTGGCATTAGGAGTAGCATGTGCTACTGGTTTACCCGATATATCGCAACGCAAACAACTTTATATTCCTGAAAATGGGTTCATTACACTGAACCTACCTTTAACTCCCTTACGTCTAGGGGCTTATAGTACTCGTACTACGCATCCTTATTACTTAAGTTTAATGCAAGAGTTATTTGATGGATTGGATTTAAAGACTACGATCATTAATCCTTTTGAGTTCAAAACGAAGGGGGAAATGCTACTAGCTAGTGCTGATCCTGCTTTTGCAGCTAGCGTAGATACAATGTCTTGTAGTCGTCCCGCTACTCGAAACGCCATGCTTGAAACTCCTGGAAAGCGACACTGTGGCCGATGTGTACCCTGCATTATTCGCCGAGCAGCATTAAAGAAAGCAAACTTGCCAGATAGTAATGAAGTTTTACGTTCTGACGGATATCCACCGTATAGAACCGATATTTACATGGAAGCTTTACCTGTATCAAAAGATGGTGCTCCTGGTGTAGGAGAACACGCAATGGCCCTAAAATATTTAAGTGAACTTGTGCGTACTACACCACATTTTTTACCTACAGCAATTCGCTTGACAGGTCCTTTATCAAACCCGGAAGAATCTCTGGCAGTTTACCAGAGAGGGTTAGCCGAGGTGGAAGAAGTTTTACGATATATAAGAATAGTTGATAGTGTATGAGTTACTACGTAGACACCCATTGTCACTTAGACCTTTTCCCAAACATTCGAAAGAGTGTAAGCGAGGAAGATGCATTTTCTATTAAGACAATTACAGTAACCAACACGCCCATCTTGTGGGAGCCAAATGTAAAGTTGTTCCGTGAGTGTCAAAACATACGTATAGGCTTGGGATTACACCCTGAACTGGCAAGTCAACGAATCAAGGAAATTCCTTTATTCGTTGACTTGTGTAAGGGTGCCCGATACATTGGTGAAATAGGATTGGATGGTACATCAAAAGATGTAAATGAACGTCAGGCACAGCTCTTAGCCTTCAGACAGGTATTGAAGGCAATCAAGAACCATGATTCAAAGATTCTCACTATACATAGTCGGAAGGCTTCTAAAGAGACCATCAGTGAATTGATAAGTAACCTAAAAGGTACTCAACACCAAGTGATTTTACATTGGTATTCGGGCGGGTTTGATGAAATGAAATTAGCTTTAAAGGCAGGCTTTTATTTTTCGATTAATCATAAAATGTTTACTAGTAAAAGTGGTCAGCAGTTAATCCAATTATTGCCAAAGGCATCACTTTTAACAGAAACAGATGCACCATTTACTTTTTCTGACTCAGTTACAACTAGATATCAATCATTAGAAAATACCCTTAGTAGTTTTGCGAAGCAGTGGAAATGCGATGAGATAGTAGCGAAAAATCTGATTTGGGAGAATTTTAAAAATTTGCTAAATACTTCACGTACATTGTGAATATGATTAACAACACATGAATCAACAGAATATTAACAAATGTCAATAAATTGCTAGTTTAGTGATTATACCGCTTATGATATTTAATCAAGGATGATTTTAATTTAGGATATTCTAATGGAAAGTGAAAGATGAATCGAATCTCTTATTTGCTCTTTAAGTTGATTGTAGTAGTTCAAATAGTCCATTTTTTAAGAATGATAGTTCGTTGATTAGTCAAGAACACTTTTGAGTGACTAACTTATAGCTCAACCTAATATTTACCGTCTGACTCTGCCACATGCTACGGGTCTTGTGCTACTATTTACATCGAGAGCTTGAGTAACAATAGTTTTATACTATTCAGTAGGATGTTTGACGTGTGTAGCCTTGAAGAATACGTTAGAAATGCTGCCGCTATGAGTGACCGGCTTGATTACCTGTAAACCTAATGTACAAGCAGCAGAGTTGGCAACTTAAATACCTGAACAACAGTCACTCAGTTGATACTAGGTTTTGGAATCTGATGAGGGTATAACTCAACAAAAGGTCTGGCTGCCTTTACTTTGTTTACCTAATAAAGTAAATGAAGTAATGCTATCGTTACGCATTTTTGATTTTCTTAAAATTAAGTTGAAAAAACTAAATCTCTTTCACGCCTATAAATTGTATCTTAGGTAGATAACGTATAGCCCTAATCGCACCTTGGAACAGTTCATTAATCTTGATCGCTTATTTAGTCTATTACCCAATCAGTATACATATAACTCAAAGGAGGATAGCATTAATTTAGAGGGATTTAGCCGTTTTCAAGAAGATGGTTCTCTTGGCTGGAACGAGTTATTACAAGCATATCGTATTGTTATCCTTGCCGAAGCGGGTGCCGGAAAAACTCAAGAGATCCGGCATGCTACTCAGAATCTGCAATCAGAGGGGAAATATGCATTTTTCTTGCGACTAGAACATATTGTTGACGATTTAGAAAGTGCATTTGAAATCGGCACTTCTCAAGAGTTTCAAAATTGGATAGATTCCAATGATGAAGGCTGGATATTGCTTGATTCCGTGGACGAAGCCCGGTTAAAAGACCCAAAAGACTTTGAGCGAGCCCTTAGAAAACTATCTGTCCAAATAGCTATTGCCAAGCCCAGGACCCATTTGATTATTACTTCCCGAATTACAGCCTGGAGACCCAAAAGTGATCTAAAACTTTGTAATTCGCTATTTCCTGATGTATTGCTCACGTTAGGAATAGCAAGAGTGATATTCATGAAGACACGTTTTCGGAGAAAGCTAGTTCTAAGGCAGCACAAAGCCAATCTGAACAGCAGAAGGCTGGCTTTAAGGTCTACTCCTTGGCTGATTTGACAAGGGAACAGATAGTCACTTTTGTCGAGGCGAAAGGTATCAAAAATAGTGCCGGATTTTTAAATGATTTGGAGCGGAGAGATGCCTGGGCCTTTACCACTCGTCCACAAGACTTGGATGAACTAGTGTCGTTCTGGAACGATAAACAGCGGCTAGGATCACGTTTTGAGTTGATGAAGCATAGCGTCGGGCGAAGACTTAGTGAACGGGATCAGGATAGAGCAGAGTCCAGGCCCTTCACAGTTGAAAAAGTTGAAAAGGGGGCTCGTCTGCTGGCTGCAGCATCTGTTCTTATGCACGAAACCATCTTTCAAGTGCCGGATGAAAGAAATCCGTTAAATGGCATCGATGTAAAGTCTATTCTAGCGGATTGGAACGAAAGAGAAATTCAAATTTTATTAAGTCGACCACTCTTTGATGAAGCGATTTATGGCATGGTTCGTTTCCATCACCGTTCAGTAAGAGAATACTTAGCAGCAGTCTGGTTTGCTGAACAATTAAAAGGAGCTGGCTCCCGGCAAAGGATCGAACACCTATTTTTTCGCATCCAATATGAGCAGGAAGTGATCGTCCCTTCGATGAGGCCAGTTCTCTCATGGCTGATTTTACTCGATAGCCCGTTATTGCACAAGGTATATAACTTAGAACCCGAGCTTATTTTAGAAGGGGGCGATCCGAATAGCGTCCCACTTGAGATAAGACAGAAAATACTCGTTTCCATATGCAAAGGACTAGATTCCG
>NZ_NJAG01000089.1 GCF_002872335.1 Siphonobacter sp. BAB-5405 | reverse complement strand
ATCTCCCACGCTCTTTCAGCTTGATACGGAGTCGCAGGTCGAATTTATCAAGGATACGCACGGGAAGTTTACCCGTATGAAATTACTTTTTGATGATGGCTGGGAAGGTATTCTTTCTAAAACGAGCTTGCCCAGATGACCGCTGGCATCATTACGTTCGAAGCATTGGGTCATCACTGCTGCCAGAAGGTCGGCAAATTCGTTTAATGGGCCTTTCGCTTGAAAATTCCTGTAAGAGTCTACCTACAGCGATGTACTCCATCGCCAGTCAGAATAGAGTCGCGGGAGCCAAAACGCGGAGAGAGAAAACCCACAGATTTAAACCTATGCTCGAATATACCTTTCCATTTCAAAAGAAATATAGGATTAAAAGCATACCGACTCGATAAAATACATGATTTTTAAAAACGTTATAGAAACGTTTTAAATCATAATACTTATATACATTCCTTTTATGTTTGTATATTCTACTTCTACGTTCATATGGAGTTATTCAATTTTCGTTAGGTAGATGGAACATACATCCTAAGTTTTTGAATGGCTATTTAGGGAAGACTATCTAGCATTCGTCGTTTAACTCAACTTATCCAATCCCAAACTCTTGGCCAGGTATTTCGTGCGATTCTTGGGGCCTTTCCCCTTGGCCGTTTTATCCTCGATGATCAGATCGACCCGAATCAACTCATTGACCCGTTCCTGGCTTTCCAGAATCCACTGAATTTGCTTTTCTGTAAGTGTATATTTCTGACAGGCCGATCGCACTTTATTCGCCACCTGAACATCCCCTAGCGAGGTCACGTAATCAATCGTTTTACTCGTTTCTTCAGTCAAAAACTCACGGTTCAATTTTTCACGATCCCGGATTGTGAATGTTAGGSCCGTAATTTTCTTCCGATCCTTGGCCGCTACCTTCCAATCAAAGAAAACGCCACAATGTTCGGCTAGTTCGTTCTGAGTGTATTTGAGAATACGAGTTTCAAAAAGATTAAAATTCTTGTATGCTCCCAACTCAATATCAAGGAGATTTTTAAGAGCATCTACTTCTATGGTCCAGGGCTCATTGCGGGCTTTCATACTCAGCAATTCGTACAACCGAATGGAGTAATTGCTTTTCAAGCTTAGAATGGCCTGCAAATCCAGCGTAGAATACCCGTTAGAAAGCTCCAGAAACAATTTTTTGGCGTCGGGGTTAATCAACACCGTAATCTCTGAATTGACGCCCTTCTTGCCTTCGTATTTGGCTGATATGATGGGAACAATAAACCCAAAGTAATCGTGACCAGGTTTGGAGTAATCAAAGTGTATTTTGCGGGTTGTCAATCGCTCCAGCGATTCCTTGATCCGTTCCCGGTTGGTTTCCTTCAATTCCGATGCGTTGAAAGTAATCTCCAGAGCTTCGTTCTTACCACCAAAGTCGGCCTTCATCCCCTGCTTTCCTTTTAGACTTAGCAAAGTAAGTAAAACAATATGTTTTTCGACAGCCAGAAATTCCTGCCGCGTGAAATTCATTGTGTTACTGATTCGAACCAAACTCTTTTCTTTCATATGTCAAGCCTGTATAGGATCACAGGTAAATATACATCACCTAATTGCATCATGATTCTTTTACCTGATTTATTTATTGAGCGGTTTATGCAATTTGATGCAATACCTTATGCAATTTGATGCAATAGCGATAGGGTCACTTTATGCAATTTGATGCAATACCTTATGCAATTTGATGCAATACCCTATGCAATTTGATGCAATAGCAATTTTTAAATATCTGATAATCATAAGTTTATCTTACTTATCCACACTCCAGCAATTAATCAATTAATTAATACAACATTTTATCAATTAATCTCCAGCCCGCTTTTTTGGCTTGCGTCGGCTTCGCCGCACGCTGATTTTCTGAGGGCGAAAAAAGTTTTAAATCAATAAAATGAAAAGGAGAACATGAACTAAAAAATTAGTTTATAGCGGTTAGTCAAACACATTTTTAGCTTCATCCTGCGACTCAATCCACACTGCGAAATATTAAATCACTGAAAATCAATATATTATTCGCTTTTACTTTATGCAATTTGATGCAATAGTGAATCCATCAAATTAATTTTAGTTCTGATTATCAGTCATTTATCCATTAATATAACCCTTAACGTATAGATCATGCAATTTGATGCAATATTTTTCTGGAAGGATATTCCGTGCCTTGGACACCTTATGCAATTTGATGCAATTAGTCATGTCTAGAAAGCTGTCCAAGTTTAAACTTCTGAAAATCAGTGTATAATTGACAGGAATGTTCTCTTAACTAACCCCGATTTTATAAATAGTAAAGTGTATACGTTATGCAATTTGATGCAATTAGACTCCTAATCACTTAGATATCATATTTGTAAATACCTGATATACAGTGATTTATAAATATCCGCTATGCCAAAAGCATAGCTTATGCAATTTGATGCAATTGAAAGACATTTTTTAATAGTTATATTAATATATATTTTTATTATTCTCATTTAATATACTGATTATCAGATAATTAATACTTAAATTTGATATAAATTGTTATACATAAACTATATGAATTTATATATAAATCATTATTACATAATTGATATACTTATTATACTGTTTCACATAGATTATATCCGTAGTAAGTTAGTCTTTTCAAAACAGCAAAGAGATCATTTATTTTTGTCATCCTATTGCGAACGCTTCGCCTGTCGTAATTAGTTGAGCCAATTGCTACTTGAGTTCAGGGAAGAAATACCTTTGATTGATGTCGGCTGTTTTTTTTAACGTGTCAGGAGGCTATAACCAGACACCGATCAACACTGGCTTAAACAAAGCGGAACCATTTTTCTTCCAGAAGCAGGTACTCATTACCGAATCTTCTTAGAAAGTTCTACGAAGCTTTCATACGAAGTGGACAGAACAAGCGTAGCCCATCATCTCGCTGACCAAAATGTAGCGAAAGGTTACCAGAATTGAACACCCTACTCGACTGTCTACCTAAACGCCTGCGTACAGTTCCGTAATTTTTGAACATACTCTAAATATTCCAAATGGCTAAAAGCTGATATTTAGTAGTAGAAATGTAATCACTATTTCACAAACTATAACTTATTTTTAATGCAATGTAATAAACTTACACACAGGGTTTTGTAATCGTAAAAGATATATATACCTTATATTAAAAGATATGTTTTATGATATCATATGCATATATTTAGTATATCTATTACCATATAATGAGTTAATTATCGGAAGACTATTTATTATATACTCATAAGGTTTAATAATACGTTACCTTACAACCTACCTTTTTCAATCAAATCAGCTTTGAATTTGCTTAAGATTCAGTAAACTTTCTTCCCATCGGCCAATACTAGCTCTTGTGCCTTCTGGTTCTACCATTCACAATGCAATTTTGTAATTATATGGCTATACGGATAAATATAGATACTAGATCGACTTATGAAAGAGTCGATCCATTCATTTAATATTAACTTGTTCATTACTAGATAAATGTCTGTTGCAATGATATATAAAAGATATCAATATTATATTATTTACTATATACTATCTGATGCTATTTTTATATAAATTGTATATTACAAGTATATCAAAACTAGTCGTATCTTCGCCTTTCAAAGAAAACCCCATCACACTATGATTTTCACTACAGGCGGTATTAAGGGAGGGAGTGGAAAGACGACTTTAGCAACCAACTTGGCTGTATATCTCAGTAATCAGGGAAGAGATGTGTTGTTCGTTGATGCCGATGATCAGGAGTCTGCTCACGAATTTTCTGTACAACGGGAAATGGCACTGGAGGGTAACAAAGGCTACACTGCCATTCGTCAGTCGGATAAAGAAGTGCGATCCGAAGTGCTCAAATTGGCTAGCAAATTTGACGACGTGGTCATTGATACGGGGGGACGTGATACGGCAAGTCAGCGGGCTGCACTATCGATTACGGATGTGTATATGGTACCGTTTTATCCCCGTTCTCTGGACATCTGGACACTTGAAAAAGTTGAGCAGCTCATTTCAGAGATGCAGATTGTGAATCCCAAACTGAAGGCTATGTCTTTCGTAAACCGGGCTGATCCCAAAGGAGTCGACAACCGGGAAGTGGGAGAAATGCTAAGAGAATCGCAGGTTTTGACCTATCTGGATGCTCCCCTTATTAATCGCAAAGCTTTTGCAAATGCCATCTCTTACGGACTTGGAATTCTGGAATTAAAGCCCGCAGATGAAAAAGCATCGGCCGAGTTTCTCGCCCTTTACGAAGCCATGCTAAACGTATTGAATCAGCAAGCATCGTAAAATCTAATTTATATATCTTTTTGATATATATACCATACTAGACTACATATCATAATTGATATATAAAATGATATATTAAATCATCACAACTGTTTAAAAATATGGCGATTGCAAAAAAACCATCTGTAGCGAAGTCTAATGTAGAATCTGCAATGGATGAGAAGAAAATTGAAGCCTTAATTAATAAAGGCGGCTCATCTACGAAAGTAAAACCTGAGGTTATCGATCAGCCGGATGAAGATGCTATTAAAACAGTGTTACTTCGGCTATATCAAAGTCAGCTGACGGAGATCGAGGAGGTGTTAGCGAAAATCCCCAAGCGACAGCGGCCTTCCCGTCACGCCTATATTATCCAGGCACTGGAAGAAAAAATTCAGCGGGATTCGAAGAAGAAGTAAGAGAAATGTCCACATAAAAGATTTACGCGTATTGTAGATTCCAGGCACGTATACAGCTTTACACGCTAATGAGGTTCCCTAGGGTAGGGGAGAAGCTATACATTAGCGTTATAGGATAGGTCGCTGATACGTAAAAGCGGGGGAGTGGTTCAGAGGTCCTCCCAGGCAGCATTCAATGGCCACGGTGTGCGTGATACCGCCACAATCCCGACTTCGTGACGTCTCGTAAGTTCTTCTAAAAAACAGATCATCTTTCTTACACTTTCGCCAGTCGGGGCTTTAACCGTATGCGGCGAAGCCTGGATTAACGCTAGTTGTTCAGGCAAGTCAAGGATTTGCCTGAGTAGCTCTGCGGTCTGAAGGATACGAACGGCAGGTTTGTTGTAGTCCCCCGTTTACTAACTGGGTCCCTGCGATGTCTGCTTGCTTTCAATTATTCTAAGCCTTCGCAACTAAACATGTCTTTTCCCTTTCCGACTTGTTTAATTAATTGTTAACTACTAATCCACGGCCAGTTTGATCCAGTGATTATCTACTATCTTGCCAGAGCTTTACTCGCTAATACGAGGGGTTGATTTAGAAAAATAACTATGATCAGAAGTTTACTCGTAAGCCTATTGGTGACAAATGTTTGTCTGGCTCAGACACCCGCTTCATCGGTACGGCAGCTAGGGCTAGGAACGGGACTTTCGCTGGGTGCGGCTCGCTATGAAGGGATGTCTCAACTCGTTCAACGAGGGAAAGCCTTTCCGCTACAACTTTATTTTCTGAGCCAGGGACACCACAATCGGCATTTTGTCCAGCTACAAACGGCCACCTATGCCGGGGGATTGACCTCCCGGTACGAAGAAAGTACAACGGAGTTGTCTACCGGACATTTGCAGTATGCGTATCATCGGTGTGTAGGTGAACTCAAACAATGGTTCATATGGGTGGGACCAGTGGTCAACCTACAGGCTAGCCTTCCCTCGTTTGCAGCCC
>NZ_NJAG01000088.1 GCF_002872335.1 Siphonobacter sp. BAB-5405 | reverse complement strand
CCGAAATATCCACCTTTAACGTTAAGAAAGGTCAAATTAAGATAGCAACGCACTATTTGTAATATTCAGCACTAAAAACTACGTGATCTGATCATTTTGATCTTTTTTTAATCTTTTTGATCTATATTTTGAGTGCTCATAACTATCTAAATATCAGATTTTTACAAACGCCTCGGCACTAATATTATTTATTTCGGCACTAACATTATTTATTTCGGCACGTCAATTATATCTTTCGGCACGTCAATTACTCGACTCAGCACTTTATTTAGTTTGGTAACATGAATACGGAGCTTAAGATTGTCAATGCCCCGCTGCGGGAAACAGTAGTTATGAAGGCAGGTCGGGCCGGAATTGTCGAAGCCCAAATGAATTTGAGCATTCACGAATACCGAGTGTTTTTCAAAATGCTTACTATGGTGGATCGAGAATCCACGGGCAAAGAGCTCCTGCGTATTTCAGTATCTGACATCATTCAAGAGTGTCACCTGACGAATGCCGGCTATCACTACAAAACTTTGAAAGAAGCAGCGTTGTCACTGATGACCCGGCAAATTAAGTTTCCTGGAACACTCGACGGAAAGCCTTACACGTTTTATGTTTCTATTATCGACAAAACCGCTGAGCCTCGTTTTGAAACCGACGATCTGCATTTCCTCACGCGTTTTCATCCCGATTTATTGCCATTTATTCTGGATTTAAAAAGTGAGTTTCTAACTATCAATCGCCAGTACCTCAATCATTTAGGGTCTCCTTACAGCATTAAACTGTATATGGTGCTTAAACATCAATCGCGACAAAATCACCGCTTTGTCACCTATACCTTAGAGCAGCTACGCTTCATATTAAGTATCCCGGAAGATTCTTATCGCAAATATGGAAATCTCAGACAGGTTCTGAACAACTGGGTTTATGAAATAAATGAGTTTACTGACATAACCATTCATTCCGTTACTGAAACAAAAAGAAAGAGGCTTGTCCAGGACGTGACTTTTGAAGTCAGTCATAAGCATAATGCTCATCATCGACTAGAACCCATTTTGCCGGAGACGAGCAGAGTTCCTACAGAGGACATTAAAGACGAGTTATTTGAGGAAATTCGCAACTATAAAATCACCAGGTCTCAATTTGATAACTGGATACAACTCTATGGCCGTGAACACGTTAATTTTCGAATTAAAGTCGGCCTCCGATATATAAAACAGGGAATGATTCGCAAGCCCTATTTCTATATGGATAGTTTGATGAAGAATAAAGAACTTATTGAGCAGGATGAAGTAAAACCTACTGTGGCAACCTATACACTGCCTAGATCAGTTCCTGCGGCAGAAGCTATGTCTAGCCCTACTCTACCCTTAACGTCAAAAAGTCTCAAGCAGCAGACGGATGATTTAATGGAAGAGTATTACGAACGGATGAATGAAGCTTGTAACAATTTATTGTCTGTCCGAGAGAATGCTTTTGATTTCCTTGATTACGTTGAACAATTGAGAAAGCAAACGGATAAAACGATAATCGTATCTATGTCCATTCAAAATTTTGATAAAGAACGTCTTACTGCCGAAACGCTTTACGGTTACTTCAAAGCCAGTAATAGTGGAATGATGTATACCTTTAAATTACAATACTTTAAGGATCGCCATTCTGCTATCTGGAATGGTATCCGCACCCAGCTACAAAGCCAAGCGGATCAACTGGGTGCGAAGTTGGATTAATTGCTACTTCTTTTGATTTCGATCCTTACGCAGTTGAGCGTCAATAGCTTCCTGAATATATTCCCGGATAGACATTTTTTTTCTTATTCGGGCGTTTGTTCTTCGCACAAATCTCCTTGATTTCCTCGAGTTGACCCACCGTCAATGGGATACTAATGCCTTTAACCTGGTTTGGATCTACTTCTGCACTTTTCTTTTCTAACAATGCTGGATCACTAGCCACTGCTCCACCCTTATTGATAAAAGCTAAAGCCTGCTCATTGATTTCAACGGCATCCACCGCACTCGATTTATTCACCTGCGGCGTAAGTGATTTGGGGAGTCGTAGGGGTTGTGTTTTAAGCCATGATTCAGAGATTGTTTTTCAACGTTAGTAGAATCAGTAATTTGG
>NZ_NJAG01000087.1 GCF_002872335.1 Siphonobacter sp. BAB-5405 | reverse complement strand
CGTAGATGCTTAGACCTGCTGTCGCAGAATGTCCATAAATGGCCCGAGACGTAAGAATATCTTCCAGTAGAGTCAGATTGTCCATTTGATGAATGATGTTTTTACAATCTTCTAAATGGTTCTGAGAAGAAGTATGCGGTACGCGGTTGAGGACACAAAAACTCTTCAGGTAGGGATTATAGAGCTTCGTTTCTTTGACAATCCCGTTTACAATACTAGCCGTCCAAATATCGTAAGCAGAAGGAACTAGAGGAATTAAGAAGGCGTCGGAAGCTAATAATGACGAACGCTGAGCAGTAGTATCTCTCCCTCCGGTATCAACAATTACATCGTCGTAACGTTTAGCAAAGTCCTTCAAGCGTGAATGCACATTACTCCCACTTACCTGAACGCAAGTATACCCCGCCGATTCATCAGCTAGATTTTCTGAACGTATTTCAAAAAACTGACTTGAGGACCCCTGCTCATCGGCATCAACTAACATTACACTTCGGCCTTCTTTTGCGAGATAAATAGCAATATTTGTTGCCAAAGTCGTCTTACCTGAACCTCCTTTTGTCCCTCCTACCGTTAGTATCATATATAGTTGATATTTAATGATTTATATTAATATTTTAGTACCTATAAAAGTACTTGATTTAGCACTTATCAAGGTGTTATGATGGGGACTAATATAAGTACCTAATTTGAGACTTCAAATAGTACAAATAATTGTATTTAAGCAAAAACTAAATTGGAACTATATTAAGTACCAAGTATGGTACTTAGTCAGATACTGTATGAGTTGGAATATAAGTACCAAATTTGGTACTTATAATGGTACCTTATAAATACGTAAGTTATACTAAAGTTAGAGATATATAGTGTCTACTGAAGTATCTATTTAAGTACTTGATCAGGTACTATCTATATTATAAGTTAATACCTGATTAGATACTTTGTTCAGTACATAAAGTCATATTCCAATGAACGATTAATTACACCGTATCAGATACCTTTTTAGGTACCTAATACGGTATATAATTTTAATAAAGTTTAGTACCATTTTAAGTCCCAAATTAGATATTATTGAGGGATGTTTGAACAAGCGGGAAGTGCTTGCAGTGCAGTCAAGGGGCTTCTATCCGGAAATTGATGAAATAGTGCACAAATCAGACCTATACAATCAGTTTAAAGAATATGGCTAAGTAAGAGGTGAAGTGAAAAAAGATTTATTATAATGGTAAAGGTTTATGACTTCGCTTGAGGACTGGTCTGTCTTCTCGATTGAGCTAGAAATAATAAACTATGCATGGGATTGAAGATATCCTGTTGGCTTTGTTTTTTTGKAGTTATATATATATTTAAATCATGCTTACCCAAAATGGCAATTTTGCCCACATGGCCCTCCGTGGTTCAATTTTATCTTCCCATGCGTTACTGCTAACTTATAAAGTCATCATTGATGCATTCGCAATCATACGTTGGTAAGTAAGGGTAGGGGAGTGGTCTTTGATCTTCTAAAACAGGCATTAGCTCTATGTTAATGAATAGGCTTGGAACGAGCATAAATAATTTAGGAGTTAAACTCCCGTTATTTTCAGCTCCGTCTAAGGCTAAGCTAGCCTTAGACGGAGCTGAAAAGTCATTAGCTCATACACTTAAATCACATCTACATGCCTTTAGCATACGGTCGCCAGGCTTATACCCGCAGTGGCGATAAAGCCGATGCCGTCGGAGCCAGGCAGCTGCTCTGCGTGTTTTCGAAACCCGGCCTTGCTCGAAAGGCAAAAAAACACCTCAATCGCCGGCTCCGCCGCTCGGCTTATGATTTGATCCAAGAGCAATGAAAAGCGAGCTCCGGTGCGTCCCTAGCTCGCTTTTCAGTTTTTTACTTCTGCTCCAAACAAATACTTCCCTTGACTACCTGATAGTTTTGTCTCGTCATAAAGAGGCTACCATCGGTTTGGATCTGAAAGTACTTTTCATGCAGCTGCTGACTGAGTGCTCGAGCGGCTTCTTTCTTCCAGGTAGCCCGCTGCTGATAAGCGTCATGAAGATCATACCCCAGCAGAAGCATTCCTAACACCCCTGCTAGAATCGTAACCCCTATAAGGGGACTAAAGTAGGGGTTTGCCGCTAGCGTCACCCAGAAGGCTTTCCAGGCACTCATCCGCTCCACCGAAGGTGGTTGGTAAACCTTGGGTTTGATGCTAGCTTCAACTTTCGCTGTGATCGACTTTTCAAAGGCCTCCATGCTGGCTTTTAAGGCAGCCCCCAGTTTCTGCGTGCCCAGGGTATTGGCTTCCACCACCGCTAAGAAGGGAATCAAGGCATCATCGATGTCTTCTTCATGAATGCCATACTTTTGAGCAACCCGGTGTTTAAACTGGTTCTTTTCTTCTCGGGTCATAGTGGTAGCTCATTGATCTCCCGCATCACTTTCTTGTACTGGATCCGGCCCACCAGACCCAGACTGGACACATCGCCACTGCCCGAAAGCAAAGCCAGAATCTCGCGGCCCGACTGCGAGGAGCCAATCTGACCAAAGCAATAGGCTGGGGAGGTTTGACTCAGGGTTTGCCTAGTCTGTTGAGCCGTTTCTTCATCCTGAAACGTACCCGCGTTCACTAAAGCCGAAAGCGGGAAGACG
>NZ_NJAG01000086.1 GCF_002872335.1 Siphonobacter sp. BAB-5405 | reverse complement strand
GCCCATGCTCAAACGGACGGGTTCGCCGCTCCGAGCTACTTGAGCATAGATGTCAAACCAAAATTGCTCATGCTCGGGGGCTAGCTCCCGCATCGTTTTCCCAAGGGCATTCTCAAGGCCCGTTTGTCGGAGAAATGCTTGATTGGTTTCTGCAAAGCGATAATCGGTGGGCTGGTCTTGCTCATCAAACAGAACCTCAATGATACAGAAGCCCTGATCAATGGAATTAAACAGCATTTGGTATTTATCCGTGGCCTGCTGGGCTATTTCATCTTTCAGTCGGCGAATTTCCACTTCGCCCTGCTTCATCGTAGTCATATCGGTGGTCGTCGTCGCTACGCCATCGCCGAGCTTCACTGTGGACTGATAAAACCAGCCATCAAACTGCTCATGTACATAATGCCGTTCAGATTGATCCGGAATACCCGTTTCGCATACCTGCTTAAACGTATCAAAAATGCCCACTTCTTTCACGCCGGGATTGAGCGTGAGCAGGCTTTCGCCAATGACATCTCCGTACTGCTGCTCACTGCTCTCATTGTTGAGTATCCAGACGAAATCAATAATTTCTCCTTCCTGATTGCGTACCGCCTTGAACACTTGAATCATTTCCAGGGTACTATCCAGGGTAGCCTTGAGTAAGGCCCGGCTTTCCTCTAACTGTTGGGTTCGCTGGGCGATTTGCTGCTTAAGTTCCCGCTGGTAGGTGTCGCTGGCTTGCTTGTAAGGCTGCTTCGGCTTCTTTTTTGTCCTGAATATCAATATTAATGCCCAGCCATTTTTTGACGCTTCCGTCGGCGTTCAGCATGGGCGTCGCCCGCACGTTGGTCCACCGCCAGCCACCCGTAGGTGAGCGTAGACGAAACTCCGCGTTTACGGGTTGACGTAGTCTGGCCGCCTCCTGCCACTGCGAAAGGGCATATTCCTGATCGTCGGGATGCACCGCTTTGGCCCATCCCTCGCCCAGCCATTCTTCTAACGATTGGCCAGTGTAGGCTCGCCAGCTGGGCGAATCGGTAGTAACCATACCCTTCGCATCGGTTTCCCAGAAGGCCTGGGCAAAGGACTCCATGAAGATTTGGTACTCCAGGGCTGAGAGAGCCGGCTGTGAGCTATTCTCTGCGGATTGAGAAGCAGAATTCATGCGAGATGAGAATGTAGAGGTTGGAAGGAAAACGTAACCTAGTAAAAGACTAGGCCAAATGATGCTGACGGGGATCCACACGAAGTAAATTAAAACTCCAGCTCAATCAGCAGTAAGGTGAATTTATTGTCATATATCAATTAAAAAGAAGGTATTAAGGGCGTATGCAACACTTTAGGATTTACTTTACGTATTAGCCTATACGAGGTTTAGATACCTAGCTACTTTCCGCCTGTAACCCTTACATTTTAGGGTATTGATCCGACTAAATTAATGCTAGAGCGACTAATCCTATTCCCTTTATCTTTGTAGCGTTGGGGTTAGTAATGGCTAACCGACCTTAGTTACGCCTTTAGGTAGGGTAAGATTTTTTATCGGCGGTTGAAAATCTACTTGGCTAGTAGGCTGATTCATTCGGGGGATTTGAATCTACCTACGAACGGAGTCCTGCGTAAAGGGGTTGCTACCGGGTTCACGCTCCATGTAGCTTTATTGCTGGTTACCTGTCAGGCCCCATCTAAAGAAAGCTTGCTTAGGGAATCTAAACAAGCTTTCTTTTTGCCCGTTATTCAAATGATCGGAGTAGCTCTAGCTTCTTAGCAAACGTGCGGTTAAATGGTAAGACTTTACTAAGCTCCGGCTCCTAGGCCTCAAACTCACGTTTGAAGTCTTCATGGGCCTTTAAAATGATCTCTTCTTATATTTGCCAAACAAGCAGCACATGAGTCTATAAATCGAAGCCTACATACAAAAACGTGCTTATTTTTGTATGTAGGCTTTTTCAACCGATGCCTTTTTTACTTGTTTATTCCTCCTGTTTCCGTAAGTATTCGTCAGCCCAAGGACCCTTTGTTCTTATCTTTACTACTCAATCTTTGCCTTCTATAAGGCTTTACTTTCGCCGTTCCATTGGGGGCTTCCTTAAGGCCTTAAGGCTATCTTTACCGCTGCAACCATTGATTCGAGGCGAAGATGAGCCAAACACCCATTGATGTGGTCGTTCGACCCATTAGCAAATTCATCCACCAGGAGTATACGAGTGGTATCGTTTTATTTTTAAGCGTTGTGGCAGCCCTGTTCTGGGCGAATTCACCCGGGGCAGAATCCTACCACCACGTCTGGGAAACCAGTCTTTCCGTAGGCTTTGCCCAGCACGTTTTGATCACCCCTTACACACTCTGGATCAATGATGGACTGATGGCCGTTTTTCTTCTTTGTCATTGGTCTGGAACTCAAGCGGGAGTTCATGGCAGGAGAACTCTCTACGCTTAAAAAAGGCATCCCTGCCTATGGTGGCAGCCCTAGGCGGTATGCTGGTGCCTGCCTTAATTTACGTGCTTTTTAATACCGGTTTAGATTCCATTTCCGGCTGGGGTATTCCCATGGCAACTGATATTGCCTTTGCTCTGGGCCTGCTTTCCTTATCCGGTAAACACATTCCCGCCTCGGTTAAAGTATTCCTTTCGGCCTTGGCCGTAGCCGATGATTTAGGGGCGGTCCTGGTTATTGCTTTCTTTTACACAGCCCACATTGACTTTACTTCTCTGTTTGTCGGATTCGGTTTTCTCGTCGTACTGCTAGCCGGAAATTTGCTCGGCACCCGGCGTAGCTTGTTTTACCTCATCTTTGGTATTGTTGTCTGGGCTTGTTTTCTCTTTTCGGGGGTACACGCCACCATCGCTGGCGTGCTGGTAGCCTTTACCATTCCAGCCCGAACCAAAATCAACGAACAGGAATACCTTGGGCAGATCTATTCGCATGCTAAGGCCTTTGAAGTAGCCATTCCGCTGCATGGGCCTTTAATGACGTCTGATCAACATCATATTGTCGAAGAAATCAAGCGTATAAGCCTGGATGCTCAAACGCCCTTGCAGAAAATAGAACATACCCTGCATCCCTGGGTGGCCTTTGGGATCATGCCCGTGTTTGCTTTGGCCAATTCGGGCATGCACATCGGTAGCAACTTCTTTTCCGAGCTGGTGAATCCCGTCAGTGCCGGCGTGGGCATAGGTCTGGTTCTCGGAAAACTAACAGGGGTTTTTGGTTTTACGTACTTGATGGTTAAGCTCAGAGCCGCCGATCTGCCTAATCTGGTCACCTGGAAGCACGTGTTTGGCGTAGCCCTCTTGGCGGGGGTGGGTTTTACAATGTCGCTGTTCGTGTCAAATCTAGCCTTTAGTGACGATCATCACGTGGATGCGGCTAAATATGGTTATCCTCCTGGCTTCAATTCATTTCAGGTACGGCAGGCATCATTTACCTGCGTTCGCTCTCCAAACAGCGGGTAGGGATGCCTTCGTAGAGGAAGGTTCTTTCAAACAAAGCATGGTCCAGATCGTTGATTACGAAACGTCCAATCCTTAGTCTATGGAAATCCTTAAGTTTAAAACGAACCTTTCCGACCAGCAACACGAAGCGGTTGGTCAGCAACTTAGTCAGCTAGCTGCCATCTCCCAGTGGAATATTGAAGAGGGCATCTTAAGTCTTTCGGGCAGTGATGTCGATCCTCAGGAAATTATTGAACTCATCGAAAAGCTAAACGGTTCAGCCGAACTGCTTCGCGTACAGGGGATTTCGGGGAGTGATATGTAGGAAATTTTAGTAACGGATGATCTACTTCCCTATACTTAGGGTATGTTCCCAATTTCAGGAATAATTGTGAAATTGGGAACATACATTTCCTTTTCTTAAAAGTCAGCCTTTACTCCAGAATCAGTTTTAATCTTCTTACTTTTCGTTCGAGTCAGGAGCCAGTTTTCCAGACGTCGCCGCTCGGTTAAGCTAGGCCGTTTAGCCATTTTTGCGTAGACGACCAGCACCGTATCGGGTTGAGTTTTGCGATTCATTAATAGCGTAGAGGCAGCGGTAAAACTCTGCACATTGGGCATGAGCGTGCGGAGTTCCTGATTCAGATCAGCAACTGAAATCTGATTGACCTGAAGCCTTTGCAAAGCCTGACGCAACGAGTCGATGGTTTGGTCTTTCCGGCTAATGGAGTTTTGCGAATACTTGATTACCTGGTCTGTAACAGTTGATGTAATGGCATTGACATCCACTTCGGCGTCCTTGAAGCTGCCTTGCTTGACAACTAAGCGAGCCGTATTCATTCCATAAGCCGGCATTTTTTGGCGAAGGGCCTGAATAGAATCGACCGGCAAGGGCTCACCTACCATGGTCAATTCAAGCAAACTTTGCTGCCGGTTAAACCGGGCATTATAAGCGACCACCTGACGATATTGAAAATTGCACTCGTTGGCAACAAACTGCTTGGCGGCCTGCTCAAAAATGGATTTACGTACAATTTGATAGCCTAAATAGGTACTCGGTCCTAGCACGATCAGTACCGAAATCCAGATCGTTTGCCGCACGCGGCGTTCAATGTCCCGGGAAGGGTATTTTTTTTGATGATACCCTAGAAAGCGAACGATGAGAAAGGTAGCCAGGCTGATACAAACACTGTTGATCAGAAAAAGATAAAAAGCCC
>NZ_NJAG01000085.1 GCF_002872335.1 Siphonobacter sp. BAB-5405 | reverse complement strand
TTTCCTGGGCAGATGCCTCCAGGGCAGCCAGTAAAAGCATCGAATACATTAGAATAGCTTTCATTTTTTGGATTACAGCTTCGTATAAATCATTGTCCCTCGAGTCGTTTTAAAACAGGTAAGTCCTTTTCCCCTTCAGCCGGTATCAATACACTTATGCTATCCATGGGTGAACCATCCAGCACCACGCTTCCGACTACTTCGGTTTGAATCCATCGTCGCTCTGAATGGACTTCTTTTATAGGCTTCTCCGTCAATGATCCGGCAAGAATACATGCTCATCATTATTAAAAATGAAGAGATGAGTGGAGTACTGGTTTGCCAAAATCCTGTTGTACAATCAATCCTTATGCAAACTCAGGGGTGAACAAAAGTATATCATTCTCTTGAAGGTGTATTTTGATTGGTAACTATTTACAGCAGTTTGTTTGTAAAATGCCATAAGTGCGAATTGTTAGATCAGGAAGTCAAGATTCACATTGCAAAGCTCTGAGCCATAAGGCAACGTATACACTTTAAGAAAATATTATAGTAGTACTACCCTATTTACTAGAACATGGAGTCAGAAAAATTGAGTTTAAAGACATCAAACAATCTTTGTTTTTAAAAAATTGCTTGATGCTAAATACTTAACTCTTCAGACCATGCTGAATAGCATAGCTAGATACAGTCAATCGATGAACTCCAAGTATCCGAGCTATTGCACTATAAGAGACTTGTTTATCTAGTAACTCTCTAATTCTCTTATCCTGCCCGGTAAGTTTTGTCTTCGCTGACTTACTTCCTATCGGACGCCCTAGCACTACTCCTTCTGCTTTTTTGCGAGCCAAAGCTTCCTTTGTTCGCTGAGAGATCAGGTTTCGCTCAATTTCAGCAGATAAGCCAAAGGCAAAGCTAATACCTTTGAGTTTATGTCGCTCCCGAGACGATAGTTATCCTTAATAGTCCAGACCTGGATATCTCGATTCATGCACTCATTCAGAATACCCATGATCATTAAGAGGTTACGACCAAGGCGGGAAAGCTCCGAACAAATCAATACATCCCCTTTTTTCATCTTTTTGAGTAGTTTGCCAAGTTTGCGATCCTCTAGCTTTTTTGATCCAGAGATTGTTTCTTCAATCCATTTGTCTATGACAAATACATTCTTATCACAAAATTGATTTAACTCATAGCGTTGGTTTTCAACGGTTTGCTTGTCTGTACTGACTCGGATGTATCCGTAGATCATTGATATCGAATTGATAAAATAAGAGAAAATTAAGATGTTTAATTTAAACCTAGTTTGTATATATTAAAACTAAACATTTTCTTTAGACAATAAAGGAGCCTATTATGCTGACCAGTAAAAATGAGGGAGGCAGGCATACCTTCAATGGTCTATTGACTCATGTAGAGATGAAGCCTGCGGAACTACTACTTCAGGAGCCCCGTTTTTCTCTACACTTGCATGAAGCACAAATTTTGAGTGCCTGGTACATTACCATTGGTTCTACTGAGTGTTGGGAACTTTTCAATAACAAGGGTCATCTTGTTTTACAGCTACTTACGGTACATCCTATACAGCCCACTGCTTATTTATTATTCAATAAAAGTCAAGATATTAAAATAAATTCCTAGAAAATTTGCCCTATACGAAGCAAGATACCCCTCTAATTATCAACTACTTGCACTCTGACACTCCTGATCGAAGGAAAGATAGCTAGGGTCTTCCGTAATACGCCCCGCCACATGATATGCTTTTGCATAGACAAATAAAGGGTCCTCGGTTTTAAAGTGCTCATCAATATCAATGTCGGGAATTCCAAACGCAGTGACGCTTTCCATTTCAAAAATGGACACATAGCCGAACTAGTGCGATATCAGGATACATATACTTCAATTCCGTCGATATCCAAGTGGTTCTTCGAAAGGCATAAAGAGCTTGACTATCGGTATACGATCCCTGTCATTTCCATCTAAATCATTCTGTCCGTTGATCAGCATGAGTTTTCTTCCATCCTGTAAAAAAAGATCGGACATCCTCTACCTCCACTTTATAAAGTTTAAAAAGTTAAACGTAACACCTGTTAGAAAACGAACGGAGTAATATTTCAAAAATACTACAGGAATAATGAGCAATGGAGGTAATTACGGTAAATGGACTTCAAGTGATCTGCTTACTATTGCTAAAAACTTCCAAAATCAGAATAGTATGATCGGCTAACTCATGGGTCAGGCTGGGAGCTTTTTCGGGTCAGGCGTTAAGATTTCACGCCTGCGGACATTCCCTAACGCCCAATTACCGAATACCCAATAATCCGCTGCTTTCATCCCGCCCAATCCTTCCTAATTGTTTTACCAGGTATCAGTATCCCCTAAATTATAACTGGTTGAAACACGAATCTTTTCATGGTTATATTTTCTCAACACTCTGGTTGCATTCACGCCTTACAGAATAATCTAATAAACCCTACTAATAGTTATATCGACGCTTATTGCAAATTGATAATCAACGTTAAATAATAAATTAGAAACGCGATTTAGTTACTCATCTATTCACAAAATAAACTACGCTGTAAATAGCTATCATATATAAAAACAAATAAACAACAATCGATATAGTGCGAATAAAATCGGATGATTCTAGCTTTTATAAAATTTAAATATTTTATAAAACCAACTATAACTTTCAGGTATAAACTATAACGTAAAGTTATTTTAAAAGGTCTACACCCCCTATACATTTGTATCCGACTTAAGTCTAATCAATTTTTTTAACTCTCAAATTCAAACCTAATGAAAGTAAAATTTCTTTTACCTGCTTTATTGATTCTTCCCCTGGGATTGTTTTCATTCAAGCCTTCTGATAACTCCACTTCTAACAAATTTGAAAACCTGGAGAAACTTGATTACGGTACACTTCAAGGTCAACAGGCGTTATTAACCGGAGCGGGCTTCATTGCACGCTCGTCTACGGTAACCCGTAATGCTGAAACTTCAACGGTATCACAGGAAGCCGTCGTAGCCAGTTTTGCTCAGCCAACCTCCAGCCAAGTGTCACTTGGAAGCATTCGTTAAATCGCACGAATAACTG
>NZ_NJAG01000019.1 GCF_002872335.1 Siphonobacter sp. BAB-5405 | reverse complement strand
CACCCCTGGTCTGAATGAATCATTAAGTTTTTGCCTACTTGTTTCTGTGCTTTTTGTAGCATGTTCATTACCAATTGAAACACGGGCTTACCAGAGAGTTCATAGCTGATAATTTCCTGGTTATACAGATCCATCAACGCCGATAGGTAGAGCCTCTCTCCTTTAACTTTAAACTCCGTAACATCCGTCACCCACTTCTGATTCGGGCCATTGGCCTTGAAGTTTCGAGCTAGAACGTTAGCGAATAACGTGCCTGTATCTCCCCGATACGAACGGTATTTTTTGACTCGAATGAGACTCTTCAGCCCGAGTTCGTTCATCAATCGAAACACGGTTTTGTGATTGATTAGCATACCCTTTTTCCTGAGCAGCAGTGTAATCCGACGATACCCTAAACGGCCTTTATGCTGATGATAGAGCTTTTCTATCTCGCCTTTGATGAACTCATACTTCTCAGGCTGAGTGAGTTTACTAGCCTGATAATAAAAGGTGCTTCGGGCTAGGCCGGCACACCTCAAAAGCGTATCCAAACCGAAGTGCTGCCTTAGTTCTAGAATTACTTTCGCTTTTTGTCTAGTTGAACTAAGGCTTGAAGCTTTTTTAAGTAAGCCACTTCAGCCCGTAAGTATTCATTTTCCCTGAGTAATTCTTCTTCGCGAGTCAGGGGCTCTACGGGACGTTTTCCCTTGGATTTGTCAGCTTGATTCTCGTTGGGTTGCATAGTCGGTCGTCCTTTCTTTTGAGGTTGTAAGCCTGCTGCTCCCTTCGATTTAAAGCGTTTCTGCCAGGTAAGGATAAGGCCTTCACTTGAAAGATGAAAGCGTAAGCAGGCTTCTGCTAAAGATAGGTGTTGCTGCTGCATAACGTTGAGAACCGCTAGCTTAAATTCAGCACTAAAAACTCGTTTACCTACCTTAGGCCGTAAAGCTTCCAGCCCCCAACGTTCATAGCTTCGACACCATCGTTTCACTAATGAATGATCAATCCCCTGTTGGCGGGCCACTCCACTCATCGAATCTTTGCCTGCCAATACTGTCTTTACGCATCTTAATTTGAATTCAAAACTGTGTTTCTTGTTCCTTGACATAATAAAATACCCCAAGTAGTGTCTAACTTCTTGGGGGCACTCCATTCTTTCAGGGCTTTTTTATTATTAAAATAAACGACTCCAGGCGAAGCGGATGAGTAGCAACACGCCCACAAAGCCCACCAGCAGGTATACAAACGGAACATAGGTAACGGCGTAAAAATGAAGCCGATCCAGAAAAAATAGAGTACCGATCAATGCAGCAATGAGGGTCAGAAACCCCGACAATTTACCAAAACCGGGGACGTACGAAAACGGAATCTTCTGCCGGATCATCCAGAGTGTAGCTCCCATGCTAATCATCGGCAAAATTTGTGTAATCAGGTTCATCGTCCAGACGCTCTGCCGTTCGAAGAGAAAAAGGTAGATATTCAGCGTGAAAGCAAAGACCCCCGGAATGGCTGCCGCGTAGACCAGTACGGTATACGCATATTTCCACCGCAAAATCTCCTCCGGCGTTCGCCCCGACCAGAGATTAACCAGTAAGGCCAGCAACGGAATACACATCAAGACCAAGGCGAAAGGTCCCGGCTGCTGAGAAACGGATCGGAACAAATCCTGAAGCGTCATGGATAGGGGGTGGATGGGGTTTTAGGAGGTTTGAATGGGTTTGAGCAGGTTTAAAAATGGAAGACTCAGAAGGGTAGTGGGCTAACTACTAAGCTACTAGCAACGTAAATCCTAAACCATCTTAAAACCCCGGAGGGGTTTAATACGAATAGCCAGGGGTCAAACCCCTGGCCACCTGAGCAAATTAAACCACATCAAACGTTCCCTCAAACCACTTTAAACCTTTTGAAACGATCAAACCTACCTCAAACATAATTCAAACTACTTCGGCAAATCCAGCAGGAAGCCGATCGTAAAGTTGGCATCCCAGTCGAATACGAATTTTTCACAACCCGTAGCGTCCGCAATGGCTTTGTAGATATTCAAGCCCGCCCGGGTTTTAGCATTGTCGAGTTTATAGGCGTCGGCTGCATCCAGTACGGTATACCGCTCTTTACCCTTGCGAACGGCTTTCGCCAATTCAAAAGGTACCCCACCAATGATAAAGCAGGTTTTGCGATGACTACTTGGTATTTGCTTGGCTTTGGCTTTCACTTCGTCGTAAACCGTATTATCGCTTTTACCTTCCTGAAAATACTTGGAACCGTAGCTTTCCAGAGCCGACGTTTTGTTTCCTTCTTTCCAGGAAATCTTCGTATTACCCGATCCAATGTCTACCACGAAAGCCGAGTCGTAAAATTCAGTCGGGAGTACACTTCGCAGAGCCAATTTACCTTCCTGTTCTGCTGAAACGGTGTTCACAAAGTAATTGAGCGACTTCAGCACCCGGATGATGCGTTGCGTCACGTCCGCCTTGACGGCTCCTGAACTCACTACAAAGTGAATGTCACGACCGCCCACGCCAAAGTCGAGCATCCCGCCGATGTATTTTTTGAGACCAGCCCGTACGTCGTCGTCGGTAGCCATGTTTTCAATAACCAAACTGTTGCCAAACTCAGCTTTTTCGAGTTTCCAGTTTTTCTGATCGTCTATCCGAATAATGAAGGAGTTAAACCCGCTGGCTCCTAATTCTACGACGCCCTTCAGCGTACCACCCTGGGGTACCGGAGCTTCGTAATCGAAACCGGGCTTGTTGGATTGCGTGGCCGAGGAAGAAGTCGTGGTAGTACGTTCCTCATCAATCCCTTCGGAGGAGGCACTTTCGGAACCTTCGTTCGAGGAGCGGCTGGTGGTTTCCTCCGTATTTTCCTTGCGAAGCGATTTGAGTAAATCAACTCCGCCTACGTACTTAAAGCCAAAGTAAATGGCTGCCAGGATAAGGGCGGTAATGAGCAGTCGGCCCGTTACGGTGAGTCGTTGCATATGAATAAAGGGATAAGTTGAAATTGAGAATCGGTTGTATGGGTAATGAAAATTATTCCAGCAGGCTCCGGTAGCCTTCATCCTTGGGGGGATTAATGGGTCGGTTACTGGGCGAACTAGGGGTGGGAGAGTCCAACTGGATCAGCTTGAAGTCACCTTTGTTATAGGCTTCCAGCATCGCCTGACCTTTGTCAGATAGTACCCCGTTTTGAATATCCACTGAGTTGATGAAATCCATCGACAGGTCCATTGCCCGCTTCATTTCGCCGAGTTTCTGGCTCATGTCGTCCTGAATGTATTCCATGGATTCGTCAAAGTAAAACTTCTTGTCCGGATTCCCTTTAAAGATACTCACCGCCGTTCGCAGGGCGTTCGAGCTTTCCTTGACAATCTGGTATTCGGCTTCTTTCAGCTTAACCTTGATTTCCGTTTCCTTAATGATGTAATCCGCACTCGTATTGACCTTTTCCATAAAGGCCAGTACGGTTTTCATGTTGCGTTGCAGGGGCAGCAGTTTCTCGTTCATTTCCTGTAAACCCGCTCCTTCAATCGTAGCCAGCGAAGCAGCTTCCTTCATTCCGGGCTTGTCGGCCAGACTTTGAGCCTTGTTCGCTTCCGCAAACTTCTGCTTGATGGCTTCGTTGTTTTCGTTGATTTTCCGGTTCAGCTTCACCAGTTGTCCCGCCAGCTGATCAATCTGACCCTGCATTTTCCGGCGTTTATCTTTCAGATCCTGCACATAGATTTTCATGATCGCAATCGGGTCGAGCTGAATCACCAGACCCGTGATTTTACGCATCATGGTTTTGTAGAGAAAGAAAACCGCCGTACGAACGTCTTTACTGGTAAAAAGAAAAATCAGTACGCCCAGCACCGCCAGCAGAGCCGCGAGGTACAAGGTATTTTCCGTCACTTTGATTAGAAATTCAACCACCCGGTTGAAGTACACCAGTCCAAATCCGGCCAGGGCAATCAGGAAAACAAAACCGACGACTCCCTCCGGACGACTCCAGAATGATTTTTTGGCGGCATCATCGGTACCTCCGCCCAATTGTGAGAAATCAGCCATGAATGTGTAGCGTTTTTGAGGTTATGATTTTAGATACTGACCAATTTTTAGCGTATCGTTTTTAATCTGCTCGGTGAATTGCTGGAAGGTCGCTTCGTAGTTCGCCCGGTTTTGCGTGAGCTTTCCACTTTGTTCGTCCACTTCGCCGCTGATCCGGGTCAGCCGTTCCTTGTTGGCGTTGATCTGATTCTGAATATCGAGAATCTGCTTTGCCAGGGCTTCGTTTTGCTGTTCCAGCGTTTTTTGTTCGTTCTGTAAGCCGCCTACTTTTTCGGTAACCGCCAGATCGACACTCTTCAAAAAAGCCTCCCGATCTTTCTGCAGGACGCTCAGGTATTGATTGGCCGTGGTGACCAGGCCGGATGGATCGGTACCGCCACTGAGGGCTTTGAAACTGGCCCAGGCTGCCTGAAATTGTTGTTCTTCACTCAGTCCGAGGTTAGTAAGATTTTTCAGCGTAGCCCGGAATTCGAAATAATCGGGGCCGGGCAGATTATTCTTTTCCAGTACGGAAGCAAAGTGATCGACAAACTTAGCATCGGTAGTGCCACTGGCTGCCACGGATCTCGGAATCGGAGCCGGAACGGGTTGCGAAGGCGTAGCCGGGGCAACGGGTGTCCCTTTCGCCGCTTCGGGAGCTTCCTCAAAAAAGATGTTTAAAATCTTACGGCCTAACCCTTTATTTTCTGACATAGCATTTCCAGTTAGTATAATTATGAAGCTTGACTGGCAAGGTAGTATTCCTGAGCAATCTCAGCCGTTTTTCTACTTAAAATTTTGATCCTGCACGCTTGCTACGCTTTTCAGTGCTGCTTCTTGCTTTCAAAGGTCCACAATCCTGCCTTTTTGTACCTCATGCATTCATACGAACGGATGCAGGACTTGACAGAATCCGGGAAAATTAGGTTGACTGTTGAAAGGATTTCAAAAAAATGCGTTTTTTCGGGAAGATAAATACGTTGAGTGTTCGGATCGGCGACGGGTTAGAAACGTCTGAAACGTGCACGAAACACTCATTTCCCCTATGGAACGCGAACTTGACGATATTCTTCATTGCCCTTGCCCCAGTTGCGGTGCCCAGTTGCAGTACAGTGCCGAAAAAGAAGCCATGACCTGTAATCACTGTGGCTATACTGAAAAACTGACCCTGGGCAACGATCGGATTGAAGAACTGGACTTCAACCGGGCCCGTACGGATACAGAGCATACGGTGGAACGGCGGTTGTTTTCCTGCCAGCGGTGCGGAGCTAAAACGGTAGTCAATTACGACACGCCAACGATTAGCTGCGGCTTTTGTGGTTCGCAGAACGTTAACCCCGAAGCCACGAAAACCCGGCTGTTCGAGCCGCAGGGTATTGTTCCCTTTCGAATCTCCCGGAATCAGGCTTCGGAATCCTTTAAAAAATGGATTGGTCAGAGCATCTGGGCACCGAATGATTTGAAAAATCTGGCCCGACTCGATACGTTGCACGGCATCTACATTCCCTTCTGGACTTACGATGTGCAGACGCATTCGGAGTGGGAGGGAGACGCGGGTACGTACTACTACGAAACCGAACGCGTACGCGATCCGAACGGAAATGTTCGAACGCAGCAGGTACGCCGCACCCGCTGGTGGTACCGCAATGGCACCTACGACCAGTTTTTTGACGATGTCCTGATTCTGGCTTCGCGGCAGTTACCCCAGCAAACCATCCAGGGCGTGTATCCTTTTCTACTGGATCAGGTCGTCAATTACGAACCTAAAGTCCTGCTGGGTTGGGAGTCGGAGGTATATAAGGTTGATCCGCAGGAAGGCTTTGCGGTGGCGAAACAACAGGTAGATCAACGCATTGAATCGGCTTGTGCGGATTTGTTATCCGATGATACGTACCGAAACCTGAGCGTGCGTACGCAGTATTCCAACCAAACCTTCAAACACCTGATTCTCCCGCTCTGGATTTGTGCTTACCAATACAATGGCAAAACGTACCAGTTTCTAATCAATGGCCAAACAGGAAGCATTGACGGTAAACGGCCCGTATCGTTCTGGAAAGTATTGCTGGCGATAATGGCTTTCCTGATGCTGGTCTTCGCTCTGGTAACCATAAGCGGGAATAAGAAACGCTCGAACTACGGAATGACCGTCCCTACGATGGAAACGCCGGTTGTTATAAAAAGGGCTGTTTCGGGTTTGAAGTTTGATGTAGTTTCAGGTATGAAAAAGTGGGTGGGCGAAAGCTAGTACCGTAGGGGCTGATGGATTGGAAGACGAAAGGTATTCTGTTTGTAGCCATCGACTGTGATCAAAGGCTCATCCCTCAAGTGAAACGAAATAGAGAACAAACGCTTAACGAACGAGTGCCTAACCAAACCCACCCTTATGTCTACCGTTATCTCGATTGAAAACCTGCAAAATTCCTACGGCGACGGCCAGCTCGTACTGAAAGGCATTAATCTGGAAGTACAGGCCGGAGAAATTATCGGCTACATTGGCCCCAACGGGGCGGGAAAATCCACGACCATCAAAATTCTGCTGGGGATGATTCCCAGCTTTACCGGTGAAGTACGGGTACTCGGACAGGACATCCGTACAGAGGCGATGGAAATCAAGAAGCAAGTTGGATACGTCCCCGAAAATGCGGCTCTCTACGAAGTACTGACTCCCGTGGAATACCTCACCTTCATTGGCCGTCTGTACAGCATGAGCGACGCCGTGATTCAACGGAAAGCGGAGGACTTACTGCATCTGGTCGGCCTCTCCAACCATATTAACAGTCGTATGAATACTTTCTCCAAGGGCATGCGGCAGAAAGTACTGCTCATCTCCGGCCTCATCCATAATCCCGAAATCATCTTTCTGGATGAACCCTTGTCCGGACTGGATGCCAACGCTGTGATTCTGGTCAAGGAAATTCTGGCTCAGCTCAAAACGGCTGGGAAAACCATTTTCTACTCCTCGCACATCATGGACGTGGTTGAAAAGATTTCCGATCGCATCGTCATCATCAATCAGGGACAGGTAATTGCCAATGGCAGCTTTGAAGAATTGAAAGCCCAGGCTCATTCGGGTTCGCTCGAACGTATTTTCCAGGGACTTACCGGCGACGATACCACGCAGAGTAAGGCTTCCGAATTCTTACAGGCTTTACAATAACCCGATCCCTTATGACCTCTTCTATACTTTGGTTACTGGATCGACTCCAGGGACTGTTCCGTATGCTCGGCGTGGATTATGCCATGATGCGAAACATCGTGGAAGTCAAGTTTACGATGGATAACCGTCGCAATCACGCTTCACTGGGCAAACGCTACCAGGAAAAAGAGTCCAGTCAACGTCTGCTGATGGTGTACGGCATCAATGCTTTGCTGGGCGGGCTCATCGGTTCTTTTCTATTCATCGCTCCTTCATTACTGCTGGCTCTGACCATTGTACTGGGCTACGTCATTGCCTGGGTGGCCCTTACCCTCATTACCGACTATTCGGAATTGTTACTCGATACAACGGATAATCTGATTTTACTACCTCGACCCGTAAGCGACCGTACCGTCTGGATGGCCCGACTGGTACACCTAACGGGTTATATTACCCTGCTGACGCTAAGCATTATTTTGTTGCCGACTGTATTTGTAGGCATTAAATATGGATGGGTAATCGTACCCGTTTTTGTATTACTAAGTCTACAGGCCGTTCTGATTGCCGTTTTTCTAACGACCTTACTCTATATGCTGGTGGTGCGTTTTTCGAGTCAGGAACGGGTCAAAGACATCATCAGTTACATCCAGATTGCCATGTCGATTTTCTTCACGGCGGGCTATCAGATTATGCCCCGCATGATTCGTTTCGGCGAAGTGATGGAAGCGGAGCATAGCATTCGAACGTGGTACTACGCTGTACCCTCCGCCTGGCTGGCGGGTTTGGTGGATATGTTTTATCAGCGACAGTACGATACGCCTCACCTGATTCTGTCGGCTCTGGCCATTTTGGTACCACCAGCATTGATCTACGTAAACAGCAAATACCTGGCTCCTTCATTTACCAAAAAACTGGCGGGTCTGGCCTCTACGGGATCAGAAGAGGATAAAGTGGTTGTTGAAAAATCCCGGCGGGGATTACTGCCCTGGCTGGCAGAAGCAGTTACGAACAGTCCCGCCGAGCGAGCCACCTTCGAGTTATCCTGGAACATTACGGGTCGCGATCGTCGCTTTAAAATGCGTACGTATCCGGCTATGGGCTCCATCGTTCCACTACTGTTTGTGATCATCGGACCGGTGCTGAATGGCCGCCAGTCATTCGATCAAATTCGGGAAGGGGCTCTTTATCTGGTGGGCATTTATGTATTACAGGTGGTCGCCGGAACCTTCTATGCCAATACCTATCAGTCCGACGATTACAAGGCCTCCTGGGTATACGACGCGGCCCCCGTTGCCGACCCGAGCGAGCTGATTCTGGGAAATTTCAAGGCCGCTATATTGAAATTTTATACGCCGTTCTATCTGGTTTCTTCCGTGTTGCTGCTGAGCATCTGGGGCTGGCACATCATCGATGATCTGCTGGCGGGCTATCTGTTTGCTCTTTTTGTGACCAGCCTGGAAGCCTGGGTAAAGAACTCGAATTGGAAAGTGCCGTTTTCGCAGGAACCCAAAGTGAAAGCGGAGGCTGGACGTACGACCCTGATGTTGATTATGATCATGCTGGTACTGCCTGTATGCGGTCTGATCCACTGGGGAGCAACGAAAGTGCCCGGTGGTGGCTTGTTCATGGTCTTACTCTACGGCGTATTGTTGTGGAGTACGCTGAAAAGTTATCGGCGACTTCGCTGGAGCCAGTTCGAGTAATTTCCCCATTTTTGTGGGATGAATTCACTTTTACAGGCCCAGCACTTGCAGAAAAGCGTAGGCGAGCACCTCATTATTGAAGACCTTTCGCTGGACTTGCGGGCGGGTGAAATTTTTGCCATGATCGGGGCCAGCGGGGCCGGTAAAAGCACGCTCCTGAACGTGTTAGCCTGCCTGACTCCGGCGGATGCGGGCGAATTATGGCTGGAAGGCAAGGAAATTTCGTCTTCGGCTAGGTACCTCATTCCCGGTCATGCGGAGATTAAACTCGTACCGCAGGAGTACAAGCTGCTGCCCAATCATACCATCCGGGAAAATATTGCTTACGCCCTGCGGGAGTATACCAAAGAATACCAACGCGAACGGCTCGATGAGCTGCTGGCGTTAACCGGACTGGAGGCAGTCCAGCACAAGCTTCCCCGGGAAGTGTCGGGTGGGGAAAAACAGCGTACAGCCATTGCCCGGGCCATTGCCGATGAACCCAAAGTACTTCTGCTGGATGAGCCTTTTTCGAATCTGGATACGCTCAATCGTCAGAAGCTAAAGCAGGAACTCAAACGGATTATTCAGGAAACAGGACTGGCCTGTCTGTTCGTAACCCACGATTTACTCGATGCCCTCACCATCGCTCAGCGGATGGGTGTAATGCAGGAAGGTAAACTCCTGCAAACGGGTACGCCTGCCGAATTGCTTCAGCAACCGGCTACGGGTTACGTGCGGGAGTTTCTGGCCAGTGGACTGTCCATCATCCGGGAAATTCAGCAGCAATTAGGCGATTCTTTTATAGCGTGAAATACGCCGAAGCTTTCACCGCAAAACGATTGATTTTAACACCGTCGATGGTCGTGGGCTGATTCAGGTACGTTAGTCGGTGAATGGCTTCGATCCGGAAAAACTTGAAAATGTTATCGATTCCATAGCCCACTTCCACATAAGGCGTATTCGAATTCAGCGATCCAAAGCCCGGAATCGGGTTTCCCTGCAAATCATAATCGGGGATAATATCCCGATTAGCCTGTCGGGCTCCACCATACAGTACATTGACGTTGAGTAAGGTCCGCCATTTCAAACGTTTGATGGCCGGAAGCCGGTTGAAGAGCAACCCTTCAAAGTTATGTTCATATTTCAGAGAAGCGTACCGATCGGAGAGGAACTCGAAGTAGTTCATCATGTTGAAGGCGTTGCCTACGTAAAAAAGGGACTGGTTTCCTAAATGCGGAAAGAGCAGGGGATAGGGCAGGGTGGAAGGCGTATAGCCCGCCGAAAGCGTGTAAAAGCTTCGTCCCAGGATGCCCACCCGAAAATTGTCCGCCATCGTAAGCGTAAACCGATGGTAATTGAAATCCCCACCCAGCGTGTTTTGAAGACCGAGGGAATACCGGAGCGTATAGATGGGCGACTGAGCCGTACCCAAGCTGACCCGGTCGTTGTCGTTGTAAATGAAGAGTTCGTTCTTCGCAATCCGTAACTCCGTTATGAGCTCCGTATTCTGGTACGTACCCGATTGACCGGACGGATCCCCATTGTTCACGTAAGCGAAATTATACAGTGGTTCGAAGCTCCGTCGGCGAATCCCGATCATGGGTGTCAGGCCTTTGATAAGTTCAGCCCGAATGTAGGACATGTACTCGCGTTGGTAATACCCCCGCCGATAGCGGCCAAAGCGGGAATAGGTGGCAAAGAGGCTATTATTCCCTACAGCTTCAGTCGTCAGACCAATCTGTTCCAGATCATAGCTGGTACTGGCTCCTATCTCAGCCCAGGGTTTACGACTGATGATGTATTTAGCGTCAGCACCGTACTTCATGACATTATCCTTGAAGCCGTAGGCCAGATACCCACTCAATACCCATACCTTACTGAACTCGGCGTTCGTTCGGAACCCCGCCCGTAAGCGTAGTCCTTCGATGGTGTTGAAGGCTCCCGTACTTAAAAAGGGTCCCAGTTCAATGCCGTTATAAATTCGCTGATACCCATTCGCAATGATGGATAAAATCTGGGTATATGACCGAACAATGGGAATATTCTTGACGGAGTCAATGAGTGAATACGCCGTTCTTTCCTCGGCCGTTAATGAATCCGGTCGAACCTGTTGCCAGTAATTATCCTTTTGTTCCCGGTAATGATCCGCCAGTTCAACCGCTGGATTGTAGAAAGTCGCTTCCCGGGGTTGATTAATCTTAAAGTTGCGATTGGAGACGAAAAATTTCGCCAGAAAACCCACGGAATTCTTCGTAAACTCCTTCACATCAATCAGTACGCGAGTCTGCTTGGGAAGCCAGGCTCGTTGTTTCGTGGTCGAATCTTCAACGGCCGTCAGTTGCTGCTGAATCGCGATGCTTTCCACGTAATTGATGTTGGCATCCCCCGAAATCCGTAAGTCCACCTGACGCAGGGCGTAATCGGCCGTATCAATCCAGATTTTGCCCACAAAAGCCAGATCCTGAGCCCGACGCGGCGTCACTTCTATTTCGTAGCAGGGGGCATTATCAATCTGAATCGTATCGCCAAGGAAATAATCGTAACTACCTCGCCAGCCATCGGCAATGGGTGAAATGAACTCTTTTCGAAGAATGGGAAGCCAGTTTTCGTAAAAGTTATACTGCTGGAAGGCACTACCAATGAACTGCGAAAAGGTGCTGCCATCCGTAATACCCACACCCGTAATCTTGGTTTTGTTGATACGTTCTTTGGTCAGCTCGGGATTGCGGCGGTGGTAATAATCCGAAAAGCTTTCCGAGAGGAAAATGGGAATAATAGGTTTGCCGTCGTCTCCGGCAATTTTCTGTAGTTTTTCGAGCGGTCCGGTGATTTTTTTACCAATGGGGCCTTTGCGAAACTGGTCCGAAATCTTGTTGACGTCAAACTCATTTTTGACGTAACTCTCGTATTCATACGCTTTCAGATTCCGCCAGTCGTGTGTGGCTTTGGCCGCCACGGCGTTGCGAATAATGCGGAACGCCGGATTTTCTCCCTTGGCGTATACCCGCACTTCCCGTAGCTGCGAAGAGCCCGCCGTAAGTTGAAAATCAATGGTTTGTTCCGCTAGACCGGGTTGTACGGATTTGGTCGCCCGTTGGTAACCAATGTAGCTGACAAAAATGGAATCGCTGAGTTGTCGGGCCGCAAAGCTGTAGTTTCCGTCAAAATCAGTATTGCCACCGGCTGAACCGCCTTTTAATCCGACTGCTGCGAAGGGAATTGGATCGCCCGTAGTGGCGTCGGTAATGCGACCTTTAATGACGTGTTGAGCCTGCGTAACGCAGGCCAGCGAAAGCAACAAAATTGCCAGGTACCATTTATTCATTGTTTTCAGGGCTCATCCGTACACTCTTGACCTTGGGTCAAGAGGTATGTAGTTCAAATGGGAAAATGCAAAAACCATTTTACTCTAGCGGAAGAAATCTACGATTCGTCCCGATTAAGTACAAAACGGTTCATTTTTAGCGACTACCGCCTTCGGCGTTGCCCATGGGTAACGCCGCAAACTTGAAATTTCGTTCCGCCAGGTAGTCCAGCGTACGGGGAAGAGCATAGCTCATATTCTTCCAGGCTTTAATACTGTCGTGAAAAACGACCAGACTCCCCGATTCGCAGGCTTTGGTCGTACCCCGTAAAACCTGCTCGGGTTTGAGAGAAGGGGAGTAATCGCCCGTCAGAACATCCCACATGATGAGTTGATGGTGCTGCTTCAGGTACGCCGCCTGCCGTTTCCGAATGCGACCGTAGGGGGGGCGAAACAGCCGCGTAGGTGGCAGTAAATCCTGACATTGAGCTACGTTAGCAAAATACGTTTCATCGTCTGTATTCCAGCCTTTCAAGTGGTTGAACGTATGATTTCCTACGGAGTGGCCCTGTTCTAGTAGTTGCTGAAAAATGGAAGGATGTTTACGTATATTATCGCCAATACAGAAAAACGTAGCTTTTGCCTGATACCTGGCCAGCTCTTGCAGGACAAATTCCGTTGCTTCAGGAATCGGTCCATCATCAAAGGTGAGATAAATCGTAGGCTCCGATGACGGGATCCGCCAGGTCATTTCCGGGTAAATGGATCGCAGGATCGGAGTAACTTTATGGAAGAAGAAAGCCACAGTGCAACGGATTAATCAGATTTGGTGTCAAATATCGTAAAACAACCTCTACTGCTATGAAAAGATTTAGTCAGTGGTACCTTCTGGCTCTGTGCTCAGTAGTACTAACCGCCTGTTGCACGAAAGAGCTTTGCGTATCTTATTTACAAATTCAACTACAGAACTATACGCCGGAAGAAATAGCCCAAAGTTACGTGTTAGGTAAAACGCAACTACCTGGACCTGGACTGGACTCCGTACGTTTTGGCGACAACGGAATCGCCAGTATTTCAGACAAGCTTGAAAATCAGATACATGTTGTAACACCCGTGGATACGTTAACAATTGAACTGATATTCGATAAACGAACGTGTAACACGTGTGTTACTTGGAAGAGTACGTATCAGGCCATAGTAGCTTACGAAATAGCCGGAAAACGAATGAAAGGCAATTTTGTACAAATTACCAGACCCTGATTACTGTAACTTCCGCCCCTTCCACTGGTACCCTTTACCCTGAGCCAACAATCCAAAAAAGCAAACGTAAAACGGGTAAATCAATTGTACGAACGGAATATACGCAATGCTTTTTGACTGTCTGAGAAAGTGGAGTACGCCCGCCAGAAACAGAAATTCAAGTGAGAACTTCAAACCTAGGATACTAGCCAATACAAAGCCCGAGATAGTGCCCGCGAGGTAGGCTCCCAGGCCAACGATGGTACTGGCATTGGCCATAAAAACGAAAATCGCCAGGGCGGATACTTTCCAGTCGGTATAATGTCTCCACTTACTGGCCCAGCGGCGACGCTGGTGGTAAAACGAACGGAAACTCTGGTGGGCTCCGGTATGAACCAGTGCCAGCGAGTTTTTCAGGAAATGGACTTCGCCGGGAAAACGGGCGGCCATTTTATGCATCAGAAATTCATCGTCACCCGAGGCCAGGTTTTCGTTTCCCTGGAATCCATCGACCGCCAGAAAGGCCGAACGGGCGTACGATAAATTGGCTCCGTTACACATATTGGGTTTCTTCCAGAACATGGCAACCGCCGCGGATCCGACCAGACTGGCAAACTCAACAATTTGAATTCGACTCCTGAGCGAACCTTCGTCGTGAAACGTGACCGGTCCCGAAATCAATTGGGCCTGGGTCGTTTGCTGGTACGAAGCCAGGATCTGTAGCCACTGCGGACCTACGCGGCAGTCGCCATCCGTTGTGACAATCCACGCGTGTTTCGCCTGTTGGATGGCCTGTGAAATGGCCCTTTTCTTGGGCGAAGAATGGTTTTCTTCCGTTAGGGTTAACAACGTAAGAGCGTAGCGGGCTTTCGACTGAAACGCCCGTACCAATTCGGCTGTACGATCCGTAGAATGATCATCGGCGACGATGACTTCGTAGCGATCAGCGGGATAGCTTTGCCGATCCAAATCCTCCAGTAAAGCGATGATGTTTTCGGCTTCGTTGCGAACCGGAATCAATACACTGATGGTGAGTTGCTGATTGGCGTGCAGCGGTACGTATACGGGCATTTTCCACCAGCCATTCAGCAGAAAGGCATTGAACACAAACCATAACACGGGGCCAAACAGCAGCAAGCCGATCCATACGATACTCATGCCGGTTGATTTTTTAAATACCGAAGTTGAGCTACAAATACAATGCCGACTAAAACGGGCAACAGGATATTCAGTAGCCAGATCGTGAGTGAGGCTGAGGTTACCAGGGCCGGATCAACGCGGTAGAAGCTGAAAAAATAAAGCGTACTAAACGTTCGGATACCCAGGTCGCTCAGGAAACTGAAAGCCGGAATCACACTCTTGGTCAGAAACAACAGCCAAACCACCGTGAGCTGATCGAGCACCGGAAGCGATACGCCAAAGCCATACAGCACGAGCAGAAACTGGATGCTATACGTTAGAAAACGGAAGGAAGCCAAAAAAACCAGAAAGCGAACGTCACCGGAAGAATACGTCTCCAGTACGCGGAAAAACCGGGCCGAGGACGCCAGCCAGGAGATGCGTTCAAGGGTAGGGGCCGCCTTGTGTTTTAACGAAAGCACATAGACGGTTAACAACGTCGTTAACCAGAGCAAGCCCAGAGCAATGAAGTGCCCCACCCCGGGACGTTCGGGCATGCGGTACAGGAAATAAGTATAGGCCAGCGTACCCGCGAATAACGTCACCAGAAACTGCAGCGTACTACCGAGCAGAAAAGCTCCAATACTATTAAGGCGGTTTTTCGCCTGTAAGAATCCCATTTTACCAGTCAGGTCGCCCACATTGGCCTGCGAAATAAAACCCAGGGACTGTCCAGCCAGTACGCCCCGCAATGCGGTATAAAAACTGAGGGATTCCAGTTTTCGGGCGAGTACCTGCCACTTCCAGGCTTCAATCGACCAGTTCAACGCCGTGAGGAGTATGGTCAGGCCCAGCCACCAGCCATTTTGCCCGGTAAAAGCCCCCTGAATGGCTTCCCACACGCTACCCAGATCCTGTTGTTTTTGCTGAAGCGTACGGATCACCAGCCAGATAATCACTATTGGTAGTACCCACCGCAGCAGAAAGAGAAAAAATCGGCGAAAAGCCGCGTAATTGACGTTATTTTGCATAGGAATAAGGCTGACAAAAAGCATACGAAGGGCAGAGTGCTCCGTATATTCTTTGGGAAAGCCTTTGCAAAGCTATGGCAGAAAAGATCATTTTAGGCGTTGACCCCGGCACAAGGTACATGGGCTACGGATTGATTTTAGTGGAGAAGGGGAACATTACGCTATTGCAGTACGGCGTTATTAATCTCACCAAGTACGACAATCATGAGTTAAAACTGGGTAAAATTTTTGAGCGGATCACGGGCATCATCGACGAATTTTCGCCGGATGAGATGGCCCTCGAAGCTCCTTTTTTTGGTAAAAACGTACAATCCATGTTAAAGCTGGGTCGTGCTCAGGGGGTCGCCATGGCCGCTGCTCTGGCCCGGCAGATACCGATCGTAGAGTATTCACCCAAAACGGTAAAACAGTCGGTGACAGGCAATGGAAACGCTTCCAAAGAGCAGGTATCGTATATGCTGGAGAGTATTCTGAAAATGAAGCTTGAAGGCGAGCGACTCGATGCTACGGATGCCCTGGGCGTAGCGATTTGTCATTACTATCACGAAAACACATTAGCCTCTAATAAGGGTAAAAAAGCTCTAGGTATAAAACAGGCTAAAAAAGGAAGTTGGGCTGCTTTTCTGTCTGAAAATCAAGATCGTATTAAAGGTTAAGCTAAAAGTAATTTTCTATGAAAACAGCACTTTTTAAAGTGCTGTTTTTTTTATTTGCAGTAAAGCATGATTGAAAACTTACTACTTTTGAGTTACGTTGATTTTTAACGCTAGTTAAGTATTAAATATTTGAGTATAAATCACTATGCTTGTAGTATTTGTTTGACAGGAGATGGAGAAAGATACAAAAACAACCGTTGGTAAACGTTTTCTTTGGCTAGCTTTTCTACTGCTTATCTTATCGACTTTCGCCCTCATTGTGCTGGTGCGTAAGAATAAAGCGAACGTAGTTAAACACAACATTGAGGGCCTGAGTAATATCAAAAATAACTATCAGAAAATAGATACGTGTATCTCTATTCTGTACATCGCTGAAAATAATAGTCGATTATTTACGGTTACAGGGGATACGGTCTATCACCGGCAGTTTGTATCGCAACTTGCCACGGTGTCGAAGATACTGGAAGAATTTAAAAATCAGAAAAATGAAAGGACATTACCAACAGACGTAAATCAGCTGCTAACTCAGAAAAAAGATAAGAATAAAGAGTTTTCGTATCTTAAAACACTTACCGATAGTTTATTGATTCTTTCAACGAAAGAAATTGCTATTCGCGAAGAACGACAACCGATGGTTGTACCTAAGCCTAAAGTAAAAGTCAGACGTTCAGAACAAGTTGTTAAAGTTGATTCAGTAAAAGTTACGCAACAACGTTCCCGTAAAAAGTTGTGGGGTCGCCTGGCGGAAGCAATCAGTAATAAAAGTTCGTATAATAACCAGATTCAGGTTTCTTCGACCCGTAATAAATCAAATTCGCTGCTTGAGGAAACTGCCGCCCTATACGAAACGAATCTGCGGGCAATGGATAATTATTACAAGGATTTACTGGCGTACCGAAAAGAGCTAAATGCAACGGAAAAAGAATTACTACGGCTAAACGGCCTGATTTTTTCAAAACTACAAGGGTCACTGACCGGACTAAAACAGAGCGAAGCGGAAGAAGCAGAATTGCAGCGAAAGCAGTTGCTAGCCGGTACTCTTACCGATGTGCAGGAGTTAAACCTCCTTTCTCAGGGCAGCATCGCCATCATTTTCTTTCTAACCTGCAGTATATTATACACGATCTGGCGATTGTACAGAAATGAAATTTCTTTATTACAATACAGCCGGCAGGTAACGAAGTACGCCAAAATGAAAGGCGACTTTCTGGCTACTATTAGTCATGAAATCCGCACGCCACTGAATTCAATTATTGGATTTTCGGAACAGATTGTTAAGACAGATTTACCGAAAGAACAACAGCCTAAACTGGAAGCCATTCGCTCATCTTCGGGCATATTAATGACGCTGGTCAACGATATTCTGGACTTTTCAAAACTAGAAAGTGGAAAGATTGAACTGAGTCAGAAACCGTTTCAACCCTATCTGATTTGTCAGGAAATGGTGGCAATGCTTGGTATACAGGCTGATAAAAAAAACATTACCTTACGTAGCGAACTAAAGTATGAGGCGGAAGCAACCTTGCTAGGCGATGGTTTCCGAATGAAACAGGTATTGATGAATTTATTAAGCAATGCTATTAAATTTACGCCTGTGGGGGGTAAAGTAACGTTAAGTTCTTCGCTGGCTCCGATTATGGGAAATCAGGTACTCTGGAGTTTTCAAATAAAGGATACAGGAATCGGCATTTCGAAAGAGAATTTAGGAATTATTTTCAATGATTTCCAGCAATTGGAACACGATTCAAAAGTGGAACGGTCGGTCGGTACAGGCCTGGGATTAGCGATTTGCAAACGCATTGTTGAATTAGCCGGGGGTACCATCAAAGTAACGAGTGAGTTAGGGGTAGGGTCCACTTTTTCAGTTGACATTCCAATGGAATTAACCACCCAATCAGAAATGAATACGCATAGCTCCAGTATAGAACGGGAAATTCATGAATTGTTGCAGGAAAAACAGGTACTCATTGTGGATGACAACAAGATGAATCTGTTACTGCTTGGTACCATTTTGAAGAAGAAAAACGTAACCTTCCAACAGGCTACAAACGGACAGATTGCGTACGAGATGTTCGATGCCCATCCCTTTGATCTGGTCATTACAGACATTCAGATGCCGGTCATGGACGGGGTCGAATTAACGCGGCAAATCCGTACGCACGGGGATAATAAAAAATCCTCAGTTCCCATTATCGGTTTCACCGCCCAGATTACGGCGGAAGAACAGGAACGGTACCACAAGCTGGGAATGAACGATTTTCTGAATAAGCCCTTTGTTGAGAAAGACCTCAAAGCCCTTCTCAACAAAGTATTAAGTACCGTGACGGCTTAGTGCGATTCGGTCAGGTAATCGGCCTTGAGCAGTTGCATGTGTTCATCGAAATGGTAGAAGCGGGGGGCTCCCGTCGGGATGTCTACCTGCGAGATGGCCTGCTCGCTTAAGTGTTCGAGATCCATCACCAACGACCGAAGGCTATTGCCGTGAGCCACGATCAGCACATTCTGCCCCTGCTGCAAACAGGGTACAATTTTTTGCTGGTAGTAAGGTAGCACCCGCTCCTGCGTCATTTTCAGACTTTCGCCGCCGGGCGGGGCTACGTCGTAACTTCTTCGCCATAAGGCTACCTGTTCGATACCGTATTTTTCGGCAGTTTCGGCTTTGTTGAGTCCCTGCAAATCCCCGTAGTTACGTTCGTTCAATGCAGCCGATTGATGCACGGGAATGGACGTTTGCTGAATATCTTCGAGGATAATAGCCAGTGTTTCCTGAGCTCGCTTCAAGGCTGAAGTGAAGGCGACCTGAAAAGAAATGGTTTTGAGTTTTAACGCCGTGAGGCGGGCTTCGTCCCGACCATGCGTGGTAAGCTCCACGTCTACTTCCCCGGTAAATCTATTTTCAAGGTTCCATTCGGATTGACCGTGCCGAACCAGGACTAATATTCGATCTTTCATAATAACAAAGAAAAGCCACGCCCAAAGGAGTGGCTTTTCGGTTTATCCAACAATTTTCATTTGATCAGGATCCCAGGCAATGGGCTTTTTCTTTTCTACCGACAAATTACAGGCCAGTGATGGAGCCGCCGCCCGCAAGCCAAACGTCGCATCTTCTTTAACCAGGGCCGGTTTATTTTCCCGAATGGCTTTCACGAAGACTTCCATGTGAGACAGCCGGGCGTTGTACTTCTCGGGAGCGTTGAAGACAATATCGGTTTGTTTTTCGACTCCACGACTAAACTTATCCTTGGGGTACTTAGCGTCGTATTCCTTCAAGAAGGCTTCCTGCATCGCCTTGGGGTAGGTGATCAGGGCGTCGTAGTTCAGACTGAAAGGCGGTGCTTGCGGGCGTTTGAAGCGACGCAGCACAAAACCATCTCCATTTAATTCCAGCGAACCTTCCGTTCCTACAATCCGGCTGCGGTGGGAACCACCCCCGCCGTCGGCCAGATTTACTCGTGTGAAAAACTGAAAGGAGGGATGCTGATCCGTTTTCGGGTAATCCATCACGCCTGTTACCAGATCGTAGGCGTCGCGGCCATCTTTCCAGTAATTTAAATCACCCAAAGCAAAAATTCGGTTGGGTCCTGTCGAGCCCGTAATGGTGTGCAGCGTGGTGAGCAGGTGTACGAATAAATCGCCCGCCACACCTGTGCCGTATTCCTTATAGTTTCGCCAGCGGAAAAAGCGATGGGCCTCAAAAGGCCGTTTCGGAGCATCCCCCAGGTAACGGTCCCAGTCCACCTGTTTCGGGTCCAGGTCAAAAGGAATGGTATATTGCCAGGCTCCCAGAGCGTCCACACGGTCATTGGTGGCTTCTACAAAAGAAATTTCTCCTAAAGCTCCGTCTTTTATGTACTTTTGAGCCTCGAGCACACCTACCGAACTGGCAGCCTGACTGCCCACCTGAAATACCTTTCCCGATTTTTTCTGGGCGGCGATTACGGCAGCACCTTCCTCGATGTGATGAACCATCGGTTTTTCGCAATAGACGTGCTTGCCAGCCTCCAGAGCAGCGATGGAAATGTGATCGTGCCAGTGGTCAGGAACGGCTACAATGACGGCGTCGATATCCGGACGGGCTAAAATCTCGCGGTAGTCACGAGTCGTATATAGGTGGTTACCCCATTTTTCCTTGGCTCGTACCAGGCGGGGATCGTACAAGTCGCAAGCGGCTACCAGCTCTACGCCGGGCACTTGAAGAATGGTGTCCACGTCAAAGTGACCAATGATGCCGGCTCCGATGAGTCCGACCTGAATCGTATCATTCGGGGAGAAAGCCGAGCCTAGAGCCTTAAGGGGCATCCAGGAGGCCATCGAGAGTGCCGCCGCCGAGCCGCCCATGGTGCGAAGAAAGGTACGCCGGGAGTTTTTCATAAAGACTGAGGTAAATGAGGTAGCGTGAAGAGTAACTAAAACATGGGTAAAATACAACTCTGCTCTGACATAGAAAGAGTTATCTAACGAATTTTTAAACTTTTTTAAAGAAGAACGATTAACCCCAAGAGCAAACTGCCGTGCTCGTATTTTCTAAGTATATGTCAATTGCCTTAACCATTGGTTCTTACGTAATTGTTCTTTTTTCGCTAATCCCCCTGATTCGAAGCGATCATTGGACTTTTCGCGTTTTCGAGTATCCCCGCAGCCAGAAATTTGTGCTGAATTTACTCTTCATTGTGCTTTGGGCCTTCTGGGGGGAAACTTCACAGCCCCTGACCTGGATTACCCTGGGCATACTGGGCCTGAATCTGATTTATCTCTTTTATCAACTCTTTCCGTATACATTCCTGGCCCGGAAGCAGTTGCTAAGTCAGCGGGATACCCAGCCCGACCGTAGCCTCAGTCTGCTGATTTCGAATGTCTATCAGTACAATCGAGTATCGGAAAAACTACTGCGTTTGATTGATCAGATGGAGCCCGATATTGTATTGCTGGCTGAAACGGACCAGTGGTGGGCCGAACAAATGCGGCCCTTGCACGAATCCTACCCGCACCGGGTGCTCAAGCCGATTGACAACACGTACGGTATGTTGCTGTACTCGCGGTTGAAACTGACGGATGCGTCGGTGAAGTTTCTGGTGGAAGAGGACATCCCGTCCATTCACGCCAAAGTCTGGTTGCGTTCCGACGAGCCCATTCAGCTGTATTGTCTGCACCCGACTCCGCCTGTACCGCAGGAAAACCCACGATCAACCGAACGGGACAAGGAAATACTGATGGTAGGACGGGAAGCCAAGCAATCGGCTATTCCAGTGATTGTGGCGGGGGATATGAACGACGTGGCCTGGAGCTATACGACGGATCTGTTCTTAAAAACCAGTGGCTTGCTAGACCCCCGGCGGGGCAGGGGATTTTACAGTACGTTTCACGCCAAGATTCCTTTTCTGCGTTTTCCGCTCGATCACGTGTTCTGTTCCTCGGACTTTAAACTGCTACAGCTCCAGCGGTTGCCCGGTATTGGCTCGGATCACTTCCCGATGTTTATAAAATTGACCTATAATCCGAAAGCCGAACAGGAGCAGGAGCAAAACGAACTGGAAGCCAACTCGGAAGAAAAAGAATTAATCGCCGAAAAAATCAACGCCGACACGGAAAGTGACGGCGAATCCCAACCCGACAAAAATCCGCTGGGCACCTAGAGAAAGGCTTCAAAGTACCTAAGCTGCCTGTAAAAAGGTAGTAAAGACCTATCCCATCAAGTCTTTACTACCTTTTCGTTTCTATCAACTAAAAACCAGCAGCTATCCCACCAGCTCCCAGGCCGCCGCTACCGAATCCACGGGAAGCTGACAGGCTCGGTTGTAACAGACATACACCATGGTTCGACCCTCCGTCGAATCGCGGTGCAGTAACAGTGGGAGGGTACCGGATTGTTCAGCCCCCGTAAGCACCTTGTTGGGTAAGTATTTCGATTCCAGTTGCCGACGGTATTCCTGTGCCAATGGACCCACAATCGCAATTTCAACGGTGGGGGTACTGTGATAACTCGCCAGACTGGCCCAATGGGGTAAAAACTCCGGATTACTCGCTAACAGGCCCTTAACTTTTTGCAGCATTTGATGGGAACGCTCGCCAAAATCGGGCCGATCGAGCAGCAGACTGAGCGTGTACAAAGCCGTCGCCATGATACTGTTGGAGGAAGGAATGACGTTGTCGAACAACTCCTTCTTACGAGCAATCAACGCATCTGAAACGGTACGATCGGTAAAGAAAAACAGACCGTCGGCTTCGTCCCAGAAATGCGAAATGGCATAATCAGCCAGTTGTTCGGCTAGTCGTAACCAGCTTTCATCAAAGGTGGCCTGGTATAAATGGGTAAAGGCATCCGCTACGGCGGCGTAATCTTCCAGAAAACCCGGAATGCGGGCCTGACCTTCTTTGTAGGAATGAAAAAGCTGTCCGTCCTGCAGCAGACGATCTTTGATGAACTGAGCATTCTGTAAAGCCAGAGCCAGAAATTCCCCTTTGCCAAAGGTCCGGTACGCATCGACGAGTCCTTTCAGCATCAAACCATTCCAGGAAGTCAGAATCTTATCATCAAGTCCTGGGTGAATACGGGAATCACGAATCTGCTGTAACTTCTCGAAAAGTCCATCCATTTGTCCGGAAATCAATTCGTGCTTCTGCTCAAAGGATTCGAGCGTACGCTGGGGAAAGAGAATATTCTTGCCCGTAGCGTGTCCACTCGACTCTTCGTGGTAGTTGCCTTCTCCGGTCACCTGAAAATAGTCACATACCAGTTCACCCCAGACCGGCCCCAGAATTTCCAGAATCTCCGTTTTCGTCCAGGTATAAAACTTGCCTTCTTCTCCTTCGCTGTCCGCATCCAGTGCCGAATAGAAACCACCCTCGGGATGAGTCATTTCCCGCTGAAGCCACTCGACGGTTTGGTACACGACCCGTTTGTACAACGGCTCCTTCGTCGCCAGCCAGGCTTCCGAATACAGGCTCATGAGCTGGGCGTTGTCGTATAACATTTTCTCGAAGTGGGGCAGAAACCATTCGCCATCCGTGGAGTACCGGGCAAATCCGCCGCCAATCTGATCGTAAATGCCGCCCAGGGCCATGCGATCGAGCGTATGGCGTACGGCTTGTATGGTTTCCGGTTCGTACGTCTGCTGGAAATACCGGAGGGCAAATAGCCAGATGACGGGCATCGGAAACTTGGGGGCTCCCTTTGTACCGCCGCGTTCGACGTCAAAGGAAGCGGCCAGTTTGGTATACGTTGTTTTGAGTTCTTCCGGGGTGAAGTCAACGGGCAGACCTGTGGGTACGGGCAGTCCGTATTTTTCCGTTTCCGAATAATGCATGTTCTTGGTAAATCCTTCCGCTGAATCCTGGAGAGCTTGACGCTGCGTCTGGAATGCTTCCCCAATTTGCTGGCAGATGCTCATCCAGTTACGGGCCGGAAAGTACGTTCCGCCGTAAAAAGGCTTGGCGTCCGGCATGAGAAACACATTGAGCGGCCAGCCGCCCCGAATCCCCATGGCCTGTACTGCGTCCATGTAAATGGCGTCCACGTCCGGGCGTTCCTCCCGGTCTACTTTGATACAAACAAAATGTTCGTTCATAAGCCGGGCTACGCTCTCCTGCTCGAAGGATTCCCGCTCCATGACGTGGCACCAGTGGCAGGCCGAGTAGCCAATCGAGACCAGGATGGGTTTATCTTCTTCACGGGCTTTTCGCAGGGCGTCTTCCCCCCAGGGATACCAATCGACGGGGTTATGGGCGTGCTGGCGGAGGTAGGGAGAACTTTCGTGGACAAGGCGATTCATGGCAATAGAAGGTAGATGAAAGCGTATGAAAAATCGAGAAGTGACAGCGTTCCGCTGACGATTCCTCGGAAATTAACGGACGATAATCCGCTTGCTAACGGAATGCGTTCCATCCCAGAGCCGTACTAAATACATGCCAGGAGCCAGATTTTGTACAGAAAGTGATAGGGTAGTGGAACCACTCCCAAGGCTGACCGACTGCTCGTGTACGGTTTGACCCGACAAGGCCACCAGTTGTACGCGGACGCTGCGATTCTGGGAGGAGAAAATATCGAGCGTAAGTTGGTTTGAAGCCGGATTGGGAGTGGGTTTAAAATCCAGCAGACTCAATGCCGATTCGGGCAGATCATACGTACACAGGAGCGTTTCCCGACCGCGTAAGGTGAGCGTTTGTTTCCAGTTGCCAACCTCTGCCGTAATCGTAGTGGGCTCATTTTCTGCCGCGTAGGGATTGTGAGCCGCAATCAGGATCTGATTGTTTTTAATGATACCCCGCCAGATGGGGTCCTGATCCGCAAAGTGATCGCGGGCGGATTTGGGGGTGTAGGCCATTCCGCCCGTGAAAAAATCCTTGAACTGGGAAATGCGGTACAGGCCCTGAACGAAATATTCGTAATTCGCCAGGTTTTCATTTACGCCTGAGTTACCCGGACTTTCCCAAAGCCATAAGCCTTTTGCCCCGGCAAAAAACGGAAAAATAGCGGTAGCTTCGGCCATCCACGGACGGATGGGCTGGTTGATCCAGTTCCCCGTGTAGCGTAACCAGACAATGGGGATAATGTCTTTCGAAGACCAGGCTTTATTGGCTTCCACCTGAAAAAGCAGATACGCCAGATAATTTCCCGCGTACGGATTCGGATACTCGTAGAGGTAGTACGCTGACGGCAGCAGGAAATCCTGCCGGTTATAGAACCACCCACCCACCGTATTGGTCAACGTGTCTTTGGTCAGGTAATGGATGCGTTCGACGTTGCTGGTCCAGTCCTGCCAGCTATTTCCGTCAATATTCAGAAACGTATTTCGGATGGGCGTATCGGCGTAGGCGGTAAGTTTCGTCGAAGTACTGAGGCCATTTTCCCGGAGGTAGTTCAGGGGAGCCGCGTACAAATTCTGCATATCTCGTTGGTACCGCGTCAGAAAGGCCGCATCGTTGAGTTGACTATACGGAGGCGGAACCAGCTTGCGACGTTTAAGACTCAGTATACTATCATTCGTATTGTAATGCCGCTCAATATCAGCCATGAGAATGTCTGCTTCCGGAAAAGCTTTCCCCCGCGAGTCGTTAAACAAATTGGCAAAGGCTCGCATCTCGGTGGCCCATTTATCGCGGTATCGGTTGAGGTCATTGGCCCAGGGCGATTCGAGTACATCCCAGGGTTGCCCAATCCCCGTAGCGGTTCCGTACCACAACAAAGCCCGATTGGCCCTGGGCAGATTGCCGTCCGCTCCGGTAAAAGCCGCCAGGTGCGTAAACCCCTTACGCAGGGGCGTTTGTTGGGTATCGTTTAACCGCGGTCCACTATAAATCAGCGTGAAAGGCAAGGTGAAATCCGGGAATTGCTGCCAGTTGATAACTCCATTTTGCGTGGAAGGCTGAAAGGCGGGAGCCGGACAGTTCTGGGAAAAAGCGGAATGAACGCAGCTAGTCAGCAGGGCCCAAAAGGCAATCAGACGAATAACGTAAATGGATTTCAAGCCGATAGATTTAGGTTCAATGCAACAAAATAACGGCACTTTTTGCAGAGTGGAAAGGCAACCTGATCTGTAAACCATTAATAATTAGAACTTTATATAGGCATATGTAAGGGCTTATTGTAACATTGCAGAAACATTCCTAAAAAATGCCCTCTTTACTTTACTTCGTCGAATAAGACACTTCTCCCTGAGCCGCCTGGCTAAACTCTGTTGCCGCCTGGTTCAATGCTTCAAAAAATTCTGGGGCTCGTTTGCTCTTGCTTACCTTACCGGCCATACGTGGATCACTACCCCAGCCGTATCCCACGAACTGAACCACATTTTTTACGACTGTAACATGGATGGAAAGGAAGTAGGGGAACGATCCGGTTTTGATCTGCTTACCCTTCGTTTCGATGATGCCGAAATCTTTCTCCGTTTTGGCAAGCTCGTAGCCGTGTCCCTGTAGGTACCTGCCGGCTGCTTTATAATTATCCTCCTCGGATAAGGAGGTTGCTACTGAAATCGTATTAGATCCTTTTTCTGGCTCAGGACCTCTGAAGCTAAAAAGAACAATACACGTAAGTAAGGTAAATAGTCTTATCATAGAGGCGGAATTTTTGGACATTATTTCTAATATGGAAATAATGTCCAATTTTATTGATGCTAGTTTGTGAGCTGGTTCCAGTAGCCTTTCACAAGAAAAAGATGCTGAATGTCTTTTTTCTCAATCTCGAAAGGAGGGTAGGTTTTGTTTTCAGATACCAAAGTAACCAGTTCGTTATTATCGTTCTTCTGAATATACTTCACCATCCGTAGCCCATCTGCTACGATCAGATAGATCTGCCCGTAGTCGATGTACTTTTTACTTTCCATATAATATAGAAAGAGCACGGCACCTGGCATGATGCGGGTGTACATGCTATCTCCCCAGGCCCGCAATGCTTTGCAGCCGGTGAACTCTGGAGCATAGATGTAGCCTGTGGGTACCTCCGGAAAATCTTCGAACATCTCAACTTTCCCCATCGTCGCTTCAATATCATAATAGGGCACGTAGCCTGGACCGAACTGAGCAGCAACCTGGGTAGGCGTAGCATGAGAGATTCCGTTATTGGAATTTATTTCCGATTCTTCAAGGAAATGAGCCATCGGCAGGCCAGTGACAGCCGCTATTTTCTTCAAATCATTCTTAGACGGTTCTTTTGCCCCTCTTTCGTATTTGCCTAGTAGTGAGTTATCTATGCCGGATACCGTTGAAAACTGGACTTTATTAAGACCCATTTTTAATCGTGCCTCTTCAATTCTCTTGCCTGTTTTTTCGAATGGATTCATAATTCGGGGAAAAAAATTGGAAATAATTTCCTTAAATGCTTTGCGATTTGGAAATAAATTCCAACCTTTGAATTAACAAATAGATGAACGGTTTAATTAACTGCTAAAGTAACGAAAATCATGGATCAGAAAAGTCTTACTGCTCTGAAATTGAAGGTAGAGAGTTGCGGCGGCCAGAATAAGCTAGCGGAAATAATGTCCACTTCGCCCGCTTACATCAATTCTGTCTTGGGGGGCAGTAAGCCGATGTCGCTGAAACAGGAACAACGGTTGCTTGATAGTATTGAAGTGTTGGTGGATCGTCACCGCAAAGCGGAAATGGCTCACCAACAGCGAATTGATTCCATTCTTAACGCCTGAATGTATGAACACGCAGATCATTGTCCTACAGCCGCATGAGTTACAGGATATGCTCAAGCTGGCGGCCCATGAAGCAATCAGGGAGTACAAATCAACATTTCCTGATAGCCCTCAGCAAAAAGTCTTCACGGCAGAAGAGGCGGCGGAATACCTGCGTTTTTTTACCCATGATGGTAAGCCCAACGCAAGAGCCATCAATACGCTTCGTAAAAGTGGGGAGCTAGAGGGGATACAGAACGGCGGTGCGATTCGCTATACGCTGGAGCAATTACAAGCCTACCTCCGTGGTGGTGAGCCAATAAAAAACCCGCTTACCAGGAGCCAGCGGGTTTCGGGAAAATAATCAATTAATACTAATACACAAATGTATGAACTCTACTGTAAGAACCAAACTGCTGAATAGTTTGCAGGTTTCCCCCCAGGCTTGGGCTGAGGGACTTCGGGAATACTGGCAGGAAAAAGGAATTACCGCTGAGGTGGGTGGCTTCTCTACTGATCTCGATGAAAAACTATGCCGGGCTGACGTAACGATTTTCGTGTACCTGACTGACGAAAATCATCCGCAGCAAACCGAAGTGGACTGGATTAAAATCTTTGTCACCGCCCAAAATGCCACCGAAGACCCTTCGGATATGTTCGAGCTGGTCGTAAGTGCTTCAGCTCAGTTGGAAAATTGCTACAACAATCTGGAAGATAAAGTGGCTAAGGCTATCAAAGGCATTGAAAACGACTGGAAGAACCTGCAAGCTCACAACGACTTCCACCGATGGAACTAGTTCAAATTTTAGCTATCGCAGGGCTTATAGGAGCATCGCTTTACTTCTGGTTTTCGGTACCAAAACGGCCCAACGATCCTCCCGGATTTGATGAATTTCTGAAAAACGTACATCGGCAAAAACGCCGAATTCGGTAAAACTTCTTTCGCTTTTTTTCTTAATCAATTAATACATAACACGATGAAAACTGAATCAGTAAACGATGGTATCGCAGAAGTAGAAACGGTTGAAACCGAAACGGGGCTGGCTCCGGTGAGCAATAGCTTGGGAATGTCCATTCCGGCCATTGATTTGCTCGGTGGTGAGGTTCCTGATCTGGATGGCCATACGGCCCTTCCTTTCGATTTGAGTTCAGAATACTGGACGCCAGAAAAAGAGGGTGAAACCAAACGGGTAGTTTTTCTTAAACAGGAAGTTGATTACGTGCCTGATCAGCAAAATCCCGGTAATGTCCTGCCGCTACCCTGTGTACACTTTATTGAACCCACTGCCGATGGTGCGAAACAGGTTCGCAATGGTTCAAAGCGTCTGGTTGCCGCTTTGGAAAACGCCATCAATAATGGCCTTGTAAAACAGGGAACGCCGCTCGAAATTAAGTACCTCGGCAAACGTCGTAATAAGACGAATTCGAACCTCTCTGACATTTGGTCAATCAAGCCGCTGATTGTTCATCTTCATAACTAAGCCATTCAGTCCCGACTCAATCATGGAGGATTTATCTCATTCGGCAGGCTTTGCCCGCTGGATTGAGTCGGGGCCTTTATTTTCTACTCTGATGAATGCTTCTCCTGATTTCTCCGATATCCTCAATAATCTGGCTACGGCCGATCTGTCTGACAAGGAACTCAACCCGTACCGCATGGCGGCTGGTGAGTTTACCGACCTTACCGATTTTATTATTGGCTTAAAAACTACTGCGAATAAAAAGCCGCTGGTTCTGGACCCGGCGAACCTCTGCATGAATGGCCGGGCCATTGCTGACCCGATGGAAACGTACCTGGCTACTCCCTCCACCTCTAGTTCGGCACTGAAACAGGTGATGAAAACGCCGCTACACTACTGGTGCTATCTTAATGAGCCCGTGACGCGGCCCGAGAAAAAGGCGTTTGACCTCGGCACCTTCATTCATCAAGCCTTTCTGGAGCCAGATAAGTTTGATCAGCTGGTAGTCGAGCCGAAAGCCTCGATGAGTTCTATCGAGGGTTGCGACAAAATGATCACGTTCTGGGAAGAGCAAACCCGCAAAGTGGGTAAAGCGAAGGGTAAGCCGCTCGTTTCTTACGCTCGCAAGTCATTGAAGCGTATGGGCCTTTCTACCAAAAAGATCGACGGAAAGAAGGCGTACATCGAGGAGCTGAAGAAACGGGCTGGTAAAATTTCAGTTGATAACGATTCTTTTCTGAAGGCCCGCCTCATTCGTCGCCACTACGAAACCTACGGCGGCGGTATTCTTCCCGCTTTGATGAAAGGGGCCATGTACGAAACCTCTTTTTACGGGACGGATCCCGAGACAGGAATTCAGGTGAAGGTTCGTCCGGATGCGTTCAATCTGGAAGAGAACATCGGGGCTAACGTAGTGATTTCGCTGAAAACCACGTCGGCTGAGTCGGTTAAGAAGTTTCTCTACGATGCCGCCAAGTTCGACTACCCCATGGCTGAGGCAATGTATCTGGACGTTATGCAGAACGTAACGGGCCGGAAGTTCACTGGGGTTTTCTGTATCGCCCTGCAAACCTGCCCGCCGTACCTGCCCATCGTTGTCTACTACCCGGAAGAGGTACTGGCCGCTGGACACTATCGCTACCGTATGGCCCTGCAAACCCTCAAGGATATTCTCGATACGAAGAACTTCCCGGGCTTTGACTCTTTCGCGGAAGAGGGGCATTTAGGAATCATTTCGGGTGACGTTCCAGAATGGTACCTGCGGGAACTTCCGGCCATGCATATCGAAGGAGGGGAGGAGTAATGAAGATCGACGATATCAAAGCCGCTACGGGTGTCGCCATGAGCGAAAGGCTTTTTAACGTTCCCGATCCAATCACCTGGCAATGCGGGAAAATTGATAAGGTAATCGAGGCGATTCGCTCCATTGAACGGGCAGTAGGAAAAACCGAGAATGAACTAAAGGGGCTGGAAGGGGGAGAAGATGCCCTGAGTTCAAACAGCGATGCGGAATACCATACCTGGGGGCTAACAGACAAAATGGAGGAGATTCGTAAAGCCATTGAAGGGGTTCGCGAATGGGGTGAGGCCTGGAAACGTTTGGCAAAGCATCTAGCCGAGCACGTCCCCGATCAGGTTTTGCATTACATGATCAATCCTGAGCTTCCTGAACTCGACAAACTCTTCCCCCAATTCTATGAAAATGAAAACGCTTAAACGATTCATCCGCAGGCGTAAAGGATTCTTTAAAAGCTTGGATTGGGAGAATGTCACTACCTACCTGATCATTGCTTTGTTCTCCTACGCTTACGTCCACTTGTTTTTTATCTGGATTTACGAACATATCAAATCTTGTCACCATGTCTGAACTCAAGGAATACGTAGAAATCAAGTATTTCTACTCCCAGGAAGAAAAGAACAACTTGGCCATTTCGCTCGCTGAAAAGACGGTCGAAAAATCGGAACTGGAAGAGGAAAAGAAAGCCAGCGGGAGCCAGTATAAGTCGAAAATCGACGGGCTTGCGGCGAATATGAATATCCTGTCGCGGCAAATTAAGGATGGGTGGGAACATCGTAAGATTTACGCCCGCAAGCGTAAAAACCTGTTACTGGGCATTTGGGAGTGGGTGGATGAGGAAACGGGTGAGGTCATAAAAACGGAGCGGCTGTCGGGTAAGGATATGCAGCTTTCCATCGAAGAACAACGGGCCTATGAAGAACAGCAGCGGATGCAAAACGAGCCCATCGATGATGACTCGAAAGGTCCGTTCCTGCTAGGCTCCGGTGATCAGCCGAAAGACGATTCAGGGGTGGTCGAGGATATTGATCACGAGGATGTGAACGAGGAGAATCCGGATGAAGGGGAGACTGGGGAGCAAGAGTCGGCCACAGAAGATCCCGACCCCCTCGATGAAGAGGAACCCGAGCAGAAGCCGAAGCGGCCTCGTAAGCCTCGTAAAAAATAGCAATCCTTGGCGGAGGGTTGCTGAAGCGGTGGCCGGTGGCGGCTGGCCCCGCTTCAAATATTCAGAGTAGTTACACACTCGCTTTTAGCCCTGCTGATAGGGAGTGTTTCTTTTTCCATTATCAGGCTCCTTCGGCTAGTTAGCAAGCCGACTTTGGATTCGACGTATCGACGATCAAAAGGAAACATAGGTGCAATTCCTCTAAGAGCCACAGCTTGATTTCCGAAGCACGGAGGGCGGTACGTACTACAAACGTGTAATATGTCCCTACTCAAACCCGCCCATTTTTCACTTTTAAACATCAATCCAATGACAGCAAACGAAGCAAGACAGAAAGCACAGAAGGCCACTACAAAGGCCAGCAAAGATGCTTTCGATCAGAAGGAGTACGACGTGATTATTGGGAAAATCTCGGAAGCGGCTGAGGCCGAAAAATTTGAACTGATCGTATACAATCTGAGCGGTCCTGTTCAAAGGAAGTTAATAGGGATGGGATACATGGTGTCGCAAGTACGTACTCCCGGTTTTCCCATTACCATTAAGTGGTAAGAAAGTAGTCGGCGTGTATCAATAATCGTTAGTGAGCAATTAAAGGCATGGCGGGGTTTAATTATATCGAAATCATCAACAGTTTTTGGGATGAAGCTCCATACCTGGAAGGGTATAAGGGAGACCATGCCAGTCTGTTTTTCGCCGTCCTGGATTCAGTCAATCGTAACAAGTGGAGAGAGGTTGAGATTGAATACGACCGCTTGATTAGTAAGGTTCGCTTGGGCAAAAAGAATTATCTGGAGTGCCGTCGTTGGTTAGTTGAGAACCGTTTTATTACGCTTAAAGAGGGTCGTGGCGACTATGCTAAAGCTAAGTTTTTTGTGGGCTCTGCGGTGCCGGGTGCGGTATTAGGTAGAACCGCAAAGGGTATGAATGCGGTACCGAATGAGGTTCCAGATAGAACCGCAGACGAAACCGGACCCGAAACCGCCAACGAAACCCATTTAAATAAAACAATAAAACATCCCTACCAACCTACCAACCAAAGCGAGGACGAAAGCGATTTTTCAGAAAATTATCTTTCAAAAAAAGCGGAAGGTATTCAAAAACAAACCCCGGTTGCGGCGGCCCCCTTTTTGCCGGAAGTATGGCAAAAGGTTTACGACGGAATCAGTTCTAACGACATGTGCCAGGTGTTGGCGATGCGGGGAATCAAGGCAAACAACCTACTCGACGTTTATCCGGAATTTCCCAGTGTGCTTAACGAATTCATCGAAGGTGAAAGATTGAAAAGTCAGGTTCCCCGCTGGAAAGACGACAATGACATGAAATCGAATTTTCGGGATTGGCTGAAAACCTACCTCCCCAAAAAACGAGACCAAATCGACGGAAAAGGCAATGAAAACGATTCAGCAGGTTATTCAAAAAAACAATTCGGTGGAGCTAAATACGCAGGGCTCAAGCCTCCCGGTGTTCCGCCCTCCACGTCAAAGCGGTTTGATAAGAAGTTATAATCCGATCGAAGCGAAGGACGTGACATTAGATCAGGGAGACCGGGCTATTTTCCTAAAGGTAAAGGCCAAACAGAAAGACCTCTTTCAAAATTTCCCTTACCTGACTGCCATGGATGAGGTTCGCAAGGAGGTCCGAAAGGAAAAAGCCGCTCTGATTAATCGCCAGAATTACGCAGCGTATTGTTTCCGGGACATTCACTATCCCAAAGTTACCGCTGAGGAGTACTTTCGGTGGATTCAGCAAAATGCCAGGGCATGCGGGTTCCCGCTCCGAATCACTGAGGCCAACAAAGACATCATCAAAGCACTGGCCTTGTATTTCAGCAAAGATTACCGGGCAGAGGGGTACGGGTTGGATCTGGAAAAGGGACTAATCATTTTCGGGGGTATTGGTTGTGGAAAAACCTACACCATGAAAGCAGTTCGTACGAATCCGTCAGCGGCTTTTCTACTGGTTCCCTGCTCTGATATTTCAGACGCTTACACGCAAGACGGGGTTGAAGCTTTGGAAAAGTATGCTACTCCAGCAAAAGGCAGACCGAACCCGTTCAACGGGGATACGCAGTACGGATGGTGTTACGATGATCTGGGAACGGAAGAAACCTCTTCCAACTACGGAAACCGACGAAACGTAATGGCTGAGGTGATTCAGAAAGCCTACAATCGTCCTGATCTGAAAGGCCGGATTCACATTACTACCAACCTCGACCCAGACCAGATCGAAGCCATATACGGGCCCAGAGTCAGAAGCCGGATGCGGGAAATGTTTAATCAGTTGGCGTTTCCTGACGAAATCGGGGATTTACGAAAATGACGACTACCATCACCATCATGGAGGTTATTCCGGGCCTGAATGGATCAAAAGGACTCAAACGGGAAAACCATCATGCGTACAAGAAACGCCGCGATCGGTACCAGTGGACGGTCACTTATCAAACCCGAAACAGACACCCTGGCAAAGTAAAGTTCATCCTTACCCGGTATTCCATAGGCCCGGAAATGGATTTTGAAAACCTGACTGCTACTGGGAAATGCTTAACCGATGCCATCGTTCTGGCCGGAGTCATCAAAGACGATTCTCCTAAGATCATTGTCCAGCGAGAGTATCGTAACGTGATCATTCCCCGCAAGGAACGCAGTCAGCAAAAAACCACGATTACCCTTATTGACGCGGAATAAGTAGAGTACCCTTTTTAATCAATTAATACATAATCAATCTATGAAATCAGTAGTTGTTCTTGCCCTGCAATCCGTAACCGGATTCGGCGGCGTGTGGCTTATTCGCTTGTATTACACCGTTCTGACCAACGGTTTCGGGAAGGGAGGTGCAAAATGAGAAAAGCCAATTTCATCAAGCCCAAGCCTAAAAAGCAGGTCGCTCAGCCTGTTTTTACGGAATCTTTAAATCTGCATGAACTGGTAATGGCTCTTGAAGCCACGACGGCTATGCAATTTCTAATTGACAAGATAGACGAACTGAAAGGTACCTCAGTCTATAATCAGACCGTCCGCAATTTTGCCGCCCGTCTTCAGGAATCTATGAAAGCGGTACTGGATAAATCCCTTTGGCAAGAGGTACCCGAATTAGAGGCGAATCGTATTGCGGCCATGGACCAACAGGAATCCACGCTGCGGATGTTTCATAACCTGCTTACTATTTCGCTTTCAATGGATTATACGCATGAAGCTAAACACGCCATGTTTTGGCTGGATGCAAATAGTCTCTTTATCAAATACGGCATGCCGATGACAGTCGGCCCGGATGGGGTTGTTCGCTTCCTGGCTGTAGAAGTGGAAGGGGGTGAGCAATGAAAACGCACTCAGCTGAGGGGTGGGCCGTGGTTACGGACGCCACCCACCCGAAAGGGCAAACCGTTCTGCTCGATACGATCGGGACCACGCAGGCCGAAGCCTTACTACGCCGCGAACAGTTACCCAACACGGTACGGAAGGGTGAGCACTTGGTTAAAATCAAGATTGAGTACTTGGTACAGGAAGGGGGTGGAAAGTGAATCTGTTTGATATTGAATATTACCCCACTCCCGAGGGCGTTTTTGACAGCATGGAAGTAGGCTGTCACGGAAAGATTGTCCTCGAACCTTCCGCTGGTGTTGGTCACATCGTTGGCTACCTGAAAAAGAATGGGGCAACAGGAATTCTGGCTTGCGAGAAAGATCCTGATCTGCGTCGGATGGTGAGTTTAAAATGTGACGTGATCGCAGGGGATTTCTTTACGGTGAAAGCTATAGACGTGAGTCACATCGACATGATTGTCATGAATCCGCCTTTTAGCAACGCTGACCGACATATTCTTCACGCCTGGGAGATTGCCCCGGAAGGATGTGAAATCATCGCTCTGTGTAACTATCAGACGATCAGTAATACATACAATATGTACCGTGGTCAGGTAGGAAAGCTTATTGACAACTACGGGATGGCTTCAAATCTGGGTGATGTATTTACCCGAGCTGACCGTACTACCGGAATTGACATCGGCCTGATCAAGTTGTATAAACCCGTGGTCAGTGAATCAACCGATTTTGAAGGGTTTTACCTCGATGCGGATGAGGAGCCGCAGGAAAACGGCCTGATGCGTTACGATGAAATCCGGGCAACGGTTCAGCGATATGTAGCAGCGGCGAAATGCTTTGATCGGTTCGAGACGGTACGGCGGGAATTGAATGAACTCGTAGGTACGTCCGGAGGTCGTGTTTCCGCTAGCATTCGTTTAAACTCCGAAGACGGTACCGACCTGTCGAAAGAGCTTTTCCTGAAGCGTTTACAGATGCAGTCCTGGCAGCATGTGTTTGCCAAACTGGAGGTAGGAAAGTATGTGACGGAAGGGGTTTTGAAGGATTTGAATAAGTTCATTGACTCCCAAAAGAAGCTTCCCTTCACAATTAAGAACATCTACCGGATGTTTGAAATCATCATCGCCACACGGGGTCAGACGATGCAAAAGGCCATCGTCGAGGCGGTCGATAACTTCACTCAACACACCCACGAAAACCGCTACGGGGTGGAAGGGTGGAAAACCAACGAAGGCCATTTGCTTAATAAAAAGTTTATCATCAACGGGTTGACGTCGGTTAATTGGATATCCGGTAAGATTGAAATTGAAACCGATCGGCGGAACTACAAGGAAATTACGGACCTGGTCAAAGCCCTCTGTTTTATCACTGGTACCAACTTCGATGCTATTCCCAACATACGCCGGGCTTCGCTTTCTGCAGCAGATTTGGCAAAGGTCACAGCTGATGATGAGAAACATTTGCAGGAATGGAAGGAGAAGGGTTGCCCCAAACACGATAAGCCCTGGCCAGTATCCTATCCCTACCTAAAAATGACCGGGAAAGAGGTACCTAGCTTCAATAACTTCATTACAAATCACTGGTACGATTGGGGATTCTTCGAGGTCAAAGTTTTCAAAAAGGGTACGGGTCATTTCAGGTTCAAAGACGATAAGGTTTGGGAGCTTCTCAATCGAACCTATGCAAAAATCAAAGGGCAGGTTCTGCCGGAAGGGGGGCTGAAATGAAAGGGGTTCAACTTTCCCTCGACTACAAAACTATCATGTCGGTCGGGTACGATCAGGATCAAATGCTACGGGATATACTCGAGCTGCATTGTCCCCGGGGGATTGACTGCGACGCGACCTACGGCTACGGCGGTTTTTACCAAACGATTCCGAGGCCCGAGCACTGTTTCGACATCGCTCCGAAGAAAGCCGAAGCGATACAAGCTGATTCCCGGGCGTTGCCTCTCAAAACGAAGTCTATCCGTTCCCTGATGTTTGATCCGCCGTTTGTCGTCTCAAACCACGTTCAAAGCGAAACGTACGTGATGGACCGGAAGTACGGCGGGTACCGATCAATGACCCAACTACGGGAACACTATCGGTCGAGTATTAAAGAGTTCGCTCGGGTCCTGAAACGAGGAGGGGTATTAATTGTGAAATGTCAGGATCAGTGTCACGGCCGCATGAATTACGCCATTCACAAAGAAGTGATGGACATGGCCGAAGAGTCCGGTTTTCGCTGGGTGGATATGTTCATCCTGATTGCCCGAAACCGTTTCCTAGGGGCTGTTAAAAAGCAGAATCACGCCCGCAAGTTTCATTCCTACTTCCTGATTTTTAAGCGTCTGAACCATGAGCAAAAATAAAACAGTAACCGTAGCAAAGCCTGAGTCGGCAAAAGTTTCCGACCTCTTCAAAGTTGCTATTCGCAATTTCCTGGAAAGTCAGGCCCAAAAGGATTCTCTTTTCGCTGAAACCTTCGCAAAGCCTGGGAAGAATATCGACGACTGTTGCACTTACATTCTCAATCAAGTGAAAGCATCGGGTTGCGTTGGCTTTGCAGATGATGAGATTTTCGGAATGGCGATGCACTACTACGATGAAGATCAAATCGAAGTAGGTAAGCCCATCAATGCACGAGTAGTCGTCAACCACGTAGTAGAGCTGACGGAAGAGGAGAAGGAAAAGGCGAAGCAAGCCGCGTTTGATAAAGCCGTCGCCGAAAAGCAGGCCCAGTTGAAAAAACGGGCCGAAACCGCCGCTCAGAAAAAAGCTACTTCCAACGAATTATCCCTTTTCTAGTCATGAAGCCGAAAACTAAGCTTGAAAAACGAGTCGTTTCGTTGATTAATAAAATCAAACCCATCACGCCTGCTCAAAAGGCTTGGGGTATTGCTAATTGTTTGGAAAAACGAGCTTTGGTGACGAAACACAAAGTCAACTGTCTTGAATGCGGCAATACTTGGATCGTTGCTAATACCGCTGAATGTTCAAATTTTGTCTGTTCTAAATGCAGTTGTTCCCTTAATAAAGTTGAAACTAGGCTCCATAGAGATTTCCAAGCCGCTTACTACGCAATTCTGACTACGGTTGAGGACCTGCAGGTAGTTCGTATGTTTTACGTCCGGAAGTGGGGTAAGGTTGGCAAACCAGCTGAGTCTCACGTGATGGAGGTAATGCAACATTGGATTACACCTGAAGGTAAATTTTGCCTGATTTCCTGTCCCACCAATCCTATGAATGGATACATTGATTCGTGGACGGCTGGTGGGCATTTGCGGCTAACGACTACTGCTAGTCGTAATGCAACTCTTAGAAGTGCAATTCATGCAGATAAAGTATATCCACGTCAACGGGTTATTCCCTCTCTAAAGAGAAACGGGTTTACTGGAGATTTTTACGGTATATCGCCCGTGAATTTTTTCTGTGGTCTTTTACGGGATAGTGAGGTAGAAACGCTATTGAAGGCTGGTCAGACTGGCTTACTGCAGTACATTTTTCAGTGGAACGCTCCTGACAAAATACTTTCTGGAATGGGCCTTTGGCCGAGCGTTAAAATTTGTATTCGAAACCATTACATCGTTTCTGATGGTACCCTTTGGGTGGATTACATAAAAATGCTTCGTGACTTTCAAAAAGACCTCTTGAATAGTCATTTCGTGTGCCCGGTTGATCTGGTTGTTTCCCATGACAAACTCGTTGATAAAAAAAGGGAGCATCAGCGTCAACTAACGTTAACTCAACAACGTAAAAAAGCTGTTAATCATCGGGAAGCATACGTAAAGGCAAAAGCAAAGTTTTTCGGACTAGAATTTAGTAATGGCGATATTACGGTAAAGGTACTGGAGTCGGTAGATGAGTTTATAACCGAAGGCGATGTACTACGTCACTGCGTTTTTTCATCAGGTTATTATCAAAATGAGAATTCGTTAATTCTATCTGCCCGGATAGATGGTAAGCCCGTAGAGACAGTAGAAATTTCGCTCAATAATCTGAAAATAATCCAGTCCAGAGGCTTCAAAAACAAGCCTTCAGAATACCACGATCAGGTAGTTAGCCTTGTTAATCAGAATCTTCCTGCGATCGGTAAAGTGCTTCATTCATCGGAAGGGGGTGGGCGGTGAAAAAGACCATCATCACCGGATGTGAAGGTCGGGGGGATTCAAACTCCCCGTACCTCACTCGGTACACGCTCATCGAGCGAAAGAACTGGCAGCTCTGTCTGCACATTTTTCACCGCTCTGACCACGTCGATTTGCACGATCACCCTTGGGATTTTGTAACCTGGGTACTCTGGCGGGGCTACATCGACGAAACGCCTAAGAGCCGTCGACGGATTTGGCCCGGGATGATTCTCTACCGTCCCGCCAAACACATCCACCGGGTAGAGCTCATCGATGAAAAGCCAGCGGTAACGCTCGTTTGGATGGGAAAGCGAAAGCGGGTCTGGGGCTTTTACGAAAAGGGCATCTGGTCGGCCTTCTTTGATTACTTCAAAAAGAAACGGTGCTGATATGACAACCGTCAATAGCCTATCCGGAGGTAAAACCAGCTCGTACCTGGCTGTGCATTACCCGGCAAACATAGAAATCTTCGCTCTAGTCTGTATCGACTGTCACAACGCTGGAGGAAGGATTGATCCAGCCATCAAACGATTCGTCAATGAAAAATTGCAAAAGACCTCCTCCCAGTGGCCCGAGTTCAGGGCTACGGCCGAGGACCCAAAAACGCTCAAGGTCATCATGGATTTGGAGCAGATGATTGGACGGGAAATTATCTGGGTGCGGGGGATAGGGTTTGAGGAACTGATTGAGAAAAAGAAGTACCTCCCCAACCGGAGAACCCGGTTCTGTACGCATCAAATGAAGATGCAGCCCATTTTCGAGTACCTCTACCTGCGTACTGAATTACCTGTCGAAATGCGTATTGGTTTTCGTTACGATGAGATGGAAAGGCAGGAACGATTCACAACCAATTACCGGGCGGTCCTGCGATGCGATCATCAGGTAACTAAAAAAGTAGATCGATGGGTGAATCGGTGGGAGGAGTTTGAGTGGCGTACGGGCAAGTTTCCACTCATTGAAGACCGCATCATGCACCCGACTGTGCAAAGGTTCTGGCGAGACAAACCGATCGTATTTCCGGAAGACTCGAATTGTCAGTTTTGCTTTTGGAAGCACCCTCAGCAGAAGAGGAAGAATTTCGAAACGAATCCGGCTATCATGTACTGGGGTGCTATTCACGAAGACATGGTTTACAATAGGCTTGACGATGATTACTCACTCTTACAAATCTCTCGCTTGGGGTTGCAGCAGGACTTTCATTATGGTACTGGGACTGGATGTCAAGCGGATGGGTTTTGTACCAATTAAAAAAACAAACCCCTGACGGATTAGATCAGGGGTACAATGCGTGACGGGATTCGAACCCGCAAACCCTTCGAAGGGCAGCAGTTTGGTAAACTGCCGTGTCTTCCATTTCCACCACATACTCGTCTTCAGGCTTTCGCCAATGTGTTCGGCTTTGGTAGCCACGAGGAGTAAAGGATTTCAGCAAAAGTTTAGTTCACGCGTACCGAAATATTTTTCAAAATGGCAACTAACTCAAAAATTCAGTGGGCCACTGCCACCTGGAATGTCGCCCGCGGCTGTACCAAAGTCGATGAGGATTGCAAGTATTGTTACATGTACCGGGAAAGCTTCAACGAGACCCGCTACCAGCCCAAAGAGGTCGTACGCACCAAATCGGTTTTTAACCTGCCGTTACGCTTGAAAGAACCGTCGCTGATTTTTACTTCGTCGCTGACGGACTTCTTTCATCCGGATATTGATACTTACCGCTGGGAGGCCTTTCAAATCATAGCTCAGTGCCCGCAGCATACGTTTCAAATCCTTACGAAAAGACCGGAAAGAATATGGAAATGCTTGCAACAAGCTTTGAAACTAGCCATTGACAATAATGCTGTGTTTGCGGAATTGATGTTACGCCATTGGGTAAACGGCAACGCTCCTAAAAATGTCTAGTTAGGCACTTCTATTGGCTCCCAGAAAAGCATACACAGGGTTTATGATCTGATTGCGGCACCTGCACAATTACGATTTCTGTCCCTAGAGCCGCTTCATGGCCCTGTCTCCCTGCCGCTCAACGAGTCTGTAGATTACGCTAACAAGGTTAAGGATTTGATTGGATGGGTAATCGTTGGGGGTGAATCAGGGAACGAAAACGGCAAGTATCTCTATCGCCCCTGCGAGTTTAGCTGGATAACAAACATTGTTCATGATTGCATGCTCGCAGATGTACCGGTATTCGTCAAGCAATTGGGAACGCACCTGGCAAAGCAGCTGAAGCTACAGGATCGACACGGGGGGAATATAGACGAATGGCCGGCTTCACTTCAAATCCGGGAGATGCCGGAAGGTTTCTAACCAAGTCCCGTGCAAAATTTTTGCACGGGACTCTACCAATCAAACCACAACTTATTTTCTAATAAACACCAAGCATGAACTACCACGTTCAAATTACTTTCCTTTCTCCCATCGACGTGGAGAAAGACGGGGCAGCTTTTACAGCAGCTATCCAAAAGGCCGGATTAGTCTTTACGGGGGATATCCTTCACACCATTATCGATGGTACTGTACAAGGCCCGATTGATAGCCGGGGCAAAGTCTTGCTTGCGGTACGGGATGCGGGCCTTAGCCCTAAACTCAAATTGCTGGCAGTTACCGATGAATCCCCAGAGCATAACCTGGAATACCAGTGGAAACTGTACTTGGGACGGGCAGGGGTAAAGGAAGAAGATTTGCATCCTGCCCAGCTCCAGCAGACCAAGCAAGCCTTCTTTGGAGCGATGGGGCAAATGCTGGTACTTCAACGGGATTATCTGGCTGAGCTGCCCGAAATGCAGGCGGTCGCCACGCTGGAAAATATGTGGGAGCAGGTAGCAGACTTCTGGAAAGCCCAATTCTAATCAATCATAATCCGGTTTCGTTTGCAGGCCTGAAAATCTGCAAACGGAATGCCTCGTGTACGGTGAAATGATTCAATTACGGTAGAGAATCCTTGTTTTCTTACTACGATTTGTAGAAATTTTCAAAGCTCTTTATTATATATTATAATATATATACTATAATCCTTTATATATACTGTTTACAAACACAAAAAAAACTACAAAGTCAATATTGTTTAATGAAATTTTTCGTTGTAATCTTGCAAAACGATTTGCAGAGCACGATAGAGGGGAAAAATACTAGGGCCGAAGTTTAATCTTTACACCATTTTTGATTGTACATGCATTCCCCCGAACCCTCAATGAGGATGAAAAAAACACTTAGCATGGCAACTATTTCCACGTATTTTCAGTTAAGTTAATAAAAAAACGGGGGTCGAATCCTGGATTCAACCACCCGTCCGGTTCCCCTTAAGATTTAGTGATGTAAATCTTAAAAGGGTGTCCATTCGTCGCACGGATAACACGACCGTCTCGTAAACGGCGAGTCCAGCGAAGGATGAACGTTCCTCTTTCGTCTTGATACGTCATAGCGTTGCATCGAGATTAGGATGAACAAATCCCTCAACCATTGCAGAGGGCCCTACAAACATCCCGGTAGCTCGTAACTACCGGGTTGTATTTTTATAGTTAAATCCTCACGTTTGAGGAAGTCTACTTCTCGTATAAATCACCCAAAACTAATCAATACAGTGGTGCGTGTCAATAGGGCAGGCACGGGTTTTTTATATCCCAACTGTTTGGTTTTTAAGGAGTTTTTAAGCAAACCGTTAGCTCTCAACGAGTTATCCACATTTCTTCACGCGAAACTTTACAAAAAAAATTTTAGAAAAGACGAATTTTTTTTTTGTAATTCCATTTTTTCTTTTACGTATATACTACCGTTACCCCTCTGCACTACCATACAATTCATCTGTAAGCTGCGATCTACGATAGGGATGATCCGATGTATTGCTTTTTGGAAACAATCGAATCTGGGGCAAATGAAGTAGATATACGGCGGTCTTTTGGAAAACAAATGGATTCATTTTTTATCAAAATTATTGCGTATATTGCATACCGTTCAGTTTTTCTTAATGGTGTATGAAAAATGCTTCACAAAAAGTAGGTATTCATGTTGTACCGCTACCTACAATTCAACCCAATCCACTAAACCCTCGCATCATTAAGGATACAACTTTCCACAACCTGGTGCAATCGTTGAAAGAATTTCCTGAAATGATGGGTCTACGTCCGATCATCGTAAATTCGAAAATGATGATTCTGGGCGGGAATCAGCGGTATAAAGCCGCTGTCGAGGCCGGATGGAAGGAGATTCCAATCATCATCGCTGAAGGACTTACTTCAGAACAGGAACGTGAATTCATCGTTAAGGACAACGCTTCAGCTGGTGAATGGGATTTTGAAGCCCTGCGGACGGACGGATGGGAAGCGGATCTGCTTCTGGATTGGGCGGCCATTGAACTACCTGCAATTCCGGACCCGGAAGCTAAAGAAACCGACCAAGGGGATTTAAGCCAGTCGGCCGATTCTTACCTCAACGGTGCTATTCGCCAGATTGTCCTGTATTTCGACGTGGAGCAACACAAGCAGGTCTTAGCTGATTTAGCGGAGATAGGCGAACGGTACGGGATTGAAGAGGACAACAGTGCGACCGTTTTAAAACTCATCGAGCTTTACCGAGAGAAGGGAAATGAAGATAGGTAATATCATTTTGCTGACAGGCAATTTTGGTATTGGTAAGAGTAGCATCATTCAGGGTGAGGGAAGGCAGGAAGGAAGGTTTTACGTACACAGTAACGGTTGGCAGGTGTTGGGCGATAGGAATGGGGCTGACGTTGCGTTAAAGAACATCTCGAAAGCCGACCTGCTGAATGGGTTAAGAAACTACCCTGGTAATCTCATCATTACCGGGGTTTATTTTCAAAGCCACAAGGATCTGGATATCTACTCGAAGTACCATCACTTGCACGTGATTTTCCTCCGCACCTCCAAAGCAAACAATCGCCTTCGCATTAAGAGTCGGGGCGGGAAGTGGAACGAACAGACCTGGGCGGAAAATCACAATTCACTTTTAAAGCTTTTCGACTTATGCACCCGTAAGCGTATCACCCGGCTGGTTATGGACAATGACCGGCCTTTGGACGTTGTAAGGGCTGAGTTCTGGCAGTACCTCAATTCGCTTGGAAATGAAAACCCTGGAACTACTTAGAAAGCCACTGGAGCTATCCCAGTTCAAGAAGCGTTCCGCACTGGAATCGGATTGTTCGACTTTTATCAATCACGACTTACTCGTTACCGAAAACGGCGTTCCCCGCATTCTCTACAAAAAGCTTGATATTGATACGGCGGCCTTACTTCATGCTGTGCGGAAAATCAAGTATGAGAAGAATACCCGTACAACGGGATTGGTTACGGAATCGGCCATCTTCGGGTACAATCCCCGCAACGTGATCCGGAAGGACTTCTGCTCAGCTACGAGCATGGCTTACAATCACCCCTCCGAACATGCACTTATTGCGAACTTTGGAAGGGAGCTCTCTCGCCTGTATCAAGAGTACTTCCCCGATATCTTCAATACGCATGCCGGTTTCGTCGATGAAAAGATTAGTCCGGACTGGAAGATTAAGGACACCCCGTTTACCAGCGGGATTGTGAACCGAAACAACCCCTTGAAGTATCATTTCGACGCGGGAAACGTGAAGAATGTGCTTTCAAACATGGTGGTTTTGAAAAAAGATGTTCAGGGTGGCGGTCTGGCTTGCCCCGAATTTGATCTTTTATTCGAATGTGCCAATAACACGGTTATGCTTTTCGACGGGCAACAGATCCTGCACGGTGTCACGCCCATTCACAAAACCTCACCGAACGCTTTCCGCTATAGCGTGGTCTATTACACGCTTTTGCAGATGTGGCAGTGTCTTCCGATCGGTGATGAGATCGCCCGTATTCGCAAAATTCATACGCAGCGGGAACGGAACCGGGCGGCAGGTAAGGTGGACAGCAGTCAACTGGCCAAAGACGTTTGATTCTCACACCTCATGAAAATTCACACTGGCAATGGCGAATAAACTGAATGCGACAACGAAGCTGGCCCGGGAAGCAGAGATCGCAAAGATGGCCCGGATGGGGATGACCTCGGAACAGATCGGGCAGGAGTTGGGGCTTACGGGTTCGATGATTCGTAAGATCATTATCAAACTCAGGGAGGATTGGAAAGAGCAGATAAACCGCGATGTAACCGAATTGCAGGCTCGTCAGGCTGCCGAAATAGTGGACTTGAAAAGAAAGTCCATGAAGGGGTGGGAAAAGTCCTTGGAAGCCAAAACCAAGAAGCATTCAAAAACGAAGGGCAAGAAAGTGCCATTGACGGACGCGAAAGGAAAAGCTACGGGTGAGAACATGGTTTTACCTTCCGACAGTGAGCAGTCACTGACCATCGAGGAAACGAATGGTGATCCACGGTTTTTGATGGTTTATACCAAACTGATGGAGCGGGAAGCGAATCTGCTGGGTATAGATGCCCCGAAACGAATCATTGACGAGTCGGGCGGGAAAGTGGGCCTGAATATTGACTTAAGCAAATTGACAGATGAGCAGCTCGAAGCTCTCGCCTCGGCAGTTGGAGGCGTTGAAGGGAATTGACCCGAATAGGGTTTTAGCGGAATTAAAGCGTCGTCAGTGGTCGAAAGATTATCTGCGGTTTGTGATGGACATGAATCCTCGGTACGTACCTGAGGATTTTCACGTTTACATTGCTAGCCGCTTGCAGTTGTTTGCTGAAGGTAAGATCAAGCGATTGGGTGTATTGATGCCCCCTCAGCATGGGAAGTCTGAATTATCCACCCGCCATTTTCCTCCTCATTTGGTTGGGCTAAATCCTAATCTGAATATTCTGCTTACCGCGTACGGGAAAGACCTGGTCACGCAGTTTAACCGATACATTCAAAACGTAATGCTCTCCAAGCCTTACCGGGCTGTGTACGGTAATTTACTGGCAACCGGGCGGCGTATGGACTCGGCGGAGGAGAAGAACACGAAGACCCTGTCAATCGTCGGCCACAAAGGCGTTATTCGTACCATTCCCCGCGGTGGGGGCATTACCGGGAACCCGGTGGATGTCCTGATCATTGACGACTTGATTAAGGGTTCAGACGAAGCCCGTTCGGATGCGGTTCTCTCTGGAAACTGGGAATGGTGGAACGAAGTAGCGAAAGCCCGTCTGCACAATGACTCTCAGGTTCTGCTCGTGAACACTCGCTGGGCCGAGAACGACTTGCCCGGTATGCTCATGAAAAAAGAGAAAAACTGGGAGTGGATTATTTTCCCAGCCGTCAAGACTGAGGACATCCGGGAGTATGATAAGCGTGAAGTAGGGGAGCCGCTTTACCCGAAAAAGCACTCGCTAGAAAAGCTCAAAGAAACCGAGAGCAACTCCAAGACGTCTTTCCAAGCCGTATACCAACAGAATCCGGGGCGTAACGAACAAACGGCAATCTACCCGAAATGGCCTACTGTTCCCCGGCTTATGGACATGTACCAGGTCGAAATCTACGGGCTGGACTTTGGGTGGAACACCGATAACCCGATGGCGTTGGTTCAATCCCGCTTCTGGGGGAACCGGGCTCACCACAAAGAGCACATTTACGATCCTGAGCTGACTACGCCTCAATTGGCCGAACGTATGCGAGCTATCGGAATTACCAGTGAGTTGATTGTTGCTGATTCGGCCCGTCCGGATAAGATCAAAGAATTGCGAGATGATTACGGCTTTAACATCGTAGGGGTCCCTAAGTTTCAGGGCAGTATCGAGACGGGTATTTCGGACGTGAACGATTTGGATAACTACTACACGGAAGAATCCCTCCACATTGGTTATGAACTGGATAAGTACGTTTACGTAACTCAGGGCGAATACGTAACGAAAACCCCGGTCGACAAACATAATCACCTTCTGGACGCTATTCGCTACACTTGTATGTACCGGAAACGGGTTTTACAGGGCGGAGCAACGCAAGCATAAATTTTTTTTGGACGGATATTGGAAATAATGTCCAATATCTTACTTTTGTCCAACCGCTTTTCACGCGGGCAAAGGTTGGCTGAACACTGGGGCATAGGGCGGGTAGCGACGTCTGCCCGAAACTCCGGGAAATTGTTCTGTCAACGCTTCTTTTCAGCAGCCAGCCTACCAAAGTCGCATTTTCACTTTTCTAACCATAGCTGGCATGTCATCTTTAATCGATTGCCCTGGATTAACTACACTCCCAACGGTACCGGCCAACGCCTGCGAAGTTATTCCCGGAAAGGTCATGCGTATCGCTTTCCAGTTGCTGGGCACACCTTTCACCGAAGTAAACATCGTTACCGAAGCGGCTTGGACGGCGGCTTTAACTGCTACAGACGCTAAGAAGATCGTGTTGACCCCATTCCTCTCGGACGCAGGCGACCCGATCACTTCCGCTGAGCCTAACCAAACGGGTGGCAATGATGGTACGACGCCAGATGGTACGCCGATCGTTGAATCGTATGGATTCAGCTCGGGCCTGTTCCAGATCATGGGGCCTTCATCCGCTCAGATTGAGGCTCTGCGTTCACTAACGGGAGCGTCGATTTCCCTTTCAAGCCCCACTCGCTTAGGAATGTACCTCTTTTGCGAAGGCGATAAGATCGGATCTATCGGCGGTAAACCGATTCCGGTGAAAAACGTGGTCATTCCTGATCCTACGCTTGGCGGTCGGGGTAAGGCTGTTAACTACCCGCTGCGGTTTAACCTGCCTGCTCTGTGGTCGAAAGGGTTGACCTTTCACAAAGCACCGTTCTCCTTAAACGCTCTCATCAATGCGTAATGGCAAAGGGCAGTGTAAAGCTTGCTTTAGACCCCGAGGGGGACAAGCATGAGTTTAGCCGAGAACACGCAGAGGCTATCCTACGGTATCAAAAAATCACTGGGCTAGGCGGATGGTCGCTACCCAAAGAATCGAAACTACATTTTAACGGTGAGACGCTCAGCACAACAACTGCAAACGTATCTGGAGAAGCCGAAGAACCAAGCGGCGATTCTTCAAGCGGGGAGTGATGACGAGCGAACCGTATTTCATGCACGCCCGGCCTCTACCTTTGATGAGGCCGGGTCTTATGCTCCTAAGTTCAAAAGCCTCGTTCAAGGCATTCTGACCCAAAAGCGTAAACAAGCCGCTTTCTTCAAGCTTTTACAGTTCCCTCTTCCTACCCGTCGTCAGATCAGCCGTGCCTCGGATGATTTGAACCGGGTTTTCGAGGCTCAGGACCGATTCATTGGCTGGGAGTTCACTACGCCCGAAACCGACGAAGATTTCCGGGAATACGTTCGAAGTAAGAAGATTGAAACGTTCGTAAGGGAAGATGTCTTCAACGCGATTTTTGAACGTTGCAATTCGTTGGTAGTCGTTGACTTGCCCGAAACGCAGATGTTCGGTGAGTATCCGGAACCGTATGCTTACTTACTGCCCATTTCCAACGTTTTTGACCTTGGACTGAACCCCGACAAAAGCATCGAGTACTGTATTTTCAGTGTTGCCAAAGACAGGTTCGCGGCTTTTGACGAAGGCCACTTCCGGATTTTCTCGAAAGAGAAAGACGAAGCGGGTAAGGATACGTATACACTACTGCGTGAGATTGAACATTCACTGGGTTATTGCCCAGTGAATTTCATTTGGCACGATCAATTCGGGGATGCAGGAATCCGCCGCCTCTCCCCACTTTTTGACGCATTGGCGGACATGGATCGGCTAGTAATGGCCGATGTTTTCAAGGAAGATGTGGACTTGCACGCCGCGTACCCTTATCTCTGGTATTTGAAGGAGAAATGTACGTACAAGGATCATGACGGGGCTTGCATGGGCGGCACCATTGCTTGGTTTGATGAGAACAATCAGCCGAAGTCTAAAAAGTGCCCGAATGATTGTCAAAATGCTTTTGCTGGGCCTGGTACCGCGTTTAAGATCAGTCAGCCCGGTTCGGGTGAACATCCTCTACCTGCGCCAGCTGGTTTCGTAACGCTTCCCAGGGATACGCTGGACTACATTACCGAAAAGGTCGACTCTTTGAAAAAGGAGTTGTTTCACTTTTTGACGGGGTACGATCAGGAGCCGGATAAAACCAAGGCCCTGAACGAAGACCAGGTGCAAAGCCAGTTCGAAGCCCGTATCAACAAACTGATCTATTGGGCCGAACACCTGGAGCGTACGCACCGCTGGATTCTGGAAACAATTGGCCGCTTACGCTACGGGGTTGAGTTTGTTAAGGTCACCGTCAACTATGGCCGTGAATTCTACCTTGAAACCCTACAGGACGCGTTAACGGCGTATCAGGATGCCCGGCAGAAGGGCCTGCCTATGTTCCTGCTGGAAGTACTTCGCCGCCGCGTCGTACACCTGTTAGCACGCAACAACGATCACGAATTACAGCGGCTCACCTTCCTTGAGTTGCTTGAACCTTACCCTGATGTGCCTTTGCAAAGCGTTCCGCAAGGCACCGTGGATTATGAGTTGAAAGCCAATTTTCCACGTTACGTGGGGCAATTCGAACGCGACAACGGGGACTTGGTGAGCTTCGGGTCCAACGGAAACATAGCTAAGAAGCTCGAAACCATCGAAACTGAACTTTACAATTATGTCGAAGCAAGAAGAAAACTTTGGGAACAAAGACAGCAAGAAGCTCCAGAAACTGCCCGATAACTTCGATAAGAAGTGTTTCTGGGTACGCCAGACTGTGACGCGTAAACTAGAAGGTCAGAACGTAACAGTAGGGGCGAAAGGGATTGCCGAAGTGCAATGCTATACGCCGGAAGAGTTTGAGGATACTTTTGTTGAAAACAACGGGGTTATTTCTCACCGTTCACTGGGCTTTCAGGTAACGGTTCTCCATGAGCCTACCAAGGGGGCTGATGTTCCATCTGAACTCGACTTGAAAAAACAAGAGATCGAGGAGGCCAAAGAGAAAGAGCTAAATGAGCTTCGTCAGAAACTCGCCGATTCAGAGGCTCGTGAGCAACAATCTCAAAAGGATCTGAAAGCGGCTCAGGACACAGCCAAAGCCGCTCAGAAAAAGGCAGAAGATGACGCGAAAAAAGCGGCTCAGGACGCAGCCAAAGCTAACGCTCAATCGCCAGTAGTCACGCCACCACAATCTTAATCATTTTGTCAGCCCGGGTAACTCGGCTGATTTTTCCCTTAAAACCAATTATCAGCCAACACAATGAGTTTAACTTTTGCAGAAATCCGGACCGCTATCGACAGCGATGCCGCATTGAAATCCGAACTCCTTAAAGGAATTGAACCCGAAGTAGTTGCCGCTCTGACCAGTGCCGGTAATGTCGTTAAAAAGAAAACTGAACTCGATCAGGAAATCACTAACGCACGTACTGAAGAACGTACGAATGCTACGCGTGAAGTTCATGAAGCCTGGGAGGGTAAGGTTGCCGAAGCGACTGGCAAAACGAAGCCTGCGGGAAAGAAAGGTATTGAATGGGCGGTGGAGGAAATCTCAGCCATCAAAACTAGCTCAAGTTCTGATACTGATAAGTCTGAGCTAAATCAATTACGTACAAAAGTTCAGAATTTAGAAACTCAGATGAGAACGAAGGACGATGAGGCATTCAAGCGTGAAGTGAAAGGTCTCGTTGACGGGGCCGTCGAAAACGCTAACCTTTTCGTTCCTCCCCACCTGAAAACCGACGAGGAGAAAAACGCTTACCTTACCACTCAGCGTAGAGCACTACGGGCCGTATTTACTGCTGAATTGGTAGCGAAAACCGATCCGGAACGTGGAACTGTCTTCTTTGAAGGCGATACCGCTTTATTGAAAGACGGTAAAGTTTTAAACCCTACCGATATTATCAAAGACCGTTACAAAACCTTCCTGGCTCCTGAAAAACAACAGCAGCAAGGTACGGGAACGGGTGGTAATGGGAGTAACGGCGGGGAGGTAAACAAATACGCGGGTATGTCTCAGGATCAGGCCCGTGAACAATTGAATAAAGATGGTCATCCCCGTGGCTCCGATGAGTACAACAAAGTGATGTCCTCTTACGATCAACAACAGTAAACATTAAGCCCGGTTCCTTCAGCCAGAACCGGGCTTTCAGCAGCTAACAAACCTTTGTCCCGGGCGGCGTAACATTGTTTCACGCTAAATTCACTTGAAAATGGCAGGTATAGCTGCAACCGTTTTTGACAAGGCCGTGATTATGGCCAAAGACCGTTTCACCCAGTTTGAGAATCGTCGTCCCCTAATGGGTTCGTACGATGCCTTACGAGAGGGAACAAGCCAATTAGTCTCAAAGACCCCGTTAGAGGATGCACGCAAGTCACCGACGCGTCCCGTTACAATCCCTGTTTTGAAGCGTTATGAAGCAACGATTCACAACAAACGGGCGGTGGTTCTACCCGGAGATGAGCCAGAATCTGATCTGGTGTCTTTAACCTGGAATACTCGCGGTTTTACGGCAAAGTCCCGTGAAGCCGTTCACCAGGGCAACTACATCAGTGAAGCTGAATATATTGCTCACCAAATTGAGCAGGGCCTGCGTACGGTGTACCAAACGGGTGTAATTACGGGGAAAGAGTCGTTTGATAAACTGGCTACGGATTATCTGAATGCATCGAAAAATACGGCTCTGGCCACGACAACCTTAGCGGGCGTAACGATTGCCGGAGGTGCCTACGAAATCCCTCAGGACAAGTTGTATTTGTACATGCCGACTTTGTTCATGAAAAACGAACTAGGTGGTCCGTTTCACGATGTTGCTAATTACGATGCTTATGCGATGCGTACGTACATGAGCACGATGGGAGCTGCTAACCAGCAGAACCTTGAAAAACTGCTGTCGGCTCAGTATGACTTTGGTTACTCGCAGCACATTGGTGTAGCAAATGGCGTGTTAGAGTCGCACTACTTTATCCAGAAGGGAAGCTACGGCGTACTGGATTGGATCGAATACGACTGCCGCATGAACGGTGGCTACGACGGCAAAGGTAGCTGGGACGGTACGTACAAGTATACGACTTGGCAAGACCCGTATGGAACGCTTTGGGGAGTTCTGGTCACCATGGGCCCCAACCAAAATGACCTGCCCGGCCTTGAACGTTCGTACGCAATGCAGATGGACTTTTTCAAAGACACTGCATTCGTAAAATCTTACTCGTCTGAGGTTGGAAAATCTGAAACGATTAAGGTCAATGTGAAGCCTCCGACCACGGCTTCACAGGCGGCATAGGTTACTCTCACCCCTGAACATCGTAGCCCCGCCCAGCAAACGGGCGGGGCTATTTCTTTAAAACGGCAATGATTTTAAGCGAACGTATATTTTCAGAATTGGCCGGGCTGGTGGGATACCGATCCAGCTTTGATAAGGAGGATACCATCGACACCGATATCCAGGCTTCCGAGTCTGGATTACTGGTTAATGGGGTTCACGCGTTGATCAATTCCGGCAATCTCCTTGCTACACTGGCAGATGGTCCGCAGAATTTTATCGCATTCACAGCCTATGACCTTCAAACGACCTTTGCAAAGGGTACCATCGTCAAGTCGGGCGATAAGCTGTACACCAGCTTGCAAGACAACAATCAGAGTCACCCGGTAAGTGATGATACGTGGTGGAAACCTACTAGCCTGCTTTCTCAGGTTCTTCGCCGTACGTACCGGGACGCAGTTACAACGGTACTGAATTCATTCCTCGATACGAAGAAAGAAGCCGGAGCCGGCAAGGAGCTACTCAGTAGCGGAATGCTTTTAAACGAGAATGGCCGCCTGCCCGATCAGATCGAAAAGAATGGCCGTTTCGTCGGGTTTCTCATCCGGCCTAGGGAAACGGATCTGGCTGTAGTTCTTCGCCGCGTAGGTGTGCAGTTTTCCGCTAACGGTACTATCCCCATCAAAATCTACCGAATCACGTCTGATGAACCTTTGCAATCGATCCCTGTCAATTATCAACATCAAGGCAAGTTCTTTTATGACTCGCTTTCGTCGCCGGTATCTCTACCGTATTGGTCGGAGAATGTAATGGGTGAAACGTACCTGGTGGGGTATGATGAAAACGACTTACCCGAAGAGGCCCGAGCCGTTCGCGTGGCTCATACGATCGGTAAGGGCAATTGCTGGGGGTGTAACCCGGCTTACGCTACGATCGTCGGCAAGTGGAGTCCCTACGTGGAAGTAAAAGCCATCTCCGCTCCGGCAAATGCGTTGGGTGATGAGGAGGGGTATACGTACCACACGGATACCAATTTCGGCTTGAATCTGGTTTTCGACGTGGTGTGCGATGTTACCGAGCGGGTAATTCAGCAGAGAAACATCTTTGCTCGGGCCATTCAGCTCCAGTGGGCAATCGGACTACTGGAAATCATGGCCGCGTCTACACGGGTGAATCAGGCCGGGAATGTAGCTGAGGTGAAAGCCTACAACTATCTGTACGAGTTTCAAAACCCCCAAAACCCGCATACGCTTCTCAAGCAGGCCATGAAAAGTTTGAATCTGGATCTTTCGGATTTGAATGAAACCTGTCTGCCTTGTAAGGATGCGAATACGGGAATCGAGATAGGAGCCTGGTAACATGGGAACGAAAGCCGATCAAATCAAAGAGTTTTTCATGGGCCCACTCAAGGCTATCGACATGAAGGGGCTTATTGACTGGGCCGTAAACCGCCATTCTACGTACGCTCTGGAACTCAACAAACGCCAGCTGAAGGTGGGGCAACTCGATACGGGTAAACCCATTACGCCGCCCTATACGAAAATGACGGTTGCCATCAAAAAAGCCAAAGGCCAGCCCTATAACCGGGTAACGCTCAAGGATACGGGGGATTTTCAGGATAGCATGTACATGAAGCGGGTTCGAGGCGGGAATGAAATCACGGCCTTTGACTGGAAAACGCTTTCGCTTTCTCGCAAATACGGCGTAGACATCTTTGGTCTGAATGATCGCAACAAAGGCATTCTCTGTAACCGGATGAAGCCTGATGCCCAGAAACAATTCAAATCCCTATTGCGGCACTTATGAATCCTGCTATTATTCATACCCTTAATGACACGTCCGGGGCGGCTGGTCTGGAACACGTGATTTTACAGCTCCAGCTGAGACTTTCAATGCTTCCCTGGCTGAAGGTCATCTATGGCCGTGCGTTTACCGTCTCGAAGTTGAAAGAAACAGAGGCCGAACCCGCCGTATACACAGGCCAAAACGAATACAGAAGCGTATTGCCGAACGACTTTGTTGAGTCTCAGTCTTTTTTCCGTACGGAAGGACCGGAGCGGTACGGGGATGCATTGCTTTCGACGGGCGGCTACCTGGCGAATCGCGACTTGAGCCTGATCGTTTGGGTTAACCTTCACGAACTCGATCACCCGAGCCGGCGTGATGATATCTACCTCGAAACCCTGAAGTATGAAGTTGAAGAGCAACTTCGGGCCTGCGAGTTCGTCATGAAAATTGATGAGTACTACGATGATCATGCCGCGGATATCTTTCGCGGGTACGATCTCGAACCAATCAAACCCGAACGTCTTAAGTTTCCGTACTGCGGCTTTCGTATATCGCTCACCGTCTACTACCAAAAACCATGTTGAATGACGTCATCTTTGTAAGCCTCGTAGTCGTCGGGGTTTTATTCGTTTGCGGTAAATGGGAACTCTCCGATTGGGCCTATCAGCAAACGGGCTGGCAGGTGTTTCGCTGTATGTACTGCCAGAGTTTCTGGCTTAATTGCTTGATCTTGCTCTTTGTGATCCCGCCCCTGTTGATCCTTCCTGCAGCTCTGGCCGGAGCCGCTTTCGGTACCCCTTTTCTCATGATCTTAAAACGCGGAATATGAAAACGATCCCTATGGGCGGTCACAGCGTAGCGTTCTACGACTCGATCTTTGAAACGCCGATCGCCATCTACAAACTTCATGAACGCTACGCTGCGGCGGCGGCCTTCACGGTCGATAACCTGGGCAATTACAATGATCGCATTGCTTCGGCCTTGAATCACCTGGCGTCGGGCAATACGGAGGCAGTAGAAACCGAACTACGGAATATGTATTTCGGCCTGTATCAGTTCCTGGGAGGAATGGACATGAGTAGTATGGCCCTTTTGTGCTTAGCCGCTGAAGTGGATGGGATGCCCTTTCGCAAGCGGGATGAAGAAACGCTTATGAAGCTCCGGGATAAGATGTCAGAATGGGGGTTTACCGCTGCTGATGCTGATAAACTGGCGACGGATTTAAAAAAAAACTTCAAACTGAGCTGGACCGATCTTTCCCCGGATGGTTCGGAATAGGGGATGCCGTTAGCAGGGATGCCCTGCGGTATTCGCTGATTTGTCAGGGTGAATTCTACGCCGATCCTACGCCCGATAACGAAAAGCGGCACAAAGCGGCCATGCTGACTTATTCTGAACTGACTGAGCCGCCAAGCTTCGACCCTCGCAATCCGGATAACTTCATCATCGATCTGGAAAAGTCATTTGCCCGTACCTGTGCCGCCTTGGAAGAAAACGGGTGTAAAGAACCCAAGGAACTGAGCATTTTCGAGTTTTATGCCCGAATCCAACAATTCGAACAACGCAAGCCTCATGCTAAATCAGAATAATTTTTTACGGTGGTTTAATCAACCAGGTCCCGAAAGCGGCCTGTTGCCCCGTCCATTCATTGGGGATGGTAAGCCAAAAGAAGGACCCGCGTTGGTCGTACTTGTCCCGGGCGAAACGTACTACTACTATGTAAACGCGGCAACCATGCCCGCGGGCGATTGGAAGTTACTCAATGGGGCGGGAGTAGAGGTCGGCGGCGTTAATCACACGCTTTCAGAAATAACCTTTTTGGCGGGTAAGCATGGGTACGGCTCCTTTTCCCTTTCGGGCAATGTTAAGCCGGGCGTTTACCGTATCAAATCCGGGAATTTGTACAGTAATGTAGTCGAGGTTATGGCTACGGCCGACGCCGAACGCTACAGTCGGGTATTTTCCTTCAAGAGCCCAAACAAATTGCTTGATTTCTACTGGCCATACCTGCCTGTCGATTATCGACAGGCCTTTCGGTTGAAATGTAACCTGACCGATCAGCAACCCGAACACGACAAGGAGGTGTACCGGGAAGCTACTACGGGCCGTACGCGTAATTTCAAGAGTTTTCCCCGTTGGTTTTACAAGATTAATTTTCTGGAAACCGAACCCGATAACTGTCGGGCGTTGGCTGTTATGCTGGAATGTGATGAACTTTACATCGCTGGCAAACGGGTTAGTTTCAAGTCCGGTTTGAAACTGAATACCAGCCTGACTACCACTTATGTAAATTCTGAATGTGAAGTGTACGATGATGACTTTACGGCTCTGAATTACTGCTGATTTTTTGTATCTTCGGGGCATGTTCACAGCCTTTGCATTAGGAGTATTCGTCGCCTTTGTTCTCTTTGCCATTTACCTGAAGAAAAAGGCTCCTTCCAACGAGGAAATCGTTCGGAGCAATCAGGAAATTATCAACCGTAGCATTGAACTCAATGCCATGGCAAAGCGTGAGATTATCAAGGCACAAATGGCCGATCATTTGCGTCAGATCGAAGAAATGTACAATGCCGGGGAGATTAGCCCCGAAGATTACAGAGAACTTTCCGAGCCGCTACTAGCCTCTATCTCCCTGAATGACTTACCCGAAGGAATCGCTCTGAGTTCCGATAAGAAATAATCCTTAACTTCACGTCTGCCAACACTTGCCCGCCTAAAATCCTTTAGGCGAATATGTCCATTTTGAACCACGGGGATTTCTTTGATTTCCCTGGTTACGAAAAACAGCTCAATAATCTGGAGCGACTGTTAGACCGTTTTGGTCAGTCGCAAGAAAAGTGGCTCGATCGTCTCAAGAATTCAAACGATCAGCTACGTAAGAACGCCATTCAGACCACGAATGCCCTTCGTGGTCTCGACGTCATGCCCGGTGAATCCGTCACAAAGCTAAAAGAGCTAGGTAGTGAACTGGATCGTACTGGTACGAGAATCAAGCAAAACTCCCAGTACGCCGAATTGCTGACCAGTACGTACAATGCCAATAAGCATAGTATCGACCAGCTGAAAGGCGTAATGAAAGAGTTGGAACGGCAATACAATCAACTCGATCCCAAAAGTGAAAACTTTGCGGCTGAGCAGAAACGTATAGCCGATCAGGTTCGAACTACGTCTGGAGCTATCACCCTGCAAAGTACGGTTCTCAAAGCGGCGAAAACGCAGCTCGATTCTGCCGATCGCAGTTACACCAAGCTTTCCCAACAAACCAACCAACTCCGCAAGAACCTTCGGAGCCTTCCAGACGCGTTCAATGCCGCTACGGGTGCTATCAACACCAATAACCGGCAGGCCGTACTACTTCAGGAGCAGATTCAGAAGAACGATAAGGCCCTGAAAGCAATGGACGCCACAATGGGCGTTCATACGCGTAACGTAGGGAATTACAAATCCTCCCTGGAAGGTATTCGCAGTCAGCTCGTTGGGGCAGCGGCTGGATATCTTTCTGTCGATGCAGTTATCAGAGGTATTGCGGGCGGTATCGAGATCATCGATACCATGCACCGACAGGAAGTAGCTTTGAAAAACGCCTCGTCATCCACGGTTGAGCTGAATAAGAATCTTACCACGGCACGCGGTCTGGCGAAGTCCTACGGGGTAAACCTGAACGAAACAACCGACGCGATTCGCAAGTTTACGGGAGCCACGCGGGGAACGGCCATCGAAGGGGATAAGGCTCGACGCGTATTTACAGCCTTTACGTCCAACTTTGCTGCCAACGGAGCCAGTGCCGAGGAGCTCTCCCGGGCCATGAAGGCTTTGGGAGACATGATGAGTAAGGGTACCATCCAGGCCGAAGAGTTGAAAGGTCAGTTAGGTGATGCCATGCCTGGGGCCATGAAGACTTTCGCGGATGCTATGGGTGTTTCTCAGCGAGAACTCATGAAGATGATGGAGAACGGGGAGCTGCTGGCTGAGGACGTACTACCCAAGGTTGCAGCCGAGCTGGAGAAGATCACCGGAAACAAGGCTCAGGAGAACTTGAAAACTATCTCCGGATCCTGGCAGGTAGTGAAGACTAATTTTCAACTCTTTCTAGCGGAGTTCAACAAAACCGGGGCTGTCAGTAATTTCTTCGCCGTGCTGAATGGTAACATCGCTAAGACTTTCGAGGTTTTCCGGCTGGCTAACAAATACGGGGGAACCAAGGGCATTCTTGAAATGGCTGGGCGGGCTACGGCCGATATGATGACCTTCAATACGTTTGGTCTGGCTAACACTTCCTATCAACAACTGGCCAGTAGGGAAGCCCGCGAACAACGTGTTACGGACTTTGCCGGCTCCTCAGCCCAAGAGCAGGAAAAATTCATCAAGACACAAACCCGTGCGATTGAGGTTCAACGGACCAGAGTTGCGGATTTGCAGAAAACGGTTGACAAGCTCCAGAAGGGCTATAAGGATACCTGGAATGATGGCGGGAAGTCGTACCGTATTTGGAGCGAGAATATCAATAAGGCCCGTAAGGATTTAGCTGAGGCAAAATCAACCTTGGATTCATACTCGAATGGTCTGATCAAAGCCAACCGGATACACAAGGAAACAGTGAGCAGGATACCCGCCCTAGGTAAGCCTTTGGATAAAGCAACGCCGGATAAACTCGTTACTTCCGTCCGGGAGCAGATCGACGCCATTCCGAACGCCCTCATTGGCAAGAACGGCAAGGCGGAACTCACCAAAGACCAGACGAAAGCCTTGAAAGGTGCCCGGGAAGAGATCCTGCAACTCTACAATACTCTTTCCAAGGGCGAGGTAGCCCGGCTCAACCTTTCGTCTTTGAAAACGGAGCTTAATGAGTTACTGTACGGTAAAAAAACGGACAACTCCGGTAAGAAAGCCGCCGCTGCTCGTCAGAAGGAAATCAGGGATCAGTTCAAACTCATCGAAGGGTACGTAAAAGATGCTCAGGAGGAACTACAGAAGAACATTCTTGGTGCGGACAATGACGACCTGCTGGAATCGCTCCGGGAACGCCTGAAGAAAAGCATTCCGGGTATTGAAGCGGAGCTAACGAAAGGAAATCAGAAGGCCAAATCCCTACTGAAGAAAATCGAGGAGACGTTTCGTAATAAAATGCCCTGGTTAAAACCCATGCAGTACGATACTGATACCGTACTGGGGCAGGCTCTGAAGGACGGGGAGAAGTTTCGCAAATTCATCCAAAGCGGCGGGTTTCTGGCCGCCGTGCGGAAAATTCAGAAGGATCTTCTCGGCGATTACAAGACGTTTGAAGAAAACGCAAAAACGACGATTCTGCCCGGGGGCGGTTTGTCGAATCGGCTTTCCAAACGGTCGGAGCAACAGGCGACGACCTATATGGAATATCAGCAGGAATCAGGCCAACTTAACCGGGAGCTCGATTCCTATATTTTCCTAAAAGAAGCGGAGCGGAATGAACTTCAAAGCCACCTCAAGCAAGTTTATCAGTGGGAATTAGCTGGCAAAAACGATCGGGCAAAACTGGCACGGGATGAGTACGAGTACAAGAAACATCTGATCGAAGAGGAGGCCCGTAGACGTCAGGAATCTTTGGAGCAGGGTATCCAACTCGCCGCGGAGTTCGGTAGTGCCATTTTCGAAATCAATAATGCGTATCGCGATCGGGATCTGGCTAACCTGGACAAACAGAAATCGCGGGAGTTGGAACTGGCAGGTGACAACAAAGACGCTCAGAAGCGTATTGAGGAGGAGTTTTCTAAGCAACAATCTGAAATTCGGATGAAACAGGCCCGAGCGGACCGGGCCGCTGCGTTGCTCCAGATTGTAGCCAATACCGCCATCGCCGTATCAAAGGCCATCGCCCAGTTTCCGATTACGGGCGGTCAACCTTTCGCCGGGTACGCGATTGCTCAGGGAGCCATCCAAGCGGCGTTGGTACTCGCGAAACCGCTACCCGCGTACGCAGTAGGTACGAAAAATGCTCCGGAAGGTCCGGCCCTCGTCGGCGAAAAAGGTCCGGAGCTTCGCAAGTCCCAGGGCAAGTACTTCTACTACGACCGTCCAACCGTTGCCCACCTAAACCGGGGGGATACGATCTACACCGCAGCGGAAACGCAACGAATCCTCCACGATGCCCAGGTCAACGGGTCGATGGCGGGTAGACTTCATCAGGCCCGCCTTGGTGAAGCGATCTACGTACAACAGCAAAGTTCCGCCCACATTGATGAGCGGGCGATTGGTGCGGCATTGGGTGAGCAAATCGCAGACCTACCGATTCATGAAACGCACTTCGATGAGCGAGGGGTACAACGCTTCATCCGTCGTAAAAACACCCGAACCAGATATTTGAATGACCGATTCAATCTACGCGGATAACGGTACTACCGTTGAAATACCGGCACTTCGGGAGGAATTGCCGGTATACTTCCGTTTGGTACACAACGATGATATCGTGTACATCGACGAACCCGCTCACTGGGATGAACTCGAACTGACTGCGAAACGCGACACAGATTGGCACGGTTTCAACTTCGATTACACGGACGGTGAAACAGAACTCGCTTTCACCTGTTCAGCTGGACGGGGATTGATCGAAGACGTGTATAAGGTCGATGGTCCAGACGGTCAGATTTTCTTGGAAGTGACGACGCTTCCACCTAGTCAAATCGTTCACGTAGTGGAATACCGGTACCGCCTGAACCTGGCTACCCGTGCTCGGAAGGACTATATAGTAACTTGTGAAATTGAGCGGGATACCCTGCATGAAAAAGTGAAAGCCCGGTGGGAAAACACGGTCAATCTCTTCGAGGCGAAAACCTTGGATGGGGTGGCGATCGATCCGATGCCTGTGTATGACTTGCCCTTGCACGGAAAAGTCATCCAGCAAAAGTTCTCGGCGGTCGTAACCTCGCAAAAACTTACCGAACAAACCTTTCAAGGCGATACGAACGGGCACGTGTGGGTGTCCTTTGATACGTCTGAGCCCTCTGTTTCGGAAATCAAGGAAGCCGTAGCGGGTAAGCCCTTCGGCATTTCTGATTCGGAAGGCCCGGTGCACTTTGACGAGTATCTTTTCAAGTTCGAAAGCGAGGGTGACTACCGATTCAAAATCAGCCTGGACTTTACGGTTGATTTTTCAATCAAAAAACGGGCAGTATCGATTGGTGCCAAGAAAATTACTTCGTGGTTTTTGGACGCTTTTCTAGTACTTGATACGGAATCGCCGCGGGGGGCTTCACCCACGAAGTTCCTCCGGATCGGTACCCGGCAAAGTGGCGGCGGCGGCGGTACCAGCGTTACGGGTATTCGCCTGCAGGGAGCTATTGACGAAATTGTTCACATGAAGGCCGGGTGGCGGGCTTACCTGTACGGTATCCTGCATTTCGAGCACAATGCGAACGAGCTGGCCTCTACGACCGTAAAGGTTCGTTGCGATAAATCAGCTGTAGAGGTAATTGCTTCAACGTATTCAGATGGAAGCCTTTGCCGGGCCGTTTGGCTAAAAGATGCGATTGAGAGGACCCTAACCCAAATCACCGGGCAAACGAAGGTACTGGAGGCTCCTTACTACTCCTTTGCCTCATCTGAACAACCCGTTGCCGGCTGCGGGGCCAACCGGATGATCACGAACGGTTTCCAGATTCGGCAATTCGAACCGGATAAGCACGGCGTGGAAGTTACGCTAAAAACCTTACTTACGGCCTGTAAAGCCTGGGACGGGATTGGATTCGAATACACAAATGACGAAGAGGGTAATCAGATTATACGCTTACTGCCCCGGGAACAGTTCTACGCCGACGTCGAAATCATCGACTTGGGCGAATGCTCAGATTACTCCGAGGAAACAGCCGCTGAGTTGCTGTATAACCGGGTACAAGTCGGGTATCAGAAATATTTCGATGAAGGGCTAAACGGATTGGATGAGTTTAGCACCGTTCACGAGTACACGTTACCTACACTGGCCGGGGGCGACCCCTACCAAAAGGATCCAAATAAATTGGAGCTGCTATCACCCATCCGGGCGGATGGTTACGGCATCGAATCCGTTCGCCGGGTACAATTCGAGAAAACCCCCACGGATTCCACCTCGGAAGATGATGAACTGTTCGTGGTTTGTACGACCCCGCCCACGGGTTCTACTATGTCCGTACTGGCAGAAATCTCGGACGGAAGCCTGGGCGGATTTTACCTGAAAACCGTCACCAAGCTTCCGAATGTCCGGCTCGGTGCTTTGGTAAAAGTTCAAAGCCCTCTCAATAGCGGCACGTTCAAGGTATTAAACGACGGGGCGGTTCGCTCTGCTCCCGTGGGAACCTATCTCAACTGGGAAAACAAGTACGTGTACTGGATTGACGGAACTCCAAACCCGGAATCTCAGACGCAGATGATGATCACGATTGCCAGTAGTCCGGCTTCCAGTGAGCGAAACGAAAGCTTTGCATCAGTGGCAGGTATTATTTCACCTGAAACAGCCTACAATCTGCGACTGACTCCGAAACGGATGCTGCTGGCGAATGGTCCGTTAGTGAGTATTGGCCTTGCGTACAAAAAGCCTGATCAGATCCTGAAAAACGGCTACGCCAAACAAAACGGGGACCTGGTAGCGGCTTTATCCGCTTCGGATGCGTGTGCAACCGAATATGAACCTGTTACCGAAAAAGCCGATGTAACAGTAGAGCAGGTTAGGGGGCAAATTGCCAAATACTCTCCCGAATTTGTCTACTTCAGTAAACGCCTGTCGCGTAAAACGTTTATGCTCATCCGGCAGGCACTACGGGGTAAGGCGACTCCGGAAACGAATTACGGATACGTGACGGTAACGAATGATCTGGGAGAACGGGTTTCGGGGTATGTGATGGAAATGAAGTACAAACCTCTTTCTGAGCAGGTTGATTTTAAACTCTTGAAAAAGTTTGTACCTTCACAACCGCCAATTCTTTTGCCCGAGTGTAGCGATTACGCCGACTGGACATTCTTGGATTTCGAGAATACCACAGACGACGTAAGAAAACTGGAAGAATGTCGATTCGACGACTTCAGCTAACGCTCACATGGGGTTCATTCTATCGCTTATTGAGGATTTTGATACGCTTAGGGAGGGCTTTCGTCGCAAAGTCAACCAGCTTATCAAAAAAGCCATCGTTGACCTTGTTCTCGATCAAGAGGGCAAGGTTATTCTGCATACACAAGATGGCAGCACGCTACAGCTAAACCTGGCTGAACAATATCCCCGTCGCAGTGAGATTCAGGATCTATTGGATGGCACCGGCAAGATCATTCCTTCGCAGGATAACCAGCGGGAAACGACTTTGCCAGTTGTGTCGGACGGGCAGCCCGCCCTTGAAAATGGGCTAGCGGGAACGTCTACTGGACCCGTGCGGGTGTTTCTGAATTCAAAACGTATATGGCTTGACGTTGGCAACGCTACGAAAGACGCGGACGCATACTTTTCCTTTGACGGTGGGCTTACAGCTCTGCCAAATAGTAACGTTCCGGCCGGAGCCGAACTCTTCTTTAATCCCACCAAAGCAGGCTTCCCCCTTACTGATCAGGATAAAATCACGCTTGATTATTCCTTGGAAGTTATTCAGCAACGGACCGAAACCGGACAGGCGGCCATTCAGTCTCTAGATCCGGATCATGAAGTAATCATGGCTGAGGAGCCAGGGCAGTTAGAATACAACATTGACTTGCAGGGGGGGAAGATTCTCTTTATTATCTACTACAATTACTTCCCGGAGGGTCAACTGCCTAAACCCTTGGTGAAGACCCAGTACGATTACCAAAACGGGCTTTTGACGCTTAAAAACCTTGGTTTTGATATCAATGAAGGGGATGCCGTTATCGTGTACTTCGTCAAACAAGGAACAGGCTTATTTCTGCCTTTCGAAACAAGAGAAGTAGCTGATCGGGTAGAGTGGAAATACGTGCATGAGGGTTTCTCAGCGTGGCGATTACTCTTCACAAAAAGTTCAATGGGTTCACTTCAAATGGTATCTACTCAATCACAGTTTGATAGTGCCGCGTCTGGACCCTTGCCTAAGCTAATTGATTTCAAGGCTAACGGCTTGTTCCGATACTCCCCAGGGCTGCCCCTAGAAAAAGTTTTAACCTATACGAAGTAATGAAATTATCCGCCAAAATTCAGCAGGAAGAACCTGGCAAGCAATTACAGGATGTTCAGGAGAATCAGCAGCAGAAAGCAAAGATGGTTGCACTTGAGCAAAAGGTTGATGCTGTTACCCTTGGACGAAACCCAAAGGGTTCTTGGAATCCTAAAACCAACACCCCCAACATCGTTGCCACCCTAGTTAAGGCGGGCGACTCGCTTATTGTTAAGCTTCCCCCGAAAGAGGTGTATCATAGCGAAGTGATGAATGTCGATGTGCAGAATGGGGATGAGTTCATTTTGTACGGGGATGAAATCGTTCACATCGAAAATTCGAAGGTTCCAGGGGCTGAAACAGTTACACCCGACACGCTCGCACCCGACACATTGTCAATGCTACCAGAGAACTATGAGTTAGGTAATGAAACCGTATTTTACCCCATCGTCGCTGATCAGCAAGGGCGTTTAGTGCTCTATGGAACAAAAGATGGCAGACTATGGGGTAATTTCCAGATTTCTGAGCAGGGCATTCCCGCCAGTTCTATTGGTGGCGACAAATTGAAAACGGCCAGCATTGACCTTTCCAGGCTGGCCAGCGAAGTCAAAGATGTCATGCCAGTCAATTACGACGGATCAGGTCTTACTATTTATCCCATTGTCACGGATCAGGAAGGTCGGTTAGTATTGTATGCTACAAGTGACAGTCAATTACACGGAAACTTTCAGATTTCTGAACAAAGCCTACCTGCGGGGTCGGTTGGCAGTGACAAACTCAAAACGGCCAGCGTCAACCTTACTAAATTAGCCAGTGATGTAGCTCAGGTTCTCGTACAGTCCTACGACACGAACGGACGCACCCGCTATCCAATCGTAATGGACGATGATGGGCGGCTGGTGCTTTCCTCGGGGCAAGACGGCTCAATTCTGGGAAAGTTTGACCTGAGCTTATCCAAAGTACCCTATACTTCCCTGCCTTCTGAGGTTACCGGAGGACTAATTACAACCTACGAGGCTTCGAACGTCACCCGGTTTCCCTTGGTGATGGATCAGGACGGAAAAGTATGTGTGTGGATTGAAAAAGACGGAAGTCTATCGGGGAAAATAAGTCTGGCCGTAGGCAGCGTAACGGAAGAAAGTCTTTCGGATGCCGTCAAAGCTAAACTAGTGCAGCCAGCTTTTTCACGGCTAAATAGCTATAACCCGGCTCATGTACAACTCGAAGACGATGAGAGTTGGCGGGGTAAACGCATCGAAATCCCGCTATCACTGCCGGGTTCAGGCATACCCTTTCACCGCTTCCCCAGTCTACGAGTGCCGCACCTTCGCGGCATCAACACCACCGATGTATCCCTGGAGTTTCGCCGCTCGATGAGTCTGGCCATTCGCGGCAAAGTCTACCAGGGCACGTTCGATCCGACCGTTTCGGGCTTTGTGGGACTGAATCTTCGTACGCCCCGCTTTGGCGATGCTTCCACGGCGTGGCCACCGCTGGCTAATCCCCAGGCGGGCGATTACGTCGAGCGTTTCAAGGCAGGTTCTACGACTGAAGGGGGGCTTCCTTCCAAACGTGGCGACCTGTTGGTCTACAATGGATCTACCTGGGGCGTACAACCCGGTCCCACTTCAGCAGCCAAGCCCGGCGACTTCTGGCGGGTAACCGCAGCAGGAAAATTCGGCGATCTCGACCTGAAGGTAGATGATATACTTATTTCCACCGGTCCCGAATTCAACGGCGGTACGGGTACTTTTCCCCGCTACATCGTCCGGCGTCCGGGTGAGTTCTTCGTCATGGGCGAATGCAGCTCTGCTAACGTACCCGCAGTCACGCTCGACGGAGCCCTGTATATTTTCTCAAATTCATCTACCGTTAAAGGGGTTGCTGGCAACCGGGGTGATTACCTAATCTACGAAAATGGAGTTTGGGGACTCTATTCCGGTGGTACGGTCACCGTGGCCCCCGGAGCTACTTTCGTGCTCAACTGTAGCAACGCTAACGAGTGGGAAGTTCGCCGGGCCGATGTGTATCCCGGCATTAAGGGCATTACGGCTTACAGCCAGGTAGCTACGCTCTATTTGCGAGTGAGTGATGGAATCGTGCTCTTTTCGGATTCCATGTTCGGCAATGGATTCATTGGTACGACCATTGCCACCCTGGTTTCCCCGCGTTCCTGCACGACGGAGAGCTTCGGGGGCGGTACGTCCTGGGACGTTCTCTCCATGGTGCATAAACGCATCCGGTCTGGAGATATTCACGCGGGCAAGTTGCACGTATTCTGGCACGGTCAGAATAATCAGTACGATACGGCCCAAACCAAGGAAGTAGCTTACCGACTGGCATCCCTGATGGGGGCGGCTCAGCGTCGTTTCCTATTCTGGTCGGTGCTGGGTCAGCGAGCTGCCGATTTTGACGGTAACCGGATCACCGTGCCCATTCAGGAAGGAGCTTTCGCCGGCACCAACCACATTTCGGAAATAGAAAATTTCTACGAATACACCTTCCCGCGTCAGTGGTTCTGTCCCCGAAAGGCCCTACTTACCTGGGCTGCGACCCAGACGGACGTTCCGGATCTTCAGTATCCCGGCAAGTCGGTTGCTGAGACGGCAGCACTGTACGGTGTAGTGCCCTTGAACGTATTCCTTTCCTACGCTTCCCTGCCCAATCAGGGCAAGGGCTGGAACTTCCAGGGCTACCGCTCGGAAGGCACGATGCCCACGGGCGGCTTGCACCTGGATTACTTCATCCGCACAGACAATGGTAATAAGGGTTATTTCTACGTCAACAATCAGGGTGTCTGGTCAGCGATCAGCTTTGACTTTACCCACCTGAACAGCTTTGGCGGCCCCATCCTCGCTCAAAAATTCTACGAATTTCTTACCCTAAACAACTTGTAAAAATGGCACTTGGTCAATATCTAAAACTCGGTGGCGTGGTTACTGATCCGAGTCTTCCTTTTTTTTATCCTGAAGATTCGCGGATCAACAAAGGCTCGCTGCTCCTGGTAAACTTCGCTAATTCGCTGGGCTATGAAGGTTCAAATCCGCCGATTACTGGGACGTTGGTTTACAATCTGGCCTGGCGAGCAGCCAAAGCAATGATTGGGACGGGGGATCGCACCAGTCTTTCGCTAGTGGCCAACGTGCCGTTCGGAGCTGCGGAAGGAAAGCTGGAGTTCACGCCCAAAAAAGGCCTGCACGTCATTACCAGTCAGGTAAACATGGGGCAGGGAAAAGGCTTTTCGATGTTAATTCCTCCGGCCATCATGGCCTACCTGCACCAGTACTCCGATACTCACCAGTATTATTTCCGGATATCTGAACGGTTGACGAGACAGCCCGATTTGAACTCGGGAGACGATAACCGTCTGGTGATTGCATCCAATTCCGGTGCATCGGGCAATTACCTGGCCCGGATGGCAAAGGGCGGGAGTCTGCCGAACGCCTCTACGGCGAATAGTTTTGGCGGCAGTTTCTCTTCTCAGTCGGCTACTGCTCTGGGCAACTTATTCCGAAACGTGGCTACGAAGGCATGGACGGGAACGAAACAGGCTAACCCGGCAGATATTACGAATCGCTTCATCTCGGTTGGCCCGGTTGGTGCCTACCAATCGATCGATGTGAATAAGTCATCATCTACCGTGTTGTACGAAATCTATATTGAAGATCTCACGGTATCTGGCCGCACCTACGCACAGGCTCATGCCGCAGAACTAGCCATCCATAATGCAGATTTTGGGGCGGGCGGACGGTTCTCGGGCGATACCATTCCTACCGACCCTTCCACGCTTCCTTAAGTTATCTCCAATGATTAACTACAATCAGGAAGGGTACAGCGGTCCCTTCATTCCGTTTTCGGGTGAAGAGATCGAATACCTGCGGGGCTCCTAGTTGCCCTAAAATATTTTACCCATTTCTCAACTCCAAAACACAAAATCAATGAAACGCTTCCTAGTCGTTTTTCTGCTCATTTTCGTCAGTAAAGTATCCGCTCAAACGCCGCAAATTCCCAAATACGGCGTTGGTGTGGATACCCTGATGATTCAGACCGTTTACACCGACCTCGAAGGCGTCGAGCACACCGAGCCAGTGAAAACGCTACGCGTAATGTCTAATACTCGCTCTGGTACGACGACGATGTATTACTCGCTCAATCCGCAGGTACTAGACAGTCACGTTCGCAGGCGAATATTCCCTGAAACCTCCAAGTAAAGTAGTCTCAAGCCCAACCTGTACGATTACCATTTTTTCACTCCAAAACGTCAAAACTGTATTCTATGAAACGTATAGTCATAATCGTTATGGCTTTGTTCGTGGCTTTATTGGCCAGAGGTCAAAGTAAGCCCAGCAATGATTCAAAACTCCCTTTTTTCGGAAAGCAGGGGTTTTGGGTCACTCCCGGTAATACGGCTTTACCAGCCGCACCAGGTGTTACTTCGGTATTGTATCCGATTTCTAAAGAACTGATTTATTACGATACGCCTACTGGAAAGGTTTATATACCGATCGGGGGAGGTGGGGTTACATACCTGCCAGGGAAGGGGCTTAGCCTGACAGAGAATAAGCTCAGCATTATCCAAGCGGATCAGGGAAGCTTGGGTAATATCAAAGTAGATCGCTTGATTTTCAATGCGGATAATATGCCTTCGCTCGTCACAGCTGAAGGTTTGAGTCTATCCAATGGTCAGTTTCTAATGAACCTGGGTACGACGACGGTCCGGATGGGTATTCAGGACTATCGCTTATTCCTCCAAAATGCTTTTGGAATTACGACAGGAGGCGGTGGTTCGGGGATTACCTGGGTGGATCGTCCGGATACGCATACGAGTCCCGGAAAGATTGGATACGCGTCGATCTGGCAGGATAAACTATTTGTGTACGGACGGGAAACGGGGCAGAGCCTAACCCAGTGGTTCATGCTGGAAGGGGTGGTCAAAAATTTCAGTTTCGACCCGCTTTCCCAGGAAGGAGCACCGACTGCGACGGGTACGTTTGATGCGTCTTCGAGCAAGCTGAAAGTAAACTGGTCAATTGCCCGCACGGACGTTATTAGCTGGGATGTCTTCGTGAGTGTCGGCGACTCATTGCATTACAACCTGGAAGCGGGAGGACTCGCCGCGGGTTTGAGAAGTCAGGATGTCCAGACGTACGGCGGGGATAAGTTCTATGTAAAAGTTCGTGGCCGACTGACTGAATCGGGAGCCTATACGCCCTTCTCGAAACAGATTGAAATCACCCGGCCCATTACCGTGGATGCCTATCTACCGGTGATCAACGTAGTCCTGACCCCCTTGAACGGCAGTAATGCCATTAAGGTGGATTTCACTACACAAGACGAAGGCGGGGAAGTGGTAGTCGAAATTTCATCCGATCCCAACGCAACGGCTTCGAGTGGTAGCTGGACATCTACGCAGTACGTGTTTGTTTCGGCTCCCGGTCAGCAGAGCGTCACGTTTACAGCTATCAACGATTACAACGCCCGTAAAATCCGGATTGGCCGTCAGGGTACCAAGCCCCCATCGGCTAAGCAGGTCTTTGGCCCGGTTTCGCTGACTAACGTAGCTGATCCCGTTTATGCACCTGTCATTACCAGTATCACGGCGTCAGCAGATGGTACGTCGGCTACCATTAATTACTCGGCTAACAATACCAATTATACGCGACTGGATTTCTATCGGAGTGAGGATAACGGGGCTACCTACAACGTAGCCATTGCGGCAGGAAACAGCGGTACCAGCTATACGAACGGTAATCTGACGCCCGGAAAAACGTATACGTACCGCCCGCAGGTTTTCAAAAACGGAGCCTACGGCCCTGCAGGGGAACCCAAGTCGATCACGATGCCCAGCGGCGGTACGTCAGATGCGATCTGTAATGTAACGGATGCGGCCTCGGGTGGTAATCAGGTTACGACAAAGTCCTACACGGTCACCAAGGCAGGAACGGTTAACTACATGTTTGATTCGGGGCTTATCCCGGATAAGCTGAGCGTCCGCAAAAACGGAGTAGTGGTGAATGCCTACACGGCAACGAGCTGGCGTACGGTGGGAAGCATTGCAGTAATCGCAGGGGACAAGCTGGACTTTGTGATTAATCCGCAGGTCACGGCGGATCAGGGAACAGCCTGGACGTTCTATGCCAACTGCTCGTCGGCTTACAACGTTGATGCTCCGCAGACGAATTTCAATTACGCGAACGCGGATTACCCCCGGATTGCCTCGATCACAACTGGCACCAACGGTAGCGGAGGCAAAACGTTTACGGTAAACGCGATCCCGGCGAAGAATTCTGGAAGTCAGGTGGTACGGTATAAAGCCGTAATGACCTTCTCGGGAAACACCTATCAGGCCAATACGGGCTGGTCAACCTCGAACGTACTCTCGACGGATCAAAACGGAAACGGCATTAACGCTAGTCAGTTCTACACCATCTACGTGCAGGATGCGGCGGGCAAAAGTTTCGCGATCGCCGAGGTACGGGATTCTAAGGTATACGAAAACGATCCGGCCTCTCAGCCCCTTCAGTTCTCCATTACCAATAGCACAACGACCAGCCTTACGGTAGCGGTCGCTAACCCTTCAAAGGCAGGCGTCATCAACTACAACTGGGCCATTTACCGGGTAGATGGCTCGCAGGATGGCGATTTTATCACTAACGATAATGACATTCCTTCCACGGCTACGGGCGGTATTGTTACGATTAACTCGGGCAAGCAGGGTGTCAAACCATTAGTGTCCGGTCAGCAGTATTATTTATATCTGGCTCAGAGCGGAGCTAACGGGCTGCAAAGCCAGACCCGAAACGCCCGGATTACGTTTACGCAGCCCAGTGGTGGATCGGTCGTAGGTCCCCAGGTCAAAGCCCTGTTGATTGGTAATTCTATAACCAGTCATGGGAACGATCCGAATCAGGGTTGGAACATCGGGGATGGTAAAGCCTGGGGCATGGCAGCAACGGCGGCAGATAAAGATTTCGCTTCGATCGTTCGTGCTCGCATGAAGGCGTCCAACAGTAACAGTACGTTAACGATTGGAAATGGCTTTGATTTCGAACGCTCGTACTGGAATAGCTACAATTACAACGGATTCCAACAGCAGGTATACCCAGTCAATCTGGTTATTCTTCGCATGGGTGACAACGTAGACGATTCGGCAGTTTCGGCTAACAATCTCTACGACCGTTACAGTCAGCTAATTGACGTTGCCCGTGAAGCGAATCCGGACGTAGATTTTATTATCAGTACTTCGTTCTGGACGAAAACGAACTATGACAATATCGTACGTCAGCTTGTTACTACGAAGCGTTCCGCTCGGAGTGCGATAGAGCTAGCGGATTTAGCCGGGTTCGATAAGTCAGAGTACAAAGCGTATAGCGACTGGCCGAACGCCGCAACGTCTGTAAAAGAGCACCCCGGTAACGCCGGCCACGCAGCCATTGCCGACAAGGTATGGGACAAATTCAAAGTTCTGTACAATCTGACGGGCGATAACCCTCCGGTTGAACCAGGTTCACCTGGAATCGATCCACCAACGGGAGGCCCCATCCAGTGGGGGGTAGTGCCGACTGGGCTTAAAACAGGACAGGATATTCCTACCGATATTCTCTACATGCAGAACGAGCATCTGCGAATCGGTCTGAATCCAAAGCTCGGCTTTTCGATTTACGAAGCCTACCACGCAGATGATCCGAACACGCAGCTGGTAAACGACGCTGATTACGGGCGGCAGTGGCAGTATGCCTATTACTCACACCCCACCACAGGTTATAAACCAAACGGAAAAGACCCCGGACATCCGAATTGGGACGGCATTGGGTACGATCCAATCCAAGCGGGCGATATGTGTGCAGGCTCTCAGGTCCTGCAATACAAGTACGACCAGGCTTCGAACATGATTTATTTCCGTACGCGGCCGCAGCTCTGGGGGTACTGTAATATTGCGGCTCCCTGCTACGTCGATACGTGGATTCGAATCGTGGGCAACTTCGTAGAATTCAGAAACATTCTCTACAACGAGCGGGATAACGATCCTCAATACGTCAATTTGCCGAGAGGGCAAGATATCGGTGGAGCGTTCACGAACGGAAAGTACTACGAATCAAACGTCTACATGGGCAACAAGCCCTGGACGGATGGCCCTATCGTTGCCCGCAAAATCCTGTATGATTTTCCGTTCGACTACTATGTGGTTGGGCCCAAGCATGACCAGCCACCTTACGATTGGGTATATGCAGACAAAGGCGATTACGGACGAACGCTTAAGTTTTACAATCCTGAGCGGTGGGCGACCCTTCGCAATCCTGAATCAGGCAGGTATGTGGGACTCTGGAGCCAATCGCCCACCTTTAATCACCAGACTGGCGGGAGAGAGCAAGGCAAATGGGACGGCCAGTACGGGGGTCCTTATGTAACGATTGGTACGATGCAAGAGCCTGCTACGCTTGCCAAACGCACGATTTTGGACTACGAATACACCTATATGATCGGGGGTAATCCTCAGATCATGCGGAATTATGCTTATGCAAAACGGGACTTCAAAAACGTAATCGACTGGAACTTCTCGACAGGCACCTCGGATTGGTCGATGAACAACCGCGACCAGGCGGAACCGCCGTTTGACGGAAGCTGGTACGCACCCGGCGATCAACACCAGATGAACCGGGTTTCGCCCGACATCGCGGTCGATGCTTCGAAGTATACGCACGTACAGGTTCGCATGGCCGTGGGAGGTAATCAGCAAAAGGCGGGAATCAGTTTCTTAAAAAGAAAGGATAACGGACTGCTCTACGATCATGATGACATTCCCTACCAGTTCGACGTCATTGCGGATGGCCAGATGCGGACGTATGAGATTGACTTGAGGACCAATCCGAATTATAACGGTATACTCTACCGAATTTACTTGGACGTCTTTGGCCAACCCCAACAAGGTCGTTGGTCGAGGGTTGAATTCGTGAAAGGTATTTACCGTCCTTAATCACACCTAACCCACCGGGCGGCTCCTTTGAAGGGCTGCCCGGTTTACTATCCTTATGAAACTACTCCTAAGACGCAAAGTCGGAAACGACAAAGCATCAATCGCCCAGCTGTCCGTTGACGGGGTTTTTGAATGCTACACGCTGGAAGACAAGGACCGGGAGCTAACCAGCACCATGCCCTTATCGGAGATCAAACAAAAGAAGGTACACGGTCAGACAGCTATTCCAACCGGTCGCTACAAAGTCGTGCTCAGCTACTCCCAGCGGTTCAAACGCATTCTGCCGGAAGTGAAAGAGGTGCCGGGTTTTGCGGGTATTCGGATTCACAGTGGGAACCACTCGGGAAATACGGAAGGATGCCCGCTCACAGGTACCTGGGACGGCAAGGCCGTGGATTGGATATCGGGTAGCCGGGACGCTTTCAATAAGCTCATGGCTAAACTACAGAAAGCCTGGGATGCGAAAGAAGAGATCTGGCTGACGGTTGAATCAGCGTATACGGTAGCTCCGCACGAATCAGTAGCTTTTCAAGAGGTATTGGAATCGGCGACTTTTTTCAAGGAGCATGAAAGCGAGCTGATGGCCTAGCCAAAGCTGTGCCCCACATCTAACCGCTTATTAGAATGAAACAATTATTTGGCGTAGACCTACCGGTTTTAATCGCCATCGTCGCAGGCAGTATCGTGAGTATGACAGGCGGGAATGCTGCTTTCTGGATTGGTCTGGCCCGAAATAGGTATTGGTTTGAACTGTTATTATCCTTCGTACTCTCCGCCTTCAACCTCTTCATTGGGGGTGTTACTGCATTTTTTCTTACGCCGATTGCCTCGCCGGTCGTGCTATACGTGCTGGGCAAATTTGTCACGCTGCCGGAGATCGCCATGCCCTGTGTAGGCTTTCTCATGGGCGTATTTGGCCTCAACCTGGCTAAATGGCTTTTCCGGTACGGACTTAAAATCGAGATCGACCCCATCAAGGCAATAACCGATCTGCGTTCTGGAAATTCTTCTACAACCGAAAACCCTACATCAGATGAAACGATGGCTAAGTGAATTCTGGCTGGATCATAAAGTCAGGATCTGTTTTACGTTGGCGGTCACTATCGCCATTGGCGTAGCGTCCTACTTCGGGCAATACTATAAGATTGTCAAGATCACCGAGCAGTACAAACAGGACTCCGTGAAAATAGAGGACCGAGCTCAGGCTAAGATCGCCGACACCGTACAGGTAAAGAATCGAGAGATTAAGAACCTGGTATCCGTGATGAAGGAAGCACCCAGACAGGTACGCAAAATAGAAAAGGTCGATACACTCATCGTCGTAAAGCTACCGTCCCTGGCAAAGGACTCCAGCAGAAAGGACTCTATCAAATGAAACAGAAAATTCCAGTGCTCTGGACCGTCGACGGGGGCGGCATGAGGGGTTATATGGTCGCTATTGTTCACGACTACCTGCAAAGCAAATTACCCTTGCCACTCTCGCACTACATTACGATCGTGGCCGGAGCCTCGACCGGACAGGGGATTTCTTCCCTAATTCGGGCCGAGGAAAAAGATCAGCAGGGATGGTACGAGGAGCACGGCCCACTGATCTTTACCCGGAAAAAACTGGCAACCAAGGTACGGGTTCTACTGGGTCAGGTGGGACTAGTCGGATATAAATACGGGAAAGCCTATTTGCACGAGCAGCTGAAGAAAGCCTTCAAGGGCTTGAAGCTTTCTGACGTCCGGCCGACGCTGGCCATGGCCTATAATCCAGATACCGATCAGGTATGGGTGATGAGTTCAGAAAAAGCGAAACTGGATCCTGATTTTGATTTCGATCTGGCGGATGCCACGCTGGGGAGTATGGCGGCTCCGACATACTTTGAACCTGCGGAGGTTACTTCCAAAGCGGGAAATAAGTACACTCTGATTGATGGGGGCGTGTTCGCCGCCAATCCGACCCTGATGACGCTGGCGGAATACTTCAAGTCCCATAAAGGTTGTAAGGAACTGCCGTACGTAATCAGCTGGGGCACGGGAGCCGAGAAGGGGAAAAAAAGTACATTGGTGGGTAAGATGGCTCTGATGATGGTCGAAAGCATCATCGGCATTCAGATGTCGGGCTCCTTTCAGGTAGTTGACTTCATCGTCAATCTGCTGTACTGGTTTTTCGATTCCGAAGAGCGGTACATCCGTCTGGACTTTGATTCGCCGGGCGTTAAGATGGACGATGCCAGTCCGGAGACGATGGCAAAGATGAAGGCAGTTGCGGAAAAGTTTATAGAGGTTAATAAGGGAAAGCTCGATCAGATCGTAGAGCGATTAATGAGTAATCAGGAAGCTGCCTAAAAGAAAAGCCGTCTGACACACATCGGACGGCTTTTGCAAATTCGTTGGTGTCCTACTCTCTGGCCACCTAACTTTTCGTATCAAAGGTCTGCATTTATTTTAACACTATTATCAATATTTAACAAACCATCACCCGTCTGGCACTGCTGGGCGGGTTTTTTAAATCATTACAAAATCTACGATCTCCTGAAGATCGGAATGGTGAAATATTTCCTTTCCGTCCACCCGTACCAAAAACAGATCGGCGTACCGTACGATCGTGAATTTTACTTCAATGCCGGGATAGTGAAAACTCAGGCGGTCATTCACAAAGGTGAAATGATCGAGGCAAGAATAACTCTTAAGGGCTTTGTATAATTCGTATAGTTCTTCCATAAAAGAAATATATATTTCCTTTTTGACTGACTTTTGTACCTTTGAGGTGTAAAAAATCCCTTACCAACCCGCATCGGCAAGGGATAAATTGTCTACCATCTATATAAACAATCATGGCAAAGGTACATCATTTAAACATCACGCTGGTTTCTGGAAATGTGCTTTCACTCGATTTTGCAGTTCATCAGAACGGGCAGGTTACCCAAACGGTATTCGATGAACCATTTACGATTCAGGAGAAGGATGGTCAAACTGGTATTCACATCGATCCCGAGCATTATGAAAGTTATGCTCCAGTCGTGGAAGCCTTTTGGGATGTGGAAATTCCTGAAGGGGAAGCCGCGTTCTTTCCGATATCATCCGAAACCGCTCAGCAAATTCAAGATTTCGTCTCGAAACTCGGGTAAAGGCATATTTTTGCCGGATGAACTGGCCGGAACGATATAAGCGATTCAAAAAACACTACGGGCTTACCAATAAAAAGGTAGCGGAGCTCATCGGTAATACGGAGGATTCCGTACGCGTGATCACCCGGTCAGACGAATCGTTTCCAGCCTGGGCGAAACTGGCCATTATCATTTTCGAACGGGAACATATTGAAAAGGAATAGCCCGGTAAATGCCGGGCTATTTTAATTAAACTATATCATATGAAAAATTATTTACTAGTAGGATTATTTGCTTCCATTGTAATAATGGTAGGAGCAATTATTGCATATGTTATTAAGTTCCATAGTTACCCCATTTCGACTAATCCAGAAAATTGGGGACAATTAGGGGATTATTTAAATGTCTTTGTTAGTATATCGAGCTTAGTACTTCTATCTACTCTAACATATTTTATTCATCAGCGAGAAGAGGAAAGAGCATTGATAGCCGAAACAAATGAAAAAAATAATAGTCGACCATTGATTTTATTTCAGTTAGGTAGTAATGATAGTATATGGGAGATTATTAACGTAGGTAATAGTGTTGCACTAAATATATTTTTGCTTAGTACTTCTTATGAAGGAAAGTATCCAAAACAAGTAAAATTATATGCAATTATGCCTGGCCAAATATTCAAATTAAGATATGCTAACCGCGTGGAAAAATGGGAAGCAACGTATACTGATTTTCATGGAAAATATATCAGTTCAGTATGCATTGATGATCAAACAGAAATTCAGGAAGATGTAAAAATTTTACCGTGCCACGATGAAGAATATATTTACTTAGCTGATGCAATAGCTAAAATGTGGGAGTAAATTTTAATCGCCAAAGATAGCGTCGTGGGCATCATCCTGACCCTCAAGGTCAAAGCTATTGAGGTATCGCTGCGTAGTGGCTAGGCTGGAGTGGCCCAGCATCAAACGAATCCCGTCGATCGTGATATTCTTCTTTTCCTTCATCATACGACGGGCTTTGTCAGCGAAGGAGTGGCGGGCGGTATGGAAAGTCACTCCTTCAAGTTCCCCTAACAGAGCCTTACGTTTTAACCAAGCGTTGATTCTACGCTTTACCCTGGACATATCATTATAATGATGTTGCTTTATGGGTAGGGGCATCTTTGATTTCTCAGCCTTCGTTATAAATCGAGAGTAGGGGGCGTCGTTATCAAGCAGAGGGAAAAAGTAATGTTCGGGCAGAGCGTCCGGATTGCAATACTTATCAAAGATGGACTGGGCTTCATGTCGAATTTTGATTGACTTTACCACTCCCGTTTTATTCATTTCATACGTTAACCGACCATTTTGAAAATCTTTTACTCGGAGCTGCACCATATCGCCTAAACGAATTCCTCCATGCAAATAAGAGAAGTAGTAGAGTTCAGTCGCGATTTCGTCCCATTTTCCCATGAAACGCGGATTCTGGGCTTTTACATTATTTAAAGTATCAATTTCGGCGTCGCTCATCTTTTTTCGTGTACAGCGTTCCGACTTGGGGTACTCAATTTTGTCGTAAGGGTTTTTAGTGATCAGATCATTGTCATAGGCTCTGCGAAACTGAGTCCCAATTTTCTTCAGGTAGTGTCTGGCCGTATTCGCGTGGTTTTTTCTGAGCAGATGTACTTTATACTGATTAATATGATAGGTTGTAACCTCGGTCAGTAGAATATCCTTGGGCAAAAAGGCAACAAACTGATTTAAGATACATTTACACTGCGTAGCGTGGTCGTAAGTTGTGGTATTGAATATTTCCTGAATGCACTGTAGCATGTAATCGGCAAGTGTTAGTTTATCAGGATTCAGGATTTTTTTTGCTATTGCTTCCTTGCTGGCGACTGAGCCCAGCCCCTCATACTCACTGCGAGCCTGGTCCAAAATGCCAACGAGAGCCTCATTAATTTGTCGGGATCGAGCATGAGTCTTACGAATCCATCGACCATATTCAGCCTCTGGATTGTAAAACTTCTTTTCAATAAGTATTGAAGTTTTTATACGTTTGTGTTGTCGCCGTACGGTAATACGTAAATAAATGGTGTATAACCCTTCCCGATTAGGGCGGGGCGAAAGCTCAATATTGAAAGACGTTGACATTTACAGTAACGATTGCAGAAACTTTTACAGTAACAATATTACATAAAATAACAAGTTGTGTAAATAATGTAACCGTCAAAAGTGTGGGAATGTGATGTTGTGTAATTTAATGTATTTTTGAATACAAAATATATTTTTGCAGAGTGGAAAGGCAATCCCTACTTTTGACTGAACGTTAGTACGGCATCAGTCCCCGTCTTTCCTTTCCTACGCTCATGATGAAAACACTCGTTTTGGGATTACTGAGCCTGGTGCTCTTTACCTTTGCTTCCTGCAAAAAAGACCCCGACCAGTCAGAAACTTCTGCCAAAGAAGACATGCTGATCAATACGCCCTGGAAACTCAACCGGGTAACCGACGTGGATGGTAAAGTCATCGACCGAAGCCGTCTGGGGGTATTTACGGATGCGATTTATGCCATGTCCATTCAGTTTCAGACCAATAACCGCGTACGGGCTCTCAATGAAAGCGGGCAGGTACTCAACGGTGGAACCTGGTATCTGAAAGAAAACGAAACGGTGGTAGATATCGACGTGAGTGGTTTCGCCGGAGCCTTTAAACTGGTGACGTTAAGCAGTAACAGCCTGACGTTACAGCAAAGCAATGTACAAGTAGACGGCAAAGCTCAGGCTGCCAATCTGGAATTTATCCCGAGTAGATAGAATACGGTACTTAAAATCATGCATGAAGCCCGGAAATTCGTTTTCGGGCTTTCCTATAACCAGCCGGGCCGAAAGTACGGTACGGCTTTACCCCTAAAACACGTTACCTTGCGGAAGTTTAATCGTACGTCCTCTTGCCTATGAAATCATTTTTAACCACCCTTCTGGTTGGTAGTTCTACGTTTCTGTACGCTCAGCAAGGCGGAAATCTTACCTGCGAGCACCTGAAAAACCCGCTGGGCATCGACGCTCCACAGCCTCGTTTCAACTGGCACATGGAGGATTCACGGCCCGGAGCCCGGCAAACGGCGTATCAGCTTTTTGTGAGTACCGATTCCGTGCAGGTACAGAAAACGGCCCTGTGGCAATCGGGCAAAATTACTTCCGGTCTGAATCAGGCCGTATACAAGGGTCCGGCCCTGAAACCCTACACCAAATATTACTGGGCCGTGGTGCTATGGGATCAGGACGGAAAAGTGGCCCCCCTGAGCTCAGTAGCGAGTTTTGAAACGGGTCTGATAAACCAGCTTAACTGGAAAGGCTCCTGGATTTCGGATTCCCGCGATAGTAAGATCAAACCCGCCCCGTACTTTCGGAAAGCCTTCCAGACGACGAAGAAAATTCGTTCGGCCCGGGCGTATGTGGCAGCCGCTGGTCTGTACGAACTCTTTATCAACGGTCAAAAAGTCGGTAATCACCGCCTGGATCCCATGTACACGCGGTTTGATCGCCGAACCCTGTACGTGACCTATGACGTAACCAAACAGCTACAGGAGGGGAAAAATGCCATCGGTATCCTGCTCGGCAATGGCTGGTACAATCACCAGTCAACGGCAGTATGGTATTTCGATCAGGCTCCCTGGCGGAGTCGCCCCTCGTTTTGTCTGGATGTACGGGTGACCTACGAAGATGGCAGTACCGAAACGATTTCAAGTGATACGTCCTGGAAAACGGCTCTGAGTCCAATTGTATTCAACAGCATCTACACCGCCGAGCATTACGATGCCCGCTTGGAACAGGCCGGCTGGAATACGGCAGATTTTGACGATTCGAAGTGGAAAAATGTCATGAATCGACCCGCTCCTTCGCAACATATTGTCGCTCAGGCCCTGCACCCGATTCGCAACGTCGAAGAAATCCGGACGGCCTCGCTGGTACGGCTCAACGATACGACCTGGGTGTATAACATGGGTCGAAACATTGCGGGCGTTAGTGAATTGAAAGTGAAGGGAAAATCGGGTACGGTTGTCCGCCTGAAACACGGCGAACGTTTGTACGAAAACGGTCGGGTTGACCTGTCGAATATTGACGCCCACTATCGACCCACCGATAATCAGGACCCTTTCCAGACCGATATTGTAACCCTGAGTGGCCGGGAAGATACGTTCATGCCCCGCTTTAATTATAAGGGCTTTCAGTACGTGGAAGTAACGTCGCAGGATCGGGATCTCGAACTGACGCCCGCCAGCCTGACGGCGTATTTCATGCACAGTGATGTACCGCCGATAGGGCAGGTGCAGTCCTCGAATCCGACGCTGGATAAAATCTGGTCGGCCACGAATAACGCGTACTTGTCGAACCTGTTTGGATACCCAACCGACTGCCCCCAACGGGAGAAGAACGGCTGGACGGGTGACGGACAAATCGCGATCGAAACGGGGCTGTACAGCTTCGATGGTATTACCATTTACGAAAAATGGCTGGCTGATCACCGCGACGAGCAGCAGGCCAATGGCGTATTACCAGCCATCATCCCCACCAGCGGCTGGGGCTACGACTGGGCCAACGGTCCGGACTGGACGAGTACCATTGCGGTCATTCCCTGGAATCTGTACCTCTTCTACGGCGATGCCAAACCGTTGTCTGATAACTACGAGAACATCAAACGCTACGTCGATCATATTACGGAAATCGCTCCTTCGGGCCTGACGACCTGGGGCCTGGGCGATTGGGTACCGGTGAAATCCAAATCGCCCGTTGAGCTGACGTCGAGTATTTATTATTTCGTTGATGCTACGATTCTAAGTAAAGCGGCCGGGTTACTCAACAAAACGGAAGATCAGGCCAGATACGCTGCGTTGGCAAAGAAAATTCAGGACGCCATCAATGCTAAATACCTCAATTCGCAAACGGGTATGTATGGTTCTGGCCTGCAAACAGAACTGGCCGTACCCTTGCAATGGGGTGTAGTTCCCGAAAACCTGAAAGCCAAAGTAGCCGACAATCTGGCGAAACGCGTGAAAGCCGATGGCAACGCTTTAGACGTAGGCTTGTTGGGTACGAAAGCCATTTTGAATGCCTTGAGCGAAAACGGTCATGCAGATGTAGCGTACACGCTGGCTTCCAACGAAAAGTATCCTTCCTGGGGCTGGTGGATTAAAAATGGTGCAACGACCTTATACGAGAACTGGGACATTCAGGCCAAGTCCGATATCTCCCTGAACCATATCATGTTCGGGGAAATCGGAGCCTGGATTTACAAAGGGCTGGGAGGCATCAAACCCGATCCGACGCAACCGGGTTTTAAAAACGTATTACTACGTCCCAATTTTGTAGCAGGACTGGAACAGTTCGAAGCCCAGCACGAGGGTCCGTATGGTCGCATTGTTTCTTCCTGGAAACGGACCGGTAAAACCGTCGAATACAAGGTTAGTATTCCGGCCAACAGTACGGCTTCTGTTTTTCTGAAAGGGAAAAAAGTAACCTTAGCGGGCAAGCCGGTAGCGGTAACGAATCCGAGCGAAGGCTACAAAGTAGGAGCAGGCAATCATACGTTTGTCATCGAAGAATAAGGGGTTACAACCCGTATAAAAGAAAGGCTAGCCCGGATTAAACCAGGCTAGCCTTTTATCATTTCATGCGTAACGGATTCAGTCATTCAAAAAGGTGTGCAGCAGTGCATACACAAAAAGCCAGTGGACTTTTCTGGATGCCTGAAGTTGCCCCCTTTCGGAAGTAGACGAGCGTAGAAACGAATGCCTCAACGCAATCGCAATACTGCACCAACCCAAAACTCTAAACCCACAACTCCAAACTCTAACTACTCCAACTGAAAACTCAATTCATATAAATTCCATCGTCTTCCAGCCGAATGACCCGCTCCCGGTACAGGGCTCCGATGGCTTTTTTAAAGGCCTTCTTGCTCATTTGCAGCGTTGAATAGATCACGGCAGGGTCACTGTTGTCCGTAAGCGGCAGAAAGCCGTTTTGGTCCTGTAGCGTTTTTAAAATTTTATCCGTATTGACGTCAATGCTGTGGTAGTACCCCTGCGGTTGCAGGGAAAGGTCAATGGATTTATCAACCCGTACTTGCTTGATATAGCCTTTTACTTTATCGCCAATGGTCAGGGGCTGAAATACCTCGTTGTAGTAAATCAAACCCCGGTAATGATTGTTGATGATGGCATTATAACCCAGGTCACTGCGTTCGTAGATCAACAGGTCCACTTCATCGCCGGGAGCGAAGGGAATACGTTCGTATTCCAGATACTGACCCACTTTGCAGGTACCAATAAGGCGATCGGTTTCCACGTCTGGTACGAGTGCCACAACCACCGACTCGCCTTCCTGCAAGGGATGCAGTTGTTCACTGAAGGGTACCAGCAGATCTTTCTCCAGTCCCCAGTCCAGAAAAGCCCCGAACTTCCCGGCCGATTTTACTTTCAGCACGCCAAACTCGTACAACTCCAGATACGGTTGCAGGGTGGTAGCAATAAGCCGGTCCTCCGAATCGCGGTACACGAATACTTCGATCTCATCCCCCTCTTCCAGCCCTTCCGGGATGTATTTGTTGGGTAGAAGTAATTCATCCTCACCATTGCCTAAAAACATTCCTACGCTGGTGAGTCGCAGGGCCGTCAGTGTATTTTTTTTTCCTACAGAAATCATAAAACGATCATTGAGGTACAACCCTGGGTTGCACAATTCCTGCTGCAAAGTTCTTCTTTTTTGGTCAGGAATGAGCATTAGGCCCCATTCATTTCTTCATTCCTCCCTTTCCTGCCTAAGTTACGTATAGAGATTAGCGTATACTGCGTCTCAGCCTTTGGACAAGCTATCCAGCGTTAATGACTCCCCCAATTTGCGGTAGAGGCAAATGTTAATAAAAGCTAAAATTGTATATTATATATGATTATTGATTTGTATCAAAAAACATCATTCCATACATACAAATCACTATTTGCTGATTATTAAGAAAATAAAGACACTATACGTAGCCTTTCAAGACATCAGAATAGAGGCCTATTTAAATGATACGTCGACGATTTATACGATTTTATCTTACGAAGAATCATTTTAAATTGGTATAGTATAATTAATTATAAAAATATTTTAAAATACATATTGTGTGTGTGGAATAATTGGATAAAATTGTGAAGTAAAGCTTCAAAACCTTAATACAATTACCATGATGAACCACTTATATCAGTTAGGAAGGGTAGTATTTTTACTTACTCTTCTGGGATTATTTAGTGGGATGACAGAAGTCTGGGCTCAAAACCGTCAAGTGACGGGTAAGATTGTTGAGTCATCGGGCCAAGCCATTCCTGGAGCCAGTGTGTTGGTAAAAGGCACCACCAGCGGGGCCAATACCAATACCAACGGCGAGTTTACCGTCACTTTAAATTCAACGGATGCTGTCTTACTGATCACAGCCGTTGGTTATAAAACGCAGGAAATCGTCGTCGGTAATCAGACGCGGATCGACGTTACGCTTCAGGAAGAAGCCGCTTCCCTGAATGAAGTAGTCGTTACGGGTTATACGACGGATAGTCGTCGGGAAACGACCGGGGCCGTTTCCACCGTAAAAACCAAAGATCTGACCGTAACGCCTTCCGGTAACGTTGAGCAACAGTTGCAGGGACGGGTAGCGGGGGTAACCGTTATCACCAATGGTCAGCCAGGTACAACCAGTCAGGTGCGGGTACGGGGCTTTGGTGCTTTTGGCGGCAACGAACCCTTGTACATCGTTGATGGGGTACCGACCAGCTCTACCGAGTTTCTGAATCCTGACGATATTGAGTCGACTACCGTATTAAAGGATGCGGCCTCCGCTTCCATCTACGGAGCCCGGGCGGCCAGTGGGGTAATTGTCTATACGACGAAGAAAGGTCAGCGGCAGGCTCGGAAGTTAACCGTTACGTACGATGGCTTATTTGGTTTGACGGATCCCGGCAAAGGACAGCAAATGATGAATCCCACGGATTTCGCCAACTGGACCTGGAATGCGTACCGGAACAATGGCTGGAAGGTAGGCGATGACGAATGGACCCACCCCCAATTTGGGAATGGAGCAAACCCCGTTATTCCGGACTATTTGATGGTAGGAAAGAATTATGGCGTCGTTGGTAATATTAATCTGGACGCCGAGCGGGCCAAATACAATGTCAATTTTGATGCGGGCGATATTTATCAGGTGGTAGCCACCAACCGGCAGGGCACGGATTGGTACAAAGCTATTACCCGTACTGCTCCGCTGATGCGGCATTCGCTGGGTTTTTCGGGTGGTACCGAATCCAGTCGTTACTACGTAGGCCTGGGTATTCAGACGCAGGCGGGTATCCTGAAATACAACGATTTCAAGCGATATAGTATACGGGCCAACACGGAATTTGATGTGCTGAAAAACCTTCGCATCGGCCAGAACTTCCAGGCTACCTACCGGCAGGTGCTCGGTCAGTCGGGAGGGAACGGTGGAGCCGGGGTTTCTGCCGATGAAAATGATATTCTCTCGGCCTTCCGTATGCCTTCAATCATTCCCATCTATGACGTATTTGGTGGGTATGCAGGTACGGCGGCGAAGGGCTTCAACAACCCCCGTAACCCCGTGGCCTCGCGGGATGGTCAGAAAGACAACCGGGGCTTTGGTGCCAGTGCTTTCGGCAACGCGTACCTTGAATTTGACCCCATTCAGAATTTAACCCTGCGGAGCAGCATCGGGGGAAGTTACACGGGGTACAGTAACTGGGGTTACAACCGTCGTCAGTACGAAAACTCGGAAAACAACTCGGCGTTTAGCTACAACGAAACCTACGGCTTCAACTTTGCCTGGACGTTTACGAACACGGCCAACTTCAAAAAAGACTTCGGGCTGCATAACATTGATGTACTGGTAGGACAGGAAGCACTGAATACAGGAGCGGGTCGCGAAAACCGTACTTCTGGTCAGAGTCCTTTCTCAATCGACAAAAATTATGTTACGATCACCAACGTATCCTCGCGGGTGGCTAACAGTGACTTGTACCGGGGAGCTACGTTCTACTCGTTGTTTGGCCGTTTGAAATATTCCTTCAACGAAGGGAAGTACGTGGTGACGGGGCTGGTTCGCCGCGATGGTTCCTCTAAATTCGCAGCAGCTAATCGGTTTGGGGTATTTCCCGCCTTCTCGGCCGCCTGGCGTATTTCCGAAGAGCCATTCCTGAAAAACGTCGGTTTTCTGCAGGATCTGAAAATTCGCGGGGGCTGGGGTATCATGGGGAACTCGAACAACGTAAACCCCACCAACCAGTATAGCCTGTACGCGACTACCCTGGGCCAGTCGGCGTACGATTTGAACGGTACCAACTCCAGTACGCTCGAAGGCTACTACCGCTCGCAAATCGGGAACCCTTTTGCTAAATGGGAGAGCAGCGTTACCTCCAACATTGGCTTTGACGCCACGTTGTTCGATGGTAAACTGGATGTGATTCTGGACCTCTGGCGGAAAAATACCAAAGACCTGTTATTCCAGGTTCCGGTTACTGCCGAAGTGGGTACTTCCGCTCAGTTGCCCTACGTAAACTCGGGTCAGATGCGGAACCAGGGTATTGACCTGCAAATTATCAATCGGGGAAAAATCACCAGCGATCTGAATTACGAAGTAAACGTAACGGCGGGTTGGCTGGACAATAAAATCGTTTCGCTGGCTCAGGGACTCAAATACCTGACTTCGGTGAACCCAGGTTTCCGGGGAATCAATCCCATCCGCAACCAATTGGGCTACTCCATTTCCTCGTTCTACGGGTATAAAGTAACGAACCTGTTCCGAGACCAGGCCGAAGTAGATGGGGCTCCGCAACAGGATGGTGCCGGTCCCGGACGCTTCCGCTACCAGGACCTTAACAACGATGGTGTGATCAATGCCGATGACCGTACCTATCTGGGCAGTCCGGTACCGAAGTTTGTGGGTGGTTTGAATCTGACTCTTCGTTACAAAAACTTCGATTTTGTGACCTATCTGTATACGTCGCTGGGTAATAAAGTGTTCAACGTATCGAAGTGGTTTACGGATTTCTATCCTTCGTTTGCCGGAGCAGCCATCAGCGAACGGGTGAAAGAATCCTGGACGCCCAACAACCTGAACGCAAGCATCCCCATTTTCGAAAGTGCCTCGAACTTCTCTACCAATACGCAATCCAACTCGTTCTACGTAGAAGATGGTTCGTACCTGCGTTTACAGAACCTCTCCCTGGGCTATACGCTGCCCGCACCTACGCTGAGCAAGCTGCGGATGCAGAAACTGAGAATTTACATCTCAACAAATAACCTCTTTACCATAACCAAGTATCAGGGTCTGGACCCGGCCGTAGGGGGTAACGCCGATACCAATTTCGGTATCGACGTTGGAAACTACCCCGTGACCCGGAGTTGGGTAGCCGGTATCAACCTTGCTTTTTAATCGGGAACCTGCTGGCAACAAAAGGAAAACCATTCTTATCGAACACAATTATGAGTGATCCCATACAACGCTTAACAAAGAAACGCACCGCACTGACGGCTCTGATTTTGGCCGCAACCGCCCTGGTTTGGTCCTGTAAAGACGACTTTCTGGAAATTCCGGCGACGGGTGCTCTGACGGATTCACAACTGGCCACCACCAAGGGACTCGATGGCCAGCTGATCGCCGTATACGCTCAACTCAATGGACGGTCCACGCGGTTGGCGAGTGCCAGCAACTGGCTCTGGGGTAGCATTCGGGGTGGGGATGCCAACAAGGGCACCAACCCGGGGGATTACACCGACATCAATCCGATTCAACGCTTCGAAACGATTACGACGAGCGTACCGGTACAGGACAAATGGAATGGCAATTACGAAGGCGTGGCCCGGGCCAATGCGGTACTGCGAATTATGGCAAAGGCGGGTTCCGCCATTCCCGAAGCGGACCAGAAGCGAATCGCCGCCGAAACGCGATTTTTAAGGGGCCATTATTACTTTGAACTGAAGCGGGAATTTGGCAATACGCCCTACGTCGATGAGAGCATTGACTACGGAACGGGAATCGAAAAAGTCCCCAACAACGCCGACCTGTGGCCTAAAATTGAAGAGGACTTCAAGTATGCCTATGCCAACCTGCCGGAAACGCAGGGATCGGTAGGACGGGCTAACAAGTGGGCAGCGGCTTCGTACCTGGCCAAGGTGTATATGTACCAGTCCAAATTCAGTGAGGCGAAAGCGTTGTACGACCTGATTATTGCGAATGGGAAAACCAGTAATGGCAAGAAATACGGGCTGGTAGCCAAGTATTCCGACATCTTCAAAGCCTCGAACGACAACCACGAAGAATCCATCTTTGCTATTCAGGCGGCGGCTAATACGGGCAACGTCAATAACGCGAACCCGGAATTTGACCTGAACTTCCCTTACAATACGGGAACGGCTGGTCCGGGTAATTGCTGCGGCTTCTTCCAGCCGAGCTTTGAGCTGGCCAACTCTTTCCGTACCACTGCCCAAGGACTTCCTTTGCTGGATGGATCATACAATAATGCGGGAAATGAGGTGAAAACGGACATGGGTCTGGAAAGTAGCCAGAGCTTTACACCCGACGCGGGCAACCTCGATCCGCGAATCGATCACTCGATTGGTCGCCGGGGCATTCCGTATCTCGACTGGCAGGATTTTCCCGGCAAAGACTGGATTCGGGAACAGTCGTACGGCGGACCGTATTCTCCGAAAAAATACGTGTACTACAAGTCAGACGTAGGTTCTTTGCAGGATAACAGCTCCTGGACGCCCGGTTACACGGCCATTAACTTCACCATCCTTCGTTTCGCGGATGTATTGCTGATGGCAGCCGAAGCCGAAATTGAAGTGGGATCGCTGGAAAAAGCCCGCGAGTATGTCAATCTGGTACGCAAACGGGCGGCCAATTCGGCGGGTTTTGTGAAACGAAGCAACGGCTCCGACGCTGCCAAATACGTAATCGGCACCTACGATACCGCCTGGACCGACAAGGCCGCGGCTCGTACCGCCGTTCGGTTTGAACGCAAACTGGAGCTTTCGGGAGAAGGCCATCGCTTCTTTGATCTGGTTCGCTGGAAAACGGCGGCTACGGAACTCAATGCGTACCTCACGTACGAAGGCCGGAAGTTATCGGGTGCGTTGGGTGGAGCGAAATTCACCACCAATCAGGATGAATACTCGCCCATTCCGCAGGCTCAGATCGACTTGCAGGGACAGGACGTATTGAAGCAGAATCCCGGTTATTGAGTAGACCAAACCCTTCAACCCCGCGGATTTTCATTCGCGGGGTTTTATCCATTCCTAACCTGGCACTATTTCCCGAATGACCTTTTTACGAATGAAACAACTATCCGTTTGGGTAAGACTAGCCGGACTACTGGGGGGCCTTACGGCTTGTGATCAGCCGTTGTTCAGTAACCTGCCCGCCGCTGATACAGGCATCACCTTTGCCAACCGGATTGTAGAAAATGATTCCATCAACGTGCTCGATTTTGAGTACACGTACAATGGTGCGGGCGTAGGTATCGGCGATTTCAATAACGATGGTCTGGCGGATGTGTACTTTACGGGTAATCAGGTGGCTAATCAGTTGTACCTGAATAAGGGCCATCTGAGTTTTGAAAATGTTACGGAAAAAGCGGGTGTAGAAGGCAAAGGCCGCTGGTGCTCGGGAGTAGCCGTGGTAGATATCAACGCCGACGGTTGGCTGGATTTGTACGTGTGTGCGACGGTTAGTAAAAGTCCCGAGCGGCGGGAAAATCTGTTATACATCAACCAAACCTGTCAGCCCGGGGGTACGCCTACGTTCCGGGAAATGGGCCAGGCCTATGGCGTAGCCGACAGCGGTCATTCGACCAATGCGGCCTTTTTTGATTACGACAATGACGGTGACCTGGATTTATACGTATTAACCAACGAAATGGAGCCCGAGCGGCATCCCAATAATTTTCATTACAAACACCGGGACGGTTCAGCCTCCAACACCGACCGACTGTACCGAAACGAAGGGACGGATCCGGTTTTGGGTCATCCCGTGTTTAAAAATGTGTCGAAAGAAGCCGGGATCACCATTGAGGGGTACGGACTGGGCCTGAATATCTGCGACATCAATCAGGACGGCTGGAAGGACATCTACGTAACCAACGATTACATCAGCAATGACCTGTTCTGGATTAACAACCAGGACGGTACCTTTACGGATCGCTCGGCGGAGTACCTGAAGCATACGAGTGCCTCGGCCATGGGTATGGATATTGCCGATCTGAATAATGACGGTCAGCCCGAGATCATCGCTCTGGATATGCTGCCCGAAGACAATTACCGGAAAAAAATGTTTTTGAATCCGGCCAGTTACCAGACCTACATCAACAATGAAATCTTTGGATATCAGTACCAATATGTTCGCAATACCTTACAATTAAATCAGGGGCTGGTTCCGGACGCGTCGGGTAAACGCCGTCCGGTATTTTCTGATATTTCCATGCTGGCGGGCGTGGCGGAAACGGACTGGAGCTGGACGCCATTAGTGGCCGATTTTGATCAGGACGGCTACCGCGACATTATCGTGACAAACGGCTATCCGAAAGACATTACAGATCACGACTTCGTGGCCTATCGGGCCGATGTGGGTTCCATCGCGGGTTCGGATTTGTTGCTGCACGAAATCCCGCAGGTGAAAATCCGCAATTATGCTTTTCAGAATAATCAAAACCTGACCTTTACCAATCAGGCCGAAACCTGGGGGTTGACCCAGCCGACCTTTTCCAGCGGGGCCGCGTACGCCGATCTGGATAATGACGGGGACCTGGACTGGGTAGTCAGCAATATCAACGATTCGGCTTTTGTGTACCGAAACAATCTGACGGAAAACAAAACGAAAGATCATCATTTTCTTCGGGTGAAGTTTAAAGGCGAAGGCCAGAATCCGATGGGTCTGGGAGCCCAGGTGGAGATCCGCTACGGCGAAGATCAGCAGCAGATGTACGAGCACACCATCTATCGCGGCTATCTGTCGAGTATGGAAGCGGCGGGGCATTTCGGGCTGGGCAAGCAGACCAGCGTTCGGGAATTAACCGTCACCTGGCCCAATGGACGTTCCCAAACGCTTCGTAATCTGCCCGTCGATCAGGTCGTAACTCTCGACGTACGGAATGCTCATCAGAAACGTAACGCTCCGGCTACCCGGCCTACGCTGTTTGAAGCCATTGACGACACACTGGCCATTCCCTATAAACATACCGAACGGGATTATATCGACTTCAACGTGCAGAAAACGGCACCCCACAAATTTTCACAGTTTGGACCTTCCATTGCCGTAGGTGATGTCAACGGGGACGGTCTCGATGACTTGTTTATGGGTGGTTCGCGAAGACAGCGGGGCACCTTCCTGCTCCAAAAAGCCACGGGTGGTTTTCAGTCGGTGCCTTTCCAGGCGGACCCGTCGGGCGACGCCAAGCAGTCGGAAGATGCGGGTACCTTGCTTTTCGATGCGGATGGCGATGGTGATCTGGATTTGTACATTGTCAGTGGGGGAGGTGAAGCCCACGCGGGCAGCGAAAGTTTTCAGGATCGCTTGTACCTCAATGATGGCAAGGGACATTTCCAGCGAAACCTGAGTGCCTTGCCCGCCGAGCGAATCAGTGGCTCCTGCGTGAAAGCCGCTGATTTTGACCGAGATGGGGATCTGGATTTGTTCGTGGGTGGTCGCGTTGAACCGGAAGCCTTTCCGAAACCAGTTTCCAGTCGCATTTTGAGAAATGATTCCCAAAAGGGTAAGGTGATGTTCACCGACGTAACGCCCCGGCTGGCTCCGGCCTTGGTCAACATCGGCATGGTGTGCGATGCGATATGGACCGATCCGGACCGGGATGGCTGGCCGGATTTATTACTCGCCGGTGAGTACATGCCTCTGACCTTACTGAAGAATACAAAAGGAGCGTTGGCTCGGGCGAATACGGGGCTGGAATCCTACGTAGGTTTCTGGAATTCCTTAAGTTCGGGAGATTTCGACAACGACGGCGACATTGATTACATCGCAGGAAATCTGGGTGAAAACAATCTGCTGCGGGTTTCTGAGCAGCGACCCGCCCGCCTGTACGCGAAAGATTTTGACCAAAACGGTAGTTATGACGTAATTCCCAGCGTGTATTATCCGGAAAAAGAAGGGGGTACCTATCGGGAATATCCCTTCCACGTACGCGATGATATGGTGAAGCAACTGATTGGTACGCGGGCCAAAGCTCCCAATTACAAAACCTACGCTGCCCTGACGATGGACCAGTTTCTGAGTGTGGAGGAACGAAAAGATGCTCTGGTATTGCAGGCGAATTATTCCAAATCAAGCTATATTGAAAATCAGGGAAACGGTACGTTCGTGGTAAAACCGTTGCCGACGCTGGCTCAGATCGCTCCGGTATTTGGTCTGGTTATCGAAGATTTTAACGCCGATGGCAATCTGGATGTGCTGCTGGCCGGAAACGATTATGGCAATGAGCTAACCATGGGCCGTTACGATGCTTTTCAGGGTTTGCTGCTACTGGGGAACGGAAAGGGAGGCTTCCGGGCGGTATCGCCGACTGAAAGTGGACTAATGATTCCGGGCGATGCCAAGGGACTGGTTCAGTTTCTGGATGCGAAAGGGCAGTACTGCCTGATGGCTACGCAAAACCGGGATCGTCTGCGGTGTTTTCGGCTTCGTCAGCCCCAGCCCGTCGTTCGACTGTCTCCCAGGGATGAAACGGTAGTACTGACGCTGAAAAACAAGCAGTCCCGACGGATGGAAGTGCCGCTGGGTTCCTCGTTCTATTCGCAGTCTTCGGCCTTAGTACTGAAAAATTCACAACTGGTTCACGCCCAGGCAATTTCTGCCAAAGGCAGCTCCCGTAAGCTTTGGTAATTCCCTCAATTCCTGACCTATGAATCATTACAAACCCTTTCTTCTGTTGCTACTGTTGGGGGGCTTACTGACGGCCTGCCAATCTACGTCACGGGTACAAACGCTGGATCCCAAAAGCCCGGAAAGTGTACATAGCTGCGTCAAGAAACTGACCGATGTCATCGTGTACGACATTTTTTCTCCGCCCGTAGCCAGTCGAATTTACACGTATACTGCTCTGGCCGCTTACGAGGCCGGACGGTTCGAAGACTCCAGCCAGCCTTCACTGACCCAGCATCTCAACGATTTTCCGGCCATGCCGAAACCCGAGGCGGGCCAGTCGTACGCTTATACGCTAGCCGGGGTAAAGGCCTTTTGTTTCGTAGCTGAGAAGTTGACGTTTTCCAAAGATACCATCCGGCAATTTGAAGCTCAGCTGCTGGAACGTTTCCGTGTTTCCGTGGACGAGCCAACCTACGAACGCTCCATCGCTTTTGGGGAGCAAATTGCGAAGAAGATCATGGAGCGAGCGGCGAAAGACCATTACAAGGAAACCCGCGGTATGGAACGGTACAGCATCAAACAGGATATTGAAGACAAATGGCTCCCGACACCGCCCGATTATTCCGATGCCGTCGAACCTTACTGGGGACTCATTTCACCAATGGGCATGGACTCGGCGAGTCAGTTCAAGCCCGAACGGCCCTATCCGTACAGCCGCAATCCGCAGAGTCCGTTCTGGAAAGAGGTCGTCAAGGTGTATGAAACCGGAAATGCACTGGATGAGGAGAAAAAAGCCATTGCCCGTTTCTGGGATGACAATCCGTTTGTGTCCCAGCATTCGGGCCATTTAATGATTGGCCGGAAAAAGATGACGCCCGGCGGACACTGGATGGCCATTGCAGGACTGGCGGCTCGCCAGACCAAAGCCAATTGGGTGAAATCGGCTCAAGGATACGCCCTGACGGCGTCGGCTTTACTCGACGGTTTCATTAGTTGCTGGGACGAGAAGTACCGCAGTGAATACCTGCGACCCGTGACCGTGATTGATAAGTTTCTGAATCCTCGCTGGGAGTCGTATTTACAAACGCCTCCTTTTCCTGAATACACCTCCGGCCATAGCGTAATCTCTGCTTCGGCGGCTTCGGTGCTGAGCCAGTTGTACGGAGCAAATTTTGCCTTTCACGATACGACGGAGAAAGAATACGGCCACGGCGAACGCAGTTTTCATTCCTTCATGGAAGCCGCTGAACAGGCGGGCATCAGCCGGATGTACGGTGGAATTCATTACGAATTTTCCTGCAAACGGGGGACGGAGCAGGGCAAAAAAGTAGGTTCCTGGTTATTACTTAAAACCGGTTTGCAGGCTTCGCTGGCCCAGCGATAACGTATGATTCGATCGCTTACTCAATGGATAGTCCGGCTGGGTAGCTGGCTGAGCCTGGTACTGGTTTTAAGTTACTGTCAGTCAGGCTCCGCTTTGCTAGCCGAAAAGGGTGCTCAGTTAGTGGACCAGCATTGCAGTTCCTGCCACTTATCCGTTCGCCCGGAATTACTCGACCGGCAAACCTGGTTAGAGCAGGTGTTGCCCGCCATGGCTCCCAAATTAGGAATTGGCACTACCGCCAGCGGTGAATATTATCCCGAAACAAATGCTGCCTTACCTTTCGAAGAATGGCTGACATTGGTAGACTATTTCAGGCAGTTTGCTCCCGATACGCTACTGCCCGCTCAGCGAGTTCCGGTCAGCAATGACTACTCCCTGTTCGCCGTCAAGCCCGCTCCCGCCGATTCCGCTACGGCCCTCACGCTGATGGTGCATCTGGAAAAAGACCGGGTGTACTCGGCTCAGGCTACCAACACGATGGTGGTACAATGGGATCAGGATTTGAATCGGGTCGATTCAGTTCGTTTTCCGGCTCCGGTAGTACAGTTGCACGTTCGTTCCGACTCGGAAATGTTCGCTACCAGCATCGGTACCATGCGGGCTCAGGATCAGTGGGCGGGAAGTCTGATTCACCGAAAGGGTTCCAACCAAACCGTACTAGCCCGACAAATGCCCCGACCTATTCACACAGCTTCGGGCGATTTCAACCGCGATGGACGTACGGATTGGCTGATTGCCGGCTTCGGACATACGCAGGGCGGCCTGTACCTGACTAGCCAACGAGCCGACGGAACTTATGAAACCCGACTATTGACGGCCCAGCCCGGAGCTACGCAGATTGAGGTGGGAGACTACAACGCGGACGGCTGGCCCGATGCCATCGTCCTGTTTGCCCATGCCAATGAAGGCCTGTGGTTACTTCAAAATGATCGAAAGGGTGGGTTTAAATCAATTCCTTTGCTGCGATTTTTACCCCTGGCCGGATCGAGTAGTTTTCAGTTAGTGGATCTTAATAAAGACGGAAAATTAGATCTGATTTACACCAGCGGCGATAATAGTGACTATTCCCGGATTTTAAAACCGTATCATGGGCTGTATATCTATCTGAATGAAGGAAATTTTAAATTTCGGAAACACTGGTTTTATCCCATCAATGGAGCTACCAAAGTGTTAGCCGAAGATTTTGATCTGGACGGCGATGTCGATCTGGCTACGATTGCCTTCTTTGCGGACTTTCAACACCACCCGCAGGAGAACTTTTTGTACTTCAAACAAACGCAACCCTTACATTTCGAGCCGTATTCGCTACCCGTTACAACCTACGGCCGATGGATTTGTATGGATGCCAAAGATTGGGATGGTGATGGCGATACGGATGTAGTGCTCGGAAACTTTTCAAAAGGCTTTCGTAATTTACCCCATGTTCAACCGCATTGGAGTACAAAAATTCCTTTTATCATTCTTGAAAATAAGACTCGCAATGGAGTGGAGAAACGAGCATTTTTGTTGCAGTAAGCTTTGGCGGATGATCCTTTCTTTAAGGATTGTTTTTTGCTAAAATAAGCGTATAGATTAAAAGGTTAAGTAGATTGATTTATTCAATAAAAAGCATTATTAACGAGTACTAAAACAGCGTATACAATCCAGCGTTTGCAACTTGTATTAGATTTTGTTAAATAAGTATTGAATCAATTTCAAGCCTTACTCAAGCATTAAAATCTTACTCAGTTCTATTGGCTATGAATTGTGTCTAAGTAACGCATATCGTGTAATCGTTTTGTTACAAAAAATATTGTAAATTTATAATCGTCTCAAGAATGGAGATTGGAGAAAAAAATTACATTTGCTCAGTTGTTCGTTCAAAAAGTGCCCAATGTTTTCCTCTGAAAAGCCATTCGATTTATTGGAGCAGGAACTCTGGAGTCAATTCAGAGCGGGTGACGCTCATGCCTTTTCGGAGCTCATGAGACGCTACTCCCGGATATTGTTTCGATACGGGAGTCGACTTTCACTGGACGAAGACTTGATTAAAGATTGTATTCAGGACGTCTTTTTTGATTTATGGGAGCACCGCTCGACCATCAGTCAGCCGGCGGTCATTAAACCTTACCTGTACAAAGCCTTACGCCTACGCATTTTCAGGGAGCAGGCCAAGTGGACCCGCTGGGAAAACGTGGAGCCGGAAACGTACTTCGAATTTTCGGTTGAAAACCACTGGGTCGAACAGCAGCACGCTACCGAAACCCGTGAACAGTTTGAAAAGCTGCTGAATACCCTGCCGAAACGGCAAAAGGAAATTCTATATCTGAAATTCTCCGAAGAGCTTCCTCACGAAGATATTGCCGCTATCATGAACATGAATCGGCAATCGGTTTACAATTTACTCCACGAAGCTATTGCCCGTCTTCGCAAAAACTGGCACGACATGCCCTTCTATCTAAGTCTGGGCTTACTGTTGCTAACTGTATTATTTCAATAAATATTTTTATTTTGAAGCAATGCTGAAAATCAGGCAGTTGGCTGATTGATGAGCTATTATTGTAATTTTTTATATATTTTTTTACACTGTGATCAGTAGATTTTTCGGCCTCTCTGCATACTAGTCATGTAAGCCAGCAAAAAAATCTATCGAAACAATGAAATCACACAGTCATTATGAAATAGAAGATTTTCTGGCTGACGATTCGTTTCTGGATTGGGTAGGAGGGGTTTCTAATGAATCATCAGCCCAGTGGGATGCGTGGCTCTATCAATATCCGCACAAACGAGAACTGGTGGAGGAAGCTCGGACCCTGGCCTTAGCCATTCGAGTGAAACCTACCCGCGAGTTAAGAGATGATGAGGTACAACGACTGGTCGAGGAGGTACAACAACGATTACCACACCAACCACGGATCATTGGCTTTGGACTTCGTCGTATAGCGGCGGGAGTTGTATTGTTAGCCGGGTTAGGAGCGGGCATCAGCTGGGGTGTTTCGTGGTATAAATGCCAACAGGAGCAAGTAACGCCCTATCAGCAATTGACGGAAGCCTGCCACTGTTCGCTGACTGAACAGGTCAATACAAGTACCCAGCCTATATTTATCCGTTTACCCGATGGCAGTACCGTGGTGCTCAAATCCGGTGCCAAATTGAGCTACGATCAAGCCTTTCGGGGAACTAAACGAATCGTGTATCTACAAGGAGAGGCTTTATTCGAAGTGAAACGGAATCCGGATCGTCCCTTTTACGTATACGCCAATGATTTAGTGACGAAAGTGCTGGGAACCAGCTTTGTAGTAAATGCCCAAGCCGAGGGCGACCGAGCCAGTGTTTGTGTATTATCGGGTCGAGTTTCGGTGTTTCATCGCAATCGGTCAGAGGTACGAATTTCACCTCAGACGGAACGCAAAGCCGTCATTCTAGCCCCTAACCAGCAAATTGTTTTTCAGCAAGGAGATCCGCAACTGGTCAAGGAGATCGTAAAAAAACCTCAACTCATTAGCCATCAGGCAACCGTAAGCAATTTCGAATTTAGTGATACGGCGTTGAGGGAAGTGTTTAGTAAACTGGAAATGGCTTATGGTGTTAATATCATTTATGACGAAGAAGTAATGGCTAAATGCCCGCTGACGGCTTCTTTTACCGACCGTCCGCTGTTTGAGATGCTTACCATTATCTGTAAAGCAGTTGAAGCCCGCTATGAAATTCTGGATGGACAGATTATCGTATACGGCAAAGGCTGCTGAATAAATAGTAAACCAACAGACTTCCGCGAGTACTAAAACGATTATCCTACAACGAAAACCTCCAGCCCGTGCCTATGATTAAAGCTTAACCGCCTACCAAAAAAAATCGGCAGTGTTACCAGCACCGCCGACTTACTTTCTCCACGCTTTCACTTACCAGGTGATGACAACTCCGCAAGAGTTGCCCGTGGATTCTTTTTGTCGAATCGCATTTCAACAAAACACCTCAAATGTATGAAAAAAACGAAAAGGGTACTGTTGACACTCATGAAAATCACGGTCATTCAACTAGTACTGGCTACGTCCCTGTTTACCATGAGTTTTGCCTATGACGGCGAGGCCCAGGATCTGCTCAATAAGAAAGTAACCTTATCTATACAGGGACAATCCATCAAAGAAGCTTTGAAAGCCGTGGAACGCCTGGCGAACGTAAAGTTTGTCTACAGTTCCCAGCTCATTCAGGCGGATCGGAAGGTGACGATTTCCGTAACAAATGAATCGCTGAATCGGGTTCTCGCTCAATTACTCCAGCCGTACCGATTAACGTATGAAGTTTCGGGCGGTAATATCATTCTAAGCCGCAACATCACCACCCTTCCGACCCGAATGGGGGGGAGCAGTAGTTTGATGTCGATTCCGGCCGTAGTCATCACCGGCCGCGTCACCGACGCCGCGGGTGCGGGTATTCCGGGTACGACGGTACGCCTGAAAGGTGGTTCGGCGGGTACGAGTACGGATGCGGATGGTAAGTTTTCGCTCAATGTACCGGACGGATCGGGAACGCTCATTTTCTCTTCCATCGGTTATGCCACCAAGGAAGTAGAAATCGCGAACCAGACTTCTCTTAACGTTACGCTGGAGGCCGATACCAAGCAACTAACGGAAGTAGTTGTCGTGGGTTACGGTACGCAAAAGAAACAGGATCTGACGGGTGCCGTATCCGTGATCAACGTATCACAGTTGACGGAGCAGCCTTCGCCGCAAATTACCAGTCAGTTACAGGGTCGTGCTTCCGGGGTGACGGTACTGGGTTCAGGTCAGCCGGGGGAAGCTCCGCAAATCCGGATTCGCGGGATCAATACCTTCGGTAACAACTCACCCCTGTACGTCGTGGATGGCGTACCGACGCAGAACATCAACGACATTAACCCCAACGACATCGCCTCCATGCAGATTCTGAAAGATGCTGGTTCGGCGTCGATCTACGGTTCGCGGGCGGCCAACGGGGTAGTGATTTTGACTACCAAACGCGGCAGTGGAAAAATCAAAGTTTCGTACGATGCGTATTACGGCGTACAGACGCCGAAGAGTGGTAATGTGTGGAATATTCTTTCGCCACAGGACATGGCCAATCTGAAATTCCGGGCGTTACGAAATACATCTAGCAATCCTATTGATGATCCTCAGTACGGCACAGGACCAGATCCTAGACTGCCTACGTACATCGAAAAACCGGATAACATGACCGATGCTAATGTTGATGAGTCTCAATATTACGTCAATCCAAACTATACGGACAAGGCTGATTACGATCGTTTTGTCCGGTTTGTTCGAGCCAATAAAGCGGGTACGGACTGGTTTCATGAAATATTTAAACCAGCTAGTATACAGAGCCATAACGTAGCGGTAAGTGGTGGAGGAACGCAGGGTAATTACTTGTTTTCGCTGAATTACTTCAATCAGCAGGGAACGCTGCTGAACACCTACCTGAAACGGTATACGATCCGCTCGAACAGCCAGTTCAACATCAGCGACCACGTACGCGTAGGCGAAAACCTGGCGTTTGCCGTTTCGGATAACCGTCGGGTAAACTCGTCCACCGAAGGTAGTGCCATCGGTATGGCGTTCCGGATGCAGCCCATTATTCCGGTATACGATATTCGGGGCAACTATGCAGGCTCATTCGGGGATGGTTTAGGTAATGCTAAAAACCCGGTAGCGATTCAGGAGCGGGCTCGTAACAACAAAGGATTAAACAATCGTTTGTTTGGGAATATGTACATCGAGGCTGATTTCCTCAAGGATTTCGTGGCCCGGAGTAGTTTCGGGGGTGAAATTTTCTCGGGAGCTTTCAACAGCTTTGCCTATCCCGAATACGAAAATGCGGAAAACCTGACCATAAACTCCTACACCGAAAATACGTTCAGCGGGTTCAACTGGACCTGGACGAACACCCTGACCTGGTCACACAATTTCAATAATACGCACGATCTAAAAGTGTTAGTGGGTACGGAAGCCTATCGCAACCGGGGCCGTAACGTAGGGGGTACGACGACGGGTTACTTCTCGTTCGATCCGAACTTCACGAACCTGTCTACGGGTTCCGGTACGCCTACCAATTACAGCAGCCGCTATGCCGATGCTCTATTCTCCCTGATTGGCCGAATTGATTACAATCTTTTGGGCAAGTATCTGGTGAGTGCGACGGTACGTCGGGATGGCTCTTCTCGTTTCCTGAATACGCAATACGGGGTGTTCCCGGCATTCAGTGCGGGTTGGCGGATTTCGCAGGAAGAATTCATGAAAAACGTATCGTGGATTACGGAATTGAAACTGCGGGGTGGCTACGGAATCATGGGTAACCAGTTGAACGTAGATCCGGCAAACGCCTATACGGCTTACGGCGGAATTCGGGGCCAGTCCTATTATGACATTACGGGAAGTAATAAAATTCAGGAAGGTTTTCAGCGAACCCGTATCGGTAATCCCGATGCCAAGTGGGAGCGGAACATCAACTCCAACATTGGTATTGATGCAACGCTATTCAAAGGAAAACTGGATATCGCCCTGGATTACTATCGCAAGGATATCCGCGACCTGCTCTACAACCCTGAACTGGCTGCGACCGTGGGCTTGGGTAGTGCTCCTTTCGTGAACATTGCCAACATGAAAAACTCAGGGATCGATCTGGCTATAACCTGGAATGGCAACATCACCAGTGACCTGAAATTCAATGTAACGGGAACGTTAACTACTTACGATAACAAAATTCAGAAAGTATCGAATGGCTCCAGCTACTTCGATCAGGAAGGTCGTCGTTTCAACGGTAGTAGCATTGTACGCAATGCCGTCGGTCACTCGATTGGTCAGTTCTTTGGTTACAAAATTGATGGATTCTGGGATTCACAGGATGAAATCAATCAGGCCAATCAACAGGCTCGCGAGCGGACGGGCAATGCCTCAGCCATTTATCAGACGGATGTAGCCGTGGGCCGTTTCCGCTACGCTGACGTCAATGGAGATGGACAGGTAACCGACGCTGACCGTACCTTCCTGGGCAATCCAAACCCGAAGTTTAGCTACGGTATCAATCTGGGCTTGAATTACAAAAACTTCGACTTCGGGATCTTCCTGTACGGCGTAAAAGGCAATGACATCTGGAATAACGTACGCTGGTGGACGGACTTCTATACCAACTTTGCGGGAGCGAAGAGTTATACGGCTTACTACGATTCCTGGACGCCGGATCACATGAACGCCAAGGCTCCGATTCAGGAAGATAAAGGCTCATTCAGTACGAACCAGGTGCCCAACTCGTACTACATCGAAAAAGGATCGTACCTCCGGGCCAAGAACGCCCAGATTGGATACACCTTCCCGGCTAACATGCTGAAAAGCGTAGGCGTGAGCCGCTTACGGGTGTATGTTCAGACAGCCAACCTGTTTACCATCACCAAGTACTCGGGCCTGGATCCTGAAATTGGCACTACGGTAAATACCAACAATAGCTCGGGTGGTAGTAACAACCAGTCTTTTTCTACTACGACGTCTTTTGGTATCGACGAAGGGGTATATCCGAACCAGCGTCAATTCTTATTAGGTCTGAATTTATCCTTCTAAACAAACGTGCGGAACTCGATGAAAACGATACGATACATTCAGGTTACGGCAGTGCTGGCAGCCTGCCTGACTACTTTTTCCTGCAACAATACGTTTCTGGATCAACCGGCACTGGGTGCAATTAATGATACGCAGCTAACCAGTAAAGCGGGTGTGAATACACTCTTAACGGGAGCTTACGCCGTGCTGGACGGTATTACGACGACTGATCAGAGTGCCTGGGAAGTGGCTCCGGGTAACTGGATTTACGGCAGTGTGTCCGGGGGCGATGCTCACAAAGGCAGTGATGGAGCGGATCAGGGGAGTATGAACGATTTAATGACGTATACGCAAAACCCGAGTAACGGTTTTTTTAACAGTAAATGGAGAGCTGGTTACGAAGGGGTGAACCGGGCCAATACGACGTTATATTACGTGAAAAAAGTGACGGACCTGACTGCTACAGAGTCGAAAACCATTGAAGCGGAGGCCCGATTCCTGCGGGGACATTATTATTTTGATCTGAAAAAGATGTTTAATAATATTCCCTGGATCGACGAAAATACGAGTGATTACAGTGCCCCAAATGCGACGGATTTCTATAAACCGAATACAGAAAACGTCTGGCCCAATATCGAAGCAGATTTCAAATTTGCCTTCGATAACCTGCCTGATAAACAAGGTAGTGTAGGGCGGGCCAATAAGTGGGCGGCCGGAGCGTATCTGGCTAAAACGTATCTCTACCAAAAGAAATACAGCGAAGCCAAAGCAATGTTTGATCAGGTGATCGCCAGCGGAGTAACATCCAACGGTTTGAAATATGCCTTGACAGATCGCTTCGAAGATAACTTCGATGCGGCTACGAAAAACAATGCCGAGTCGGTCTTTGCGGTTCAGATGGTTGCCAACGATGGTACCAATAACATTGATAATGCCAACCGGGGTCAGATGCTGAATTTCCCGTATCAAAGTCCCTTCCGTTGCTGCGGTTTTTACCAGCCTAGTCAGGATCTGGTGAACTCGTATCGGACGGATGCGTCGGGTTTGCCTTACGTGGATACGTACAATAGTACGCCGGTAAAAAGTGATATGGGCGTTCTTTCAACCAGCCCCTTTACGCCGGACAACACCACGCTTGATCCGCGTTTGGACTGGACGGTGGGTCGTCGGGGCATCCCGTACCTGGATTGGGGCAGACACCCCGGTCAGGCCTGGATTCGGAGTCAACCCTATGCCGGTCCGTATTCACCGAAAAAGAACGTGTACTGGCAGGCTACGCAGGATAAATACTCGGATCAAAGTACCTGGGCTCCCGGCACGGCTATTAACGTACTGATCATTCGTTTTGCGGATGTACTGCTCCTGGCCGCTGAAACCGAAGCTCAGTTGGGTAATCTGGCAAAGGCTCAGGAATACGTGAATCTGGTACGGGCCCGGGCCGCCAAACCCGTGAATCTGGTGTACAACTATCAGAATGAAAGCAGTCCGATGGCCGGTTTTTCA
>NZ_NJAG01000084.1 GCF_002872335.1 Siphonobacter sp. BAB-5405 | reverse complement strand
CCGAGCTCGGTACCTGGAACATTCACGTGGAAGAAAAAATCCTTTCTTTTYCCYGCAGTGTTACCCGCTGGATTGGCTTTACATCTGCCTTGACGTTCGAGCAAATTGATTCCATGGCTTTGAACGCGAAGATGTTGGAAGAAGCCTATCGGCAAGCGTTGTCGCTGCAGGGCGAGCGACGGCTGGAAGTGGAATTTGAAATAGTCAACCCCCGAACCCAGCAAACCTATACGCTCTATGCCCTGGGAAACACGCATTTTAACGATCAGGGCCGGGCTACGCATATCCGTGGTTTTGTGCGGGATGTAACCCCTGAGCGAAAGATGCAGCAAGTGCTGGAAAGCAAGGTTGAAGACCGTACGCGGGAGCTGGCCACTTCCAACGAAAACCTGCAGGCCAGCAACGAAGAACTGGTACTAACCAACGAGTACCTGAGCCGCTCGAACGAGAGTTTGGAGCAATTCGCCTTCGTTGCCAGTCACGATTTGCAGGAACCGCTGCGAAAGATTCGTCAGTTTTGTGACTTACTCGTCAAACAGTACGATCGGGATCGGGTCCTGAACGAAACCTACCTGGATCGGATCCGCTATTCCGCCGCCCGCATGAGTGAGCTGGTGAGTGATTTGCTGGCTTTTTCACAAATTTCCAATGCTACGCCCGAGCTAAAGCTGGTAGACCTGAACAAAATCCTGGACCGGGTTCAGGAAAACTTATCCGTTTCGCTGGAGGAAACGCAGGCTCAATTGCAGATTGCTCCGTTACCAAACGTGATGGGCGATACCCTGCAACTCGAGCAACTCTGGCAAAATCTGGTATCCAATGCTCTGAAGTTCAGTAGTAAAGACCAAAGTGGGCATAAGCAAATTCCCCAGATTGTCATCAATGCCCAGGTTGTACCGCTTACCCAGTTACCAGGTCAGTTACAGTTAAAAGCCAGGATGTACCACCAGCTCAGCATTCAGGATAACGGCGTAGGCTTCGACGAAAAATATGCCGAACGTATTTTTGGTGTATTTCAACGGCTGCATGGTAAATCCGAATTCAAGGGTTCGGGCATTGGACTATCCATTTGTCAAAAAGTAGCCCATAATCACGGCGGCCTGATCACCGCAGAGAGTCAGCTGGGGAAAGGTGCTTTATTCCATGTGTACCTGCCCCTGCATCCGTAGAAAACTGAGCGAATTCTTCGCATCGTCCTGCCAGCGGTGTTCCCTTGCATTTTATATCCAAACCCGGGTAATTATACTACTCTAAGGAAATAAGATACCTTTCGCATGATTTTTTAGAAATACTATTTTTTGTCAATCACCCTATCAGACTATGACTCCTTCTTTTTCCTATGATACGCATCCCTTAGTCATTTTAGAAGATGATGAAGATGATCAGCACGTTTATGAAACGATCATTCATGATATAGCTCCTTCCCTTCCGCTTCGGTTCTTCAATAAAGGAGAGGATTTGTTGACAGCTCTGCAAAGTAAAAGTCTGCAACCTTTTCTAATTATCTCAGAAGTGCATCTGGGCGGTATGAGCGGCATGGAGCTTCGAAAGAAACTGGATGAGGATGAGGAAATCAGGACCAAAGCTATTCCGTTTGTTTTCTTTTCTCACCCCATTTATAAAAGAGAACTCGAAGAAGCCTATCATCTAACCATTCAGGGGTTTTTTGAAAAAAGTCCGGATTTGAAAGCTTTTCAAAAGCAGCTCGATTCCGTGATTCGCTACTGGTCGGATTGCAAGCATCCCAATCGTCCTGATGTAAATTAATAATCTGATGAATAGGGCGTTAACCTGAGTTTTTTGAGATCCTGGTAACTCCTTCCGTTTGTAGGTTTGATCAAAAATGGTTTCGTCAGCCTTTGGGCTAACGATTCTGTCCTTCTTTTTTGGTTGCTATGATTCTAGCCAGTATCTCGGGCAAAGGGGTGTAATCAATGAGCTTGAGCAGGTGCC
>NZ_NJAG01000083.1 GCF_002872335.1 Siphonobacter sp. BAB-5405 | reverse complement strand
CACAGTAATTAGCCTTGGGGGCATAGGTACTGAGTTCGTACAAAGCGGAAGCCATCACCGTAGCTGCCGACACATCGCGGGGTTCGTTACGAATTCCGGGAGCATCGAAATCATAATACGGAATCAAATCCTTGGGCAAACGGGGGTGCTGGAGCAGAAAACGGGCGATAGCTTCGGCCTGTCGGAGAAAGGCCGGATCTTTCGTTTCCCGGTAACACAAAGTATAGCCATATAAAGCCCAGGCCTGTCCCCGGGCCCAGGCCGACTCGTGGCTGTAACCCTGGTGAGTTTGCCTGGTACGTACCTGACCCGTCAGCGTATCGTAATCCACCACGTGATAGGAGCTGAAATCCGGCCGAAAGTGATTGTTCATTGTTGTGCGGGCGTGCGTGACGGCGATGTTGTAAAAAGAAGAATCCCCGGTCCACCGCGTGGCGGCAAACAGCAGTTCCAGATTCATCATATTATCAATAATAACCGGGCACTGCCATACCTCCTGATGATGATCCCAGGAGCGGATGATTCCTGCTGCGGGCTTAAAGCGTTTGGATAGCGTACGGGCGGACTCGATGAGGATTTGTTTGTACGCGGGATCCTGCGTCAGACGATAGCCATTGCCATAACTGCAATACATTTTAAAACCCATGTCGTGGGTGCGGGCGTTAGTTTTTTCGCCTTCCAGCCGGGCCGTGTAGCGGCGGGCCTGCTCGGCCCATTCGGGCTTTCCGGTGTATTCGTATACATACCAGAGTTGGCCCGGGAAAAAACCACTGGTCCAGTCGCGGGCGGCCACCCGTTCGAGTTCGCCTTTCGCATTGAGGGTGCGGGGGGATACCAGCCTGGAGGCCTCTTTCGATTCCGCGATTTTCAACTCGCTAAGCATACGTCGGCTTTGTTCCTGGGCGTGTTGAAAAGATCGATCAATAAAGGTGGGAGATACAAACGCCCAGCTACTCGCCAGAGCAAGACCGATAAAAAGTCGTTTCATGGTTGAATTAGTTAGTACGGAATGAATGAGAAAGCCAGAGTAGGGGATGGCGAATCGGAAGGTTGCGAATGACTTCTTCGTTTGCAGGCGTATGATCCCCTTTTTTCCAGGTTTGGAGCCATTTCGGTTGCTGAAAAGCCAGGGCTCCGAAAACCAGGAAAGGTTGAGCGACGGGCCAGTTGTCCCAGTACATCACATCGGGTGGCAAGGGCCAGCGATTCTTGTCAATGACGTAAGGGTAGAGGTAGCTGATGCCCCTGCGAATGCTACGTCCGTCGGGTGTCTCATACGTCCAGAGGTTATCCTGGGGCGTAGAAGCAATCTGGCAAATCATAGCCATCGCATCGAGGTTGAACAGGGAATAACCGTAGGGTTTCGTCCGCCGGAGTTCGAGCGGGAAACTACCATCGGCGGCCATTTGCTGGGGAAGTAGAACAGTTTTGTACCGATCACGACATACGGCAAGCAGCGAGTCATGGCCGGTAAAGCGGGCAAAGGCCGCCACCTGCATGACCCAGCACGTACCGTGATTATTCTTCGCCTCCCGTTCTTCGATTCCGTACGGATGGTGCGTCAGCCAGTGCAGGTACGTACGAAACCAGCGACGTACCGCGGCAACGGTAGCGACATCCAACTGTGCTTCCATCACCTGAACGGCCTGTACCACTTCCATTAAATGAATCGTATCGATGATCCCAATGCCCCGCCCCGTAACCCTGCCTTTGATGGCCTGAGCGTACGTCAGGGAAGGATTCATCCGGGTCGTTGTATCGACAAACCAGGCCTTCAGGTGACGAAGAGCCTGCTCACTGTACCGTCGATCGGGTTGTAATACGTAGGCCGAGGCCAGTGCTCCCATGATCTGACTCAAGCGGATCAGGGCCTGTCGGTGGGCCACGAAGTTGTCGGGATTACTCAGCCCGTCGCGTTGGAGGTACGGCCCCTGGAGATTCGTGGAGTCGGGCCACCAGTAATCCCCTTCCGAATAGAAATCATGGCGACCTCCGGCACTCCGGGGCGAGGGTTGGGCCGTAACCGTACGGGGCGGTTGTTGTAGTGCCCAGCGGACTTCAGCCCGTACAGAGGCTTGCAGTGTTCTTTGAATCTCGATATTCAAATCAGCCTGACCGAAAGCATGCGTAGCAACAAAAGTCAGGCCCATCAGTAGCATTTTCATAACCTAGAGATAAGGGGTAGCGGCTTAATGAACGAGTGAAATCAGGTACAGCAACAGAGCCACCAACAGGCCCGTGCATCCTACTTCAATGAGCAGTAAACGAATTCTTCTTTTTTTCACGGAGGAAAACATCGGCCGGTGTAGGAAACAAAGGTAGCAGGGGTAAAAGCGGGGCAGGGGGGCTAAATGCTTCAAAAAGGGGGAGGAATCGTTCGGGTAGGCGATAAAGCGTTCAAAGGGGTGGAGAAAGCGTTCCATTTAGATTATTCCAGTATTTTATAGACTTATATCCACTAATGTTGCAGTGGAGTTCATCGCTACTCCGGCCCCAGATAAGGCTCTTGCCTGCCTCTTATTCCACTACCTTACTCGATGTGTTTTATGCGTAAACCTCTATTTGCCACCTGCTGGCTAGGCTCCCTGGCTATTACGCTGCTGCTCGTAGCGGGGGAGGCTACCGCCCAGACACCGGGCAACAACCCACCACCCGCCAATCGGCCCAGCACGTATACGTTTACGGGACGGGTACTCGATGAAAAAGGCATGGGTATTCCCGGAGCCACTATCCAGCTCAAGGGAAGTCCCGCCGCCGGTACGACTTCCAACGCCGAAGGACAGTTTACTTTTCCCGTACCCACGGGCGGCGGTACGCTGCTTGTCTCCGTCGTAGGGTACATCACGCAGGAAGTGAATCTGACGAACGAAACGTCCCGAGACATTACCATGGCTCCCGATACCAAGGCCCTCAACGAAGTTGTGGTCGTTGGCTACGGTACTCAGAAAAAAGAAAACCTGACGGGAGCCGTCGCAGCCATTAACATCGACGAGAAAATTGCCAGCCGTTCGCTCAGCAACGTTTCCTCGGGCCTCTCCGGACTGGTACCGGGTCTTTCCGTACAGCAATCGACGGGCCAGGCCGGACGCAACAGTGCCAACCTGATTATTCGGGGACTCGGTACCGTTAATAACTCCGGTCCGCTGATTGTCGTGGATGGTATGCCTGACGTGGATATCAACCGCATCGACATGAACGATGTGGCCAGTATTTCAGTCCTGAAAGACGCGGCTTCAGCTTCCATTTACGGATCACGGGCGGCTAATGGTGTCGTACTGATTACGACTAAAAATGGTTCACAAAACAAAAAAGCCCAAATCAGTTATACCGGAACCTACGGCTTATCGCAGCCCACGAACTTTTACAACTACTTTGATGATTACGCCCGCTCCCTCACCATGCACATGCGGGCTTCGGGGGCTGGTGCTTCGTCAACGACGTTTCGGTACGGAACCGTGGAAGACTGGTTATCCAAAAGCCTCGTCGATCCCGTGAAATACCCGAATACAAACTGGTGGGACGTGATCCTGCGGGATAACGGTCGGATACAAACGCACAACCTCTCGGCTTCGGGGAGCAATGATCGGATGAATTTTTATCTGTCGGCGGGTATCTTGGACGAACTAGGCGTACTCATCAATCACAACTACAAACGTTACAACACGCGTTTTAACCTTGATTATAAAGTTCGCGACGCCATCAAAGTCGGCCTGCGGATGGATGGCCAGTGGTCGAAACAGGAGTATGCCAACCAGGAGGGATTCATCAATTACAGCGGTACGGATGGCTACGACATTCGGTACGCCATCGCCGGGATTTTACCTTACGATCCGGCGACGGGCCGGTATGGTGGCATCATGGCCTACGGCGAGGACGCTCAGGCTGCCAACATGTTTGCCCGGTATTCGGTGTACCATAACCAGCGGGATCGGCAGGAGATCAACGCCAACGTGTACCGGGGAATGGTTACCACTGGCCGGATTAACATTTCGCGGGGATTTTGGACTGCGGTACTATAACCAGTTCACCAAAAGCTACAACGACCCGACCGACGTCTGGAATTTTCAGACCGATCAGATTGCCCGTACCATCGTCAACCCCAGTGCGGGCATCAGTAACAGCAACAATCAGGGATACAAAACACTCTTGCAGGGCCGGATTACGTATAATAAAACCCTATTTCGGAACCATCAGCTGACGGCTTTGCTGGGTTACACGGAAGAGTACTGGTTTAACCGAAACATGTCCGCCAGCCGTCTCGACCGGATTAATCCCTTACTTAGTGAAATTGACGCGGCCCTGACGACGACGCAAACCGCCGGAGGAAACAGCGACGCGGAGGGTTTACGCTCGGTAATTGGTCGTTTGAATTACGTCGTCAATGATAAGTACCTGTTCGAATTTACGGCCCGGTACGATGGGTCGAGTAAATTCCTGCCCGGCTATCAGTTTGGCTTTTTCCCGGCCGTATCGGCGGGCTGGCGTTTCTCGGAGGAGCCTTTTTTCCAGAATCTGACCTCGGTTATTTCGTCGGGTAAGCTCCGGGCCTCCCTTGGTAAACTGGGCAATAACTCGGGTGTGGGTCGCTACGAACAGCGGGACATTTTTAACCTGACCAATTACATCCTCAACGGAAAGATCGCCAAGGGCTTCAGTTCGGCCAAGATCATCAATGAGGACTTTTCCTGGGAACAAACCAATACGGCCAACGTAGGACTCGATCTGGCCTTTTTCGACGGACAACTAACCGCCGAGATCGATGCCTATACCAAACTCACCACAGGTATGATCCGGCCTTCATCGCTATCCACGCTGCTTTCGGGGTACAACGCTCCCCGCATGAATATTGGTAAACTGCGAAACAACGGGATGGAAGTGAACCTGACGTACCGCACTAAAATAGGTCAGGTAAACCTGGGTGCAACCATGAACGTGAGCTTCAACCAGAATCGGTTGCTGGAATGGAATGAGTTTCTCGGTAAAGGCTATACGTACCTGAACATGCCCTACCACTACGCCTACAGTCGCGTATCGCAGGGCATTGCTCAGAGC
>NZ_NJAG01000082.1 GCF_002872335.1 Siphonobacter sp. BAB-5405 | reverse complement strand
AACTACGTGAAATCTTAAAAATGCTATTACATGTAATTTATTATTATATCGTTATAGTAACGTTTTTATAATTTTAAAAATGAGTTTCATATAAGGTGAAAACCGAAGTATTATTTGGATGAAAGGTTTCTGTATTAGTTTCTCCAAAATCACCGCCATTATACGCAAGGAAGAGACGAATATCTTTATCAGACAATCAGAACATAAATAAAGGGAGACTATTTCAAAAAAATATGACGAAGTTATTTTTGAAATAGGTTCTTTTAGTTTTGAACCATTTGTACTTACGGCATCAATATGAAAGCACTTATTCAACAAAGTGTTACCTCAAGCTATGGATTCTGATCGTAGGAAATGATTACTAGAATTGAAAGTCCTCCGGAAAGACGATGACATGATTGAATTGAGCGTATGACGATATCTGAGTATTACTGAAGTGCTTGTTGATAGCGAGCCTTTACAAGATTTTCAAGATCGCTTCTAGCCCTATCCAGTTAAAGAGCAAGTAGTAGCCTATGAAGCCGGAGGGAAGGATAGCTATCCGTTCTTTGCTATGCAAGTTTATCTCATTGATCCAGCCGGTCACGTTGGCGTTGAAATACGTATAGAAGAAAGGCATGCTATTAGGGAAGAAGCAAAGGAAAAAGTAAAGTTGGAGATCATTCCAGAGCTGAGTGCCCTATCCCGTTTTTAAAAGGAGCTAATGCCATTAGCAACCAAGGTAGAGGTATGAATACAAGCCTTATTTAATATTTTTCATCTATTATGTTAAAAAATGCCCGCTTTTTGACTAAAAATATACCCTTTTGACTGCTTTTATATGCTCTATTTTGCAATATAACAATTTATTATTTCACCATTTCAATAACGCTTATCACCTTGGCTTTTAGATCTGCTTGCAAAGCTGGTCGGATTCATCTAATCAGCTTTTAGGTTGGCAAAACTTCCCTGCGAAGTCCCAATCCATTGATTCTTACCTTATTTCTCACCTGTTTTATTCGTATGAAGAACTCTAGACCTCTCTTTTTGTGGGGCTTGCTGGCGTGCCTATGGACCTTTCAGTCGCTGGCTCAGGCACCTCAACTCCCTACCCGGGCTACGCTCAGTCAAAGCCTGCTTTCCAACCGCTCGTTTGTGAATGCTTCTCAGGTAGACACAGTAGTGAAATTTCATCCCTTAAGCGTCGCGTATACGCTGGAAATCGCCGCTAAAGTGAATTCAGCTACGGGTCGCGGACTCGATATGGAAGCCCGCAATTCTGAACTCAAGGGTTTTCGCTTATCCCTGAACCCTACGCAGCTCCAATCAACCGCTTCGCTCGCCAATGCAGCAACGTTGTCTACTAGTCAGAACAGTCAGCAACAGCTCATTCGGGTTGCTGTCAGCAATGGTCAGGCTCACATTTATCAAAACGGTACTTTTCTGCAAACTCAGCCTTTATCCGTGATCAGGATATCGTGAATGGACAGGAAGTGAATGATGCCGCTGGTTACAACGAGATTGGCGACAATCTCATTGCAAACTGGGCCGGTACTACTCCTAACAACCTGGGTTCGCCCAGTGACTACGGTTGGGTTTTGTCGAATGTGGCGACTGGCGTAACTATTTTTAATCGAGCAAATGCTAGCAGTGGTTCTCGTTTCATGGATGCCTCCAATCATTCTCAAAACTACAATAGTGTTAAGTATCAGGGAAGAATTTTTTACGTGCGAACCGATAATGATGCCATTAAGGACGCTCTGTATGCCTATCCAGTAAATCTGGAGGCCAATACGACCTATAATTTTACGATGCTGTCATCTTACCTCAATAATGCAACGGGGGGAAGGAATATCACCGTTGGTATTGGGAAAACAACAAAGTTGGCGGATCGTTACTCCAGCCGGGTCATTTCGACCCAGGGACAGAACGCACTCAAGAAGGACAATTTCGTTTTTACGTCCAGAGAAGCCGGAACTTATTACCTAACGTTAACGGGCGATCGGGCCTTATATTCTGTTGCTGAGCTACAGATCAAAAAAGTAGAAATTCAGTCCCGATTTATCTTTGGTAAGAACTATCCAACTGGAGCAGTGGATATGGAAATCAGCTCGGTTACCTACGAAGAAGGAGCTTTTGCCCCCACTTCCACTGTACCCCAGCCCATGCAGACGGTCACCCTGACGGATCGCGTGGAGAAGGCATCGACGACTTTCAATACGAAGTGGGTTATTCCGGGAGCCACCGATTTTCACCTGACGGCAGAAAACACGCCTTTCATCAATTCAACGATTGAACTTCAATCCGATGAGGCCTGGGTCTTTTTTGATAACATCAGACCTGCTCAGGTAATCGCCAATTATCTGGATAAAATCACCATCAATGGTGCGTCGGCGGCTAATAATCCTTCGGTACGGGTAGCCATCTATGGCAACGGAACGGTTGTGATTCCAAATGGAAACCAGACTTCACAGGCAGCTCTGCAGGCATTTACGCAGGAAAATCTGCAAGGAACCAACCGCACCTTTGCCACTGAAACCTACCACAACAAACTCGATACTTTCGATAATGCCATTAAGTCGTTCAAACTTAAACGCGGTTACATGGCTACGCTGGCTACCAATGCCGACGGATCGGGCTTCAGCCGGGTGTTTATCGCTAACGATGCCGATCTCGTGATTAATAACCTGCCCGAAGCCCTGAACGCAACGACCTCCTTCATTCGGGTGTTCAAGTGGGACTGGATCAGTAAAAAAGGCAAAGCGGGCTGGAGTCCCGACAAAATCAACGCTACATGGTACTACGACTGGAATATTGGGGGAGCCCCGGCCGCCAACTATGATTATACGATTATCCGTCAAAATGCCGGCTGGCCTTCCTGGGAAGCAATTCGATCAAAACCCATGGCCAATCACCTGTTAGGCTTCAATGAACCAGATCGCCCCGATCAGGCCAACATGACGGTAGAAGAAGCCATTCGTCAGTGGCCCGAAATGATGAAGTCCGGGCATCGGATTGGCTCCCCGGCTCCGGCTTCTCCGGGCAATTCCTGGATTACCAATTTCATGAGCAAGTGTAATGAACTCAATTACCGGGTTGATTTTGTGGCCATTCACTGTTACTGGGGCGGGCAAACGCCACAGCAATGGTACAGCCAGCTCAAGAGTATCTACGACCGGGTAAAACGCCCGCTCTGGATTACGGAGTGGAACAATGGAGCCAACTGGACAACCGAAGCCTGGCCAGATGATCAAAATGCTCAGTTCCAGAAGCAGTATAACGATATGATTGGTATTCTGAACGTATTGGATACGACTTCTTTCGTGGAGCGTTATGCTATTTATGACTGGGTTCAGAACAAGCGGGCGATGGTGCTAGGCGACACGCTGACTCCGGCAGGTAAGTACTACGCCGCCAATAAGTCTGACTTAGCCTTTGATCCCCGGTACGAATACATCCATACCTGGAAGTTGTCTTCCCCGCAGCTTTACAGTGCGGTCAATGCCGATAATAACCGTAAGGTTACCCTAAGCTGGAATGATTTGAATGGTGAACTGGGTTCCAAGTACGTACTGGAACGAAAGATTGATGGTACCGACGCCGATTTTGTAAGTGTACAGGAATTCACAGGCTATGCCCCAGGTGACCGAATGACGTTTGAGGACGATGTGCGTACCAAAACTACGTACCGAATCAAAGCTTATAGTCGATCAGGCACCCAGACGATCAATTCCACCACGCTCGACGTTATTAGTGACGCGAGTCCACAAGCTCCTACCAATCTGGCCGGAGAGGTAATTTCTGCATCCCGCATCAAACTTACCTGGATGGCTCCAGCTACCCTGACTCGCGGGTATAATCTTAAGCGTTCGCTAAGCCCAGAAGGACCATTTACGACCATCGCAGAACAGCTAACGGCCCGGGAATTTACCAATGAGAACCTAACTCCGGCGACGACCTATTACTACGTAATTACTTCGCTTAACTCTGCTGGTGAAAGTCCGGCATCTACGGTACTTTCCATCGCAACTCCCGCTCTGGTCGCTCCGTCTGGCGTCGGCAATCCACGCGTAGCTTCGAGCGATGCTAAAGCTATATTAACCTGGGACTTTGCGTATGATGTAACCTATGACATTTTACGTTCTGAAGAGGCCAATGGCACGTTCAATCCAATTGCAACGCAGATAAATGCCGTTCGCTATGAGGATATAAACCGCCAAAACGGGAAGACGTACTATTACAAAGTGGTGGCTCGTAACGCCGAAGGATCAAGCCCGGCTTCTGAGCTACTAACGGCCACACCTAAGGCAGGGCAGCATGTACATCTGAGCTTTAACGAAAATACGGGCCCAGCAGCCTACGACGATTGGGGAGGCTACCATGCTCAACTCAAAGACGGAGCTACCTGGACCGACGGTGTCATTGCTCCGAACGACATAGTTACCCGGGCCACGACGGCCGATGGCAAAAATACGGCGGTAGCCCTTTCCAGTACGGGCCGCTCTTATCTGGAGCTTCAACCGGGCGTCGTAAGTACCCTATCCAATTTCACAATAGCTACCTGGGTTAAATTACCTGCTAATTTGGCTAATAACACGCGTTTATTCGACTTCGGTACGGGTACAGGAACGTTCATGATTCTGGTTCCCAAGGCTCGGGTGGTTGACAATGTGGCACAATCCCGCTACAAAATCATGTATCCTGGTGGGAACTACGATGTATACTTCCCCAACTCCATTCCTACGGATCAATGGGTGCACCTGGCCCTGACGCAGCAGGGGACTACCTTCAAATTTTTCGTAAATGGAAATCTGGTATTTACTGATCAGAGTGCTACGGTGAAACCCATGGACATGGGCGTGACGAACCGAAATTACCTGGGACGTTCTCAATGGCCCAACGACCCTTACAGCGATCACGTCTATGATGATTTCAAAATCTTCAACACGGCTTTAGCTGATAATGACGTCAATGCGTTAGCCAATGAGCGTTCGCTGCCAGTTACGCTGGTTTCTTTTGAAGGAAAAGCTGCCAATGAAGGTAATTACCTGACTTGGCGGACAGCTCAGGAGCTGAATAACGATCATTTCGTTCTGGAACGCTCGCTGGATACACCCAGAAACTTCCAGGCCATTGCCCGCATCAAAGGACAAGGCACGACGGCCCGGCCGAGTGACTACCAGTACTTCGATACACAGGCTCAGGGACGCATGGCCTACTATCAGCTGGTACAGAAGGATACCGATGGCAAGACGAACATTAGTCGCATGATTGCCGTTGACAACCGAACGTTACGGCAGCTGAAAGCCTATCCCAACCCGGTTGCGGATGTGCTGACGGTTGAGCTACCCGATCGTACGCTTTCTTCAGTAAAGGTTCGACTGCTAAACACGGCAGGACAGGTCGTTTATGAACATCCTAATTACCGGCCCAAAGAAGGTACCGTTCAACTGGATATGAGTCGGCTTCCGTTGGGTGTCTATCACCTACTGTTAACGGATGTCAACGAAAGCTATCATGTCAACGTCATTAAGAAATAACGTGTAGTAGAAGTGCTTAATGAAAGGCGGCGTACGTTCCGGGATGGGATATACGCCGCCTCTCATTTAAGGAGTATCGTCCGATGAAGTGAAGGACCCTTCGCGGTGCTGACGGACATAATCCGACGGGGACATTTGATAGACCCGCTGGAAAGACTTGCGAAAATTCTTGGGATCTTCTACGCCAACCATATACGCAATTTCAGAGATGCGGTAAGAGCTGGTAGCCAGCAACTGAGCTGCTCGCTTCATCCGTACATCGCGGATGAATTCAATCACAGACTGCCCCGTAATACTCTTCATGCGGCGATAAAACACGGACTGACTCATGCTCATGGCATCCAGTAAGTCCTGAACGGAAAAATCACCATCCATCAGGTGATCCTCCACGATTCGCATGGCCTTCTCCAGAAATTCCTTGTCTGCATTAGGAATAATCACCTCAGAGGGTTGCAGCAAAATCTGTCGATGGTAGTACTCTTTCAGTCGCGTGCGGGCTTGCAGCAAGCCGTCCAAACGGGCCAGTAACACCTGCGGTTTAAACGGTTTGGCAATGTACTCATCCGCACCCATAGACAGCCCCTCCAGCTCTTCGACTACCGTACTGCGAGCCGTTAGCATCACAATGGGCAGGTAAGCCAGTTTGGGCGATTGTCTGATTTTCTTGCACAGTTCAATACCGTTCATTTCGGGCATCATCACATCCGTCAGTACGAGATCAAATGTCTGATCCTGCAACAACACAAGAGCTTGAAGTCCATGCTCGGCAACTGTCAGGGCATAGCTGGACAAAAGCTGCTGGAGATACTGTTGCACATCTTTATCATCTTCGACAATCAAAATTCTGAAGTCCGTACCAGCCGCGGGTATCAGCTCATGGGGAAGAACCTCTTCCTCGTAGACAAACACCGGCGGTGGACTGACCATGACTTCGGGTTGACATAACGGCAATGCTACGACAAACCGCGTGCCTTCTTCGGGCTGACTTTCTACGCTGATCTGGCCCTGGTGTAATGCTACCATACTTTTAACCAGAGCCAACCCGATTCCTGTTCCCTTTACCGGCAGTGAACCTGACTGATGAGCTTGGTAATAAGGGTCGAAAATGCGATCCAGTTCCTCAGGAGCGATGCCATACCCCGTGTCTTCCACTACGATATGCACGTGTTGTTCCTGCTCTAGCGTTACCACAAGGCGGATCGTCTCGCCCGCTGGCGTAAATTTCAGGGCATTAGAAAGCAGGTTGGAAATAACCGTTTCCATTTTGGCTGGATCAAAGGCCATGAACAATTCGGAATGGCTACTTTCGAATCGATAGTTGATTTGCTGCTCCTCGGCTCTAAAGCTAAACAGCACAAACAGTTCCTTCAAAAAAGCAACGATATCTGCCCGTTGAGCCTGTAGCTTTGCGTTGCCACTTTCCGTTTTTCGGAAATCCAGGAGTTCGTTGACCAGATTATTGAGTTTCTGAGCCTGCCGATGCACTAACAGCAGTTGCTCCCGGCGGGCCATTTCGGCAGTCTTTCCCTGCATCAGTTCTTCAACGGGCCCCATAATGAGCGTTAATGGCGTACGTAACTCGTGCGAAACCTGAGTGAAGAAATTCAGTTTTAAATCCGTTAACTCCTTCTCTTTTTGGTACAGAATCTCCTTGAGATGCACCTCATTTTTGAGTTTTTGCTGGTGAAGGGTCACTTTTCGGTACAGTAGTAAAGCCAGCAGTAATACCCCCGTATACAGCAGGTACGCCCAGGGACTCTGGTACCAGGGCGGAAGAATGTTAAAAACCAATATGGCCGCTTTTTCCGACCAGACGCCGTCTGCGTTGCGAGCTTTTACCTCGAAGCGATACGTTCCAGCGGGCAGATTCGTAAAACTCACCAGACGCTGACCCGGCGTAGTTTGTATCCAGTCGGCATTAAAACCAACTAGCCGGTATTTGTATTGATGCTTGGAAGGACTGATGTAATCCAGGCCCACAAATTCGATAGAAAAATCATTTTCTGCGTGACTAATCTCAATGTGTGGGTGTTCGTCCAGCGGTTTGTCAATCAGAACCCGACCATGCAAGGTGTCACCTACGCCTACATGCTGATTGTGAATGCGGAGTCCCGTAATTCGCACCAGTGGAGCAATACGGTTCTGGGTAAGTAGCGATGGTTTGAAAAGGTAATGCCATTCGCTCCACCCCAGTACAACGTCTGATCCGCCCCCCGGAAGGCGGCACCTACTTTGAAAGAATTACTTTGCAAGCCATCCGTCACATCGTAGTGAATGACCTGCCGGGATACGGGATCAAAATCGTATAGCCCTTCGCCGCCGATCCATACGTGGCCCTTTTCATCCAGCAGAATACTTTCTACGTCCGTTTCGGACACCTGAGCTAACCACCTTTGCATCTGTCCGGTGGACAGGTTTAGCTGGTGTAATCCTCCGCCAATCGTTCCAATCCAGAGATTCCCTTTGGTATCCTTTTGCAGGGGCCAGGCGTAGTTTACCTGCAGGGAATGAACATCTGCCGGGTCATGCACATACTGTTTTGTACCCGCAGTGAATCCTGATCAAGCTGACACTGCAACACACCATTGTCGCGGGTACTGATCCAAAGGGTTTTCTCATCGGCCAACAGGCACGTCAGACGATTGGTCGGCAGGCTGTTATTTTGTGGATGGTAATGGGCGAGCAAATTACCATTCAGAGAATACCGATACAGGCCCCGGTTATAGGTTGCTACCCAAATGGTATGAAACGGGTCTTCAGCAATGCTTTCAATACTGGTGATGGTCCAAGGACGATCTTTGGAAGGATTCGCTATCGCTTGAAAACCCGTTTCTCCTATGTTTTTCTTCCATAACCCACCATAGCGGGTGCCTGCCCATATACTTCCATTGCTGGCTTTGTACAGCGTCGAAACGTCCATCCCGTTCATGTTGGCGGGTAAACTCAGGAAATTCCGATAGGTTTGGCTGGAGCGGTTATACTGGGATATACCGTTTCGAGTACCAATCCAGAGCATGTCCTGATCACTGATCACAGCATTTACGTAATTACTGGAAAGTGTAGGGCTTTGCGAGGCCAGCCGATGCAGATGATGAAAAGGCTTGGAACGCAGGTTGAGTTTATTGATTCCACCCGCAGAGGCCGCTAACCAGAGGTTATGAAAGCGATCTTCATAAATCTCATGAATTCGGCTGGAATTGATACTGTGTTCGTTGGCGTCTTCGGGTAAGAAAGTTTCCCCTGAACCCTGCGGTACCGGTGGCGTCTGTTTCGAGGCAGCGGTAAATTTCAAGCAGTGTAAACCTTGGTTTGTTCCCACCCACAACTGCCCGAACGAATCTCTGTATACACTTCCGATTCCTTCGAAGGGCCCTGCAATAACCTGTGGCTGCAGGGATTTACCGGCCAGGTTTAGCCAGTACACACGCGTATCGTCTGCAAACCAGAGATTAGCCTGCTGGTCCAGATACAGACCGCGAACGTTGGCAATCGGAAGTGCAACAAAAGGTTCCGCTTGGCCAGAGGCCAGTTTAGAAGGTATGGTGTAGTGCCAGAGACCTCCACCCAAGGCACCAATCCAGAGGCGGCCCTGCGTGTCGAGAGTCAGCTTTTCAATGGCCCAATTGCCTCCCTGGTTTGGAATTCTGATCTGTTCGAGCGTTTTGATGATTCCCGACTGATCGACGCGTACACCCAGTACGCCCCCTTGCCGCGTACCTACCCATACGGTACCCCGTTTGTCAATGGCCAGGGTTCGTATGTCCGTTAGCAATGCATAGCGTTCCGGATCAATCGTGGGTCCGGGTTTTACTTTCCGAAATTGATCCGTCGAGGCATCATAATAGTACAGACTCATGCCTTCTCCGCCGGTCCATAGCCTGC
>NZ_NJAG01000081.1 GCF_002872335.1 Siphonobacter sp. BAB-5405 | reverse complement strand
CCAGCGATTTGCGAACCAAAAATGGACGAACCATCGCGACGCACCGACACGTTGGCCAGGTACTTGCCCATGTAACTGTAGTTGACGCGGGCGAAGTAAGAAATCGAAGCATTCTGCCGGGCACTGGAACTCACCCGGGACGTGGCTCCACCCGCACTGGCGTTTAGCGTTTCGACCAGATCATTCGCGTAGGCACTCGCCGAACCGTCGCTGTTTTCGTAGTTCAGCCGCGTTGATTCCATCCCTACCAGTAGGTCCAGACTGTGTACTTCCCGGAATGTTTTGTTGTAGTTGACAATCTGGTTGAACAACCAGCTGATGCTTTGATCCGAGGCAATGGTACCCACGGCCAGGTTGGGCGGCAGTAGCTGATTCAGGGGAATACGCGAGGTACGGTAGGCGTTGCGACGGTATCCTGAATACGTAAGGTTCGCCGAGGCCCGGTACTTCAGGTCCTTCAGAAAGGCGTATTCCAGGTAGGAATTTCCGAGCAGGTTAGTCTGGGTATAGCGACTGTTGTACTCATTAATATTGGCCACCGGATTGGTAATGCCGGGGTAGTTGTAAGGAGCGGCCAGGGCCGTCTGCGAGGAGTAGGTGATGCCATCTGCCGCGTAAATAGGTGCAAAAGGCATGGCCGACAGAGCGGAGTTGATGATTCCATTATCACCCCAGTGACCGTTCGACTGTACTTCCTGCTGACTCTTGTACGAGGGGTTAAGCGTCAGTCCAACTTTGAGTTTAGACGTTACGTTGACGTCCACATTCGCCCGAATGGTATAGCGATCCAGGCTTGATTTCTTGATGATACCGTCCTGACTCAAGTAGCCGCCACTCACCAGATACCGCACTTTGTCCGTACCCCCCGAAACACTGAGCTGGTAATTGCTGATGCGGGCCTTTCGGAAAATCAGATCCTGGTAGCGGTAGTCTGGCAGGGCTGCTACGGCAGCCGGATCATCAAAGTTGAGCCAGGGAAATATTTCACCGCGGGGATAACGGTAGCGTAAGTACGAAGAAGGACGGGCCGGGTTCGGGTCATTAACGGACGCTCCGGGTACGTTGTCGAGGTAGGCATTGTTGGAGGCTTCCTTGCCAAATTCGGCAAATTGCTGGGAGGTTAACACGTCCAGCTTTTTCGTTACTTCCTGAACACCCGTGAATACGTCCAGATTCAAACGGGTCTTGCCAATTTTTCCTCCCTTAGTGGTCACCAGAATAACGCCGTTGGATCCTTTTGAACCGTAAATAGCGGCCGAAGACGCATCTTTCAGTACGTCAATGCTTTCGATGTCATTGCTGTTGAGCAGACTAAACACGTTGGGATCTACAATGTTCCCATCGACTACGATCAGGGGTGTATTCCCCGCCGAAATGGAGCCGAAGCCGCGAACTTTGATGGCGGGCGTACTGCCGGGTGTTCCGTTGTTCTGCTGGACGATCACCCCCGCAATTTTGCCCTGTAAGGCCGTCGCTGCGTTGGAAACGGGCATGTCTTTCAGCTCATTCATGGGTACCGAAGCAATGGCTGCCGTCACATCCGCCCGCCGAACGGTTCCGTACCCAACCACGACTACTTCCGAAAGAGACGTTTCGTCGTTGAGCAACTGTACGCTGAGTTGGGTTTGGGAACTCACGGGAATTTCCTGCGATTTGTACCCCACGAAGCTAAACAGCAGTACCGCCGACTCATCTGGTACGGCCAGTCGGAAGCTGCCCTGCGGATCGGTTACGGTTCCCCGCTGGGTACCTTTCAGCAGTACACTCACGCCCGGGATAGCTTCTCCCTTTTCATCCGTTACGGTTCCCGTGATCGTCCGGTCAGCCGTAGTTTCAAAAGGCTGGTTTGGATTGGATGTAGAGGACTGGGACGTCTGCTTCCGTAGCACAATATACTGACCGGAAACCTGGTAGCTAATGTGCAGCGGCGTAAGCAGGCGATCGAGTACCACGTCGAGGCGTTCGTGCTGGGCCTTCAGCGTTACTTTGTTTTCAACCGCAATCACCTGAGGTACGTAGGTAAACTTGATTCGAGCCGCCCGGGATAGTTCATTCAAAACGGCTTTCAGGTCCTGGTTTTCGACGTTTAAAGATACGGGCTGATGCAGTACTTCCTGAGCCAGACCGCTGCGAGCCAGCGAAATACCGGCGAAAGTCACCAGCAGTAGCAAAGGCAGCCCGGTACGCTTGAGGCACTGATACAAAAAGAGAGTCCAACGATTATTCATGCGGAATAGAGGTTTAATGGTTAGCGAGAAAGGCATACCGATCACAGGCACCTGCCGGAAGGAAGGACCAGGAATCGAATGAATGAGAACGTGGGCGAATCGGAGTTTTATAAGAACGGATTCCGATTAAGGGATTGTAAGCCAGGAGTGAAATAGCATCATTAGGTTTTGTTTAGAGCGTTCAACAAGGAGTATTAAAAGAAGGTACTTAACAGCCTTTGGCCGATAATAATGACTCTGATTCCCCAGACTTCGTAGGTAGCCCCGAGCGTCTGACAGATCAGATCCAGCTTCTTGAAAAAGGGTTCGTTGCCCAGCGGAGCCGTTAGTCGGCAATGGTTCAACAGATCGGTATTATAGGTAATGGTTACTCCGTAAGAAGTCTCCAGCGTATGAAAGACCTGAGCGATGGGCGTTTCTTCAAATACGAAGGATTGCGTACCCTCCGGCGATTTGAGTAACATCGGTGCCCGAACGACGCTCCTGGTGAGTTGCTGACTACTCGTATCAAAGTACACCTGCTGATTGGCCGTTAAGAAAAGCGGATGATCTGAACTGTGAAGTGCGTATACGGCTACTTTTCCACTACGAACCGTTACCTGTACGTTCTGATTTTGCGGCGGGGCCGTAATCCGGAAACTGGTGCCGATCACTTTGGTAATCAGATTTTTAGCAAAGACATAAAATGGCTGATTCGGATTTTTAGCGACTTTAAAAAAGCCTTCACCCGTTAGATACACTTCCCGCTTCTCTGAAGCAAAGCGACGCGGATACCGAAGCTGGCTTTGGGGCGAAAGCATGACCGTACTGCCATCGTCGAGTTGTACCGTCATCAACTGTTGAGTCGTATTGATTCGATGAATCCAGGTAGAACGTTCGGTACTTCTGTTGTTGCTGAGTTGTTCCGAAGTGGGTGCCTGCGTACGACTGTACCAAAGACCGCCCAGGCTCACACATACTAAAATTACGGCGGCGGCCCACCACACGTACTTACGGCGGTGCGATACAGAAATTTGCACCGGATACACTTCTGGTTGCGTTTGCTGCTGGATGACCTGCCACATCCGCTCACCCTGTTCGGTACTGGGGCGTGTTTGCGTTTGGTTGAGTGCTGTCAAAAAGCACGGGCCGAATGAATGGCC
>NZ_NJAG01000080.1 GCF_002872335.1 Siphonobacter sp. BAB-5405 | reverse complement strand
AGTAGAAGCCCGTGCCTACATTTCTAGGCACGGGCTTCTACTTTAATATTCATTACCAACCCGGATTCTGCAGAGAAGCGGGCATTTTCCGGATTTCTCCGTCGGGAATCGGTAATAGGTACATTTCCGTACGGAAATTATGCCGACGAATGGAGTTCGTAACTTCATAGGTATAATTCGTGCCGGATCTTACAATTCGGATTCGGGTATTGAACCCATTGTTAACCGACATGGCGATTTTCCAGCGGCGAATGTCATTCCAGCGATGATCCTCAAAAGCCAGTTCAATGCGTCGCTCATTGCGGATAAGCTCCCGCATTTCTGCCTGGGTCATGTTCGCTTTCAGTCCGTACAATTGGTCGGCACCGGGCGTAATACCCGCTCGTTTGCGAAGGGCTACCAGCTTGGGGTAGGCCAGTTCCGGTTTACCGGCTTCAGTAATGGCTTCGGCATAGTTAAGCAGAATTTCCGCGTAGCGAAGTAACGGCCAGCCGCGTTCGGTGGTGAAACTACTATTGGCAGAAACGTTGACATCACACATTTTACGAGCAAAATAGCCGGTCATTTGCCCCGAATACGTATAGCCGTCCGAAGGGGCTCCCTCGTAGGTATAGACGGGCCTCAACGCATTCGCTGAGGGCAGAAAATACAGGGATTCATTGTAAACGATGGAATAACCCAGCCGGGGATCGCGGTTGTCGTAAGGCTTCGTAGGGTCATAGCCGGAAGTCGGATCGGTGATTGCTTTTCCGTTCTTCATGGGAAACGACTGAACTAGGCTATGCGTAGGGTACGAGTTGTTCTGGCCACCCCGGGTAGGCATGTTGTAAAAGCCCTCCATATCCCGGTTAGCCGGGCGGTTCTGGAAGAAGATGTACTCCGGATTTACCCGTTTCAAAAAGACCTGATAAAACCCGTAACCATCCGCCGTGGTATTGTCTTCCATCAAGCTATACTGCCCCGAAGCAATGACCGCCTCTGCCGCATCAGCAGCCCGTTGCCAGTGGCTAGCCTGATACGTAGGATAGCTAACAATGGACGCCAAGGTAGCATTTTGCGTCTCCGCTGAACCATTAAAGAGTGGGCTCGCAGCATACAAAAGCATACGCGATTTCAAGGCCAGACAGGCTCCTCTGGTCGCACGGCCGTAGTTTTCTTCCGAGTACTGGGCAACGCTGGGCAGTACCTGAGCCGCAGCGTCGAGTTCGCTGACGACATAATCCACACACTCCTGATAAGAATTTCGGGGCAGATCAATGAAATCGTTGATCTCGAATACCTTATCGCCAATCAGTGGTACGCCACCAAAAACCGTCAGCAGGTTGTAGTAATAGTAAGCCCGAAGAAAGCGAACCTCGGCCGTTACCCGCCGTTGCAACGCGGGCGAAAGCGGCGTGCTGCTGAGTTTGGTAAGCAGAAGATTCACCCGGCGGATGTTGGCGTAAGGTAACGACCAGTATTCACCAAAAGGAAAGTTCAACGGGCTAAGCGTACCACTGTAGAGAATAACGGCCGTTTGCCCAACCCCCGAGTACTTATATTCGGCATCGTCGGTGGCCTGCTCACTATTGCCGTGCGAACTCCAGCGACCTTTGTTGAAACTAAAGCTGATATCACCGTAAATCCGGTTAACAAAAGCCATGGTTCGGAGACTGTCCTGGAAAACGAGCGTCTCGTCAAGGGCACTGGTTTTAGGTTCAAGGAAATCGTCGGCCTGCTGGCAGGCCGAAATTCCCGCCAGGAGAGCAATCGCTAAGCCTGTAATTTTCAGAGTTTTCATACGTACCAATATGTTGGACGGGATTAATGCTTCCTAGAAAGTGGCACTAATGCCCAGGTTAATCAAACGTTGAGGAGGGTAGCTGACCCGATCTGTACCGGAGTTAATCTCAGGATCGAATTCATACAGTCGGCTGAGTTTGGTGAACGTGAACAGGTTCGAACCATTTGCGTAAATCCGCATTTCCGGAATGCCCAGTTTCTGTGTGAATGCCACGGGGAGATTATAGCCGATCTGAGCAGTTCTGAGCCGCAGGAAATTTCCGGAAATAATGCCAGAAAGTTGACGGATAGCTAAGCGGATCACTCAGGCCACCCAGCAGTGATAAACGCGGGAATTTGGCTTCATCCCCCAGTTCGGGCGTCCAGGCCTGCTGATGAACAGCCGTAAGGTTGGAG
>NZ_NJAG01000079.1 GCF_002872335.1 Siphonobacter sp. BAB-5405 | reverse complement strand
ACCTTCAACGGGGGCAGAACGTACGTGACCCCGGGCTATCCTGGCAAAAGCTTTGACATTCCACTCCTTCTTTGCTACATCCATTTGATCAAACTCAATCGACTGCATGCGATTTAAAACAATGTCAATTTTTTTACTGGACGGTTGCAGGAGTATAGGTTTACCCGCAGGCGTCAAATAAAAGGGCAGGATCGTTGTTTCCGCGGGGCTTTCACCGTACGTCGACACGCAGTACAAAAGGTCCCTGGCGAGGTTTGAAAACAGATAGGCATCCTCTTTTCGTTCCGTAGCCATCACGGGAACCCATTTGCCGTCGTTGTAATTATTGATGTAAACAAGTTTCGGTTCACCATTGATCTGCGGATTCGTGAACGTTATGTCACTGACGGGCAGGTATTGAGCGGTGACATCAATCATTCGGGAATTCACCGACATGGGCAAAAAGTAATTAAGATGCCCGTATTTGTAGTAGGGCGTTTCCTTCTGGGCCGAATACACGTACCGATAAATTTTGCCGGGTTTTCTATACGTGGAATACGGGCTATTCTCGCCGTCTTTGATCAAATACAAAGGTTCGTATTTTCCAATGTTAGCTTCGGCACCTAAAAAAGGTATACTCACGTCATGGGCCAGAACGAGGCTGTTCCAGACATGCGATCCGGGCATGTTACCCCAAGCGGGCGTAAAGTCAATGGATACCGGAACCCCAAACGCTCGTAACGTATAGGCAGCTATCGTAGCCATGGAAACACAGGTGCCTTCCTTCCCATGCGTTATATGGCTGTAGGTTAACGTGTCTTCCAGCTTGTTGGTGTAACTAAATTTAAACCAGGATTTTAAGGAATCGTTAATCCGGTTGCAGCTGTCGACCAAAGCTGACGTACGGGTGATGCCGGAAAAGGAGTGTTTGTGGTACTGGTGCCAAACCTGTCTCCGCCAGGTATGAATGTTCGCAGAGTTTACCCGATAGGGTAATACAAATTCCTTGAATCCATTTTCTGAAATTAAACCGTTTTTGATTAGTTCATTCGAGGATTGATAGGCATCCTCAATGTTACTCAGAATAATGTCATCATTCACTAGTTTCCGGTCCTGACCAATGGCTGTTTTGCTCAGTACATGAATCAGGCCCTCCATGTTTGATTTAATGAAATGATAGTAGCTTTTCTTAACTTCATGCGTCAGGCTAAAAATCTGGACTACCAAAGGTACTGGATGGATCGGCGGTTAAATGACAGCCGGCAGCGGTAGTTAATAAAAGAAAAGCAATGATCTTATTTTTCATAGAATCGTTTTCTGGTAGAATAGCTAAAAAGTAGTTTTATTTCTAACGACATTAACTTTATTGTTAAATAGAAGCAGACAGGTAGCCTGAATTCGTATGTCTTCAACATTAGTATTGTAAAGCACTAAATTTTTCCCGTTTTTCAGTGAAAACGAATAAGGAGTGGCAGGTAAGATAGTCACCTGATGGCCATCATACAGAGCGTAGGCATGGGTGCTGGAATAATTCCGGACGCGTACCTTTACTTTAGAATTATGAATGGATTCAAATTGAATTTGCTCTTTGGATGATAAAAGGGTTTGACCCGTGGAATACATTTTACACGAGGTAGTCATGCCTATCATGCACACGATCAGGAACGCATTGAAAACCAGTAAAAGATTGTCGTTTTTCATAAGATTACTCCATTATTTTAATCGGTCAACCGCCTCTTTACTTTCAGACTGATCTTTATCTTTCGTCTTTACCTGTAATTTTCCAAAACTCCACGCAATAGTTAATCGCAACGTTTGAGCATCATTGTACGTGCTGGTTTGATAGGAAAGATGATTATAAAGCGCCCGCTCCGCCCTTCTATCGCTTTTAAAAAACGTCCGTGAAAAATAAAGTGAAGGTTACATTCGGTTTATCTAATTTCTTTTGTAAAGCCAGATTCACACTGGAATAGTTGAAATGTTTGAAAAAGCCATCACTCATCGTATTCATGTAGTAAAAATTGACTTGTGCCACCCATTTGTTTTTCAGAGAAAACGCCGTCAGCAGCCGAAAATCTACGAGTGGAGTTGAGGCTTCCTTTGCAACCTTTGTATACTGAGCGTTGTAATAAATGACATTGGATGAGCCAATAATTTTTAAAGGCTTAAGGGGATTGAGTGAAACATTGAAATTAGCGTAGTAAGCCTGGGCATTGAAATTGTCATACTGCTGATACAGGCTTCCCTGGTGATCGGGTAAGACGATGGTGCTAATAAAATCTTTCAGGTATTGAAATCCCACCGAAGAAGTAAAGAAGCTATTGTTGCTCCAGGACAAATCCAGAACGTAATCCTTTTGTGGTTTAATGGATTGATTGCCCCGGAAGTTAGCCACGGAGTTATCCGTAAATCGTTCAAAGGGATTTAACTGGTAGTAGTCGGGCCGCGTGAAGGTGTTTTTGTAACTGAGGCTCCAGACATTCGCAGGACTGCTGTTCCATTGAATTAAAAAAGAAGGAAACAGATTGGTCCAGTTAAGGTTAGATTTTGCCCCGGTCGTGACATTTTTTGAAATAATCTGATTGTTCTCGAGGCGTAAACCCAGTCGATAGTAAACATTTTTAACCTCTTTACTCCATTCACTAAAGACTGCATAGGTATGCTCATCGTAGTTAAACCGGGAGCTAGCCAGTAAATTCTTTTCGTTCGTCAGGAAAATTTCATTCTGGTCGTTCAACTGGTTTTTAAAAAACCGGATACCACTCAAGAATTCACCGTTCCCTATATTCCGGCTGTAATGAATGGTTCCTACCACCGTTCCGAGCTTTTGCGGGAAAATATCCAGGTAAGAACGCGTTTGACTTTCTTGCGAACGTACGAAGAAATCAATGGTTCTGGTGTTCGTAAACGATTTGTTATTTTTAAAATATTCTACCTGTAGTTTAAGATTTTGTGTGGTCGAATCCCAGCTTAGCTGATAACTACTCTGAACGAAAAAATTCCTTGCCTGAGTTCTGGAATTAGATTGGAACGAAAAAATGGAATCATTTTCCTGCAATCGTTCCAGGGCAGGAAATCCATTTGTGGAGTTTACCGTAGTGTTAGACGGACTGGAATTTAGTTCTGAATACACACTCAGTACACTTTTCTTACTAAGCTTACTGCTGAACTGACCGTAAATTCGCTGGTGGTCGATGGTATGATCCGAACGTTGATCCACCTGCCAGGGGTGGCTTTGACGATATAGCGTTGAAATGTCTTTGGTTTCTCGTTGGGTGCCGCGATTATTGGAATAGCCGATTTGAATATCGGAATCGGAATTTTTAATGTCCAATCGGGTGGAAAACGTGTTTCTAAGAAAAGTAGCTTTTGCTAAAGCATTCGTGAGGGTAACTTTGACGCCTTTCTGATCGAAATCTTTCGTTTTAATGGACAATGACCGTTAGCTTACATCGGCGGGATAATTACTAGCCGGATTGCTGATCACTTCGATACGACTGATACTGGAGGCTGGAATGGATTGCAGGTAATCTCTCAATTCATTGCTAGTCATATATATTCTTCGATGATCGATATACACAACGGTTTGCTGATTCTTTACGCTGATGTTCCCAGTATCAAAGGTCTGGACCGAAGGCGTGGAGCTTAGCATACTCCAGAGGTCACTGGTGGTGGCCAGGGGACTTTGAGCAACGTCAATGACCAGATTGCCTTTCCGGATTTGCAGGTACGATTTCGCTTTCGTGACGACCACGGATTTCAATTCATGCTGATCCGCCGTCAGGACTAAGGGTGTCCGCGACGTATATTTATTGAGGCTAAGCAACGTATCCAGCTTCTGATAACCCATGAAGGTGACACGGATCGCATACTGACCTTCGTGAGCCAGATTCAAGCGGTAGGTGCCATTCGTGTCCGTTTGAAAAGTAACGAGGGGTTGGTTGTTTTTAAAAATCGATACGTAGGCGAAGGGGAGTGGTTCGGCGGTATGTTTATCCCGTACACTAACGTCCGTGCGAATTTGTGCGTGTATGGAACTGGATACAAACAGCAATAGACTCAGTAAGGATACTAATACATTCATGCTACTTCTATTTAGGTAATTGCGTTTTTAATGCCCAGGCTCTGGCCTTTATCTCCCGGACCAATTTTGAATCTATTTTAATGGGCATCTCGATAATCTTATTGGCTAGCTTTAAGGCCTGCGCATCATCCTGCTGATTCGTGTAAAGCATCATCAATCGATAGCGCGGGTAAAACAGCTTGGGTACCAGGAGGGAGGATTTAAGGTAAGCGCTTTCGGCTTCGGAGAGGCTATTCAATTTTTCATAACATTCGCCCAGCAAAACGTACAGGTCGTAATGGCTGGAGTAGGCGGTTGCCTGGTTTAGTAAGGAAATGGCCCCGGGGTAATCTTTCGTCAGGTATAAATTCCGGGCAAAATCCTTGAGAACCAGGGGATCATCCGACAGTTCGGGCATCACACTCGTATACAGCCTTTTGATGGCTTCTGCGTTCAAGGCCTGAGCGGGTTTCGATGAAGCAATAAGGTGCCACCTCATCACGGCATTGTACCGATAGATCAATCCACCACTGACGACTAATGAAACGATACTTAAAGCAATGAAGACTACTTTTTCATTGGCTACTAAAAACAAAACTATGGGTTTTCTCTGCCGAGATCATTCCAGTAACACTGAACAGAAAGATGAAGACGATGATCATCGTTTCGCCTGGATACGAAAAAAGTCCCAGTACGAATAGCCCCGCTAATGAAAGGATAAACATCAGGGATGACTTACGATTGGATCGTATCCGTTTAGTTAGGTTCGCCAGCAGGAGAATGAATAGTAAGCCCCCAAACAGACCCCCTTTCAGCAACAAATCCATGTATTCGTTGTAATTGACGTTWWCGTACGCCGAAAGAAGCTCAGCGTCTGGATTCGTATGGTTTGCGAAATACGTTGACTGGTGATCGTTGTAACATTTGTCAAAATTTTTGAATGACCAATCCCAAAGAAACGGTTGATGTAGGATCAGTTCGAACTCCCGTTGCAGGATAAACCACCGGCCGGAGGTGGAATCTGCTTTTATAAACAGTGCTCCAGCAACAAGGAGGGTAAAACCAACCACCAGTGATGAAATCAGGATCGTTAATTTGCGTTTTGATAGCTTCGTGCTGAAAACACCCGTTGCCTGTAAGACAAGGAGTAAGCCCACTAGTGACGTGGCAATAAACGCAGTTCTCGAATAGGAGTGAAAGGCAATCAGATAGTATGTTAAACCGCTTGATGCTGCGAAAAAGCCGACTTCATACAGCGGACGTTTGTTTTGCCGGGCCACTACCAGCGAATAGGCCATGAAGGGAAAGATAGCCGCCAGAACATTGGCAAACACCGCTCTATTTCCAAAACTGCCCAGCAGGATCTGCCCCTGCATCAGCTGCGTGCCCGCAATGACAGCTTCGGAAAAACCGATCAGAGTCAGGAAAGTAATGACCCGACTTACTAACAATTTATTTTGATAGTATACTCTTAAAATGACGTACAGCAGGGCACATATGATCACTGTATAGTAATCACTAATCTTCGGAGCTGTAAATGATTTTAAATAAATGTTTAGGGTAACGTATAAGAAAAAAAGGCCCGCCAGGATATCCGTAGAGGTGATATGAAATACGTTTTCAGGGCGAAGATTAAATGCTTTGTAGGTATAGGCTAACACGAGTAGCGTTGGTAAAGCTATCGCTGGAAAAAGATACGTATACGAAAAAATTGGATTCATCACTTACGATTATCGTTAGGACTGAGATCTAAAAAGGCAGTTAAATTGAGTATAATCATGAGGGATGAAAAATAGTAGAGGCCCAGGCAAAGCAGAATGCCCAGGTGCATGGAACAGACTAATAGTAATCCAATGTTTCGGTACGGCTGTTTCCAGATGAATAAAGGGTAGAGTAACTCGATCAGCACGACGCTCCAGCCAATGATCAGGGCCAGCATAGGTAAGGTAGAAAGGAACTCGTAGTCCATGGAAACAGCGGAGGTAAAACCGGGTAAATGCAGTGATTTCCAGATGGATTCGCCGTTCCGCCAGTTATCGCCAATGATCTTTTCAACTCCCGAGGCGAAATACACAATGCACAGGTGCAGCTGTAGTATTTTCCGGTAGGGGGAGGGATTAAC
>NZ_NJAG01000078.1 GCF_002872335.1 Siphonobacter sp. BAB-5405 | reverse complement strand
TCGGTAGTTACCGAGTGCCTGCCGAGCAGTGCCCGGTACAGCGTGCGGGAAATACCGGGTAGTATCAAGAAGGATCCTATTGTAGGGGTAGGCTTCTAGGCGTTTGAATCAAGAGATCATGAAGTCTTATAGGATGTCCCAGTAGTTGCGGCAAATATCGGTAGGAATGAGTAAACGCTTTTCTCGGTATTTACCGGAGTAATCGACTAAGCTTGTCTAGTAGAGTAATGGATCGATCGAAGAAGTAGATTGCTTGGCGATGGATAAGGAAAACGGTTGAGCTGCTTTTAAAATAGGTCAGCAAGTAAGGATTTACTTCTTATATCATTTTATGAAAGAACGTCTAACAAATGTAAAATTTAGTAGTTTAATAATTTTATCTTATATCAAAATTGCTTTCATAATAAATGATTATGAAAACCTTATATTTTCCATCAATTTTCTGAAATCATAAAAAATGAGTGATACTATAATCTCAATCTATAAGACAATGGACAGTATAACTTATAATTATAATGGTGTTCATGAAACATTAACTAGAATTTATCATTACATATTCTTCTCTTTTTTTGTTTTCTGTTTGCAAATCGCAAACAGAAAACAGTGTATATATTTGTAGAACTATGGAACATAATGGAATGAGACCTCAGGATATTCCTATCCTCTTGAAAGTGTTACTCAAAGAAGGTGAACCTTGGCAGTATCGAGATTTGAGTGTTGCTTTGGATATTAGCTTATCCGAAATTTCCCACTCACTCAAAAGGAGCTCCCTAGCTGGCCTTTACCAAGAGGACCGGAAAAAGGTGGCTCGCCAAAGTCTTTTCAAATTTTTGCAGCATGGTCTCCGGTACGTATTTCCGGTACATCCAGGAGCCCTGGTTACTGGAGTTAAAACCGGGCATTCACACCCTTACTACAAAGAGAAGTTCATTAGTGGCCAAGAACTGGTTTGGCCTTATGAGGGTGGGGATACTCGCGGACAATCCATCAAACCTTTGTATTCAGGAGTACCAGCCGCCGCTCAAAAAGATGAAGTCCTATATAAGCTATTGGCAAGTATTGATATACTTAGAATCGGACAATCCAGAGAAATAGCTGCGGCTACATCTGAATTAGAAAAATATATCTTATGAGTCATCACCAAAATGTAACGAGAATCAAGGCGGTTCATCAGGCTTTAGAGGAGCTAGCAGGCGAAGTAGTTTTTGTAGGTGGAGCAACCGTCTCTCTCTATACAGATAGACCCGCGGAAGAAATTCGTCCTACAGAAGATATTGATATACTGATTGAACTAGCCTATTACAATGAATACGCAGCAGTTGAAGAGAAGCTTCGTAAAAAGGGATTTGCCAATGATACCGAATCTGGGGTGATCTGCCGCTACAAAGTTCAAGGCATCATTGTCGATGTAATGCCTACTTCTGAAGCTATCTTAGGCTTTAGTAACCGATGGTATTCCGATGGTTTTAAGCTGGCAATGCCCGTTGCTCTAGACGAGAGGATTACCATTCAAATTTTTAATCCACCTTATTTCTTAGCTACGAAGCTGGAAGCATTTAAAGGCCGTGGCAATGGAGATGGCCGCTTAAGCACTGATTTTGAAGATATTGTCTACGTGTTAAACAACCGAAGCACTATTTGGTCAGAACTACAGTTAACTCAAGATCTGATTCACGAATATCTGAAAGAAGAGTTTACAAGACTTCTCGGGAATCGTTACTTAGATGAGTGGATTAGTGCTCATATCGAATACGCAGAACGAAACAGAGTTTCATTAATTATTCGTTCTATGGAGGATTTTGTCAATAATAAAACTTAATCAGTTTTATCATATCCGCTTAACAGATCAAGTAAGAGTAGCTAAAATTTAATCGAATTGAGGATAATTTTCCTAAAGAGTTAGTAATTTGAAGGTCATTTTAAGATAACTATCATTTTTTGAACTAACACTTAGCCCAACACTAATTACTGATCATGAGCTTTACTCAATTAAAACCCCGCCAGGTTATCAATAAAGCTTTTCTCAAAGTAAAGCCTAATCGAATTGATATTGAAAAATTTAAGAACCACTTAATTTTAGTATTAGATCAAATCCATGAACTAGAGTCCGAGGAATTTCATAAAAATATTGTTTCTAGGTTTCTGGAGACTACCTATTAATCACCTAATCATTACATCAACACAAAAGGATATAATGACTTAGTAATTCATAATGGCAATAATGCTTATAGTTCAGTTGGAGTAATTCTTGAAATCAAAAAGCCTACTAACAAGGCAGAAATGCTAAAACTAGGCCAGCTCAACACAAAGGCCTTTCAAGAGCTATTACTATATTATCTAAGGGAGCGAATAACTGCTAATAACCTAGAAATCAAGCATATAGTTGCTTCGAATATTTATGAATGGTTTATTTTTGATGCCAGTACGTTCGAACGAACCTTTGCTCAGAATAAGAGACTTGTTCAAAAATTTGTTGATTTTGAAGAAGGTAGGCTAGGGGATCGGAAAACAGAATACTTCTATAAAGAAATTGCTGAACCCGCTTTGGCCTCTATTCAGATTGAAGTACCATTACTCATTTTGACATACGGGAATACGATAAGCCGCTACGTAATCAAGATAAACAAGATGATCATAAATTAATCACGTTATATAAACTTCTTTCACCTGAGCATCTACTTAAACTACCCTTTACTAATGATAGTAATTCCCTTGATAAAGGCTTCTATAGCGAATTACTGCATATCATTGGCCTGACAGAAACAAAGGAGGATGGTAAAAAAGTCATTACGCGTAAGAAACAAGGCGAACGTAACAGGGGATCTCTACTTGAAAATGCGATTAACCAGATTGATAGTCTAGACAAATTATCTCGTTTTGAGAAGCCTAGCCAGTTTGGTCTCA
>NZ_NJAG01000018.1 GCF_002872335.1 Siphonobacter sp. BAB-5405 | reverse complement strand
CGTGGGCAGGGCCAGAAAGATCACTTCTGCTCCTTCGATGCCTTCCGCTAATGAAGTAGTGAATTTGAGGCGACCTTCATTGGTGTTTCGCAGGAAGAGTTCTTCCAGACCTGGTTCGTAAATGGGGATGATGCCACTACGCATCTTTTCAATTTTGCGGGAATCAATGTCTACGCAGGTAACCTGGTTTCCAGTTTCAGCAAAGCACGTGCCTGTAACCAGGCCGACATATCCGGTGCCTACAACGGCTAATTTCATAGTGTGGACAGTTCGTTGAACAGTTTAATGGCTTTTGGCGGCGATTGGATTTTAAAATGCCTGCCACAAAAATATATTTTTTCCGATAAAGCCTGAGTTTCTGTTCACAATTTGAGTTGACGGTTGATTAATTATTCAAAGGATTCAATTTAACATTGAAATTATCAAATTTCAATGAATTTCCTGAGGCTTCTCTTTGATTTTTCTGGGAGTATAACCATTGAAGTAACCATTTGTTTTTTGTAAAATTCTAATATCTACGAAAGATTTTATTTTTCAGATTCTTCAAAATAAACTACTGACTATGAATTCCTAAGTCGTCAGAGCATCTCAGCTATTCCTACTATACCGTTGGTCTTATGACCTTACGTAAAGCGGATCGGCGAAGGGTACAACGGGTCCTTTTGATAAGTTTATGGTCCGTTTAGATGTATCGAAATTCCGGAATCGGTATTTAATCAATCACTACTATACGTCGGTAGGACTGAAATGAGCAGAGGTCTACGCAAAAACTAAAATCTGGCTTTATCTTGCCCACTAAAAACAGAAGCCTTGTGACGAACGAAGCGATTGTCGAACTACTCGAACTGACTACCAAGCTGCTGGAACTTCACGGTGAAAATGAATTCAAAATCCGGAGTTTTCAGAATGCAGCCTTTAACCTGGATAAAACGACGGCCGACCTTACGACGGTACCGTTAGCCGAGCTTTCGCTACTGCCCGGGGTGGGCAAAAGCATGGCCAGCAAAATTGACGAAATTCGACGTACGGGTACGCTAAAAGATCTCAATGACCTCCTGGCCCAAACTCCGGAAGGTATTCTGGACATGTTCCGCATTAAAGGAATTGGTCCCAAAAAAATACGGGTGATCTGGAAAGATCTCGGCATTACAGATACGCAACAACTTCTGCTGGCTTGCGAAAACGGCGAAATTGCGAAGCTTAAGGGCTTTGGCGAAAAGACCCAGGAAACGATTCACACCAATCTGCTCTTTCTGCAATCGAATTCTTCCAAACTTCGCATGGATGTGGCTCAGGTACTGGCTGAAGTACTTTGTGAAGCCTTGGAAAAGCAGTTTCCAACCCAGATTACGGGCGAGGTACGTCAAAAAGCAGAAATCGTAGATTTGATTCAACTGGTTACCGCCGCTGAAAACCCGGCAGAAGTACAGGATTTTCTGAACACGCTGGAGTTTGTACAGCAGGAGGAAAAAGCCTCTACACCTTTCATCTGGCGGGGGAAATTTCTGGATCGAAACATTCCCGTCGAAGTACGCATCAGTCGTCCGCAGGCTTTTATCAATCAGGTGTTTATTCGTTCTTCCAGTCCGGAACACTTGACGCAGCCCGTCGCTCATTCGACGTTGCTGAAAACGGCATTGAAGGAACCCCACGATACGGAGGAAGCCATCTACGCGGAACTGGGACTGCCCTATCTTTCGCCCGAACTACGAAACGGTACCGACGAACTTTCGCCGGAGTCGCTGCAACGCTTACCTGACCTGATTACCTGGGAAGCGTTGAAAGGTACCGTTCACAACCACTCGACCTGGTCCGATGGAAAACATACGCTCGAACAAATGGCCCGGGCGGCGGCGGACCTGGGTTTGCAATACCTCGGCATTGCCGACCACTCCAAATCGGCTACCTACGCCAACGGCCTGAATGAGGAACGGATCTACCAGCAACACCAGGAAATAGATCAGCTCAACGAACGCTTTCGGACGGAAGGTCTGGATTTCCATATCTTTAAAGGAATCGAATCGGATATTCTCGGCGATGGGTCGCTGGACTACGACACCGAAGTTCTGAAATCCTTTGATTTTGTCGTGGCCTCCGTGCATTCAAACCTGAAAATGACCGAGGAGAGAGCGATGCAGCGTCTGATTCGGGCCATCGAAAACCCGTATACGACGATTATCGGTCACCCCACGGGCCGGTTACTCCTCTCCCGCCCCGGCTACCCCGTGGATGAGCAGAAACTCATCGACGCCTGTGCAGCCAATGGCGTGGTACTGGAACTCAATGCCAGCCCCTACCGGCTCGATGCCGACTGGCGGTGGATTCCGTATGCCCTGGAAAAAGGCGTGCGTATTTCCATCAATCCCGACGCTCACCACATCGAGGGGTATCAGGATATGCATTATGGCGTGGCGGTAGCCCGCAAGGGAGGACTCACCCGACCAATGACGTTCAATACAATGACTCAATCCGAAATGCAGGCGTACCTTACCCAGCGGAAAATTGGTTAAAAGCCATCCGGTTTTTCGGAACCAAAACGCTACGCTCACGTTTGTAAAGAAGCGTTTTTCGGGTAATCAACTCAAAGTCGGAATTCTTTTATCAACGAAATGAATAAAAAAGTTAACGTAGGTCTGGTTCAGATGTCCAATGTTGCGGACGTTGAAGCCAATATTCAGAAAGCCGAAGCGGGCATCCGCGAAGCCGCCGCCAAGGGGGCTCAGATTGTCTGTTTGCAGGAATTGTTTACGTCGCTGTACTTCTGCGATGTAGAAGATCACCACAATTTTTCGCTGGCTGAATCTATTCCCGGTCCTACGACCGATCGCATGAGCAAGCTCGCCGCTGAACTGGGCGTCGTCATTGTGGCTTCGCTGTTCGAAAAACGAGCCGCCGGACTGTACCACAATACCACCGCCGTGCTCGATGCCGACGGTACGTATCTGGGCAAATACCGGAAAATGCACATTCCTGATGATCCGGGCTATTACGAGAAATTTTACTTTACGCCCGGCGACCTGGGTTACAAGGTTTTCGATACCAAGTTTGCCAAAATTGGCATCCTGATCTGCTGGGACCAGTGGTATCCCGAAGCTTCCCGGATTACGGCTCTGATGGGTGCCGAAATTCTCTTCTACCCCACGGCCATCGGCTGGGACGTGAACGAAACGGACGCTCAGGTGAATCAGGAGCAGTACGATGCCTGGCAGACCATTCAGCGGAGTCACGCGGTAGCGAACGGCGTCTACGTTGTGTCGGTGAACCGCGTGGGTCGGGAAGCCGATCAGCAATTCTGGGGCGGTAGTTTCATTGCCAAACCCCACGGTGGTTTGCTATATCTGGCTCCGCACGAAGTAGAGACGGTACACGTGCAGGAACTGGACCTAGAAGCAGCCGACCGCATTCGTACGACCTGGCCGTACTTCCGCGACCGCCGGATTGATTCCTACCAGCCCATTACGAAACGATTTATTGACGAATAAGTATTGACGAAGGCGGAATCAAGGTTCCGCCTTTCTTTTTCTTCCTGTGAAAAATTCATTTTGGGGTACGGGCCTGCTGTTCGCCGCCCTGTGGTCTTCGGCATCCGTTGCCGCCAAATTCGGTCTGCAATCGGCAGAACCGATGCTGTTGTTTGACATTCGCTATTTTGGGGCGGGCATCCTTCTCCTGGCCTACGCCCTGGGCATTGAAAAACAACGCCTGCCCCAAGGCAAAGAATGGGTACAGATCGCGACGTTTGGTTTACTGAATACCGTAGTGTATCTCAGTCTGTTTGTGTTTGCCATGAAACAGGTGGCGGCGGGTATCGGCAGTTTAGCCATTGCCTTAAATCCCCTGCTGATCAGTGTTTTATCCGCGTTTTGGACCGGACAAAAAGTAGCTTCCAAACAATGGACGGCCATTGCCCTGGGGATGGCTGGGGTTGCTCTGGCTACGTATCCTTTGCTGCAAAATAGTTTCGCGACCCCGCAGGGACTCCTGCTACTTTTTCTGAGTATGCTTTCCTACTCCGTCGCTACGATCTACTTTTCGGGCATTGACTGGAAACTTTCACGGAGCAGTATCAATGGCTGGCAAACGCTGATGGCGGGTTTGATCTGTCTACCGCTGGTGTTTGTATTCCACGAAAAACCTAATCTTTTCGACACACGTTTCTGGGCTTCGGAAGTCTGGCTCACCATCTTCGTATCTGTACTGGCGGTACAGTTATGGTTGAAACTGCTGCATACCGATGCCGTACGAGCCTCCTTATTTCTTTTCCTCTGCCCCGTATTTGGCTTCGCTTATGCGACCTTTTTACTCGGCGAACCGTTTAGCTGGTACACGGGGCTGGGCACGGTGCTGGTACTGGTTGGCTTGTGGATGGGTCAGAAAAAGTAAGGTGTCATTTTCACGGCCTGCAAAAAACTTTTGCCGATACGCTTGACTTGTAAAACTTTCTTCCGTTTACTTTGCAATACAAAGTACTTCAGCAAATGATTCAAGAAGATCCTCTACGCGACTTGTCTGAGATTCGTCAGATGATGGAACGGTCCTCGCGTTTCCTGTCTTTAAGCGGATTATCCGGCATATTTGCGGGAAGTGTGGCCTTAGTAGGAGCCGGAGCCGCCTGGAAATTTCTGGAAGGTACGCCTTCCCTGGTCACCACGCCGTTCGCCGATCGGCCCTATGGGTTCTATCAGTTTTTCATCGTCAACTTCGGCGGCGTACTGCTGTTATCGCTCATTGGCGGTTTTTATTTTACGAACCGTCGGGCCCGGATTAAAGGCTGGAAACTCTGGGATGCTACGTCGAAACGGCTGTTCGTTAATCTGGCCATTCCTTTAGCTACGGGAGGGATTTTCTGTTATTTTCTTTTGTTCAGAGCCCCTGAACTCATTGCCGCCAGTACACTGATTTTTTACGGCCTTGCTCTGATTAATGCCAGTAAGTATACCCACAGCGATGTACGAAATCTGGGGCTTTGCGAGCTTTTATTGGGTATTATCTGCGGCTGGTTTGCGGCAACGGGCACCAGCCTGTTATTTTGGGCCCTGGGTTTTGGAGTACTCCACATTCTGTACGGCATTATTCTGTACCGGAAATACGGAGCTTAAGCGGACTCAAGCGGGTCTGATTGGTGGTATGAAAAATGTAATTGAGCAGTTAAATAAAGCGTTTGAGAACCGGGTTCGGCTCGGCATCATGTCGGTGCTGATGGTGAACGACTGGGTGGAATTCAACACGCTTAAAGAAACCCTGCAGCAAACCGATGGGAACCTGGCCAGCCACCTGACGGCCCTTGAAAAAGTGCAGTACGTAACCGTACGCAAAGGCTTCATTGGCCGTAAACCCAATACGTCCTTTCAGGCTACCCTCAGCGGTCGTCAAGCCTTTCAGGAACACCTGGACGCTCTGGAAATGCTTTTAAAATCCGTACCGAACAAGTCCTAATTTTTTTTGTACTTCAACTTTGTAATTCAAAGTACTTTTTAAAAATCCACCTTATGTCACGGGCCTTCTATCTGTTAGTCACTGCGGTTCTGTTGAAAAATTATTTGTTTTATGAGCAGGGCTCCGGTCTTAATTATTTTGCGTTTGCTCTTTTTCTTTTAGCTCTTGTGCTCTGGCGAAAGTCTGGTTTGTTTCGCGAACGAAACATGCAGTTAACTACAGCAGGCTTTCTTCTAACCGGATTTACCGCCGTTTATTATGGCCATTCCCACACGCTGATTCTTTACGTTGTATCCGTTTTCTTACTGATAGGCTATAGCTCCGTTACCCAGCTTTCCCCCTATGTGTCAGCCTTTAACGGCATTCTTAGTAGCCTGGGTCTTGCCTCTTTTCAGGCCAGTTCACAGTGGCTGACGTCATCCAGCAATAGGTCTACGCATCGGCAACTGTTTCGACAGTTCCGGATGCTGCTGCTCCCATTCCTTGTCACGCTAGTTTTTTACGGACTCTACTACTGGGCAAACCCTGATTTCAGTCTATTTGATCGTTCGTATGTACTGGACACCGATTATATCTTTTTAACTATGGTGGGATTCATCTGGCTTCCGTCCCTGGTATTCCCATATTCGGCTAAAGTCTTTGCCGAGGCAGATTTGAAGCTTGCCAACACGCTCAGTCGTATCCGGGGTCGTTATAAGGGACAGGTACTGGGTCTGAAATGGGAATATCGGCAAGGCATTGTGATGCTGGGTATGCTGAACCTACTGTTACTCGTTTTTTTGGTTTTCGAAGGTTTAATGTTTAGTAAAGGTCAGCAACAACAAACCGCTTATGATTTTTCCCAATCTGTACATGATAGCGTCAATGTGCTTATTTTCAGTATCCTGTTAGCGATCACGTTAATGCTATTCTACTTCCGCAAGAACCTCAACTTCTTTCCTAAAAATCGAACACTGATTCGATTGGCCTACACCTGGATTTTTCTGAATCTGCTTTTGCTGGGTGTTACGACCTATACCAATATGCTTTACATTGAAAATAATGGACTTACCTTCAAACGCATCGGGGTTTATTTCTGGCTTTTCCAAACGGGGTGTGGTTTATTCACTACGCTCTATAAAATTCACTATAAAAAATCAATCGCTTTCCTTTTTAGAATCAATAGCTGGGTCTGCTATTTCACGCTTATTGTATTCACTGCTGTGCCCTGGACAAGCATCATTACAACCTATAATCTTTCAAGGGCTCAAATCTTAGACCTTGAGTATCTCAAGGAGTTTCTGCCCTATAATCTGCCTCAACTGCAGGAATCTGTTTACGTCTACTCAGAGTCACTAGATCTGAAAGCTGACTTGCTTGAATCGGCTCAAACCTTTCAGAAGCAATACAAGCAAAACCCACACACCTGGCAATCCTGGAATTACGCCGACTGGAAAATTAATCAGTACATCGAAACCCATCCCCTTTCCAAGTAACTCATCCATTCCCACTTCATACCCATGAAATCCCGTACATTTCAACTCGCCAGCCTCACGGCTCTCTCGCTGCTTTCTGCCAGTTTTCTGGTTATTCGTTTCGGGCTGCTGCGGAGCGGCTGGTACGTTATGATCAACTGGAATCTGTTTCTGGCCTGGCTTCCGCTCGTATTTTCGCTCTGGTTCGAAAAACTGACGCATCAACCTTCCCGACTCAAACTCGTAGCCGTCGGGACGCTTTGGCTCCTGTTTTTTCCGAATGCTCCCTACGTGATTACGGATCTGATTCACATTCAGAACACGATGGGCATTCCCGTCTGGCACGATGCGGTGATGATTTTCAGTTATGCCTTTGTGAGTTTGCTCTGCGGATTGCTTTCCTTTCACTGGATGCGAAAAAATCTGCTGCGAATCATACCCCGCTGGGCTGATTATCTGATGTTGGCCACCCTGCCCCTCAGTAGTTTCGGTATTTATCTGGGCCGGGTGAAACGCCTCAACAGCTGGCACCCGTTTACCCATCCGACCTTACTCGTGCGGCAGATTATGGAAAGTCTGGTCAGTAAACAGGCGATGCTGATGACCCTTGAATTTTCGGTACTTCTTGGAATTTCGTACCTGATGCTTTTAAGTTTGATGGAGAATGAGCGATCCTACTAACCGTTGGTCCATTCGCAAACCTGTACAGCCCAGAGCCATGCCCATTGATATTCCCAAGTTTTTCCGAAGTGTCCGGTACGCCAGCAAAGGGCTACGCGTAATGGTCTATTCGGAAAACAACGCCCGTATTCACTTTCTGGCTACAGCAGTCGTCATTTTTCTGGGCTTTTACCTCCACATCACCAAACGCGACTGGGTTAATCTGGTGCTGTGTATCGTGCTGGTCTGGATTACCGAAGCCATTAATACCGCCATCGAGAAGATTGTGGATATGGTGTCGCCTGAGTACCGGAAAATTGCTGGAGAAATTAAGGACCTGGCCGCCGGGGCGGTACTGGTAGCTGCTTTCTTTGCTTTGTTTGTTGGGGTGATGACGTTCAAGGAATATGTTCCCTGGAAGGACTGGATGACTGACCTGGGCATTCCCCTTCCAGCGGAGGAAGAAGAAATCTACTAACTACTGATTTTCAGTCGATCAGCCCACTCGCCGGAGCCAAACCACGGGTGGGCTGATTCTTTTGTTACCTGCTATTGCCAAAGCTGACCATCCTGCTTACATTCGCTTAACCACTTCCAGTACCACGATGCGACAAAGACTATGACTCGTTTTTTACTCTTCTGCTTCTGGCTCCTGGCGGGCACGCTGGAAGCACAAATGATGCCCTCCAGACGGCTGGAAATTATGCGGGATGAAAAAAAATCGGAAGATTTTGAAGTGCTGCCACTCGGCAAACAGGGCGTACTGATCACTAAAACCGTAGACGATCCCTTTCGGGGTATCGCCCATTTATACCATTTCAGTCGGTACGATTCTACGCTGGCACTTCGCTGGGAAGCGGAATTCAAACTCAAGTATCCCTTCGAAGGTTTGCTCTCCTACCACACCAACGAGCAATTGTACTGGCTCTGCGGCGATCCACATTCTGAAAAGATTCAAATCTGGAAAATCAACCTGGAAACGGGTGATACGGAAATGATTGATGGCGAAGTACTGGCCATTGACGAAGTTTCCAAGTTTAAAGTACTGGGAAACAAAGCTTTTCTGGCGGGCACGTACAACGATCGTCCGGTCGTAGTGGCCTTTAGTTTCTTCGACAAAAGTTCAAAGGCTCTGCCCGAACTATACGATTCTCACCTGTCGATCAATGAACTGGATGTAGACGAACGCAGCAACCAAATCCACGTTTTTAGCCGACTAACCCGCAAAGGTAAATGTCAGCTTCAGTTGCAATCGTACGATTACGACGGTCGGCTCCTGCATAAAACCATGCTGAGTGACGAGTCCGGTAAAAGCCTGATTACTGCCAAAATTGTTCGTCTGAAGACCGGAGAATCCCTGCTGGTTGGGAATTATTCGCTGAATTGTTCGGATTATTCGCAGGGCCTGTACCTGACTAAACTCAACGGCTCCGAACCGGATGCGATTCGGTACGTGCCTTTTCATGAACTACAGAATTTCTTCAACTACCTCAAACCCAGTCGGCAGGAACGGCTAAAAAACCGGATTGCCGAACAGCAGAAACGCGGTAAAGACCCCAGGTTTCACTACCTGCTCCAGATTCACGATCCGGTTCCGACTGATCATGGGTATTTGCTGGTGGCCGAAGCCTATTTCCCGCAAGCGAAAACCACCGCTTCCACGACTCCTTTCGTCGTCAGTCGTCCCCGACGCAGTAGCTACGATTCGTACCGATATACCCACGCGTTGGTGTGCGGACTGGATGCCTCGGGTCGCTTCGTCTGGGATAATTCGATGGATTTGAAAGATTTGACGACGGACGTACTCGGACCACAGGTACAACTCAGCTCGGAAGGCGATACCCTGCGGCTCACGTATTCGCACGAAAACAAAGTACGGGCCGTGCAGATTCAAGGCAGCAAGACACTGGGTAAACCGCAGGAGTACGAGTTATTTTCCGAAGAACTCAAGAAGAACATGGATCGTGATACGTATCCTTCACTGGCTTCGTGGTACGGCCCGTATTTTCTGAGCTGGGGCTACCGGAAACTTTCGGCTACGGGTCAGCAACCCACCCGTGAGGCTTTTTTCGTGTACAGACTCGAACATCCGCGAATAGTCGAAGAATAGCTTTTTCTGTACCAGAGCCTTTCTGGATGACTTTGCCGGGAAAGACTCCCGCCAGTATAACCGAAAACGGTAAACGGGCTGTATTTTTGTCGGATGAATCTTAAAACATCACTGCAGGTAGTACGCAACGGGGGTTTATTGCTGCAACCCACCGACACCGTTTGGGGGCTAAGTGGCGACGCCACCCGTGCGGAAACGGTAGCCTTGCTCCGGGATACCTGTCAGATTCCCACCACCCAGGGATTAATTGTACTTTTATGGGACACCTCCGTACTGGATCGCTACGTAGTACGCGTACCCGAACTGGCGTATGACCTCATCGAATACGCCGAAGATCCGCTTACGGTTATCTTTCCCAAGGGAAAAAACGTAGCCGAAAATGTACTGGGTCCCGACGGCAGTCTGGCCATTCGAGTATTAAAGAAATCCCCGATTCTGGATCTGGTACAGGCTTTTGGCCGTCCGCTAGTGTCCACGATGGCTACGATTGCAGGACAGCCCTCACCCCGTACATTGGCGGACATTCCCGAAAACATCCGTCAGGCTGTACAGGAAACGATACCCGCCCCGGCAGGCTGGCAACCGTCCAAACCTTCCCGCATCGTACGTCTGGGCGTAGGCGGTGAATTTGAATTTATCCGTAAATAGTTTGATTGAATACTGGAATTCCGGAGGATGCCAACGCCCTTCCGGATTCTCAATTACCCGGTTCACATGACTGAACACCTTAAAAATCATCCCGTATTTCCGATTATTGCCCGTTCGGCGGCGGAACTCAACGTTCCTGCCTACGTCATTGGAGGCTACGTACGGGATTTATTACTGAACCGTCCTTCGAAAGATATTGACATTGTTTGCGTAGGTAGCGGTATTGCTCTCGCTGAACAGGTCGCGAAAAACGCTGGTCGCGAACACGTCTCGCTGGCCGTCTATAAAAATTTTGGTACTGCCCAGGTCAAGTTCGACGGCTGGGAAGTCGAATTTGTCGGAGCCCGGAAAGAGTCGTATCGTTCCGATTCCCGCAAGCCCGTTGTGGAAGATGGCACGCTGGAAGACGACCAGAATCGGCGGGATTTTACCATCAATGCCCTGGCTCTTTCGCTGAATCCGAACGATTTTGGTACGTTAATTGATCCTTTTGACGGACAGACGGATTTACGCCGGAAAATCATCCGTACACCTTTGGATCCAGCGATTACCTTTTCGGATGATCCTCTGCGAATGCTGCGTGCCATTCGATTCGCTACGCAGCTGAACTTCGATATTGACCCGGATACCTTTACGGGCCTGGAGCAGACCGCCCCCCGCATCGAAATCATTTCGCAGGAACGGATTACCGATGAGCTGAATAAGATTTTACGTACCCCCACGCCTTCCTACGGCTTTAAACTGCTGGAAATTGCTGGACTACTGAATCTGATTTTCCCCGACTTTGTGGCCTTGAAAGGAGCTGAGCAAATTGACGGCAAAGGGCATAAGGACAATTTTTATCATACGTTACAGGTACTCGACAACGTGTGCCGAACCAGCGATGATCTGTGGGTTCGCTGGGCGGCGGTTCTGCACGACATTGCAAAACCGGCAACGAAACGTTTTCACCCCAAAATCGGCTGGACTTTCCACGGACACGAAGAGATGGGAGCCCGCATGGTACCTACTATTTTCCGGAAATTCCGTTTGCCATTGGGCGAAGAAATGCGGAAGGTACAGAAGCTCGTTCGTTTGCACCTGCGGCCCATTGCCCTGGCTAAAGACGGAATTACCGATTCGGCCCTTCGCCGGGTGATGGTGGAAGCCGGGGACGATCTCGACGATCTGATGCGGTTATGCCGGGCGGACATTACGTCCAAAGACGGCAACCGGGTGAAACGGTACCTTGCTAATTTTGATAAAGTGGAAGCCCTGATGAAGGAAGTGGAAGAGCGGGACCAGCTTCGCCAATTCCAACCCATCATCACCGGCGAAATGATCATGGACGTCTTTGGGCTGGGGCCGTCTAAAGAAGTCGGTCAATTAAAAAATACCATTCGGGAGGCTATCCTGGAGGGTACATTACCCAACGACTGGGCTCATGCGTATCCGTTTATGCTCGAAGCCGGAGCTGCTCTGGGCTTTCAACCCGTAAAAGAATTGACGCCGCCAGCTCCTCGGAAAGACCAAGAATCGTAAAATATCGTTAATTTATAAATTCCTTTTTTCTCATTCCTGCGGATTTCACGCCTGATTCCGATCCCGAAATTTGTTAGTACGAATGCTTCGCTGGCTAGTCCTTGGTTTACTTTTTGTGGTGCATGTCGGTACGGCCCAAACCCGTACGGATTCACTACGTAAACTAAATAATCTAGCCGCCGAACTCGCCAAACGCGGTCGCTACGACCGGGCCGCTCCCCTGCTTAAAGGAGCGTTGCAGGTCGAAGCAAGGGATACACTTCGCTACAACATGGCTTTGGTCGAACTAGCTCAGGGCCACCCCGACCAGGCGAAACAGTGGCTGACTACATCCCTGCCCTTTGCCAATGTAGGCTTACAGAAAGGACTCATTGCTGGTCAGCAGGGCCGTTTTTCGGAAGCCCTGACTTATTTCCGAACCACGCCGGCTACGCCCGAAAATTCGGATGCTCTGTTCTACAATCAGGCCGTTGCCCTATGGCGATCTGCTCCGGAAAAAGCGGATGTGTACCCGCACATTGAACGCTACTTGCAACAATCGGTGAGTACCGATCCTAAATCCCGGCTTGCATTAGGCCAGTTGATGGCGGCTCAAAACCGCTGGGATGAAGCTGTACGAAACTTTCAGCAGGCTCGTCAGGATGGAGCCGACACGCAGGTACTCTTACGCCTCGGCCACGCCCATCTGGCCCTAAATCAGCCCGAAGAAGCTCTACAGGTTTTTCAGGAATACCTGGATGCGGGTGGCCGGGAAGGATATCTGGCTCACCTGGGCATGGCCTATACGCACTACCGGAAGGGTGATTACGCTGCCGCGGGGGCTGCTTTTCAACGGGTATTACGCATCCGTCCCAACTCCGCCGAAGCGGCTACGGGCATGGGCCATATCCTGATTGGCCAGCACCAGGACGGCAAGGCTCTGGCTCAGTATCAGCGGGCTATTAGCTATGATTCAACCTATGCTCCGGGTCGATTAGGACGGGCGATGGCCTATTACCGACTGGGACGCTACGCTGAAGCCTGGAAAGATTTCGCGGCGAGTGCCCACATCATCAATCCGGATAATCCGGACTACGCGGATTTTTACCTTTGCCGGGGCTTTACGCTGATTCGCCTGAAAAAGTACCGTAATGCCCTGGCGGAATTTGAAAATGCTCAAAAGTCGAAACCTAACGAAACGGCCGTATACGCCGGATTGAGCGAAGCCTACCGGGGACTGGGCGATTTTCAACTGGCCCATCGAAACGTGAACGAGGCTTTGAAACGCGAGCCCAATCACGCCGGACTGCTAACCAACCGGGGAAATTTTCAGTTGAACATTGAGCAATTTAATGACGCTTCTGACGATTATAAACGGGCCATTCAGCTCGATCCCGGCAATATCAATGCTCATAACGGCGTAGCCATCACTGACTTGCAACGCGACCGTATTCCCGAAGCGTTGGTACGTTACGATAGTTTACTACTGAAAAATCCCCGACAGCCGATGCTGTATAACAACCGGGGGATTACGCAATCGTACCGGGGCCTGCAACTGGAATTTGAAAAGAAAGAAACGGAAGCTCAGGGTTCTTACAAAAAATCGCTGGCTGACTTTCAACGGGCGATGTCCATCGATACGGCGGGGGGCTATTACCGGAATAATATCGGTAACGTGTACCGCATTCTTAACCAGAACGATAAGGCTGTAGCCAATTACAATGGCTATCTGAGCAAAACGGCCATCAATAATCTCGGCGTTTTGTACGCGGGAACCAAGCAGAAACGCTACTCGTATTACTACATCACCACAGCCCTGCAACTCGATTCCACCAATTTTTCTTTCCTTTACAATCGGGCTAAACTCTACCGAAGCGATTATCCGGATTCACTGACTACGCGGGGTAAGTACCTGCGAGCGGAATCGTTTATTTCACCGAACGCCATTGCCCGCAAGTACAGCAAAGACGGCTACATTACCGTTTATCTGTTTGATTATCAATACAACACCTACGAGTTTGAAGGGCAACCCCGCTTTCCCATCAAGGCCGACGCGGGTAAACCCCTGGAGTTTCAGACTTTCTTCGATTTTCAGTCCATACCCGAACCGCCGAAACCCGAACCCGTCCCACGACAGCCGCGTGAATACACGTATCCGAAAGGGAAATCGTTGAAGTCGCCGCGAAAGTCGAAGAATCGGGGGAGTACGGAGTGTCCAGTGTGAGGAGGCGTATTGTTTTGAGTGTAGAGTTGAACTGTTGTGCGTGAAGTCGGTTAGCTGTAGTATTTGCATTCATTTGCTACGGACGTGAACGTTAGCTACTCGTACCCCGCATTGCATACGGGGCTATTGAGATTTAACCCCTACGGGGTTAGTACACGCTTGAAGTAGGGACGACAGGTGCAAGTTTCCAAACTTGTACCCACCATCTGGCAGTTTTCAACTGCCGGATTATCACCTAGTTCATTTAGACGGAGAAGGCAGGTAAGAACCTGCCGAGTTATAGGTACAGGTTTGGAAACCTGCACCAGTAGAGCAGCGTTTCATTAAACGATGAACCTTCCCATACCAATTAACAGGACAAGCAAACTACTTTTGCAGGAACGTTGTTAATCCAGTGTTGAAACAGGTAGACCTAAAACGGTAAAATCCCTCCTATCATGCAAGTTGAATTAGTTCGCGTTGATGACGCCTTTCATTTTCAGGCTTCCGGCTCTTCGGAGGCCAAAGTTTCCATAGATGCTTCAGAAGCCGTGGGCGGTCATAATGCCGGTGTTCGACCCATGGAACTTCTGCTGATGGGGCTGGGCGGTTGCTCGGCTATTGATGTCATTCTGATTCTGAAAAAACAGCGTCTGCAAATTGACGATGTGAAGGTGAGTGTTTCGGGAGAACGGGAAAAAATTGAAGGCACGGAGATGAGTCCCTTCCGGAAGATTAATGTGCATTTTTCCATTAAAGGCAACGTTAGTGAGGAAAAAGCCGAACGGGCCATCAAACTTTCCATGGAAAAATACTGCTCGGCTACGGCTCAGTTTGCTCAGTCTGCGGAAATCACTCATTCGGTGAGTATCGAAGGGCTGAGTCCTCAGGAAATTCAGGCGGATAGTCTGGCTGAGTAAAGTTTAAGAAGTGTTACCTTTGCCGCCTGAACCCAGACTTCCAGAAGGAGTCAACCGACGTTCAGCACCAGTATCAATGAAACAATACCAGGATCTACTTCAGCATATTCTTGACCACGGTACCCGAAAAACGGATCGTACCGGCACGGGCACCATTTCCGTATTTGGCTACCAGATGCGATTCAATCTGGCCGAGGGATTTCCCCTGGTTACGACGAAGAAGGTCCATACCAAATCGATCATTCATGAACTTTTGTGGTTCCTGAAAGGCGAAACCAATATTCAATACCTGAAAGAAAACGGCGTAAGCATCTGGGATGAATGGGCCGACGCCGAAGGAAACCTCGGTCCCGTATACGGCAAACAGTGGCGGAGCTGGGAAGGGCCCGACGGTCAGATTATTGACCAGATTACCCAGGCCGTGGATCTGCTCCGCAAATCACCCGATTCCCGTCGTATCCTGGTTTCAGCCTGGAACCCTGCGGACCTTGGACAGATGGCCTTGCAACCCTGCCATGCCCTGTTTCAGTTTTACGTAGCTGATAACAAACTTTCCTGCCAGTTGTACCAACGCAGTGCGGATGTGTTCCTGGGCGTACCATTCAACATTGCCAGCTACGCGTTGCTGACAATGATGATTGCTCAGGTCACGAACCTCGAACTCGGCGATTTCATCTGGACGGGTGGCGATACGCACCTGTACCTCAATCACCTCGAACAGGTAGAGCTACAATTGAGTCGCGAACCACGACCCCTGCCTACCATGCGACTAAATCCGGACGTGACCGACTTATTTGAATTTAAATACGAAGATTTCAAGCTGGAAAACTACGATCCCTGGCCAGCCATCAAGGCTCCGGTTGCGGTATAAGTCAGGACTACAGCGTTGTGATAAAGCCACGGGATACGACGTTGTCTCGTGGCTTTTTGTTGGTATGCTTGGGGCTTTTCTTGGTATAAGATCTAGAACTTGCACCTGTTTTTAGCAAAACCAGGAGTAGTGTGGTTAACCAACGTAAAAAGATGAACGTATCAGGTTGCCCATTACCGTGACAGGACCAGGGGTTGTACCCCTGGCTAATTCGATTGAACCCCTTCGGGGTTTGAGGGTTTTAATACGTTAAACTTTTGAAACCCATCCAACTAACTCAAACTCGATCAAACGCCTTTCTTACCTGCCATGACCACCCTTCTCCTTAAACTGATTCTCATGCCCTCGCTGATTGGTGGCGTTACGCTGGCCGCCCGTCGCTGGGGAAATGTGGTGGGCGGATGGCTGGGTGGTTTTCCCTGGATTGCGGGTCCTATTTCAATTTTTCTGGCTCTGGAACAGAGTAAGGGTTTTGCGGCTCAGTCGGCGGCGGGTTCTCTTCTCGGCTGCTTTTCCACCTATGCTTTTGCCTGGCTCTACGCGAAAGGAGCCGCACGCCTGCACTGGTTTCCCCTGTTGATGGGATGCTACGCGATGATTTTTGTTTCGTTGTATCTGGGCCAGTTTTACTCGGGCAGTATACACGTTTTATTCGTGGCTTTGTTAGTGTTCATTGCACTGATTTACTGGAAGTTTCCACGGCCTGCTGTTCCAACGCATATTTCGCCTCCACCACGTTTTGATTTGCCTTTGCGGATGCTGGTTGCCACGGTTTTTGTCGCGGGAATTACGCAACTGGCGGCCTGGACGGGCCCGGTCTGGAGTGGGCTGCTTACTCCTTTTCCGATCATGACGACCTGTCTGGCCGTATTTACGCACATCCAGCAGGGGCCTGCCCAGTGTGCCCGTATTCTGCGGGGAATGGTTAGCTCCGGCTTTGGTTTTGCGGCTTTTCTGTACGGCGTGGGCTTGTTACTACCGCATTCGTCTCTATGGGTGGCGTATAGTGTAGCCCTACTCTTTTCTTCACTGACCAACCTGTTGACGTTAAAGTTTTTAAAGTAGTCCCCTGGCTCTGACCGCTGCTGCTGCGGAAATTGATACGTCTTTGGGAGACCGATTGTTTTAGACTCATTGCTGGTACAGGATTTTCGCCAAAGGTGTTGAGGGTTCAATAAGAAAAACTCATTTTTGAGTGCGTATCCGTCGGTCCGCCGACTCGCCTGTTTAACCTCAAGCTAAAACATTTCTCTATGCATTCACGTCGCGACTTTCTACAAAAGCTGACGGCTTCGGCCATTACCTTACCTTTTTTGCCCACGGCTACTTCGCTGGACGAATTTTACAGCAAGCCCTACGATGGCCCCGTCTTACGCGTGGCCATTATGGGTCTGGGTGGTTACGGTAGCCGCGTGGCAGAGGCCATGCAATCCAGTAAAATGGCGAAACTGGTAGGCGTTATCAGCGGTACGCCGTCGAAGATTAAAGACTGGCAGTCGAAATACAAGATTCCCGAAAAGAACTGTTATAACTACGAGAACTTCGACCAGATCAAGAATAATGCAGACATCGATGCCGTTTACGTCATTACGCCCAACGCCTTGCACCACGATCAGGTCATTCGTGTAGCCAAGGCCGGTAAGCACGTGATCTGTGAAAAACCGATGGCCATCAATGCCAAGGAAGGCCAGGAAATGGTAGAAGCCTGTAAGAAAGCCAACGTCAAGCTACTGGTAGGTTATCGGATGCACTTCGAGCCACATACGCTGGAAATCGTGCGGATGCGAAAAGCGGGTGAACTCGGAAAAATTACCTTCTTCCAGGGACTTTCTGGCTTTAAAATCGGCGACCCCAGTCAGTGGCGAATGAACAAGCAACTCGCGGGCGGTGGTGCCATGATGGACATTGGGATTTACGCCATCAACGGTTCGCGGTATATGGTGGGCGAAGAACCCATCTGGGTGACGGCTCAGGAGACAAAAACCGATCCGCAGAAATTCAAGGAAGGCGTCGATGAAACGATCACGTTCCAGCTGGGCTTTCCCGGCGGAGCCGTAGCGTCCTGTCTGTCGAGTTACAACATCAACAACCTGGATCGTTTCTTCCTGACGGGTGATAATGGTTTCGCAGAATTGTTTCCCGCGACAGGATACGGTCCCATCAAAGGCCGGACCCACAAAGGGGAACTGAATCAGCCCATCGTGACGCACCAGACCGTACAGATGGACGAAATGGCGGCGATTATTCTTCAGGGTAAACAACCCATGGTACCTGTCGATGGTGAAGAAGGCGTAAAAGATTTGAAGATTATCGACGCGATCTATGCAGCGGTGAAATCGGGGAAAAAGGAGAATCTTAAACTTTGATCCGTTTTCAGTTTACGGTTTTCTGTTTTCAGTATAGATCAGTGTTAGAAAGGATGCTTTGCCACGAAGGCACCAAGACACAATGTTTCACAAAGAAAGGCCTGTCTTTGAGGAGTATACTCAAAGACAGGCCTTTTCATTAACTGAAAACAGAAAACCGTAAATTGAAAACTACTTAATTTGCCCCACCATGTCCAGTACCGGTTTGCCTACGCAGCCACTGGGTTCGAGGATGTCGAGTAGATAGGATACGGTGGCGGCAATGTCGGCTACGTACGTGGAAGCTCCCGTACGACCGTGCGGAATTTTCCAGCCGTAGAACAGGCAGGGTACGTGTGAATCGTAGTTGTAGAGCGTTCCGTGGCCCGTACCTGCTTTGGTATAGCCATCCTGCCAGCCGGGTTCGGAGACGAGCATAAAGTCACCACCCCGACGCGGGTGATAGCCATTCTTCACGAAGTACGCCTGATTATCGTTCATGGAAACGGCTTCCAGCGAATGCAGATTGATGAAGTTAGCGACCCCTTTCATTTGCACGATGGAATCACGCAGCATGGGATAAACATCCGAATACGTCAGTTTTTTCGCTTTTAGTACGGCTGGGTTCAGGTATAACTGGTAGTTGCCGTAGTACTGAATCCAGTCGGCTTCACCGTAGGCTTTGTTCAGTACGTTCCGGGCCTTTACCGTTACTTTATCCAGCGAACCGGCAGCAATGTGGTGTTCGTTCGAGAAGCCCACTACGTCCGCTACGCCGTGATCCGCCGAAAGGAAAACGAGTACGTTATCTTTACCCACCCAGCTATCGAGGAAGGTTAGTAATTCTTCAATATCCTTATCTAGCCGCAGGTAGGTATCTTCCGTTTCAATCGAGTTAGGACCGAAACTGTGACCTACGTAATCCGTCGAGGAGAAACTGACGGCCAGAAAATCCGTTACGCTGCCTTTACCCAGCTTCTCGTTTTTGAGGGCCTCCAGAGCAAAGTCTTTCGTAATACTGTTACCAAAAGGCGTTTTCCGGAAATTCTCGTAGAAGCCCTGGAACGTACCGCCTACTTCGTGCGGGAATACGGGTTTCTTTTCGCCCGGAATCGGCTGTTCGTACGGCATATCATCGGCCGTACTTTCAGTATACTGCTCGATGGGTAACAGCGTCGTCCAGGGTTTTTCCAGGTATTTATTCGCCAGTTTTTTCGCATTAAAGTTTTTTACCCACTGCGGAACGTCTTTCATGTAAAACGTACTGGTGATAAAACTTCCGTCGCGGGAATCGAACCAGTAGGCTCCATCAGCCGTATGTCCCGCCGGAATGATGGCTCCCCGATCTTTCTGTGAAACGCCAATGACTTTTGATTTAAAGTTGGTCGCGATTTTCAGCTGATCGGTAATCGTACTGGCGAGTACATTGCGGGGTGACATCCGACCGGCTGGTGAAGGGTTCCCTCCCGCCGTAACGACCGACGTATCTTCCGTACAGTATACTTCCCGACCTAAACTACGGTCGAACCAATCATTTCCTGCAATCCCGTGAATAGCCGGAACGGAGCCCGTATAAATGGAAGTATGTCCGGGTGCCGTGATCGTCGGCATGTAGTTGTAATGCGTGTACGCACAGTTGAAGCCTTCGCCTAAGAGCCGCTTGAAACCGCCTTTCCCGTATTTCTCTGAATACCGGAACAGAAAGTCATATCGCATCTGATCGACCACAATCCCTACCACCAGTTTGGGACGGTCAGGCATGGTTCGCTGAACGCTTTTCTTGGTTTGTGCCACTAACAACAGCGGACTTAGCAGCAATAGAAAACTAAGTTTGAAAGAATGCATGTGGAAATCGTTTGTAACAAAATTAATAATAAGGCGTTTACTCTTCCCAGTTTTTGCGACTACGGGACGCTTTCCGCTCCGAAGCCAGCCGTTTGGACTGGAGCCTTTCCTGCGTGGAAGCTTTGGTGGGCTTGGTAGGTTTGCGGGTTCGGGGCTCACGAAAAGCTTTCTCCAGAACCGCGTATAACTTCTTGACGGCCTGTTCTTTATTCGTCAGCTGACTACGCGATTGCTGAGCCGTTATAATGAGTTCACCCTGGGTACTGAGCTGCGAGGCCAGACGTTGGAATAACTTCTGTTTTTGCTCATCCGTTAGAATTTGGGAAGTTTGAATATTGAGACGAACTTCCACTTTGCTTTCAACCTTATTTACATTCTGACCACCCGGTCCGGAGGAACGACTGGTCTGAAATTGGAGTTCGGGGTATAGATCGGGTAACATTTTAGTTTTCAGTTTACGGTTTTTAGTTTTCAGTTATGAATCAATTTCTGTCAGGTACGTACCCAGAAATTGAAAACGGAAAACAGCAAACTGAAAACATCCCAAAGGTACATACTGAATTTTGGCAACATTTAGGAAAATCATACATATTGACATGGACGCCTTCTATGCCAGCGTCGAACAGCGGGATAATCCGGAGCTGCGGGGGAAACCGCTGGCCGTGGGTGGTAGTCGCGAACGGGGGGTGGTGGCGGCGGCCAGCTACGAAGCCCGTAAGTACGGCGTTCGCTCGGCCATGGCCTCGGTAACGGCCTTGCGTAAGTGTCCACACCTGCTTTTTGTCCGGCCGCGATTTGACGTATACAAGGCAGTTTCGGTTCAAATCCGTGAGATTTTCGCCCGTTATACACCTGTGATTGAACCGCTTTCGCTGGATGAGGCCTACCTCGACGTTACGGAAAACCTGAAAGGGATCGAGACGGCTACGCAGATTGCTCAGGAGATCAAAGACCAGATTCGGGCGGAAACCGGACTGACGGCTTCGGCGGGCGTATCGTTTAATAAATTTCTGGCCAAAATCGCCTCCGACTATAACAAGCCGGATGGTCTTTTCATCATTAAACCCAAACAGGCAGAAGCGTTTGTGGCGGGCTTACACGTCAAGGATTTTCACGGCATTGGTAAGGTTACCGCCGAGAAAATGCACAAGATGGGCATTTTTACCGGAGCCGATCTGAAGGCCCAGCCGCTGGAGGTACTGGTGAAACATTTCGGAAAAGTGGGCCGCTGGTACTACCAGATTGCCCGGGGACAGGATGATCGGCTAGTCAATCCCGACCGAATTCGGAAGTCCATCGGAGCTGAAGAAACCTTTTCGACGGATCTGGAAGACGTGGAATTATTACTGAATGAACTCTGGCCGATTACGGAGGAAGTGTGGCGACGAGCCGAGCGGGCTCAGGCGTACGGCAAAACGGTAACGCTGAAAGTAAAATTCGGCGATTTCGAGCAAATTACCCGCAGTCGAACGAGTCTGCAACCCATTACCGAACAGGCCTTTTACGAACGCATGGTACGGGAGCTGTTCGAGGGGATTTTCCCCCTCCGCATGGGGATTCGGCTTATGGGGGTCACGCTGTCGAATCTGGAGCGGGCGGATGAATGGGATGGGCGGCAGCTGACATTTCATTTTTGAAGATTTGGGTCGGGTTGAAATTCGGTTCACTCTTTTTAACCCGCTCTTACCCAAATAAAAGGGTGCCCTCCTTTCGAAAGACACCCTTGTTTTCACGGCTTAAACAGGTACTGACTCTAATTCTTCTACTTTTTTCTTTTGCTTACTCCCCCACTTTTCCCGAACCCGATCGACTAGGTAATAAATCATGGGTACCAGGAATATGGTCAAAATCATCGAACTGGTTAATCCACCAATCAACACCCAGGCCAAGGAGTTTTTCCACTCCGAACCAGCCCCGGCCGCCATAGCAATGGGTAACATCCCGATTACCATGGCGATGGTGGTCATCAGAATGGGTCGCAGACGTTCTTCTCCGGCGTGAATGATGGCCTCCTTGTAATGCATGCCCTGAGCTTTGAGCTGGTTGGCAAAGTCCACAATCAAAATGGCGTTTTTCATAACCAGACCCATCAACATCAACATACCCAGCATCGCGAAGATGCTCATGTTGGAGGACGACAGAGCCAGAGCAATCATCGCTCCAATGATGGCCACGGGGATGGAGAACAATACGACCAGCGGATAAATAAAGCTGTCGTACAGCAAGACCATGATGAAGTACACTAGCATCAGAGCGGCCACCATGGCGAGTCCCAACGAGCCGAATCCTTCACTTTGACTCTTGGCGTCTCCACCCCAACTCAGCGTCACGTTAGCCGGAAGCGGATTTTTCGCCAGATCTTCATTGATCGTGTTGATCAGCGTACCGGATCCTACGCCAAGCGTATTCCCCGTAATCGTAACGGAGGTACGGCGATTTTTACGTTCGAGCAACGAAGGCCCGCTACCCAGACGCACGTCGGCAAACTCGGCCAGCCGTACCGGACGATTCGCGATCGGGCTGAAGAAGGTAATGTTCTTCACCGCTTCGGGATCTTTCCGGTCAAAGGCGTCCAGCATAATCCGAATGTCGTAATCTTCGCTACCCTCGCGGTATTTCGAATCATCGTTACCAGCAAAGGCGTTTTGCAGCAAGCCACCTACGGTCTGAATGTTCAGGCCCAGTTTTGCCATCTTCTCCCGGTCGATGTTCACTTGTACTTCGGGATTTCCGGCTTCTACTGAAACCTTCACATCGTTGGCACCCGGCGTCTTCTTCAGGCGATCGGCTACCTGCCCTGCGGTTTTCATTAACTCGTCGAGGTTATCCCCGCTCAGAATCATTTCAATCGGTGAACCTCCGGAGTTGACCATCCCGATTACGGAAGAGGTAAATTCAATACCCGGGAAACGCTCCGACAGCTCCTTACGCGTTTCAATCATGTACTTTTCCGTCGGCAACTGGTTCGGTCGCTCTTCCGCCGGAGCCAGCTCAATGGTTAACTCCGTCCGGTTGGTTTCGCCCTGACCCGTACTCGACATGCCCGTACTGGCACCCGCCACGTTGGCGAAAATGGTTTCTACTTCCGGTTTCTTCCGCAGGTAATCTTCAATGCTACGGGCCGTCAGGTTGTTTTGCTGCAGGGAAGCACTTTTATCCAGTTTCATCGTCAGCAGAAACTTGCCCTGATCGCCCTGAGCCACGAATTCCTGTCCGATAATACCCAGACCCATCACCCAGCCCGTTGCCACGAAAATGGCGATCAGGATTCCGGTAAAGGCGATTTTGTGACCGATTACCCAAACGAGGGTACGCTGGTACCAGTTGGACAAGCCCGTCAGTCCGCGTTCAAACCACAACAGAAAAGCGTGAAAGGGATTCTTCGGATTCAGGTGTTCCAGCCGAGCAATTCGGGACGTCAGGTACGGCGTCAGCGTAAAACTGACCAGCAAACTAACCATCGTCGAAAACGCTACTGTCAATGAGAACTGGCGTAATAAGTCAGCAATGATGGAGCTAACCATGGTAATGGGCACGAATACCACCACAATCACCAGCGTCAGAGCTACGGCCGCAAAGCCAATTTCCTTCACCCCATCGAGCGTCGCCTGCCAGCGATTTTTACCCATCTCCAGGTGCCGCTGAATGTTTTCCAGTACTACAATCGAGTCATCGACCAGAATACCGATTACCAGCGAAAGGGCCAGCAGGGTCATCAGGTTGAGTGAATAGCCCATCACGTACATGAAAAGGAAGGCCGAAACCAGCGAAGCCGGTACAGAAATCATGACGATAATGGCGTTCCGGATACTGTGCAGGAAGAGCAGCATCACGACTGCCACCAGTACCACGGCCAGAATCAAATCGTGCGTAACGGCCTCCACAGACTCCAGCGTGAACGTGCTGCTGTCATAGGCAATCGTAAAATGTACGTTGTCTTTGGCGTTCTCTTTTTCAATGGTTGCCAGTCGTTCCTGAATCAGGCGACTGATTTCCACCGCGTTGGCATCGGATTGTTTCTTAATGAACATCCCAATCCCGTTTTGTCCGTTGAAACGACTGATGCTTTCCGTATCGGCCAGTCCATCCGTGACCGTAGCCACGTCTTTTACGCGAATCGGACTTCCGTTGGGGGGCGTTGCCACCACCAGATTCCGAATGTCATCCATGGAGGAAAACTTACCGGCCAGCTTCAGCGTAATCTGCTCGGACGAGCTTTTGACTTTCCCCGTCGGGAATTCCATGTTGGCCTGATTAATGGCCTGGGTTACCTGAAGCAGTGATATGCCGTAATAGTTGAGTTTATCGTCGTTGACGTTCACCCGTACTTCGCGTTTATCACCCCCCACCATTGTGATTTCAGCGACGCCGGGTACCTGTTGCATCAGGGGCAGATACCGATCCTCCACCTGCTGATAGAATACTTCGTTGGGCAGGCTGGACGTGGCCAGTAACTGCATAATCGGCTGATCACTGGGTGAGATTTTGGACAGCGAAGGCGTTTCGGCATCGTCTGGAAGGTCGCTCACCATGTTGTTGATCTTCCGCTGGGTTTCATCCAGAGCATTGTCAATGTCCGTACCCGCTTTGAATTCCACAATCACCAGCGAAGCACTTTCCAGCGACTTGGTGGTAATATTATCGATATTGTCGAGGCCCGATACGGCGTCCTCGATTTTCTTACTTACTTCCGATTCCACTTCGGAGGGAGCCGCACCCGGGTACACCGTAGTAATGGTTACGACCGGAATGGAAAACTCGGGCATCAGCTCGTAGCTGAGCAGCCGATACGAAGCAAACCCTCCCAGCGTGAGTATCGCAAACAGTACGATAATCATGGAAGGCCGCTTGATGATGGTTTCTATAAAATTCATATCCTGTGCTGGTTGTACTGGAAAGGTTTGACGGGTGGTTGGAAGTTGTTAGAATGGTTTAAGAAGGTTTGATTCGTTTGAGGGTATGAGATTTGGTATTCCTTTCGCTCTGCCGAATGGCTTCTTCTGTTCTCCCAGTCAAACCATTCCAGTTCACCTTCTTTCCAACCCCTTAACTTTTTTCAAACCTTCTTAAACTATTCAAACTACCTTATTGAGCAACCACCGGGGTACCGTTCTGGAGGTTGATTTGTCCACTAACGACGACCTGTTCGCCCGCCTGCAAGCCTTTCGTAATCTCGTAGTAATCGTTCGTCGTGGCTCCGATTTGTACGTCACGCAGGATAGCTGTTCCGTTTTCAACCACGTACAGTTGCGGCTGTTTGGTCGAACCGATGATCGCCTGACGCGGTACGGACAGACTCTGACCTTTCAGTTCGCTGGTATTGGCAATCGTGCCGTACATACCCGCCCGTAAGGCATGAGCACTGGAATTGGCTACCGAAATTTCGATGGGATAATTATGAGCCGCATCGCCCTGAGCACCGATCAGAGAAACCCGGCCTTTAAATTCGGTATCGGGGTAGACCTCGGTTTTCACCGCAATACTTTGGCCCATCCGGAATTGGTTGATGGCTTTTTCCGGGACCTGTACGACCAGTTTCAGCGTAGAAATATCCGTTACTTTCGCCAATGGCGTACCCGGTGAAACGACTGATCCTTTCTCGACCATTTTGGACGTTACGATACCCGAAAACGGTGCCGTAATCGTCGTATTCGCCAATTGTTTCTGCAACTGCTTCACCTGAGCCTGCGTAGCCCGAATGTTGAGCTGCGTTTTCTCGATGTTGACCGCGGGCGTTGCGTCCCCTTTCACCAACGCTTCGTAGCGTTTCAGGTCATTTTTGTACCCTTCAATCTGTACTTCCAGAGCTTCAATCTGGTAGCGAAGCTGATCGTCGTCGAGCTTGGCCACGAGCTTTCCGGCTCCTACGGCCTGTCCTTCCACGATGGGTAACTGGACAATTTCACCCCCGGCTTGCGGACGAATTTCAATTTCCCGATTCGCCTCAAACGAACCTAAAAACTGCGATTCGAGGGATAGGTCGCGTACTTCGGCCTTGGCCGTACGCACGCCCACTTTCAGGTTTGGATTGGGTTTGTATACTTTTTCGGCAACTTTTTCCTTGTTGTCCAGCAATTTCCAGGCCGTCAGCCCCAGTGTAGACACGAGGGCAATGGCTACAATTATTCGTTTCATAGGAGTGTTTTGATCTATTTAGTGATGAGATTTCCGGTTGCTTTCCGCCAGTCGAGTTCGGCCGTACGGAGTTTGACCAACGAACTCAGGTAGTTATTTTGAGCTTCCCGCAGGGAATTTTCCGTCTGGATGAGGTTACTGATGTCAATCGTTCCTTCCTTGAATTGCAACTGCGTTTGCTCGTATACTTTCTGAGCCAGTCGCACCTGTTCATCGGACGTTTTCAGGTTTTGCTGCTGAACGGTCATCTGTGTACGAGCATTCGAAATGTCCATACTGATGGATTCCTTCGTCTTCTGAAGATCGAGCGATAACTGTTGCCCTTCCAGTTGTTTCTGAGCCAGCTTGTTGCGGCGGGTGAATCCATCGAAAATGCTCCAGTTCACCTGTAAGCCCAGCCAGTACGCGGGAATACCTTTGATGTAAGACTCGTTGCCACCGATGGCAAATACGCTGTGATTGGCTACGCCGTACGCAGAAACCGTCGGCAGAAACCCCGCTTTGATGTTGCGTTGCTCTAAGGTATTCGCCACCTGCTGGCGATCCAGCAACAGTAGTTCGGTGCGGTTCAGTCCACTTTCTTCGGCCGTCGGTACGACAATCGTCGTTTCCTCGATTCGTTGTTCGATTTCGATCGTTTCGGTCTGTGGAATACCGGCCAGAAACTTGAGCATATTCAACATGCGAGCGTAATCGGCTTTCAGCGATTCAATCTGCGTTTGCATGGAAACCTTATTCAGCCGCAGCCGATCTACGTCGATGCCCTTGGCCATCTGTTGCTGAAACTGCAAATCCGTAATTTGAATGGAGCGGTCCAGGGCCTTGATGTTTCCTTCGAGAAACTGAACCTGTTGGGCAACGGTCTGAGCGTTGAAATACGTAGCTCCGACATTATAGGCGATGTCTTCTCTGGTCCGGCGAATCTGTAAATCAGCGACTTCCCGACCCACTTTTGCGGCTTTCAAACCAATCATCAGTGAAGGATTATACAGAATCTGATTGGCTTGCACCGTACTTCCCAGGTTCCAGGGCAGTCCAAACGCCGCCGCCGAATACGATCCTTCCGGACCTCCAAAAGCCGATAATGGAATGACCTGAGCCGGAATCTTGATATAATACTTGTAGTCGCCCGCAAAATTCACCTGCGGTAGGGCGGACGAACGGACTTCTTTGATCCGAGCGTCCGTAATCTCGCGTTCGAGCTGGATAGACCGGACGTCCAGATTGTGCGTCAGAGCTCTGTCGGTTAGGTCGGCCAGCGTCAGTTTCTGAGCCCAAACGCCCGAACTGAGCAGGAATAGGCAAACAATCAGGGGAAGGCGTAACATTGTATTATTTGATTAAAATAAATAATTTAAACGTTTGTTTAAATCAGGGTTAAAAGAAAAGCCCCACGTAAACCGGGGCTTATATAGGGGAAAAAAGACTAATCTATTTCTTGAACAAATACGTACAGAGCATGTCTTTAATGATCCGCTTTTGTTCGCGGGCAAACGTTAGGAATTCGGATTCGTCGACCTGAAATAAATGCATGTGGAGTTCCCGTCCGACAAAAATCTGCTGAATAAGCCCGAATATTAGCGGTAGCATGTGCTCCGCTGATACATTCGTGACGGTACCCTTTTCTACTTCTTCCTGAAACTGTTGGATGAAACCGCCTTCCAGCAAGTGACAACCGACGCCCGTCTTCTCCGCGAAACTCTTCGGATCCCGACGGCATTCGTTCATCAGGAACATGGACAGATTAGGATTAGCCGCCTGCGTTTCAAACATGTGATCGATCAATCCCATTAACTTCTCTTCCATCGGAATGGGCTTGTCCAGAATTGCCTGAACACTCTGTATCGCCTCTTTCAACAAGGATTCGTACACCAGCCAGAACAGCTTCTCCTTACTTCGAAAATAGTAATTCGTCAAAGCCGTATTGATCTGGGCCGCTTCGGCAATATCCCGAATCGTTGTACCCTCATAACCTTTCTCCAGGAAGATGCGTTGAGCCGCTTCCTTAATCTTTTCCTCGGTATCGTTTTGGTTGGTCGTCATACAGTGATGCAAATAAAAACCAGAAGAATAGCTTCTTCCAAATAAAATTTAAACAATCGTTTAAAATAAACGTTCAATTATAGAATTTGTTTTTAAAGTTCAATTATACAATGTATCGCCAATGATTTTCAGACCGTTAAGCGTTAGGTTGATATCTACTTCTTCAAACAATTCGTGTAAAGGTTTCAGAACGGAGGAAAGACCACCCGTAGCCAGTACCTTACACGGTCCTACTTCTTTCTGGATCTGAAATAATTGTTCCTTCACTAAACCTACGTAACCCCACAGGATTCCGGCCTGAATGGCGTGTACAGTGTCCTTCCCAATGGCTGACGCGGGCATTTCCAGGGGTACTTCGGGCAATTGGGCGGTATTGGCAAAGAGGGAACGTAGGGCCGTTTTGATCCCCGGTACGATATTCACGCCCACAATCCGGGCTTCGCTGACGACGGTAAACGTGAGAGCCGTACCAAAATCCACGACGACACTATTTTGTCGATACGTCTCCCAGGCGTAAACGGCATTACACACCAGATCGGTCCCGATCTCGCGGGGGCTGGCGATGCCCAGGCCGAGCATTGGATAGATTTCGGGACCTACGACAAACGGTTCAAGCAGAAATAATTCCGTGACCAGGCTACGGATCAAACCCGTTTCCCCCGGCACTACACTACTAATACCCACCCGGGTGATGTCACTGATTTTCAGATCATTTTCCAGAAAAAGCGTACGTACACGTACTTCGTAATCCGCCGAACGTGTGCTATAATGGGTGGGAATGCGAAACTGGCACCGCCAGCCCGAACCCGAATGGATTCCAAAAACAATGTCAGTATTACCGACGTCGATGGCGAGAAACATGCAGTGATCTAAATGTTGAAGCGGTTGCCGAATCGGCAATAACCGGACAAAGCTACAGTCGTTTAGCGACATTTCGTCGATTCGCGAACCTTTGCAATTGCTGTACCTGAAGCCTCGCCTTATCTTGCGTATATTCTTTCTCTAAACCCAGCATTTGTATGCGTATCCGGTTTCTTTTTTCCCTGTTACTCACGAGCGGTACGTTAGCGGCCCAGACCCCCACCGAATCCATTCAGCTCAATCAGGTTGGTTTTTATCCGAACGCACCGAAACAGGCCATTGTACCCGAAACCGGTCGGACCTTTGCGGTGGTAGCTGGAAGGGATACCGTCTTTCGGGGTACGCTGAGCGAAGTACGAACCAATTCGTACGCCTCCCGACAGACCCGCGTAGCTGACTTTACGGCTTTTCAAAAACCCGGTACCTATCAGCTAGTGATCCCGGAGGTTGGTACTTCGTATCCGTTCAAAATTCAGAATAATATTCACCGAAGCGTCGCCCAGGCCAGTATCAAGATGTTTTACTACAACCGGGTTTCGGACCCCCTAACAAAAGCCTACGCGGGCCAATGGGCCCGCCCCGTAGGTCATCCGGATACGAAGGTGGTGGTACACCCTTCGGCGGCATCGAAGGAGCGTCCGGCGGGGACCATACTGTCTTCGCCCGGCGGCTGGTACGATGCGGGTGACTACAACAAGTACATTGTCAACTCGGGTATTACGGTTGGAACGTTGCTTTCGCTGTACGAAGATCACCCTGCCTTTGTTCAGAAACTTTCGCTGGACATTCCTGAGAAAACGAATGCTCTTCCGGATCTGCTGGATGAAGTACTCGTCAATCTTCGCTGGATGCTCACCATGCAGGATCCTAACGACGGTGGCGTATATCATAAACTCACCAACGCCAAATTCGATGGGATGATTATGCCGCAGAATGCTCATACCGTACGGTACGTCGTTCAGAAAAGTACCGCCGCCACGCTCGATTTTGCGGCGGTGATGGCTCAGGCGGCCCGGGTGTTCAAGCCTTTTTCCAAAGCCTTGCCGGGTCTGTCGGACTCCTGCCGGGTCATGGCGGTGCAGGCCTGGAACTGGGCCAAGGAAAACCCCAAAGTTTTATACGATCAGGATGCCATTAATAAAGCCTTCGATCCCGACATTAGCACAGGTACGTACGGCGACCGCGACGTGAGCGATGAGTGGATCTGGGCCGCCGCCGAGTTGTATGCCCTGACGAAAGACAAACAGTACCGACTGGCCTGGCTACCCGACCCAAAAGCTCCCCTGCCCTCCTGGAATCAGGTTCGGACGCTGGGTTACTACACCCTCACCCGCTTGCAAAAGCAGTTACCCGAAGCGGCTCAGGGCGAAGTGGCGGGTCTGCGGGCTTTGTTACTGAAGGAAGCTGATGCGTTGGTGGCTGACTATGCGGCCAGTGCTAACGCCACCGTAATGGGTCAGACAGCGAAAGATTTCATCTGGGGAAGCAGTTCGGTTGCGGCGAATCAGGGAATTGCTTTATTGCACGCGTACCGACTGAGTCCACGGAAAGAGTATTTAGCGGGAGCCTTGTCGAATCTGAATTATTTACTCGGACAAAATGCGACGGGCTACTGCCTCCTGACGGGATTTGGCAGTAAGCGGGTGATGCATCCCCACCATCGCTTGTCGGAAGCGGATGGCGTCGTAGACCCCGTACCCGGTATGATTTCGGGCGGCCCCAATCCGGGGCAGCAGGATAAGTGTACAACGTATCCTTCAAAGTTACCCGATGTTTCGTTTACGGATGATGTCTGCTCGTACGCTTCCAATGAAATTGCGATCAACTGGAATGCTCCGCTGGTGTATCTGGCGATAGCGTTGGAGGCGTTGCAGGGGAAGTTTTAACGCTTAGGGCGATTGGGCGACCATCGTCATTTGTGATCGTTTTTGAAGGGTTAGAGGTACGCGTCGAAGACGCTTGACCATACCATCCCGATCATTCCAGGACGGTTTTAAATCGGGGCTTATTCCACGTATTGCATACGGGGCTATTGTTATTAAACCCCTCCGGGGTTGTTCGTAATTTGATAGATACAAAACGGCCCGGATGTGTTCAAACATCCGAGCCGTTTTGCGTTTAATAATTCAGTAGGCTCACCCCGATTATAATCATCATGCCACCCTACTCGTTCCACAACGGCAGCAAACCCAGCCGAGCTATTTTAATTTCCAAATCCAATCCGACGGCGACCCAAAGGAGTATTCGCCTCTTCCCGCAGTTCGGCCAGTTCTTTTTCGAAACCGCCCGACAGAATGGGGAAACGAAGCCAGGTACGGGGATCAAGGTTCCGATCGTCGATGTGGAAGCTGGGAGCATACCGTTCGCGTTTCCACTGATTACGGCTCCAGAGGCGGAAGAACCGTTCCGTCCAGGCAACCAGCTCTTCCCGCGTATAGATGCCTTCGAAATCCAGTTCCAGCTTTTTCAAAACTTCCTTCGGCGGCTGTTTATCACGGAAGCCGTAGGTTTCAATCGCATTGAGCACTTCGTAGGGCATCAAATCGGCTTCATCCGTTTGCTTCCGATCTGCGGGGCGTAACTCGGCCGTGGGTTGCAGGTTGTTCATGGCATTCAGGCCTTTCACTTTCAGGGTACCCCCCAGCCCTACTTCTTCCAGCCACAGGAGCCATTTCCGAAGAAACGTTTTATCGATACCTGCCAGCGGTGAGATACTGCCCGCCGTGTCGCCATCCATGGTTGCATACCCTACGGACGCTTCCGAACGATTGGAGGTAGACAGTAACAAGCAGTTGTAAATATTAGTCAGCAACCAGGCACTCGGAGCCCGTACCCGAGCCTGTATGTTTTGCAAGGCAATGTCATCGGTATCCCAGCTCAGTTTACGATCCAGTCCCGACTCGATGAGTTCTTTGTAGGTTTCAACGAGGCCATTGATGTTGACGTCGTAGAAACGGGCGTTCAGATCCTCGGCCAGTGAGGTTGCCGAAAACTTCGTCTCTGCCGAAGAATTTTCCGTTCCCTGCCAGATGCAGTACAGCAGTTCATGCACGATTTCCTTGGTCGAAGTCGCCTGCTGAATTTTTTCAATGTAGCTGAGTCGTTGTTTGAATCGCTCGATTCCAATACTTTCTACGCCCAACTCTACCATCAGATACACCAGAGCAGCACAGGCCGACGAGTCAGCTCCCCCCGAAAGCGATACGACAAAGCCCTGTGAACGACTTTTCCGCAAGTAGTCAAACAAAGCCAGCGATACGGCCCGGGCAAATTCCTCTTCTTTTTGGTAGCCTTTCGCTTCCCAGTCTTCCAGTACGTACTGGTTGCGGGCCGGACGAATCTCGGGCCACTGGAAAGGTACGGAAACCATCAACGCATCGGCGGTTTTGCTGAATACGGCCCGGTTCTGCGTTTGCTCGAGGCGACCTTTTTCCAGATCGACCGTTGCTGTGACCATGTAGTGATCGGTATAGCTGAAACGCGTACCCGAAGCCAGCATCTCTCCCGACTGGGCAATCATGGCATCGCCGTCGTAGATGGCCCGGCCCGCTTCATTACCCAGCAGATTCGAGTACACGTAGACGCAGCCGAAGGAGCGACTCCCGTCCTGGACAAACCGTTCGCGAGTCTGACTTTTGAAGAAGCTAAAGTGACTGGCCGAAGGATTCAGAATAATGTCCACGCCACGGGCGTACAACTCGCGACCGGGACGGTTGGCAATCCAGGCGTCTTCGCAGATTTCAAAACCGATCTTGGCTCCCGCTACTTCGAAGAGCAGATCGCCCGCCGGATAGTCAATGCCGTTGATTTTTACGTTGGTTCGATCCCCGGCTGACCACGCGTGAAACCAGCGGGTTTCGTAATGGATTCCGTTATTAGCCAGATTTTTCTTGAGTGCAAAGCCCCGAATCTGCCGATTAACAATGAAACAGGAAGCGTTATACAGCTTGTTGTTCAGCATTAAAGGCAAACCCACCGATACGGCCAGATCGGAAGTATACGGAACAATCTCCTGCAACTGACTCAGGGCCGTTTCCGCTACGTAGGGTGCGTAGAACATATCCTCGCAGCCGTATCCACTCAGACTCAGTTCGGGTAAACATAACAGCGTAACCTCCTGATTACGGGCTTCCTCAATACAGGAAAGAATATTTTGAAGATTGCCATTCCAGTCCAGCGGAATGGTATTCACTACGCCTGCGGCTAATTTAATGAGCTTCATACCCGATTAATTTCGATAGAAAAAACCGCTCGCACCATCCGGTACGAACGGCTAGAGAAGTAACCATTCCGTTTACTAAAAGATTACACCAGGCCGCAAATCGACCGTACTAGTTGAGAGTAGCCGCCAATTTGTCGAGTTGGTCCGAGCCAATGTAATCGAGTCCGATTTTCTGAAGGGTCTGGTAGGCCAGAGCCGTGTTCGGAGTTCCCCATACGCGGGTTTTCTGCCCATTGGCGTGAGCCTGAGCAACGAAAGCCTTCAACTTCGTTTCAACATCCGTCGAAAGCGGCGTAGTCCCATCCCAGGCCTGCGTGCTAAATTCTTTAAAATCGGCACTAATCAAGGGTACGCGTGCCTTCACATCAGCTCCATAGTTCTGAGACCGACGTCCATCGAAACTAATAATCTCATCGTAGTTTTTGAATTCTTCGGGCCGAGGCATACTACCGCTCACGACAAAGCGAACCTGTTTGAGTTCAAATTGATGCGATTTAAGCAAATGTTCCAGCAAGGGTAATGCTTCCGCATCCTTCAGATCAACCATCAATTGTAAGGGATGATGGCCCGGATACGGATAACCTTCGTGTTGCCGTACTAATTTGAGCAAGGGCGTCAGATACAGTTGCCGAAAGGTACGCTCGGGCTTGATTTCGCTGCGTTCGTGAGCAACCATCAATTCCCCGTTTTGCACGTACACGTCTGCTTCGATGGAGCCAAAGCCCAAAGCATAGGCGTTTTCGAGGGGTTTACTTTGTTCGTAATCGTTGTGCGAATGGGCGGATGGCCGATATTTGAAGTTCGTTTGGGACAGACCCGCTTGGATCGTTCCCAGCAAAAGACAGGCGGTAAATAGGCGTTTCATTGCACGGATAATTTTTTGAAGAAGAGCTTTTTCGTTCAAATATGGCTTTTAATCATTAGGTGTAAGCGGTGTTAAGGGCAAAAATTTACATGCTGGTAGTCGCATGTGATGCTCCAAGCCGATCTATCAGCTCTGCAATCCTATGATTTCCTAAGCAGTACCGTTTCATGGGTACAAAGCGTTCAGGAAGATCTTTTAATGTATCAAAAGGATTCATTCGTTACGTATTCTTCGCTTTACTGCGGATAAATACTGCCGCTTTCCATTCCCGTAAGAATAAAAAACGCGACTCAGCAGTACTGAGTCGCGTTTTTATCTATTCGTAGCCTTTCCCTACCAGCTCTACTTCCGTACCTACGGAGCTTAGAAACTCCTGATGCGTCATGGGCTGACTAAACATGGGAAAATCCTTGGTCAGAGCGTTGTCGTGTTCCCCCTGACTTAGTGTTGCACAACAATTGGTCAGAGTCATGACGTAATAACCTTTTTCGTAGGCCGTCCGCATGGTCGATTCCACGCAGCAATTGGTGAGAAAACCCGCCAGAGCGATGTTCTGTAATCCTCGGCTTCGCAGGATAAAATCGAGGTTCGTACTGGCAAAACCACACAATCCCCGTTTCCCTTCGATGATAATATCTTCGGGATGCGGATGCAGATCCGAAATAATTTCAGCACCCCAGGTTCCTTTCTTGAAAGCTCCGGCGTCTTTCACCCCTTTCAGAATTCCGTACGGCGTCGGATTCAATTCATGGTAATCTTCCGTGAAAGAAATCGGTACGTGTACAATCTGTACACTCGCTTCCCGAGCCTGACGAACCAGTTCGATGGTATGCGGGAGCATCTGGGTCGAATCCATAACGGCCTTTACGCCGTCGTGCAAAACACCTCCTTCCGTCGTAAAATCATTCTGAAACTCAATCAGGACGAGAGCCGTCCGGTCTGCTGAAAGTTGCATGGCTGTACGAGGTTTAATTTTGAATAAATGAGCGATATTTATTACAAAAGAGCTGCTCCGAAAACGCCCGCACTATCGCCTAACACGTTTTTCACTACTAACACGTCAGGCTTAGGCGTAAAGATGTGCTTTTGAGCCCGCTGTACGCCTTCGGTATACAGCAGATCAATGTTAGAGACGCCACCCCCAATTACAATCACGTCCGGATCAAGCAAATTGGTAATGATCGACAACGCCTTACCAAACTGATTCAGCATACGTTCAACGGTAGCCGTTGCGGCCGGATCCGTACCGGCCTGATGGCGGGCCAAAATGTCAGGCATACTACGTTTTTCACCAGCTTCCTGGGTGTAAAAACGTTGAAGCGAAGGTCCTGATAATACGGTTTCGACGCAACCTACATTTCCGCAGTAGCAGGGTCCACCGGATTCATCCAGAAAGATGTGGCCCCATTCGCCGCCAATGCCCTGGCGACCGCCCCATACTTTTCCGTTGATCACCACGCCCCCACCGACGCCCGTACCCATGATGATACCGAATACAACCTGAGCCTTCGGATGTACTTCGGGTGCAGCACCCAAAAGGGCCTCGGCTAAAGCAAAACAGTTGGCATCATTGGCAATCAGACAAGGTACGCCCAGCCGTGCTTCCAGATCTTTCTGCATGGGCTGATCATTCATTACTACGGTATTACAACCCCGCATCGTTTGCGTAACCGGATCGAGCGTACCGGGGGTAGCAAATCCGATTTTCTCCGGCCGCTCTCCCAACTCTTCAATAACCTGAGTAACCAGTTTTTCTATCTGGTTAAGAATATGTTCGTACCCCTGATCGGCTTCGGTGGGAATCCGGCGGCGAACCCGGACCTCTTTGATGTTATCGGCGTTCAATACGGCACACTCAATTTTAGTGCCTCCCAAATCTATACCCCAAAGATGATTCACTACTTGAAATGTTTAGTTAAGCAGAGGCGAATAAAAGGGCTTTTGCCCGTGTCGGCAAATTTACCAGCACTTAATCGAGTACCAGCAAAAAAAAACCTCTGGCAGAATCGTTTATGCACGGWTCTGCACAGAGGGGAGTATACGAATACGCTTAAAATTCTAGTTTGCTACCACACAGCCAACGATTCTTAGTGAATCTGACTGAACGAAAAGACGGTCAACAATAAACCTAAAAAAAGAACTGCTGCAATGAGATAGTCCGTTGGACTAATGGATTTGGAGGAAACAGGTGATTTCATAATTGGGTATCGTTATTTTAAGGCTGAAGAGCTTTAGGTCACTCAAGGATTACTATTGCAAAAGTACAATTTAAAAATTTACATTTCAAAGTCGCCCGCCGCTCTGTAGGTACCGATACTAACGTAATTTTTCGCTAAAGTGTTTTCAGCTTCTTGTTATCCTATTCCGTTTTCAAGGCCTTATACCGGCAAAAATACCCATACAAAGTAATTTTACTAGTTAAAAATACTTATTTATTTCTTTGCAATGGAGCTTACGCTTTTCAAGACTTCTCCATTTATTAACAAAAAAATATTTTCAATACCTTGGTAAACAGTAGGCTTTTGCGGGTGTGCTTAAGTAAAGCTTTACGCAATTAGCTGAATGGGTAGTGAAGCGTACCGGAAAAATTTTCAGAAAGGATCGTTCCCAAAGCCTGGAAAAAAACAAAACAGACGGCACATATAGGCCGTCTGTAAATAGGTTTATTGATGCGACTTGTTCGAGGTAAAGCAGGATAAGCAATTAATATGCAATTTTAACTTATTTTTATACTAGTCATCTTGCCTTTTTTTCACTACAATTGATACGATATTGCCTTTGCCTGTCAATATGACATTTTATTCGATTGGGAATGAACTTTGCTACGTTGCTAACTGATTCACCATCATTCCAACTTATTACAAACCAATGGATACAACCACTTTCATGAAAAGGGGAATATTTCGATTCACACGGAGAATATTTTCCCCATCATTAAGAAATTTCTGTATTCCGACCATGAGATTTTTCTTCGCGAACTAGTATCCAACGCCGTTGATGCCACGCAGAAAATCAAGCGATTAGCGTCTTTGGGCGAATATGGCGGAGAGTTAGGGGATTTGACGATTAAAGTTTCCGTCGATAAAGAGGCCAGGACCATTACCATTAGCGATAAAGGTTTGGGCATGACTGCCGACGAAATCAAAAAGTATATCAATCAGATTGCTTTTTCCGGTGCTCTGGAATTCGTAGAAAAATACAAAGATCAGGGTGTAGAGCGGGGAGCGATTATTGGTCAGTTTGGACTGGGCTTCTACTCGGCTTTTATGGTGGCCTCGCAGGTTGAAATCGTTACCAAATCGTATCAGGACGCTCCAGCAGCCCGCTGGATTTGCGACGGTTCCACGGAATTTGAGATTTCGGCGGCTGACAAAACCGAACGTGGTACGGACATCATTCTGCACGTAGCTCCGGATTCAGAGGAATTCCTGGAACAGTATCGTCTGAATACGGTTCTGGAGAAATACGGCAAATTCCTACCCATCCCCGTCGAATTCGACGGTAAGGTGATCAACGAAACCGAACCCATCTGGACGAAAAATCCGAACGATCTGACGGACGAAGACTACCTGAAGTTCTACGAAACTTTGTACCCGTTCTCGGAAAAGCCGCTGTTCTGGATTCACCTCAATGTAGATTATCCCTTCAACCTGACGGGTATTCTCTACTTCCCCAAAATCAAGAACGAACTGCAACTGAGCCGTGAGAAGATTCAGTTGTACAGCCGTCAGGTCTTCATTACGGATGAAGTGAAAGACGTCGTCCCCGATTTCCTGATGCTGCTGCACGGGGTGATCGACTCACCGGATATTCCGCTGAACGTAAGTCGTAGCTTCCTGCAGGCCGATGCGAACGTGAAGAAAATTAACGGGTACATCACCCGTAAAGTAGCGGATAAGCTGAACGAACTGTTCAAGAATGACCGTCCGGGTTACGAAGAAAAGTTCAGCGATATCGGCATCTTCATCAAGTACGGGATGGTGTCGGACGATAAGTTTTACGACAAAGCCAAGGATTTCGTCCTGCTGCAAAGTGCGGATGAGAAGTACTATACGCTGGAAGAGTACAAAGCCAAAACCGAAGCGACCCAGAAAGACAAAGACGATTCGCTGGTATGGCTTTACACCACCGATGCAGGTAAACAGGATGCGTATATTCAAACGGCTCTGACCCGGGGGTACGATGTTCTGAAACTGGAAGGTGCGATTGACCCGCACTTCATCGGCAAGATGGAGCAGAAACTGGAGAAAACGTCCTTCAAACGCGTGGATGCCGACAGTCTGGATCGCCTGATCGACAAAGGCGTTACGGTTGAAAGCGTACTGAGTGAAGACGAGAAAACGTCCCTGAAATCCCTGTTTGAAGGCGTAGCCGGAGCGGGGTATTCAGTAGATGTGCAACCGCTAAGTTCGGACGAGCTTCCGGTAGTATTGACCCAGAATGAATTCATGCGTCGGATGAATGATATGTCTAAAATGGGCGGTCAGCCGGCCTTCTTTGGTTCGATGCCCATGACGTACAATCTGATCATCAACGCGAACCACCCGGCCATCTTACGCGTGAAAGATTCCGCGGATTCGAATCTGGCCAAGCAACTCATTGATCTGGCCCTGTTGTCACAAGGGTTATTGAGTGGCCCAAGCCTGACGGAGTTCATCAAACGGACGGTAGCAGGTGTATAGTTGATAGCTTACCAATAATAAAAAGGCCCGTTTTGAAGAGAACGGGCCTTTTTTATTTAAACGATACGCCTTTTCACAAGAGTTCATTGAGAAGCAATCAGATCTATACTGCTTTAGCTCCAGATCTAGTTTTTATTATTTATTTCAATCCTTGCAACGCCATTTTGGGGCTCTATTGCGGTTCGGGATGTACCTTGTCTTCCGGCGGCATTCATCTGCTCTTCCGTGCGTTTTACGCCATCCAGATAAAACTCCACCCGTTCTCCCGGTTTCAGGGAAACCGCTGCACTTACCCCACGCGGACTTAGGTAATACACGACTTCATAAGGATTTTCCTCATAGCTCGTTTGCCGAACCCGCACAATGGATCGATTCGGCGAGGCGTTTGTTAAGGCTCTGTACGTATCCCTGGCATTTGTAGCAGCGATCCTGATTTTCCGGGTATCGGTCAGCTCAAAATCATCGTGTACCGTCAGTTCAATTTTGCCGTCTTTTACTTCTTTTCCTTCAAATTTGATGGTTTTACCTTTGGGCGTCAATGCCGCCGTCCGCAGTTTTTCCGGATCAATCCGCTCGAGTATGGAGGCATCATACCGTTTTCCATTGATAAAGACAATCGGATTTTTTCCCAGCTGATACCCGTCAGTAAGGGTCCGAGGCGACAACTGTATAGGCCGTTCCTTTTTAATCTTTCGTTGCCGGGAAAGCGGTTTTCCCGGGGTAACCGGAGCCAACTTCACGGAACCCGTGGCCTGAGCAGAGGCAACCGGAAGGCTCGTCCGTTCAGATCCAACCGGGTCTGGTCTTACTTCCTGAGCAGGTATGCGTTGAGCAAATAGAACAACAGAAACAGCCATGAGTGGCAGCACGAGTACAAAGAGGATTTTTTTCATCGCAGCAGAAGAGGGAGTGAACAACATTTTGATTCGACTTTTAATGGGTTGTCGGGCAAACGTGTGCCTGAGGCTCTTTACGCCAGGTATGGCTAATTTCAATAAAAGCTGAGCGTAAGGTTTTGCACCGTAACGCGTGGCGAGTTCGGCGTCTACCTCGTACTCGTGCGTTTGTACCAGAGATTTTTTCAGCCAGTACAGGGCGGGATTAAACCACCAGACGCACCCAAGTAATTCAACGAGTAAAAGATCCAGTGAATGCAGCCGCCGATAATGCACGTACTCGTGAATTAGAACCATTTCGCGTTCCGAATCCGTAAGGTCCGCTTCATTCAGGAATACCCACCGGAAAAAAGAAGCCGTGGTTTGCTCCGTAGGTATAATCCGTAAGCAATGCCAGGTGGTCCGGGGCTTTCGCTGAATCTGATGAATAATGACGAATACTCGGGCGATTAACAGTAAACTGAGCGTACCAGCCACGCCCGCATATACGCTAAAGCCGATGAAGTTCCAGTCGATGGCCGATGTCTCCGTGTTCGGCTTAGACTCGGCTATCGGTTGGGCTCCTGGCTCTGATGGGCTGACGACGGGTGTCGTTTCCCAGATGGATTCTTCCCGTACTACTTCAGCCGGCAAGATCGGCAGCACGGGAATGAGCAAACTACACACCAGCGTTCCCAACAGGTAAAACCGCTTGAGCGTGTGAAAGGTCAGCTTGCGAAGACCGAACCAGTAGACGGCGTAGAAGCTGGATAAAATGAGCGAAGCATGCAGGAGGTAAGTCATCTTGAGGAATCAACGTAGGTGGGTTAATACTTCAGTGGAGTAGAATCGTAGCCATCCCTGGCCTGCTGGAGAACACCGGACTTTATGGACAGATGGCCAGGCAATAGAAACCCGTCGGTTTCCCTGCCTCTCCCCTGGCGAACAGGTCTTGAAACTCCTGCTCAGTTGGCAGGCGATACGTGATGGGCAGATAATGATTTTTTGAAACGTTTGTCTTCCACGTACAGTACTGCATGGCCTGATCCCAGCTTACGCCCGTAACGCCCTGGTCTTTGGAACGGCAGTTTTTCTGATACGCTTCACGCCAATCATTCGGAAATAGCGTTGCGAATTTTTGCCTGGAAAGTGAAGGGTTACGACGCATGTCCGACAGGAAGGCCTCATAATCCACGTAGGTGACCCGATGAATCGACCCCTGGCTTGTCTGAACCATCGTTGCAGGTGGGAACGTGCGAGGCGGAGCAAACAGGATTACTGCTCCAGCCATCAGGGGTATGAGTACCCCAAAAAGTAGTTTTTTCATAGAAATCGAGGATGGGGTAAAGAGGAAATGGATGCGATTTTTGATGGATTGCCGGGCAAAGGGAGTCGTGATACCGACCGATTGCGGTACAGCCAGTTTCAGAATTAGCTGAGCGTACGCTTTGGTACTGTACTGCTGAACGACTTCGGCATCCACCTCGTATTCATGGAGCTGAGTCAGCGATTTTTGTAACCAATAGCTAACCGGATGAAACCACCAGATGCAGCGGAAGATCTCGACTACCATCACATCTATGGAATGTCCCCGACGAAAATGGCTGTACTCATGAGCCCGTACCATCTGCCTTTCCTTCGGATTCAATGCTTTATCGTTCAGAAAAACCCAGTGGAAGAAGGAAGCCGTGGCGTGTTCCGTAGAAATGAGGTGCAAGCCCCGCCAGCGTTCAACCCTGGATCGACGGATTTGTAGCCCTAGCAGGATCAGCTTCCTTAACAATCGCCCGAGCAGTACGACCACAACTGACCCATATACCCACTGCGTAAGAGCAACAAAATTCAACGGGTCATTCTTCCCGGAAACTGATGTGCTTGAACGATGAGCCGTAACTGACTTCGCTAAAACTTCCGTAGGCTCACGTTGCTGTTTGGTCCAGTCAGCGGGTTGGAGCGGTACGAGGGGAATCAGAATGCTCAACACAAGGCTCGCCAGCAAATACGCCCGATTGAGCGTATGAAAGGTCAGTTTCTGAAGAACCAAACGATAGACAACGTAAAAAACTGCCAGTATCAGCGATGAATGCAGCAGATACATCATTGCTCGTCAATGAATTTACGTAATTCATCCAATTGCTCCGACGTGATCTGTTCTTCCCTGGCCATGAAAGAAAGTAAGCTCGTGGTAGAACCATCGAAGTAATCGCTGAGCAATTTGCGAAACCCACTTTTCCGGTAATCTTCCTTGGGAATTTTGGCGAAGTATTCGTACGTACGACCGTAGGCCTTGTACCCCAGAAAACCTTTCGATTCCAAAATTCGCACGACGGATAAGATGGTATTATAGGGCGGTTTGCCCGGCATCCGCTCCACCAGATCTTTGATGAAGAAAGGCGTATCCAACTCCCAGATGGCCTGCATGACACGTTCTTCAGTGCGGGTAAGTTCTTCCATGGGCTTTTATTTTTTTAACTCAGTCAAAGGTTTAACTTATTTTTCAATTATACAACTGAATTTACAGTTTTATAACTAATCTTTTAATTATTAAAGTTTGGATACAAAAAATGGTCGGCTATCGGGCCGACCATTTTTTGTATCCGTTGGAAAATCTATTGTTTCGCTGCGGGTTCCCAGACGTTATCCTTACGGTTTACGTCCGGAATCATTAGACCGCTAAGGGTAATTTTCTTGATGGGTTTACCGAATTTCTTATCTACTTCAAAAGTCTTCGCTCCATCTTTCCAGTACCGGGCCGTTTCGTTGATCTCCTCGGTCGAATCATCGTTGAACAATACGATCATCCGAATCGGTACGGGCAATGAACCTTTACGGGTTACGACAATCTTTGTCTTTCCTTTCTTGTCACTGACATCGGTCAGAGCCAGATCGGGATAGCCTTTTTCGAAGAACCAGGGTTTCCAGTACCACGACAAATCCTCTTTCAGGTAATCATTGAATGAGAAGAAGAAATCGTACGGCATGGGGTGCTTTCCATTCCAGCGAGCCATGTACTCCTGCAGGGTCGCTTTAAATTTATCATGACCCAGCATATCCCGCAGGAAGGTATACGCCTGCGAAGGCCGCATATAGGTAGCGAACGTATACGCCGATCCGTTGAGCAGGTTGGTCGGTACCATCATGGGTTGCTCCTGCTCTTTTCCAGCAAACTGGTCAAAGTAAGCGGCGTTGGTTTGCTGCGGCATGAACTTCTTGGGCATTCCCGCGATGTCGAATTCCAGCCAGTTCGGCAGGGTTTGAGCCCAGCCTTCGTCCATCCAGGCGTACTTACGTTCGTTGATTCCCATGTAAAAGGGGAAGTACGTGTGAGCGATTTCGTGGGCCGTCACTTCGGCCGCAAAAGCCGGAGGATACGAACCATCGTTTACGAACATCGGGAATTCCATCCCACCCGACCCGTTGAATACGGTTTCATTGGGATATGGGAAGGGTACGCCGGGCAGGTAGGTCGAGAAGTACTCCACGCACTGCTTGGCATACCGGCATACGTCGTAAAAATCTTTGCTGGAAGGGTGATATACCGCGGCAACGCCCGTCCGACGGCCCGTTTTCGGATCGGCTACGGCACTGGCTGCATCCCAGAGATAGGTATCCGAAGCGGCAAATACGAAGTCAGGTACGTGCTCAGCCTTGAAGTGGTAGGTATGCGTGCCCGTTTTAGCCAGGGTGATTCCACCTTTTTCGCGATCCGTGGACGAAACGATTTTCACGACTTCGCTGGATGTACGCGAGTTTTTGTACCGATTCAGGTATTCCGTAGCAAGAATCTTATCCGGATTTTGCCACTCCCCCGTTGCCCAAACCAGGTGACTGGCCGGAACCGTGATGTTGACATCATAGGTATTAAAGTCGTTGTAGAATTCCTTCTGACCCGTATAATCCTGGCGATCCCAGCCATCGATGTCGTCGTAAACGGCGATCTGCGGATACCAGTAGGCCACCATGTACGAAGTATTGAAATAGATTCCTTCGCGGATGTGCGTTTTGGCGGGAATCAGATAATTCCACTTCACATCCAGTGTAAGTTTTTCACCAGGAGCCAGACCTCCCCGAACGCTCACGAACATATTGGTACCGTTCCGCTGAATTTTGGCTTCCGTACCATTGATGCTGATGCTTTCTACATCAACGCCGCTTTCATTAATATCCGAAGGGTCGATTTCACGTTCATCGCGGTTGGCGTCTTTCTTAAAAATGTCCGGATACAGCCGAACCACGAGATTTTGCAGACGGGTCGTACTGTTGTTGGTATAGACAACCTGTTCCGTACCGCTCAGTCGACGCGTCGCCGGATTCAGGTCTACCTGAATTTTATAGTCTGAATGATTTTGCCAGTATTTCGCACCCGGCTTGCCATCCGTGCTCCGCGTGCCGTTTTCGTAGGCTTTCTGAATTTCCAGGGGTACGGGCAGGTTCTGCACTTCCTGGCTCAAAGCAGCAAAAGAGGTCAGGAAGGCCGCCGCCAGCAAACCAGATTTTTTACTCGTGAGAAACATGATGAAGGAATGATTTAATGTGAAAATCTGGTCTAATGTACGGAAGAGTTTTCAGTTTACCGTTGGGGGTTTTGAGTTTTGGGTTTGGTGTTGAAACCTCATTCGCACCCCGCATTTCATGCGGAGCTATTCTTAATGAATCCCTCCGGAGTTGGAATCTACGGTAAAAGAGGCGGCTGGTATTCCCCGCATTGCATACGAGGCTATGGATATTGAACCCCTCCGGGGTTGAGATACAAGCTTGAAATGGAAATGAGCAATTTCCCCAAACAAAAACGGCCTGATCATGGATCAGGCCGTTTTCCGAAACTTGTTCACTAAAACTTAAATGAAATACTACCGGTAACGCTTCTTGGACGCTGGGGATTCATGGTTGTATATCCCGTCCAGTATTGTTGATTGGTCAGGTTATCTACTTTGAAACCTAAGCGGAATTTAGAATACTCGTAGAAAGCCGTGGCGTTCAGTACCGTATAAGCGGGCAGGATGAATTCACCCATCGCCACACTGTTCACGATTTTATTGTCACTGGCGTAATTGCCACCGAAACCAAATCCAAGACCCTGAGCGGCTCCTTTGGAAATTTTATAGCTCAACCAGAGGTTAGCCGAGTAAGGCGACATGGCCGTGGCTGGACGACGACCTTCCACATCACGGGCTGATTTCGTATACTTTGAATCATTGTAAGCAAAACCAGCGACTACGTTCAACCCCTGGAAAGGATTGGCAATCAGTTCCGCTTCCAGTCCCTGGCTGCGTTGTGTACCATCCTGGATAGAGAAGTTAGGCGTAGTGGGGTTAGGTCGCACCAGGTTTTCAACCGTAATGTAGTAGTAACTCAGGGTACCGTTCAGTCGACCGCCAAACGCATCGAGTTTAATCCCGCCTTCGGCCTGACTGGCGTATTCAGGTTTGAATGACTTGCCTTCAAAATCGGTACCCGTTTTGTTCGCAAATCCACTTTGGTAGTTCGCAAAAACGGAGAAGCGATCCTTGAAAGGCTGATACACCAAGCCAAACTTGGGCGACAGGGCCGTTTGTTCGTAGGCACCGTTGTACGTTCCCGTCGCTTGATCAAAATCTCCTTTGTTGTTGAAGTGATCAACCCGCAGAGCCAGCATCACCATCAGTCGATCCGTAATATTTACGACATCAGAAGCGTAGGCACTATAGGTCTGCGTGATGTATCGATACGGGAATTCGGAATAATTCTTGCGGGCATACAAGGCCTCCAGCCTGGTTTTATTAAACTGGCTGTACTGGGGAATCGTACCGTTTTTACGCGTTGTATCAAACTCGGTATAATAAAAGAGCTGGTTGGAGTTCTGGGTGAAATAATCCAGACCACCTACAAAGCGGTTTCTGACGTTACCGATTCTGAAATCACCAATGAAATTCTGCTGAATTTCCGCTACCTGTGCGACGCTATTGGCCGTTGACTGATCCGCCCGAACCAGATAATCGGCACCCTGAAGCGTAGGATTATTCAAGGCTACGGCATTCGGCAGCACGTAGTAGTAAGGGTTATGCCCGTTAGAAAAACTACGCGTACTGGTAAAGAACGTCTGAGAGGTCCATTGATCCGAAAGTTTGTAATTCATCTGAGCGAAGAAATTACTGTTTCGGGACGTTTGCGTCAGATCGTTGCTGGAGTAAGACCGATTGTAATCAATTCCTAACTGATCAGCCCGCGAAGCACCTAACTGAGATACGGGGAAGTAGAAGAAGATGAAGGGCTTCGACGTACCCTCGCCGCTGGAAATCTCGGCATCAAACGTAAACGACAGTCGATCATTCACCTGATACGACAGACTCGGAGCTACGACGATGTTACGGGAGAAACCATTATCCTGAAAAGATCCCTCGTAATTATAAGCGGTATTGAGACGGAAAAGTACTTTCTTGTCCGCATCGAGTGGCGTATTAACGTCCGCACTGATCCGGTTGAAGCGATAACTACCCGTGGAATACGTAATCTCACCGCCAAACTTGTCATACGGTTTTTTAGTAACCCGGTTGATCAATCCGCCGTACGAAGTGAGCGTACTCCCAAAAAGCGTAGCAGAAGGACCTTTGATTACTTCAATGCTCTCCAGGTTGGCAGCATCAATGCGAGAAGTGATATTTCCGGCTACGCCGTTTCGCAGTTGGCTCTGTACCACAAATCCACGCAGGTTGTAATACGATCCGCCATCTCCACCGCGGCCCGTAGCATCCCACATTTTCTGTAAACCCGGAGCATTTCTGGTGGCATCATCGACTGAGAACACCAATTGTTCAGCCAGCAATTCCTTGGAAATCGTGGAATACACCTGCGGGTTTTCCATTTTGCTCAACGGTAACTTAGCTACGAAGTCACTTTCGCGTTTCGCAAATCGGTTGGCGTTACCTGAAACCACTACTTCCTGTAGCTGATTCAGCGTTTCGCGTAACGTAAACGAAGCCGTGGTCGTTTGATTTTCAGAAACCTGTACCTCGGCTTCCTGCGTTTGAAGTCCAATAAAACTGGCTACTAAGGTATACGTACCCACTTTTACTTTTTGAAGCGTATACTGACCATTTTCGTCCGTTACGGCTCCAACCTGGCGGCCTTTCAGTTTAATAGCAACGTTTTCAACGGGCTTGCCATCGGCAGTCAGCACCTGACCCGTAATCCGACCCGTCTGGGCAAATCCGTAAAAACCAAGAAGAAGAAAAAAGAACGTGTATAGCGATCTCACAGATATGATTTGTTTGGGAGAAAAAACTCGCCACAAATCTATAGCTATTTAGATTAATTAAAAACAAGGGCAGCCATTAATTTTATTGTCATTTTTTAATGAAGCCTTTCCCCTGCTTGACCAGTGAATCGATCAGGCCGTTGATTTCGGGTGAAATGCGTAAACCCACCACCATCGAAGTAAAAACAACCGTTGTTACAATGCACCGCAGCACCATATTCACAATCCGGGTGCCAACTGTAGTTCCAAAATCAGGAATGGCCAGGGTGATTAAGTACGCCACAAGTCCAATTCCGATGGCTCCGAGGGTTTGCTGCGTAAAGGGCAGAATCTTAAATTTCCAGTATACAAATCCGGCCCGTAAGGCACTGTAAAACAAAATCGTGATCGTAGTCGCCATCGCTGATCCGTCGATTCCGTACTTCGGCACCAGCCATTGGTTCGTGAGAATCGTCAGTACGCCCAGCACCAGTACAAAGGCCGTTGATACGCGGTAGTACTGCGAATATCCCATGATTTCACCACTCATGCCGCCCGCCATATCCAGCAGTCGGGTCATCAGAAACAGAAAAACGACGTTTGTCCCCTGGGCGAAAACGGCTCCCTTGGGCATGATTCCGAACAGATCATCCAGGTTCGTCCAGATGCCCACAAACAGAAACATCCCCGCCAGTAGCTGGTGCAGAGCCACTTTCTGGTGCATGTTTTCGGTGGTTACGTAATCCTGCTGCCGAATAGACTGGGCCACCAATGGAATGGCAATTTGCGTAAGGGCTTTTTTGGGAATCTCGATGAGCGAGGCGATCAGTACGGCAATGGCAAATACCCCGGCGTAATCCTGCCCCAGGTAATGGCTGATCATGGCCTGATCGATGTAATTACAAATCGTCGTTCCGATGGCTCCCAGGGCCGCAATCGAGCCAAACCGCATCATTTCACTCAGTACGGGGCGTACCAGATCCCAGGAGATACGGTGGAGATAAAGTTTGCCCATCAGCCGCAGGTACACCAGCAACCCTAGACTAATCAGTCCGTACGACCAGACGTACAAACGAATAAAGACCTCAAAATCAATCACTTTAAAACCGTACAGCAGGATCACCACCATATTGGCCAGCTTCAGTCCTACTTCCCGGAACAGAGCCGGAATCGCAATACGTTGCAAATTGCGGCAGTACGCTTCCAGGATGCCCTGCAATAAATTAAAGCCCGTCAACCAGATCAGTAGCTGATAATAGCGAACCAGCTCCGGCGACTTTTCCTGAAAAAAATGGATAAACCAGCGGTGACCGCCCAGGTATACGACTACAAAGAGCAGGAAATACACCGCGGCATACCCGAGCAAAAACGTCAGGAACCCGTGGTGTTTCTCTTCATCGTTACGAAATCGACTGAAATAGCGGTCCGCAATGGAAGGCCCACCGAAGGTAAAAATGGCGTAAAACAACAGACTGAACGTAAGCAGCGAACGCGTAAGGCCCAGCTGACTTTCGCTCAGAAAATGCGTAGCGACAAAAAGCTGATTGATCGTTCCGATGGCCACACCGGCATACGTAACGGCACTGGCTTTCAGGCTTTGACGAATGACAATTCCCAAGGGTTGTTAATGGTTTATTTTCTGTATGGGGGTTGGCTCAAGGCCCTTATTTCTTACTTCAACGTTCGGCTTTCGTCCGAAAAACCTTTGAGGTAGGCCAGCGTCTGCCGGTACTTGACCCACTCGGTTTTCATCGGATGTTTCGTGGTTGCCAGCGATTTGAGCAAACGAAACGTGGACTTCACCCCAAAAGCTAGCACCCGCCAGTATTGCCAGGAATACGGCTTTACCTGCATCATCCACGCCCGGGCGGCTCCGCTGGCGTGACTGCGTTGCAAGCGGTACGGAATCTGCCAGTTGCGGGCGGGCGTCCAGTGCTGAATCCGGGCCGCCGGTTCGAACCAGAAAATACGGTCTGCTTCGGCCTGATGATCTTTGTAGATCCGGAAAAACAGATCGGTTTCTTCGCCCATGCGTGGCATATGCTCGCCGCCGCCGCCGAGTTCTTCCTGAAAACCGCCGTACTGCTGCAATACCTTTTTCGCGATCCCCATATTTCCTCCGGCAAACCCAAACGGAGCCCGCTGGGCCGGAATATAACCGGGCTGATCGCCCCAGCTGCGAAGTTCAAAGTCGCGAACAAACCAGGCCGGCGGTGTTTCGGCGTACCAGGGTTCTACCAGTCCACCCACGGCCAGCGGTCGGGGCGTTTGCTGCAAAGCCCTGAGCATGGCCGTCGCCCACTGCGGATCGACGCGAATATCGTCGTCAAGGTACGCGACAAACTCGCCCCGGGCTTCCTGCCAACCCCGATTTCGGGCAATACTACGTCCTGGCTTTCCTTCGAAAAAGTACCGAATGTGCGGGTATTGTTCCGTAAAGGACCGCACGACCTCCGGTGTGGTATCGCGGGAATTATTATCAATGACGATGATTTCAAACTGACGGGTATCCAGCGTTTGTCGGGTTAAATCCGCCAGAGCCAGCCCAATCAGATCGGCCCGGTTGTAGGTACAGATGACCACCGAAAGCGGCAACTCATTCATGCAGATCCTTGCGTTTGAGGCCCAAAAGGCGATATTTAACGAACATGACCGTTTTGATGTACCAGTGCCGGAAACCGAATTTACGACGGTTTCGGATTAACGCTTCCGTACCTGCGGGAATAGGTCCGTAAAAACCCGCCGCCCGAATTTCATCGACCGATTGCACGTTGAGCCGCCAGAACCAGTAGCCGTACGCTCCGGCGTAGGGTTCCTGCCGGAGATCGAGATTGAATTTCTCGGCCACCGTGAAGTACTCAAACAGCAGTAAATTTTTGTTTTTCGTTACCGAAGCCGTCACCTGTTTTTCGTGGATGGCCACCCCTACCAAAGCCTGAGGGATGTACGCCGCCCGGGGCTGTTGCCGCAAGGCCCGCACGTAAAAGTCCACATCAACGAGCCACTTGAGCTGGGAATCGAAGAAAAGTCCGGCGGATTTTCGGAACATGACCGTACTCGGCACGCCCACAAAATCAGCCGTAATGAGCACTTCGGGTTCGGTTCGGAGCTGAGCCAGTTGGATTTCTGAAGGTCGATTCAGACGAATGCGTTCGTCCGTACTCAGTCGACGAATATCGGTATTGGCAAAGGCGAAAACCGCGTCGGGGTGTTCATCCAGAGCCTGTACAAACAAAGCCAGACTATCCGGACGTAGCAGCCAGTCATCGTGGTGGTGAATCAGGATGTACGCTCCCTGAGCCAGACGAATGCCCGAATTCCAGTTTTCAGGCGTACCTAACGCGGGCCGATTGGCCTGGTATCGCAGGGGCAAACGGGACTGCCATTGTTCGGCGAGCTGCCGGACGGAATCATCGGGCGTATCGTCCGTTAGAATCAATTCGTAATCGCGAAAAGTCTGCGTTTCCAGTGCCTGAAGGGCTTTTTCGAGTAAAGCTGGCTCCTTATACGCAGGAATACAAACCGAAAGTTTCGGCATAGAAAAGCCTTTTTGCCGGCGAAGGTACGCACGTCAAACCCTACTCCATTCCAAAGTATTTGAAAAATTGGCTGTTACTTTACAGAAGTTTTCAGGAAAAAGCCGTAATCGTACGCGTTGACACGTTCGTAAATCACTGATGGTCAGCGATAGTCTTTGATGCGAGAGGAAAGTACCCGACGCGTGGGCTGATTTAATTCCCCAAAGAAGGATTCGTCGTCTCTTTTTCCTGAAAACCTGGATTTGAAGACTGAACACATCGCATGGCTCTTACATTTTTATCGAAGATTGTCCCTGAACCCTGGATTCCGTACCTGAAATTCATCCGGGCTCCCTGGAATTTTCACCTGCTGCAAAAAGATAAATTTCATTACGCGACGGATAAACTCTATACCGAAGTCAATACGGAATTCAAACAGGACCCCCGCTTTGCCGCCGCGTATGCCTGGGTGACGAAGCTGGGCGGTACGCTGGTGCCCAAAAACGGCATGGAATGGCGGATTTATATGCTCTGCTGGGCAGCCGATCAGGTCAGGCACCTACCGGGTGATTTTGTGGCCTGTGGCGTTTTCTCAGGGTTCTGCGACCGGGCCATCATGCAATACATTGATTTTGCCAAAACCGACAAGCGATACTACCTCATGGATACCTTTCAGGGGCTGGATCCGCGGTATAGTTCGGATTACGAAATCCAGCGGAACCATACGATGGGTTACGAACAGAGTCGAAATCTATACGAACAGGTGCAGGAAACGTTCAAAGATTTCAACGTTCGTATTATCAAAGGAGCCATTCCCGATACCCTTCCCCAGGCCGATACCGAGCAGATTTGTTTTCTGTCGATTGATATGAACGCGGTGGTACCCGAAGTAGCCGCCCTGGAGTACTTCTGGCCCAAACTGGTACGCGGGGCCGTTGTCATTTTCGATGATTACGGCTTCCCTACCTGCGAAGCCCAGAAGCACGGGCACGACGCTTTCGCCAAAAAGGTCGGACACACCATTTTCACCTCTCCTACGGGTCAGGGTATTTTGATTAAGCAGTTTTAGGTAGAAGGGGTTGGAGGACGTTTGAGAGGGTTTAAGTTCGTTTGAAAAGGTTTGAAAAGTTTAAGGTTTGAGTGCGTTTGAAAGTTAGGGATTGAAGAGCTTAGCATTAGTAATGCATTAAAGTGCATTTTACTACTGACTGGTTTTGGTAAGAATTACCCATATACTAGCTCGAAACAATCACTCCCAAAACCCACTCCAACCTTAAACCTCCTCAAACTAACTTAAACCTCAAACCAGCTTAAACTTCAAACCTCCACCCGACATTGCCTTCCAACCAACGTTTTTCATGTACGCACCCATTGCTCTATTTTGTTATAACCGCCCGGATCATTTTCGAAAGACCGTCAAGAGCTTGCTTCGCTGTCCAGAAGCTGCGTTTAGTACCGTATATATTTTTTCCGATGGACCCAAAACAGCCGCTGATGAGGCCAACGTAGCCATCGTTCGTGAATACGCCCAGTCCATTCGCGGGTTCGAGAGCATTCACCTGGATTTCAGCGAAGAAAACCGTGGGCTGGCGGCTTCCATCATTCGGGGGGTTACGCAGGTGCTCCAGCAACACGATAAAATTGTGGTGATGGAAGACGACTTGCTTTGTACCCGCGATTATTTACGCTTCATGAATGAGGCCCTGGAATACTACCGAAAAGACATTCGCGTTTTTTCTATTTCGGGCTACCTCTACCCCATTGAGATTCCGCTGGACTATCCGCACGATGTCCTCTTACTGGCCCGGGGCTGTTCGTACGGCTGGGGCACCTGGCCCGACCGCTGGGCGAAAGTTGACTGGGAGGTACGCGATTTTCCGGAGTTTATGAAAAATAAAGCGGCCCGGCGGGAATTCATGCGGGGCGGTGAAGACCTGTTACCGATGCTGAAAAAACAGCAGGTGGGTGTACTCAACTCCTGGGCCATTCGTTGGACCTATGCCCATTACAAGCATCAGGCGTACAATTTGCATCCCCGGGCCTCCAAACTGGAGAGCACGGGTATGGATGGCTCGGGCACGAATTTTGGTCGGGGTACGCACCGCTACGATGTCCAGCGGGTGGAACGGTTCAGTCGACTGACCAAGGCCGTTTCTCCCGACGAAGTCATCCACCAGCGATTACGCAAACACTTCCGTCTCAGCTGGATACGGAAGATTATTAACTTTGTTCGGTACGGGGTGTAAACGCACGCAGTACTATTTGAATTTCATGCCAACTTCCGTTACGCTACTGAGTACTTCCGATAATATGGGCGGGGCATCCATCGGAGCCGTGCGGTTGCAGCAGGCTCTGAGTCGTTACTCGCCCCTGTATTCCCAAATTTTAGTACAGGAAAAAAATACCCAAAATCCAGCCATTGCCGCTTTAGACGACTCCTGGCTGGGTAAAAAGAAAACGTTAGCTCGTTTTGCCGGTGAACGTCTATACCTGAAAGCTTACGAGGCCTCCAAAAAGCAACACTGGGCTTTCGATCCTGCGGTACTGGGCGTAGACGTAACCGAGCACCCGTTTGTACAAAAAGCCCAGATTCTGCATTTACACTGGATCAATCACGGATTTCTTTCCACCCAATCCTTTCAGAAACTGGTGGAAACGCAAAAGCCGCTGGTCTGGACTATGCACGACATGTGGCCTTTTACGGGGGGCTGCCACCACAGCGGCGAATGCGATCACTTTATCAATAAATGCGGCAACTGTAAGTTTTTGCGGTATCCTTCGGAGGTCGATTTATCGAATCAGATCTGGGAACGAAAACAGAAAGTCATGGATCCGGCTAACCTCACCACCGTAGCGTGCAGTGACTGGCTGGCCAATCGGGCCCGGAAAAGTAGTTTACTGAAAAAACATACGATTGTCAGCATTCCCAATCCACTGGATACGGACGTTTTTAAACCTACCGAAAAAAAAGCAGCCCGCTGGAAACTCAATCTGCCCCAGCATAAACACCTGATTCTGTTTGCCGCCATGCGGGTGGATGCTCCCATGAAGGGATTTTCGTATTTTAAGGAAGCTCTGGAACGGCTGGCTACGGCTCATCCCGAAACGAAAGAGCAGATTGAACTCGTCATTTTCGGACAAACCGAAGGGCTACCCAAACTTCCCTATCCCGCTCATCATCTGGGTCGTTTGTCAAATCCGGAGCGAATTGCCCTAGCGTATTCAGCGGCTTCGGTCTTTGTGATTCCTTCGCTGGAAGAAAACCTGCCGTATACCATCATGGAAGCCATGGCCTGCGGTACGCCTTCGGTGGGTTTCAACATTGGCGGCATTCCCGAGCTTATTGACGATGGGGTAAACGGGGCATTGGCCGAATACCGTTCTTCCGAAGACCTCATGCGGGCCCTGTATCAAACGCTTTACCAGTCGGATTATGAATCCTTACGCCGAAATGCCCGGCAAAAGGTACTGACGCAGTACGCGGAACCCGTCATCGCCCGACGTTACCAGACTCTGTACGAAGACGTATTGGGACGCTCCAAAAGAAAACCTTTGGAAGGTTCCAATACCTAAACTTAAATGCCTTGACAACCAAGGATTTGTTTGTATTTATCTGCTTTTCAAGTTATGTCTTTTTACGCCGAACGTCTGGCTCAGTTTCAGGGGGAATCCGAGCAACTGAGCCGTCGCTATAACTGGATTGGTACCCTTCGCTTTCTAACCGTGGTCCTGGCCGGAGCACTGATTTATCTGGCTCAGCGATCCAACGAAAGCGGGTACTGGTTACTACTGCTCTTGCCAGCGGTTTTTTTTCGGTACCTGATGTATCGGCATGAACGACTGTCCGACCGGATTGCCCTCACCCGTCAACTCATTCAAATCAACCAGGATGAGCTGGATTACCTCAACGGCAGCCGCATCCCGTTTCAGGCGGGGACGGAACATCTGCAAACGGCTCATTCGTATTCGTATGACCTCGATATTTTCGGTGAAAAATCGCTGTATCAGCACCTGAACCGTACGGCTACCAGCATCGGGCAGGCGACCCTGGCCCAACAACTCCTCCACCGTTTGCCGGATGCGGCCATCACGCCACGCCAGCGAGCCGTTCAGGAATTGGCGAATCATCCCGAGTGGCGGCAGGAATTTCTGGCCCTGGGTACAATGGGTCAGGATACGGCGGAAGAATACGCCGCTCTGGTGGAATGGAGCGAACGAAAAAGCCCGCCCGTCTCGGGGTTGACCCGTACGCTAGCCATTCTTTTTCCAGCCTTACTGGCCCTTTGTGTGGGTGGTTTTGTTTTGACCTGGGACGATGATTTTCTCACCCTCGCTGGTTTCATGGGACTCATTAACCTGTTTATTCTTTCCCGAAATCTGAAGCAGGTGAAAGCCGAAACGGTGGATTCGGAACGTATTGGACTGATTATTAAAAAATACAGTACACTCATCGCCGCCATCGAATCGCAAACCTTTCAATCAGAAGAATTACAGGATTTGCAACAACGCCTACGGACCAATGGCTCCCTCGCCAGCACGCAGGTACGCCAACTTTCGTCCTTACTGGCGGCCATGAACGGGATCAACCATGCCCTGGCCGCCGTACTGACTAACGGACTGTACGTTTCGCACGTGCATACCCTGCATCGGTTGTTGCAATGGAAAGCTCAGTACGCGGCATCGCTACGTAGCTGGCTCGAAACGATTGGTACGTTCGAATCGATTAACAGCTTTGCTAATCTTTCGTATAATAACCCGGATTTTGTATTTCCGTCGTTGTCGGATTCGGGTGAAATTGCGTTTAAAAGCCTGGGACACCCGCTGCTCAACCGTACCAAACGCGTTACTAACGACGTACGTTTTTCGCCCCGGTTCATGATTCTGACGGGTTCGAATATGTCCGGAAAGAGTACTTTTCTGCGGACACTGGGCATCAATATGTTACTAACCAACGTGGGTTCCTGCGTGTGTGCGACCGAAGCCCGGGTTCAGCCGCTGGACATTCTGGTCTCCATGCGATTGAACGACTCACTGGCCGATAGTGAATCGTACTTTTTTGCGGAGGTGAAGCGACTTCAATCCATTTTGCAGACGCTGCAAACCAAGCCCTGTTTCATTTTGCTGGATGAGTTATTCCGGGGTACCAACTCCGACGACAAACGAAACGGCACGATTGAAGTGATCAAGAAAATTATCCAGTACAATGCCTGGGGGGTGATTGCCACGCACGATCTGGAAGTTTGCGAGATTACCGAACAGTATCCGCAAAAACTGATCAACAAACGCTTTGAAGTAGAAATTGTGAACGATGAACTGGTCTTCCCCTACCAGTTGCTCGACGGCATTTGCCAGAACCGTAGTGCGACGTTTCTAATGCAGAAGATGGGGGTGATTTGAGAAGTTTACAGTGTGGATTTAGTATTTTGAGTTGAGGTCAACGGAATTTATCAAATGCTCACCCCAGCAAGTGTTTTGGAATGATCGGGTTGCTATAAAAGCCCCCGTATTGCATACGGGGCTATTCAGATTGAACCCCTTCGGGGTTAGGTTATCATTAACACTTGAGTTAACACGCTCACCCCGATCATTCCATAACCATTACAAATTGGGGACTCGTCTTACTCCTTTGGTGTCATCAGGTCTACGATTTCATGGGAGATGCCCACCGCCGAAAAGCCGCCGTCGTGGTACAGATTCTGCATGGTAACCGAACGCGTCAAATCTGAGAACAACGTTACGGCATATTCCGCACAGGCCTCGGCCGAGGCGTTACCGAGCGGAGACATTTTGTTTGCGTAATCAAAAAACGCGTCGAAACCGCCAATTCCCGTACCAGCCGTTGTTTTCGTGGGCGACTGCGAAATCGTATTCACCCGCACTTTTTTCAGGCGTCCGTACCGATAGCCGTAACTACGGGCAATGCTTTCGAGCATGGCCTTGGCCTGGGCCATGTCCGTATAGTCGGGAAAGGACCGTTGGGCTGCAATGTAACTAAGGGCAACTACGGAACCATACTCGGCCATCGCATCCAGCTTCTCGGCCGTTTGCAGCATTTTATGCAGGGATAAAGCCGATACGTCCAGTGATTTCAGGAACCATTCGTAGTTCAGATCGCCGTACTCCCGACCTTTCCGAATATTGGTACTCATGCCGATGGAATGCAGAACGAAATCGATTTTACCGCCCAATATTTCCTGCGACTGCGTAAAGAGTTTTTCCAGATCTGCCACATCGGTGGCATCCGCCGGGATGATCTGGGCCTCGCACTGCTCTGCGAGCTGGTTGATGGCTCCCATTCGCATCGCAATGGGAGCATTGGTCAGTACAAAGCGGGCTCCTTCTTCGTACGCTTTTAAAGCCGTTTTCCAGGCGATGGAATTTTCATCCAAGGCTCCGGAAATGATTCCCCGTTTGCCTTTCAGTAAGCCGTAAGCCATAATATCTACTATTAGTGTTTAGTCGATGTAAAGATTCTGACGTTTTTCTTTTCATCTGGGTTTTCAGGCGGATATTGAAAAAACCAGTCGCAAAGAAACGGCTTTCGCTCAGGTCATCCAAGTATCTTTTCTTCCCGAAAATCTGGAATTAACCCGAAGCGATTCTTAGCTTTGATTCCATCAAATCAGCCGAATTCAGGCCCGTCATTTCAACCTGTTTCCTGTATGTTAATCATTCGTCCGGCCCAGGCGGAAGACCTTCCCGCCGTTCTGGCCCTGTACCAAAACGCCTTCGAAGATCCGGAAATCCTGAGTCCCGAACAGGCTCTGGCGACCTTTCAACGCATGCAGTCGTACCCGGATTACACTCTCTACGTAGCCGAACAGGAGCGGGTGATTCTGGGAACCTTTGCTTTACTGATCATGGATAATCTGGGCCACGCCGGAGCCCGCTCGGGCGTAGTCGAGGATGTGGCCGTGCATACCTCCGCCCAGGGTCAGGGCATTGGCCGGGAAATGATGACCTTTGCGATGGAGCGTTGCCGGGAGAAACAATGTTACAAGATGGCCCTTTCCAGCAATCTGAAACGCGAAAGAACCCATGCTTTTTACGAATCGCTGGGATTCCAGAAGCATGGGTTCAGTTTTCTAATTCAGCTTTAAATCTGGAGCTAAGCCTCTACTTCTTCCCGTTTTTCGACGGTAGACTGCTGCTGCCGAAGCTGCCGTGAAGTAAGCGTATGGCCGTCGTGCGACCAGCCCGGAGCAGCGAATACGTAACGGAGTTTATCCGACCAAGAAAGCCCCGGCTGCGATACATCCTGAGCCAGGTGTTTCCATTCATCGAAGGCTACGTGTACGAAGTTCTGACTGGGCAGCGGATGCGTGAGGCCAAAACGGGTCGGTTCCTCGGCTCTTTCTTCGGCATAGGTACCAAATAGCTTATCCCAGATGATGAGTACCTGACCCATATTCTTGTCGAGATACGCGACATTCGAGGCGTGGTGTACCCGGTGGTGCGAAGGCGTAACCAGCACGCGTTCCAGCAGACCCAGCTTACCGACCGTCTCGGTATGGAGGAAGAACTGATACGCCTGATTGACCGCGTAGATAAACAGAATATGAACGCCATCGAAGCCCAGCAAAGCCGCGGGTACGTAAAACACATACCGGTACAAGGGCTGAAACATCGACGATCGCAGGGCCACCGTCAGGTTGTACCGTTCGGCGGAATGGTGCGTGGAATGCACGGCCCAGAGTACCCGGCAATAGTGTTCCGCCCGGTGTAACCAGTAGAAGCAAAAATCCTGAGCAAAGAATACACCCACCCAGGCCGCTACGGGATGCTCCTGCCAATACGTCCACAGAAAAGAGTGCCGAGCCAGCCCGTCGAGTACGAAAAATGAGACGCCTTTCATGGCGACATCCAGTACTAAACCTCCTAATCCAAGCAGAAGACTGTTACGGGTTTCCTTGAAATTATACAATCCCAGTCGTTCACGATTTGAGATGTAAAGTTCTAAAAGGATGAAAAAAAGGTAAGTAGGGGTAGTAATTAAGGTAAATATACGTTCCATGGCAATCAAGGTAAAACATCAATGGTCTTACAAAAATGCAACAAAACGTTTTTTCTTATACCCTTGAAATATTAAAACGAAATTAGAAGTTAAGGTAAGCTTAGGGTAGCCCGCACGGGCAGATGGTCGGAAGCATAGGTTTCCTGGATTACGCGGTGTTCCATTACTTTCCAGGGACCGCCGGTTAAAATGAAGTCGATGGTCTTCCGAGGATTTTCGACCGGAATGGTCGGAGCACAGTCTTTACACGTCGATTGCAGGGACTGATTTAAGATCCGTAAGGTCTCACTTTCAGGCGTATCGTTCAGGTCTCCGGCCAGGATAACGGGCATGGGTACGGCTTTCAAAATCCGAGCGATTTCTTTGGCCTGTAAAACCCGACTGGCAGGCCCCCGCTGGGCATCCAGGTGCGTACAGGCCACGGTGATGCTACGCCCCGAGGGCAATTTCAGCTCAGCCGTTCCCAGCACCCGGGGCTCGCCGGGTTTCTGCGAATCCAGGGGTAACGGATAGCGGCGTTGATTATGAAGGGGGAATTTCGATAACAAAGCAACGCCGTACTCGCCACCATCGTGATCAATGGCTTTGACAAAATACGCCTGCAAACCCGTGAGCTGGGCCAGTTTTTCGGCCTCATCCACCTGTCCGGAACGGCGGGTACGGACGTCTACCTCCTGCACCATGACTATATCTGGCTGATCGTTTTTAATGACGCGGGCAATGGCCTCCAGGTCAATAAACTCAGGTTTGGAAGGTGGATTGGCGTGGTGAATGTTATACGTCAGGACGCGTACCGTATCGCCACCCGAACGACCTGACGGACGCGTACAACCTAGCAATACAACCAGCAAGGAAAGGGAAAAAACCGTTTTCATAAGCAGAGCGTATTAAACCCGGAAATAACACGCGGAACGGTACTTCTGCAAGCGATGATTACAATGGTAACACTAGGATAACATCCCCACGTTACCAATCTTACTTCCTCCCGCTAACATAGATGTAGTAGCGGGAGGAAGTAAGATTTCAGGGTCACGAGCAAGCAAGGTTATTTTTTACCCTCTTTGCCTTCACTTAAATCCATAATTTCCACCTTCCGGAAATCGATGGGTTGCCCTTCGCTTTGTAGAGCAATGAAGCCCGAACTCAGAATTTTGCCGTCCACTTTCTGAGCTGGATCGTACCGATTCGCCACATCGCCACCAATCTGCGGCTTTGAGTATTCCAAAACCGTTTCGCCGTTGATGATGTGTTTCACCAGCGAATCGCCCAGTACGATGAGTTCGGCCCGTACCCACTCATCTTTGCCGTAGGTTTTGGAGTTGGAATCGATGCAGTGCCGCTTGTCCAGTTTGCCTTTATAGACAATATTGGTACCCGGCGAGCACATATTTCCGGTCGGTCGCGGTTTCCCATCCCCCAGCCCGGCCAGAAACTGCATTTCTATCGAAATCGGCCAGTCCTGCTCCTTCGGCATGGTTCGTGGATCCTGCGAGTGAAACATCACGCCACTATTCAGAATCGTGTACGACGGGGCATCTTTCCGCCAGGGATCGGCAAATTTGTATTCAATGACCAGGTGGTAATGCGAAAAAGGCGTTTTGTAGTACAAATGCCCGTATTGTTCGTTGAAGTGATCGTATTGATCGTAGCGAACTTTAATCATGCCGTCTTCGACCCGAAAGGTATTTCCGTAATTGACGTTTACATCGTGGTGGTGAATCTTGACGATCCAGTCTGAAATGTCTTTGCCATTGAACAGGGAAACCCATTTTTTCTTCTGGGCCTGAACGGAGGAAGCGGCCAGCAGGGCCAGGCATACGAGGGTGTAGCGAATCTTCATTGAGGAAAAGCAGGTCTTTATTCCGATTAGACGTTTTCGGGAGCGGCATACCCTTCCGCAGGGTTCGGTTTTACGGCCTGCAACGCGTAGACCATCGGAATTTTGGCGTCGAGGTGGCGAATCCGGAATTTGCCCGGTTCTACTTCCACGGTTTCGGCAAAGCAGTCGTAGGGCGAATAATCGTACTCCTGGAAGAAGTTAATCTGCAATCCCTGACTAATCAGGCTGCTCAGTACCTCACCCAGCGAATGATTCCAACCCACCGAGTCGGTTGTAATGGGAGCATCCGGATCGGCGTAGGTTCCCTGCGTAGTCTCTTCAATGGCTTCGGTATTGAAATACGAATACTGCACGTACCGGAAATGGCTGTCGAACATCCAGACTACCGGATGAAACTCCGCGAAAACCAGACGTCCACCCGGCTTCAGATGGCGGGCAATGACTTCCGCCCAGCGATCCAGGTCGGGTAGCCAGCCGATGACGCCATAGCTGGTAAAAACCAGATCAAACTGCTGATTGAGATTAAGATCGTAAACATCCGAACAAATGAATTGAGGCGTCAGCAGATCCATCTGAATCGCCAGTGATTCCGCCGAATAAATGGCAATATCTGACAAATCAACGCCCGTTACCTTGGCTCCCAAGCGAGCCAGCGAAAGGGTGTCCTGACCGAAATGGCACTGCAAATGCAGGATCGTTTTCCCCGCAACCTCCCCCAACAAGCCGAGTTCGATGTCTTTGAGCGAAGTAGCTCCTTTCATGAACCCTTCCAGATCATAAAAATCCGATTGCAAATGGTACAGGGTTCGCTGATTCCAGGTATTCCGGTTTTTTTCGAGGTAATCCATCCCTTCGGTTGTTTGGGCAATCAAGATAGGAAAAATCCTGAAAAGCAAAGCCGCCGTACTCCCCAGCGGAACGACGGCGGCTTCTGAAAAACGTGAAGGCTTAGTTTCCTTGCAGGCAAGTCACTTTCCCGTCCATGGTACTGACCAGCACCTTCCCCCGATCCAGCGGGGTAATGCCACTCACCAGGGCGTTGGAAAGTTTATGCTGCCAGCGGGTTTGTCCGGTTTTCCGGTCAATGGCGGTGAGCATGCCCGAATTGCCGGGTACGTAGACGACTCCGTCTTTTTCGACAATTGCCGTCGGACAGATTTCATAGTCCAACTGTACCTCTGCTTTCCAGGGCAATTCCATGGCCGCGGCCGTCGTCGAAACCCCGTAAACGTTGCCCTGCATGGTTTTCACGTACACCAGCGAGCCATCGGTGGAAAGGCCCATCGACTCACGTACCCGTACGTCCGGATTCTGTTTCCGCCAAATGACCTGACCCGTTGCGGCATCCAGGGCGGTCATGTACCGATCGGGAGCGACGATGAAAATGCGGTTATTCACCCCGACTGGATAGCAGGCGGCGGGCGAATACATGCGATTGGGCGAACCATTGTTCCACTTCCAGACCAGTTTTCCCGTCTTCAAATCCAACGCGTAGAAATCATTCGCCCAGCAGCCGAAGTAGATCTTGTTCTGGTAAATCAGGGGTTTGGTCACGATAAAACCTTTGACCCCGTCAAAATCCCACATTACTTTTCCCGTCTTCAAATCGAAAGCCCGAAAATGGCCGTCTGAACCGCCAACGTATACCGCGTTTTCGTGAATGACCGGACTTCCCACGGCGGCCTTGCCCGTCTCATACTTCCAGCGTAAGGTTCCATTTTTTCGGTTTACGGCGTAAATCCAGCGATCACTGGAGGCAATGACGGCGTATTTTTTATTCGCCGCTGGCGTCGCGTATACTTTACCTGCGGTCTGGAAGCTCCATTTTTTCTGGCCTTTTTCGTCCAAAGCATACAGCAGTCCATTCGTATTCGAGCACAAAGTCAGGTCATTCTGTACGGTTATTCCCGAGCCAATGTCGCTGTTATCCTGGTACTGCCAAAGCGTTTTAACCTGAGCGTATTGTTCATTAACGGCGTAGGAAGGACGCGGAAAATGCGTCGTATCCTTACTAAATTCGTGATCGTACAACGGGATGGTTGCCCAGGAACGTAGCTGATCGGTACCCGGCGTTTTCTCCGTGAATACTGCTTCGTTCTTCGTCAGCGTAACAATGTTGTAGCCCCCAATTTCGGCTTTGGCCCGCAGGTTCGAACGACCCATGACCCCCGGAATGTGTTCAAAATCGTAAACCTTGTTCTGGTGCCCGTGACCACAGAGAAAGAGTTGTACATTCCGTTTTTTCACCCGGTCCAGAGCATCATACCAGTTATTGAGCGAGGCATCCTGCGGATAGTGGTTGATGTAGACAATCGGAATTTTCGGATTGGGCAGATGATTCAAGGTACTATCCAGCCAGACCAGATGTTCGCGGGGAACCTGCCCTGGCCCCATCCGCATGTTCGGCCCTGAGGCCGTCGCAATGAAGGCAAAACCGCCGTACTCGAAGGAGAACGATTCACCTTTGAATACCCGCTTGAAGGTATTGCTCCCGCTTTCCGACCAGTTGGCGTCATGGTTTCCGGGAATGGCGTACCAGGGTTTTTGCAGGCTATCGATGATGGTTTTGGCCAGTTGCAACTCTTCGTCCGAACCGAATTCGGTGAGATCGCCCGTGAGTAAGACAAACTTTAGATTAGGATTGGCGTTGATGTCTTTCACTGTACGCCGTAAATCATCGGCTCCGGTTGCCCCGCCGACGTGCAAGTCTGTCACAAAGGCAAACTGAAAGCTCTGAGCCGAGGTGTGTAGGGCGAGCCAGCAGAGGAGCAGCGTGAAGAAGGGTTTCATAAATAAATGTTTACGGAGGTTATTTTACTAATAGGGTTTGGGAGAGTATCGTCAACTCAGACGGGATATCGGCCGGTATACCGGCTAACCAGTACCTTATGTTCTACATCTAAAATTTTTTTCTTTTTGAGCTTCGTTATTCACCTAGACGAAGTTTGGTGCCGTTAGCAGGGCTGTTCGTTTAGTCCGTATCGCGAACACCGCTCTTTTCATCCCGCTTTAGGCCACCGCGTTGCGGATGAAAAAGGCGGCTTTTCGCGATAGGACGGGGATGGGGTTTAGGCCGTCCTTGAAGTTATTCGACTGTTTTCTAACTACCATTAACTATCAACAAACCACTAAAACTGCTGTCCAAAGATGAAAACCTCTCCCGCCATTGAGCCTTCCAGGCTGGACCATTCCATGGGGTAACTGAACGACCTACGATAGCCGCAAAGCGTTGGGCCAATGCAGGCTGTCGCCACCATGGGATGGCCCCCATGGAATGGTTAGTCGTGGAGAGGTCCAGCCTGAAAGGCTCAATGGCTACTAGCCAGCCAGGAAGAAGTACCGAACCCGGTCTGTTCAAGACGACATAGTTAACTGAACCTCTAAAACCAACCTCATTTAACCCAAAACACAACTGCCAGCATATCGCTGGCAGTTGAATCACTCTACAATATTTACTCCCAGCCCGGATTTTGCTTGAGTTCGTATCCGGCGGCTCGGTACAGGGTAATCTGATCGAGCGGAATGGGCGTCAGATACACTTTGGGATCGGTGAATAAACGTTGCGATTCGAGTTTTGGAGCCGGAATGATGTAGCCTTCCGTTGTTCCCTCGATAATGGCATCGGTATTGGGGTAATCGGCCTTGCGAATCCAGGCTCCCCGGTTGATGTCCGAATTTGCCTGCGTATCGGCGTACTCCATCTTCTTCCAGCGAATCAGATCGTCCAGACGGAAGCCTTCCAGCAGCAGTTCAATCCGGCGTTCACGACGGATTTCCCAGATCAGGGCGGGAACCGAAGGATCGCGGGACGGATCGTCGTAGACCTTGCCATTCACCGCCGGACTTGTGCCACTGACTTCCAGTTTCGGCATCGCAATCCCCGGACGTTGCCGTAAGGTGTTAATCGACTTGTCCAGATCGGCCTGCGTGAGCGTACCCAGTTCGGCACCAGCCTCCGCGTAGTTAACCAGTACTTCGCCGTAGCGAATGACGGGGGCGTCGGTCTGGTTGAGCGAGCCGCTGCCTTCGGGTAATTCCCTGGTTTCTTCGTTCAGGAATTTGTGCGTCGCGTATCCGCTTGACGAAAAGTTGGCGGCGTACTTACTCACCCGTAGCTGGTTCACGATCGTTGCGGGCAGCCGGGGGTCGCGATCGGCCATGACATTGGCAATCCCCTTATCCCCCTTGTACAGCGGCGAAAGCTGAATGGGCAAGCCATCCTTGCTCAGGTACGATTCGATGGCATCTTTCGAGACCCCCGTTTGCGGCTCCTTGTTGTTATAACTGTTCAGCGAGTGCGTCAGCATACCGGTTTCGTATTTCCGGTACAGAATCATTTCCTTCGAGGACGCCAGACTCAGCGAACTGAACATCGAGCGGTACGTGTCCGTAGCCGCGTACCGACCCGAAGTGATGACTTCATTTGCTGCCCATTTCGCCGCTTCCAGGTAAGTTTTAGCCCGATTCTGGTCGATGCTGTGGTACTTCAGAAAGGTTCCGTGGTAGAGCATAATGCGGGACATAAATGCGAGTACAACGCTTTTATTCACGGTTAATCCTTTCTCGCCGTCGTCCGCCCGTACGTTGGCCGCTGCGTATTGCAAATCGGCCAGCATACTATCCGCCACCACCGTACGCGGGTCGCGGGGTTTGTAGAGTTGAGCAAAATCGGTTTCCCCAATCACCTGGTCAAAAAACGGCACATCGCCATACTGACGAACGAGTTCATGGTATTCCATCGCCCGGAAAAAACGGGCTATGCCCGTCCAGTGCCGAATGGCTTCGGCTTCCATCGGTACCCGCTGAATCCGTTCCTTGAAGAGGTTTGCTTTCCGTACCCAGGCAAAGGTCCAGTTACTGCTCGTAGCCGGTACATTTCGGGTAAACTGCGTCGGGCTCGCCGGAGCAAAATCGTCGTTTAATGTTTGTCCGTTGAAGTATCGTCCCGGCGTAAAGCTGGATCCGTAGCCATCAAAATACCGGGTATAAAAACCCCAGGCAAAGGTCCGGACGTTGGCTTCATTGGTCCAGTAGGTTTCGTCCGAGAGGGCGTCGAGGGGCGAACGCGTTAGTAAATCGTCCTTACAACCCACCAGAAAAAGCAGGGCGGCGGACAAGAGAATCGCTATTTTTTTCATCGCTGGCTCTGATTAAAAGGTGAGTTGAAGACCGAAAGAGAACGTGCGACGGTACGGATACACCCGACCAAACGTTACCGCCGGGCTGTTTGACCGCAGGTACCCTACTTCCGGATCAATCGGAATGGATAGATCGTCGAAGGTCAGCAGGTTTTCGCCGTTCACATATACCCGGCAACGCTCAATCCGAATGCGTTCCGTCAGCGTTTTTGGAAGGGTATAGCCCAGCGTCATGTTTTTCAACCGCAAATAGGCCATATTGAGCAGATACTTACTCTGAATCAGAAAGTTCTGTGTGTTATTGGATTGGCCCGTATTGGTTGGGCGTGGGTAAAACGCATTCGGATTTTCCTCCGTCCAGTAATCCATCTGGTGAGCATACATGGCATCACTGGGGTTGAAACCCGGAATGAAAATGCTGCCCGAAGGCCAGAGTTCGCGTTTGCCTACCCCCTGCCAGAACATATTGAAATCGAAACCTTTCCAGTCGGCTCCCAGTCGCACCCCATACTGATACCGGGGCGTCGAGTTACCGATGACTTTCAGATCACCGTGATCCTCCAGACTGCTACTTCCCGTGAAAATGGTGCCGTCTCCATTGAGATCCTTATACTTCACGTCGCCGGGTCCGTAGAAGAACCAGCCGGATTCGTGGCGGGTCTGGTTGGGGATACCGTCTTTCAGGATATACCTGCCCGTCGCGTCGCGTAGCAGATTTCCGTTTGCATCCTGATTGAAATCGTCTTTCGTGAAAAAGCGGTCGGTTTCGTAGCCCCAGATTTCGCCGAGGTTTTTCCCGGTGTAGTTGCCATTCACCAGCGTTCCATCAAAACGGGTGATTTTTTCAGTAAAGTCCGACAGGTTTAAGCCCAGATTGATGTTCAGCCCATTCGTGAATCCGTGGTTGAAATCAACGGCCAGTTCCCAGCCCGTCGTTTGCATTTCGCCATAATTTCGGCGGGGAGCTGCCGCCCCGAAGGAACTCGGCAACTGAATACCCGTCGTGATCATATCGCTGGTTGTACGTTTATACCAGTCAAACGTCACGCCTACTTTGTTGTTCAACAGCTTGGCGTCGGCTCCAAAATCAAGCGTACGGATGGTTTCCCAGGTCAGTGCAGCAGGTACCAGAGCGGGCGTATTCACCGTCAGCATATTGGTACTGCCGATCCACCAGCTGGAGTTGGTCGTACCCATCGTGGGTCGGAACGTCGTCGTACCCACATCCGTATTTCCCAGCGAACCGTAAGACCCCCGGATTTTCAGCGAGCTCAGCACCGGCTCGATGGGCTTCATGAAAGGTTCTTCCGTAAGGACGTATCCGGCAGAGATCGAGGGGAAAAAGGCCCATTGGGTACGGGTGGGGAAGAACGACGAACCGTCGTAGCGGCCGTTCAGCTCCAGCAGGAATTTGTCTTTGTAGCCGTAGTTAATCCGTCCAAAGAAACCCTGGGTAGCCCAGTGACCCCGACTCCCGCCTACGTACTGATCTCCCGTAGCGAGGGGGAGTTCGCCCAGGTTCATGTCAATCAGTCCGCGTCGCTCGGAGCTTTGGTCCCAATCCTGACTAATGTCCATATCCATCCCGGCAATGACCTTGAAGGAGTGATTGGTCAGTTCTTTCTGATAGGTACCAAAAGCCTTCACCGTGTGCAGTTCATTCCAGAGGGACCGATAGATGACCCGGTCATAGGTAGCACTCGCGTACGATTCATACTTCAGCGGTACCCCATTCCATTGATTCCAGGCCATTACTTTTCCTCCGACATCCCGCACGTGCCGATTGGTGTTGGAGTACGTATAGTTGGCGTCAATGGTGAGTCCTTCCATCAGTTTCAGTCGCCCGCCGATGGTAGCCCGCAGGAAGTTTTCCGTCGTGTTGATCATCTGAGCCTGCTGCGTTTCCGTCACCGCACTGCGGAAGGGCCGGCCTTCGTAGGTACCGTAGGGATAGACCCGATGCCAGCGATAGATGTAGTACAGCGGATCATAAACCGTACCCCCAAAGGAGAAGGGAGTCTCGAATACGCTCTTCGAAAAGAGGATTTTTCCGTTGACGTCCAGCCATTTGTTGATGGAAGAATTGATACTGAACGTCCCGTTATAGCGGTCAAATTTGTCTGTTTTGTCTTTCAGTACCCCTTCCTGACCCAGATAGCCTATACTCAGGTTATAGCTGGTTTTGTCCGAACCGCCCGTGATACCCAGGTTATGCGTTTGCTGGGGAGCCCATTTCCGCATGAACATGGCCTCGGCGTCCCAGGGGCGGTAGAAGTACAAACGGCCGTCCTTGATTTCAAAATCACGGCCCATTACCATATCGTTGCCCAGATTTTGGCCGCCGTACTGAGATTTCCAGTCGCGGATTCGCTGAATACTTTCATCGGTGAAATACATCCCTACCGTTCCGAAGGTCGTAGCCGCGGGATTGGTACGGCGAGCTGCCGCCAGAGCGTATTCCGGACCGTCGGCGGCACCGGCGATTTTTGGGGTCGTCGTGGGGGTACTGTAGGCAAAGTTGGTGGAATAAGTAACCTGACTCCGGGTATTTTTCTTACCCGATTTCGTCGTGATCAGCACAACACCCCAGGCCGCCCGGCTTCCGTAAATCGACGTGGACGCCGCATCTTTCAGGACCGAAATGGATTCAATATCATCCGGGTTGACCATTTGCAGACTCTGAATTTCAACGTTATCAACCAGAATCAGGGGTTGGGCCCCGTTTCCGGCGTTGAGCGAGCCCGTTAGGCCCCGCAGGCGAATCTGGGGATTTGTACCCAGGTCACCGCTCGTCGTCGAGATCGTCAGCCCCGGCACCGCTCCCTGCAAGCTGCGAGCGACGTCGGTAACCGGACGGGATTTCAAAAATTTATCGGTTTCTACGGTCGATACGGCTCCGGTCAGGTTCCCTTTCTTCTGGGTGCCGTAGCCTACCACGACGACTTCGTCCAATCCTTTGATGGATTCATCGAGTACGACTTCCAGTTCTACGCGATTCCCCAGTACGACTTCCTGGGTTTTGAAACCAACGAAGGTAAAAATCAGTACATCCGTTTCCTTCACGTTATCGAGCGTAAACTCTCCCTTCTGATCGGTGAGCGTACCCCGTTGACTATCCTTGATGACGACGCTAACGCCGGGCAACGTAACACCCTTACTGTCAATCACTTTCCCTTTGACCCGAACGGCCATTTCTTTCACCGTCGCCGCTACTACGGGCTGATGAACCGGCGTTGGCGGTACGGGGAGGGCCTCCCGACGTTTAAAAATAACAATGCTGTGATCGGTTTCGCGGTACGCGTACGCCGTGTGGTCTAATAGAGTCGTGAGCACATGGCCGACGTTATCATTGGTAAATGTTCCCGCCGATACCTTAATTTTTCTTAGTTCGTTGTTGTTGTAGGTAAAATCAATGTGGCTCGTCTTCCGCAGAGTTTCGATGGCTTTTTCCAGCGACGTTTCCCGGAGTTCAAGCGTTACTTTCTTACTGATCAGATGCTGGCTGTAGCTATTCTCGGCAAGCAGGCTCCCCGCCGCCGTGAGCATAATGCCGCACGCAATCAATCCAACCCTCATGAGTTTGATTCGTTTGCTTTTTCTCATACATTTAAGTGTGTTTAATCCCTGTATTAAACCCAGCGGCGGTTTTCCGGTGTCCGACTCCTACCTCATTCACCGGGCTGCTGGCTGAACCGTACCTGTTTCCGCGGGTACGGTTCCTTTTGTTACTGACATTCAGTTCCTGAAATCAGCACCTCCTTTCCTTTAATTTCATACTGAATTCCCTGGATATCTTTCACTAAATCAAGTACTTCACTGAGTTTTTGCGATTGGGGTTGAAAGGCAAGGCTGCTCACGCAGTTGCGGAAGGTGGCCCGGTTGAAAATGACCCGAACGCCGTAGGCATTTTCAATCGCCAGGGCAATGTCTGCGAAGCTTACGGCCTTGAGGACTACATTTCCCGTTTGCCATTCCACGGTTTCGGCGGCATCGATAGACCGTTCGATGGCCTTGTGTTCCGTTTTTAGATAGGTAATTTCCTGGTTTTTCTCCAGGACGGCCAGCGATTTCGTGCCTTCGCTCACGGCTACTTTGCCCGTAACCACCGAAACCTGCATGGTTTCGAGAGCCTGATACGCTTTTACGCGAAAGGTAGTCCCCAGCACGCGGGTCTGTACGTTTCCGGCGTGGACCACAAAGGGTCGTTTCTCATCGTGAACGACCCGGAAGAAGGCCTCACCATCTTCCAGAAAGACTTCCCGGTTCTGATTAAAATCCGGAGCGTAATGCAGAGCCGTGGCCGCATTGAGCCAGACTACGGAGCCATCGGGTAATCTAATCTCCCGCACTTTGCCCGCGGGGATTTGAATACTAATGGCCTGCGTATCGCGAGCCATCCAGTAGTAGATGCCTACGCTACCGAGGAGCAACACAATACTGGCCGCCAGCCCATAGGCCCAGCGAAAGCGTCGCACCTGGGGTGCTTCAAAGCCCAGCGTACCGTGAATACGCTGTAAAATTTCCTCTTCCAGTTCACGATTCGAAGGTTCCTCATCGGGCTCCTCCATCCCAAACTGTCGGTATAAATCGTCTTTATCCATGTACGGTGGAAGGTTCAACACTTCGTATACCCCCATGACGAAGTCGGGGGTGGATCGTACCAGAAGGAGTACGTTATTTTTTTAGTTGTTGGTTGGCTGTTTTTGGTTGTTAGTTAATAGTTGGTATTTAGTTGTTGGGGAATGGCGAAATAAGGGATGGGTGAGAGCGGAAGGCTCTACTCTTTTGTTTCCTCAAAAGGGTGTAAGAAGGCTTGCTTCGGTTGATTTTTCCGATGTGGAGGATACGGAGGCTGGTAAAAGGTTGAGTTCTTGGGGCAGCAAAGTCGAGTGGCGTGTTCTGTTTCGGACTAGACTCGCCTACCTATACGTTCGACACGAACACCGAAAGCATCTGCTTATTTCTCCATTTGAAACTCCTTCAGACGAAGCAGGGCGTTCTGAATCTGGTTTTTGACCGTCTGGGTAGAAAGGGATAAGCGTTCGGCGATTTCCTGCGGGGATAATTGCTCCTGCCGACTGAGTAGAAAGATTTGCCGCATGGCCGGGGGCAGGTGCTCAATGCGATGCATAAGCCGCGTTTCCAGCTCCGCGTAAATGAAGGAATCGTGCACGCTTTCGCTGGCGGTTTCGTGCGTTTTGAGCAACTCGTTCTGAGCCCGCGTGTGGACGGCTTTTTTACGTTGCAGGTCAATGAACCGATGGTTGAGCATCGTATAGAGATAGCCCGCAAAGGTCGTATGGATGACTAGCGTATGGCGTTTGTACCAGAGTTCGACAAACAAATCATGCACGACATCCTTGGCCAGGTCCGGATCTTGTAACTTTTTCGCAGCAATGTCGTAGATGACCTTCCAGTACCGTAAATACAGCTCATTGAAAGCAGCCCGATCGTCCTCTGCTTTCAATTGGTTTACGAGCACTAGATCCGAAAAAGCTTTCAAGTAAATGTTTTGGTCAAGGTAAAATTCATTCTGCGAATTGCTAACTTATGGATTCTATGGCTTTTTACCAAAGGAAAAGGCTGTATAAATATTTTGTTAAATCTGCGACTGACCAAGTAAAATAGGGTTTACAGACGCAAAAACCTGTTTTGCATTAGGAATTAATGCTACTTTTGACCGAAAGTCCTGACGTACACCCCACGTTAGACCACGGTTATTATAATCTCTTTTAGTATGCAAAAAGTGTATTTGAGTGACTCCGGACCCAAAGTTTCGGAAGCAATTTATGGATTCTGGCGTTGGGAAGACAAAGGTGCCGAAACCCTCACGTCGATGGAAAAAGTAGTCAACTTATGCCTGGAACTCGGGGTCAATACCTTCGACCACGCCGATCATTACGGAAACCATACCATCGAAGAATATTTCGGTAAAGTCATTCAGCAAAAGTCCGTCAAACGCGAAGCTCTGGTTCTTTTCAGCAAGTGCGGCATTCGTCAATCGGCTCACGGTTTTACGTATTATGACAACACCAGTGCGTACATCACCGAGAGCGTGGACAATTCCCTGCGAAGACTGAAAACGGATTACCTGGATATTTTCCTGCTCAACCAGTTGGATCGCCTCTGCCCACCCGAAGAGACCGCCCGTACGCTGATGGAACTCGTCAAGTCCGGTAAAATCAAGCACCTGGGGGTCAGTAATTTCACGGTGTTCCAGCACCAGTTACTGGAATCGAACCTGAAGCGGCCCATCGTAACGAACCACATCGAGCTGAACCTGTCGAATACCACGGCGATTGAAGACGGACGCCTTGATTTTATCAAGCAACGGTTCAGCAAACCGCTAGCCTGGGCTCCCCTGGCGGGTGGACGTATCCTGAATGGTTCGGACGCGAAATCGGTTGTACTCCGCTCGAAACTCGAAGAAATGGGTCGCAAATACGACGCCAACGTCGAGCAGATTGCCGTAGCCTGGCTGTATCAGCTGGGAACCTTACCCATTATTGGATCGCTGTCGGAAGAACGTATTCGTAATGCCGTCAGTGCGGCCGACATCAAGCTTTCGCACGAAGACTGGTACGAATTGTATAATCTTGCCCTGCTGAAATAAGTTAGGCAGACCGATCGACGTTATACGATCCCGATCGGTCAGGCTTCCAGTCTGTTACTCAGGCTGGAAGCTTTTTCCTATCATTCTCTGTATCCCATTGGCATGAAACCGTATTCCCTGATTCTGTTTGATTACGACGGTACGCTTTGTGATTCCCGCCAGGCCATTTTAGCGACCTTCCCGCCTACCTTCGCCCATTACGGCGTGCCGGTTCCGCCCCTGGCTGAACTGGAAGCTGTCGTCAGCAAAGGATTGGTAATGGGTGAGGCATTTCAGGTACTGAATCCGGCGTTGTCGATCGATGAAGTCAACGAATGGGTGACGACCTACCGGGCCATTTACGACCAGGATGCGTACCGATTGGTGGAATGTTATCCGGGAGCCAAAGACCTGATGGAGCATCTGGTTGAACAGGGGAAACACGTGGTTGTCATTAGTAATAAGGGCATTCGTTCCATCGAAACTTCGCTGGATTATCTGGGATTGACGCCTTACGTCTCACTGATTCTGGGCGATGGCAGTCCTTTACTGCGGAGGATGCCGAAAAAGCCCAGCCCGGAGAGTTATACCAACGTCATTCAGCCGCATTTCGATCTTCATTCGGGCAACAGTACCCTCATGATCGGCGATACCAGCATGGACCTGCAATACGCCAACAACTGTGCGATTGATTCCTGCTGGGCCACGTACGGATTTGGTGATCCTGAAGCCTGCCGGCAGCTCCATCCTACCTACGAAATCAGTAGTTTGCTGCAATTGAAGGAGGTGATTCAGTAATCTGGCTCGTCGTCGATGCCGCTACAGGCTGACGATTTCCGACGGTCCATCCTCCCCTTTTTCCAGCAAAACGGCCTTCCAGAGCCCTAAAGCGAGTCGTCGATCTCCCGGTAAAATCGTATCATTGCTGATCGACGCAGTAAGGTCTTGTTTTCTGACGAAGAAATGTCCATTTTTAAACGCCCTGCGGAGATTTGAGGGGCTCGGTAGTTGGGGTCTTAATCGTACCTAGTTGGAATTGAAATGTTACGTCGTCTGCTTCAATCAGTAAAAAATAGCCTGTCTTAATCGTACCTAGTTGGAATTGAAATTAAACCACGGGGCCGCATGATCCTAACCCAACCCCTGTCTTAATCGTACCTAGTTGGAATTGAAATTATAGGTCTTAAGATAATCAATCCCTTGTCCAGTCGGTCTTAATCGTACCTAGTTGGAATTGAAATATGATGCAGGCTCTGGTCGATATATTCCAGCGTATCGTCTTAATCGTACCTAGTTGGAATTGAAATTGAGTTTGCCCGTCAATAGCTCGACGTAGGCTTTTGTCTTAATCGTACCTAGTTGGAATTGAAATAGACTTCTACGCAAAACCCTATCTAACGACGGGGTCTTAATCGTACCTAGTTGGAATTGAAATGAGAATGGCAGGAGACATGGGCTTCTGCTGTTCGTAGTCTTAATCGTACCTAGTTGGAATTGAAATAAGTGACACGACAGTTTCGAGATTGCCTTTATCTAGGTCTTAATCGTACCTAGTTGGAATTGAAATTTGACGAACATGTATTTCAAAGAGGGCACACCCCCGATGTCTTAATCGTACCTAGTTGGAATTGAAATCATGATCCTAACCCAACCCCTGTTTAAAGCCCGCAGTCTTAATCGTACCTAGTTG
>NZ_NJAG01000077.1 GCF_002872335.1 Siphonobacter sp. BAB-5405 | reverse complement strand
AAGGGGCTTTTTCGATTCAAAGGAGACATCATCCCTTCTGCCGTGATAGGCCAGGATGGAGAAGGCCGTGCGTTTTTTCAAGGGTACGGCAACCGATTTTACAGAAAAACATCGTACGCACCGATCCTCCTGCAAAAAATACCTATCTACCTGGGACTCCTTGCCGCCTGCCTGTGCCTGCTCTATACAATGGTAGGCGTATTTCTCATACCAGCTAAAAAAATTAAACTGAGGCAGTTTTCTATCCCGTTTTTTTCATCGGTGGGAATTCTTTGTCTGGGCCTATCGTATCGACTCCTGGGAGTAACGGATGCGATTCATAAAGAACGCTTTACCTACCTAAATGCAACCAGTTTCTTTATCTTCGCCGGTATGATCTTATTTGCCATAGGGGTTATCCTGGGAGCCTACGCTTTGTACCGCCAGTGGGATGAGTTAACGAAACCCTGGATCAGATTTGCCTTACTTTTCAATAGTATCTTTTTGTTTTACTTGGTTGTGCTGTTGACGATACACGGCTGGATTGGCGTTCCCCTCTGGCTGTAAAACCACTAAAAGTTTTCAATTCCACCCATTCAGCAGCCCTGCCCATGAGCTTATGTCCGACTTACCGATCTTAGCTACGTTCTTTGCCTTTTCAGCTGGAGCATTAGTTCTGTTGGGATCTTTGTTTTTATTGGGGTTTACCAAGGTGAACCCGTCCGCCGACCGATGGCTGGGAACCTTCTATTTCATCCTGGCCTGTACCTTTACCCAACCTTTTCTGGAAGCATTTAAGCTGGATGCCGGCGGGTGGTCTCATCTCTTGGAATTACCCAGGTGGGCCATGCTTCCCTGTTTATATATGGCCGTAAATTATTACGTAGCACCTTCTTTATTACCTAAGAACAGGCTCCTGCATTTTGTGCCTTTTCTTCTTTTTCTGCTCTTTTCTCTAGTTTACCTAATACCCGCTCTCACTAGCCCTGAGGCCTATGTACCTTCCCTGCCGGCTTGGATCAGGTTATAATCCGGTATTTTTTCCTGGGCCAGATGATGTATTATTGGATGAGCTGCTTTGCTCTACTCCGTCGTCACCAAGCAAACCTCCTATTCCTCTCTTCGTTTACCGAAAACATTGATCTGAAGTGGCTCAGCTACCTCCTGGCTTCAGTGCTAGTATTGATGTGTATTCGCCTCCTGAGCCTGTTCATTACTGAAATCACTCCTTTTTCCCCGATTCTCTATTTTGGAGGGATTATTGTGCTGGCTTATACCAGCTTAACTCAGCAATCCATTTATCTAACAGAGGCTTCTCTTCCCGTAGAAAAAGACGAGATAGAAGCCAAGAAAGAGACAAATGAACGACTGACGCCCGCTCAGGTTGGCAAGCTCCAAAGGATCATCCTGCAAAAGACTCAGGAAGAGAAACTCTATCTTGATCCACAGCTCACCCTTTCAGCTTGGCACTGAAAACAGGTATCACCACCCATGAGTTATCGTACGTACTTAATACTGGATTGAGTAAGAACTTTTACCAGTTTATTAATGAACTGCGAATTCAGGAAGCGAAAGCCCTGCTATTATCTGATGACCTCAAGCATATAGATCTGCTGGGTATGGGTCTCAAAGCGGGTTTTAATTCCAAAACTACGTTTTACACGACCTTCAAAAAAGCTACGCATCTTACGCCTAAACAATACATCAAGACTCATACCCAAACCACTTGAACGTGCTTGTGCTCATGAACAAATTTGCAAGGCAAGTTCATACACCGGTATTTGAAAGTAAATCAGCATTTCTAAAGCAGGTTGTAGCTTAGTGACTATCTTAATCCTCTATCTAGACATACTTGTGTAGATAATGAATTAAAATCATAAAGAATTAACGTTACTTTTAATAACGTTTTGAAAAGGTTCGTTTGTAAAATGCCATAAGGTTTTTGTCATTTCTCTCGTAATTCCCATAGGTCCTATCTAAGTTAATCTATTTTTTTTCTACAGGAAGCTTATAAGCCTATTTCTTTTTAGCGGGTTTTACTCGGTTCGTTCGCTTTGTCAAGTCGATACCAATGACTGCTATTTGTTCAATCTTAGGATAACTAGGGGATAGTTGCATCCAGTGGGCTTGTAATGCCTCGACAAGTTCAGCAAAAGTCACTTTTACATTACTTTCCTGTAACTGCCAAGTTATCTTTTTGCCCCGATATACGAGTACAAATATTCCCCGACTAGAGTGGTTGTCTCGTAAATAATCTCCACACAACTGATTCTCTAATCTTTCAAAAAGGTCTGGCCCACCCCAATTATCAGCCAGTTTGAGTTCAACTGGAACGGGAGCATTAAAGCGTGAGCTACTAAAACGGCAATCGGGCCTTTTTGCATCGGCAAGCTCCTCTTCTTGGGTAATTACATATTTGTCGAAGGAACGGCTTCCGCACCAATTGGCTATCACTTTTCTGATGCCCGCTTCTTGATCTTCCTTTGCTAATGTAGAAGCAATACTGTCATCCCCTTCTTCAAGGCTGTGTTTCAAGTCCAATAATTGCTGAACCCCCAAATCAAATAGTTCGCGATGGTTGGACGGCGTACACTCCATTGTTTTAGCAAATTCACTAAATTGAGAAGAGGTCCAAGGTGAACTATCTGCATCTATTTCCTCGCGTTCTTTCGCGTATTGTTTTAACCGTTTCCGAGACTCTTCAACCGGATGCGTTCTAGCTAGTTCTTTAAGAGCCAAATACGTTTCTTTACCCGGAATCGTATTGAGCATGGACAACAAGTAATCACGGGCTTCTTGGGCATCATCACGTAATTCGGGAGAATAGGCTCCTGAGTTAGCTCTATGAAGATCGTTTTCGAAGCGGATGTACTGATGCATTAGCTGGTAAAGCTGCATCAAGTGTGTAGGCGTTTTGAAAGCTTCTCTAAAACCTGACCCTGAACGTCTTTTTCCTAAAAGAGCCACTATCATGATCATAGCCTTTTGGGTAGCTTTCTGTTGATCATGCAAATTGATTGCGGCTAACCAATCAGAAAAGGGTTTAATTGCTTGCTTGGGGTCTACGCTTATCCAGGTTGCATACCAGTAGGGAATAGTCGCTATAGAAATAGGCACGTTACACTTCCGTTCAGCTAGTTGAGCAAGCATATGGTTTGAAATGCTCGAACTTCCCTGAACAATTTTGAGCAAATCCTTTAAGATACTAATGTGGATTGGTTCTTTATCTAGTAATACTAGCATAGCTTCAGCGATGCTATTCCATAGCCATTCCCCACTCCAACAAACTTTGCTTAAAACATAATGCTTGTTTTCCTTTAAACATTCTAGTTCCCAGCCAATCTCCTGAATAACTAGCTCACTAACTTTTTGGGGATGTTGCTCGTATAGCCTTGGAAACCAGCTTGGGAATCTATTTAGTTCTCGAAAAGCATAGCGACAGGCAATCTCAACTTCTTCTTCACTAAAGTCTTGAGACCAATGTGTTAGTTGCGACGATTCTAATTCAAGCCCAGCCAACCCAAATTCAATACCAACCGTATAAATGTCCTCATTATCT
>NZ_NJAG01000076.1 GCF_002872335.1 Siphonobacter sp. BAB-5405 | reverse complement strand
ATCTTTCTGTACTTATACTAGATGCTATTTTGTACAAATTCAGCCAATTAAGTGTATTGAAGGCTGTTCTGTTAGAGTGGTTATTGTTAAGCTTACCTTTCTTTTATTGGGCTTTAAAATATGACTATTGGCTTTGGTTCATTCTATCACTCTCCTTTTTGGTTACTCAGATCATCAAGAAGATCAAAATTGAAAAACTCTTAAATAATGTTGTTTCCCCTTATAACATTTTACAAACAACCACTCAAGAACTGTAACATAGTATTAACTAGTGTTAAAGAAACATAAGTATTCAAGCACTAGGAGGCATACTTCTTTAGAGTTAAACCATCATTCGTTTCAGAATGATGTTATCCCTATACACCCTAATGCCGTTTTCTAGTAAACCACTTCCTCTATTTCTAGTAATTGAAGATAATGAAGATTATTGTTCCCTATTAGAATGGTCCTATCAGAAGCAGGCCCCGGCCTGCCGGTTGTACTTTGTTCGTTCCGCTGAAGAAGCACTTCGGTATTTAGAAGATTGCTTTATAAAACCTCAGCTCATCTTACTCGACTATGATCTACCAGGGATGGACGGATTAGACTTTCTAGAACATCTTAGACACTCCTCGGTCTGGAAAATTTGCCTATCATTTTATTCACTTCTCGTGAAGATAGTCAGCTTCAAACGCAAGCTCATGGCAAAGGAGCTACCCGCTTTATCACTAAACCTAGTGGTTACCTGGCTATTCAAGCCTTTTGGCAGCAATTACTAGCGGCCTAATTATTAAAAACGCCCGGTATAACTATACCGAGCATTTCCAGTTCCCCATTTTACATAAAGTCACTAGTTAACGTTAAATCACTGCTCTACTTTACGTATATATCTGAATATCAGAAAATTAAATAATATTAGACAAGTTTTAAGTATACTTTCGTTTTTGTTTCAACACCACGCCTATGAACGATTTATCAGGTTCAAAACAGTTACAGCTATTCAAACTATTAGATAAGGCTTTCTATTTCTACACCTTAGGCCTATTGATCCATACTTCCTATGTACCCGCAGATCTTCTTTATTGTACCCTCCGTCAACGCTTTAAATCGCTCTTACTAGACCAATTTCAGCATAGAATGTCTATGCTCGAAGATTTGGGGATTGTATTCATAAGAAAGGTAGGGCAGCAGGATTGCGTTCTTTTAAAGGCTGATTATCACTACTATCTACATAAGCTTTACCTGGATAGTAGTGATACACGCTTAAGCCAGCTTATGGAGTCTATACATAAAAGCCTGCAATAATATGATCTTAGATAGCTATTTCATCCGCCTCATATATGAGGTGATATATTCCCTTTACGCACGTTTTCTTACTATGCGGAGAAGATACATAAGGCCAAAATACTAAAGATAGGCTTTCTTTGCATCCAAAATAAAACCTTACTTATGTTGACTAAAGGCCCCATTGTGTCCATTGAAGATGATCAAGATGATCAATTCTTAATTAAAAGTGTGTTTACCGAATTAGGCGTCGAAAATGAACTTCTATTTTTTAACAATGGAAAGCTAGCTTTAGATTATCTGTGCACGACACAAAGACAACCGTTTTTGATTCTTTGTGATGTAAATATGCCGATTATGAATGGTTTGGAGCTCCATCAAGCCATTGCTGAAAGTGACTTTTTAAGAAAAAAAGCTATTCCCTTCGTGTTTTTAACTACGGCAGCTAATGCTACTCTTGTTAATCAGGCCTATTTTCAAAGTGTACAGGGCTTTTATCAAAAAGCAAACACCTATGAAGATTTAAAGCAACAAATGAAATCAATTTATGAATATTGGCAGGGTTGTTTACATCCTAATAGCTATTTAGTACAATAAGTATTATTGCTCATTTTTAAATTAAATTCTTTCGCTTGTATGCCAAGAAATCCCCGATCTTTTGAATCTGAACTAAATCCAAACGCTTTATTAAGCTAACTTTGAGAGTAATTGGAGCAGTGCATTCAAATCAATCGGCTTCGTTAAATGGTCATCGAACCCAACTGCTTTAGCGTTCTGTTTGTCTTCGTGCTGTCCATAGCCAGACACGGCAACAATAAATAAATCTTTACCCCAAGGCTGCTTACGCATCTCTTGACAGGTTTCATAGCCATTCATCTGCGGCATACCAATATCTAACAAAACAACGTCGGGTTTAAGACTTCCCGCCGCTAATACTCCTTCTTTACCACTATTCCTGCTGTGTACCTCATAACCCTTAAGCTCTAAAAGCATACTTAAGGTGAAGGTAGCATCGAGATTATCATCCACGATTAATAGACGAAGGGCTCTTCGCTCCGCTTCTTTTTTTAGCATAGATGGCCATTGGCCTCGGTTGAGGTGGGCAAGCTGACCAGGAATGTACTACCCTGACCTAGGCCCTTACTCTGGGCCTCTACGGTTCCACCGTGCAGTTCTACAATCTGCTTGACTAAGGTGAGTCCTAAACCCAGTCCCCCTTCGGAGCGGGCCAGGGAGTTATCGACTTGCACAAACAATTCGAAAATCGAAGTCAGCTGATCCGGACTTAGGCCAATACCGGTATCCTCAACGCGTAAAAGAGCTCTTTGGCCTTGGTGTTCTAGGCTTACGTGAAGCGTGCCCTTTGGGTGAGTATAGCGAGAGGCATTGGTCAAGAGATTCATCACCATCTGCACCAGCCGCGTGGCATCTCCTTCGAGCTTAACCGGAGTCGCTGGTAAACGGACGGTTAGCTGCTGCTGCTTTTGCTGTACTAACGCTTGTACAGATTCTATCGCCTGACGGGTAAGCTCCACCAGGTTGACGCTCGCTTTTCGGAGTTCGATTTTACCCTGACTAATCCGGCTGACATCCAACAGGTCATCGACCATCCGTACTAGATGCTCGGTCTGGCGAGACATCATCTCCAGCACAGATTTTGCCTGGGTATTCGCCGAGGCCGTTAGCGAAAGAATCTGTAAACCATTGCCAAGCGTAGCCATAGGATTACGAAGCTCGTGAGCCAGCATGGCCAGGAACTCATTCTTGCGTCGATCGGCTTCCCTAAGCCCTTCTTCCGCTTTTTTCTGTTTAGTCACGTCCATAAACACGTTGATGGCCCCCATAAGCTTGCCTTCCTCATCAAACAAGGGGTCGATGTTTACGTAAGCAGTCAGGCGATTGCCATTGGGTTGTTCCACCCGCACTTCCAGATCTCTAAACGAGATTCCTTTCTGGACTGCATCGGCCATGGCTGATTTGACGTGCACCAAAGGTGAGCCATCCGGCTGCCACAAGCGGAAGGCTCCGCAGAATCGATCCTGCGTATCCTCAAACCTGGGCTTTCGGCCCCAGAGCTCGACAGCCCGGCGGTTGAAATAGGTAATCCTTCCCTTGACATCACAGGTATAAAGCCCCGCCGGCATGAGTGAAATTAGCTTATTCATCCGTTCTTCACTGGCTCGCAAGGCTTCTTCAGCGGTTTTACGATCGGTGATATCGAACATGATGCCACTCATTTGGGCCGGCCTGCCGTCTTCTTCCCCAGTCACGCGTCCATACCCACTCATCCAGCGAGTGACTTGGTCGTCACGAATGATACGAAACTCGGTATCAAACAGACTTTGCTCGTCAATGGCCCTCGTTAATTCGTTTACTACCCAGTCCCGATCCTGGGGATGAATTCGGCTGACAAAGGCCTGAGATCGCTGCGGATGCGGCTCCACAGGCATTCCCAGAAGCTTAAAATGCTGCTCGTTCCAGTAGACTTCATCCGTAACCAGATGCCATTCCCAGGTGGCCATCTCGGCTGCCTCCACCGCTAAACGCGTTCGCTGTTCTAATTGCCGCCGCAACGCCTGAGCCTGCTTGCGACGGGTAATGTCCCGGCTGATTTTAGTGAAGCCAACAAGCTGCCCCTGAGCATCGTGAATAGCCGTGGTGATTTCGTTGACCCAGAAGCGTTCACCTGTTTTGCGTAAGCGAATAGCTTCTTTTTCTACACGGCCCGTCTGAGCGGCCTTTAAGAGTTCTTGCTCGGCTTCACCCGCTGCCCGGTCTTCCAGCGTATAGCAAAGAAAGGCTGGTTGCCCCACGGCTTCTTCGGCGGAGTAGCCCTTCATACGCAGGGCTCCCTCGTTCCATTCGGTAATGGTGCCGTTGGCGTCCAACCGGTAGATGGCGTAATCGGGAAGATTCGCTAGCAGTGAGTGGTAGCGTTGTTGACTATCGCGTAGAGCTTCTTCGGCCTGCTTCCGCATTAAAATGTCGTTAAATAAGATTGCTACCCGGTTTTGACCCGGTTCTCCAA
>NZ_NJAG01000075.1 GCF_002872335.1 Siphonobacter sp. BAB-5405 | reverse complement strand
GAAAGAAATCGAACTTATCTATTTGCATCGGCTCTACCAGCTAATTCATACTTCTATACTCATGAGGCGTTACGCCTACTTTCTGTTTGAAGAACCGAGTAAAATGCTGAGGGTACTTAAAGCCCAATTCGTACGAAATTTCGCTAACGGATTTATTGGTATCAAATATCCATCCCTTCGCTAGATTAATGATATGAAGCTGAATGAATTCTAAGGCCGTTTTGCCCGTTTCCCTTTTGATGACATCCCCGAAATAATTAGGGGATAAATGTAACTCACGGGCAAAGTGAGCAACCGTGGGTACGCCCTCGGTTTTGAGCTGGTCACTGCGTAAATACTCCTTTAATTTCAATTCAAACTGCTCGACAATTCCTTGATTGGCCTGCTCGCGGGTGATGAATTGGCGGTCATAAAAGCGGGTACAGTACTTGAGCAGCAGTTCAAGATTGGCTACAATCAACGCTTTACTATGCCGATCAATGTTTTGACTGATTTCGGTAGTAATATTTCCCAAACAGGCATTTACCGTTTCTTTCTCCTTATCAGACAAATGCAAGGCCTCATTCGACTGATAATCGAAAAAAGAGTATTCGTGAATCTGCTTGCCCAGGCTCGTGCATTTCAGCAAATCGGGATGAAAAATCAGGGCTTTGCCATAGGGCTGGTGCATTTCCCCCTCCGGTTCGTTAGTAATGACCTGCCCTGGTGCAAAGAAAACCATCGTGCCTTCGGCATAATCATAATACTGATTGCCGTAACGTAAATCCCCACAGTGCGTTTCTTTAAGGATGACCGCGTAGAAATGCACGGTAAACTTTGATCGTGGCAGAAGCTTCGACTGATTCAGATCCACCCAGTTAATGAGTGGGTGCAGCGTTCGGTTATTAAACCTATCGCTATACTTTTTTATCGTATCGTAGACGATCATGCCTTTGTTTTTACTCAAATCTACGCCCTATATAGACACTTCTTACCAGGAACGGTAAAAGTGGTAGACAAAACCGTAAAATGTATACAAGAAGTTGTCTTCATGAAAGACACTTTTGTCTACCATTGGACACTATTTTAACTAACTTCCTAGATTACTGGCATTTACTGTAGAACTTACTTATTAACGCTACCAACCCCGGAATCATTCAAATGGGCGATCTGATGCTATATGGGTCCTATACGCTAGTTCTCTTTTATGAATACTTCCGCACTTCGTATGCCTACACCAGGCTTGGCAAAATTGATCACCCAGCCGCTTTGGCAGCGGCTTTAGAATCGGGTGACATATCCATTTCTTTTCAAATCGAGTAATAACTGCAACGTGGGTCTATGATCGGTTATCATACAGCTAAAAAACTGACTTTATGAGTACGCACAACAACGAGCCAAATCCTAATTCTTCCTCCCGTCGCTCTTTTTTGAAGCAGTCGACGGCCCTTACCGCCATCGCCTTCACGCCCGGAGCGGCCGTTTCCGCCGCTCAGAAAGGCTGGGATGAGCAGGTAGCCCTGGCGTTTGAACAACTCCCCTTACGCCTGAAAGTTAACGGAATCGCCCAACAGGTGAATGTGGAGGCCCGGGTGACCCTGCTCGATCTTTTGCGAGATCAGCTACACCTTACGGGCACCAAAAAAGGCTGTGATTACGGCCAGTGCGGAGCCTGCACCGTGCACGTGAATGGCGAGCGGGTGAACTCCTGCCTTACCCTGGCCATCACCACTGAGGGCTGCCAGGTAACCACCATTGAAGGACTAGCCAAAGGGGAAGAACTACACCCCATGCAGCAGGCTTTTCTCAAACACGATGGATTTCAATGCGGGTACTGCACCCCTGGACAAATTATGTCCGCGGTCGCCTGCATCAAGGAGGGCCACGCCGACTCCCCCGAAGAAATTCGTCGAGTTTATGAGTGTAATATCTGTCGCTGCGGAGCTTATCCCAACATCGTCAATGCTATTCTGGAAGTTAAAGCGAAAGGAGAAAAGCTATGAATCCGTTTCAATACGTGAGAGTTTCCAGCTCTCAGTCAGCCCTCACGGCTCATGCCAAAGAGAAGGGGAGCTTACTTTTTAGCCGGCGGTAACCAACCTTATTGATCTGGTAGAAACGGGAAGTTATTGTTCCCGAAAAACTGGTGGACATCAACAAGTTACCAATGGCTACCATTGAAGAGATTTCTACGGGCCTGCGGATTGGAGCCCTGGTGAAGAACTCTACGCTTGCTGAACATGAGGTAGTCAAAAAACACTTTCCGCTGCTTTCCTTGGCTTTGAATGCCGGAGCTTCGGCCCAGTTACGCAACATGGCTACGGTTGGCGGAAATATGATGCAGCGGACGCGGTGCTCCTACTTTTACGAAACGTCCATGCCCTGCAATAAACGCAGCCCGCTAGAAGCTGGTCCTGATAAAAATCAGCCAACGGGCCCTCGGGCTGTGGAGCGTTAGAGGGTGTGAACCGGATGCATGCCATCTTTGGGGGCTCTTCCAAATGCATTGCCGTGCACCCGAGTGATATGTGCATTGCGTTGGCAGCCCTGGAAGCCACCGTGCAGATCCAGGGTTTGAAAGGAGTTCGAACCATTTCTTTCGCTGATTTCACCGCCTGCCCGGAGATACGCCTCAAAAAGACAACACCTTACAGCCTGGTGAGTTAATTGTATCCATTGAGCTTTCCAGCAATGACTTTGCCCAGCATTCGCATTATGTAAAGGTGCGGGATCGAAGCTCCTATGCCTTTGCGTTGGTTTCAGCCGCCGTTGCGTTGGAGATGAAAGGAAAAACCATCCAGCAGGCTCGACTGGCTCTGGGCGGGGTTGCCCATAAACCCTGGCGGCTGCCCCAGGTCGAATCCTTCTTGCGGGGCAAAACGGCCAGTGAAGCTGTATTTAAAGAAGCCGCTCAGTTAGCCATGCAGGGGGCTAAGGGCTATGGACACAATGATTTCAAACTTACCCTGACTCCTCAAACCATCATCCAGGCGTTGAAAGGAGCCTCTAACCTAGCCTGATCCATGGAAAAGAATCCAAAAAATCCACCCATCGACCGGGTTGACGGGCGAATGAAAGTAACGGGAGGAGCCAAATACTTTGCCGAATTTGAAATGCCTAAAATGGCCTATTGCGTCATCGTCGGCAGTACCATTGCCCGGGGTAGCATCACTGGTATTCAAACGAAAAAAGCCGAAGCTTCTCCGGGGGTGCTGGGGGTATTCACCCATCTCAACCGTCCTCCTATTCCAGGTTGGGATTCGCCCGTCACGGGCAATGCCAACGGACCAGCCCCGGCTCCACCCTCCGGGGGTGAAACCTACCGTATTCTTTCGGGAAAAGAAATCCTCTTTGACGGCCAGCCGGTGGCTATGGTCGTAGCCGATACGTTTGAAAGAGCTACTTACGCCGCTTCACTGGTGAAGGTAAGCTATGCCAAACAAACATCACATACGGATGTGGGCAAAAACCTGAGTAAGGCCATTACGCCTAAGGGACCCCGCTTTGCCGACTATACCCGGGGAGATCGTAAGGCTCTGGAGTCCGCTCCGGTGCAGCTGGAGTCGAACTACAGTATTCCCATTGAAGTGCATAACCCGATGGAACTTCACGGCATCCTGGCTCATTGGACAGGTCCGGAAGAGATCATGATTTATGCTAAAACACAGGGGGTAATGGCTACGCAACAGGCCATGGCTCGGGCGTTTAAGATCGATGCTAAAGGCATCCGCGTGCACACTGAGTTTATGGGTGGAGGCTTTGGAATGGGCCTTCGAACCTGGCCCCAGGAAGTAGCCACCGTAGCTATTGCCAGGAAGCTGGGACGACCCGTTAAGCTGCTGATGACGCGAAGTCAGATGTTTACGCTGGTAGGTCACCGTCCCTATACCCTGCAAACCATTCGCATGGGGGCCGACGCCAATGGAAAACTGTTGGGTATCGTCCACGAAGCCACCGCCGAAACGGCCAGCTACGAAGATTTTACAGAGGCTACTGTCAACATGACCCGGTTTATGTACGAGAGTGCCTACCTGGAAACTCGCTATAAAATCGTCCCGCTGGACCGGAGCGTACCCATCTGGATGCGGGGACCGGGCGAAGCCACGGGAGCCTTTGCATTAGAATCGGCCATGGATGAGATGGCCCATCAGCTCAAGATGGATCCGATTGAATTCCGACTCAAAAATTATACCGAAACGGACCCTGAGCGAAACCGTCCCTTTTCCGCTAAAAACCTCAAAGAAGGCTACGAAAGAGGAGCGAAAGCCATTGGCTGGAATCAGCGAAAAAGTGAACCCGCTTCCATTCGTGAAGGGGACTGGTTGGTCGGCTACGGCATGGGAACGGGAACGTTTAATGCTTCTCGCGGACAAGCAACCGTACGGGCTATTCTGAAATCCGATGGGTCGTTAACGGTTCAGTGTGCCGTAACGGACATTGGGCCGGGTACGGGAACCGCGATGACCCTGGTTGCTCATCAGGTTCTGGGCGTACCCCTGGATCGAATCAAGGTGGAATACGGGGATACCACCCTTCCCCCCGGCCCCATGCAGGGAGGCTCAACGGTAACTTCCACCGTCGGCTCAGCCGTCATGGATACCTGTACTCTGATTAAAAAAGAGCTGGCTCAACTGGCAACTGGAGCCGGGGGTCCCCTACAGGGGCAGAATCCCGAGGACCTGGTCTTGGAAGAAGGTCAGTTATACGCCGGAAACAATCCATCCAAGAAGGTTTCCCTACTAGAATTGATGCAGCAGAGTAACATGCCTGTCATCGATAAAACCCAGTTATCCAAAGGCGGAGACGAGCAGCAGAAGTATTCCATGTACTCCTTCTCTTTACATTTTGTCCAGGTGAACGTGCATGCGTTGACCGGGGCAGTGAAAGTAACGAAAGCCATTAGCATTGCCGATGCGGGTCGCATTGTAAGTCCCAAAACCGCGGCCAGTCAGATGATCGGCGGGGCCGTCGGTGGCATTGGCATGGCTTTAACGGAAGAAGCTCTCATCGATCACCGCTTGGGAAGATTTGTCAATAACAATTTCGGGGATTACCACGTGCCCGTACACGCAGATGTGCCAGCCATTGAAACCATTTTAATCGATAAGCCTGATCCCTATATTAATCCGATGGGTGCTAAAGGCATGGGAGAAATTGCCATCATTGGTTTTGCGGCTGCGGTAGCTAATGCGGTTTTCAATGCTACGGGTAAAAGAATCCGGGATTTGCCCATTACCCCTGACAAACTGATAGGACTTGTTTAATTTCCATGGGATCAGTAGTATATCTAGTACTATTTGATCCCATGATGATCAATACATCTGACCAAGAAGCTGTAGCATGGCAACACTGGACAGTGAGAGCTTGTTGCCCAGAACTACATTTTACCCTAAGAGATCTACTATGACCAGTGCTCATTCTGACCAGCAGTCCAAGACTAACTCCACTATATTTAAGCGGCTCAAAGCGGGAGAACTTCTAAGAAAAGATGATCCCGAATACCCGGATTTTGCTGAAGTAGTTTCACGTACGATTCATTTATGTATGGAAATGAACGCTACCGCCACTGGGATAGATCAGGTAAGAGAGAAACTCAGTGTAATTGTGGGGTACCCTATTGATCCATCGACAACGATTTTTCCTCCCTTTCATACCAATTTTGGTATTCACATTCAATTGGGAAAAAACGTTTTCATTAATCACGCCTGTTCTTTTTTAGACATTGGTGGAATTATTATTGAAGATCATGTACAAATCGGTCCCAGAGTAAATCTTACCTCTGAGAATCACCCTATAGATCCGCTTGACCGTCAAACGCTCATTCCTAGCCCAGTAGTCATCAAGCGAAATGCCTGGATTGGAGCTGGAGCCACCATTCTTCCCGGAGTTACTATCGGAGAAAACGCAATCGTTGCTGCGGGTGCAGTAGTGAACCGGGACGTTCCCGAAAACACCATTGTTGCTGGGGTTCCGGCTAAGATTATTAAAACTTTGTAGTATACTATATCTACTGGTCAACCTTTCTCAAGCTTTTAAGATAAGTATTAATGCATGTAAGCCTGTACGAGGTACACTATGCTGAATCTACTTACTATACAGGATGAAAGTAGATCAAAAGCTTTCATCTTGTATTGGAATAAACTTGTCAATTTTCAAATAGCCTTATTGATTTCTTATATCCTAGCTATAATATAACAACCATTAATCATAAATATTAAAAATATGGTAATCATTATCAAATTTCTAGTAGATACTCTCTCTTTAATTTAAGTAATTTGCTACATACCTACTATTATCAAAGCCTTCTCATCATTGCTTTCAAAGTCATTATCTAATTGAGAAAATTCTTAAAAGGGTTGATTTAAAAATCTTGGAGAATGAAAAGAGATAAAGTAGGTAAGCAAAGACTAGCGAAGCTTAGAGCGTTTGTAATAGTTCTTGTATGACCCTTTTAGCAAAAAGGTGATTTTACGGCCAACCTTCATTGTCAGCCAATTTAGCGAAAAAAGCGGTTCATGAAGCGAGCGGTTGCGTTCACCCGTTCAATGCGTTGAGCTGCCGTTTGAAGAGCTCTTAGGTAGGGTTTGTAGACCAAGGCAATGACTCCTTTCTTAAGTCGATAGTCTTCATTAGTCAGTCGGAAGGTCTCATACTGGCAATAACGGAAATCGTGAAAGTGATAAAACACGAGTGGACTAAGTATGGAAGAATCTTGCAACCAAACCTGCTTATTTGATTCAAAATAGTTATACTGTGTGCTGTTCCATGGAGCTATGCCACCTCCCAGATGCTTCAACACATGAACCCCTTCAAAGCGGGTGGTCCAATCGTCCAGATACTTTTGATCACCAAATTTTCCGTCTTCAAATCGACAATAACACCACTCCAGACAAGCTTTTTCCCACCAACCTAGTACACGCAGGCCAGCTGGGGTGCGTTTAAAGGTCATAAACTGCACGCAGTAGATACCGCAGAAAGCCGACTGATCATATTCAGAACTGTAGCGATGCTCGGTGATGAGCACAGAGGCTTTTCCCATTTCGCCAATCAACACCCCGGGATCTGAAAAAAAAAGCAGGTCCGCATCCAAGTAGGTGCAGGCCTCTAGA
>NZ_NJAG01000074.1 GCF_002872335.1 Siphonobacter sp. BAB-5405 | reverse complement strand
AAGCCCTCCCCCACCAGTAAGCGTTTATCAACGATGATGGCCAGAATTTGAAAGGGGGCCTTGAGCAGTTCGTTTAAGATCAACTGGCGACGGGCATCGTTATTACCCACTTTCGAGGACTTCATGGCTCCGCTCTGAAAGTATTTGCTTCGCACCTGTTCAATCTGAGCTTCTGCTTCCGTTAGACTTGATTTAGGCAACGTAAGGGCGGTTACGATAAAATGGGTGGAGACGCCTTTCGACGCAAAATTCAGACCATTGTTTGCCCACTCATCCAGAAATGCAAGCTGCTCAGACATATAGTTTCTATTTCTTGCTAATGCGTATTCATAATCCATTACAACCTACTACATAAAACTTAGATTACCTTACAGTAACGGTTAGGTAGTGGAATCAAGGTAATGAAGCGAGCAAAAAGATTAAAAGAATGCCCTTGCAATAGTTAACTTAAATAACTACCTATAGCATGACTTTATAAAGCTCTTTATTCGTATTTATTCACTTTCTTTCAATAAAATATCTTCTCATTGATCCTAGTCTATTGCCTTTAAAGCTTCTTATTACAGTGTTTTTTTACTTATCACATGGATTGTTTGTAACTGATTAGAGTGAATATTGGAGAAAGTATTAATTTTATCGTTCCCGCATCCGTCCTACTTATTTATGTTGTCTAATTTTTCCTTTTTAGCACCTGAGTTTTCCATTCTGGCTAATATTGGTGAGTCCGCCGAGTTTCTTTTATTTACAGATCCAGCTTCCAGCTTGTCCAAGCTTCGTTTATTTGGAGAAAAGCTAACGGAGTTACTGTTTGAAAAACATTCTTTAGCATTTCCTTACGAGAACAATTTTCATTACCGGCTCCTTACGCTTAAGGATGAAAACATTCTTCCTGCTACGGTAAAGGACATTCTCTTTCTCATTAAAAAAGTTGGAAATAGAGCGGTCCATGACGGATCGGCCTTGGAGCGAGATGCCAAAGACGGCCTACGAAGTATGTTTAACGTAGCCCGCTGGTTTTTCGAAACGTACGCCAAAGAAGAAAAGGATTTAAGTTCTCTTTTTTACCAGGAACCCACTTATGTAGATACTAGACTAGCTTTACAAAAGCTGGAAGAAGACTACAGAAAATTAGAGAAACGGTTGAATGATTTACTAGCTGAACGTGATACTGAAGGCCTCAGTTCATCGGCTCAGCAGGTCATTCAGCAACGATCCGAACGAGCGGCCCGAAAAGTAGAAATGTCGGAAGCTCAAACGCGTGAGCTGATTGATCTTATGCTACGGGAAGCAGGTTGGGAGGTAGATACAGAAACGATTAACTTCAAGAAAAACAGAACCTTACCCGAAACCGGTAAAAATAAAGCGATCGCTGAATGGCCTGCGGGTCCCTTATGGGCTGATTACGCACTGTTTATCGGTACGGAACTATATGGCTTTGTCGAAGCTAAACGCTATAATCAGGATATTTCAACGGATCTCAGGCAGTCGAAAGTATATGCCGAGCGGGTAAAAGCCGAACATGGAGCAACTTTATTGGGACAGTGGGGAGCTTATCAAGTACCCTTTTTGTTTTCAACCAATGGGCGACCTTACCTCAAACAGATTGAAACCAAAAGCGGCATTTGGTTTCTGGATGCTCGCCAACCTACCAATCACGCCAAAGCCTTACAAGGTTGGTATTCGCCCCAGGGATTAATCAACCTTCGGGAAAGAGATATTCAACGGGCTAATGAGAAATTGCAGCAGACGCCGCTTGATTTTCTAGAAAGTAAAACAGGCCTTGGTCTTCGTAAATACCAGATTGATGCCATTCGGGCGGTTGAAAATCATATCATTCAATCGCCACACCATCGAAAAGCTCTGGTAGCGATGGCTACCGGTACGGGAAAAACCCGAACGATCATCGGACTTTGTTACCACCTGATTCAGACCAATCGCTTTAGTCGAATTCTGTTTTTAGTGGATCGTACCCTCCTAGGTACCCAGGCCAGCGAGGCCTTCAAAGACAACAAAGTAGCCGATCTGAATACCTTCGCGGACATTTATGAAGTAAAGGGCATTAAGCACGTATTGCCGGGTCCGGATACCCGTTTGCATTTTGCAACGGTTCAGGGCATGGTGAAACGTTTATTCTACAACGAAAGCGAAGGCACATTACCTTCCGTG
>NZ_NJAG01000073.1 GCF_002872335.1 Siphonobacter sp. BAB-5405 | reverse complement strand
CATGCGTTACTGCTAAACTATGAAGTCATCATTGATGCATTCATGATCATATGTTGGTAAATAAGGGTAGGGGAGTGGTCTTTGATCTTCTAAAACAGGCATCAGCTTTATGTTAATGAATAGGCTTGGAACGAGCATAAATAATTTAGGAGTTAAACTCCCGTTATTTTCAGTTCCGTCTAAGGCTAAGCTAGCTTTAGACGGAACTGAGAAGTCACTAGCTTTATGCAAACTATCATTCTTCTATGCCTTTAGCATACGGTCACAAAGCTTATGCCCGCAGTGGTGATGAAGCCGATGCCGTAGGTGCCAGGCAGTTGCTCTACGTGTTTTAGAAACCCGGCCTTGCTCGTAAGGCAAAAAAACACCTTAATCGCCGGCTCCGACGCTCGGCTTATGATTTGATCCAAAAGCAATTAAAAGAGAGCTACGAGGCGTCCCTAGCTCTCTTTTCCTTTTATTTCTGCTCTACGCGAATGCCTCCCTTGACCACCTGATAATTTTGTCTAGGAATAAAGAGGCTACCATCGGTTTGGATCTGAAAGTACTTTTCATGCAACTGTTGGCTAAGCGCTCGAGCAGCTTCTTTCTTCCAGGTAGCCCGCTGTTGATACGCGTCGTGAAGATCATGGCCGAGTAGAAGCATTCCTAACACCCCTGCTAGAATCGTAATACCCATGAGGGGGCTAAAGTAGGGGTTTGCCGCTAGCGTCACCCAGAAGGCTTTCCAGGCACTCATCCGCTCCACCGAAGGTGGTTGGTAAACCTTGGGTTTGATGCTAGCTTCAACTTTCGCTGTCATCGACTTTTCAAAGGCCTCCATTTTATCTTTCAATCCAGCTCCCAGTTTCTGCATACCTAGAGTGTTAGCTTCCACCACCGCTAAAAAGGGAATCAAGGCATCATCGATGTCTTCTTCATGAATGCCATACTTTTGAGCAACCCGGTGCTTAAACTGTTTCTTTTCTTCTCGGGTCATAGTGGTAGCTCATTGATCTCCCGCATCACTTTCTTGTACTGGATCCGGCCGACTAGGCCCAGACTGGACACATCGCCACTGCCCGAAAGCAGAGCTAAAATCTCGCGGCCCGACTGCGAGGAGCCAATCTGACCAAAGCAATAGGCTGGGGAGGTTTGACTCAGGGTTTGCCTAGTCTGTTGAGCCGTTTCTTCATCCTGAAACGTACCCGCGTTCACTAAAGCCGAAAGCGGGAAGACGTCCTGATTGACTTTTTTTAGATTTAGAAAGTAGTTCATCGTCGCTGTGAAGGCATCTTTTCCCGCCAGGATGACGTGAAAGTGAACCGCTAAGGATAAGGCATCAAGTTCCTCTTTAATGAGGGAAGCTTCGAGTTGGTGGGTCAACAGCTTTAAGAATTCTTCGCTTTCGGGAGCTCCAAAGTCCAAGATACTCGTTTCATACTTTTTGGACTGGGCAATGACTTCAAAGAGCTCTAGGATTTTTTCCCGGTCTAGTTTCTTTTCGGAGTCTAAGATGGCAAAGGACTTGATGCGGTCAGCTCCGACAATGGACGAGAGCCGAAGCGAGCTGGTGGCCGTCGAGTTATCCAGATCAATAAAGACGGTGGAGGTGTCTTCCTGGTGTTTTTGGGCGAGAAACTAGGTCAGTAAACTCTTGCCCACGCCTCCCTTGGACTGGAGGATGCAGTGAATGGTTTTCATGCGTTAGGTTGGTTTAAAAAGAAAGGCAGTAGTTAAAAGAATATAATCGATTAAAARGGCGAGTCAGTAGAGGCTCGTACTTAATCCAGTGAGAAACCCGAGGGTTTGCGGTGGGAGGGGTCTTCCTTGGCCCGCAGTTTGTCTAAAGCTTCTGCTAGTGAATCAAGCTTCAGTGTCGAAACAGGAGAGTTGGAGGTAGGGGAGGGATCTATTAAAACAGACGGAGCAGGCTTCCCGGTTTTAGGATGGAGACGACGCTTTAGGTTGTAAAGGTTCTGCTCGTTTAAAGCGATGCCTAGTTCATCCTTAATCTTCTCACACATGATGCTCGCGGGAATATGAAAAAGCGAATCTCCATAATACGCAGCTAGCACATCAAAGCGGCCTTTGAGGTTCCGCTCAAAAGCCATCAACACATACTTTTTCTCCATATTAATTAATAGCGTAGTAAGCATTTTTTAGAGCAGGTACACCACTACTATACAGCAGATCTACCACCAGTATCGCTCAAAATTCCAAAATAGAACCTAAATACGACTAAAATATAAGTATACATGAGCAAAAATAACGTAATGTTAATGTACTTAACAAAAAAACTTCCGCTAGTATTGTAGAGCATAGGAGAGCAAGCCATAGCAAATGTTCCACATTTGCCACCCGTTCACTTAGCGTTCACTGGCTTGTTGGGGCTAGAGCCCCAAACCCCCGGCGAGACCCTGAAAGGGTCCGCCGCTCGTAAAAAAAGCGGAAGTGAGTTTAAGTCATAGGTTAAATGAGCAGTAGCGTAAGATGAATAGAAGAGAATAATGGAAACAGTCAAAGAAAAAGAAAGGTAGAAAAGCGGTGACTCGCACGGTGGGCCTGAGAGCCCGGGTTACTAAAGAGGAGTATAGCCGGATTCAAAACCGGGCGATTCTTGCCGGCATGAGTGTCTCGGAATACATCCGGCAAACCGCCCTGGGAGCTCCCATCTACGAGGTGCTTTCTAAAGAGGAACGGCAAACGCTGACGGGTTTGTCCCGCAATCTTAATCAACTCCTGGCCTTTGCTCACAAAGGCTACGTGCACGCTAGGCAGGTGGAAGAAGTGTTAGCCGCCGTCAAGCAGGTACTAAAAAAGTAAGGAGAAGAAACAAGATAACCACTAGAGCCGATGATTGCCAAGACCAGCTACGGAAGCTCGTTTAAGGGAGCCTTGCTTTACGGGGAAGGCCAGGATGAAAAGGGTAAACGAAAGCCCGGAAAGTCGGAGCTTTTGCATACCGAGAACCTGGCTTCTGTGGACGCTAAAGGCATGGCCGAGGAAATGAAAGCGGTGGTTAAAAACCACCGGGTGAAAGTGCCGGTGATGCACACGAGTCTGAGCTGGAAGCCGGGGGAGACGATCACCAGCGAGCAGATGATTAAGGCCAGTCTATTGTACTGTGAAAAGATGGGAGCCAGGCCCGAAGATCACCAGATTGTCATCTTTCGTCACTTTGATCAGCCTCACCCGCACTGTCATATTTACATCAACCGGGTACCGCTGGATCGGGGCAATGCGGTGGCTCAGTCCAATGACTACCTCCGAAATACGAAAGCTTGCCGGGAGATTACCCGGCAGTTGGGCTTTGAAAAGCTGGAAGAAAAGAAAACAAGCAAAGGATTAGTCAACGAGCGAAGTCCGGAGGCAAATGCTGCTAAACAATTCATTCATGAGTCGATTAAGCTTGCTTTACGTACAACGAACGTGAAAAGCTTTGCGGAGCTGAAAGAGGAGCTTGAAAAGAAAAGGATCGAGGTCAAGCTCATGGAGAACAAGAACGGGGTGTCAGGTATCTCGTTTCGAGCACAGGGCTTTGCCTTCAAGGGGCAGGATGTGAGCTTCAAGACCGCTGAGCTAAAAAAGCAGCTCGAAAAGAATCAGCTGGCCGAAGAAAGTAAGCAAACGCTTACCCTAAGCAAAGGGTTACGCATCTAGCCAAGCCTATACGGATTTTCTCGGGGGGTGAAACGGTAAAGCATGCGATAAGAGTTAAAGAGCTGCCTTAACTCATCTTACCGGTAATCATCGGTACGAGATGAAATGAACGGTTTACCGGGCATCTGCCGGACATTCTCCGGAGCAAGACCGGTTTACGCTTTCACTAGCAGTCGAGTCCCTAAAGTGAGTGAAACGCTGGATCAAGAAAAAAGAATGTAATTGATTATCAGGAATTTAACGTGTGGCGGGGAACCGAGCCTTAGATAAACCCAAGAAAAAGGCTAGTCTCCAGCCAACTCATACCGGTAAATCCCGGGATTTACCGGTAGAATGCTTTTCCAGGCATTCCTCGGTAAATGCCCGAGAAATACCGGTTTTCTTTTAGGGATGAGAGCCCTTTTTCTAAGGAAACAAGGTAAGACGATACTCTCGGTGATTGCCGAGAAACAATCAAAAGGATTGGCAGACGGCAAGCCCTGGTATTTTCCGGGCCTATACCGGTGTAGGTCCGGGAAATACCAGGTGTTCACCGGCGAGCTAAGCAAGAGTCAATTCTATTGTTCATGGCCGGTATAGACCCGGGAAACGCCGACCATCGGATCACGTGCGGATACGCCTTTTAAAACCGATGATTAGATTTGAATGAAGCTCGGTAGTTACCGAGTGCCTGCCGAGCAGTGCCCGGTACAGCGTCCGGGAAATACCGGGTAGTATCCAAGAAGGATCCTATTGTAGGGGTAGGCTTCTAGGCGTTTGAATCAAGAGATCATGAAGTCTTATAGGATGTCCCAGTAGTTGCGGCAAATATCGGTAGGAATGAGTAAACGCTTTTCTCGGTATTTACCGGAGTAATCGACTAAGCTTGTCTAGTAGAGTAAGGAATTGATCGAAGAAGTAGATTGCTTGGCGATGGATAAGGAAAACGGTTGAGTTGGACCTAAAATAGGTCAGCAAGTAAGGATTTGCTTCTTATATCATTTTATGAACGAGCCCTTAGAATTTATAATTACGTAATGCTATATAGATTATAATAATCAAAAGCACTTGTATATAGATTAATATGATGTTCAAGACCTTTATAACATTTTATAAACGCACGTTCATAGAATGTCACTTTTAATCACTTTCTTTATCTTTACCTGTAGAACACCCCGTTTTTATCCAATTTCCTGTTTTGTCACTTTGTCATGCTCCAGTCTTACGTTACCTACTTCCGGGTTTCCACCCAACGTCAGGGCCGGTCGGGTCTCGGACTCGAAGCTCAACAAGCGGCCGTCGATGCGTTCTTAAAAAATAGGGGAGAAGAGATCCGGCGGTTTACTGATATTGAATCAGGCCAAAAAAATAACCGACCCGAACTTCAGGCCGCCATTGCCTATTGCCAAGCTCACGGGGCCGTGCTTCTCATTGCCAAGCTGGACCGGCTTACTAGGAATGTTGCTTTCGTGTTTACCCTCCGGGATGCGGGCGTGGAATTTGTTTGCGTGGATATGCCTGAGGCAAATACGCTGACCATTGGTATGATGGCTACGATGGCTCAGTACGAACGGGAGATCATTGCCGAGCGGACTCGGCTCGCCCTGGCTGAAAAAAAGAAGCGAGGGGAGAAGCTGGGAAATCCGTTGAACCTAACGGATGAAAGTAGACGCAAGGGGCGAAGCATTCAGCAAACCAACGCCCGGACGAATGAGAATAATCGCAAAGCCGGACTCCTGGCTGAGTCGCTTCGCAAGGGCGGGCACAGCTGGGCCGAGATCACCCGCCTCTTTAATGCCAATGGCTTTCTGACCCGTCGGGGAAAAGCGTTTTCCATCAAGCAGGTCCAGCGAGTAGTCAAGCTACTAGAAATTTGATTGATAGTCAGTTAGGTCTAAATTTTATAATGCATAATCGGAAGCTAGTCGCGAACAGAATCAAAAGAGCCTTATCAGAGAAAAAGAAAAGAGTTATGAACTTCGGCTAAACGAAAAGTAACCTTTTGCTTCAGCAACGGTCCAACGGCTTTGCCCAGTGCGGGTGAAGCCGTTGGACTTTATAAGGGTTTGGTTAATCCAAGTAATGCCATTGACCCGAAAACGCGAAATCAACCAACTGAATCTTGTTTCGCTCAAAGGCACTCTTGAGATCGATGACGGGTTGAAGATTGGATTCGCGGGTATCGAATTCATCGGTTCGACCCCCTCGTAAAAGTTGTTGAAAAACGTGTGCTTCGATGCGACCAATTGCTTCTTGAAAAGTTATAGCTACCGGTAATAAGCCACCCAGTGTACGATCTAATTTGGTATCATCAAATTTAATAACATTTACCAAGCCGAACGTCCTACTTTGTACCTTCTTCATATCGCTCGTTTCTGTAAACAACCGTTACTTCATAAAAGGAGACATCACCTGCTTTTTTGGGTACAGCAATTGCTGAGGCTACAATTTCATTCATATCATGATCTTTTTATTGTTGAGGCGAAGGTATAAAAAAGCCGCTCGAAACCGGCTAGAAACGTGCTTTGTGACGCTTAGCTTTAGAACACTTCTGTAAACCCTTTACCAGAGGAATGGGGGGCTGCTTACTATCAGGGTTTTCTTCGACCATTAAACAGAAATTGGCTAGATCACTCACGTACGTCTGGTCTGCCTCTCGTTTACGGATGAAATACTGTGCAATTCTAATATACTGTTTGTCAGAATGCTGAGACATGTAATATTCAGTAGCCCGCATTACATCATCCTAGTTAAAGCGTAGGTAGTTTTCAAAAAACCAGGTAATGATCGGTTTGTGTTCTTTGATGGGTGTACGATAAGGTTTTCTAATCGAGTTGGTACCTGTGGGAAAGAATTCTTGGTAAGCTGGCAGCACCTACGCACTGAGTATCGAATCAGGAGATAGCTATCCTAATGGTTTCATTCGTCCTATTACGTGTCACAGGCTAATTAAGCGAGCAAAATCAACGCCTACTATGCAGAAGTGAACGAGTAATCTATTCTTCATTTATACTGTATTGATCCGATGAAAATTCACCCTATTCCAGGTGTACTTCCCTTAACGATAGATAATTCTAGTCAAAACGAACTGAATAGGCTTTCTGAAATAGTGAGCGAATTCGTCAATATGGGTACTCACCTTTATGCGTAGGATCTGGAACAGGTTAGAGGCGGTGAAGATAAAATTATTATTTAGAAATGTCCTTGAGCTATTAGATTCAATCGCAATTCTAATCAAGCACTCATCCACTGATCCCTGTAAGCACATCATCAGAACTATTCTTGAGTTAAAGTTTATTTAGATTATCTCTTCAAAGAGCACACCCATCAACGGAGTATGGCCTATCTGGTGTGGCATACCCATGAAGAGATCAATGTACTAAATAGATACAGTAGTGATACGGCCCAAGGCAAAGCATTGCAGCAAACGTTAGATGCTGACCAACGATTCAATAGTAACGTATCAGAACTTGCCAAGGAATTTGAGATTGAGAAGATGATAACTAGTAAAATGACTATGCTGGGCTATCCTCAATTTATTGATGCAGAACAAGAGTATCAAAAGGTTAAAAAAAACAGAAATCATATTTTCTGGTACCAGCTCTATAATGGTCCTGCCAGCATTAAGAAATTAGCAGAGTATTTGGGTGAATCTGCCCTCTATGAGACACACTATGGGGGGCACTCCGGCAGTATCCATGGAACAAAAGTAATGCACGGGCTCTGTAACAAACCTGCCTAAGGAATGATCGAGTTTGTTCAAATTAGGTATGCTAGAGATGCTAAGGAAGTCACTAAAGAGGTGTTAGTTTTCTCATTATTAATATATAACTTATATTTAGAAAATCGAGTGCCGGAGAAAAAACAATAATGTATAACTATGTATAATTTAGTTAGAAGTGATTTTCTTATATTGTAGATTTAATGTGAAAAGTTCTTCAAGGATAATTCTGCTCATTGAACTATAAAATATTAGTTTTAGTTGAAACTATATAAGAAAATATTTTTACCAATGAGTCAATATATACAAACAATTTAAGCCTTTATTTCTATCTTAAACAGATTGATTAATATTGTATTTATAGGATGTTAATCAGTGTAATATTTATAATAATTATATTATTCTATAAATACTATATTGCGTAATTTAAGAATAAATAATTCAGTAGATATAATAGAAATTTACTTACTATAATTATCTACAATTAAAGCTGAAAGTTTTTTCTGTGGAGATTTGAATTCCAACATTAATCTTTTAGCTTCTTCAATATCCTGTATCAAATCTTGATTCATATCAGTACTAATAACATATCTAGAAACTTTATAAGTTAATCCTACAATATTTAAGTAATCTCTACGTAACTCTAATAAATCATCATAACCTTGACCACTTCTGTTTAAGCCCATTGCTTCTATTGTTTTTTCGCCTCTTCCAGATTCATCAATACCCTTAGCATATTCCTTAATAAACTTTATGTATTGACTCGGATTTTCCAAACCTGGGTTAACAAATACAGGTCTTTCTAAGTTTAAGTTACTTTTATGATTTAATGCCCTTAGTGTAGGATTTCTTAATGGGAATAAGTTTTCCTTATATCTTTGATTACATATCTGACAGCTTAGAAAGAGATTTGACCATTCATATGCAAGCCAATAATAGCCTGGTTTAGTCAACTTTTCATCCTTGTTTTGTCGGTAACCAGCTTTAGGTCTAAAATGCTCAATATCCCCATGAGATACTGAAACAATATTCTGCTCGCAAAATGCACACTTGCCGTGTTGATACCTAATAAGTAATTTTTTTATCGACTGATGCCCGTATAGATCACTTTTAAATTGAAATTCCCTTTTTCCTGCTTTGTTAAGCAGATTCTAATTTTTTAGTTTCAAGAATTAGTTTACATTTGCCCYTCTCCTATCTTTAATTTGTAGGAGGAGTTTTCATTGGCGGCTTAAGTAAGCTGGAATCGGACGGGAACCATTTTAAAATTCACCTACGCCTTCGGGCCAAACTCAATCAGCAGTAACACCATTTACGCCCTGGTC
>NZ_NJAG01000072.1 GCF_002872335.1 Siphonobacter sp. BAB-5405 | reverse complement strand
CCTTCTCCACAATACTTGCCAGGAGCATGTAGCCGGTGTTGCTGTATTCGTAGCGGCTACCGGGCTCAAACTGGCGTTCGGGATGGTATTGAATCAAATACGCGATATTATCCGCATTGCCTGCTACCTTACTCTTGTCCCAGTGCTGGTCCATTACTTCCTGATAATCGGGCAATCCCGAGGTATGATTCAGCAAATGCCGGATGGTTACGCCGGGGTACGGCAAACCCGGCAAATAGTTTTCGATGGGGTCGTCATACTGGAGTTTACCAGCTTCCTTGAGCAAAAGAATCGTCATGGCGGTGAACTGCTTGGAAAGAGAGGCGAGTTCAAAGACCGACGCCGTCGTCATGGATTGACGGGTGTCGAAGTTCTGGTACCCGAAAGCCCGATGGTACACAGGTTTCCCTTTTTCGGCGATCAGTACTACACCGCTAAAATCCGGAGCCGTCCGGAAAAAGGCGTCCAGGGGTTGAGCGACGCCAGCGGGGTGCATTCGTTTCTGACAGGAAATAAACAGGATACTAAGCGATACAAAGGTCAGCAGCTTTTTCATAGGGAAGAACAGATTCAGTTTTCCAAAGTACGCATTTCCTAGATTCCTTCCGCTAGCGTGGGTAGATACAACTGTATATATTGTACCTGTACACTTTTCTGCTGTACGTTATTTTGTGCTAGTTCTTCCGGGAAATGAGTTAGTCCTGCCCGACCGCGGACCGGTACCTTTGTCAAAAAATGGTTGTTTGCCTCGGGGATAAGGTTTCCCTTAAATTCATACTACCTAACTAAACTTTAAACGCGTATCTTGAAGCGATGAAACATTTTAAAACCCTGAGTGACCTGCACCGGGCGAATGGCTGGCCGCCGCCGGAACATCCGCTACTGAGTCTGGCGAATTGCAACCGGGATTGTCCGCTGGGCGACCGGGAGTTTACCAGCGATGCGTACCTGATTGGCTTCAAAAAGTTAAAAGCGGGCGTGATTCGGTACGGACGCACGCAGTACGATCACAGCAATGGGTCGATGATGTTCGTCAAGCCCCGGCAGATTATTGAAATGCGGGATCTGGAGCTTGAAGAAAAAGGCTTTATGATCTTTATTCACGAAGATTTTCTGAATGGACATGAGTTGCATCATACGATCCAGAAGTACGGTTTCTTTGATTACGAGGTCAACGAAGCCCTGCACCTTTCACCCAAGGAAGAAGAACTCATCTGGAGCCTGCACGAGAAGATCAGTAGTGAATACACCAATAATCCGGACGAGTACAGCCGGGAAATTATGCTGAGCCACCTGGCCTCCATTCTGATGTACGCCCAGCGGTTTTATAAACGGCAGTTCATCAATCGGACGGAACTTTCGGGAAAAATGATTTCTAAATTCAACCGGGTTTTGACACAGTACCTGGAAGCGGGGACTTTGCAGGAAAAGGGGCTCCCCTCGGTCAACGCCCTGGCAGATACCCTAAACGTTTCTCCGCGTTACCTGAGTGACCTGCTCAAGCAGGAAACGGGCAAAACCGCCATGGATTTGATCCACCTCTTTTTGATTTCCGAAGCGAAAAACCGCTTGCTGGCCGAGGATCAGAACATTGCTTCCGTGGCCTATCAGTTAGGTTTCGAAAACGTTTCGTACTTCACCCGGCTTTTTAAGAAACAGGTGGGTTTGAAGCCTTTTGAGTTTAAGAAAATGAACTTGAATTAAAGGCAGTGGGCAAGCTGTAAGGAATGTTCCCCATGAGCGTGCGGTCACTGTCTTCGTTGACCAATTACTTTTTTACTTGACCTCTAACAAACACAGATCCTATGTCTTTCCAAGCGTATCTTGACAACATCAAAGCCAAAACGGGTAAGTCTCCGGAAGATTTTAAGAAGCTCGCCGAAGCGAAAAACTTTATGATAGATGGAGTACTCAATCCTGCTATAAAAGCCACCGCTATCACGAATTGGCTGAAGGAAGAATTTGAGCTGGGACACGGCCACGCCATGGCGATTTATGCGACGTTTAAGGGGAAGACCGAGTGATCGCTTTGTGAAGACTCCTACTGGGTAATCGTGCCGGTCAGATGACGGATTCTGTACCTGCGATGTCCGTACAAGAGCGGGTTTGCAAAGGGTTTTGTTCTATACAGCTATACTGGTTTCAGACCTTCGTATCTTCTCGTCGTGTAGACGAAAGATCCAAGCGTCCGTTGAGAGGGTCGATTTTAATTCAGGCCAAGTCTATTAATCAGGCCTGAATGTGCTGAAAATGCCGTATTTTACGCGATCATTTTCCCATGTAAAGCATCCTTAACCAGACCCCTTTCCCATGAACGCTTGGAGTACATTTGTGCTTTCAACTGTATTGACGGGTACGGTGTGGGCTCAGCAAACCCCTTCCCTATCGGCCCAGGATTACGCCCGGGCCGAGCGTATGCTGGCCTCCACCACACAACAGTACATTGATCATACCGCCAGTCGACCCGTATGGTTGGCAAAAGACCGCTTCGTTTACCGCACCCTTACGCCCCAAGGCAGTGAATTCATTCTGGTCGATCCAGCCAAGGCGACGCGTTTACCAGCGTTCAATCATCAGAAAGTCGCGGAGGTGTTGTCTTCCGCCACGGGCAAAACGTATACGGCCCAACGATTGCCGTTTCAGGAAGTAACGTTCACGCCCGACGAAAAAGCGATTCTGTTTGCGTCCGGTGGTAAATCCTGGCAATACGATCTAACCAGCGGTCAGCTTACCCCCGCGAAAGAGAAGGTGAAAGCCCGCCGTAATGAGTCCCTTTCCCCCGATGGCAAAAAAGCGGCATTCATTAAAGATTACAACCTCTGGGTAAGGGATCTGGCGACGAATCAGCTTACCCAGCTGACGACCGATGGCGTCAAAGATTTTGGTTACGCCACCGATAACGCGGGCTGGAAACACAGCGACCGGGCCATCCTGCTCTGGTCCCCCGATTCCAAAAAAATCGCCACCTTTCAGCAAGACGAACGCAAGGTGGGTGAAATGTACTTAGCCACCACCAACGTAGGTCATCCCACGCTGGAACAGTGGAAATATCCACTCCCCGGTGATAGTACCGTAGCAATGCTACACCGCGTCGTCATCGAGGTTGGAAATCCGAAAGTCATTCGCTTACAGGTAGCCCCGGATCCGCACCGATCTACCCTGGGCGACGACATTTCATCCATGGGTAAACTCAGTGATGTGGCCTGGAATGACGATGCTACACAACTGCTTTTCGTGTCCACCTCCCGCGATCACAAGCAGGAAAAAATTCGCCTGGCCAATGCGACGACGGGACAGGTTCGGGAAATTTTCCAGGAAACGTCTGCTACGCAGTTTGAGTCCGGCCACGAAGGCATCAGCTGGCGGTACCTACCCAAAACCAACGAAATCATCTGGTACTCCGAGCGGGACGACTGGGGCCATCTGTACCTCTACGATGCCACCAGCGGTCAGCTCAAACAGCAGATTACCAAAGGCGAATGGCTGGTGACCGATGTACTGAGTGTGGATGAGAAAAACCGGATCATCTATTTCATGGCCAATGGCAAAGAACCCGGCAATCCGTACTATTCGCACCTCTATAAAATCGGTCTGGATGGCAAGAAGCTGACGTTACTCACGCCCGAACGGGGTAAACACCTGACGACCCTCTCGCCTTCGGGAGCTTATTTGGTCGATACGTATTCAGAACCAGATGTACCTCCAATTATGGTACTTCGTTCAAATACGGGTAAGCTCGTAGCAACGCTGGAAAAAACGGACCTAAGCCGCCTGCAGGCAACGGGCTGGAAACCGCCCATTCCTTTCTCCGTCAAAGCACACGACGGCAAAACGGATGTGTACGGACTTCTGTATACCCCAACCAAGCTCGATTCCACGAAAAAAATATCCGGTTATTGATTACATCTATCCCGGCCCTCAGGGCGGTAGTGTACGCAACTTCTCGTTTACGGCTTCGCGACGGGATAATCAGGCTCTGGCCGAGTTAGGTTTTATTGTGGTAGAACTCGAAGGTACCAGCAATCCGCTACGGTCCAAGCGTTTCCACGATATGAGCTACGGTAACATGGCCGATAACACGTTGCCCGATCAGATTGCAGCCATCCAACAGCTTGCGGCGGTGCGTACCTACATGGATACCAGCCGCGTAGGCATTTGGGGGCATTCGGGCGGCGGCTTTGCTACGGCTTGTGCGATGTTTGTGTACCCCGACTTCTTTAAAGTGGGTATTTCCGAATCGGGGAATCACGACAACCGCAACTACGAAGACGACTGGGGCGAGCGGTACATTGGCTTGGAGACCAAGAATGCCAGAGGCGTTTCGAATTACGAAGCTCAGGCGAATCAGGTTCACGCCAAAAATCTCAAAGGCAAACTGATGCTGGCCCACGGGATGATGGACGACAACGTTCCACCCTACAATACTCTGCTGGTAGTGGAAGCCCTGGAAAAAGCCAACAAAGATTACGATCTGGTGATTTTCCCCAACAGCCGTCACGGTTTTGGAGCGTATACGAACTACATGATGCGGCGTCGCTGGGACTATTTCGTGCAGCATTTGCTGGGCCTGACTCCTCCCAAAGAATACCTTATCAAAAATGGGACGGATCCCAGAAATGTAGAGTAAACAGTCACTTTAGAGCAAACGCCCGCCGGACAAACCCGGCGGGCGTTTCGTTTTTATGTCCCCTAATCGCCCCTCCTCAGGCGGTCAACCTCTTCTTTTCCAACCGTTTTACAGGGTAAATCTTTTGCCTATGCCTCTTATTCCTAGCGTTCAGAATTTCAAAGAACAGTTAAAGAAAAATATAATTATACGTCCAGCTAATAGGATAATTTAACGTACTTTATACCCTCAATCAACCGCACCTATGGAACCTATCTCCGACGATACACTCTGGCATTTGCTCCGACAGGGCGATCGTTCGGCCTTTGCTCAACTTTACGAGCGATACTATTCCATCTTGTACAGCTACGGTTATAAACTCTTTCCTCAAGTAACCTTGGTAGAAGATGCCGTTCAGGATTTGTTCATTGATCTTTGGCGAATGCGGGAGAATCTTTCAGCGGCCGATTCGGTGAAATTTTATCTGTTCAGATCGCTTCGTCGCAGTATTCATCGTTTGTCCGAAAAGGAAAAAAATCAGCTGCCTTTTACTTTTGATGCGGTAGAACCAGCAATGGAAGCCTCTTGGATCGATCACGAACAGGAAGCCCTGCTGATCCGGAGGCTGACCGCTTTGCTTCAAAATTTGCCTGCCCGGCAACGGGAAGTCATTACCCTTCGGTATTACGAAAACTTCAAAACCGAAGAAATTGCTCTCATCATGGGCATTACGGAAAAAGCGGTCCGCAATACGCTTTACAAAGCCCTTACCCAACTCCGGGGCCATCTGCCCGTCATGACGGCACTGATGAGCCTAATGGCTGGTTTGTTACTGGTTTTCTGGGCTTACTAAAAAAAATTCTGTTTTCGAGGGGACATTTCGCTAGCAGGCTGCTCTTGGTTATTGAACGAAGGAAAACCGATCCTGCGTTGTTCGATCTGGCCTATGCCTAGCTACGCTACCTTTACTGCTGAAGCATTTATTGAAGACGATTTTTTTCGCCGAAGTATTCAGTCGCCCACGGCTGAAACGGACGCGTATTGGCAGGAATTTCTCCGGAATCATCCCGAACAAACGCAGGCCATTCAT
>NZ_NJAG01000071.1 GCF_002872335.1 Siphonobacter sp. BAB-5405 | reverse complement strand
ATCGATGAGATACGCACCCTTGGTTGCCACAAACCAATGAATTTCCTGGTCGCCGCCGCGTAGTAAATGCTGCCGAGGCGGTACGCTCCGAAGCCTGCGGGATTCGCAATCATCCGTTGTTCGCCGTTCGATGTAACAACCAGTACGCCTCCACTGGTAGCCTCGGCTGAAGTAAAGGCTCCGAAAACCGCGTTTGCTCCATCCGTTGCGTTGCCGTGAATGGCTCCAACTTCCTGGGTAGACGCGTGCGTCGTTTTGCCCTGCTTGTCAATGACGAGTACCCGGTTTGGACTTTTTCCGCTGGCCGGTGCCGAGGTGACGGCATAAGTACCATTGTCAAAAGCCGCCATGGCTCCGTGGTGCGGAACAAGTCCGGCATTGATAACCTGCATCTGGGCTCCGGCGGTGTGAAAATTGGTTTCATTGCCCAGGCTCAGGGTTCCGTCGCCATCGTTAAAAATCAGCGATTCCTGACCGCGACTTTTGAAGTGTGTAGGCTTGAGACCCGTTGCCGTAATGGAACCAAACTTGGGCGTACCTTTCTGATCCACGTGATCCACGTGCGATTCGAAGCCTGAATCAAATACTTCTACCAGATTCTGACTCGGATACAAAACGGCCGCAAAACGCTGAGAAGCCGTCGTGTAGAGGTTCGCCAGGGGATATTTGGCGTCGAAAGTACGGGTGGTGCCGTCGTAGGGATTAATCTGGGTTAACTGTTTGGATTCCTGATCCGAAACCAGCACCCGCAAAAATCGGTGTTCGCGGGTGGAAGAATCTTCGACTTCCTTGTCTTTCTGGCAACTCAGAAAAGTAGCGGAGGCCAGCACAAACAGGCCAAGGTTTTTAAACGTACGGTTCATGTTTATAGTGGAGTAAATATGCAACAATGTTGCAAAAGTAACTACACTTTTGGATTTGCAAGTAAAAGGGCAGTAATAAATGCAATAATGTTGCATTTATTACTGCCCTTTTCGGATAAGGTACTGAGCAAGAACGATGGCTTACTCCATTACCTTAAACAGTTAACCATTGGGTTTCTTTGTTTAAAGCCCTTTTTAATACTCAAACGGTTTTAGGAAAGGCAATATCGAAGTAGAAGCGGGAGCCCTGGCCCTGCTGACTTTCCACAAAGATCTGACTCTGGTGCAGACTCAGCAATAAATGCACAATGGCCAGTCCCAGCCCCGTGCCCTTGAACTTGCGGGTCGTGTCGAGTGAAGCCTGCGAGTACTCCTCAAAAATCTGCTTCAAGGACTCCTCGGGAATGCCAATACCCGTATCCTGCACTTCAAAGCGAAGCCGGTAACGCTCGGGTGTTGTCTCCAAGAGTCCCACGCTCAAACTCACACTGCCCTGCTGGGTAAACTTGATGGCATTCGTCAGCAGATTGCTCAGAATTTGCGTGAGCCGGGTGGGGTCACCGAGCACCTTCTCGGGCAGAGTCGTATCCACCTGTTTAACGAGCTGCAACTGCTTTTTACTGGCCAGAGGCTGATGAATCTGAATGACTTTCTCCGTCAGCGATCTGAGATCAACGGGAATCTCTTCCAGATAGACCTTGCCCGCTTCGAGTTTGCCGTAGTCGAGCACTTCGTCGAGCAGCGTATGCAGGGTATGGGAGGAGAATTCGAGTAGCTCGATCAGCTCGCGTTGGGAGGGGGTCAGGCTGTCTTCTTCCATAGCCAGCAAACCCACCGAGCCGATGATGGGGCTGAGGGCATTGCGGATTTCGTGGCTCATGGTGGAGAGGAAACGGGCTTTGGCC
>NZ_NJAG01000070.1 GCF_002872335.1 Siphonobacter sp. BAB-5405 | reverse complement strand
AGTAAGACGATCCGATACGGAAATACGATCCGGAAGTTTAGCTTCCGATCGTGTGTTCATAGGCATACTTCTTCCATTCTTTTGATTAAGATTTCTTCTTGCTTTTAAAGTAATAACCTAGCATTCCTAGTGCTTTCAGTTCGAAATAACAATCTAAAAATCAATCCTTTTACCAAACATCAAAGGCCCTTTTCAGTAAACCTAGCTTAAGGTATCCTTCTAGTATGTACCGTTTTTTTTAACGTATAATTTAACGTTATTTTAAGCGTCTTTCCAATCTTTACTATCGGGACTTTTTTCTTCCCATACAAGGCCCGAATGGGTACCGATTTTAAAAAGATTTTTGATTTCTGTAGGGGAAAGTCTGACTGAATTGTCCTAGCCACTGAAGACATCAGCCGTAAGCCCCATGCAAGTAGTCTCGTTTGAGCAGGAATTTGAGCAGCTTTTTAAGACCCACGTGAAGAAACTTCACGCCTACGCCTACACACTGGTGAAAGACGACGTGATGGCGGAAGAAATGGTACAGAATGTCTTCTGCCGCTTGTGGGAGAAAAAGCTGCTGATTCGGGAATCTACTACGGGTTATCTCTACCGGGCGGTTTATCACGAAAGTCTGAACTACCTCAAACACGTCAAGGTCGAGCAATCGTACCTGCAATATGCCCAGCGGGAGCTGAACGACCGACCCCAACAACCTACTCACACGCTCGAACTCGTGGAGTTGGAAGAACGCCTTAATCAGGCCTTGCGGGACTTGCCCGAGAAATGCCGGACCGTTTTTCACCTGTGCCGGGTAGAGGAGCTGAAGTACCAGCAGATTGCCGACCTGTTGGAAATCCCCGTCAAAACGGTTGAAAACCAGATGGGCAAAGCCCTACGCTTTTTACGTCAGCAACTGGCTGACTACCTACCCCTGCTGGGACTGCTGGTCTGGTTACCCCAATCCCCTTTGTTTGTATGAAAATCGATTCGAAAATGGACGATTTACTGGTGAAGTACATGCTGCATGAAACCAGTATACCCGAACGAAAACGGGTAGAAGCCTGGCTACGGGAAAGCGATCGTCACCAGCAGTATTACGCCCAGTTCCGCACCATTTGGCAACAAAGCCAGCCTTCGGATGAACCACTCGTAGTAGATGAGCAGATCGCCTGGGAACATTTTCAACAGCGAATTCAAAAACCATCCATTCGCTCCATCCCCCGTTTTCGAGGCTGGATACGGGCGGCAGTTGTCTTGCTGATGCTGGGAATCGGCTGGCAAACGTATATGTGGATGACACCGGCTGAACTGCTCAGCGTTCAATCCGGCAATCAACCTCAATCGATTACCCTACCCGACGGCTCCAGCGTGACGCTGAATCGGCACTCCTCACTGCGTTACGACAAAACTTTTCGCCGCCGCCGGGTACACTTGACGGGAGAAGCCTTCTTTTCCATACAACGTGATCCATCTCGCCCCTTTACCGTTGAAGTCAATACCATGACGGTTCGCGTACTGGGCACTTCCTTTAACGTAAAGCAAACCGATACACAAACGGAAGTTGTAGTGAAAACCGGTCACGTGGAAGTACGTCGTCAACCGTACCGAATCGACTTACGCCCGCAGGAAAAAGCAATCGTACCCACTGACGAACGCAAACCGGAAAAACTTAAAATCCACGACGATCTCGATACGTATTATCACACGAAAACCTTCGTTTGCAGGCAGACGCCCCTCCGAACGCTCATCCGGACTATCAACGAAGCCTACGGTGTTCAGATACGCATTGCCCGGCCGGAACTGGAAGCCTTACCCCTTACTACTACCTTGCCGCAACTGCCGCTGGAAAGCGTGCTGGAGATCATTGCTCATACCCTTCAGTTAAAAATTGAACGGCAGGGAAATCAATTCCTGCTGAAATAGACCTTACCTTTCGGCATGCATTCCATTCCTGTCAGGGCGTGGCTAGTAACCATTCTGTGTGCTTTCGCCTGTACTTTCGACCTTCATGCCCAACAACTGCTCGTTCGAAAAATTTCACTGACGGTGAAACGGGAACCCCTTTCGCAGGTGCTTCAACACATCGGCGAGAAAGGAGATTTCTATTTTTCCTACAATAGTAACCTAATCCCCCGCGACAGTCTGGTCTCCTTACAGGTGAGCAACCAGACCGTTCAGTATACCCTGCAGCGGTTGTTTGGGAATCGCTTTTCGTATAAGGAAACGGGTAATTATCTGATCATTCAGCCGGGAAAAGTCGAACGACAATCGACCATCAGTGGCTATATTCTGGACGATGAAACGGGCGAAAAAGCCGACCTCGTTAGTATTTACGACAAAACGCGGTTTGTAGCCACGGTCAGTAACGACCAGGGCTATTTCAAACTCCGGGTTAAAGACCGGAGTGTGCCTTTATCGTTCACGGTCAGTAAAATTGGGTACGGGGATACGACGCTGACCCTGCCAGCCAACCAGGAAGTAACCATTCGGATCAAGCCCAAAGCGATCCTGCTCGACGAGGTAACGATCAATCCGAATTCCCGGGGCGAACGAACCTGGCTGGGCCGGACCTTTCTGTCCCGCCGCTTGCGGGCCCAAAGTCAGAACTTGAGTCGCTTTTTCGTCAATCTACCCTACCAAATCGCCCTCACTCCGGGTCTGGGTAGTCACGGTCGACTGAGTTCACAGGTCGTCAATAAAGTGTCGGTCAATCTACTGGGGGGATACAATGCCGGCGTACAAGGCGTTGAAATTGCGGGCGTTTTCAACATCATCAAAAACGATGTTCGATCGGTAC
>NZ_NJAG01000017.1 GCF_002872335.1 Siphonobacter sp. BAB-5405 | reverse complement strand
TGTAAACTATTCCGAAAAATGAGTTCCAGGATCGTAATCAGCTCGTTACCGAACTGCACCGGAGAGTAAACGAACCAAGCCTACGGGAATTTTATAAACAGGCTCAGGAAAGTTTTCAAAACTTCCAGCCCCTACAGGCCGATCTGCGTACCGCTTTTCGGAACATGAGGGCCTACGATCCCAGGTTCCGAACGCCACGCGTGCAACTGGTTTTTACCGGTTTTATGGGCCCCGATCTGATGGTCAGTGACAGCGTACTGGTCATTGGCATTGATTACTTCATGGGTTCTAAAGCCAAGTATCGGCCTGACGTATACGCTTACCAGCTCTGGCGATACACGCCCCAAGCTCTGGTCCCGCAAATGTTGTTTATTGCTTCAGAACCTTACGTGAAAAGTGATCCGAAAGACCGTACGCTGCTCGCAGAAATGATTAACTACGGAAAAGGATACTTGTTTGCTCAAACAATGCTTCCCCAGACGCCCGATAGTTTGCTGATTGGGTATACTGGGAAGCAACTCGCAGAAACTGAAATAGCTCAGGATTTGGTATGGGGACATTTTATCGACGAAAAACTTTTGTACGAGACCAACCCAAATAAGAAAATCCGCTACCTGGGTGATCGCCCGCAAACGCCGGAGATTGGGCCGCGTTGCCCGGGCAGTATCGGGCGTTGGCTGGGCTGGAAAATCGTTCGCTATTATCAGGATAATAACCCGGACGTTTCTCTGAAGGAACTCATGACGAATACCAACGCCCGGCAAATCCTGGAAGCTTCGAAATACCGGGGCCAGACGGAACAATAATTTTTTTTTTTACCTTATCCAATAAAGCTATTTATTCCATCAGAAAGGATGAGTAGCCACATGTATGGTTATACTGTTTGTTTTTGCTTTTGTTGTATTATTAGGACTGGGCGGTATTGTCTTCTTTATCGTTACGCTTTCGCAGGGAGAGTCCATGCGGGAAGGTCGCCTGAAAAAGTTAACGGCCGAACGCCCGTCACTCGATGAGGCTTCTTTTATACAGGACCTGGTGAATCGGGGTTACGATGAATCGCTGGTTCGAAAACTGTACTCAGAATTAGGTTGGTATTTATCCGAACACCCTGGCTTTGGACTGAACCCTTCCGACAATGCCGAAAAAGATTACTGGATGCCGAGTGAAAACGTCAAAGATTTGATTGAACGGCTTTTTGCTCAGGTACAGGGCCGGCGTCCGCTCATGGCCGACTGGGCCGCCTGGGAACAGCGTACGGGGAAAGCTCCCGTAGCAGTGCTGGAAAACATGCTCCGCTTTGCGACTAACCGTTAAGAACGATTACCACCGTCTCATTTACACATACTCTATAGATTGCTGAGAGGCTTCGGCTGTTCCTGGCATTTTGCATCACTACTCCTTATGGCTAAACGGCAAAGTTCCTTTGGCGAAGAGCCCGCTGCTGAAGACAAGAAAAAAGTAAACCGGGCGGGTTTAAATAAAACATTACACGTATTCCGTTTTGTCAAGCCCTACAAGGGCCTGTTCATCATTGGATTGATTTTCCTGGCCCTGTCGCAGCTGACAATGATGGCTTTCCCGCTGATGATTCGGGAAATTGTGGCAGTACTGGAGAAGAAATCACAGTTTACGCTCAATCAGGTATTGCTGGCTTTGTTTGCGGTGCTGGTAGGACAGGCGATTTTTTCGTTTGCCCGTATTTACTTCTTTACCCGCGTCAGTGAGCGATCAATGGCTGATGTACGCAAGAATCTGTACTCGAAGGTGGTTACCTTACCCATTCGTTTCTTCGAACAGCGTCGGGTAGGGGAGTTGATGAGCCGCATGACTTCCGATGTTTCGCAGTTGCAGGATGTACTAACCATTACACTGGCTGAATTACTGCGGGGTGTAGCCACGCTGGTGATCGGTATCTTTATTATTGTTACGATTTCCTGGAAGCTTACCTTATTTATGCTGGCGACGTTCCCCATTCTGATTGTAGCGGCGATGGTCTTTGGCAAGTTCATTCGTAAGATGTCCAAGCAGGCCCAGGATCAATTGGCGGCGGCGAATGTAGTGGTTGAGGAAACGTTACAGTCCATTAATATCGTAAAAGCCTTTACAAACGAACCCCTGGAAGTAAAACGGTATACAACGGCTCTGGACCGGGGCGTTGCCATTGCTCTGAAAGCATCCATGTACCGCGGTGGGTTTGTATCCTTTCTGATTTTTACGCTGTTTGGTGGAATCATCGGGGTAGTATGGTACGGAGCAACGCTGGTACTCAACGGTGAGATGATTATGGCCGATCTCTTCGGCTTTGTATTGTATACCGCCTTTATTGGTGGATCGGTGGGTGGACTAGGCGATATGTACGCTCAGGTACAGAAAACGATTGGTGCCTCGGAACGGATTCTGGAAATTCTCGAAGAGAAGTCGGAAGTAGAAACGGAACAGACGGGAGCCCTGACGAAAGTAGATCTGGAAGGTACCATTGAATTCCGGAACGTAGAGTTCAACTATCCGTCCCGCCCCGATATTCAGGTATTGAAGAAGATCAACTTACAGGTACACCGTGGGGAGAAAATTGCTTTGGTAGGCTATTCCGGAGCTGGTAAATCAACGATTGTACAGTTATTGATGCGTTACTACACCCCGCAGAACGGTCAGATCCTGGTGGATGGCCAGCCCATTCAGCAGTATTCCATTCCAGGTTACCGGAGCCACATGGCGGTTGTACCACAGGAAGTGATGCTGTTTGGCGGAACCATTCGGGAAAACATCGAGTACGGTCGTCCCGGAGCTACGGACCAGGAAATTGTGGATGCAGCCCGGAAGGCCAATGCCTATGATTTCATCACCTCATTCCCCGAAGGTTTTAACACCCTCGTTGGGGAGCGGGGCGTGAAGCTTTCGGGTGGACAGCGGCAACGGATCGCCATTGCCCGGGCCATTTTGAAAGATCCGGCCATTCTGATTCTGGATGAAGCGACTTCCTCGCTCGATGCTGAATCAGAAAACTCGTACAGGATGCGTTGGATCGATTGATGGAAAATCGCACGACCATCATCATTGCTCACCGGTTGGCTACGATTCGCAACGTCGATCAGATTTATGTACTCCAGCAGGGCGAAATCATTGAACAGGGAACGCACGAGGAATTATCGCTGATGGAAGAGGGTTTATACAGCGGACTCGTGAAGTTGCAGTTTGAAAATGCCGTAAATTCGAATTAACGTTTCGGGCTGGAAATCCGGTCTTTGAAACTCTACTAATACATTCGTATGAATAGACTCGTGCCGATTACGCTCAAGCAGCATGGCCTTCGCCATACAGAAGCTCGGGAAGAAGTACTGGATTTGTTTTATACTAAGAATTTTGCCCTTTCGCACGGAGGTCTGGAAAGCGAATTACAGGAACGATTTGATCGGGTAACCATTTACCGAACATTAAAGACATTTCTGGATAAGGGAATCATTCATAAAGTACTCGATGATGAAGGTACCGTGAAGTACGCCATGTGTCGATCTGACTGTCAGGCGGAAGATCATGAACACCATCATGACCACGTACACTTCAAGTGCTTGGACTGTGGACAAACGACTTGTCTGGATGAAGTCCGAATTCCGAGTTTGGATTTACCCGAAGGATATAAACGTCAGGAAATCAATCTTCTAGTACAGGGTACCTGCCCAGCTTGCAAATCTTAATTTCTTAAACGGTATGCTCAATACTCCCGGCCAAAAGCCGGGAGTATTTGTTTTATTCGGAGAATAAGTTGGCCATAAGCTAGAAATTGCTTGATTAAAACCTTGCAAGTAATTGATAATCAAATAAGAAGCTAGAATAGTTTTTTTGAAGCTGAAGATTGACTGTCAATGGGAAGTGCGGAAAGTATGAAAAGCCACTCACAGGTTTTTCGGGTTATTTAGAAAGAATTTAAATAAATATTTTTCTCCTTGTTTTGACGTTCGGGAAAATTCTTGAGTTTGAAGAACAACGATCCGATTGTAGTTTTGTGAGCCCGGAATGGGTCTATACGGGCATACCGTACTGAAAATAAAAGTTGAAAAGTATTATGATCAAACGAGCACTTAGCTACTTCTTCGGGACCGCAACAGCTATCGTCCTGACGCTGTGGGGTAGCACGTCCGGCTTTGCACAGGATCCCGCAAAAGGCGAACAGCTCTTCACCAACAACTGTGCATCCTGTCACAGTGTGGGAGCGGATAAGCTAATCGGCCCCGGTTTAAAAGGTGTCAACGAACGGCATGACGAAGCCTGGTTGATTAAATGGATTAAGAACCCGGCCGGTATGGTGGCCAGTGGTGATGAACAAGCCACTAAACTTTACGATCAGTACAAGCCTATCATGATGACGGCTTTCGGAAGTCTTTCCGACGACGACATCAAGAGCATTCTGGCCTATGTAGATCAAAAGAACAAAGGTGGTGAAGCAAAAACTGGCGGAACTGGCGATGGTGCTCCGCAACAAGTAGCCCAAAGTGGTGGTGGCGAGCAGTCATCCGGTTTCTTTGGTGTGGTACTGGTTGCTCTGCTGGTAGTCATGATTCTGATGCTGATTGCTCTGTTCGGTATTCTGACCGTACTGAGTCGTCTGGCTACGGTAGATCCTTCTTCACCCGAAGCTCAGAAGATTCCTTTCTTCGCTCGTCTGAAAGAAAGCACGGGTAAACTGGGTAACAGCCCGGCCTTCCGTACAGGAGCTCTGCTTTTATTCGTCCTTTTAGCGGGTAAGGTTAGCATCGATGGTATGTATGGTATTGGTATTCACCAGGGGTATGCTCCTAAGCAGCCGATCGCATTCTCGCACAAGCTACACGCAGGCGAGTATAAGATTGACTGTAACTATTGCCATACCGGCGTTAATAAAGGTAAGCAGGCAAATATTCCTTCCCCGAATATTTGTATGAACTGCCACAACGCTATCAAAACTTCTTCCCCTGAAATTCAAAAAATTTACCGGGCTATCGAGAAAGATCAACCTATCGAGTGGATTCGCGTGCATAACCTGCCTGATCTGGCCTACTTCAATCACTCTCAACACGTAAACGTAGGCGGTCTGCAATGTCAGCAGTGCCACGGTGAAGTGGAAAAAATGGAAGTGATTGAGCAACGCTCTACGCTGACGATGGGCTGGTGTATCGATTGTCACCGGAAAACCAGTGTGAATGCGAAAGACAACCAGTACTACGACAAACTGGTTGAGATTCACAAAAAAGAAGGTGTGAAAGACATGAAAGTGGCTGACATCGGAGGGCTGGAATGCTCGAAGTGCCACTATTAATATAACAGGGCGGCTTTCTTTGGAAGCCGCCTTTCCCAACACGAGTTTTTCTAAGAGAATGGAAAATACTACGAAGCGATACTGGCGAGGAATTGAGGAGTTACGAAACGATCCCGAGTTCGTAAAAAACGCTCATCGCGAATTTGCTGATTCATCAGACATTACCGACGGAGGTGGAACCTACCGCCGTGACTTCCTGAAAATGTTGGGCTTTGGTGTAGCAGCGGTTTCGCTGGCTGCCTGCGAGGCTCCGGTACGGAAAGTCATTCCTTACTTAAATAAACCTTCAGACGTTGAGCCAGGTATTGCAAACTGGTACGCTTCAACGTATGTAGATGGAGGTGATTATAGTGCCATCCTGGTGAAAACCCGCGAAGGACGACCCATCAAGATTGAAGGTAACCCGAATTCAAGTGTATCTCAAGGCGGAACCGGTACGCGTGTGCAGGCTTCCGTATTGAGTTTGTACGACAATGAGAAGCTGAAAGAAGCTCAAAAGGGTGGCAAGAAAATCGAATGGGAAGCTCTGGATAAAGAAGTAGTAGCGGCTCTGGCCTCTGCTCGCAATGTTCGGATTGTATCCAATACGATTTTAAGTCCGACTACGAAAGCCGTTATCGAAACGTTCAAGGCGAAATACCCTTCGACGGTACACGTGTCGTATGATCCGAATTCGGCATACGGACTCACGCAGGTACACGGTGGCCAATTACCCGCTTTTGATTTCAGCAAAGCGAAAGTAATCGTAAGCTTAGACGCTGACTTCCTGGGAAGCTGGATTTCTCCGGATGAATTCTCGAAGCAGTGGGCCGTAGGTCGTCGTCTTTCTTCGGCGAAAAATGGCAATAAGCAAATGTCACGTCACTACGATTTCAGTACGCTGATGACGTTGACGGCTTCCAATGCTGATTACCGTGGACGGGTGAAACCTTCTCAATCCGGATTAGTAGCTTCTACGCTGCTGCGTCTGGTGGGTGGTTCTGCCAGCACGGCTGATGTAAAAATCGAATTCCTTGAAAAAGCAGCGAAAGATCTGAAAGCTGCTGCTCCGGGTACGACTCTAGTGGTATCAGGTTCAAATGATCCGAACGTACAAACAGTAGTAGCTGAAATCAACAAGGTTTTAGGTAACTACGGTACGACGATTGCCGGCACGAGCAACTACAAACAAGGTGACGATGCCGCTTTCAATACGTTCGTTAATGAATTGAAAGGTGGACAGGTTGACGCGGTAATCTTCTACGGTGCTAACCCCGTATACGATAGCCCCCGCGGTAAAGAAATCGCCGATGCTCTTTCACGGGCGAAGGTAAGCGTATCGTTTGCGGATCGGGCTGATGAAACGGCTGCTCTGTGTCAGTACGTGGCTCCAGATTCTCATTTCCTGGAATCATGGGGTGATGCCGAACCGAAACCTGGTTTCTACTCGATCATCCAGCCGACGATTTCAACGATCTTCAGTACGCGTCAGGCTCAGTCTTCTTTATTAACCTGGGCTGGTCAGAACGCTGATTATTACGAATTCCTGACGAAATACTGGGCTGCCAACATCCTGAAAACAGGAAGTAAAGAGGCCTGGAACAAAGCCTTGTACGAAGGGGTATTTGAACCTGGTAAAGGAACTACCCCTGCGGCTCCGGTTGCAACGACCGATCTGCTGACGGCCCTGGGTAAAATTAGTGGTACGTATAAAGCTTCTTCTACGGTTATTGAATTCATGCCGTACGAAAAAGTTTCCATGGGTACAGGCTCACAAGCGAACAACCCCTGGTTACAGGAATGTCCCGATCCGATTTCGAAAGCCACGTGGGATAACTACGCTGCGATTTCTCAGAAAACGGCGGATAAACTGGGTGTAGCTCAGAATGATATGGTAACGCTGGAAATCGCTGGTAAAGAAGCCATCGAACTTCCGGTATTGATCCAACCCGGTCAGACGGTTGACACGGTCGGTATCGCGATTGGATACGGTCGTCAGAAAGCGGGTAAAGCAGCGGATGGTGTAGGTAAAAACATCTATCCCTGGATCAACTCAGCGGGTGCTGAAATCAAAGTAACGCCAACGGGTAAAACCTATAAGTGGGGTATTGCTCAGACGCAGACGCACAACACCGTTATGGCTCGTGAGTCTGTCGTACAGGAAACAGTACTGGCTCAATACCAGGAGAATGTTAAAGCAGGACGGTTCCAACCGAAAATTGCTACCTCTGAAGGAAGCAAAAGTCCTGGCGACATTTCCCTCTGGAATGGTCACGAAAAACAAAATCACAGTTGGGGAATGGTCATTGACCTGAACCTGTGTACAGGTTGTGGTTCCTGCGTAGTAAGTTGCCAGGCGGAAAACAACGTGCCCGTAGTCGGTCGTAAAGAAGTAGTAATGCGTCGTGAAATGCACTGGATTCGCATTGACCGTTACTATTCATCTGTACAACCCACGGAAGACGAAGGCGTATTCCAGGAATTGAAGACGCTGGAATCAGCGGCTGAGAATCCGGAAGTCGTATTCCAGCCCATGTTGTGCCAGCACTGTTCGAATGCTCCCTGCGAAACGGTATGTCCGGTATTGGCTACCACGCACAGCAACGAGGGTCTGAACCAAATGACTTACAACCGTTGTATCGGTACGCGTTACTGTGCCAACAACTGTCCGTATAAAGTACGCCGGTTTAACTGGTTCAAATATTTTGATGAAGATCGTTTCCCTTACCACTTCAACAATGACCTGGGTAAAATGGTCATCAACCCTGAAGTTACGGTTCGTAGCCGTGGGGTAATGGAAAAATGTTCGTTCTGCGTACAACGTATCCAAGCTACCAAACTGGCAGCAAAGAAAGAGCGTCGCAGACCTTACGCGAATGAAGTACAGGTGGCTTGTTCGCAATCTTGCCCCACAGGAGCGATTGTTTTTGGTGACATGAACAATCCGGAAAGTAACATTTCTCAACTGCTGGCGGTAGAAAAAGAAGGACGTGCCTTTACCATGCTGGAAGAAATCAACGTACTGCCCCAGATCAGCTATCTGACGAAAGTACGTAACAAAGATTTCGCCGATTCCGTAGCTCCCAACAAAAAAGAGCTGGGTCACGGAGAAGGTCACGAGCATAAGCAAGTAAAAGAACACGCGTAACCGATTTCTCATCCCTTCTGACGAGTTTCGGCCCGTCAGAAGGGATCATATTATTCAATAGAAACTCTGAAAATTTAGAAATATGTCACACGTCAGTGCTGTTGTAAGGCCTCCTTTGGTGACAGGTGGAAAATCCTACCACGACATTACCGAGGACGTATGTCGGCAGGTAGAAGGAAAACCGACTACCTCGTGGAAGATCGTTTTCGCTATTTCCTCGCTGGTTCTAGCCGTGGGTACGGTTTCGGTATTCTGGACTTGGTGGGATGGTTTGGGTAACTGGGGTTTGAATAAAACCGTTGGTTGGGCCTGGGACATTACCAACTTCGTATGGTGGGTAGGTATTGGTCACGCAGGTACGCTGATTTCGGCGATTCTTCTGCTGTTCCGTCAAAAGTGGCGGACGTCCGTTAACCGGGCAGCAGAGGCCATGACGATTTTCGCCGTTATTTGTGCCGCTAGCTTCATTTTAATGCACGCCGGTCGGGCTTGGTTAGCTTACTGGTGTATCCCTATTCCTAATACGTATGGTTCGTTGTGGGTAAACTTTAACTCACCCCTGGTTTGGGACGTATTTGCTATTTCAACGTACTTCTCCGTATCCTGCCTGTTCTGGTACGCAGGTTTGATTCCGGACTTAGCAACCATTCGTGACCGTGCCAAAAGCAAAGTTTCCAAATACATTTACGGCTTGCTTTCTATGGGCTGGAATGGAAATACGAAAACTTGGGCTCGTTACGAATATGTATCGCTGATCCTGGCAGGTATCTCTACACCGCTGGTACTTTCGGTACACACGATCGTATCTTTTGACTTTGCTACGTCTGTTATTCCAGGCTGGCACACGACGATTTTCCCTCCGTACTTCGTAGCAGGTGCTATTTTCTCAGGTTTTGCCATGGTAAACAACCTGTTGCTGATTGTACGCTGGACGTTTAAACTGCAGGATTACATTACGATTGAGCACATCGAGACGATGAATAAAATCATCACCGTTACGGGTTCTATCGTAGGTATCGCTTACATCACGGAGTTCTTTATTGCGGCGTATTCAGGGGTTAGTTACGAACAGTATGCGTTCATTAACCGGGCTACCGGACCTTACTGGTGGGCTTACTGGGCGATGATGACCTGTAACGTAGTTACGCCTCAGCTGTTCTGGATTCGTAGCATTCGCCGGAGTATCACCTGGACATTTGCTTTAGCTGTAGTGGTAAACATCGGTATGTGGTTTGAGCGTTTCGTAATTATCGTAACCTCTCTGCACCGTGATTATATCCCTTCCAGCTGGGCTATGTTCTCACCGACGCTGATTGACATCGGGGATTACGTTTTCACCTTTGGTCTGTTCTTCGTCCTGTTCCTGTTGTTTGCCAAATACTTGCCCGTAATCAACATGGCGGAAGTAAAAGCAGTCATGAAGAGTTCTTCCGAGCGTTTCCCTTACAAAGTGAAACCCAGCTCGAAAAAACCTGGTCAACACGTAACCGAATAAGCTTAATTCAAGGAAAAAGCATTCAATCCTCATGGATACCAACAAGAGATTTTTAGTAGGAGTGTACGATGATGATGACGAGGTGATGGCCGCCGTGAAAACGGTACGGGCCAGCGGCATCAAGATTCATGACGTCTATACTCCGTTCCCTGTACACGGTCTGGACAAGGCGATTGGTCACCCACGGACCCGGATTCCGATGGTTGCATTCATGTTCGGTACGCTGGGTTTGATAACGATGTTTGTCTTTACGCTGTATACCATGCGTTTAGATTGGCCTATGAACATTGGGGGTAAAGATTATTATGCTTTGCCGGATTTTATTCCACCCATGTTTGAGTTTACGGTATTGTTTACGGCCTTTGGTATGGTATTTACCTTCTTCATTACCAATGGATTGTGGTGGGGTAACAAGGCGGTAATTTTCGATTTGCGTAGTACTGACGATAAGTTCGTAATGGCGATTGATACGGCTTCCAACCAGAAATCAGAAGCTGAGATTGAGAAGGCTCTTCGGGAAACCGGTGCCATTGAAATCAACGTAAAAGAAATCGTTGAGGAAGAAGACTAAGTGAAAGGATAGGGTACCTGTTTGCAGGTGCCATTCTATCGAGCGTTAATATCAACTTGATTGGACAATGAAAAAATACCTACCGTTTGTGTGGATTGCAGCTTCCCTTGTGGTGGTTCTGCTGGCGTCCCTGAAACGTGATCCTCAACACCAGGCCTGGGAATTTGCTCCTAACATGTACTATCCCGTAGGCTACGAACCCCTGTCACAGATTGATGCGAACCCCATCAATAGTGCAACGGGAAAAGGTAACCTGAACATGCGGGTACCCGTAAAAGGCACTATTCCTCAGCAAAGCTATACGACGACGCTCGGCGATACGACGGTGTCGGCTTTGGAACGGATGGATCTGATCGCACGGAACGTTCCGGCTGATAGTATTGCCATGTCAGAAGCAGTTCTTTCGAACCCGATTCCTACTACTGACAAATCATTGAAGCAGGGCGAGTTGCTCTACGGTCGTTATTGTCTGCACTGCCACGGTGGTACGGGTAAAGGCGATGGTATTGTAGGAAAAAAATACGGCGGGGTACCCGTGTATTCAAGCGACGCCCTGAAAGATCTGAACGACGGACATATCTATCACGTCATTACCTACGGAAAAGGCCGGATGTGGCCTCATGGTTCGCAGGTATCACCTGAAGATCGCTGGAAAATCGTTCAGTACGTGCACAAACTTCAGCAACAACCCTAATCTATTAAAGAGTTAACTGGGAATCGTTAATGGTTTATTGACGATTAGCGAACAACTGATAACGAATAACGAAAGTATAATGGCAGAGCACAATCACCATTTTGATCCAGCGGAGATGGAAGAATGGTATGACTTTACCTCCTCTTCAAAGCGTAAGCTGATTATCGGTATGCTGGCAGGTCTGGCTACTCTTTTGATTGGTGCGTTTTTAGTAGCAAAAGGTTGGGGAATTGGACTTAATCACGTACATGAGCACGCAGAACACGCCGCTCATGGACACGAAGCTCATCACGGCTTGCCCGCCTGGGGTAAACGTGTAGTAGGCAACCTCTGGATGAATGCAGAATTCTTTACTGGTATTTCAGTTATCGGTATGTTTTTTGTGGCTATCCAGTACCTGTCGTGGGCTGGATGGTCTTCGATCATCAAACGTATTCCTGAAGCTTTCCCGGCTTTCATTCCCTTTTCGGGAGCGATCATGCTGGTTCTTTATGTTGCCTTTGGACATGAGATTTTCCACTGGCGTCACGAAGGAATCATGGATCCTGAAAGCGAACATTATGATGCAATCATTGCCGGTAAAAGCTGGTATTTGAATAATGCTTTCTTCTTAATCCGTACCGTTCTTTATTTAGGTTCATGGTATGGATTGTGGGTATACCTGCGTAATCTTTCAAAACAGGAAGATGCTATTGGAGGTACGGAATGGTGGTATAAAATGAAGTATCTATCCCGGATCTTCATCCTTGTTTTTGCCGTAACGTCTTCTACTTGTGCCTGGGATTGGGCGATGTCCATTGATACGCACTGGTTCTCAACTATGTTCGGTTGGTATCACTTTGCTTCCTGGCACGTAACTGGTCTGGCTGTTACGACGTTAAGCGTAATCTTCCTGAAAGAAAAAGGTTACCTGCCCGCTGTAAACGAAAACCATTTACACGATTTAGGTAAATTCATGTTTGCCTTCTCAATTTTCTGGACCTACGTGTGGTTTGCTCAATTCCTGTTGATCTACTATGCTAACCTTCCAGAAGAGACGATCTACTACAAAGAGCGTTTCGGCGGATACGGTGGTATCTACAAAGCTCCTTTCTTCATCAACCTGTTCATGGGCTTCCTGGTACCCTTCCTGTGGTTCATGACGCGTGATGCAAAACGGAACTTCACATTCCTGAAAGTAGGATCCTTTGCCATTATCATTGCTCACTATTTTGATTTCTATCAAATGATGATGCCGGGTCTGGTAGGAGCAAACGGAGGATTTGGACTGATTGAATGGGGTACGACGTTATTCTTTGCCTGTGCCTTTATCTACGTGATCTCGGCTCAGTTGACAAAAGCTTCGTTAGTGGCGAAAAACCACCCCATGCTGGAAGAAGCCGTTCATCACGATATTTAGTAATCGGATCGAACGTTGCATTTGCGATAGGTGTTCTGAAATAGAAAAGTATCAAAAACAAAGATTGTCATGGTTTATATCGTTGGTTTGCTGGCGGCCGTTCTGTTGGTGCTTACGGTGGTAGTACTCAACCGAATGTCCGTATTCACCAAAGGTTTCGCTTCGACTTCGTCAAGCAATGAACCGGGATTAGCAAACAAAATCAATGCGGCTTTACTGCCGATTGTGTTCGTAGTGGGTAGCATTGCAGGGGTATGGTCTTTTATTGAAGCAACTCCTAACTTCCTGCCTGATCCGTCGTCGACTCATGGTAAAGAGATCGATACAATGTTCTGGTGGTTCATGGGAATCGTTACGGTTGCTTTCTTCCTTACGAGCGTTCTCTTGTTTGCGTTCGCTTTTAAGTACCAGTATGATCCGAAACGTCGGGCAACGTTCTATCCGGTTAACCACCGGTTGGAGTTAGCCTGGACGGTAATCCCGGCTATTATCATGGCTATCATGGTATTCATGGGCTGGCGTGTATGGCGTGACATCACTACGGAAGCACCTGCGGATGCTTACGTGATTGAAGTAACGGGAAAGCAATTTAACTGGATTGCCCGCTATCCTGGCGTAGATGATAACAAGTTGGGGAGCTACAACTACAAACTGATTGATGCTACAAACGAAGTAGGTATCGATCTGTCGGATGAAGCTGCATTTGATGATGTAATCAGTAATACCTTGTATCTCCCTAAAGGAGTACCTGTATTATTGAAAATTCGTGCTCGTGACGTATTGCATAGCGTATTCCTTCCTCACTTACGGGTGAAAATGGATGCTGTGCCGGGTATGCCTACTAAATTCTGGTTTACGGCAACGAAAACTACAGATGAGATGAAAGCCGAGACGAACGATCCTAAGTTTGAGTATCGTCTCAATTGTACGGAGATTTGTGGCCAGGGTCACTTCTCTATGAAAATGAACGTAGTAGTATTGGAAGAAGATGATTTCAAAGCTTGGTTGAAAACCCAAAAATCATTCCTGGCTACCAACACTAGTTATCTGGATCGCGTACCGGCTCGGTTGAAAGCGAAAGCTATGAAGTATACGGAGTCAGCTGAAGAAGCTCCTGCGGGTGAGTCTGCCCCTGAAGGTGAAGCTCCGGCTGATAGTACGGCTGCGGCTTCGGGTGCTACCGCTTCCCTACGTTAATTCTGCATCTTAAAAACTAAAAAAGAAGATATGGCACTGACTCACGACGATCATCACGACGTTCATGGCGTTCATGAGCACGAGCATGAGCATCACGAGCAAAATTTCATCCAGAAGTACGTCTTCTCGGAAGACCATAAAATGATTGCTAAGCAGTACCTGGTAACGGGTATTATCTGGGCTTTCATTGGTGGATTGCTTTCTATTTTGTTCCGTCTTCAATTAGGTTTTCCTGATTTGAAACTGGATGGACTGCGTTGGCTTTTAGGCAACTGGATCAATGCAGAAGGTAAGCTGGAAACGGAATTCTATCTGGCTCTGGTTACGATGCACGGTACCATCATGGTATTCTTCGTACTGACGGCAGGTTTGAGCGGTACGTTCTCAAACTTCCTGATTCCCTTACAAATTGGAGCACGTGACATGGCTTCCGGATTCCTGAATATGCTTTCGTTCTGGTTCTTCCTGGTAGCCGGTTTGATTATGTTTGCTTCCCTGTTCATTTCAACGGGACCTGCCGCAGGTGGTTGGGTAATTTATCCGCCTTTATCAGCTATTCCAACGGCTTCTAATGGTTCAGGTATGGGGATGACGCTTTGGTTGATTTCAATGGCGTTGTTCATTGTTTCTCAGTTGATGGGAGGTTTGAATTACATTACGACCATTATCAACCTGCGGACTCGGGGAATGTCTTTTAGTAAGCTTCCTTTGACAATTTGGTCATTCTTCCTGACAGCGGTATTGGGTTTGCTTTCATTCCCAGTATTATTAGCGGCAGCTCTGTTATTGATTTTTGACCGTAGCTTCGGTACGAGCTTCTATATTTCCGAAATCTATATTGGTGGTGAAGCTTTACCACAACAAGGTGGATCGGCGGTTTTATTCCAGCACTTATTCTGGTTCTTAGGTCACCCCGAGGTATACATCGTATTGTTACCAGCTCTTGGTATTACTTCTGAAGTTATTGCTACGAATTCTCGTAAACCTATCTTCGGTTACCGTGCCATGATTGGTTCCATGTTAGGTATTACGTTGCTGGCCTTTATCGTATGGGCTCACCATATGTTCGTATCAGGTATGAACCCGTTCCTTGGTTCGGTCTTTATGTTCCTGACGCTGATCATTGCGGTACCTTCTGCTGTAAAAGCCTTTAACTACATCACTACGCTGTGGAAAGGTAATATCGTCTTTACGCCAGCTATGTTGTTCTCGATCGGTCTGGTATCGCTTTTCGTCGCAGGTGGGGTAACGGGTATTATCCTGGGTAACGCTGCTCTGGATATCCAATTACACGATACGTATTTTGTAGTAGCTCACTTCCACTTAGTAATGGGTTCTGCCTCATTCTTTGGATTGATGGCTGGGGTTTACCACTGGTTCCCTAAAATGTATGGTCGTATGATGAATGATACGCTGGGTTATATTCACTTCTGGCTTTCATTTATTGGGGTATTCTGCGTGTTCTTCCCCATGCACTATATCGGTATTGCTGGATTCCCCCGTCGTTACTACTCGTTCTCAACGTACGATCTAACGAACTCTTTTGCTGATTTGAACATGTTCATCAGTATTGCAGCTATCGTCACGTTCGCTTCGCAGGGTCTGTTTGCCTGGAACTTCTTCTACTCAATGTTCAAGGGTAAGAAATCCGTTCAAAACCCCTGGCGTTCAAATACGATCGAATGGACGGCTCCGGTAGTACCAGGTCACGGAAACTGGGAAGGACCTATTCCTGCGGTCTACCGTTGGCCCTACGATTATTCGAAACCAGGTGCAGTAGAAGATTACATTCCTCAAACGGTACCTTTCTCTTCGACTCCTGAGTCTAACTTACCGGAAGAAACGGAGCAAATTGCTTTAGAGAAAGCTATTGAAGAGTTGCACGTTTTCCAGAAAGAAGTGTCTGCCAAGTCAGGCGGTCATTAATTTTGAGGCTGACCAAATACATTGGAAAGAAAGGGCTCCCCAAAGAGCCCTTTCTTTGTTTTGATAGTTTCTGAAATTCAAGTGAAAGAATGGATTGAAATCTTTTTATCGGGGGAATAATTTCGGTCGTATCTTTGTTACCCAGTAGAAGGAACAGTGCCGCTATGAACTTTAGAAAATTAGGCATTGCTACGATTGCCGTTGTTTACTTAGTCGTCGTAGCAGGTGGCGTAGTGCGAAGTACGGGAGCGGGTATGGGTTGCCCCGACTGGCCCCGATGTTTTGGAACGTGGGTACCACCTACCGATATCTCACAATTACCTGCCAATTATCAGGAAATTTTTGGAGCCAAACTGAAAGGAGAGGTACTATTTAATCCAGTGAAAACCTGGACGGAATACGTGAACCGACTGGTTGGTGTACTAGCCGGACTGTTCGTGTTTGCCACTTTACTGGCTTCATTCAAATACTGGAAACAGGATCGTTCACTAGTCTGGCTTTCGCTTGTAGGGTTCATACTGATGGGTTTCCAGGGCTGGTTAGGCTCCAAAGTTGTTTCCACGGAATTGAAACCTCTGATGGTTACGCTACACATGCTGGTGGCAATTGTTATTATCTTTGTACTGATTTACGCCGTAGCCAAAGCTTATTCGAGAGTAACGGAAGTGGAGAAGGTACGGAATAAACCTTTATTAAACCGATTACTGGGCTGGGCTATTGCTCTTTCGGTAGTTCAGGTGTTAATGGGGACGCAGGTACGCGAAGCAATTGATGAAGTCATCTTCAGGATTGGTTATGAGAATCGTAGCCAATGGATTGAACAGGCTAGTCAATCCGGACTCTGGTTTTATGTACACCGGTCCTTTTCTTTGGTTGTGCTTTTCGTTCATGGCTGGTTTATTAAAGCCCTGTGGCAACACACTCGTCAGGATGGATTGCTAAAATCATACGCTAAAGCGATGCTGGCTTTGGTAGTTATTGAAATTCTGACGGGTATCGGCATGGCGTATTTCTCCATTCCGGCTTACTTACAACCCGTACACCTTACGCTGGCATTGATCATGCTGGGCGTCCAATTTGTAGCTTATTTACTGTTGAATGCCGAACGTGTGTTCGGTACCATTAAAGCGGCATCGACTGATCCCTATTCAGCGGCCTTAGGAACGAGCAATGTCTGAAGTAAAAACGAGTGTATTAGAACTTACCTGGCAGGAAAAAGCGAAAGCATATGTTGAATTACTCAAGCATCGCCTGAGTAGCTTTGTTGCTTTATCCGGAGCCTTTGGTTATTATCTGGCTGTTAAAGAAGTAGACTGGGCGAAACTGATTCTGATTACAATTGCCGGATTTTTCATTACAGCAGCTTCGAACATCATTAATCAGATTTATGAAAAGGATAGCGATGCGTTGATGAAACGTACGCGGAATCGGCCTTTACCTTCAGGACGACTGACGGTACGCGAAGCCACTATCTACTGTTTGTTGCTGACCGTATTCAGCCTTTTTCTGTTTGTCCATTTCTTCAATTTTCGTTCGGCTATCGTAGCCATTCTTTCGGTCATCTTATACGGGTTTGTTTACACGCCGTTAAAACGTTCAGGACCGATTGCCGTATTTGTAGGAGCCATTCCCGGAGCCTTGCCTCCCATGATTGGATGGGTAGCTGCTACGAATCAGTTTGGTTGGGAGCCTGGCGTATTATTTGCCATCCAGTTTTTCTGGCAGTTCCCACATTTCTGGGCATTGGCCTGGATGATCGATGAAGATTACAAACAGGCGGGAATCCAGTTATTACCCTACAAAGGAGACAAAGGAGCAAAAACCGCCCGGGCTATCATTGGTTATACCTTATTCCTGGTACCGTTAGGCTGGATTCCCTATGAGTTAGGCATTACAGGTATGACTTCAGCGATTATCGCTACCATTGGTGGACTTCTTTTCCTGGGTCATGCGTTCTATTTAAAGCGGGAAATCAGTGATGCCGCCGCCCGTCGTTTGTTTTTCGTTTCCATTACCTATCTGCCGATTCTCCAAATCGTATTTTTACTGGATAAAGCTTAACGTAGCTTTTTTAACGTAATCGCAGCATTTACATCGTCATGAATACTGAAATAACATCTGCCCCAAGTTTGATGGAAGAAGCCAAACCCACCTTTTCTTTTCATCCTAAGAAATTCATGCTCTGGCTAACGATTGCCGCCATCACCATGTCCTTTGCGGGCTGGACGAGTGCGTATTTGGTACGCCGGGCTGAAGGGAACTGGCTTGAGTTTGAAATACCAATGATTTTCTGGTATAGTACTGGTGTTCTGTTGATCAGTAGTCTTTTTATGCATTTATCGGTACGAGCTGCAAAAAAAGACCAATTTGGCCAACTCAAAACAGCGATTTCGATTACTTTTGCACTCGGCTTGGTATTTCTGTACCTGCAAGTAGAAGGTTTCTACGAGTTAGTTCATCAGAAATTATTCCTGGTTGGTAATCCAGCTGTTTCTTTTTTTGACGTATTGATTTTTATTCACGGCCTGCACATCATTAGTGGTCTGATTGTTTTAATCTTTGCTTTTGTGGCAGCCTGGCGAATGCAAATCCACGCGAAAAAAAGAGACCGTATTGAAATGGCAGCGATGTACTGGCACTTTTTAGATGCTTTGTGGCTCTACCTTTTCATCTTCTTGCTGAATTTCCGCTAGTAAAAAGCCACGATATTACGCCTCTCAACGGAGCGAAAAACGAAATTATTAACTGTAAACTGAATTAGCGTACATGGCAACACATGCTGCTGCTGAACCGAAACAACTATGGCTGGGCGGTGCCGAACCGATGAAAGCCAGCTATGGTAAACTGATGATGTGGTTGTTCCTCTTATCAGATGCCTTTTCTTTCTCCGGCCTGTTAATTGCATATGGACTGGTGCGTTATGCCCACCCAGCATACGACGGAGAAATTGACAAATTCGTTTTTTCGAATCAGTACTGGCCAATTCCAGAACGCGTATTTGAAGCGGTTCCTTTCTTCCACGGGTATCAGTTACCTCTGGTTTTCGTAGGATTGATGACCTTCATTTTGATTTTTAGTTCAGTAACGATGGTATTAGCGGTTGAAGCTGGTCACCGGAAAGACAAAGCTGATGTTGAAAAATGGATGCTGTGGACGATCTTGGGTGGTATCACCTTTTTGGGCTCACAAGCCTGGGAGTGGGGTCACTTCATTACGGGTACTGATACGCCTACTACTTTAACGGACGTAATCAATGGTGTACAGGTAACGAAAGATGTATTCGGAGCTAACCTGCATGTGAACCAGTATGGTCCGCAACCTTTTGCTGATTTCTTCTTCTTTATTACGGGTTTCCACGGTACGCACGTAACCTCTGGCGTTGTTTTGAACATCATCGTATTCTTTAATGTTTGCATGGGGCTTTACGAGCGTCGCGGACATTACGAAATGGTCGAAAAAGTTGGTCTGTACTGGCACTTTGTGGATCTCGTCTGGGTCTTTGTATTTACATTTTTTTACCTGGTATAATCGAAAAGAAATATGGCATCGGAATACAATGAATATGTAGAGAAGGATGGCAAGATGGTAGCCAAGCCGCAAACGAAAAAGATTTGGCGTACTTTTTGGATTCTATTACTCATTACGGTTCTCGAATTCGTCGTAGCGTTTACCTTGCCCCACAACATGCACTTGTTGAAGGTATCCATCTTCGTGATTATGACCATTGTAAAGGCTGCATACATCATGGGTGAATTCATGCACTTGTCGGGTGAAACCAAGAGTTTATTCTGGACCATTATTGTCCCGCTCGTTTTCATTGCGTGGTTAGTACTGGCTTTGTTGCTGGAAGGTGGTTTCATCTCTTCTTACTAAGCGTTTAGTCTGGAACGATTCAGAAGCGTATGTACGCTTCATGAGGAGCAATAGCTATGTGGAATATTAAAAAAGCCGGAATCCTAATCTTGATGTTAGTGATTCCGGTTTTATTCTTTTTGTGGATTCGCTTTGGGGGTGTCAATCACTATTCACTGCCCCGGTATTTTCCGTTACGAGATACACTGACCAACCAGGTGATCATTAAGAAAAATGGCCCAAATAAAGCCTGGTGGGAGCCCGAGCAGGATACACTTTATCATACGATTCCGGCGTTTCATTTGCTTAATCAGGATAGTACTTGGGTAAATCAGGACCTGCTGAAAGGGAAAATCGTAGTAGCTGATTTTTTCTTTAGTCGTTGTCCAACGATTTGTCCGAAGATGGCAACGCAATTAAACCGCATTCAGGATGTGTTTATCAATAATCCAAATGTGTTGATCGTTTCCCATTCGATTGATCCTACGCACGATACTCCATCAGTTCTACGTTCGTACGGCAAACGTTATGATGCTGAACCTGGCAAGTGGGTATTTCTAACGGGTGACAAGCCCCAGATCTATCAACTGGCTATCAAAGGGTACAAGCTGGCTGTACAGGATGACAACGCCCAAACTGCAGATGCTTTTACGCATGACAGCAAACTGGTACTAGTAGATAAAGAGGGCGTTATTCGGGGCTACTATGATGGTGAGGATAAAGAAGAAATTGATCGGTTAATCCTTGAGATTAGGGTATTACTGGATATTTATAAAAAACGAGAATCCAAATGAGTCCGTTGACGATACCGCAGAAAAAGCAAAAGAGCTACCTGCGACTCATTCGCATTTTATCTGTTGCTATCCCCCTGGCGGTAGCGGTGCTTCTCAATCCACGGGTACCGAAGTTACAACTCGGTGAATGGACGAAACTTTTGCCCCATCTGAATGCCCTTATCAATACGGCTACTTCTGTTCTGCTGGTTATAGGATATTTGATGATCAAGCGGGGGAACATTACGGCTCACCGACGGGCCATGCAAACGGCTTTTGTACTCGGTTCGTTTTTTCTGGTTTCTTATGTCTTATACCACCTGACCAACGAATCGACTGCTTTTGGTGGAGCGGGCGTAAGCGTACGAACTTTTTATTACGTTATCTTAGTTAGCCATATTGTACTGTCCATCATCGTTGTTCCCTTTGTATTACTGGCGGTATATTATGCCTGGAGTAACCAGATCCCACGGCATAAGCGAATTGTGAAAGTGACGTATCCTTTATGGCTATATGTATCTGTAACAGGTGTGATTGCTTATTTGATGATTAGTCCGTATTACCAATAAAGTTTTCCATAACCAATGAAACGTTTGCTGGCTTCCGGTGTATTGGTACTGCTTTCCTGTACCCTTACGTTCGCCCAATGTGCTATGTGTCGGGCTTCCGTAGAAAGTACGTATAGTGATGGTCATTATCTGAGTGGTTCTGGCCTGAATACGGGAATTTTATATCTGCTAGTCATGCCTTATTTAATTGTGGCTTTGATTGCTTACTTCTGGTACCGTAGCAGCCGTAAGGAATACGCTCAGAAAATAGCTCTTTGGCAACGCATGAAAGGCATTACCCAACAGTAGTTGAATTATAGTGATTGATTTATTGCCGATAGATAGCCTTCCGGTCCCTGACTGGAAGGTTTTTATTTTTCTATTACTTTACAATAAATTTTAAGAAGCCCTGCAACCTTTGTAGATGGCTCAGCATCTACGAGTCAGTAGAACCACCCTTATCCCGTCTTGTGAAACTTTTATCTTTATTTCAAACGGAAGAGCAATTGGTGAAAGCCTGTCAGAAGGCCGACCCTAAAGCCCAGCGACGGGTGTACGAAAAGTACTCGGCCCGGATGCTAGCCGTTTGCCGAAGATATTTCAAAGATGAGTACGAAGCTGAAGAATGCATGGTGGAAGGGTTTGTGAAAGTGTTTGAACGCATCAGTCAGTTTAAGCTGGAGGGAAGTTTTGAGGGTTGGATTCGTCGAATTGTAGTCAATGAATGTCTGATGGCGTTGCGTTCGAAAAAACAGCTGGGCTGGCAAACGAGTTATGATGAAATCCTGTATGAACCCGATCCGCAGCTACCTGAGACATCGCTCGAAGTAGCTGATTTACTCAAGCTGGTAGATCAGCTGCCTACGGGTTACCGAACAGTATTTAACTTATACGCTATTGATGGGTACAGCCATGAAGAAATTGCTCGTACCTTGCAAATAACCGAGAGTACATCCAAATCGCAATTACACCGGGCTAGAGCGTTGTTACAACGGCTCATTACCGAAACCGATGCCCGGTTGTCAATAAATTATTAATCGTATGAAAGAACCGAAAGAAAATCATCCGATTGACCACTTGTTCGCCGGAAAATTAAAGAATCACGAGCAAGTACCCCGATCTGAAGCCTGGAATAAGCTGGAGTCACGGCTGAACAATAGCCATACGCAGCGGAAAGGATTGCCTTTATGGGCTAGGTACTCGGCAGCGGCTTCCGTAGGCGTATTGCTACTAGCGGGTTGGTGGATGATTCAACCATCTACTACATCCAGGGGGCCGGAGTTAGCAGTAGAAAAACCTCAAGTGGTACAGCCCATCGCTACTCCTCAGCAAGAAGCAAAACCTGAGGTTACGCCCAATGCAGTCGAGACAACTATTGAACGGACACCGCAGGCAGAACTGGCTATCACAAAAAGAAAAGCACAGCCAGCAAAAGTTGTGGAGCCCAAGACGCGACCAGTACCGGTTGAAGAACAGCTCGCCGTCGCTACCCCTACAGTGAGTCCTACGCCACAAATGGCAGAGACTAAGCCGTCTGTAAACGTCGCCACAAATGCACCTGAAGAAATGGTTGCTCGGGCAGTTACAAAAACTCAGGAAGCGGTAGAACCCAAAGTTTTTATAGTCAAAGTAACGGAAACCAGTGAAGCTGCTCCAGGTGAAGCCAGAGACGAAGCGATGGGGAAACGTTCGAAGGGTAAGTTCTTCTCTCGTCTGGCCAAAGGTATCAAACACATTCAGGAAGGAGAGTGGAAAGAAGTGGGTCTGGACGGAAAAATGATTATGGCCCGGACTGAGGACAATCTTTTTAAAAAGAATTAAGCAACCTTTCGTACGTATTGGACATCTGGAAGTTAAATCGTTAGAAATATCTTATGAAACGCATCGTTACCGCTTTGCTGGCCTTTCTAGGGACGCTGGGCATGGCTTCTGCCAGTGATATTGTTCGGGATTCGATTATTGTAGTGATGGGAGATAAGTCCCGCATTATCATTTACGGAGAGAATAAGGAGGAATTAAAAAAGCTACTCAACTACGACGTAAATCGTTTGCTGAAGGATGTCGGCGGTAAGATTGATTCCACTTCACAGCGGAGTACTACTCGGATCACGTTGGGTGAGATAGACGGAGAGAAGTACCTGGAGAAAGTAGGAATTGAGCTGAATGGTTACCGGATTACTTCGAGTGGAGATACCGTTTACTACAAAGGCAGTAAACGAGTAAAGCGTACGCGTCCGTGGTGGCAAAACGATCAGGATAACTTCGTAATTTCTTTTGGCTTAAACGCTTACGGTAAAAAAGAAGATCTGAATTATAATCCGGAAGACTACGATTTACGTCCGCTGGGATCACGCTTTTTCTCGCTCGGGTTTTACCGGAATCCAACGCTCATCAAAGGTGAAGACGTAGCATTGCGAATGCGACTGGGCTTTGAGTTCACCTGGTATAACTTTATGTTCGAAGGGAATAATGTAGCCAGGAAAGGGCCTGAACGCATTGAATTTACTGAGTTTACGGAACCTCTGAAAAAGAGTAAACTTACCGTGTGTTACGTGACCGTACCCGTAATGCCAACCATTGCCATCCGCAAAGGAGCCGTTTCACATATTGGGGCGGGGGGCTACGTCGGCTATCGGTTGGATAGCTATACGAAAACTAAAACGCAGAATAACAAGAAAGACCATAATCACGCTGGCTACTGGTTGAACGATTTTCGGTACGGACTGATGGCAGAAATTGGATTCCGTAACTCTGTCGATCTGTTTTTCCAATATGACCTTAATGAGTTGTATCAGGAAGCACGTGGTCCCCGTGTACAGGCCGTTAGCTTTGGTGTTCGTCTAAACTAAGGCTCATCAGAATCAAGGAAAAGAGCAGTCGACGAGTCGGCTGCTCTTTTTTCATAAAGAATAAATTTTTTTTTTGAGTGGAATCAAAAGTGTGAAGCGTTTGACAATGAAAGGCTTAGCTTGTAGTAAAGCTGAACACAGAGAGGGGGAGACGAACTTTTTTTAAGCAGGGGCTTGACATGGGCTAAAGAACACTATACTTTTGCAACTCCAAACCGGAAGGTAAAGGGAAAAAGTTCTCTGATACAAGATTAAAAGAATTACCATTTGGGGCGATACCAGAGTGGCCAAATGGGGCAGACTGTAAATCTGCTAGCGTATGCTTACGGTGGTTCGAATCCATCTCGCCCCACAATTGATAAGAACCCGTTGGGTCGGGTTCTTATTTTAGTTTAGTCGTATGCGGGCGTAGCTCAGTTGGTAGAGCGGCAGCCTTCCAAGCTGCAGGTCGCGGGTTCGAGCCTCGTCGCCCGCTCAAACATTTGAGCGTTTAGTTTTTAAAATTCTTTCCATTCGGGAAGAATTTTTGTGTAAAGTTTCAGTTACGCTCGTAAGATTTACCCATTACAACGGAGATTTGCCGCTTACTTGTAAATCTCAAACGTAAGTAAAGATTATTGCCTTTGTAGCTCAGGGGTAGAGCACTTCCTTGGTAAGGAAGAGGTCAGGGGTTCAAATCCCCTCAAAGGCTCTGAAACTTTCTTTCCGTAGTTTAGGTTGAAAGATCAGGCATTGCGAAATCCCTCTCCGCATAGAGAGGGACTTTTTTCGTAAGGAAAGGTGCAAGTGACTCATTTCGCAAGTACACTTTCATCAATATTAAACCCAATCGCGAAACCGATAATTCTCTTAAAAAATGGCAAAGGAGACTTTTGACCGCTCGAAACCGCACGTCAACATTGGTACAATTGGTCACGTTGACCACGGTAAGACGACTTTGACTGCTGCGATCACTAAAGTTCTTTCTGAGAAAGGTCTGGCCGAGAAGAGAGACTTCTCCCAAATTGACAACGCTCCTGAAGAACGTGAACGTGGTATCACGATCAATACGGCACACGTAGAATACCAAACTGAAAATCGTCACTACGCTCACGTTGACTGCCCTGGTCACGCGGATTATGTGAAGAACATGGTAACGGGTGCTGCCCAGATGGATGGTGCAATCATCGTAGTAGCTGCTACGGATGGTCCAATGCCCCAGACTCGTGAGCACATCCTGCTCGCTCGTCAGGTTGGTGTACCCCAGCTGGTTGTATTCATGAACAAGGTTGACATGGTAGACGATCCAGAATTATTGGAACTCGTTGAAATGGAAATCCGTGACCTGCTGAGCTTCTACCAGTTCGACGGTGATAACATTCCTGTAATCCAAGGTTCTGCTCTGGGTGGCTTGAATGGCGAACCCAAATGGGTTGAAACCATCGACCAACTGATGGACGCAGTTGATAGCTGGATCCCAACGCCTGCTCGTGAAACCGACAAACCCTTCCTGATGCCTGTTGAGGACGTATTCTCAATCACGGGTCGTGGAACGGTAGCTACCGGTCGTATCGAAACGGGTGTAATCAACTCTGGTGATCCTGTTGAGATCCTGGGTATGGGTGCTGAAAACCTGAAATCTACGGTAACGGGTGTGGAAATGTTCCGCAAAATCCTTGACCGTGGAGAAGCTGGTGACAACGTAGGTCTGCTCCTCCGTGGTGTTGAGAAAACTGATATCCGTCGTGGTATGGTTATCTGTAAGCCTGGTTCAGTGAAGCCTCACAACCACTTCAAAGCTGAGGTGTATATCCTCTCTAAAGAAGAAGGTGGTCGTCACACGCCGTTCTTTAACAAATACCGTCCTCAGTTCTACTTCCGTACCACGGACGTAACGGGCGAGATCATGTTACCTGAGAACGTAGAAATGGTTATGCCTGGTGATAACATCACGATCGACGTAACCCTGATTAACCCCATTGCTATGGATAAAGGTCTGCGTTTCGCAATTCGCGAAGGTGGCCGTACTGTAGGTGCTGGTCAGGTTACTGAAATCCTGTAATTTTAGTATACTCGTAAAGAAAGCGTCTCGTTTCGGGACGCTTTCTTTATTTATAGAGAAAAAGTTTTCAGTTTACTGGAAAATAATTGTCCAGATAGTTGACGAACTCAAAACAAAACTCTATTTTTGCAGTCCCAAAATAAGAGTACATGCACACACGGGCATAGTATAAGGGTAGTACAGAGGTCTCCAAAACCTTCGGTCTGGGTTCGAATCCTGGTGCCCGTGCAACTAAGTTTCAGGTTTAAAGTTTAAAGTACCCCTTGATGAAAGCTCTTCATCAGACTTTAAACTTTAAACCTGAAAACTTTAAACTAAACACATGGAAAAGGTAACGTCTTTGTTTAAAGCTTCCTGGGACGAAGTGACGCAGCATATCACCTGGCCTCCGTTCAAAGATCTCCAATCAAGCTCCTGGTTAGTACTGATTGCTTCATTGATCTTCGCGATCGTGGTAGGACTGATGGATGCCGGTTTCCAGAATTTGCTGGATCTTTTCTATAGCCTCTCCAAGTAAGTAACGCGTTTACGGTTGGCAGTTTACAGTTTACAGTTGGTACATCCAAGCAGCGTTTACTGAAAACTGAAAATTGGAAACTGAAAACTGAGAAGAATATGAGTAACGTGAATTGGTATGTTTTGCGGGCCGTTTCCGGTCAGGAGAAGAAAGTAAAATCTTATCTGGAGAATGAAGTAGCCAGACAGGAATTACAGGACTCTGTACCGCAAATTCTGATTCCGTCGGAGAAAATTGTGGAAATGCGGAATGGTAAAAAACGCATCCGTGAAAAAGCATTTTTCCCCGGTTATATCATGATTTCAGCGGACTTGTCCAACGGAGAAGTAATGCACTTGATTACCAGTATGCCCGGCGTAATTGGGTTTCTGGGTAGTAATGATAAAGACAAGAATTCCAAAATTCCTGTTCCCCTGCGAGCTTCTGAAGTAAAACGAATGCTGGGTCAGGTGGATGAGGTCGTCGAAGAGACTTCTGCTTCATCGGTATCCTTCCTGAAAGGCGAATCGGTTAAAGTAATGGATGGTCCTTTCAGCGGCTTTACAGGAACGATTGAAGAGATCTTCGACGATAAGAAGAAACTTCACGTAACGGTTAAAATCTTCGGCCGTAATACCCCCGTCGAGTTAAGTTACGCTCAAGTAGAAAAAGAAAGCTAAGACGAACACGTAGCTTATCCCAGGGTGTTGTGAGCCACCGGGGTAGATGGCAGTTCAAGCTTCCAAAGAGTTGCCCAAGTTTCGTTTCTGCTTCTTTCGATAGATGCAACGTGGGCTGGATACAGCCCAAAATTTTATCCAAACAATGGCTAAGCAAATCACCGGATACGTCAAATTGCAAGTGAAAGGTGGACAGGCTAACCCATCGCCCCCAATCGGGCCGGCACTGGGTTCCAAAGGTCTGAACATCATGGAATTCTGCAAGCAGTTCAATGCTCGTACCCAAGATAAAATGGGTCAGGTATTGCCTGTACTGATTACCTACTATTCAGATAAGTCGTTTGATTTCGTAATCAAAACGCCTCCTGCTGCTAACCTGCTGCTCGAAGCTTCTAAAGTGAAACTGGGTTCTGCTCAGCCTAACCTGAAGAAAGTGGGTTCAGTAAGCTGGGATCAGGTGAAAACGATTGCTGAAACGAAAATGCCCGATTTGAACTGCTTTACGATCGAAGCTGCCATGAAAATGGTTGCTGGAACGGCTCGCAGTATGGGTATCACGGTTTCAGGTAACGCTCCCTGGCAAGAATAATTTTCCCAACGGGGGAGAGCAGACCTACTTGTAGGAAAGCTCGTCATCACCCCAAAATAGTCCATAAACATGGCAAAGTTAACTAAAAAGCAAAAAGAAGCTCGTTCAAAATTCGACCAGGCTCAGGCATATGAACTGGAGAAAGCTGCGGCGATTTTGAAAGAGATTTCTTACACCAAATTCGACGCTTCAATTGACATTGATGTGCGTTTAGGTGTAGATCCCCGTAAAGCGGATCAAATGGTACGTGGCGTAGTTGCCCTTCCCCACGGAACGGGTAAAGACGTTCGGGTACTGGTTCTTTGTACTCCCGACAAAGTGGAAGAAGCGAAGGCTGCCGGTGCTGACTACGTAGGTCTGGACGAGTATATCGAAAAGATCATGGGTGGTTGGACGGACATCGATGTAATCATCACGATGCCTACGGTAATGGCTAAAATCGGTCGTTTAGGTAAAATCCTCGGTCCCCGTGGTTTGATGCCTAACCCTAAATCTGGTACCGTTACGCTGGAAGTAGGTAACGCCGTTCGCGAGGTGAAAGCTGGTAAAATCGACTTCAAAGTAGACAAAACAGGTATCATCCATACTTCGATTGGTAAAGTATCTTTTGATGCGAATAAGTTGGCTGAGAATGCCCAGGAAGTAATCAATACCCTGGTTAAACTGAAGCCTTCTTCGGCCAAAGGTACCTATGTGAAGAGCATCTTCCTGTCTAGTACCATGAGCCCGAGTGTAGAAATCGATAAAAACACTGTAAACGGTCTGTAAGTCATGACGAGAGAAGAAAAAGGTGCGATCATTGAGGAGCTGGCTGAAAAGTTCAAGTCTACTCCTTACTTCTATATCACCGACGCGGCTGGCATGTCTGTAGCTCAGACAAACGACCTTCGTCGGAAATGTTTCCAGGCTGGCGTTGAGTACCGGGTAGTAAAAAATACGCTGATTGCAAAAGCTCTTGAGCAATTAGATACGGACTATTCGGCCTTTAACGAAGGCGTACTGAAAGGTTTCAGTGGAATCATGTTCCACACGGAATCAGGTAAAGTACCTGCGAAACTGATCAAGGATTTCATTAAGGAATCTGGTAAAGCCAACAAACTTAAGTTCAAAGGTGCTTCGGTTGATTACAGCGTATTCGCTGGTGAAGACCAACTCGAAACCCTGATTTCTCTGAAATCGAAACAAGAACTCGTTGGCGAAATCATCGGTCTGTTACAATCACCTGCCAAGAACGTTATCAGCGGTCTGCAGAGTGGCGGCAACAAACTGGCTGGTATCCTCAAAACGCTTTCTGAGCGTCCTGAGTAATTCAGTAAGTCGGTTGAAGAAACCATTTCCGAAGCTGGCCCTGAACATTGATTTGGCTTCCAAGCCTGAATATATATCACTCTGTTTTTAATCATTTCGAAAAAATTTAAAGCATAATAAAATGGCAGATTTAAAAGCATTCGCTGAGCAGCTTGTAAACCTGACGGTTAAAGAAGTTAACGAACTGGCACAAATCCTGAAGGATGAGTATGGCATCGAGCCTGCTGCTGCTGCTCCCGTAATGGTAGCTGGTGGTGCTGCTGGTGGAGACGCTACTCCTGCAGCTGAAGAAAAAACTTCTTTCGACGTAATCCTGAAGTCAGCTGGTGCTGGTAAACTTCAAGTGGTGAAAGTGGTGAAAGACCTGACCGGTCTGGGCCTGAAAGAAGCGAAAGAACTCGTTGACGGTGCTCCTAAAGCCGTTAAAGAAGGCGTAAGCAAAGACGAAGCTGAAGCTCTGAAGAAATCTTTGGAAGAAGCTGGTGCTGAAGTAGAAGTGAAGTAATTCACGCTACGATAGAAGATTCATTCTATCACAGGATAGACCCGGTCATTTGGCTGGGTCTTTCCTGCGTTAAAAGGTTAAAGTTTTCAGTAACTCGTTCTTTTGTAGCTAATGGACTGATACCCAGTACTAAGTTCATCACCTACAAAAGTCTTTGGCTGGAAACTAACTGCGTACGTATTGCGTTCTATCTTATACAGGCAACACGCCTGATATGATCTAAGGGTCTATCCCAAGCGTTCTTACCCCCGAGAATTACTGCTGAAACACGATTCCATTCGTAGGGGAATCGCAAAGGGAAGTAATTCTGTCAACTACGAGGTACTTATTTGAGAATAAAGCAGCGATCGCTCTTTATTCAGTAACAAATAGTCAGATTCGGACTTTAAAACCGTAGTGCCTTGGCAACAAACAAAACTTCCAGACACAACTTTGCCCGCATCCAGGCCGTCATCGATTATCCTGACTTTCTGGACCTGCAGGTCAAGTCTTTCAAGGAGTTTTTCCAATTGGAAACTCCGGCGGATCGCCGCAAAAACGAAGGACTTTTCAAAGTTTTTGCTGAAAACTTCCCGATTACTGATTCACGGGAAAATTACATTCTCGAATTCGTTGACTTCTCGATTGATCCTCCTAAATACTCCGTTGATGAAAGTATCGACCGGGGTTTAACGTATGCATTGCCCCTGAAGGCGAAGCTGCGTTTACGGAGTGAAGATCCGGACAACGAAGATTTCGAAACGATTGAACAGGAAGTTTTCTTAGGAAATATTCCTTACATGACCGAGCGTGGTTCCTTTGTAATCAATGGAGCCGAGCGGGTTATCGTATCACAATTACACCGTTCACCGGGTGTGTTCTTCTCGATGAGCAAGCACACGAACGGTTCTAAACTGTATTCAGCCCGGATTATTCCTTTCAAAGGATCCTGGATAGAATTCTCAACCGACATCAATAACGTCATGTACGCGTACATTGACCGGAAGAAGAAATTCCCGGTTACGACGCTGTTACGGGCGATTGGTTTCGGTTCTGATAAAGAAATTCTTGACCTCTTCGGCTTATCAGAAGAACTTCCCGCTACGCCTGCTGCTCTGAAAAGAGCGTTGGGTCGTAAGCTGGCCGCTCGTGTGTTGCGTACCTGGCAGGAAGATTTCGTAGATGAAGATACAGGAGAGGTAATGTCGATCGACCGGAACGAAATCCTGATGGAACGCGATTCCGTAGTATCGGCCGAAGACGTAGATATGATCTTGGAAAGCGGCGTAAAATCGATCATCCTGCATAAGGAAGATATGAACATCGCCGATTACAACATCATTTATAACACCTTGCAGAAAGATTCTGCGAACTCCGAAAAAGAAGCCGTTGAGCAGATTTATCGGCAGTTGCGGAATACGGAAGCTCCGGATGAACAAACGGCCCGGGATATTATCCAAAGCCTGTTCTTCTCCGATAAACGTTACGATTTAGGTGACGTAGGTCGGTACCGGATCAACAAGAAGCTGCAACTGGATATCTCAATGGATACGAAGGTCCTGACGACCGAAGATATCGTATCCATCGTGAAGTATCTGATCGGACTGATCAACTCCAAAGCGGTAGTCGATGATATTGACCACTTGTCAAACCGTCGGGTACGTACCGTAGGGGAGCAGTTATATGCTCAGTTTGGTGTCGGTCTCTCCCGGATGGCTCGTACCATCAAGGAGCGGATGAACGTACGTGATAACGAAGATTTCAAACCCGTTGACTTGATCAACGCTCGTACGCTGTCTTCGGTCATCAACTCGTTCTTCGGTACCAACCAGCTGTCTCAGTTCATGGACCAGACCAACCCGCTGGCTGAAATCACGCACAAGCGTCGGATGTCAGCTCTGGGACCTGGTGGTCTGTCTCGCGAGCGTGCCGGTTTCGAGGTTCGTGACGTTCACTATACGCACTACGGTCGTTTGTGTACCATCGAGACTCCGGAAGGTCCGAACATTGGTCTGATTTCTTCGTTGTGCGTGCACGCGAAAATCAACTCGATGGGCTTTATTGAAACGCCGTATCGGGTGATCAAGGACGGAAAAGTAACGGACGAGTTACGTTTCCTGACGGCTGAAGAAGAAGATGGCCAGTACATCGCTCAGGCGAATGCCGCGATTGACGACAAGGGTAACTTCAAAGTTGACAAGATTAAAACGCGTTTCGAAGGTGACTTCCCGATGGCAGCCCCTGCTGAAACGCAGTTAATGGATATTGCTTCGAACCAGATTGTATCGGTAGCTGCCTCGTTGATTCCGTTCCTGGAGCACGATGATGCCAACCGGGCTTTGATGGGATCGAACATGCAACGTCAGGCGGTACCGCTGTTGCGTCCGGAAGCTCCTATCGTAGGTACGGGTCTGGAAGCTCGTGTAGCTGAAGATTCACGTGCCATGGTGGCAGCAGAAGGCGACGGGGTGATCGAGTTCGTGGATGCTACGAAAGTAGTGGTTCGCTACGACCTGACGGATGAAGAGAAACTGGTGAGCTTCGACAGCGAAGTACGTACCTATAATCTGGTGAAATTCCGCCGGACCAACCAGGATACCTGTATCAACCTCAAGCCGATTGTATTCAAAGGCGAGCGGGTAGTGAAAGGTCAAATCTTGACGGAAGGTTACGCTACGCAGCAAGGTGAGCTGGCACTCGGTCGTAACCTGCTGGTGGCTTTCATGCCTTGGCAAGGATACAACTTTGAGGATGCTATTGTAATCTCGGAGAAAATCGTTCGTGATGACGTATTTACGTCGATCCACATCGAAGAGTTTGACCTGGAAGTTCGTGATACCAAACGGGGTGAAGAAGAATTGACTTCTGAAATTCCGAACGTATCCGAAGACATGGTGAAAAACCTCGATGAAACGGGTATCATCCGCATCGGTTCTGAAGTAAAAGAAGGTGACATCCTGATCGGTAAGATTACGCCCAAAGGAGAAACCGATCCGACTCCGGAAGAAAAACTGCTCCGTGCCATCTTTGGTGACAAAGCTGGTGACGTGAAGGATGCTTCCAAAAAAGCACCCCCATCACTCAAAGGGGTAGTTATTGATACGAAGCTCTTCAAACGTCCAAGCAAAGAGAAAGAAGTACGCGAGAAAGCGAAAGCGGACCTCAAAGTACTGATGAAGCAGTACAGCCGTGACCTGAATAAAATCAAGGACACGATGATTGACAAGCTGGCTACGTTGCTGGAAGGTAAAGCTTCACAAGGGGTGAAACACAAATTCGGTGAAGAAGTAATGCCGAAAACGACTCGTTTCACGCGTGCGAACATCGAAACGTACTTGTTCCCTGAGAAGAACCCGTACCGTGACGAAAGTAACTATGCCGTTCCTGAAGAGGTGAACATGCTGACGGATCTTGACCTGAACGGCTGGACGGATGACGCTCACCTCAATGAATTGCTGGTAACCCTGGTGAAAAACTACATCAAGAATCGTAGTGAAGTAGCGGGTCACTTCAAACGGGAACGTTTCGCTCTGGAAGTAGGCGATGAATTACCTGCCGGTATCGTACAGTTAGCGAAAGTATACATCGCCAAGAAGCGTAAGCTGAAGGTAGGGGATAAAATGGCTGGTCGTCACGGTAACAAAGGGGTAGTAGCCCGGATTGTACGTGAAGAAGATATGCCGTTCCTCGAAGATGGTACGCCCGTTAACATCGTCCTCAACCCACTAGGGGTACCTTCACGGATGAACATCGGTCAGATCTACGAAACCGTATTAGCCTGGGCTGGTTTAAAGCTGGGTAAGAAATACGCAACGCCGATCTTCGATGGTGCTACCGAAGAAGAAGTAGTAACGGAATTGAACGCGGCAGGTCTGCCTCCGTTCGGTCGTACGTACCTCTACGATGGTTTATCAGGGGATCGTTTCGATCAACCCGTAACGGTAGGTCTGATGTACATGCTGAAGCTGGGTCACTTAGTTGATGACAAGATGCACGCCCGTTCGATTGGACCTTACTCGCTCATTACGCAACAGCCGCTGGGTGGTAAAGCTCAGTTTGGGGGTCAGCGTTTTGGAGAGATGGAGGTATGGGCACTTGAAGCCTTCGGAGCCTCGCACATTCTGCAGGAAATCCTGACCGTGAAGTCGGATGACGTGCAGGGTCGTGCGAAAGCGTACGAAGCTATCGTGAAAGGTGAAAATCTGCCCAAGCCGAACATTCCGGAATCATTCAATGTATTGATTCACGAATTACGTGGTCTGGCTTTAGAGATCACACTCGATTAATAAAATGCGGAATTAGTCAGGGAAGAAGCTTCTTCCCTGATTCATTCTTCTCGTGATAATTACCCCAATAAATGGAATTAAAAACCGGGTATTTCAAACAAATAGATTCCCTACGTGCCTACGCAGTATTATCAGTAATTGTTTTTCACTGGTTTTCGAAAGATAGTTGGATTAATGCATTACCGAACGGCACCATTGGAGTTACTCTATTTTTTGTAATTAGCGGTTTTTTGGTTTCTCGTATTTTGATGATGGCGAGAAACCGGATAGAGCGGAATGAACGAAGTTTCAAAACTGAGTACAAGAACTTCTTTGTGCGGAGAGCGTTACGAATTTTCCCCCTGTATTACGGGATCTTATTCGGCGTTTTTGCCTTACGCAAGTTTGCCCATATCACGATTGAAACGGACCTTTTTAAACAGCCGCTGTATTACTTTTTCTATTTATACAATCATTACCTGGACTCCACCGGAAACTGGTCGGACTTACTGTCGCCCTTCTGGAGTTTATCCGTGGAAGAACAGTTTTATATTTTCTGGCCGCTGATGTTGTTGCTGTCTCCGGCCAAACGACAGCCCTATTTCATACTGGCAGCCATCGGTATTGGGCTGGGATCAAGAGTGCTGTTGGCTTTATCCGGAAGTGGTCAGGACGGATTGGCAACCGTGTACTGCTTAGATGCTTTCGGAATTGGAGCCTTGTTTGCCTACTTGTTCACGAATAGTAGTGATTCGCATGAAGCAATTCGAAAAAAGAATAACTGGACGTTAGCCATTGGTCTGGTACTGTTTGCGGCCTGTCTGGCCTTGGATTCAGGCTCCTGGTTCGTGCTGGTATTTAAACGTTTTTCAATTGCGGCTATTTCGATGTATTTGGTTAGCGGGGCTTGTCTGGAATTTAAAGGAATATTCGGCCGGATCTTAAACAGTGAAGTGTTGATTTACATTGGTAAAATAAGTTACGGACTCTACGTGTTTCACATGCTTATTCCCAGTGTATTTGTTCCCAAGTTTTTGACGTATACGCCAGCCAGAATTACGCAACTCATTACCAGTAGTCAGAGTGTTTACGTTACGTTTTGCTTTATTTTCTTACTGGTACTAGCCAGTTTATCCTGGTACCTGTTCGAAAAACGATTTACGGATTTAAAGAAGTACTTTAAAATGTAATCGTTTGAAATCTAAAGCAGTCGGTTCACGTTACCAGTAAAATAGCATTGGAATAAGGGATATCCCTAGCGATTTGAAAGTTGGTAAAACCGCTTTCTGATCCCGATGGTTAAAGGCTGATTGATTCCTTTGAAAAGCCTAATACAGCATCATTTTCATTCCAAAACCATATTTGAAAATGTCATTAAAGAAAAACAAAAAACTAAATAGCGACTTCTCGAAGATCACTATTAGTTTGGCGTCTCCCGAATCGATTCTTGAGAATTCGTTCGGTGAAGTGACCCAGCCCGAAACGATCAACTACCGGACTTACAAACCCGAAATGGGTGGTTTGTTCTGCGAGCGGATCTTCGGTCCCGTAAAAGACTGGGAGTGTCACTGTGGCAAATACAAGCGGATTCGCTACAAAGGCATCATCTGCGACCGTTGCGGAGTGGAAGTAACCGAGAAGAAAGTACGTCGCGAGCGGATGGGTCACATCGAACTGGTGGTTCCCGTTGCTCACATCTGGTACTTCCGCAGCTTGCCTAACAAAATTGGCTACCTGCTCGGTATCTCTTCCAAGAAGCTCGACCAAATTATTTACTACGAACGGTACGTGGTCGTTCAACCGGGTGCTAAAGCCGAAGATGGCGTTCAGACGCTCGACTTCTTAACGGAAGACGAATACCTGGACATCATTGACAAGCTGCCCCGCGAAAACCAGTTGCTGCCCGACACCGACGCGAACAAGTTTATCGCGAAAATGGGTGCCGAAGCCCTGGAAATGTTACTGTCACGTATTCAGCTGGATGAGCTTTCATACGAACTGCGTCACTCCGCTGCTAACGATACGTCACAACAACGGAAACAGGAAGCCCTGAAACGTCTGAAGGTAGTAGAAGCCCTTCGTGACGCGAAGACCCGTATCGAAAACCGTCCCGAGTGGATGGTAATCCGTATGGTACCGGTAATTCCTCCCGAACTGCGTCCGCTCGTCCCTCTGGACGGAGGTCGTTTTGCTACGTCTGATTTGAACGACTTATACCGTCGGGTAATCATTCGTAACAACCGTCTGAAACGTCTGATCGAAATCAAGGCTCCCGAAGTAATTCTCCGGAATGAAAAACGGATGTTGCAGGAAGCCGTGGATTCGCTCTTCGATAACTCACGGAAAGTAAATGCCGTTCGTTCCGAAGGTAACCGTGCTTTGAAATCACTTTCAGACATGCTGAAAGGGAAGCAGGGTCGTTTCCGTCAGAACTTGTTAGGTAAGCGGGTGGATTACTCCGGTCGTTCGGTAATCGTGGTAGGTCCTGAGCTGAAACTGCACGAATGCGGTCTTCCTAAAGATATGGCGGCTGAGTTATTCAAGCCGTTTATCATCCGGAAACTGATCGAGCGTGGTATCGTAAAAACGGTAAAATCAGCGAAGAAAATCGTAGACCGGAAAGACCCCGTCGTTTGGGACATTCTGGAAAACGTACTGAAAGGGCACCCGGTACTGCTGAACCGGGCTCCAACGCTGCACCGTTTAGGTATTCAGGCCTTCCAGCCCAAGCTGATCGAAGGTAAAGCGATTCAGTTGCACCCGCTGGTTTGTACGGCATTCAACGCTGACTTTGACGGTGACCAGATGGCCGTTCACGTTCCTCTGGGACATGAAGCCGTTCTGGAAGCCTCTCTGTTAATGCTGGCTTCGCACAATATTCTGAACCCGGCTAACGGTGCTCCGATTACGGTACCTTCTCAAGACATGGTTCTTGGTCTGTACTACGTAACTAAAGGCCGTGTGCATACGCCAGAGTATCCAATCGCTGGCGAAGGCATGACGTTCTACGGTGCGGAAGAAGTAATCATCGCCGTGAACGAAGGACGCATTTCGAAACACGCCAATATCAAGTGTAAGGTACGGGTTCGTAATGAAGATGGTACGTTCGAAACCAAAATCATTGAAACCGTAGCGGGTCGTGTACTCTTTAACCAGGCCGTTCCTGAAGAAGTAGGTTACCTGAATGAGTTGTTGACGAAGAAGAAACTGCAACAAATCATTTCACACGTCTTCAAGATCGCTGGTGTAGCTCGTACGGCTCAGTTCCTGGATGACATTAAGGAATTAGGTTTCCGGATGGCATTCAAAGGTGGTCTGTCGATCGGTCTGAATGATATTAAAATTCCGGAAGTAAAAGACGAATTACTCGTTGGTGCGGAAGGTGAAGTTCAGGGCGTGTGGGACAACTACTACATGGGTCTGATCACGGATAACGAGCGTTACAACCAGATCATCGATATCTGGACGCGGGTGAACTCGAAAATCACCGATACGCTGATGAAGCAACTCGAGACCGATCAGGGTGGATTCAACTCCATCTACATGATGATGCACTCCGGTGCCCGTGGTTCTCGCGAGCAGATTCGTCAGTTGGGTGGTATGCGGGGTCTGATGGCGAAACCTCAGAAGAACTTACAGGGTTCGGTTGGGGAAATCATCGAAAACCCGATCCGTTCAAACTTTAAAGAAGGTCTGGACGTACTGGAGTACTTCATCTCTACGCACGGTGCCCGGAAAGGTCTGGCGGATACGGCTTTGAAAACGGCCGATGCTGGTTACCTGACCCGTCGTCTCCATGATGTAGCTCAGGATGTGGTTATCAACGAAGAGGATTGCGAGACGCTGCGGGGTATTACGATTTCAGCATTGAAAGAAAATGATGACGTCGTTGAACCGCTGTCGGAACGTATTCTCGGTCGGGTAACTACGTATGATGTAGTCGATCCGTTGACGGGTGAAACCATTGTGCAGGCGGGTGAACTCATCGATGAAGATAAAGCCAAGCATATCGACGAAACGAGCATCGAAAGTGTGGAAATTCGTTCGGTACTGACTTGCGAAACCCGTAATGGTGTTTGTGCCAAGTGTTACGGACGAAACCTGGCAACGGGCCGTCTGGTCAACATTGGTGAAGCCGTTGGGGTTATTGCTTCGCAATCCATCGGGGAACCCGGTACGCAGCTGACGCTTCGTACGTTCCACGTAGGGGGTACTGCTCAAAACATTGCTTTGGATGCCAGCATCCGGGCCAAGTTCGACGGTATCGTACGATTCGAAGAATTGCGGACGCTGGAAACGCAACGTCCGACGGGCGAAGATACCCTGGTAGTAATGGGCCGCTCAGGCGAACTTCAAATCGTTGGAGCTCCCGGAACGACGTATGCGGGTCAGGTATTGATTGCCAATAACGTACCTTACGGTGCATACCTGAGCGTGAAGGATGGCGAAACGGTAACGAAAGGTCAGGAGCTTTGTGCCTGGGATCCGTATAATGCCGTCATCCTGAGTGAAATCAGTGGTAAGGTAGAGTACGAAGCCATCGAAGATGGTCTGACGTTCAAAGAAGAATTCGATGAAACGACGGGCTTTAAAGAGAAGGTAATCGTAGAGAGCCGTGACCGTACGAAAAACCCGACGGTTTGGGTGAAAAATGATTCCGAAGATGGCTCACGTGGGTATAACATGCCCGTAGGTGCTCGTCTGGCGGCAGAGGTTGGAGCAGAAATCAAACCAGGTCACATCCTGGCCAAGATTCCTCGTTCGGTAGGTAAGACCCGTGACATTACGGGTGGTCTGCCCCGGGTAACGGAATTGTTCGAAGCTCGTAACCCGTCGAACCCGGCGGTTGTTTCTGAAATCGACGGCGTAGTAACGCTGGGAGCCGTAAAACGCGGTAACCGCGAAATCTTCGTTCGTGGTAAGGATGAAACCGAGAAAAAATACCTCGTATCTACCTCGAAACACATTCTTGTTCAGAATAATGACTTCATCAAGGCGGGTCTGCCGCTTTCGGATGGAGCCATCACTCCGGCCGACATTCTGTCCATCAAAGGACCGACCGCCGTTCAGGAGTATCTGGTGAATGAGATTCAGGAAGTATACCGTCTGCAAGGGGTAAAAATCAACGATAAGCACATTGAATGTATCGTTCGTCAGATGATGCAGAAAGTGGAGATTATCGACTCTGGTGACACGAACTTCCTGGAAAACCAGGGTGTAGATAAGTGGACGTTCCGTAGCGAAAATGATGCGATCCTGGATCGTAAAGTAGTTATCGACGCGGGTGATTCAGCTAACGTAAAAGTTGGTCAGATCATCACGGCTCGTCAGCTACGCGATGAAAACTCCTCACTGAAACGTCAGGATAAAGCTCTGGTACTCGTTCGCGATGCCATGCCAGCCGTATCCCGTCCGACGTTGATGGGTATCACGCAGGCGTCTTTGGGTACGGAATCCTTCATCTCTGCGGCTTCGTTCCAGGAAACGACGAAAGTACTTTCCGAAGCAGCCGTACGGGCGAAGGCCGACCGACTCGAAGGTCTGAAAGAGAACGTGATCGTAGGTCACCTCATCCCGGCCGGTACGGGTGTACGTCGCTACCAGGATCTGTTAGTAACGAATCCCGAAGAAGGCGAAAAATTCACCGAAACCAAGACGTCTTCCCGCAAGCGGAAAGAACTGGCGTAAGCTGAATAATCGATAAACTAAAAACCCCGATTGGTCTGACCAGTCGGGGTTTTTTAGTTTTTGATTGTCAATTGTTGTTAGTCAAGTTAACAGAAATCTTAAGTAAAAAATATTCGTACAAACAACAAACAACTATTTTTTCTTGGTATGTTTTTCCCGTTCGCGGGCTTCCTCTTCATCCAGAATCTCATCTACTTTTTGCTTTTCCAGCGTAGATGCTTTGGTTTCGTGGGTGGCATCGCCTTCTCCATCGGCAACAGTATCTACAATCGGCATTTCACCCGTACGCTCTACTTCCGTTAATTCGGGCGTTCCTTCGGGCAACTCAGCCGTTGGCACTGATTCTACATTAGGATCTTTCGTATTCGCTGAATGACGGCTCATGGTTTTTCGTGGTTGGTTGAGCCCTCATCCGTAAAAAGGTCGTTCCAAAGTACGCTTTTCCCCAGTAGGAATGAGGCAATCGAGGCGGGATTATGAGTTACAAATAACTCCAGATCGCTTGCGTTTGCCGTTGCTTAAATGCGGCGTAACGCTTACAGAGGGGATAGAAAAAAGCAACCACGCCCAGCCAAACCAGATATACGCCTGCTAACGAAAGTCCAATATTCGGTTCAATACCTGCGGTGCCATTCTGAAAGTTAATCTTCGCCCAGGGTATTCCCTGGTACAGATGCACCAGAATGGCGAGCGAATGAAGAATATAAAAGTGGATGAGGTAATAAAAAAGCGGCACTTTGCCGTAAATGCTCATCCAGCTCCAGCGAGGTTTTCGCTCCAGAAAAGCCAGTAATAATAAAGCCGGCCCTGTCGTCATGAGTGCGTACAGCAGCGAAGGCGGATACTTGGTCGTATTAAGAAACGAAAGCAAGGTAACACTCGGCGAGGTCTGCGGCCGCCAGGGAGTGGGGTCGCCATACGTATTCACCATACGTAGTAGAATGAAGCTCAAAACCAATCCGAAACCCAGATATAACAGCTTTTTTTGCCGTTCTGTCGCGGAAACGTCTCTTCGATACCAGCTCCCCAACGCATACCCGCAAAGCATAATGCCGACCCAGGCCAGAAATGGATACAGATTCAGAATGAGTCGTTCCGACGATAGGGGAATAGGCCCCGGTTGGTGCAGCAGAAAAAGAACGGCTTCCGCAGTAGAACCTTTGGGGAAAGTTAAGCCGTCGAGTGCGTTATGCCCCCCAACAATGCCTATCCCCAGGCCCGCTATTGCCCAAAGCGGCAAGCTCAGAAGGGCACTCAGGAGGATAAACCCCATGCCCGTCGCCCAAATCACCTGTAACGTGAGGAACGAAAACTTCACATCGAACCAGAGTCCGAAGGTAATAACCGTCAGTTCCAGAAAAATTAACCACAGCCCGCGACTAAATAAAAACCAGCGTTGCTGAGCCCGCGTTTTCTTCTGCCCGGAAAGGTAGGCGGATAGACCAGCCAACAGAATGAAATTGGGAGCACAGAAATGCGTAACCCAGCGGGTAAAGTATAGAAAATAAGAAGGCTGATTTAAATCCAGTGGGTTGGAAAAAAAGGCATTAACGTGCAAATATTCACGCGTATGATCCAGGGCCATGAGTATCATGATCAGGCCCCGAACCACATCAATGCTTTCGATACGAACGCGGGATAAAGGTAAGGCTGACATAGGTAGACGGTCAAGTAACTATTCAGTATAATCCTGATTGTCAAGGTACATCCCTTACACGGGGTCTACATCTATGACAATACTAATCCCTTTAAACTCCTTCGTCGTTATAACCTCCTCAATCGTTTCTTTTACAAATTCCTTAATGGCTTTCAAATTCAGATTTCGCTCGAACTTTAGCAGTACGTCGAACAGAAACTGATTCCGAATTCGCTCAACCAGCGGTGATTCCGGACCTTTCACCCGGTCAGTACCTACTTTTTGCAGTAACAAGGCTGCCAGTTTCTGAGCTGCGGCCTGAGCCGTTTGCTGTTCGAGATGGCGAGTGGTCAGCCGAATAATGCGGGTAAAGGGCGGATAGCCGTAAGCCTGCCGTTCCTCAATTTCTTCGGCGTAAAAACCTTCGTAATCGTTGTGAATGATCTTGGCCAGGATGGGATGCTGGGTATTGTTGGTTTGGATGAGTACTCGCCCGGTTCGTTCTTTACGTCGTCCAGCTCGTCCGGATACCTGAGTAAGCAGCTGAAATGAACGTTCGGTAGAGCGAAAATCAGGGAAATTGATCATCCGGTCCGCGTCAAAAATGGCGACCAGACTAACCTTATCGAAATCCAGACCCTTCGAAACCATCTGCGTACCCACCAGCATATCCGTTTCACCCTGTTCAAAATCGGTGATCATTTGTTGAAAAGCCGTTTTCGAACGCGTCGTATCCAAATCCATGCGTTGAATACGGGCGGCAGGGAAATGCAACTGTAAATCTTCTTCCAGCTTTTCGGTACCAAAGCCCTGCGTTCTAATTTTCGTACTGCCGCAAGCCGGGCAGGTACGGGGCAGGTGTTCTTTATGGCCGCAGTAATGGCAGCGAAGTTCGCCGTCGCGTTGGTGGTACGTCAGGCTTACATCGCAGTTATCGCATTTAGAAATCCAGCTACAATCGTCGCAGGTCAGGTAAGGCGAATAGCCGCGTCGGTTCTGAAACAGAATGGTCTGCTCTTTTTTCTCCAGGTTTTGTTCCAGTTGACGTAATAATTCACCCGAAAAATCACCTTTCATTTCCCGGTTTTTGCGGGCCTGTCTGATGTCAATGAGTTCAATGGCGGGTAAAGCCGCATTGCCAAACCGTTCCTTCAACTGTACCAGTCCGTACCGACCCTGCTGAGCGTGGTAAAAGCTTTCGATGGAAGGCGTGGCCGAGCCCAGTAGTACTTTAGCTCCCTGCATCCGGGCAATAACCAGAGCCGAATCGCGGGCGTGGTAGCGGGGAGCGGGATCATACTGTTTGTAGCTGGCTTCGTGTTCTTCGTCCACAATGATCAGACCCAGGCTGTCGAAGGGAAGGAAAATGGCTGAACGAACCCCAATGACAAACTGAAAACGCCCGGATAGTACGCCTTTCCAGACTTCCACGCGTTCATTATCCGAAAATTTGGAGTGGTAAATGCCCACCCGTTCCCCAAAAATTTTCTTCAGGCGAATGACAATCTGCGTGGTCAACGCAATTTCGGGCAGCAGATATAGCACCTGCGAACCACTTTCCAGAGCCTGTTCGATCAGGTGAATGTATACTTCCGTTTTTCCCGCTCCCGTAACGCCGTGCAGCAACACCGTATCTTTTTCCTGAAAAGCCTGCGTTACTTCCTGTACGGCTCGTTGCTGCGGCTCGGACAGCGTAGGCATGGTAGCGATGGTGCCGGTATCCTCCGCAAAGCGACTGACGACCACATCAAAACTTTCAAAGATGCCCTTCTTGAGTAAGGTTTCTAGCGAAGAATCTGAAAGTTCATCGTTCCGGGAAAACGTGGATTTGGGCGTGCCTTCCGTATTCTTTTCCGGCTCGCGTAAGGCCGGTACGTAGCGGAGGTATTCCAGCAGAATATCCAGTTGCTTGGGTGACTTTTCGAGCTGCCCAATAAGGGCCTTTAGGTTGCCCGGATCGGCATAGAACGACGTCAGTCGGATTTTGCGAACGACCTTGGGCGTATATTTTTCGCGTACTTCTTCAAAGACAATGATGGCCCGTTTGCCAATCAGTGACTTGATGAGGTGATACACATTTTTAACATCGGCAAAGCGAGCGAGTTCGTCGTAGGTCAGCGATTGCTTGGCCTTGATTTCCTCCACAATTTCCTTTTCCCGGGGCGTCAGTAAATCGGGGTGTTCGAAGTCCGGGTTGTATTGTACTTTCGACTGGCTGGAAATTTTCAAGCCCGAAGGCAAAGCTACGTTCATCACTTCGCCAATGTGGCACATGTAGTACTCTGAAATCCAGCTGAATAATTCCAGCTGCCAGCGGGTGACTAGCGGCGTTTCATCGAGTACTTCCAGAATATATTTAGCCTGATACTGCTTGGGCGGCTGGGTGTGCACCCGGGCAACCAGGGCGGTAACAATTTTCGTTTTACCAAACTGAACAATGACGCGGGCACCAATCTGAATTTGTCCGGCAAATTCGCGGGGAACGCGGTACGTAAATAAGCGGGGGACAGGAATCGGCAGAATGACGTCGGCGAACTGGGTGACTTCTTCCTGAAAATCGAGTTGATTCATACTACCAAGTTAAGACGAATGCCGGTGGAGGCATGCGGATTGCCGAATTTTAATTCCCACTCCGCGAAAACCGCTTCGGCCATTCGTCGCATATCGTATCATTTCTACCTGAGAATGTGTAACTTTGTTCTTTTCCCAAGTACACTCCATGGCAAAACCATTTAATGTCGTCTACGAAGACAACCACCTGATTATCGTCAACAAAGCCGCCGGCGTGTTGGTGCAGGGGGATCAAACGGGTGACAAGACTCTTTCCGATTACGTTAAAGACTACATCAGCGTAAAATACAATAAACCCGGAGCCGTATTTCTGGGCACGGTACACCGTCTGGACCGCCCGGTGAGTGGTCTGGTCGTGTTTGCCCGTACCTCGAAAGGACTCGAACGGATGAACGAACTCTTCCGTCGTCGGGATATTCAGAAAACCTACTGGGCGGTAGTGGGCAAACGCCCCGAGCAGAAAAGCGGTAAACTAACGCACTGGCTCGTAAAAGACGAAGCCCGAAACGTTGTAACGGCGTATGATTACGAACGGCCCGGTTCGCAGAAAGCCGAGCTAACGTACAAGCTGATTGGCGAGATGAACCACCACTTTTTACTGGAGGTAAATCCGGTTACGGGTCGTCCGCATCAGATTCGCGTACAATTGGCTTCCATGGGTTGCCCCATTCGCGGGGACCTGAAATACGGGTACCCCCGGCCGAACCCCGATGCCAGTATTAACCTGCACGCTCGCCGCCTGTACTTCATTCATCCCATCAAGAATGAACCGATTATCTGCAAAGCGGCCGTACCCCAAAATTCGTTCTGGGAAGAATTCCTGGAATTTGATGAAGAAGTAAACGAAGCTATTTTTCACGGATAACCAGTCAGTACCGTATCTACCCCTATGAATATTCTTGAAAAGATCGTTCTGCACAAACGAAAAGAAATTTCCCAGGCCAAAGCCAACATTGCAGCCCGCGAACTGGAGTTGTTTCCCGCTTTTAGCCGTACCGGAAATTCGCTGAGCGGTCAGTTACGGAAAGAAAACTCCACGGGAATCATCGCCGAGTTTAAACGTAAATCACCCTCGAAAGGTACGATCAACGATCGGGTACAGGTAGAAGAAGTGACCCTGGCCTACGCTCAGGCCGGAGCCGCGGGATTATCGGTATTGACGGACGAAGAGTTTTTCGGCGGAGATGCTGACGATTTAAAGCTGGCCCGTAAATCGAACCCTAAAACGCCGATCCTACGCAAGGATTTCATCGTGGATGAGTACCAGATTCTGGAAGCCAAAGCCTGGGGTGCCGACGTTATTCTGTTGATTGCCGCCTGCCTCAGTCCCGAAGAAATCAAGCACTTAGGACAGTTTGCTCAATCCCTGAATCTGGAAGTACTGCTGGAAGTACACGATCAGGAAGAACTCGAACGCAGCCTGAACCCGCATCTGAACCTGGTGGGCGTCAATAACCGGGACCTGAAAACGTTCCAGGTTTCAGTTGATACCTCGCTGCAACTGGTTGAACAAATCCCCAATGAGTTTGTTAAAGTGTCAGAAAGTGGCCTGAGCAGTGTGGAGACGATTCATCAGTTATACGCAGCCGGATACCGGGGCTTTTTGATTGGAGAAAACTTCATGAAAACGCCCGTTCCCGGAAACGCCCTGGCCGACTTGGTGGGAGGCTTGCAATACGTAACCTTATAGCGTACGTACCGTTTTTCCCCTTTGTTGAACCTATAAATCCGAGACACCTATGCGAATTAAAGTATGCGGAATGAAAGAGGAGGAAAACCTTCGGGACGTACTCGAGTTACAACCGGATTACGTAGGGTTCATTTTTTACGAAAAGTCGCCCCGGTTTATGGGGGAGACGCTTGACGCCGAGGTGGTCAAAGATCTGCCGAAGTCCAGTCGAAAAGTGGGTGTATTTGTCAACGCCAGTATCGATCAGATTCTGCGTACGGTGAAAAAATACGGATTGGATTTTGTGCAGTTACACGGAGAGGAAACGCCGGATTTTTGCCGGAGCCTTCAATTTAAAGGGATTAACATTATTAAAGCTTTTCGGGTAGATGAGACATTCAATTTTACACAACTGAACAATTATAAACCCGTTTGCGATTACTTTTTATTCGATACCAAAGCGGCCGAGTATGGAGGCACAGGTCTTTCCTTCGATTGGCGTTTGCTGGAGCGATACGATAACGAAAAGCCTTTTTTCCTGTCGGGCGGTATTGGCCTGGAAGATGCCGAAACGATTCTGGAACTGAAAGAACGTAGTAACCTCCGGATTCACGCCGTTGATGTCAATAGCAAATTCGAGACGCAGCCCGGTATTAAAAATATCGAAGCACTTCGGGCATTCATCGAACGACTGAAAGTGGAAGCGATTGAAGCATAAGCGTGATTAGTCATTACTAGAAAACCGCCTTTTCGTATATTCGGGAAGGCGGTTTTTTGTGAAAAGTCAAAATGTTTCGTACAATTCGTAGGTGAAATAGTTATATTTAATGTCTTTTTAGCAACTGCATTAGCTACCCATCGGCTATTACTACCCGGCTCTACCCATGAAAAAGAAAGTGGAATTATCTGAACAGGAGCAGAACGAGCTTTGGCTACGCTTTAAAACCGGGGATGCCGAGGCATTAGGGGTGTTGGCACGTTCGCACTTCAGGCTACTTTTTAACTATGGTCTTCAGTTTACAAAAGACCGGGAATTCATCAAAGATGGGATTCAGGATTTATTCTTGGAATTATGGAGCCGACGGGAAGGCCTCCGCGAATCACCCTTCGTGACCATTTACTTACTGAAAGCCCTTCGTAATAATTTACTGCGAAAACTTCGGCAGGATAAATGGCTCCTGGAGGCTGAATCTGTGGAAAGCCAGGATGTATCCGACTGGCTGACGCCCGAAAGTCAGACGATTCAGTGGGAGGTTTCCCAGGAAAATCAGGATCGGCTTAAAGCAGCATTGGCTCAATTATCGCCCCGTCAGCAGGAAATTATTTTCCTACGCTTTTACGAAGGCTTGAGTGCGGAGGAAATTACGGAGGTCATGAAAATCAATCCGCAGTCGGTTTATAATCTGCTGCATTCGGCTCTCAAACAATTAAAGACTTCCTGGATACCCGAGTCTAATCTCTTCTTTCTGGCCCTGTACCAGCTTTTGTCAGCGGATTGACAGCTGCCAACTAGTAGCTCTTCTTCCTAACAGACCGGGTTTTTACCGAGGACTAATGGAGCGTCCGTGAAGACTTTGCGGGCATTTCACTATTTTTTATAAAATTTTTACAAAAACATCAGTAGAACTAGGAGAGAAGGTACTGTTTCATACAGTAACGCCTCAACTATGGATTATTCTTCATACGGAGCAAACGCGTTTGCCCAGGATTATTCCTTTCAGCAGTGGATACTGAAGAAGGCCCAGCCGGAAGAGCAAGCCTTCTGGGAAACGTATTATGCCACGCACCCCCAGCAGCAGGCGGCCATGACGCAAGCCCGTAACTGGATTCTTTCGTTGCACGAAGCGTATGAAGACGTGGCGGAAGAAGAGGTGGACGAAGAAATGAATCGATTAGTCGAAACCGCTCGGCAGCGTACGCCGCGTCGCTTGATCAACTGGCCGCGTATAGTCTCCAGGGTAGCGGCGGTACTGGTGCTGAGTTTAGGGGTGGCAGGCTGGCTGTTTTATCAATCTGGACGAGAAGAAACGGTATCGCTGGTCAGTCAACGGTTCGAGGAGGTTCCTTTCTGGGAAAAGGAAAATACCGGATCAAGGCCCTTATTACTTTCGCTCGACGATGGCAGTACCGTACTTCTACAATCCCAGAGCCGGATTCGGGTACCTAAATCGTTTGATCCGGCCCGCCGGGAAGTTATACTGGAAGGGGAGGCTTTCTTTGAAGTCGCTAAAAACCCGAAGCAACCCTTTTTTGTATATGCACAGGGACTGGTAGCCAAGGTACTTGGGACGAGTTTCAACATCATTGCTCGAAACCGCAATGTGACGGTGATTGTAAAAACAGGCCGCGTAGCCTTGTTCCCGGATCGGGATAAGGAAGCCGCCCAGGCGAGTACGGAGCTAACCGGCCTAATACTGACACCCAATCAGCAATTGACGTATCAATCCGATCAACTAAAGTTTACGAATGTTCAAACGCCCGAGTATTTACCCTTGCCCATTCAGAAACTGAATTTTGATTTCAAGCGAACGCCCTTATCGGAGGTGTTTGCCACCTTGGAAAAGGCCTACGGCGTTACCATTCGCTACGATAAAGAAACACTGGGTAACTGCCAACTGACGGCTTTGCTTGGGGATGAGCCGCTTTCAGAAAAAATGAATTTAATCTGCCGTACCGTAGAAGCTAGTTATACCCTGACCGATAGTCTGATTACCGTGAAAGGCCAGGGCTGTCGTTGAAGAAACTTTTCTGCTTAATCTCTAAACCTATATACGCTAAACCTCTTGCTTGATCTATGAAGTAGTGCTGCTTGCCTGACCAAAAAATCGGCGAATGCTGGAACATTCGCCGATGGTCTTTTCCCCTTCATTTTTCGGTCGACCGGAACATCCGCTGGAACGGATGGAAGGGATTGTATTTGCTAATTCTGGAGAACCAACAAACCCGTTCAAATTTATGGTAAAACGTAGACATTCCTGTCGGATTCTGCTGAAAATCATGCGAATCGCTCTACCACAATTCATTCTGGCCACCGTCTTTGCTACGCTTTCGCTGGCGAAAGATGGCCGTGCCCAGGAAGTACTTAATCAGAAGATTACCGTGCATGTTTCCAATCTGAATATGGAAAAAGCACTTGAAAAGATTGAACAGACGGCCGGTATACGGTTCATGTACAGTCCCCAGCTCATTCAGGCCAATCGACTTATTTCTCTGAATGCCAACGAAGAAGTTCTGCTAACGGTACTCGAACGATTGCTGCGTCCGAATAACCTCACCTACGAACTGATCGATCATCAGGTGATTCTCCGGCGGGTCAACACTACGGAAGAGCTGGTCGACGTAGCTCCGAAAGATCGGATCATCAGTGGTACCGTCGTTGATGAGAAAGGGCAGGCCATTCCCGGCGTAAACGTTCAGATCAAAGATCGGAACCGCGGTACGACGACCGATAGCAAAGGGCAATACAAGCTTTCCGTACCCGAATCGGGTGCTATTCTGGTGTTTTCATCCATTGGGTACCAGGGAGGAGAAGTGGAAGTCGGTAGCCGATCCGTCGTCGATTTTACGATCAAGGAAACGACGCAGGCCCTTACGGAAGTAGTGGTCATCGGTTACGGAACCCAGCAAAAGCGGGATCTAACCGGGGCTGTATCCCAAATCAAGGCGGCTCAGATTGAAAACGAAAATCCGAATACCGTACAGGACATGCTCCGGGGCAATGCTGCCGGTTTGAACGTAGGGTACGATGCTTCGGCGAAAGGTGGAGGTGATTTGCAGGTACGCGGCCGGACTTCGCTTAATGCCAGTTCTTCGCCCTTGTTAGTCGTCGATGGCGTCATTTATTACGGAGCCCTGTCGGACATCAACCCGAATGACATTGAAACCCTCGACGTACTGAAAGATGCCAGTTCGGCCGCCGTATTCGGAGCAAAAGCGGCCAGTGGGGTCATTTTGATTACGACCAAACGGGGCAAAAGTGAAAAGCCGACCATCAGTGTAGATGGAAATGTGGGCATCAGTACAGTCGCTCGCAATCAGCCCGTGTACAGTCCGGAAGGCTACGTACGCTGGCGGGAAGATGTGCTGAGAAGTCAGAACGTAAATGCCAAGCCGTACCAGTTTTCCAATCCGGATAACCTGCCTTCGGACGTGCCTTTACAGCAATGGCTGGGTTACGACGGATCAACGGGTAACCCAACGGACGTCTGGCTGAACCGCCTGAAATTTCAACCGATTGAGATTGAAAACTACAAGGCTGGACGGTCGGTAAACTGGTACGATAAAGTGTTTCAGGCGGCCCGTCGGCAGGATTACAACGTCAGCATTTCCGGAAAGAAAAACGACATTTCGTACTACTATTCGCTGGGGTATCTGAATAATGAAGGGATCATCACTGGCGATAAGTTTTCGACCATTCGTTCCCGGTTCAATTTAGAGGGTAAAATCGCTTCCTTCCTTTCTGCTGGGATCAACGCCCAGTTCTCCGACCGGGATGAAAGTCAGGTAGCCGCCGACTGGACGCAGATTACCAAAGCCTCGCCCTACGGTTCCGAATACGATGCTCAGGGCAATTACCGCTGGAGCCCGCAGGACGATCCCGGCGGCGGTAGTCGCCACCCCTTTTTGTCCATGACATACACCGATCGGCTTCGGAAATACAATACGCTGATCTCTACGCTGTTTGCCAAGGTGACCTTGCCGCTGGGGATTACGTATCAGGTCAATTTCACTCCCCGGTTTGAGTGGTACCGGAACTTCAACCACGAATCGTCCAAACACCCCGAATGGGCTAATGTGGGCGGACGGGCTTCGCGGGAGCAGAATATGGTGTACAACTGGCAGGTTGATAACTTGTTCAAGTGGAATAAAACGGTTGCCGACATCCACAACTTCGATGTGACGATGCTGATCAACGCGGAGAAATTCCAGAGCTGGAACAATAGCATCCGCAATAACGGTTTCGAACCCAGCGATAACCTGGGCTATCACCGCGTGGAGGCTGGTATCAATCCCATCGTAAGTAGTAATGATGAGTACAGTACCGCCGATGCTCTGATGGGACGACTGTTCTATTCACTCAAGCAAAAATACTTGCTGACCTTATCCGTACGCCGGGATGGCTATTCGGCGTTCGGGCAGGCCAATCCACGGGCCTGGTTCCCTTCCATTGCGGGGGGCTGGGTATTTAGCGATGAAAATTTCGCCAAAAGCTCCTGGCTCAATTACGGAAAACTTCGTCTGTCCTGGGGAATCAACGGAAACCGGGATATTGGTCGGTACGTCGCCCTTTCTGATCTGACGACGGGTAAATACCTGATGGTTCGCAACGACGGAACGGTGTATCAGGTATCCCAGCTCTACGTGAACCGGATGAATAATAAGAACCTGAAATGGGAAAAAACCACAGCCTATAACTTCGGTCTGGATTTTTCACTATTCAACGGAAAGCTGGACGGTTCGCTGGAAATGTACCGCATGTCTACCCAGGATTTGCTGGTGCAACGGACGCTGCCCGACATTCTGGGCTTCAGTTACGTCTGGGATAACTTGGGTGAAGTACAGAACAAAGGGATGGAAGTGAACCTGAACGGTCGTATTCTCCAGCAGCAGAATTTCTCCTGGCGGGCTAGTGTCAACTTCTCGCTTAACCGTAATAAGGTAGTACATCTCTACGGCGATAAAATCAATGTAACCGATGCGAACGGCAATGTAACGGGTCAGCGGGAAGCCGATGATATTTCGAACCGCTGGTTCATCGGCCAGGCTCTGGACCGCGTATGGGATCAGAAAGTGGTTGGCGTCTGGCAAACCTCCGAATCCGAGGAAGCAGCGAAGTACGGCGTACGACCCGGTGATTTCAAAGTACAGGATGTCAACGGCGATTATAAGTACACCGATGCCGATCGACAGTTTCTGGGGTACACGGCACCGCGATTCCGCTGGACGTTACGTAATGAATTTACGTTGTTCAAAAACTTCGACATCTCCTTTATGATGTACTCGTACTGGGGACACGTGAGTTCGTACAATATGGCGAAAAATCAGGGTTTAGCCGATCGAACGTCTTCGTATGTGTTTCCGTATTGGACCGCGGAGAACCCTACCAACGACTACGCCCGACTGGCCTCCAGCAATGGAAGTGCCAACTTCAGCGTCTACCGCAAGAAGTCATTCGTTCGACTGGACAATATTTCCATGTCCTACAACCTCCCGAAAGCACTGATTCAGAAAGTGAATATGCAACGGGTACGGGCTTATTTCTCGGTTCGGAACGTAGGCTTCTACGCTCCCGAATGGAATTACTGGGATCCGGAAAACGGCTTACGGGATTCGGATAACAACGCCATCACCGGACCTACCCCACGAACTTATACGCTGGGATTAAATCTGACTTTGTAAAAGCCTCTAGACGAAACACGTATGAAAAAATATACCAATGGCGTACTGCTGGCGGCTTTGCTGGCCCTGGGTAGTGGGTGTGCCAAAGACTGGCTGACCCCCAAACCGCTCTCTTTTTACGCTCCCGAAAACACGTTCATCGATGCCAATGGCATGGAAGGAGCCCTGGTGGCCTGCCTTCGGAACATGCGGTACGAATGGTACGGCGACGGAGCCCCGATCATCACGGAAACCATATTTTCGGAAGTAGCCATCGAAGGAACGACCGATAAATCAGGTCCGGCTCAGGACCTGAACCTGATGATTACGCCCGACGCGAACCTGAATTCGACGGACTACAATAAGATTGGCTGGTACTGGTATGAAGGATTTAAGGGCATAAAGTACGCCAACGTAGTCATTTCCCGGATTGATGATGCCAAGTATGCCTCGGAAGTGGAACGGAATGCGGTACTTGGGAAAGCTTATTTTCACCGGGCGTATCGGTACTACAAACTGACCCAGCAATTCGGGGACGTTCCTTTGATCCTGAAAGAAATTACGGAACCCAAGCTGGATTTCTATTCCACCAAACGCGAGGTCATCTTACAGCAAATGAAAGAAGACCTGGAGTTTGCCGAGCAGTGGGTACCCGACAATGTGGACAAGGGCGAAGTAACCAAAGGGGCCGTTAGTCACTTGCTGACGAAAGTAAATCTGGCTCTCGGCAAATTCGACGATGCCATCAAGTCGGCTAGTAACGTGATCGACGGAGGCGTGTACACGTTAATGAAAAACCGTTTTGGCGTGGACCGGAATAACGCCTCCCGCAACGTGATCTGGGATTTGCACCGTCCAGAAAACAAATCACTGGCCGAAAACCGCGAAGCTCTGATGCTGGTCATCGACCGCATCAATATGGATGGAAACTTTGAAGGCGGCATGCAGATTATGCGGCAAACCGTACCGCAGTGGTACAACACGATCAATACGCCCAGTGGTCGCAAAGGCACCAGCGACGCCGCCGACATTGAACTGGACCAGTCGACCATCTACGGTCGCGGCCTGGGCCGTTGCCGGGGAACTCGCTACAGTACCCAAAACATCTGGACGGACCCCAAGGACTTACGCCACGTGAAGGGCAACTGGATGACGATGGAAGATCTGGTGTACAACCATCCGGACCTGAAAAAGAACAACGATCCCTATTACGGGAAACCCCTGCAACTCTACAACGCCACTGGCGTACGCCTGAGTACAGATACCATCCGAAGCTGGTTTGGCTGGCCGCATTATAAGCTATACGTACCCGATCCGCAGACCAAACCTGCTCGTGGCGGTAACTCGGATTGGTACGTATTCCGCCTGGCCGAAACCTATCTACTACGAGCGGAAGCCTATTACTGGAAAGGTAATCTCGCTAGTGCCGCAATGGACCTGAATGCCGTACGGACGCGGGCGGGAGCGAAGGAAATGGCTCCGGCGGATGTCAACATCGGTACCATTCTCGATGAGCGTGCTCGGGAGCTGTACTACGAAGAAGGTCGTAAAACGGAGCTAACCCGTATGGCGTATCTCTTTGCCCTGACCGGAAAGGCGGCCTACAATGGGAAAACGTACAATCTGGAGAACTTTTCGGAAAACAATTTTTTCTACGATCGGATCATGGAGAAGAATGAGTTTTACAACAAAGGCGTCGTAACCAACCATGGCGATCGCTATACCATGAGTCCGTATCACGTGCTCTGGCCGATTCCCCGCAACGCCATTCGCTCCAATACACAGGGACGAATCAATCAGAACAAAGGGTACTCGGGTTACGAGGAAAACGTTCCGGCTTTGACGAAGATTGAATAGGAAGGCGGCGAATGGGATTTCTAAACTACTCCTATGAAAATTATGAAGTAAGTAATAGGGTAGAAAACAAAAAACTTTTAAGTTTGCCTTATCAATGTATTTCAAACGAAACATGAACAATTCATTCGCAAAAGCATGGTGGTGGCAGCTGAGAAATCTCGGTTGAGCAGCCCTCTTTTGCGTACATGGACTAGTCCTTATATACACGCCCGCTGTTCAGCCGAACAGCGGGTTTTTTATTAGCCAATGCATTCGAATCGTATGAAAATTGCAGACCAGGTTACCAGTGCTTTTCAGGTGAACGAGCGGGGATATTACGGACCTTACGGTGGAGCCTTCATTCCTGAAATGTTGTACCCGAACGTAGAAGAGTTACGGGAGAACTATTTAACGATCATGGCTGATCCTTCGTTTCAGGCTGAATTTGAATACCTGTTACGGGATTACGTCGGTCGCCCAACGCCCTTGTACTTTGCCGAACGTCTTTCGGAAGTGTACAACACGAAAATCTATCTCAAGCGGGAAGACCTCTGTCATACCGGTGCTCACAAAGTCAACAATACCATCGGTCAGATTCTGCTGGCAAAGCGTTTGGGTAAAAACAAAATCGTAGCCGAAACCGGAGCTGGTCAGCACGGCGTAGCAACGGCGACGGTTTGTGCTTTGATGGGTATCGAATGTATTGTATACATGGGCGAAATCGACATCGAACGGCAGGCTCCCAATGTAGCCCGGATGAAAATGCTGGGTGCGGAAGTACGACCCGCCACGAGCGGTTCGCGTACGCTGAAAGATGCGACCAACGAAGCCATGCGTCACTGGATTAATAACCCCGTCGATACGCATTATATAATAGGTAGTGTCGTAGGTCCGCACCCGTATCCGGATATGGTAGCCCGCTTCCAGTCGGTCATCTCGGAAGAGGTACGCAATCAGCTCGCCGAAAAAACGGGTTCTGAGTTGCCCGATTATGTAATTGCCTGCGTTGGCGGCGGTTCCAATGCGGCAGGTGCTTTCTATCACTTCCTGAACGATGCATCGGTGAAATTAGTAGTGGCAGAGGCAGCGGGTAAGGGCGTGGAATCGGGCCATTCGGCAGCGACTACTTTCCTAGGGAAACCCGGTGTTTTACACGGAAGTCGCAGTATCCTCATGCAAACGGAAGATGGCCAGGTCGTAGAACCCTTCTCGATTTCGGCGGGTCTGGATTATCCGGGAATCGGTCCCATGCACGCCAACCTGGCGACGAGCGGTCGCGGCATCTTCAAGGCCATTACGGATGAAGAAGCCCTGGCGTCCGGCTTTCAGCTGGCTAAACTGGAGGGAATCATTCCGGCGTTGGAATCCGCCCATGCTCTGGCGTGCCTGAAAACCCTGAATGCTTCGCCCGATGAAGTAGTCGTAGTGAATCTGTCCGGTCGCGGTGATAAGGATTTAGCTACCTATATGAAATACCTGTAAGCCCCAACCATCAAACCGAAGCAATCGATGAATCGCATTACTCAACTTTTTCAGCAGCAATCGCAAAAGTTGCTCAATGTCTATTTTACGGCGGGTTACCCCCAGCTCAACGATACGCGTACCATTTTAAAGAATCTGCAGGAAGCAGGGGCCGACTTAGTTGAAATCGGAATGCCGTACTCGGATCCGGTAGCGGATGGGGAAACCATTCAGGCTTCCAATCAACGGGCTCTGGAAAATGGCATGTCGCTGAAAGTCTTGTTTAGTCAGCTGGAAGGCATGCGGGACGAGATCCACGTTCCTGTATTATTGATGGGTTATATCAATCCTGTACTTCAGTTCGGTGTGGAGGCCTTTTGTCAGAAGTGTCAGGAGGTAGGTGTAGATGGGCTAATCCTACCCGATATTCCGGCGGATGTCTATGAAGAAGAATTCAAACCTACGTTTGAAAAATACGGTCTGCTCAACATCTTCCTGATTACGCCGCAAACCACGGAAAAACGAATCCAGTATATCGATGAGGTATCGCAGGGCTTTATTTATATGGTATCGTCGGCCAGTATCACCGGAGCCAAGACGGGCATCAGTGCCGAACAGGAAGCCTACTTCGACCGCATTGCCAGCCTGAACCTGAAAAATCCGCGTCTGATCGGATTCGGTATCTCCGATAATCAGTCTTTCGAGCAGGCCAGCAAAAATGCTAACGGAGCTATTATCGGAAGTGCCTTTATCAAAGCCATTAGTCAAGGCAGCGATTTACCCAGTACCATTCAAACATTCGTACAGGGAATCAAAGGTCCTGTTACTATTATATAAATAGAGTATACTATATATATAAATAGAAGGGATCTAGTAAACGAGCTTAAGGTACCGAAACGATTTATAGGACCTGAGTAACCTGACTTAGAAGCGAGATTACGATTATAGAACTTGAAAGGAGCGACTGTTCATCAAACAGTCGCTCCTTTCGTAAAGGCCCAAACCGTAGAAACTAGCTACCCGTAAGGAATGTTTTGACGAAGATACTGAGGTAAAAGGGGCAGTGGATGTGGATTTTTTGAATCGCATCGCAACTTTTTTTGGACTTAAAATTCTGATAATCAGTAATGAGTTAGAGGATTTTAAAAAAACTTTGATTTCACACTTGACAAGGGGGATTTTCTTAGCTTATCTTTGCACTCCCAAACGACGGGAAAGGCACTGGAAAGACGGTGTAAACACTTGAGGCAAAGGCAGTTAAGCGAGGGATGAGGCGGTGGAAAGAAGCGAAGAAGCTGAAAATAAATTTTCACTTTTTTCTTGACAAGCGGCTTAGAAATGACTTACCTTTGCAGTCCGGTTTTGAAAGTAGGGTCGGCAGTAAAAGCGAAGAGAGAAAGGAAGTGAGAAGTTGGATGAGGGGTTTGGTTTTCAACGGAAAGCTTGAAAAAATAAATTTCAACTTTTTCT
>NZ_NJAG01000069.1 GCF_002872335.1 Siphonobacter sp. BAB-5405 | reverse complement strand
CTCAAAGTCCGCCAGGGCAATAAGGGTGACGTGTGGCAGAGACAAGGCCTCAAGCACCTGTTGACACGGCGAATCGAAGGGAACGATGTACAGGTGAAAGCAGGGGCAATGCTCTTCCAGAGAATAATACAGAGCCAGTCCCCGGGAGAGATAGCCCGAATCAAAAAGCGTACAAAAAGAAAGCATTGGAAAGTAAAAGAAGATCGGTAACCTAAATAAAATCAGATACAAATGCTCGGAAAAGGTGAAGTGGAAGGGCCTGTGCCCTTCCCTAACTCCATACGCTGCTTCCCTAAGGATACGAGGAAGCTCGCTAAAAGTGGCGGCTTTTTATGCGAAGCTTCCTCGTATCCGCATAGGAGAAGCGAAGTTTTATTGCATCTTTTTCATCTGGCTAACCTTCAAATAATAAAAAGTCTGCCCACCCAGCATGGTTTTGGGCACCTGATCATACGCTCGGTACTCGCCCGAGAAACGTACGTTCAAGCCTTCTTTTTTAAACGCATCGGGCAGATTGCACACGTAACCGACATCCTCAGAATCAATCGTTGTTAGGAATTCTAACCATAATTGTATACACTTTTGCATCGTTATCATACCGAACGACCCCTGTTTGATTATTTGCCTTTTTTATGACTTTTTCTTGCTCTCGGCAGTCCATCTCAAACTTTTTTCCTTCTTGGGGTTGAGTGGATTGGCAGGCCGTCATGATCATCCCACTCAGAAGTAGGGCTTGCTTAATAAGCATTTTCATAAAAGTATTTGATTAAAATGAATAAGAACGCCCCCCTGCCCGTTAAGGAATTATAAAGCACGCTCAACGGCAAACCCTGTCATAGTACGAATAGGTACCAATATTTAATTGAGAGAGATCCTGCTCGACTCCCGTTTCCAATCGGCCAATTTTTGAAGAATCGGCTGTAAGTGTGCATATCGGCTTATTACTAACTACACTATACGTAACAAATTGACCTACCCATATACTGCTGCCTGCGTTGAACATTTTTTGTTTTTTCGGAGCTTCCGGCCAATAGTAGATAAACACAAGCCGTGAGGCAGCATCAATCATCAGCAGTCTAGATGTCAGGACAATTACCATTTAGTTGTAAAGGCATCCTGAACTAGCTCTCACTAGCCTATGATACTTTCCAAGCAATTTGAAACGACTGGGATACGTTTCTTTGCCTAACGATTGGTCACGGTTGTCAATGCCATTTTAGACGTATCGCCTGTTTTCGGATCACTGAACACGAACGTATAGATTTTACCTTTTTCTACTTTAATTTTGGTAAACTCGGCCATAATCTCCGTTTTTCCCGTTTCTTTTAGGGTGATTTTCAGCTCATTAGCAGCGTCGATCTCCTTGAAAGCTTGTACACTTTTATAAGGAGCCTTCGCAAAGAGAGCTGTTTTATCAGCATTGATGAATACGTCTATTTCTTTAGCATCGGCCTTGAGATGAACAAATCTAACTTTAGCTTTGGTCGTCACCGGAGTTAAATTATCCTCAACCAAAAGAACGGCAGGAGCACTTGTCGTGCCCATAACAAAAGCCGAGTAAGCAACTCTAGCTTTCAGTTCCACACTCACTTTTGCTATGGTAGTCGCTGATCCTTGTTTGGTGATGGTAATTTCATGCTTGCCCGCACTAAAATTGCGGTAACCTAAAAAATCCAGATATTTAAAAACAGTAGTGTTAATTTTCTGCGTACCCGAGGTCAGATTGATTTGATCCAGATCCTTGGAAGCCTGGAAGAACGAAAGGCCCGTGATCGTAGGGGTTGGCGCAGGATTGTCTTTTTGACAGGCCGTCAGGAGTAAAGAAAAAACAGCGAGAGATCCGATACTTTTAATGAAAGATTTCATGGAACGTTGATTTAAAATTAAGTTTTAGGGTGAAAAAATTTAAAGCTTATTTGAGTAGGTAGATGAAAAATGAGTTAGAAACCGAACATTTGGGCCAAAGAAGCCCCTGCGGCTAAGAAGCCGTTGACTAAGTTAATTTTGAAAGGGTTGATTACGATTTATGTCTACATAACTTGAAGGCTGTCCTGCACAGGATATCACCTCTCGTCCGCTTACCTTAACAAGCAGCGTAACGACGTCACCTGATCTTCACTTCAAATGTACTTTAGTGAATTAAGTGAATCGGCTTAATCTTGGTAATCTCTACGTAGTAAGCCTGAACATAGCCTGGTGCCATTCGCTCTTCGTGATCATTCCGTCAAACTGTACGTGTAGTCCGTCTTGGTGATAAGCCTTGGCCAAGTAGCATCGTAAAGCGGACTCGGACTGCTGCGGGGTGTTCTCACAACCACGACGTACTGCTTTTCTTCGGGCAGGTACTGAATGATTCCTGCCTGATTTTTGACTTCTCTACCGATGACCGGAGCGAATACTCTTGCCTGATCGAAGTCTTCTGCTGGAGAAAACGTCCCGGGCATGGATGCAAGAAACCACAACACGAGTAAGGATAAGATCGGATGCATGACTGCGAATAGGGGAATGGGACAGGATTACTTAAGTTTAAATCTAAGTCCAAAGTGAGCATTGAAAAGCAAAGGTTGCTCCTGATAAATAGTAGGTATGGTAGTAGGTCTATGCACGTGATACTCAAGGCCTGGTTCGATAAACAGACTTAAGCCAGGGGTCAGCGTATACTGAAGACCTGCCGCTGCGTTTACAGAAAAATCCCAGGGCCTTTCCTCAAGAGTCTCAACAGATTCCGTACGTTTTTCCGCATTGACGGTATAGGTCGTTTTAAGAGTCCCGTACACGGCTTTTCTAACCTGCCCTCCCATGGCAACATAACCCGAAAAGCGTCCTCTCGTTAGCATCTGGTAATTGAGCTGAAGCGGTACACCTGCGTAGTGCAGCGTTTGCTCACGATTCAAATAGGAAGCTAAGCTACCCGAGCGTAAGTCGGACTCCAGCCTGGTATATGTAAGGCCCGTAGTTAAGCTAAGCCTTTGACTTAATTGATACTGGAAGGAAAGTACTGCCGTCAGGGGTGTTTTGTGTTTGACATTCGTGGCAACGACTTCATATGCATTGGCCTCGAGTACTTCGGCTAAAGGGCTAAATTCCGCCATCGCACTAGCTAGTAGTCCGTCTACGCTTATTCCACTGCTATTAGTATAGCCACTGTATTGCTCTAATGAATTCGGCAATCCCTGACTTACGGCTACATTTGCCATCCACTGCCGGCTATTCTTGGGGGCCTGCTTCTCATTAGCAGCTTCCGCTAAACGTGCATTCTCCTGGCGTGGGTCTATGCCGGGACGTACATTTGCCGTCTGCGTCACTATTGCCCAACTCGTGTCTGAAGTTGATGTTTGAACAGCAAGCTGATCTGCGTAGGACTTCAGCCCCTGTACTTCTGAGCTGACGTCTTTTTGCTTGAACCTCTTGGATTTTAAGCTTTGCAGGCGTGGGTATTCCTAGCTTTTGACTAACCAGCACTTGCGGATTCATTAATCGGCGGTCGTTAAAGGCTGACTTCTTCAAGTTTCCGAAAGCGGGCTGTTGATTCTTTAAGCTGTCAGCAGCTTCTACTTTCAAAAGATCAGAGTCCATCCTTATGGTGGATTCCATCGCTGAAAGAGTGCCCAATTCCCTGCCGGATGTTTGATTGAGAACGTTCATGGAATCAAGGGGGGCCTGGATGATCCTAGACGCCTCCCCCCTAGATTGCTGATAGGCCACCTGAGGTTTATCCGAATGATTCGACTGCTTTACATACGTCCACACGAACAGACTCGCTAGTAAAAGTCCCGCAAAAGCAGCCGCTCTACTTTCGTAGCTTCGATAAAATAAGAGCATGTTTCGCTTCACCTGCTCAGTATAGAGTACAATGCCCTTCTTTTGTGCAGGTTTGAACAACTCTTTTTCCAGCTCCTGCCAAAGCCCCTGCGGAGGAGCTTCTTCATGATCCTTTAGTTGGTTACGCAGACGCTCTAGCCACTTATGATTCATGTTGCGTCTAATTTTAAAGTTTTCAATTCGGTCAGTTTATCCATCAGTACCTGCTTAGCCCGGTGGTATTGAGAGGCGGATGAGCTTTCTTTGATTCCAAGCAGCATAGCAATTTCTTTGTGACTCTTTTGTTCAAATACATACAGATTGAACACCGTTCTATAGCCCAGTGGCAGAGACTGAATCAGCCCCAAGAGTTCCTTCTGCGTGAAAAGCTCTAAATCAGGCTCCTCTTCACTAACAAAGTCCGCCACTTCAGCTACATCCGTAGTAAAGTCGAGCTTAGCCTGCTGCTTGAGGTGTTTCAGCGATTCGTGAACCATAATTTGAGTCATCCAAGCTCGAAGCGAACCTTTCCCTCTGAACTCAAACGAGGCCATCGAATGAAACATCTTGATAAAACTATTTTGCAAAATATCCCGAACATCCTCTTTTTCCCTCAGATAGCGAGACCCCACTACAGAAAGATTCCCTGCATAAGCATCATACAGTTCTTTCCAGGCTGATGGTTCTTTCAATACAAGCCGATCCACGAGTTCTCGTTCTTGCCTTTCCTCTTTTAGCATTTACAGGGCTGCTCATTCTAGCGATACACAGTCAAACTAACTATCTTTAACGTATCTGGCTAACCGTCAACATACAAGTAAAATCGGGATGCTGAAAAAATCAAGCGAAGTCTAATCGCTTGCTTCTTCCCAGGTACGCTGGACGAGAGTCATCCTTGGTTCATTTTACTTGGTTTCATCTATTAAATACGCGATTGATCGAAACCTTGCATTGGTGAGGGAAAAAAATAATACTGCCCAAAATCCGGGGTAGTGTTGAGCCCAGTCTTCATCTTCGTTTATGAGCTTATCTTCTTGGTGCAGCAGCCTTTGAAAGCTTATCTTCAATCCTTGCACAATGGTATTGGTATTCTCTTGCCATTATGCAAAAATTCCCGAAATTGATTTATCAAAGAAAATGGCAACTAAGGCTTCACTATAATTTCATAAGTCCCCGAAAGAAGCTCGAATACTTGTTTTCCTTTAGCACTTGAGTAGCTAACGACTTTGGGAGACGCAAATGGTTTTCCATTGATGGAGATCGCCTGGGCGGAAGGAGCTAGTAAGGTTACCGTTGCGGATGTATTGGCGGGAATGACGAATCGGTAGACATGCCCTTTTTCTTTCTTTTTCCAGCTACTTTCAATACGTCCGTACATCGAATCGTAATAGCCGCGAGCATAGGTCATCTGTCCCGTAGGATCTGGTTCGGGATGGAGCAGGAAATGCTTGAAGCCCGGGGCTTTTTCGTCCCGTTCAATGCCCAGCGAATAGTTATACAGCCAGGACCCAATGGCTCCAAACGAGTAATGATTGAAGGAGTTCATTTGGTTATTGCCCCCGAATCCATTCGTATGCGTGTACGAATTCAGTCGTTCCCAAATGGTCGTTGCTCCCTGATCAACCGAATATAACCAGGAAGGATACGAGGTTTGTTGCAATAGCCGATACGCCGTTTCGGAATGCCCCTGGTCCGATAAGGCTTTATTGATCCAGGCCGTACCAATAAAGCCCGTCATTAAGGAATACGACGGCGTGAGGGTACCGTTCTCAGCCTTACTTTCCCGTTTGATGCTTTCCACGAAGCGATTAATAGCTTTGGGAAGGTGCTCTGAATCATACGCATCAAATACTAACGGAAGCACATAAGACGTCTGAGTATCCACAGCATCTCCCGCTTTCAGAGTCGCTGACGGATTTTGTTTAAAGCCGGAATGAATGGTTTTTCCGCTCTGCTTTTCCACGTACGTGGCATTAAAAAAGGATTTCCGCTGTTGGTGTAAGTCCTCAAACGTTCGGACATCAGCTGTTTTTCCCAAAACAGTAGCCATTTTTTGCATCAGCTCCAGATCGTAAATCCAGTACGCCTCCCATAAAAGTGAATTATCGTTCTTGTTTTGCTCTGGTCCCAGCCAGTCACCCAGATTTCCCCAGAAGGTCGGATTTTCCTGGGTGAGCAATCCGGTTTTAGGGTCTATGTTTTTTTCCTGGATATAGCGGGTGTAGCGTTTCATGGCTTCATAGTGGGCGGCCAGTAATGCTTTATCGCCATACTGCTGATAACTTTCCCAGGCTACGGTCAGAGCCGCACTTCCCCAGAGTATACCGCCGAAGCCTCCACCCAAAGGAGCCACGTCCGTAAAACGGCCATCGGCTCGCTGCACATCCCGCATGGCTTGCAGGTGTCGGCTTAGAAACTGCGGTAAATCGGCCAGGTAGGTAGCAGTGCGGGCAAATACAGAAATATCGCCGCTCCAGCCCAGACGCTCGTTGCGTTGGGGACAGTCGGTGGGAATCGACAGAAAGTTTCCGAGCGTGGACCAGGTTATGTTTTCCCAAAGTTTATTCACCTTGGCATTGGAGGTTTCATACTGGGAGGCCAGTTGATGAATGGAACTAAGAACCGTTCCCTTCACAGCCGTTAGCGGTAAGGGCTGATCGATTCCGGTGATCTCCACAAAGCGGTAGCCGTGGTAGGTAAAGCGGGGGGCAATCGTCTCCTCTCCCCCTCGGGCAAAATAAAGATCCTGAGCCATCGCTGCCCGGATGTTTTCAAGCATGATCATGCCCTGATTTCCGGTATATTCCGGCAGATCCGGGTATTTTACTTCCGCATACCGCAAGGTAAGCTTGGTTCCAGCTTTCACGTTTGACAAATGGATCTCAGGAACACCCACCATGTTTTGCCCCATGTCGTAGACAAAAACGCCGGGACGAACTTCCTGCATCGATACGGCAGTAAGCTCCCGGACCTTTTGTACGGTTGGCCCAAATTGTCCCCGTAGCGTGGCCTGCGAGTAATCAGCTACGCTGGGATTGTTGAGTGAATACGCCTGACTGACTTGCTTCGACAAACCGATTTCCTGGGCCGGCTTCCATAAGGAAGCATCGTAAGCAGCAGTACACCACCCTTCAATGGCCCGTTCCCGCAAAGCGTCGTAGACTTCGCCCTGAAAAAAACTACCGTAGACCATTGGTCCCCCGTCGAAATAAGTCCAGCTTTGGGGCTTACTCACGATGATCTGCTCCCTACCATCAGCGTAGGTAAGAATGAGCTGAGCCAAAAGTGATTGCCGATCTCCAAAATAATTCCAGTTTTCGCCGGCGTACGTAGCCCCGCCGCTCCACCAGCCTTCGCCTAAGTAGGCTCCCAACGCATTTTCTCCCGCCCGAATCTGCTTGGTAACATCGTAGGTTTGGTAGAGGTGGGTTTTGTTATACTGCGTTAGGCCGGGATTAAAATAGTCCTGACCAATCCGTTTGCCATTGAGGTAGACTTCGTAAATCCCCCGAGCGGTTGCATACAGGCGAGCTTTCACAAGTGGTGCAGACGACGCCTTAAAAGTCGTACGTAACATGGGCATGGCGGCTTTACTAGGATTGGCCGTCAGCAATACGCCCGTCT
>NZ_NJAG01000068.1 GCF_002872335.1 Siphonobacter sp. BAB-5405 | reverse complement strand
GGTTCCTATCCATAAAAATCCTTTATGATCTTCTATCACGGTCATGGCATCGCTGTGCGATAAACCCTCATTGACCGTAATATGCTCAAATCGATACTTGAGTGATTGCCCCATCAGGAGGCAGTTGCTTAGCCAAGCGAAAAGTAGCAGGCAGGCGAAAAGCCGATACATGCGTGAAAAAAGGTGCAGAAGTGATGTGATTAGGTAATGCTGATTCATTCCAGAGGGGATTCTTTCATGCAGATGCAGGATTATACCCTGTTTTAGACGAAAAATGCCCCTACATACCCCCAAGCTATTCAATAGTTTTGAACTATTCAAATGATTTGTTGGATTAAAAATCCTCCAAATCGAGACTATCCCAAAACTTATGCTATCCGTATTGACGCGTTTCTGGAAAAGAGACCGCTTGTTATTGCCCCGTCCTCCTCCGGATTTCTTCACCATTACTACCCGTTCCGGGTGATTTTTCTGCTTGATCTGTGTAACCTGCTATGCTAATGAGATTACTTGTACCCCCTCTTTTCCTGTCTGTTTTGCTGCTTGGCGTCAGTGGGCCGACAGTGCTCCGGGCTCAGACCGTTAAGCCCGTAAAAGTCGCTACGGATACCGTTACGTTTGTGACGCCCCTGCTCATTGATGAAAACGGTGAACCCATGGTTGGGTTGACACTAATCAATCGCAACCAGAAGATTTCAAAAACCACCGATGCCAATGGCAGTTGCTCGCTGGCCGGAGCTAAAAACGAAGTACTGGAAGTCCGGGCATTAGGTTCCCTGGTGAATACGTACGTCCTTTCGGACGATCGTTTCCCCACCATTACCGTCAGTACTAAACACCCGGCGGTCCAGCGTCTCAAACCTGTACGTCTGCTTAACAATACACAGATGCAGTCTGACCTCACGGCAGCATCTACGCAGACGGTCTACAACAATGACCTGACCAAAATGCCGGTGGCTTCTTTTCTGAATGCCCTGCCGGGCCGGTTTGCGGGGCTAGGGAGCATCCAGGGTTCGGGTGAACCCGGTAGCGACGGTACCGCTCTGTCGCTGCGTAATCAGGGACCGCTCGTGGTCATTGACGGGATCCCACGGAATATCACCGTATTTGATCTCGAAGAAATTGAATCTGTAACCGTATTAAAAGATGCCCTGGCAACAGCCATGCTGGGCGTACGTTCTTCAAACGGCGTATTGCTGGTGAACACGCGTAAGGGTTTTGCCAGCCGCCCCCGAATCTCGTTTACCGCTCAGACGGCCGTTCAGCAACCCCTTCGCCAGCCTAAAACGCTGGGTTCATACGATTACGCCCGCCTCTACAATGAAGCCCTGACCAACGACGGCTTACCGGAGGCTTATACCCAGCAGGATTTGGAAGGGTATCGGAGCAGGAGCGACCCCTTCCGTTATCCCGATGTAGACTGGCGGAAACAGGTACTCAAACCGTCCTCGCGGATGGATCGCTATACCTTTAGTGCCAGTGGAGGTAACAGTTTTTCCCGGTATTTTGTATCGCTTGAACACCTGAACCAAACGGGTCTGCTCCGAACCAGCGACATCAACACCTATAATACCAATAATGATTTCAAAGTATACACGGTTCGCTCCAATGTCGATCTGAATCTAAACTCAAAACTCAGTGCAGGTATCCATCTATTTGGCCGGATTCTGAATTCCAATGACGCGGGTTATGTTATTCCAAACACCAATACTACCGGAACCTCTTCCATTTTCAGTGCTCTGATTAATACACCTAACAATGCATATCCCATCTACAATCCCAACGGCACGTATGGCGGTACAACGCAGTTTCAAAATAATATCTGGGCTCAGGCCATCGGATCAGGTTATCGGCAAAATTATCAGCGGGACATGCTGGCTGATTTCTACCTGAAACGTACCCTGGATGAAGTAACAAAAGGATTATGGATTCGGGCAACGGGGTCATATTATGCTACGCTTTCGGAAAATATTGCCCGCAATAAAACTTTTGCTGTCTTCCAGCAAACGGCAGCCGATGTATACCAGCAATTTGGCGTAAACGGTGACCAGGCAAACAACAACGGTATTGATTTTCAGTCTCGGGCCGACTATCTCGAACTGGCCCTGGGTTATGACCGGGCGTTCGGTCAGCACGGCATTCAGGCGATCGTTTTAGGCAACCGGGACAATGCCGTAGGCGGATCGGATTTACCGTATACGATTACGGGAACTTCAGGCCGTTTCTCTTACAATTACAGCGGTAAATACATTGCAGAAGCTTCGTTTGCAGTAAATGGGTCGAATCGGTATCCCGAAGATGGTCGTACTCGGGTAGGTTTCTTCCCGGCATTTGGTCTGGGCTGGAATCTTAGCAAGGAAGAATTCATGAAATCCCTCACCTGGCTTACGCACCTGAAAGCCTTTGCTTCGGTGGGTAAAACGGGTAATGACCGGCCCGGATACTTCCGGTACATTCAGACGTATTTCGATAGTCCGAGTGTATTTTTGGTACCGGAGCGGGTTCTAATACGGCGATTACCGAGCAACCCCTGGCCAATTACAATATCACCTGGGAAAAAGCAAACAAACTCAATGCCGGACTTCAGGGTGGTTTGTGGGAGAACCGATTGGGCTTTACTCTGGAATATTACCAAATGAATTACTACGATCTGTTGATGCGGAGAGGCCGGAACAGCAGCATCCTGGGTAATACGTTTCCAGAAGAAAACATTGGCCGCAACCGCTATCGGGGCTGGGAGCTACAGCTGAACTATCAGAGAACCCACAAACAGCTGAGCTATTACGTCAATGCGATGGTAGGTGTTCAATACTCCAAATCTGTCTACTCTGACGAGGTGTTCCGCGAATATTCCTGGATGCAACGTACAGGGCAGCCCGTTAATCAACGATTTGGCTACATCGCCGAAGGATTGTTCCAGTCAGCGACAGAAATCCAGTCGGCTGCGACCATCATCGGGTATACCCCTCAGCCAGGCGACATTAAGTATCGTGATTTAAATCAGGATGGCATCATCAATCAGCTGGATATGGCTCCCATTGGCCGTACCAAACCGCAGGTTCCGTTTGGAGTGGGAGCGGGCCTTATTTGGAAGTCCTTTGATCTGACCCTTTTACTTCAGGGGGCCCTCAATCGGGACATATACCTGTCAGGCAACAGTGAATGGGCCTTTCAGAATAATGGTTTTGGACCGGCTTTCGAACCACACCTGGACCGCTGGACACCCGGAAATCCCGGAGCTTCCTACCCCCGCCTGAACGTAGGATCGAACGTCAACAACTTCGAAACTTCTTCGTACTGGGTTCGTAATGGCGATTACCTGCGTATCAAAAACCTGGAAATCGGCTATAGCCTCCCTACAACGCTCATTAACCGGATCCGGGTAAAATCACTGCGGGTATTTGCCAGTGGTACGAACCTCCTTACCCTTAATTCCATGCAACGTATTGATCCGGAGGCTTATAATGGTGCCTATCCCCTGCAGCGGCTTTTTAATCTCGGCATCAACTTAAAACTCTAGCCTACCCTTATGAAAATCGTTTCTATTTTAGGTACAGGTCTTTTACTTGCTGTTTTTCTACAAAGTTGCTCCCGCGTGGAAACTGAGCCCCGGGACTGGATCAGGGATGAACTAGTTTGGGATGATCAGGACCGTCTTGCCACGGTAGCTCAGTTTAATCTGAACGATCTGTATAACTATCTACCTTCGGGATTTAATCGGATTGGCAGTGGACCGGGAGACTTTCTCGATGCCGCTACCGATGATGCCATCCCTTCGCGGAATAACCGGGTGGTTCGGTTTTACGCCAACGGCTTCATCAATCCCATCAACAACCCGGATCCCTACTGGGCAAACAGCTACGCCGGAATCCGCCGGGCAAATATTTTTCTGGCCAATATTGATAAAGTTCCAGCTACGGCCCAAAGTATCCTGACCTGGAAATCGGAGGCCCGTTTCATTCGTGCCATGCTTTATGCAGAATTGCTGAAACGTTACGGCGGGATCCCACTGGTCGGTGACCGCATTTTTACAATTTCCGATGATTTGTCCCTGCCCCGCAATACCTACCGGGAATGCCTGGAGTACATTGTGAGCGAATGCGATGCTCTGAAGAGTACACTCCGGCAGGAACCAATTTCCGATACTGAATGGGGCCGGATTCCCCGCGGTGCTGCTCTGGCTCTGAAAGCACGGGTTTTGCTGTACGCAGCCAGTCCGCTTTTTAATGGTGGAGCCAGTTCAGAACTCACGGGTTTCACTACAACGGATGTTTCCCGCTGGCAGCGAGCACTGGATGCGAACCAGGAGCTGATCGACCTGAAGTACTACGCCCTTCAGACTAGCTTCAATAACATCTTTACGGTTAAGAAAAATGCGGAGGTTATTCTGGCTAAACAGTCCGGTAATTCCACCAGTCTGGAAAGCTGGAATGCCCCGATTGGCTATGGTACACCCGCTGCCAGTCAGGGCGTGACGAGTCCTACGCAGAATCTGGTGGATGCTTTCCCGATGGACAATGGGCTGGCCATTACTGATCCGAC
>NZ_NJAG01000067.1 GCF_002872335.1 Siphonobacter sp. BAB-5405 | reverse complement strand
TACCGGAAACTGGGCGATTCGCAGACGGGTACAACCGTAGGGAATTAAAATGATTTCCTCCTCGGGTCCGTACTCCAGATTGTACGTTACGCTGTACGGAATGGGTCCGGTCATGTCATTGTACAAGCCCCAGGAAGGAATACGACGGCCTTTGGTCCGAATTCGGATCGGAGCACTTTCGGTAGTCCAGGGGGAGTTCGACACCTTTCCAGTTTTCTCCACGATATATCGCTCGGCTAGTTTGGCGTCCGAACTGACGATGAGACTGTAATTCCAGGGTGTAGTCGGCCGAACTTCTTCGTACGCATCACCGTAGTCAATGGGGTCTTTCGTATTGGTAACTTTTTTTACCTCTTCACCGAGGGGCAGGGCGTACGTCAGCGGGCCTCGTTCGATAGAATGGGAGTTTTCGTACCAACTACTTTGTCTGAGCGGCATGGGGAGTTGTACTTCGACAACATCCCCGGATTTCCAGGTACGATTGATCACTGTCACGGCATTGCCTACTACTTCTTTGTAGGGTTTCCCGTTGATGGTCAGACTGGCTTTCGGACACCATTCGGGGATTCGCAGGTGCAGGGGAAACGTAACACTACGAGCCTCGGTCGTCAGTGTGAAACGAATCGTTTCTTCAAACGGATAGCCCGTTTCTTCCCTGAAGGTCACGGGCACATTTTTTCCAACCACCGTTTTAACTTCGCTCGGAGCATACACTAAAGCCGCCAACCCCTGATCGGATGTTTTGTACCACAGGTTTTGGGTAAACTTGGGCCAGCCCTGGTGCATATTCGACGTACAGCAGGGATAGCCCGTCAGCAAGCCAAAACACACATCCGTACCGCCGTGGTTTACGTCAAAGTTGCGGGTGTGCCGCGTCAACATCACCTGATTGGCCTGCTGGAAGTACTGCCGACTCATAAAATCGTCCGAAATCTGGGTAGGCAAGGCATTAAAGGCAATCTTTTCGAGCTGATCGGCCCAGGCCACCTTCCCCGTAATTTCCAGCATGCTTTCCAGCGAAAACATCATCTCCACGGCCGAACACAGCTCGGAACCCTGCGTCGGGTTATTACCGTGCAACGCTTCATCACCGCCGTACAGGCCATGAGCCATGCCATTGTATTTTCGAATATCCGCCAGTCCGCGATCCACCGCCTGTATATATTCCGCTTTCGGATGGTGCTGATACTGAATCACCGGCGTTTTCAAACCCTGAGCCAGGTTTACGCAGTGAATACTGCCGGGCTGACTCAGCATGTCCGTTTGCAGGAACGCGTTGGTATAGTCAAAGGTTTGTTTGTGAATCAGGTCGCCGAGTTGCAGTAAAAAAGCATCGCCCGTAATTCGGTGCAGCCAGTACACCAGCATCAGATTATCACCGCCCCGGTAACGGGCCCAGAAGGTCCAGTGATCCAGCGGCGTTTTGGGTAATTCCTTGAGTTGGTACTTAAAATAATTGGTCATCAGACGAATCACCCGTTGATCCCCCGTGGCGGAATAATACTGTTTTAAAATCTTCAGCGTGACCATTTTAGGCCACCAATCCCGGCTATTATCCCGTTGCAAGCCAGCTTCCGGCCCGTAATCGTGGGAAGGGCCAAAGTAGCCGTCCGGTTGCTGGCTGTTCAACGCCCATTCAACCCAGGGTTTGGTTTTGGCAATCAGTTCGGCATCGTTTAGCAAGTACGCCAGCGGTAGTAGTCCGTCTACCCAGTACGGTCCCCGCTCCCACTGATCCCCGTCGCCACCCAGCCAGCCATTTCGCGGACCCATTACGGAAGGGTACAGCACATCAAGTTTACCCGTGGCACCTTCTTTCTGGCGTATGAGCCTTTCCCGTAACCAGCCCTCGGGCCGAATCGCTCCCAAGGGCAACTCCTGGTACGGGTTCGGACGAAGCGAGGCAGCCGGTTGGTTCGATTGCCCGCTAGCGAACAAGGTCCATCCACAAAGGATTACAGCAAGCGTTTTTTTCATACGTGAACTTAATTTCAATAGGTTTAGTAAATGCCACAGAAAGATAGGTCCCGATTGCTCTAACCCGAAAGTGCTCGCCCGTTTTTAGTCCTTTTTTACTTACGAAATCCTTTACCAACGCAAAAAGCCCGGATGAACCGGGCCTTTTCCATCACTTACACTCGTCTGCTTTTACTGATACTGATAGCTCACTGTCACGGCGGGCAGCGGATGGGTTGTGCTGAGTTGCTGCGTTTTTTTCAACGGATACCCCTGAGCACCATAGGTATACGCATAGATTTCGACGCTTAACAGCGATTCATCCCGGGCATCCCGAACCGTCACTTTTCCGGGGTTATTCACCTGAGTAGCCGTTACTTCGACAAAGGGATAGGAAACCTGCGGCAGATGGGGATTTTTCTTCGTGTCGTAGTGCTCGTAGTACACATTCTGCCAGGGTGTAAACGTGGGATCATTTACATTTTTTCGGAACGAGAGTACACGTTGCACATTCCGCTGCCCCTCGTATTCGTAGCGGTGCTTAATAAAACTTTGTACGGCTGCCGTTTCGGTATCGTGAATCTGATCGAGTAATTCGACGAGTTGCCCTTCGCCATTGAACAAATAAAAATGCGTAACCACCAGCCGACCTTTGTGATCGTATTCTTCCGTTTTATCGAGTAGCTTGCCTTCGTAAAAAAACGTTACATAAGGCTTTCCATCGTACAAAATCCGGGACAGCCGTTTTTCTGTATCGTAAGTAAAAGTTGTTGTCGAAGCTACCGTCAACGAATCGTTGTACCGCCAGTGTACATTCGATCTTTGCAGTAAGCCCTGGTCGTTATACTGATAACTTTGCTGATTCTGCTCGCCCGACGTGATTTTTACCAACCGATGAGTTTCAGAGCCTACGGGCGGGTCTACCGGGCGGGTCGGCTCTGGTTCGGACTTGGCACAGGCCGTTACTCCTACAATAACACTCAACCAACTAAAGAACAGGTATTTTTTCATGACTTGTATTCGTCAGGACAGGGATTGATACTCTCGCCTGCCGCTCAGTTAAATAACAAAGACCAAACTTTTTTTTCGTCCACCAAACCGGATGGTCTGTCGTTGCCCCGCAATTTCGGTAGTCCAGTCCACGAGCAAACTTCGGGTGCTGGGTTCTCCCGAAAAGTGAAACAAGTTTTGTTCATTATCCGAAAGAAAAATAGTGGTTCCGGAATGGGCCAAGCGTTGAATAATGAAGGATTTGAACTCGGGGCTGCTTACCTCCACGGTTGTTGCCGTCAGGGGTTTCAGCGTAATTTCGATTTCTGCGTACGAGGTGAGCCCCCCCTGGGCTGCCTGTACTGAACCGGGTCCGACAAATGTTCCCTCCAGTACCCGCGTGGGCAGGGTGGGCTGACAGGCCATCATCGTGAGTACCAGCAGGTACCCGAAGAGCATTCGTTTCATGGTTTTTGAGCAGAACGTTTGGCAGCGGTACACCCGGAGCAGACTTGGCTCAGGTACGCTAAAACGGACGTACGGGATTACATCGGCTGGTACTCCCGGCGGCATCGAAAGCCCGTACGACTCGTCTTATTCATCATTGTTTTCATGGAAATAAAAAGAAGGTTGAACGTACGCTACACTTTCTCATCGGGATTCTCTGAAAATGCCCTACCCCTAAAAAGTATACGCTAAATCCGTTACTCTTTGACCAGATAAAATTCGCCGCTAAAGGATACACTTTCCGTCGAGCAATCCTCCGTATCCGGCACCAGCAGATTTCCCGTAAAGGTGCCTTTGGCCAGTTTGCCCGCTTCGAAGGCTTCGACTACTACTTTCCCCTGCGTCGAATAATACCCAGACGTGGTGGGACAAATTAAAGCTTTGTAATTGGTATAGGAACCCTTCGACTGCTGGTATTCAACCATGCTGATGTTGTGGTAATTATTCACGTCCTGCCGGTACGGAAAGGTTCCGGTTTCCCGGGCAAACACACCAATTGACAGGTAGTCACCGTGGTTACGTCCGGCCGTCATTGACCACCCTTCAATGGTGCCGGTACCCCCGCCTCCCATCAGGGACATCGTCACGTCCTTATAGGTCTTCGTGTGACCGTTAAAATTTACTTTGATGTAACTCTTTCCATGCGTCGAACCGGAGTCATCCGGCGATATGCCCGAATTTTTCTGGCAGGAAAAGGACAGTAATGTCAACAAAAAGGTAATCAGATTCATGCGTTTCATGGCTAAACAAGGGGATAATAACGGTTGATGGGTACGATAAAATTGACACGGGCGAATTCCGAAACGTATAGACGGTGTGTTCGAATTGCTAAATACCGGGGATGAACGCACCGAAAAACCGGTTGAACTGGTGCTTTCTTTTCCTGGTTTAAACCGCTCCAGACCCCGTCCCTACTCCAATTGGACCTTGCAAAATTGGTGGAAAAACGGACCGCCGTCAATCGCATGAAAATGTGAAATACCAAAATAGATCTCTTTGAAGTAGCTGACTACCACCGACTTCTACGGGTTTTCGACGCCTGACACAAGGCTTACTGTCTCTCATTCGGTCTGGATTGCGAGTACGGTCCGGGTTTGCTCCGATGCCCTAGCCCGCCCCCAATACGATTCACATGTTTATGCGATCCGGCAAATTTGTCTTTGGCTGGATTTCGGTCAATCTTTGTCCCTACACGTTTTCACTCTCATGCGAAAAAGGCTGGAGCTTCTGCTTTTCTTTTTCTGGATTATTTCCGGTTTCCGCGTGCTGGCTCAAACCAGCCCGATTGCTTTTACCCGCTTTACGACGCAACACGGCTTATCGAGCAATGTCATCACCTCCTTGGCCAAAGATCGGCGGGGCTTTTTATGGATTGGTACCATCAATGGCCTCAATCGATTCGATGGCCTGACTTTTAAAGTTTTCAAAAGTACTGGAGCGGCCTCTGGCTTGCCCAGTAATTACGTTAACCTAAATGGCTTAACGACCGATTCGCAGGGCTATCTCTGGATTTCGACAACCCGGGGGTTACTTCGATTTGATCCCTGGAGCGAAACGGGCGTACGCATCCCCCTCCCCCAAAACCAGGATCAGCAGGGCGATAATGATTTTACATCCCCCGTTTTTTTGATCGGGAAGGCTGGGGATGGTTCACGACCTACGATAAACTATACCGCATTCATCCGCGTACGCTGGAAAAAAAAGCATTCGATCTGCCCTTCGCTATTCCGAGTTACTATCCCGAACCTTTTCTGGATTCAAAGGGCCGTCTGTGGTTGAGCCTGTTTCGGGTACTGTACCGGTTTGATCGGGCCAAAGGGCAGTTTCAGTACGTGCAGGGGCACGACCCGTTTCATCCGAATGAGGTACCGTTCCATTCCCAGCGAATGCTGGAAACGCAATCAGGAGACCTTTACACGTTTTCGCACCCACTGTCCTTCCGACTGGGCCTTTGTCGCTATGATGCAGTCCAACAACGATTCATTCTGCATCCTACACCAGCCGTGAACGTATCGACCATGACCGAGGAATTCGAAAAAAACGGCTCCTCTATCCTTTGGCTGGGAAGTTTCGACCGGATTTTCAGTTATCAGCCCAGGACGCAGGAGCTAACCCCGTTCAAGAATGTTCCCGAAGACCCGGCCAGTTACCCCGGCGGTCGAACCAATATTTTCCTGAAAGATACGGCTACCCATATTATCTGGCTGGGAACAACTCAGGGCCTGGCGGCCAAAGATCCCAACGCCCAGAAATTATACCGACGAATCATTGAAAGTCGGGACGATAGTCGCTTGCCCATGATCCAGACCGTCCGGCAGGATATTGTTCAGGATGATATTTATTGGGCCCTCACCCAGCAATCCGGTCTGATTCGCTGGGATCGTCGGCAGAATACGCTGGAAAGGCTCACCGCCCCTCAGCCTACGGTTGGAGCGTATAGCTTCATCCAGGACCGTTCGGGTAAGCTCTGGGTAGGTCCAAGGATGGGGTGAGCACCTACGAGCCCCGTAGCCAACAGTGGGAAACGATTAAAATAACCCCGTTCCAGGGTTCTAATTATCCCAAGGTCAACACCCACATGCCCGTATTGTGTCAGGACGCCAGCGGAAAAATCTGGATTGGCTCGCTGATTAATGGCTTGTTCTGGTACGATCCGGCCAGCCATCAACTGAAACGTTGGCCCCATCCCTTGAACGGCCAGCCTAACTTTACGATTAACCGTATTCAGGAAGATGCTCAACGACGACTTTGGCTACTAACGAATCGGGGTATTCTGCGGCTGGATGCGGAACGAAAAAATTTCGAATGGCTCACCTTTCGGGGACTGCCGTCGGGTATTTCGCCCACGGATGAATTACACAGTACCTTTTATCTGGATCGAAACGGAAACTGGTGGCACTCGGGCATTGGTTTTCTGATCAAGGCCGATTACGACGGTAAAGTCCTGCAAACGTACACCTTGAAAAACGGACTTACGTCCGACCATATTTTTGGTATTTGTGAAGACCAGCGGGGCCATCTGTGGCTGCATACGGACGAACGCCTGCACGAACTTGACCCGACTAAAAAACCCGGACAGGCGGGCTTGTTTCAGTATTACAGTCAATCGAGTGACGGCTTAATGGGCAGTGATGGCATTTTGTCCGGCAATTTGTTTGATCCCATTACCCGCAATCGCTCGGGTGAACTGTTCATCAGTGCTTCCGAAGGATTCAATTATTTCAAACCCGGAGATCTGCGAAAAAATACGCTGATTCCGCCCGTATGGCTTACGGAAATTCGAATCAACAATCAGGTTCAGCCGCTAGACACCTCCCAGCAGATTACGCTCCATCCCGGCGACAATACGCTGACGGTTTCCTTCACCGCTTTGAATTTCAGTCAGTCCCGAAAAAATCAGTACGCGTATCGGTTACTGGGCTTTGATAAGGACTGGGTAGTCACGTCGGCCCGAACCGCTACGTATACCAATCTGGCCCCCGGCGATTACGAACTCTGGGTGCGGGCGTCTAATAACGATGGCGTCTGGAACAAACGGGGCACCCGCCTGCGGATTCACGTCATTCCGGCGTATTACCAGACCTTTTGGTTTAAGGCCCTGATTGGCTTGCTCGTCCTCGGCCTTTTGTACGGCATTTATCGCTACCGAATGGCCCAGCAACAGCATCTCGCTCTCATTCGCGACCGCATTGCCACGGATTTACACGATGATATTGGTTCAACGCTGAGTAGCATTCGCATTTTCAGTGAAGTGGTACAGGGGCAAATTGCCGACGTTCGGCCCGACTCCGTTCCCCTGCTCAAACGCATCAGCGATAACGCCAGTACGCTGGCCGAATCCATGCAGGACATTATCTGGACCATCAAATCCAATCAGGATGGACTCGACGACCTGGTGAGCCGGATGCGGGAGTTTGCCCTTCGCCTGACCGAAGCCCGGGGAATCGTCCTCAATATGACCGTCGGTGAACCCTTTCCCATCCTTCGGCTCAGCGTCGAACAACGTCGCAATCTGTATTTGATTTTCAAGGAAAGTATTAACAATGCCGTCAAGTACTCCGCCTGTAGCCGCATCGACGTGCGGTTGAGCGTGGAGGGCCGCGTATTACACCTTCAGATTCAGGACAATGGGGTCGGGTTTGATCGGGACCGTACCCGCTCTGGCAATGGGCTGCCCAACCTGCACGCCCGGGCCCGCGACATTCGGGGTACGATTGTGCTGCGTACCGCACCGGGTCAGGGCACTTCGATCACGTTAACCGCAACGATACGTTGAGATCATATGAGCGAAATTGGAATTGTTTATTACGAAGATAACCGCGAACTCCGCGAAGGTTTATCCTTTTTGATCCAGGCTACGCCGGGCTTACAACTGCTGGGGGCTTTCGCCAACTGCCACAGCCTTACCCCGGAAATTCAAAGCCTGCAACCCCAGGTGATACTCATGGACATTGACCTGCCGGGTCTGAGTGGCATCGATGCGTACCGCTGGTGAAAGCTGTTTCCCCGCAAAGTCAGGTGTTGATGTTGACGGTTTTTGACGATGAGGACAAAATTTTTCGGGCGATTCGCAATGGAGCCAGCGGCTACCTGCTCAAACATACCTCGCCTTCGGAGCTGATTGCGGCCATTTTTGATTTGCACCGGGGCGGATCACCCATGACGGCCAGCGTGGCCCGCAAAGTGCTGGTCCACTTCCAGCAACCGCAGAGTACTCCTTCGGAAGGAACGCTGCTATCGCCCCGCGAACTCGACATCATCAAAGGCTTAGTGGCCGGATACAGCTACAAGCTGCTCGCCGATCACCTGCACATCAGCATTGATACCGTTCGCTCGCATATTCGTAGTATTTACGACAAACTTCAGGTGAACTCCAAGACAGAAGCGGTACTTAAAGCCATGCGGGAAGGACTCGTATAGGGGCTGTACCAGCTTGTATATGGGCATGGGCTACCTCAAAAAGAGGCACATACGGAACGCAACAAGGCGTATCTGTCAATCACTGAACACTATATACTGAATGGATTGTACTACGTATACTGGGTGGAACGGTTGTTTTCATAAGCTTTGACGTATAACCAATTTCACGTTAAACTTTTAACTTTCTACCAGTATGGCAAATGAATTCAATCCCGAACACAAAGAAGGGAAAGTAGCTACCGCTATCGAAGAACAAACGGCAAAATTGCCCTCTGACGTATTTTTGTGGGCTGCCCTGGCGTCTATGGGCGTTTCAGCAACGCTTAAAATCCTGGGTGAGCGTAACACAGCATTATTCGTAGGCCAATGGGCCGCACCATTCCTTCTCCTGGGAATTTACAATAAACTGGTGAAACTGGAAGGTCACGATTAATTCCTTCCTGGTGAACCACAAAAGCCGTTTTTAGCCATGCTAAGAACGGCTTTTCATTTTTTATTTAGGTAAATACAGAGTCTTGTACCTCGCACCCGATAGGCCCCAACCGTAACTGTCGCCAGCGAATAGGCTCGATGCAGTTCCTGGTCCGTGCTAAAAAAAATGATTCTCATTTCAGAAAATTATCACAGGCAGGAAACTACCGTTTCTCATTGCCGATCTACGATTCTTTTCCGTAGTTGCCGCCATGCACTAACGAATCAGATTACCTGGCTCTACGGTATGGCTTCCTCCATCATTCAGGCTCCCATGCTGGGCGTAACAACGCTGGCGATGGTAGCAGGCGTTTCGAATGCGGGCGGACTGGGTTCACTTCCGGTAGGAGGCTATCGGCTGAACTAACGCAAACCCTGATCCGGCAAACGAAGGCTCTGACGAAGTGGCTATTATCAAACGATTGGTGGCAGAATCGGAAGCCGTACCAGCTTTACCCTTTTAATGTGCCTCGTTCGTCAATAAGAATAGCACAGCCAGTAAGATTAGCTGTACGACATTAACCATCAACAAAATCCGAATGAAGGGAATGTGTTCGGCATTCGTGTAGTAATACAAACCAATGGTTACCAGAAAACATGCAAAAACGGTTACCAGGGCCATGGTACTGGGTTTATCCTGGGAAGTAAAGGCATTAATCGACCGTACAAACAGCAAGTGATTGCACGAGAATAAAGCTAAACAGACTGATGACCGAACCTAACTGATGTAAGAAATTCATACTGACTTACGAGCTACTTGAAACGAAGCGTACTGGTTTATAAGTCCCAAAGTACCTCAATTGATTCCCTTCGGCTCCTTTTCTTTTAAAAGAACGCCGGTCAGTTGCAGCCGAAATGCCTCCTGCAATAGGTATAAAAGCTTATCTACGGCCAGTTCAATGGATAGGCCTTGGGGACGGATGTTTGAAATACAATTTCTTCGTTCATCCGTTAGGCCAGGCTCAGGGTCGAAGGTCAGATAGAGTCCCATGCTATTGAAGGAACTTAAGCCGGGTCGTTCGCCAATGAGTACGACCACCAGCCTAGCCCGTAGCAATGATCCAATTTCATCCCCAATCGCTACCCGCCCCTGTTCGACCAGACATAGCGGGGCCAGTGAATAACCCCGTTCCTCTGCTTTCGTCCAGAAACGATCCAGAAAAGGCTCCGCATTTTCCATAATAGCCGTTGCCGAAAGGCCATCCGCGATGACTACAGCTACATCGACCGGATTTGTATGCAGGCCTTCCAGCAACTGTACCGAATCTTCGTGCAGCTTACGACCCAGATCGGGCCGTTGCAGATACTGGTCCCGGTTGAGAGCCTGCGTTTTCAGGGTGTACACGGGCATCCCGTACTTCTGCCAGCGAGTCGCCAAAGCCTGCGTATCGAGGCTGGAGTATACGGCATCTTTGGCATGAGCATGAGCCAGTTTAAACGCCAGCGACTCCCGCAGGGGAATGGAAACACCGGTTTTGCCCAGGGCAATGCGAGCGTCCGTAAACGTTTTCAGCGATTCCCACTCGTCGGGAGGTATGGGGTATTTTTGAATTTCATTCATTGACTAAAAGGTTTAGTGTATATCGTAACAGTTCTGTTCTGCTCTCGCTGATATGACTGCTATTTGAAGCCATAAGAATTACTCCATACCGAAACTTGTTCATAATCAATAACCAGTAATATAAAATCAGTATCTCGCCCTACTGAGGCGGCTGTTTTTCTAGTCCCTATCGCGAACACCGCTCTTTTCATCCTGCTCAAGGCTACCGCGTTGCGGATGAAGCCGCCATGGAATGGAAGGCGGCTTTTCGCGATAGGACGGGGGCTGGTTTTATGCTATCCACTATACGAACTCGCCAATAACTCACATCCATCAACTATTACTGGAAGATGAAAACCTCTCCCGCCCCTGAGCCATTCCATGGGGGCCACCATGGAATGGCAACGGAACGACCTACGACAGCCGCAATAAGGTGGCCTAAAGCGGGCCGGTCGCCGCCATGGGATGGCCCCCATGGAATGGTCAGGTGTAGAGAGGTCCAGCCTGGAAGGCTCAGGGGCTACCGCACAGCCGTGCTTAAAGGAACAAACGCAGTCTAGGTGAATAACGAGGTCTCTATACTCTGAAACATAAGATACACTTACTCTCTTCAAGATGACTTCATCAACAGCTCATACATCCGTTCAGAAATTCCTTTTTTCAGCTGTCCTGTATCCAGAATTCCCTGCCGCAGCAACCACGCTTCGAATTCGGGAGCGGGCCGGAGTCCCAGCGTCCGGCGGAGGTACAGGGCATCGTGAAAGGACGTAGACTGGTAATTCAGCATAATATCATCGGCACCGGGCACCCCCATGATGAAATTCACGCCCGCCACACCGAGCAGCGTCAACAGCGTATCCATATCATCCTGATCCGCCTGAGCGTGGTTGGTGTAGCAGATGTCCATGCCCATGGGTAAACCCAGCAGTTTCCCGCAAAAATGGTCTTCGAGTCCGGCTCGTATAATCTGTTTTCCGTCGAAGAGGTACTCCGGACCGATGAATCCGACCACGGAATTTACCATAAAAGGTTTAAAATGACGGGCCACTGCATAGGCACGGGCTTCGCAGGTTTGCTGATCCACGCCGTGGTGACTTTGGGAAGACAATGCACTCCCCTGACCCGTCTCGAAATACATGACATTCGTACCGACCGTACCCCGATTCAGCGACAGTCCCGCCTCGTAAGCTTCCTGCAAAAGACCCAGCGAAATTCCAAAACTGGCATTCGCCTGCTCGGTACCGGCGATGGATTGAAAAATCAAATCTACCGGAACGCCCTGCTGGATGAGTTCCAGCGTCATTGTCACGTGACTCAGTACGCAGCTTTGGGCGGGCATTTCGAACCGCTCGCGTAGGCCATCGAGCATGTACAGCAAGCGGGAAACTGTAGTCGGACTATCCGTAGCCGGATTAATCCCGATGACCGCATCGCCACTGCCGTAGAGTAATCCATCGATGATGCTGGCGGCAATGCCTTTGGCGTCGTCGGTGGGGTGATTGGGCTGTAAGCGTACGGATAAATGGCCTTTTAAACCTAGCGTATTCCGAAATCGCGTAATGACTTCACACTTCTGAGCCACCAGAATCAAATCCTGATTTCGCATGAGTTTGGATACCGCCGCCACCATTTCGGGCGTCAGGGCTGGTGCAATCTCCTGGAGTTGTAGCGTGTCAGCATCATCGCTTAGTAGCCAGTCGCGTAAATCACCCACGGTAAAATGATGAATACGACCAAAAACCTCCGCCGGATGCGTATCCACAATCAGCCGCGTCACTTCATCCCGTTCATACGGAACTACCGCTTCGTTCAGAAAAGTCGGTAAGGGTACCTCGGCCAGGGCCATCTGAGCGGCAATGCGTTCTTCATAGCTTTCAGCCGCCAGTCCCGCCAGCTGGTCACCCGACCGGAGCGGACTTGCCTTGGCCAGCAGCTCCCGCAGGGAAGGGAACCGGTACGTAAATCCCCGGATGGTACAATGGTAGCTCATAGGAAAATCGTGGTTTCATTCAGTTAAAGGACTTTCGTCCGGCTTCGACGCAGACGGAAGCCGTAGCCCAGTAATAAAACCAGCAGTCCGCCAAAAAACAGCAGGGCCAGTGGCCAGTAAAAATACGCCATCGCGATCAAAGCCAGGGTAGCCAGACCCAGGGCAATTGCCGGGAAATACGGATACAAGGGAGCCCGAAACGGACGGTTCAGGCCGGGTTCGGTACGGCGAAGCTGAAACAGAGCCAGCATACTGATGATATAGACCACCACGGCTCCAATAGTCGAAAGAATGACAAGCTTACTGGTATCCAGCACCAGTAGAGCAGTCATCCCTAAGGCAGCCCCCACGAGCAACGCGACGTACGGTACCCGCCGCCGGGAACTGACCAGTGCCAGAGAAGCGGGCAGGTATTCCTGACGGGCCAGGGCGAAGAGTTGTCGCGAATAACTAATGATGATGCCGTGAAAGGAAGCAATCAGCCCAAACAGGCCGACGCTGGCAAAAAGCTTCGTCAGGGGATTTTCCCGTCCCAGAATCAAGGCAATGGACTCGGGTAGTGGATAATCGATGGTACTCAGGTTTTCCCACTGCGTCACGCCGCCAATACTGATCATAACACCCAAGGCCAGCAGAGCCAGCGTTAGTAAGGCTGAAATATACCCTCGGGCTAAGGCCCGATTGGTGTCTTTCACTTCTTCGGCTACCATGGCAATGCCTTCCAGACAAACAAACAGCCAGATCGCGAAGGGTAAAGCCGCAAATACGCCCGCCCAGCCATACGGAAACGGACGATGCAGGAACGTTTGCAGATCGAAATGCGGCAGTACGACCCCCAGAAACACCAATAGTTCGGCAATGGCGAGGAGCGTCATAATCAGCGAAAACCAGGCCGCTTCCTCAACCCCCAGCAAATTGATCCCCGTGAACAAAGCGTACGAAACCAGCGAGGCCGGAATGACGGCAATGCCGGGGTACAGAAAATGGACGTAACTACCCAAAGCCAGAGCAATGGCGGGCGTCGCGAACAGAAATTCAATCAGGGTAGCGTATCCGGCAATGATGGCTCCCCAGGGGCCAAAGGCTTTGAGAGCGTAGGCGAAAGGCCCACCGGCCTGCGGAATGGCCGTGGTGAGTTCGGTAAAGCTAAAAATGAATGTGACGTATAGTAACGTGATGAGAAGGGTAGCCAGCAGCAGGCCCAGCGTTCCGGCCACGCCCCATCCGTAATTCCAGCCAAAGTATTCGCCCGAGATGACCAGTCCCACGCCAATAGCCCAGACGTGTACAGCCGTCAGAGCTTTCTTTAATTCTGCCATGTTCAATAGGATTAAGGGAAGAAGAGGGAAGATAGGTTTTTCTGGACAAAAGCGGAAGGGATTGGGCAAGGAATCCCTGAGTCGTTGCTCGATACGTAACCATTCAAAGGATTGTCGACACGTACGCAGGGCATCAGGGGCGGAAGTACAAAGCTGAATCCATAATCAGACGGGTACGAAAACCAATCTTAATGATTCGGTAACAATTCCTTTGTTTACAAATAATAAACACTGTTTACTATTGTATTCGTAACCGAATCACTCTGAACATGGCAATCAAGTTAGTAGTATTTGATATGGCGGGTACGACCGTCTACGATGAAAACCACGTAAGTCAGGCCTTGCAACAGGCCTTGCAGAAACACGGCTTTTCGTTTTCGCTGGAAAGCATTAATCCCCTGATGGGCTATAAAAAGCCCCTGGCGATCCGGATGCTGCTGACCGAAGCCGGAGCCGAGGTTACGGATACGCTGATCGATCAGATTCACGAAGATTTTGTGCGGGACATGCTAACCTTTTACCAGACGTCGACCGACCTGCGAGCCCTGCCCGACGTCGAAGAAACCTTCATCCGACTTCGGCAGGCCGGGATCAAAGTGGGTTTGGATACGGGTTTCTCCCGGGATATTGCCGAAGTGATTGTGCAGCGTCTCGACTGGCAGGATGCCATTGATCACCTCGTAGCTAGCGACGATGTTGCCAATGGCCGTCCGTACCCGGACATGATTTACCAGACCATGCAAACCCTGGGCATCACGCAAACCGAAGAAGTAGCCAAAGTCGGCGATACGGAAGTCGACATGAACGAGGGCCGAAATGCGGGTTGCCGGTACGTCATTGGCGTGACGACGGGGACGTTTACGCGGGAGGAACTTCTCCAGTACGAGCCCACGCATACGGTTGATTCGGTGGCTGAGGTGGTAGACATTGTTCTGGCCTGATACTCCTGGTATGACTGCCCTATCGCGTAAGCGGGTAACCCCTTCCTGGCTGGTTTCACTGGTGGCCGGACTAGCCGCCTTTGGGACGTACAGCTGCATGTACGCTTTCCGGAAAGCTTTCACGGCGGGTACTTACAGCACGTTACAACTGGGTCCGCTGGATTATAAAGTCTGGTTGATTCTGGCTCAGATGCTGGGGTACACGTTGAGTAAATTTTACGGAATCCGGTTTCTGGCCCAGCGTCGGCCGCAACAACGCATCCCTACCCTGATTGCGTTGCTGAGTATGGCCGGGCTGGCGTTGCTGGGTTTTGCCCTGTGTCCCGTGCCGTACAACATCGTATTTCTGTTTTTGAACGGACTGCCCCTGGGCATGATCTGGGGTCTGGTTTTTTCTTTTCTGGAAGGCCGACGGCATACGGAACTGATGGGGGCCGTCATGGCGATCAGTTTGATTTTTGCTTCGGGACTGGTGAAAACGGTGGGACTGCTACTCATTCGCTGGGGAGGCATATCCGAATTCTGGATGCCCTTTCTGACTGGACTGGTCTTCAGTGTACCGCTGGCGGGATGTCTTTACGTATTGTCGCAGATTCCGGCCCCAAGTGCCGAAGACAAACGTCTGCGGACCGAGCGGCGACCCATGAACCGGGCTCAACGCCGTTTGTTCATCCGGCAATTCCTACCCGGTATTGTTCTGACGGTTCTGGTGTATACGCTGCTTACGGTGGCTCGGGACATCCGCGACAATTTTGAAGTAGAAATCTGGCAACGATTAGGTTATGGCAATCAGCCCGGCATTTACACCCAGGTAGACGGCCCCGTGGCCTTGAGCGTACTGCTGTTACTGAGCTTGCTGATTCTGGTTCGGAATAACCTGAAAGCCTTTTCCCTGATCCATCTGCTGATCATCGGGGCTTGTCTCTTGATGGGTTTTGCTACCCTGGCCTACAACGCCGGACAGCTCAGCGGACTCCACTGGATGGCCCTGAGCGGGCTGGGTCTGTACCTGGCGTATGTGCCCTACAACGCTATTTTCTTCGAACGCATGCTAGCCACTTTTCGGGAAAAGGGCAATGTCGCCTTCGTGATGTCCCTGGCTGATTCGTTTGGGTATCTGGGCAGCGTGGGCGTGCTTTGCCTGAAAGAATTCAGCCAGGAGGGCCTGTCCTGGGGCCAGTTTTACAACCAGATTTTACTTTTTGTGGCCTTGAGCGGAGCCGTACTGGCTCTGGCTTCGCTCTACTATTTCCGTAAAAAACATTCGATACCTTCCGTTTCTTATCCACCACTGATTCATGACTAAATCCGCAATTGTAATTGGAGCCGGCATCGTTGGTCTGGCGACCGCCCGGGCTCTGGCTCTACGGGGTTATCAGGTAAGCGTTTTT
>NZ_NJAG01000066.1 GCF_002872335.1 Siphonobacter sp. BAB-5405 | reverse complement strand
AAAGAAGCAATACGTTCGGGCTGATTCGTTTCCGCAGTTCAACTACGCCATCTGGCTGGGCAATCGGAAAGGGCCGGGCCGAATGAGTGCAACGACCCGCGACTTGCTCCGCTGGGATCGGGCTTTGTATACTACGCAATTGGTGAGTCCCGCCACCTTGCAGGAGGCATTTACGCCCGCTCGCCTGAGTAACGATTCGCTGTCTAATTACGGATTTGGCTGGAAGATTCAACAGCATCCACGCTTGGGTAAAGTGGTTCGTCATAGCGGAGACAATCCCGGGTACAAGAATGAAATCATTCGGTACATCGAGGCCGACAAGACCGTGATTGTACTCTGCAACAATGACCACGTAAAGCTGCCCCAGTTACTACAACTTATTGAGGAAGAGTTGGGGCGTTAGTAGTCGTAAAGAGGATTAGATCCAGTTGCCTAAAACCTTTGTTTACATATTCTTAACAATTGAATACTTATAGTAATGATTCGTTCATACTGCCTTCAACATTAGCTAAAAGCTGCCGCTGACCTTTGCGGGGAGATTACCGAACATTCGTTCCAAACAAACTCCTCATGAAACAGCTTTTACCGAAGCCGCAGCGATCATTGGGTTATCTTTCGTTGCTGACCGCTTTATGGATGGTATTTTTTTCCCTGACTTCCCAGGCTCAGGACCGAACGCTTAGCGGAACCGTACGCGGCCAGGATGACCAGCAGCCTTTGGCTGGTGTGGCCGTACGGGTTAAAAATTCAAATCAGGGTACAACCACCAACGCCGACGGTACCTATCGTCTCACGGTTCCGGCGGGTGCTGAAACGCTGATCTTTACATTTGTTGGCCATACCACGCAGGAAGAAGCCATCGGCAACCGGACACAAATCGACGTATTACTGGCTGCTGATCAGCGACTGCTGGAAGAAGTAGTCGTTACCTCGCTGGGGATTACCAAGGCGAAACGGGATCTTTCCTACGCTACGCAAACAATTAAGGCCCAGGATCTGGTGAAGGCCCGCGAACCGAACCCCGTAAACGCTCTGGTGGGGAAAGTGGCCGGTCTGAACATCGGTGCGAGTGCGGAATTACTGCGGGCTCCGCAGGTACTGTTGCGGGGTGGCCGCCCCTTGTTTGTGGTGGACGGTGTACCCATTGTATCCGACACTTACAACATCAATCCCGATGATATTGAGTCGTACGACGTGATTAAAGGCCCCTCGGGTTCAGCCCTGTATGGATCACGGGCGACGAACGGCGTTATCATCATTACTACCAAAAAAGGCTCGAAAGACAAACGTGGGTTTTCCGTAGAAGTCAATTCGAGTACAATGACAGAAAACGGTTTTCTGGCCATTCCTAAAGTACAGGATGAGTACGGTCCGGGAAACAAAGGAACCTACTCGTTCGTCGATGGTCGCGGTGGTGGACTCAACGACGGCGATTACGACGTCTGGGGTCCCAAATTCGAAGGTCAGCTGATTGCCCAGTATGACAGCCCCATCGATCCGCAAACCGGCAAGCGAATCCCTACGCCCTGGGTGGCTCGCGGTAAAGACAACCTGAAGCGTTTTCTGCGTCCGGGCGTCCTGTCTACCAACAGTGTAGCCATTTCGGCGACTTCCGGTAAAACGGATTTACGTTTCGGGATCACCAATCAGTACCAGAAAGGTATGGTGCCGAATACCAGTCTGAACAGTACTACCTTCAGTGCAACGCTGGGTCAGAACATTTCCGACCGCGTTCGTTTGAGTCGAACTTTAACTTCAGTCGTCAGGCTTCGGCCAATTACCCGGACGTAAATTACGGTCCGAACTCCCTGATTTATAACACCGTGATTTGGGCGGGAGCTGACTGGAATGTTGATGACATGAAGCAACTCTGGCAGCCCGGCAAAGAAGGCATCCAGCAGATTTACGCCGAATACCAACGCTACAACAACCCCTGGTTTGTGGCGAAAGAATGGTTGCGAGGTCACTATAACAATACGTACAATGGCTACGCCTGATGAAATTCGATCTGCTGAAAAACCTGGAACTACAGGCTCGTACGCAGGTGACAGGTTACGAATTGTTCCGGAATGAAAAAATGCCGTATTCGGCCACCACGTACGGACGGGAGCAGGCGAAGGGAGATTACCGCGAAGACCGCCGTTCCTTATTGGAAAACAATACCGACGTATTGCTGAACTATAACAAAACCTTTGCTCATGACATCAGCCTGCGGGCCGTGGGTGGTTTCTCGGGACGTTTTTTCCGGTATAATAGCAACTACGCTTCAACGGATTACCTGAGTGTGCCGGGCGTTTATACCTTCGACAACTCCCTGAACCCCACGCGGGCGAACAGCTTCAACTCTCGGATGCAGGTACTGAGTGCCCTGTACAGCGTTGATGTGAACCTGGGTCGTTATGCAACGCTTTCGACGACGGGTCGCTGGGATAAAAACTCTACCTTGCCCTCGGATAAGAACGTATATTTTTACCCGTCAGCCGGGGTAAGCACGGTAGTATCGGATTACGTTCGGACTCCTGCGGCCATTTCTTTCGTGAAATTGCGGGCTTCGTACGCCAACGTAAAAGAGGCCTTTACGCAGCAGAATGTGTATACGGCGTTCTCTCCCTTAAATGGTAGCAACCCGCTGGGTTACGGTCAGACCTTTGCTTCACCCTACGAAGGACCTTCGTACGGAACGACGGTTGCTTATACGATCAGCCGTCCGTACAACAATGAAGCCGCAGCCAGTTATGCCAACGCTCTGGTGGATCCTAACCTGAAACCTTCTTCACGGACGAGTTTTGAAGCGGGTCTGGATGTACGCTTCCTCAAAAACCGGATCGGTCTGGACGTCGCGTACTTCAGCTACCTCGATGGTCCGCGTATTTTTGGCCTGACCCTGCCCGAAGCTACGGGGTATTCTTCCCTGACCACCAACGGAATTAAATCGCAGAAACGCGGTCTGGAAATCGCACTGACGGGTACGGCTCTGAAAAGTGCCCGTGGTCTGAACTGGGACGTAACGCTGAACTGGAGTACGTTTCAGGAATACCTGAAAGAGATTTACGGTTCGCAAACGCGACTCAACCAGTTCTACAAAGTGGGCGATCGTCTGGATGCCTATTACGGATCGGCCTTTGCCCGTACCCGCGAGGGACAAATCATCAATGATGCGAACGGACGGCCCGTGGTTAATCCCGTGAATCAATTCCTGGGTTACACCAATGCCGATTTTGCTTTCGGGTTCATCAACAAATTCAACTACCGCAATTTCTTCCTGAACGTACAGGTCGATGGTCGCGTAGGGGGCGTAATCGAGGATTACATCCAGAAACAAACCTTCCGGGGCGGTCGTCATATCGAAACGGTACAGGGAAAGATGGGTGAAGCCCGCTACCAGGATTACAAAGGGGTAGCTTCCTGGGTAGGTCCTGGGGTGGTACTAACTAACGGAAACATCCAGTACGATGTGGATGGAAACATCACCAACTTCGAATCGCTGAGTTTCTCACCCATGTCGGACGCCAACAAAACCTACCTTCAGGATTGGATCAGCCGTTACTACAACACCAACGAAGCCAACATGATCAGCCGGAGCTTTGTGAAGCTTCGCGAAGTGACATTCGGGTACCAGATCCCGAGTCAGGTATTACAGGGTCGTTTAGGTTTGTGAAATCGGCCAGCATTTCGTTCGTAGGTCGTAACCTGCTGTACTGGGCTGAGAAGAAGGACCTTGATGTCGAGCAGTTTGTTAGCTACTCAGATAGGGGATCGAGCCTGCAAACGCCCACTACGCGTCGGTACGGGGTAAACATCAACCTGATTTTTTAACGGATTTCCTAGCAATCACGCAATGAAAAAGATACTCTATAGTCTGGTACTGCTGCTGAGCCTGGGAAGCTGCCAGAAATTCGAAGAACTCGAAAAAAATCCCAACCTGCCCGTACAGGTACCAGCTGATCTAGTACTGAAGGACATCCTGATGGATATGTATGAAGGAACCTGGAACAAGGATGCCCGGTACAATCAGTATTACACCGTCAATTACAACTATTACGGCAACAACGAGTACGACTGGACGACGTCGGATTTGCGGTACACGACGCTGAAAAATGTCCTGAAAATGGAAGAAGAGGCCAAGAAAAACCTCTCGACCGATAAAAATGCGTACGCTGCACTAGGTAAATTTTTCCGGGCCTACTTCTGGTTCTGGATGACCCAGCGGGTGGGCGATGTACCCCTGAAAGACGCCCTGCAGGGAGAAGCGAACATTACACCTCGCTACGATACGCAGAAGGACATCTACCTACAGGTGCTGACCTGGCTGGACGAAGCCAACACGGATCTGGGGAGTTTACAGGCCGCTGGTCAGGCTACGCTACCCCTGAAAGGTGATATTTACCTCAACAACAGCCTGAATTCCTGGCAGAAAGTGGTTAATGCGTTTAAACTTCGCGTACTGATTAACCTGAGTAAGCGTACCGATGATGCCGATTTAAAAGTAAAAACCCGCTTTGCCGAGGTCGTATCTAATCCTACGAAATTTCCCCTGTTTACGGGTAATGCGGATAACCTGCAGTTTGTGTACAACGCCGTTTACAACAAATACCCCATCAACCCGGATAACTTTGGGAACGACGCTACTCGTCAGGAAATGTCGGCGACGCATGTGGAATTACTGAAACGCTACCAGGATCCGCGTTTGTTCGTAACCGCCGAACCCGCCGAAGCTCAACTCAAAAAAGGCGTGAAGGCCACGGATTTTGCGGCGTTCGTAGCTCCAAGTCCAGCGTTGAGTCTGGATGTAATGTCGACGGGAGCCAACAATGGCGAGTACTCCTTCATCAACCGGAATCGCTATTACAAAGGTTACACGCCCGAACCAACGGTTATTCTGGGTTATTCCGAGCAATCGTTCAACATTGCCGAAGCCATTAACCTGGGCTGGGCAACGGGCGATGCGGCAGATTACTACCAGAAAGGCATTCTGGCCAACATGGATTTCTTTGGCATCAAAAATGGAACGAACACCGTAGTTTTTGAAATCCGGAATGCGGGCGTAGCCACGTCACAGTCCTTTACCATCAGCTTCGATCCGACGGCGTACCTGGGCCAGTCGCTGGTGAAGTATGCCGGTAACACTACTGAAGGACGCAAGCAGATTCTGAATCAGAAATACCTGGCCCTGTTCATGACCTCGGGTATTGAGCCTTTCTTCAACTGGCGGCGAACGGGCTATCCCGACAACTTCGCTACCCAGGGAGCGGGTATTGGTACACGGGGTATTCCCCGTCGCTGGCAGTATCCGGTTTCGGATCGGTTGTACAACGAAACCAATTACCGCGAAGCTCTGCAACGACAGTTTGGTTCAGCCACGCAGGATAACGTGAAAGACGAACTCTGGATGTTGAAATAACCCCTTACCGGGCCTGCTCCAGACGGGGCAGGCCCGATTTATTTTGTTAAAGGTCGTACGAAAGGACGAACCTACGTTTCGCAGAAAAGCCAGAAAAGGAAGTAGAGCTTAGCAAATGAGCCCTATCTTCGAACCTGTCTACCAGTTGTACGATGATTATGGAAGGAGCGTTTTTAGTAAGAAGTAAGCCGCCGTACTTAAAGAACGAAGAACCAGTCAACGCCTTACGGTACAGGAGCTTGCCGATCGGGCAGGCGTTAGTAAAGGGCTGATTTCACAGATCGAAAATGGCCGAAGTATTCCTTCACTGCCGGTATTATTTCAGATCATTCAATCCCTGAATAGTGAAGTAGGAGACTTTTTTTGAGAATTTAAAGCTTAGCGAACCGGTCGTGCTGGTTCAGAAGAAAGATTCCTTCGAGGCCTTTGAAAAGGAAGATGCCCACGGCTTTCAGTACCAACGCATTTTAACCCGGAGTATGGCCGCCTCGACCGTCGATGTCGTGCTGCTGGAACTGGCTCCGCATTCGCAACGCGAAGAAGTGAGAACCGAAGCTTTTGAGCTGAAATACATTTTGAAAGGCCAGGTTGATTACCTCATCAATGGGCAATCGTACACCCTGGAAGCGGGGGATGCTCTGTTTTYCGATGGCCGCTTGCCCCACCTGCCCCGTAATACCGGCCGGCAATCCTGCCAGATGCTGATTGTGTACTTCTTTGATCAGCGGTAACTCAGGTACGAAAAGAGATTCGCTGGTTAGTACCCCTTAGCCGAGCCAATGTAGCTTTTCTAGGTATTGGTACATCAAATATAAAAAGACTCCCAAGTCAATAGCTTGGGAGTCTTTTTATATTTGATGTATTAAGAAAGCACCACTTCGAGGGGGTGATAGGTTCCGGCCACCACCGCTTCACATAATCCAAACGAAAGTGTCATGCCCGCTCCACCCAGACCGTTGATCACCGTAACTCCGGATTCGGGCGAGGTGACCCACTCGGTTTTACCCTGCGTATGTTTGGGGTAGATGCCGTGCCAGGTTTGCTGAATCTGATACGAAGCAAAGGTAGTGAAGGTACGCAGATAGTCGAGCACCAGGGCATTGACCGCCGTCCGGTCGAAGGGATCAAATGTCAGGCCGTATTCGTGCGAATCGCCTACCGTAATCTCGCCTAACCCATTTTGCGAAGCCATCACGTGAATGCCCCAGTCCATATACTCTTTTTTTTCCCGCTGGTAACGTTCCAGTAACTGGGGCAACGAAGGGGCACTGAGAAAGCCCTTGTAGTGAATCAGGGATAAACCTCCGCACAGGGAAGGACCGATGTCACCATTTTGAGCTTCGAGCCGCAGCATTTGTACTTTACACTTGGTAATGGGGGCTTCGGCAAAGGCTTCCGGGTACAGGGTTTCAAAATCAACGCCGCTGCACACGTAAATTTCGTCGGCGGACCATTGCCGTTTGCCGGACCAGACATTTGGGTACTCAATCCGACTGATCGCCGTATTCCAGTGAAAGGTTACGCCATACTGCTCGGCCAGATAGGAAGGAATGCTACCGATGGCCTGCCGGGGATCGACAATCATCTCATCGGCGGAATACAAGGAACCTAATAGTCCCGCAGGCTGTACGACGGAGGAGCGTTCGCGGGTTTGACCGGGCGACAGTAAGGCCAGCGGGCGGGTCGGCTGACTGGCTTCCTTGAATTCCTGCAATACTGTCCATTCGTCCGCGTGATAGGCCATGTGCAGGCTTCCCTGCTGACTGTACCAGCAACCGGACCGCTGCAATACCTCCGTCCAGATGCTTCGCGAACGGAGTGCCCGTTCGTACAAGGCTCCTTCGGGTTGACCAATGGGCC
>NZ_NJAG01000065.1 GCF_002872335.1 Siphonobacter sp. BAB-5405 | reverse complement strand
ATACCTCAAGCATTCATGGCTAAAATTCTGATTACTGGCTCAACCGACGGTCTGGGGCTATTGGCCGCTCGGGACTTGATAACCAAAGGACATGAAGTCATTCTTCATGCATCGAAATCAAGAAAGAGCCGATCAAACCGTAGCAAGAGTTCCGGGAGCAGGGAAAGTCCTTGTAGCAAACCTGGCCCATGTAGGGGAAATTAAAGCATTAGCTTTCGAAGCTAATACCTTAGCACCTTTTGATGCTGTCATTCATAATGCAGGTATCTATCAGAACGATGAAAATGCATGGGAACCTGGTAGCTTTTCTCCTTTATTTACAGTAAACAGTCTGGCTCCTTATCTTCTGACCTGCTTGATCGAAAAACCTAAACGATTGGTTTACTTAAGTTCTTCGATGCATGCTCAGGGAAAGGCGGACTTACCCAGTATATCAACTGCTAAAGATCATCAAAGACCGATTACGTATGCCGATACCAAACTGCACGATTTAATCCTGGCTATGGCCGTGGCTCGTCAGTGGAAAGAGGTGTATACCAATGCCGTAGATCCCGGTTGGGTACCTACGAAGATGGGCGGAGTCGGGGCTCCTGACAATCTTGAAAAGGGCTTTCAGACGCAGGTTTGGCTAGCGGTGAGTACTGAAGCTGAAGCCCTGGTGAGCGGCCACTATTTTCACCATCAAAAACACGCTCGCTACCTGTCTACTGCTACTGATGTGAAGGTGCAGGAAAAGTTTCTTGCTGGATGCAGGGAAATTACGGGTATAAGTCTGGACAAGAAAGTTCATAAACAGCACCGTTATAGCTAAAATAATAAAATACCCTGAATGAACTTTTAACCCGATCACTTTATAGGTTAATCAAGCTTAGGT
>NZ_NJAG01000064.1 GCF_002872335.1 Siphonobacter sp. BAB-5405 | reverse complement strand
ACAAGCAGGGCAAAACGACGCACGCGTCTACCAGWTGGAGCCATTCACGGCAACGCAACGGATGGAGCAAACGCGGTTTTCGGAGCCTTTACTTCAGCCGAGGCTACCAGTGGAGGCGTACTGGTTGTTACATCGAACGGCGAACAACGGATGATTGCGAATCCCGCAGGCTTCGGAGCGTACCGCCTCGGCAGCATTTACTACGCGGCGGCGACCAGGAAATTCATTGGTTTTGTGGCAACCAAGGGTGCGTATCTCATCGATCTGTCCAGCAATCAGATCACTCCCATTTACGCAGGTACGGATGCTTTTCAATGTAAGGTAGATTATGCCGGGAATCGTTTGCTCGTCCTTTCGCTCGATGGTAAACTGCGGGTGTATGATTTAGCCAGTAACCGTTTGATCAAAGAAGGCAACGTAATCGGCACGACCGACTCAGGAGCTACGTACAAACCCGTACTGGAAGCCACGAATCGGTTTGCGTACATTGCCCTGCCGACTACGGGTGAAGTCCATCAGATTAACCTCGAAACGCTGGCTACGACCACCAAACACAAAGTATCTGCCAAACCCGTACGCCTCACTTTACTGGGTTTTGAAAGCAGCGAAGGTCATAATGACTAAGATTTCTTCCCATTGACTCTAAAAAAGAACCCGAAAGCTCGACACTTTCGGGTTCTTTTTTTAGGCCTTACTCCCCTTTCGGAAACGGATCGCGGAAGCGAACGCTGGCCTTCACCTGCCGAATTTCGGCTGGGATACACAGGCAATTTCCCAGTTGGGAATGATCTGTTCTTGTGCCGGATTCCAGCCCATCGTTTACTCGTTATCGCAAGGCCGCTCCGTATGGTTTCCGGGAATCGGTCTGGTACAGGGATTACAGATTAGGAGTACTCGTATAACCCTTCTTTCCGTAGTATTTTTCTGTTTGTCAAAGGGTAAACCTACATTGGCTATACTTCTTGCTTAGGCTTTGTCCATGTCGGCTTGCAACCAGGCTACTTTTTGCTCGGATTCATGGGGCTGACTAATTAATTGCCCGTACAGTTCAGGACGGCGGGCCTGTAGATAGCGATGCCCTCCGGCCTGCGTGAGTTTGTCGGAGGTCAGGATTGCGATTACTACTTCATTATCCAGGGATCGGCATTCGGCCAGTATATCACCGAAGGGGTCCAAGATCATGGAGCACCCGTTTTTGAGCTGATCATCATCCATGCCGATGGGGTTTGCAAAGACCGCATACACGGCATTATCGTAGGCTCGGGCGGGTAGCCATTTCATCAACCACTGCCGCCCTTTGAGTCCGTCAAATTCAGCTCGCAAAGAGGTGGGGTCATATTTCCGGTTTTCCCAGAGTTTGGGATCTACAAAACCGGCTCCGGGACGAGTCGAGGGGGTACACATGGTCACGTGTGGCATCATAATAATCTCGGCTCCGAGCAGTTTGGTGGCCCGCACATTCTCGATGATGTTGTTGTCGTAACAAATCAGGATACCGCATTTCCAGCCGTACAGATCAAACACGCAATACGCGTCGCCGGGCGTCAGGTGTGGATTAATGAAGGGATGTAACTTGCGGTACTTCGCCAATACGCCGGATTGATCCACGCAGACGTAAGCTTTGTACAGACGATCCTGTTCATCCTTTTCGAATAAACCCGCCGCTATCGCAATCTGATGCTTTTGGGCCAGACGGATCAATTCAGCGATGCTGGGTCCCGAAGGAATAGGCTCGGCGATAGCCAGCAGTTGTTCCCGACTCAGGTGTCGGGCAAAAGTATAGCCGGTAATGGAACACTCGTGAAAGGTAATCACCTGAGTACCGGCCTGAGCGGCCTTGCCCGCCAGTTGATCGATGATGGAAAGATTATACGCTTTGTCACCACTCTTGTTTTCAAACTGAGCGGTGGCCATAACCAGGGTTCGCATAAGAGGCTTGTTTGAGTAGGCCCCAAAAATACGGAACCCGCTGGCAGCAGAATTGTACAAATTCGACAAGCCTTAGTCGGGTGAAGGAAGGAAATTGACCGCCAGACGATTTTGCTGTTTCAGGTAGCGTGAAGGCGTAAGGCCAGTCAGCTTGCGAAATTCCCGGATCAGATGGGCCTGATCATAATAGCCCGCTTCGTACACCGCTGGTGTCATCCCATGTTTATACTGGGGCTGTTGTACCTGTTTGAGAAAATGATGCAGCCGAACAATACTGCCCATTTTTTGCGGACTTACCCCAACAACTTCCTTGAATTTACGCTCCAGTTGCCGTTGTTCATAACCCGTGAACTGCATCAGCTCACGAGCCCTAAAGCATCCGTTTCGCTGAATGATCCACTGCGTAGCGGCGGTGATGAGGGGTTGCGGCCGATCCGTTGTCTGCCTAAGCAAGGTTTCGAAAAAGTGATTGAGCTGCTGCTGATTTGCCTGGACGTCAGTTGATTCGCTGAGCTGGTGATAGAAATCACGGCTTGCCGCTCCCAGTATGAGATCCAGTTCTACGATCTGGTTATTTAGCTCCGAAGCGGGTATCCCCAACAAAGAGCTCATCCCGTAGGGCTGAAAAACCACGATGATCAGATGGGTAATTCCGCTCGTATACACCGTTTTGTACTCCCTGATCTGTCCATAAACGAAGGAGGCCGGGAGCAGGTCGTCCCGATCATCCTGTAAAAGCGAATCAAAGGAGAAAACCAGGCCCGTACTACCGTCCGGGAACAACCGTAATTTTTGTACGCTTTCAAACGAATGCCGGATGAAGAGATAGTGCCGGATGAACGGCAGCAAAGCGGGAGCGGGTATCAGTTGCATCGCCGAAGAGGAGTTGGATAACCTTCAACCAGAGACAAAGCCTACGCAACATACGATTTTTTGTCGACTCTAGTACCTACAGACTTTCGGGACACCCCTCCGACTCACGCTTCATGTAAACTTCAGCCGGGATGCTTTTCCCGGCTGAACGTACACTTAAGGTAAAAATTCCCGGCTTATCGCTACACCCGCCATCATACCCGCCGCGACGGCGGCACTCACGGCTCGCTTCATGGTCGTGGCATCACCCGCGGCATACACTCCGGCGATACTGGTTTTTTGCAGGGCATCTACCTGAATGTAGCCCTCTTCCGTGTGTACGCACCCCAGGTCCCGGGGCAATGGGCAGTGCTGCTCAAAAGGCGGGCGGGCGTACAGGGCATTCAACGGAAACTTCCGGCCGTCGGCGAGCACCAAATGCTGTAAGTAGCCACTTTCGTGAACGATCTCCTGTAAAGGCGTTTCTTCAATGGTAATCCCAAGCGAACTAAGAATAGAGGTATCCGGAATAGTGGAAGGTCCGTTAGTGAATACGGTCAGTTGGGGGGTCCAGTTGCGAATGAGGCGACCCATTTCCAAAGCGGTTTCTCCGTTCATGAGAATGCCCGTTGGCTGATCGCGATACTCGTACCCATGGCAATACGGACAGTGAATGACCGAGATGCCCCAGCTTTCGGAAAAACCGGGCAGGGCGGGCATCAGGTCTCGAATGCCGGTAGCGAACAACAGTTTTTTGGCCTGTATAACGGAACCCGCGTCCGTGGTCACGGTAAAATTCATATCCTGCCCCGTTACGCTGACAGCCGTTTCGCTTTGGAAACGAACCGTGGGATATTGCAGTACTTGAGCTTTGGCACGTTCCGCAATCTCGGCGGGTGTACTGCCATCCTGCGTAAGGAAATTATGGGAATGGGGGGTCTGACGATTACAGGGCCGACCGCTATCCAGGATAACGACTTGCCGAATGGCTCGCCCCAGGCTCAAAGCCCCGGCTAAACCGGCGTAACTACCGCCAATAATCACAACGTCTACGGATTGTTTCATGGTCTTTTCAGGAAAGTAACGTCACAAACATAAGACTTTTGTCACATATATGTGACATTTCAAGGCAAAAATTTTTAAAGCCCTACGCCTTTACTGAACGAAAGCCAGGCAAAATGCTTGAGGCTGGTTTTAGCTACGGAGCCCATTGCATCGGCATTGACCGTCGCAGCAATTACTCCACTAAAAAACATGGCAATCCATTCCGCCGTAAACTCGGATGCAATCAAACCCTGAGCCTGCAACTGCGTAATGACGCCCCGATACCGCGAAGTAAAAGGCATCATACTGAGCACAATCAGGGTTTTGTGACGAATGCAGATGTTCCGGTCGGGTATGTAGTTTGCTGAACAGCGAAAACTTGGCTCCGCATTCCACACCCGCGTACATCATATTCTCCAGTTGCTTCAGCGGATCATCCGAAGCATCCAGAGCCTGCATCATGGCGGTCCGGCAACTCCGCTGCATTTCCTTCTGGCAACTCATCAGTAACGCTTCGCGGGTTTTGAAGTAGCGGTGAAGCGTCCGCCGGGTAATGGCGGCCTTCTCAGCTACCTTTTCCAGCGGAGCGGAATAATCCTCGTTAAAGACGAGAATGGCGGCGTCGATGATATTTTGTTGGGTGTTTTGCATACCGTAAAAGACAAAACTACGAAAAATTTATTGGGAAGCGTGGCCTCTGTACCCGATCCATTAACTGCATCAGCCGAGTGGTGAGGCGTTACCACTCGGCTGATTCGGTTTCTAGGTCCAGTATGAAATCGGGGCTTTCGGGAAACGCTCCTGCCAGGCCCGGGTCAAAAATGTTCGCAAGGATTGCATCATTTCGGGACGGTACACAAACTTCACACCCCCAAACTTATTGTACTTGCTGGCCCGACTGCCCTCGTCCATTTCAACGCCAATATTGGGATACCAGCCGAATAATACCGCCTTGCTGCCAGGGGTGAAACGGTGGGTAATGAATTCAACCGTCAGATCGCAGGGAAAATCCAGGCGATCGGCTAACTGATCCAGCAGGTCCGTATAGTGCTGCTGCCAATCGGGAATGGGCATAATGGGAGCCAGCACCACACCTACCGGATAACCTCCGCCCCCAAAGGCACGGGGCAACGCCAGTTTTCGCAGGGCTTCGATACGAGCCACCACCGATGCCGTTCCGCCTTCGAGGCGGCGGGCAATGGGTTCGGCATTTAGACTTACCCGTGCCCGCGTCCGGCCTTCGTGGGGCAGGTTCAGCAAGGGGTTTACCTGATCGTACTTGGTCACAAACCGCAACTGAGCCTGCGGGCGGGTACCAAAATACCGGACGCATTCTTCCAAACTGCCCGTGAGGTGCTCAATACCAATGACGTCGGTGTAACAGCTTACTTCAAAACTCGTCACGCGGTCTTCCCGTTCGTAGGTCGCCGTATGGGCCAGCAATTGCGGCAGATTGGCAAAAACCCGGGTGACTGGCGGTCCGGATAAGCTTCCGGCCAGGTAACAGTACTGACAGTGAGCCGGACAACCTTCGGCCAGGTTGAGCTGCCAGTCGGCCGAAGGCGGCGTAGGTTGCAGTCGCAGGGCACTTGGCGGAGCTTTCACCACGGCCAGGGTATTCTTGGCGTTTCGGTAGGTTTCGCGTTCGTCCGCACCACGCAAACCCGTAATGCGGTTATTTTTCAGGACTTCAATGGGTAAATCCAGAGCCTGCATCCGCTGGTACATTTGCTGACCGAAAGGTTCTTCCAACGCGTCTGGCGTAAAGAGCACCCGCTTGGGTAACCACAATCGGCTGGAGACAGCAGGACTCAAACTAGATGTAATTTCCTCGGGAATGATTACCATCAGATACGGAATTAGGGTTGGTCTCTTTGCTTTTATATAAACCCTGAAACACCCTTTTTAATTCAGTATAACCTAAGTATTTTTAAACTCATACTATTGATTTACAGATATTTATAAATTATTTTTCGATATTCTATACCTGTAATTTTTTGGTAAAGAAGACTTCCGAACCAAGTACATCTGTTTTGCCCCGGTAAAAATACACCATCGGATTTTCCTGCTGACATAGGGCTGTCATCCAGCCATCAGAGCTTTGCTATTGTAACCTTAAATACACGCACGATGTCTGGAACCTTGAAAATGAACGTAGGAATCATTACGCCAAAACTTGCCGAAAGCAAAGCCTTTTACCAAAACGTCCTGGATTTTGCAGTTACGTTTGAAAATGACTTTTTCGTGCTGCTGCACCACCCCTCGGGCATGGCAGAGATTAGCTTTCTACAACCCGATCATGCTTCACAACAACCGTTGTTTCATCCGGCATTTCCCGGAACTGGAATTTATCTGACCCTTGAAGTTACTGATGTGGAGCAGTACTACGAACGCATGAAAACCCTGGGCGTACCTCTGCAAATTGACTTACGGAAAGAACCCTGGGGCGATTATCACTTCGCGATTGCGGATCCCAATGGGGTAGGTATTGATCTGGTTACTTATCTAACTCCGGAGCAGGCTTGAGAATAAATTGTTTTATTTTTTTACCTTTGCCACCCTACAAACGAAAAGGTCTATCTGTCGTCACAGATAGACCTTCATACGTTTAAACTTCCCAGTCATCAAAGCCGCCACTTATCTCGACCGAGTAAGTGATACAAAAATGGCTTTAAAGTGATAAAATGTTGGCGTTCTTCGACAAATGGTAGCTTTTACTCGATAAATGGTAATTTTCATCCGTTTTTCGGGAAATAAGTTAACATTCGTATACACATGGTTAGTATCTATAATGCTACAAAACCTCCCTATAATACCATGTGCGGAGTTAAGGTAGTAGGTAAATTGACCTAGTGTTGATTACTCCGGCCGAAGCTGACTTAAATCAATTTTAAGGTTGAACGCGTATAAGCTGCCCGGTCAGCTACGTCAAGCAATCAAAACCCCAATTTCTTTAGGTGTAGCAACCTCTCTTTTCTAAATTCAGAGATTGACTGAAAACGCTGACGAATACCGGTCACCCGTATCCCATCAATAGCTTGCCCCCGGTAGACAGATGCGTTGCTAGCTATTGATGGGTCCGATTTGATTTCTGGGTACCTCTAACGGAATACAGGTTCAGACACTCCAGCTTTCTTTAACCTGAAAAGTATTCTTAACGGCAGTCAGTCCAGCAGCCTTCACTCAGGTTCTGCAAAACGAATGGTATCGCAGCAAACTAAACCCTCCGGCGTACGCTTTCCCAACCTCGAATCCTAGAATTGAATTTGATAACGCAGGAGCGAATCCCTGCACGTTCTGCAGTTTAAGAACGTAGCCCGAAAAGCAGGCCCTGAAACTAGAAGCAAAAGAAAAGGCAGGTATTCAATACAAGTGAGGTTTGTCCAGAGACATTTCTTTTCTCACCTGTGTCGGAATACTGGTTGAATTAAATCGCATTTCTTCGCATTTGCTAAACACCAGTGGCTTAGTATTTTTAGAAAAAGGCTACGTTTTTACATTCATTCAACCTGTAAACCCAAACGATCCATGCAAACAGTGGCTTTACAATTCAATGCCAGTGGTTATCTGATGAAAGATAATGTTCAGTTGGCAGTATCGGAGGAAGGAAATCCTGCCATTCTTAAGGTACAGGAGATGCCCGTTATTGAAGAGCCCATTTCTAAGCTGGGGCTGGATATAACCCTGCTCATTGCAGTTCCCAATCATCATTCCCAGGAATTGGAAGAATATGAAGCTTCCTGCGTGCTTAATTACGAGCAGGCCCTATTTCTGAAAAATTTCATCGATACTTTCCTTCAGGTTAACAAATAATCCCGCTTTTCATTGAATTTCAAGCCCTTTGTCTGCATTTGCGTGTAGAAAAGGATGACTTTTATGCGTGTACGGAACAAATCCCTGCGTACTTTCGTACCTAGGATGAGCTTTCATTTAGTCACACATGCATAAACACAGCTGGACCCTTCTCCTGGGAATGTTTGTGGTATCGGCGTGCTCCGGTACGCATTACTACACGGCACGTTCCACGGGATCGGCATTACTTGAAGTAACGGATCCGTCCAACCCTTCGCTTGTTTCGGGGCCGGGTTCAAATCTGGCCCAATACCTGCAAACGTACCACGATAGTCTGGACCGCTCGATGAACCAGGTACTGGTGCAGTCGGCCAAATATCTCAAAAAAGGAGGCGTAGAATCAGAATTAGGTGATCTACTGACGGATTTGTTTCGCGAGCAGGCCCAGAAACGTTACGGAGCTACGATTGATCTGGCTCACATGAACAACGGCGGCATACGGTCCGAACTTCCGGCGGGAAATCTTACGCTACGGAATGTGTACGAAATCATGCCTTTCGACAATGATCTGGTGGTATTGACGATATCGGGAGAAACCATGCGTCAGTTTATTGAATACCTGTCAGCCCGACAGGACCCGCAGTCTGGCCTGAAACTGGTGCTGGATAAGGATACTAAAAAGCCGCTGGAAATCTCTGTGAATGGTCAGCCCTTCGATCCGCAGAAAACGTACCGTATCCTCGTCAGTGACTACGTAGCCACGGGCGGCGATAGTGCTTTCTTTCTGAAAAACAGCCTGAAATCAGAACCGCTGAATTACCTCATGCGAGACGCCATCCGCGATTATTTCGTTAGCAAAGGTCAGCAACATCAAATTCTTAATCCCCAGCTGGACGGTCGTACGACCCTCCGCTAAATCCCCTACCTTCTATGCGTTCTGATCGTCGCCAATTTTTTCGACAACTTACGGGTTTAAGCGGAGCCTTGCTGCTGGGTAACTTTGATGGCTGGGCCCAGGCAGAAGCTGAATCGCTTAAATTAACCATTCTTCATACCAACGATACCCACAGTCACCTTGATCCCTTTCCGGCCGGTGACCGCAACGCGGGCAAAGGTGGTGTGGTCAATCGGGCTCGCTTACTCAGTAAAATTCGTCAGGAGGAATCTCACGTACTGTTGTTCGATGCCGGTGATATTTTCCAGGGTACGCCCTATTTTAATCTCTTTCACGGAGAACCCGAAGTACAGAGTCTGAGTATGCTGGGCTACGACGCCATTACCATGGGCAATCACGATTTCGACGGGGGCATGGAACTGTACGCCAAACAAATCCGTGACCACGCGACCTTTCCCGTACTGGTTGCTAATTACGATTTCAAAAACACCCCTTTACAGGATGTAGTCAAGCCCTATAAAGTATTTAAAGTTAATGGCCTGCGTATTGGCGTATTTGGTTTAGGCATTCAACCCAGAGGATTGATTCCGGCGAAATTATTCGGAGAAACCCAGTACCTCGACCCCTTGACCAAAGCCAATGAAGTAGCGGCGTTTTTGCGAAAGGAGGAAAAGTGCAGTCTGGTCATCTGCCTTTCTCACCTGGGTTTCAAAGGCGGGGCTGGTGAACTGATCGATCCCATTCTGGCGGCCCAGTCCCGGCATATTGATCTGATTATTGGGGGACATACGCATACCTTTTTGCCCGAACCCAAAATCTTTACCAACCTCGATAAGAAGCCCGTACTGGTGAATCAGGTCGGGTTCGGTGGAATTAACCTGGGTCGGCTGGACTTTACATTCGACCGCGTAACGAAACAGGTATTTTCTTCCGGGAATAACCTGACGGTTGCCTGATGAAACATTAAAAGTCCTCGCCAAAATTTCGGGATGGAATAACTGACGGGGACTTTTGCGTACAAGGGGAGCTTACGACACGCGTGACTAAATCAGTAAAATCATCTATTTACGCTGCGATTCTTCGGGTCATCGTATGTATGTATGTATTCTATTCCAACGTAAAAAGCCTGTCTGATTTAGAGCAGACAGGCTTTACGGAAACTAATTTATAGGTGGGTGGATGATGCACAACCAGAAAGGCCCGCTTCAGCAGCGGGGCATTCGGAAAGTAGGGGACTCCGTTAGTTTTCATGAAAATCCCCTTATCCAATTCAACTAACGGAGATTCACCCAATAGATGTTTTCGAACACAATTAACACGTTTGCTAACTCTACCCGTAAACGTCACAAACATACAAGGCTTAAAAAAAAGGTAGGCAGATGTAATTTAACTACTAACAACCCACCATATTTAGGGGGTTGTTACACGAAAAGGCCTCTGATTTAGTAAGCATACCTTAATCGAATACGCCTAAATTCCTGATTGGTCCAACTCATTTATGGCTTACTTACTACTTAGCTTCTGTTCACAACAACTAGTAATTTTGTTCAACAAAAATTAAATAACTCTGTTATTAACTTACCAAACGTATATTTTGTACGGTTATTCCGCCCTTATCGTATTTTGTCCTATTTTAACTCCTAACTTATGAGACATCCTGGGCTTTAGAAGCCCCTTTTAAACATTGCGTACAGTACTTTTTTTTCAATCCAAACGCTATACTTTATTTATTGATGACCCTCATCCGCCAATGAACATGACACGCCTTGAATTTTTAGTCGCCCAACACGTAACCATTAAAGAAATTCTCCTTTCTTCTTTTTCCGCTGACGATGATACAGTCATTCGTTTGGCTGACAGCCTGCTGATGAATCAAACCAAAATAGCCTCTGAGTTACAGGAAAAGGCTTATATGCTGATTGTGGCAGGTGACCTTCAGTTTGAAATCTTTAATGTTCGCGGTCATGTGAACATTCAGCAAAAAGAGTAAATACCAGCTCACGCGTTGTCTGGTTCAGGCTGGAACATGTCATACCCTGGTGTGCATGTTCCAGCTTTTTTGCTTTGTACTACCGGAGATGCGTTTCATGATTTAATCTATCGGTACTGATCAGGATGTCCCCATGAAAGTCTCCACCTATCTTTGACACGTTCACTGAATCTCTAACCGCATGAAAAAATTACTTTGCCTGGTCAGTATCCTGTTTGTTTGCGGAGGATCCGCTCCGCGTAACCTAAGCTGGCTGGCCTTGGGTGACTCCATTACGTATCTCAATGATCATACCGATGAAACCCAACATCGGATTTCGAAGGGTTACCTAACCCTGATTACGGAACGCCACCCGCGAATCCACTACATCAACCAGGGTCATAATGGCTGGTCGGCGGTACAGATTGCCCAAAAAATTGAATCGCTGGGGCTGGTGAAAGCCGATGTCTACACCGTTTTTCTGGGTACGAACGACTGGTGGCAGGGAAAAGCCCTGGGTACGCTGACGGATTACGAGCAGCACACGGGAGCCGAAACTATTTACGGTTCGTTTCGTATCATTCTGGATAAATTCAAACAGCTTAATGCATCCGCAAGGGTTATTCTGATTACGCCAATGCAGCGGGTAGATTTTGTATACATCAACAATTTCAAGAATCAGGCGTATGGTTCGTATCAGGAGAAAAATGGACAGCGACTGGAACAGGTGGTCGAGGCTATTAACCAAATTGGAAAGCTGGAGAAGTACCCCGTCGTTGACCTCTACCACGATTCGGATTTGGCTCTGGAAAAACTTGTCCGCTTCAAACGCCTGAAAGATCCCCAAACGGGTCAGTACCGCGACTATCCTTACCCTGACTTCATCGGCGTACCCTTCAATCCCGATACCGACGAATACCCCTACCCCAAAGAAGCCGCAGCCCTGACGTACGACGGTCTGCATCCTTCCGACGCTGGCTACGAGATCATCGCCGACCGCTTACTGAGCAAATGGAAGGGACGGAAGTGAGGAGTTTTGTTGATGGGTGTTCGTTATTAGTTGTTGGTCAGAGTCGTTTTTAGCGTGTAAGGAATCGTACGTTATGATGAATAAAAAACACCACGGTCTTTGGGGCCGTGGTGTTTTTTATCAAAAGCTTAACTATCCGATACTCGTTTGCTTAGAAACTATACCGGGCACCCAGCTGAATCTGGTAGGGGTTGCCGGAGGGGTTTACTACACCCGCCGTGTTCACACGATAGTTGAAACGAGCAGCCGTTTTATCGAAGCCAGCGGCCTGCAAACCATACAGCGTCTGCGTACCCAGGGTTTTCGTTACACCCCAGTTTTTGTTCAGCAGGTTCGAAAAGTTGAATACGTCCGCTGAGATTTCCAGAGCGTGGTTTTTATAAAGCTTGAACTTCTTGTTGGCCCGTACATCGAACGTACCGTAGAAACCATTGATTCCACCGTTACGCTCCGCAATTTTTCCTTCGTATTTCAGAATGTAATTTTTGATGCTCTGACTAGCGTCAGGGTTATCCAAAATCGCCTGTAGGCCCGTACGTACGTTCTCAGGAACGCTACCGTTGGTACGGCTGAAAATATAGGCCAGATCGTTCGTCGCTACGAAGTCACCGTTGTTATTTGCTCCTGACAACATCGAGTAACGCGTACCGCCGATGCCCGAGTACCGAACCCCGATGGTAATACCGTAGAACGAAGGCAGCGTAGCGGCGAAGACCACTTTACTGCGGAAATGAGCATCGGAATACGTTACGCGGCTCAGGTTACGTGGGTCATCCACTACGGGCAGGGACAGGGTTGCTGAGTTGGCTACGTTTCCGTTAAAGGACGTATTATCGCGGATGTCGTTCCAGGTATAGCTGGCCGTGATTTCCCCATCCCGGAAGTAACGGAACGTAGCGTCGGCTACAAAAGCCAGCTGGTTTACTTTTCCTTCGCTAACCAGCTCCAGCACGCGACCATATTTCTTGCTGATTCGACCTTCCAGCCAATCAGGTACACCACTCGTAGGTATGCTGTTCAAGGGTACGTACACGCCCCGGTTGCCTTCCTGCGACAGACGGAAGAAAGGATCAGCCACCATGTTGCGGTCTACGTAGGTGTAATTGTTACGACCCAGTGACAGATACCCGGCGATTCCTACGCGAAGACGATCCGTCAGGAAGCGGCTGTACGACAGGTTTGCTTTATACACCACGGGAATACGAACATCCGGACCGTAGGTGTTGATGGTGGGCAACTGGAACTGAGCCAGGCTTGGAATACTACCGTAATTATTGCGGTACGCATTGAAGTCCGGTCTCGGTACATTTGCTCCCCGAACATCCACCGTCGCCAGGTGCTTGCCGTCAAACGTCAGGTTGTTGATAACCATGTAGTTGTTAATGTCGGAAGCAAACACCCCCCCGCCAAAACGTACATAATCGGTGTGACGCTCATTTACATCCCAGGTGAATTGCAGACGAGGCTGTACGACAAAAGCCTTCAGTTTGTTATCGGTACGGATACCCAGTTCATTGAACAAATCCTGGTTGAGCGGCGAAGAAGGATAAAGCGTATAATCCAGACGTAGACCGGCCGTCATGTCCAGACCACGGGCAATCTTGGTTTGCATTTGTCCGTAAATACCCGCGTTAAGCGTTTTACCCGTTACACCCCAGTCATCCATCAAAGGTACTTCGCGGTAGTAGCGGTAAGGCTTCAGGTTGTTGAAGTTTTCCAACGCTGTAATCGTGCGGCCCGTCGTCGGATCTACTTCCGCGTTATAGTGGAAGCGACCATTTACTTCACTACCGTACACCGAGTAAGCGTTCGTGTACATGACGTCAAAACCGAAGGTATACTGTACTTTGTCGGTGTTGTAGTACAGGTTGTCTACCAACTGAAATACGTTGTTGCGGAAACGTTCCTGAGCAAAACGGTGACCACCCATCTGGATGTTCGTGGTCGCATTCCGGCCTCCGGTCAGGGTAGAGGCTACGTTTTCAACGATCGCCCGAGGGATGTTGGCTCCGGGCAACTGATCACCGGGGCTACTTTTCTGGTAGGTATACAGGTGCTGCAGTTTCAGCTCATTGGTCATCCGCGGATTCAGCGTACTGCGTAAGGTAGCCAGTAAGCTGTTGTCAACATTGTAATCGTTACCGTATGATTCGTACAGGTTGATGGCCGTGTTATCAGCTAAACCTAATTTATTGACGTCGCTGGTAAAGTTATTCCGCAGGGTCAGCAGGTGCTTGTTGTTGATCTGCCAGTCAATCCGGGCAAAAGCCGCATCCGAACCGCGTTTTTTATCAAAATTGCCGTACTGACGACCTTCGGGCGACATACCGTATTTGCTACGGGCAATGGTAATGTACTGATCAAGAGTATTGGTTGTTACGTTAAAACGGCTTTCATCCGTAGCCGTCCGAATGTCTGCAATGATCAGTGGGCGGGAATCCTGCTGGTGATCCCATACCATGAAGAAGTGGAGTTTATCTTTAATAATCGGACCGCCCAGCGAGAAACCGTACTGATTGGTCGAGAAAGGAGCATCGCGTTTGTTTCCCCGAATGTCGTAAGGGCTTGACAGCCAGTTCGCCCGCGTATAGTTAAAAATGCTACCCGTAAATTTGTTGGTACCGGCTTTCGTTACCACACTCACCGTACCACCCCCGGCCCGGCCAAAGGTTACGTCGTATTGGTTGGTCACGACTTTAAACTCCCGGATGGCTTCCATGGAAATCGAATACGGAGCATTGCTTCGGCTGGTGGTGGCTCCGGCCGAGGTCGGGTTTTTAGCCGTCATCCCATCAATGGTAAAGTTGGTGGAAGAGGCCAGCTGACCCGAAAGGTTATCCCCACGACTCAGCGGAGAAAGGTCCATTAAAGAGCGGTAATTCCGACCGTTTACGGGCAGTGTCAGCATGGCTTTTGCCGAAATGGCCGTGGCCGTACCCAGGTCTTCAATTTTGTTTTTCAGACCGGAAGCAACGACTTCCACCACCTGCAGACTTTGCTCGTTTTCCTGCATGGTCAGGTTCACGCGGATGGCGTCACCCTGGTTGAGCATATAGCCCGTTCGCTTCTGTTCACCGTACCCAACGAAGGTGGCACTCACGTTGTAGGGGCCCCCTAAGGGAAGTTCTTTAAAAGAGTATTCACCTTTGGCATTGGTAACGGTTCCGGTGGTAAAGCCCGTTGATTCATTTTTGATTTGAACCGTGGCTCCCGGTAAGGGTGAATTATCTTTTTCGTAAATGACCCCGAAAATCGAGGCTTGCGTCGTTTGGGCAAACAAAGGCTGAGAAAGCCAGCACGTACCCAAAATGATAAGGAGGGCGACTAATAGAGATTTTTCATCTAATGGGAATAAAGCGTAAAATTCCCGCAAATAGACAGCTCTAACATTACCTGGATATTAACCGCCTATTACGAAATCAATACGAATGAATTCCGCAATAAATGCTTCTGTGTGGTCATGAAACCGCAAACGGGCTGAATCTTCCAGCGTCACTCCGCTACTTTAGTCTTCCGTTTGAAGCGAATTCCCTTGGGCTGTTGCAGCTGCCGAAGTAGTTGCGTCATAGCTCGGTCGTGAGGACGGACGGACCATTGACGCCGATGGTTTGCTGATTCGGCCGCTGACTGATCAAATCCCATTTGACCTGATTTAAAAAATTGATCAACAGGGAATGTTCAGAAAGCCCTGGGTACTACCTGCCAAACGATGTCCTTTCCGTTTTCCCAGAGTAAGCAGCCAAACAGGGAATGGTACATCATTAGCCCACCGCCAGCCGAAGGAGCCGTTTTATCGGAAAAATACCCAAAGATGAAGCAGGGAAGAATAAAGAAACGAGCCTACCCGATGCGGACCAAAGCCCGACCCTGCATCTGTCCTTTCAGCAGGGTTTCAAGAACGGCGGGAACTTCGGCCAGGGTAATTTCCCGCGTTAAACCCGGTAAATCCGCGGGTTTCCATGCGTTTGGAGTTTGGAGTTTGAACCTTACGAATCCAGCCGTACGACAATTTTACCACTGAGCGTACCGGCTTCCATTTGTTCGTGTACCTGGATGATTTCATCGAAGGTAAACGTGTGAGCGATCCGGGGTTGAATCAGTCCTTTGGCCAGATAATCAGCGAGTACCTGCATGTCTTCGCCGCTGGAATGGACGAACAGAAAATCCGCCTGTAAGCCCCGTACTTCAGCCTCCGCTTTCCAGCCTTCCCCCTTTCCACTCGGATGGTGATGAGCCGACCCGTTGGTTTCAGAATATGTAGAGCTTTTACGGCGGCTTCGGCTCCGAGCGTGTCCAGGGCAAAATCAATATCCTGCGTGGCCTGTTCAAAATCAGTGGTCTGGTAATTAATCCATTCATCGAGTCCCCGGGCTTTCAAGATGGCTTCGTCTTCTGTCTTCGCCGTTCCGATGACGTAAGCCCCCAGAGCCTTGGCCATTTGTACGACGAAAAAACCAACGCCTCCGGCGGCTCCCTGCAAAAACACCCGCTCGCCCGCTTTGACGGCCGCTTTTCGAATGGCCTGATACGCCGTCAGAGCGGAAAGAGCCGTACCTGCTGCGATTTCAAAGGAAACGGAGGTCGGTTTCAGAGCCAAATGCTCGGCGGGGGCGGCGACGTATTCGGCATAAGCCTTGCCATGACCGGGGAAGTTGATCATTCCGAATACCTCGTCCCCCATTTTAAAGGCGGTCGCGGTACTTTCAACGACTACGCCAGCGATGTCCCAACCCAAAATCAGAGGCGGGTCGTTCTTAATGTTTTCGTACTGCCCCTTCCCCTGTAAGGTTTTGTGATCCACCGGATTAATGGATAGAGCCTTCACTTGTACCAGTACCTCGCCGGACTGGATACGGGGGCGGGGCAGGTTCCGGAGCTGTAATTGATTACGCCCGGCAAGGGATTCCATGACAATGGCTTTCATACCAGATACCTTTAGTAGTTAGACAAGGGTTACAACGAGCTTACCCACGGTTCTACCCGTTTCCTGTTGGAGATGAGCCTCGCCCATCTGATCCAAGGTATAGGTTTTAAAAAGGTGGGGTCGTACCCTGCCATCGGCTAGTAAAGCGGCAATTTGCTGCATATCGGCTCCATCGGACTGTACCAGGAAGAAAAAGGCATTGATGCCCTGAACCGTGGCCTGCTGCGTAATAGATTCGGGCAATCCCGTAGGAATACTGATGAGTGTACCCCCCGGTTTAAGCACATGGAGTGAACGTTCCAGAACGGGCAGGGCTCCCACGAAGTCAAGTACCAGATCCACCTCCGATACGACTTCATCGAAGGGCTGAGCAGTGTAATCAATGACTTCATCGGCTCCCAGACTTTGCACAAATGCCTGATTCGAAGCTGAAGCCGTACCAATGACGTACGCTCCGAAATGTTTCGCCATTTGTACAGCAAAATGACCTACTCCCCCAGCGGCGGCGTGTATCAAAATGCGTTGGCCCGGCTGAATGGGAGCTTTATGCACCATCGCCTGATAAGCCGTCAAAGCAGCCAGGGTGGCGGCAGCGGCTTCTTCGTGACTAACATTAGCCGGCTTCAAAGCTAACTGGTCAGCGGGAGCAGCCACGTATTCGGCATAGGCCTGACCATGACCGGGAAAATTGACCATTCCGAATACTTCATCGCCAACCTTGAAATCCGTTACGCTGGAACCGATTTCAGTAACAATCCCGGAAACATCCCAGCCCAGAATCAGCGGATGAACGGATTTTAATCGTCCGGCCATGCCTTTTCCCGCCCGCGTTTTCGCATCAACGGGATTGATACTGATCGCTTTTACCTGAATCAGGACTTCATGTTCCTGTACGGTAGGTACGGGCAGCTCGGTATAAACGAATTGATCGACGCCTCCAAATTCATTAATTACAATGGCTTTCATGCTGGTTGTGGTTCTAAGTTCGGTGCAAAATTGTACCAGTTTCCCCGACCCTTTCCGGTAGTTCTTTTCTCATTTCCGGTACATTTGTGTCTACCGCGGCAAAATCGGTACCGCAACGACCCTACGTGGTATACGGTGTGAAAAGCCTTTTACGTACCATTCATTTCTTACAACGATGCAGAAAGAACGTTTGCACGAGCCTTTTACGATTGTTCACAAAACCYTTGATGACTGTCCTAAAGGCGGGCACCAGCACTTGTTTTTTGAACTGGTGTATATTTTGTCGGGTACCGGCGTTCAGTGTATTAATCAGAACAAATTTTCGTACCGTCCGGGGCATATGTTTCTGATTACGCCGGAAGACTGTCACTCGTTTGCAATCGAAACGACGACGGAATTCTTTTTCCTGCGGTTCACCGACATTTACCTGCACGCCAATACCTTTCAGGCTGACGATATTCAGCGACTGGAATTTATTCTGCAAAATGCCAACCATCAGCCGGGCTGTATTCTTCGCAACCAGCCCGACAAATTGCTGGTACAGCCGCTCGTAGAAGCCATCATCCGTGAGTATGCCCAGCGGGATCGGTACAACAAGGAACTCATTCGTCAGTTGGTGAATACGCTGATTGTCATTGTCACCCGAAACATCGCCCGCTACTTACCCCAGCAGGTGCAGGCCCATACCGACGAGCGGGCTTTGGACATTCTGCATTACATTCAGAATCATATTTACGAACCCGAAAAAATCCGGGCGGAAGCCGTTAGCCAACACTTCGGCCTGTCGGAAACGTACCTCGGCCGTTACTTCAAAAAACACACGCAGGAAACCATGCAGCAATACATTACCAACTACCGGACGAAGCTGATCGAAGCCCGGCTGCAACATAGTGACCTGCGAATTAATGAAATTGCTTACGAGTTGGGTTTTACTGACGAAAGTCACCTCAACAAATTCTTCAAAAAACAGCGGGGCATTAGTCCGACCGTATTCCGTCGCCAGCAGAAATCCGCACTAGCGTAATAAAGCTTTTTGCTGCTTTGTCAAAGCGGCGGCTTTCTGTTGAGCCTCCGCCAGCGGTAGCCCTTTTTTCATGCCCGGACGCTGATGACCCGTAGCCGTCAGCCAGGCGTCTTTCATTAGGGACTGCTTTTCCGCCTCCAGTTCCAGTAGCTGGGCACCTTTGGGGTGAAAAGCGACGCTCGCCCGGGCATCCGTCGCGGTAGCTACCTGATCTTCCCCCAGCCCTACCAGGAGTTGTTGAGCCATGAGCCAGTGGCCCTGTTCCTGCGGGTGGATACCGTCTTCGGCCAGGTAAAGGTGGCGTTCTGTTGTCGTTGGGTTTCCAGATACGTTTTCATGGGAAAGTGAAGGTCCAGTACCCGCCACTGTTGGGCTTCCCGCTGGGCAAGTAGCCATTCGGCGTAGCGATCCAGTACGGCGGCGTAGCCCTGAGCCTGTCCCCGACTCTCATCGTATACGGGCGGGGTAACGTGGATGATGGGGGTACCCGCCTTCACGACCTGATCATGCAACCACTGCACTCCGGTACGGAAGGCAGCAAACCGGCTTTCATCCCAAGGAAGGTAGATTCCATCGTTCATGCCATAACAGGCAATTACCAGATCAGGTTTGGTTTGCTGCAAAACCCGACTCAACCGTTCGTGCAGATCGGGCCGGGGAAATTTACCATCCGCGTGGTTGGGCTCAGATAGACCCGATACCGTTTCACTGGGTAAACCCACGTTGATGATTTCATAGTTCTGACGGGGATATTTCACGCGTAGGTACGCCGCTACATCGGTTACGTAACGGCCATCGTACGTAATACTGTTACCCAGAAAAACAATCCGGTGTACCTGTCTGGAAAAGGGCTGAGCCTTCAGGTTGATCTGATACAACAGGCTGACAAGCATTAGCACTGCGAAACGCTTACTGGTTAAAACAGCGTAAATCAAACGCATTACTTGTGTTGGTTTAGAGCAAATAGCGGGAAAAGTCCCTTATCGCCGAAGATAAGCCGGGGATTTTTTTTAGAAAAATTACGGGATAAGCCCCTTCATTTCATTCATCACCCTGTAGTGCCTGGAAGAACCCAGATTTCTGCCTTCGTTTCAGGCGTATTAAAGAAGAATGGGGTACAAGCCGCCTGCGAGTACCCCATTTGAGTCTACAACTGGACATAGTCTAGTTGAGAGCTGCATAACCGTCAATTTAATTAATAATTCGGATGTCGTATGGCATTCTCAGTTCCCTTCCTCAGCCATTGCCCGCAGGCAAATTATTTCCTTCACATCCTGAAAAAACCAGCAGATACACTTTTTAAACACTCAAACCTATATCGTAAATTTGATATTTACCATAGAAGAAGTTAAGTAATTAATGTAGTATTAATACTAGGCTTTAGTACATTGTCTTTAGTTAATTTCAATTAACATATATACCTGCAGGTAAATAAAATGAGCTTCATAATAGATGTATTTTTGAAAAACTCACCAGAACATAACCTTTACGGCTACCTCTATTTTATCTCGCCACTACTTTTCTAGTAAGCCCATTCACTTGTTTTATCATTCATTTTTTCTCGTAAACGTCTCTTTTAGTACAGATTTTTATTGCTACGTCAGTTTTTTAAAAGCACAAATAGCCTTTTACTTTTACAAAATCAATTGCATGGATCTGATGCCTACTAATGAATGATTGCTGTAGTAATTGATTTACAAATCACAACGCCCTCCCTGCTTAACCAGCCTTATTTTAGTAAGTATATTTTTACATCGTATACAACTGCTTAATAAAAAAATATAAACTTTTTAAGCTAAGATTAACTACCTAAAATTTAGGGGTTATTGTTAATAAAATAAGAAGGGCACGCAATGTTGCGTGCCCTTCTTATTAATAAGTTGATAAGAATCCTCGACCGTCTATTTTTTCTGCTCTGACAAAAAAGTGACGAGGGAGGCAAATTCTTCGTACGAAAGGGCGTTGGCCAGCCCCGCAGGCATCATCGAGTTTTCCATTTCTTTCCGACTGATAATATCCGAAGCTTTGATGGTGTATACCTGCCCGGCAATGTCGCGAAGTACGACCCGGCTGGCGGATTCTTCCGTTACAAAGCCCATGTAGCTTTTCTTGCCTTTCGCAGTGATCATAACCGTTGCAAAACCCTGAGAAATGGAGGCATTGGGTTTCAGAATGGATTCCGCAATTTGATCCCGGCTCATGATCGAACCAATTTGTCCCATAAACGGACCTTTCATGGGTTCGTTACGGCTCAGACTATGGCAGGCAATGCAGCCCTGCTGCGTAAACAGGGTTTTACCCAGCGTAGCATTTCCTTTCAGTTTTTCCAGAGCCAGCATGACATCCTCGATGGACGACTCGCCTACCTGACCTTTTTTATTCTTGATTTTCTCCAGGTCTACTTTAACCTCTTCTTTCGCTACCGTAGTCTCCTGTCCACCCCATTCGGCGATGTTCATGCGAAGACGGCTGTTGAGATCCGCGTAGAAGGCTTTGTCACCAGACTGTTGCCACTGTTTCATCAGAAAATCCTTCACCTTCGGCGACGATTCCCAGGCAATCGCTTTGTAGTACGGGCCGTGCGTATCGGGTCGCGTACTCCACCACCAGCTTCCGTCGTAATCGGCTTCTTTCTGATATAAACGGGCGAGGGTTACCAGCATTTGCTTTTTCAACGCAGCATCATTGGTTTTGCCATACGCAGCGATGATACCGTCTACTGCTTTCGGATCGTGCATGGAACGTAAGGCCCATAAAGCCAGGGTGGATTGTCCCGTACCCAGTGCTTTTACGCAGGCGTCAACGGCATTCAGGCTCACGAGTGCCCGAGCGGCCAGGTGGGCTGGTACGATCGCCGAGTTAGGTGTCGCGTGCGGTCCTTCGGTATTGCCTGCAGGAGCTACGAAAGAGGCCGGTACTTTCACCTGCAAGAGAGCCGTAGCAGCCTCCGGTTTTCCCAGACGGCCCAGACCAATAATGGCCGCCGTTTGTACGCGGGCCGAAGGATCGTTCAGAGCTTTCAGGAAAGGTTCAAGCGGAGCCTGTTGAGCCCAGGCTTTCCGATCGGCCAGAGCCTTGAGAGCAAATTCCCGCAAGGTGGCATCCTCGGTCAGTTTGACCAGATTACCGATGCCCTGACTACCCGCCGACTGAGCGTAGGTGAACAAAGCGGCTACCCGACTGTGCAGCGGCTGAGCAGCATCCGTCACCAACGTCCAGGAGGCCGGAGCTACGCTGGCAGCCGGACGCGTAAGCAATTCCTGCTGAGCAGCCAGACGAGCTACGCTACTACCCAGCTTCAATGCCCCGACTAGCTGTTCAACATTGGCTTTCTTTACTTCCATAAAGGGCTTGTAACTCCAGCTTTTCGGAACCGCCCGTACCACAAAACCCTTACCGGGATTACCCGAATAGCCGGCACCATCCCAGGCGGACAGATAGGCCTGTCCGGACGCGTCTACGTCAATATCCGTAATCTGCGGAAGTTTGATAAACTCCTCTTCTTCTGCGTAAACTGGCCTGATCGGACGTTACGCGGTGCAGGTACAGCTGGTTCCGACCCCAGTCGGCCATCATCGGCACGCGGTTGTATTTCTCCGGCCAGGTATCATCGTCCATAAACAAGGAGCCCGTACCCGAACCACCGCCCACGTCAACCAGAGCGGGAATGATTTCATCGGTGAAATGCATGAACAGCGTTGGATAGCCGTATTCACCCGTTTGGAGTAAATGGCTGAAGCGGACGTTCCAGCCGCCGCCGTCGTTGGTGTTTTCCCGCGTGAAAATGTTCATGTACGGGTCAATAGCGACGTCGTACACATTTCGCGTGCCATGGGCATACACTTCCATTTCCGTACCGTCGGGCCGTACCCGCACGATTCCGCCGCCGAGCATGGTCAGTTTTTTCCCCGACCGGTCTACGGCGTCATGGAAACCAAAATCGCCCACGGAGATATAAATCCAGCCATCAATGCCCTGACGGATGCCGTTGGTCGCGTGATCCGTTCCCCGGCTTTGCAGAAAATTTGGGTTACTGATGTGCTCAATCAGGGGGCGGGAAGGTCCGTCTGCTACGCCATCATGGTTTTTATCGTCGAACACGACCAGGTCCATCCCCGTAGCCACGCCCTTTTCCTTCGAGAAAACCGTATGAAGTACGAATACCTGATCGCCAATGGTCAAAATACCTCGTGGGTTATCGACTTTAGCAAAAATGGTATGCGAATCGAGCTTGCCATCGTGATTGCTGTCAACAAGGCGGACGATACTGCCCTGCCCCGGCTTCTTACCCAGCGAACCCATTTTATCCACCCCTACGAATACTTCTCCCGAGGGTGATACGGCCAGACAGGCGGGACTTGGCGTCAGCTCCGGTCCGGTAAAAGGAGTCACCCGTAATTCTCCGGGCCAGCTGGTTCCGTTGGGCAAGGAGTCGATGAGCACCCGCTGCGAGGGAAGCGACTGCGGGCGATCCGTGCGGGAGGTATTCCAGAATAGTAATAAGGAAGCTGTAATCAGCGGAAGAGTAATCTTAAGCATTAGGGAAGAGCAGGTTTCGTGAATATGCAAATGTATAGGTTACGCTTATCTTTTAGACCGCAAAAGCCAGCCTTTTCCCTAATATTTGTAAATCGTTATTAATTATGGCTTTTTCAAGTCCCGGTCCGTGTTTTGTGACGTATCGTTTGTCATGAAAACAGAACGTTGAAAGACGTTATGGAATAATGGCCTTCTTTATATACCCGTAGTGAACCTGGAAGTCCTGTCGAACGAGTCAGGGACTGAAACGTACTACCATTCATTGCTAATGTATCCCAAATGCCATGTTAGACCTCATCATTGATGCCCGACCCGCAACCCTGGGTAATAACTTTACGATTCGCCGGATTCTGCCTTACCGGCTTCGACGCATGATCGGCCCGTTCATTTTTATGGATCACGCGGGTCCGGTACAGTTTACCGCCGAGCAGTTGCCAAGTATGGACGTGCTGCCGCACCCGCACATTGGCTTGTCGACAGTCAGCTACCTGTTCAATGGTCTGGTTACGCATCGCGACAGTTTGGGCGTAGAACAGGTGATTCGTCCCGGCGAAGTGAACTGGATGACCGCTGGTCGCGGCATTGCCCATTCCGAGCGTTTCGAAGATCCGGCAACGCTGGCCGGGGGATCGCTGGAGATGCTACAAACCTGGGTGGCCCTGCCCCAAGCCGACGAAGAAACGGACCCGGCTTTTACCAATTACCAGCCCGATCAATTGCCGGTTTTTACCGATAAAGGGGTGTGGATGCGACTCATTGCCGGGGAGGCTTTTGGGGTTAAAAATGATGTCAAAACCCATTCGCCGCTGTTTTACGTGCACGTGGTTTTACAGGCCGGAACCCGCTTTGGCATTCCCCTGGGCTACTCCGAACGGGGAGCCTACGTAGCCAAAGGCAGCGTGGAAATCAATGGTCATCGCTACGGCGTAGGGCAGTTGCTGGTTTTTACGCCCGGTATTGATCCAGTCTTAGTGGCGGTTGAAAACAGTACGATCATGTTACTGGGTGGTGAACACCTGGGCGATCGTTACATCTGGTGGAACTTCGTTTCTTCCAGTAAAGAACGGATTGAACAGGCCAAGGCCGACTGGCAGGCGGGCCG
>NZ_NJAG01000016.1 GCF_002872335.1 Siphonobacter sp. BAB-5405 | reverse complement strand
GCTGATGTTATCACCGATGAATCGGACGCCTTCGCCCTGAATGACGTAATGAAGTTCGATTTCCGGGTGATAATGCCAGATGGTACCGAAATTAGGTTTAATGTCGTGACGAATGCTGAAAGAACTCTCCAGTTTAACGGGGACTTTGTGAAATAGAGGCTTCATGTACGCAAGGCGTTGATCGTTTTCTTAGAGGTGTGAATGCATCGGAGCGAAACTTAGAAAGTGCTTACTCCGGGATTCTGTTAAATCTTACCCTTACCGTTTCTCTTCAACCTGAACAAAACGAGCAAACATCGCTAAACTCGTGCAGCAATGTCTGTTTTATCGATGTATTTATAATGATCTGTATGACAGACGATTATAAATTTTTTTATTAAAAGATTTATTGTTCTCGATCTGAAACTGGGCGGAAGAACGTAAGGAAATACAAATATAATAATTCAAATGAATTCTATGATAATTTCCTATAATAAGTTGATAATAATGAGGACTAATTTATGATTGAAAAGTGCAAAATTTGTACTATTCAAATATATTTTACGAGTACTATCCATAAACTTTCACCCTTTGAGAGGTTTAAGCTAGCTATAGTTTGCCATGGATTGGACGCTTTTAGTCTTCATCATCTGCAGAATCGAGTAAGGGTCTTCGGGAAAATAAAGGACTTTATTTAAAAGCTGGCATAAACGCAAAATTTCGCACAGGAACTACCATACTTTCTATTTATTCCAATGAATAAAATCCTTGTAACGATTACGATGGTCGTAGGTATTAGTATGGGAGCAAAAGCCCAGAATACCCAACAGGAAGCTGAGGCCTATACGCAGACCATTACGAAACGGGCTGAGAAAATTGTTACTGCTTTACACACGCCTGATTCAGTAAAAGTTCGGGATATTATTGTAGATCAGTATCGGCAGTTGAATACGACGCATGATCTATACAATGCACAGATTAAGCAAATTAAAGCAGCAACGGATCTTTCTAAAGAAATTCAGGAAACGAAAATAAGGCAGGTAGAGGATCAACGAATGGCAGCCTTAGAAAAGGCCCATTCCGCGTACTTGTCCAAGTTAAAAAAAGTGCTTTCGGAGCAACAAATAGAGGCGGTTAAGGATGGTATGACGTACGGAGTTTTGCCGATCACATACAAGGGGTATCAGGAGATGTTACCTGATTTAACAGAAGGGCAGAAAAAGCAAATTCTTGCTTACTTAACCGAAGCTCGTGAACGGGCCATGGATGCCGAATCATCCAATAAAAAACACGCGTGGTTTGGGAAGTACAAGGGTAAAATTAATAACTATCTGTCGGCCTCCGGTATCGATATGAAACAGGCGAGTAAGGCCTGGGAAGAGCGTATTGCCCGTGAGAAAAATAAACTTAATTAAGTAACACTTCCTGCCATAATACGATGCTACTTCTTTACGCTTCAAACATCTTATGAAAAAAATTGTAAGGGTCATTTGTACATTATTGCCCGGTTTTGTGGGATGCGTAGACTATGCCTATGCGGAACCTAAACTCAAACATCCTACGGCTAGCAAAGCTTCGGCATTTATTAATACGACGGGTACCGTTCAGGACGCGAAAGGTATGCCTCTGGTAGGCGTGAGTGTGGCCATTAAGGGAACCAGCTCCGGTACCGTTACCGATGCAAAAGGGGTGTTCCGACTGAACCTGCCTACGGGTGAGGAGACCCTGATTTTCAGTAGCGTGGGCTATAAAACCCAGGAAGTAGCCGTAGCCAAACGGACGAACTTTCTGGTGCAAATGGAAGATAACGATGCCGCTCTCGATGAGGTTGTGGTGGTAGGGTACGGTACGCAGAAGAAGGTGAGTCTGACGGGGGCTGTCGCTCCGGTAGACATGAAAGCCATTCAGCAACTGCCGGTGGGTAGCTTGTCAGCGGCTTTGCAGGGCCAGTTGCCCGGCGTGAACGTCTCGGGGGGAACCGGACGGCCCGGCGATAATGGCGGGATAACCGTTCGGAACCCGATTGTACTGGCTAAAGATGGGGGAACGGTACGTCCACTTTACGTCATTGACAACGTCGTTCGTACGGAAGACGATTTTAACGTACTGGATGCTTCGGAAGTAGAAGCCATATCGGTACTGAAGGACGCCGCCGCTGCCATTTACGGAGCCCGTTCCAATCAGGGGGTGGTCGTGGTCGCTACTAAACGCGGAAAAGCCGGAGCACCGAAAGTAAATTACAGCGGTTCTATTGGGATTACGGATGCCATTCGTCTGCCCTCGATGATGAACGGGTACGAGCAGGCCACGTATTTGAACGATTACTACCGGACGCAGGGTAAACCAGCCAATGATCCGCTTTACTATACGCAGGACGAGCTGGAACATTTCCGCAATAACAGTTACAACTGGCTGGAAATGGCCTGGAAACCTGCGACACTAACCCGCCATGCGGTAAACGTCAGCGGAGGATCGGAGCGGGCTACGTATTACGCCGGGGTATCGTACAACTACCAGAATGCCAACTTCGACAATATCAATGCGAACAAATGGACGTTCCGGGCCAGTACGGACATCAAGGTAACCAAAAACCTGAGAGCCGGATTTATCCTGAGTGGAGACTTGTCGCAGCGTCGGATGTACTACCTGAAGCAGGGTGGAGAAAACGCAGAGAATGATATGCGAGGGCTATTGTACACGTCACAGTTCAATCCTCCGTACGTTAACGGTCTGCCCGTATTGCAACCCGGCGGGAACCAGAACAACCTGGAATCCTTCCACTTTTTCGAAATTCAGCGATCCAATAACTACACGGCGACCCGGAATACGGGGCTGAATGTGATGGCTAACCTGGAGTACGATATCCCGTTTATCAAAGGATTAAAGGCCCGGGTGTTGTATAGCAAGACCATGGACAACTCCTTCGGTAAGCAGTACGGTACCCGCTACAACGTCTATAACTTCAGTATGCTGGGCGAACATCGGCACATCGTAGGCGGGGATATCGTAGGAAATCCGATTCAGTTGAGAAATGGCGACCAGATTCGTCTGAATCCGGGTTACGTCGATAGCTATCAGTTCAATGGCTACCTGAATTATGACCGTCAGTTTGGGAAACATCATGTATCCGGGATTGCGTTTTTCGAGCAGTCGGAACGCCGGACGGATATGCTGGCCGGTTTGCGGGAAAACCCCATCATTGGCGGCTTAGACAACATGCGTTACGCCACCGGTGCCCAAACCGCCGAGGAAACCGAAACGGAGGCTGGGACGCTGTCGTACGCCGGACGGATCAATTACAATTACGACGATAAGTACCTGGCCGAAGTCGCCCTTCGGTACGATGGTTCGACCAACTTTGCCCCCGAATATCGCTGGGGTTTCTTCCCCTCCCTGTCCCTGGGCTGGGTGCTGTCCGAAGAACCCTTCTTTAAAAATGGCGTATCCTTTGTCGAATTCCTGAAAATCCGTGGATCCGTAGGTTTATCCGGTGGGGATGCTACCAAGCCCTATAACTGGTTGAACAGCTACTCGATTCAGGTAGGGAAAGGAGCCGTATTCGGTGGAAATAGCGATCGTCCCCTGGGCGTCGTACCCAACAACATCATGGCTAACCGGGGTATTCGCTGGGATGACAATATGAAATACAACGCCGGGATCGATGCTCAGTTTTTCAGAAATCGTCTGTCGTTTTCGCTGGATGGCTTTTACGATCACCGCTACAATATGCTGACGGCCCTGTCTTCTTCCGTACCGCTGACGGTAGGGGCGACGCTGCCTTCCGAAAACTTCTCGATTGTCAATGGCTTTGGCTTCGAACTTTCCCTGGGTTATTCGGACAAAATCAACAAGGACTGGTCGTATAAAATCAACACCTTCCTGGCCTGGAGTGACAACAAACGCATTCGGGTAGACGTTGAACGCGGCAAGCTAGGTACCTACGAAGACCCTACAGGCCGCTCAACCGATATGGGCTTACAGGGCTACGTGTACGAAGGCATGTTCCGTTCGCAGGACGAAGTGGATCGGTACCTGGAAGCCAATCCCGGTTATACCATCTTCGGCGTCGTTCCGAAACCCGGTATGCTGTACTACAAAGACATTCGCGGTCCCAAAGATGCTTCGGGTCAGTTTACGGCTCCGGATGGAAAAATCACGAAGGACGTGGATATGGATTTCCTGACGCCCAAGGAAGACAACCACTACAGCTTTGGTTTCAATGTAAGTACGACGTATAAATCCTTTACGCTGGCCGCAGTGATGGGTGGTAGTTTTGGTGGACAGGCTATGGTAGAAGGCTCCGCTCGTTCCCGGGCCCGCCCCACGGTAAACCGCCCTTCCTTCTGGACGGATCACTGGACACCGGAAAACCCGAACGCCGCGTATCCCGACCCGTTCTACGAAGATTCGTACAGTGTGGCTTCGTCGTTCTGGTTTAGGAATTCCTTCAGCTTCGCGATGCGAAACCTGAATATCAACTACGCATTACCCGCTCCTGTAGCTAAAAATATGGGAATCGGCAGCATGAGCGTGTTTCTGGTAGCGATCAACCCGATTAATTTTTACAATCCCTACACGTACAAAACGTATCAGGGAGCTTACGATTCCTATCCGACCATCCGGTCGTTTTCGCTGGGTCTGAATGTGGGTTTTTAATTGACGAACGAAATGAAAGGTATACATACACTGATGGTGGCGGGCAGTCTGCTCGGGCTGATGACCAGCTGCGAGAAAGCTCTGGATAAAACCGACCTGGGTTCCACGCCGCCGGAACTGATTTACAACGATTCTACACTAACGAACCTGAGTCTGAACTACCTCTATGATCAGAACCTGCCCAGCTGGGGCGGAACCTGGGGAACGTCCAGTAACTTATCGGATGAATCTTACGGAGAAAGTAAATACTTCGAAGGAACCATTCAGCCGAATGACGTAGCTGATTTTGGAACGGCCCTCAACAATACCAACAACTACGCCAAAATCCGGCAGTTGAATATGTTCCTGGAAGAGGTCAGCAAAGGAGCACTACAACCGTCCACTAAAAACCGCATGAAAGCTCAGGCTTTCTTTTTCCGGGCCTGGCGGTATTTCGATCTGGTACGGATCTACGGGGGCGTACCCCTGATCTTAACGCCGCAGTATGCGGTAGGCGTGGAGGCTAAGGAAGGAACCTTTGTCCCCCGGAATACGACGACGGAAACTTATACGCAGATTACGGCCGACCTGGATTCGGCGATGCGGTACCTGCCCAATACCTGGACTACCTCCGATTGGGGCCGGATTACGAAAGGAGCCGCCGCCGCACTTAAGGCTCGGGTGTTGTTGTACGCGGCTAGTCCGCAGTTCAACCCCGGCGACGTCAAGAGCAAGTGGCAGGCAGCGTATGACGCCAGCGTACAGGCCAATGCCATTCTGACGGCCAGTGGCTACAAACTGAATGACTCATTTGATCAGCTATGGTTCCAGGAAGTGAATAACCCGGAAGCCGTTTTCATTACGGGTTTTAATACGAACTCAGGCGGTCAGTTGAACAAAAATAACGGATACGATAATTCGACCCGCCCCTCTTATACGGGCACGGGCGGTGGCTCGAACCAGCCTTCCTGGGAACTGGTCAAAGCTTTCCCGATGCTGGACGGCAAGAAGCCCGGCGAATCGACGAAGTACGCGTATTCGGATACGCTGTTCTACAAAAACCGGGATCCTCGCTTTGGCAAAACCATTGCCTACAACGGTGCCACTTGGCCCTTGAATGGTAATACGAACTACCGCCTCTGGACGTATTTTGCCGGTGGAAAAACCGTCGAGCAACGGGCCAGTAACACGGGTTTTTACACGCGGAAGGCCATTAACCCCAGCCTCGCAATTGGTGAAGTTCAATTTGCTGGTACGGACTGGATGGAAATTCGCTTTGCCGAAGTGCTGTTGAATCTGGCGGAAAGTGCGGTAGGGGCAGACCGACTCGACGACGCCTACACGCAATTGAAAGCCATTCGCAAACGGGCCGGGATCGAAGCGGGTACCAATGGTTTGTACGGATTAAAGGAAAACATGACCCGGTCGGAACTCTTTGAGGCCATTCTGCACGAACGCCAGATTGAGTTTGCCTTCGAAGGAAAACGTTTCTGGGATCTGCGACGCTGGAAACTGATCGAAAAAACGCTGAACGGTAAACGCCGAACCGGAGTAATCATCAACCTGAAAACGACCGGTGTACCCGCTGATTTTGCGAATAATCGTAACAACATCAATCTGGACGAGGCGTATCAAAAGTACTTTACGATCTCGTTCAAGGATATGGATACGCGGTATACGATCAACTGGAAGCCGGAATATTACTTCTTTGCCATTCCACAATCGGCGATCGATAATAACCCGAGACTCATCCAGAATAACACCTGGGGCGGATCTTTCGATCCGGTGCAGTAGTGCGAGATTTAGTCGACCTACAACAACCCGGAGGCTTCAGGCCTTCGGGTTGTTTGTTTAGAGGGCTTGTCTGGAGGAGGATTTCCGGGTTACGGTGCATGGCATAGGGGGGCGGGTGCAAGCACCCCCGCATTTCCGGGGCTATTGCTGTTGAACCCCTTCGGGGTTGAGTGTTCGTTTGAAAAAGTGAAGTGATAAGTTTCAAAACGTGTTCCTACCCTCTGACAATTTCCAAGGGCCTATCCATTCCAGATTTATTTTAGAAATCCGATAGAGTCAGCGGACGCGTTGTCCGTAGCATTTGCTACGGACGTGTAAGTTGGTAGGCTGTGCCTACCTGGCTGGTCAAGCACCTCGCATACGAGGTTATGTATATTGAACTCCTTCAGAGTTGGGGTGATCGTTTGAAAGAAGGGTAGCAGTGCCCATTTCGCAGCTTTCGGATTTATAATTTCATGAATTGAAAATCCACAACAGGTAGGTTACTGATTACAAATCAGGAACAGCAAGAACAGCGAAGGAATACGAGTTAGTGGAGAGCAAGGCTATTACCGAACCCCGGAGGGGTGTAACCCATGGACATCGGTTACACCCGTGGACATCATTACTCCGCTCTTTACACGCTTCGTAATTGCTCTATAGCATATACAACCAGCCATTTTTTTGCATAAAATAGCTCCACGCTGAAAACGAAGCATCCGCTATTAATAAATTCAGCCACTAATTAACTGATACGAATTCCCCAAGGATATGAAAATACTTCTTCGGTCTGTCTTTACCCTATCGGTACTAAGCGTCTCTACGGCGTATGGTCAACTGACCAACTACCAGGTCTGGAACGGACAAAGCAATGGTCAGCTCGTGTTACGTCGCTGGCAACAGGAAGGAAAAAACTATTACTGGATGGTCAACCCGAAAACGCTGGAGACAACCATCGCACCGGATGTGGTCGTGCAGCCGCTGGAACCGCAGGCTGTCTCTCGTACCATCTCGGGTACTGCCTACGGTCGGGCGTTGAAGCAGGAACAGCTGCGGGAGGGGCCATTGCAAGACGCTGGAATCGAACGTACCAATGTCAATGAAAAAGGCTTTAGTCTAACGATGGATTTATGTCCTTCCCACAAACCGTTAACCCGTTCCGTATTTGAAGACCTCATCGCCGCCTTCGAACCCGAAGAGAAGCCCATACCGCTCACCATTACCATCACCGGACTCTGGATTCAAACCCACGAAGATGACCTGGAATGGCTGAGAAGCCTCGAAAAACGCGGTGACTTACGCATTACCTGGGTGAACCATTCCTTTCACCATTACTTCAATCCGAAGCTGCCCCTGACCCGCAATTTTCTGTTAAAAAACGGTACAAACATTCAGGATGAAGTGTTACAAAATGAACAGGCCATGATTACTCACGGATTACTGCCTTCCATCTTTTTTCGCTTCCCTGGCCTGATTTCAGACCGATCCATTTTCGACGAAATCCTCAAGCTGGGTTTGTTACCGCTCGGAAGCGACGCCTGGCTGGCGAAAGGACAAATACCCCAGAACGGGAGTATCGTTCTGATTCATCCGAACGGCAACGAACCCATCGGTATCGCCGATTTTGTGAAATTGGTGAAAAGCAAAGCTTCTTCTATCCGTAAGAAAGACTGGCTGCTATATGATTTACCCGCCAGTCTGTCGAAATAGAATCATTTACTCTACACTCAACGCGTATACGGCAAAGGAAGCCAGCCAGTGTTCGCCACCGTAATTGCCCGCTGCCACGTGCGGTAAGGTTTTACTAAGGTGTTCGCTGGCACTATCAAGCAGCAACTGACGACGTTTATCCTGTTTCGGCAGGGCAGAAGCAATGCCCTTCATGCACCAGGCCCGGCTCAGGCAAAGACCATCGAGGTGAACGATGGAATAATCCGTACGGTCGCTTACGAAAGGAAGCTTGGTCACCGTGTTCAGACTTTCCTTGCTTAAGTAGCGATCGAACCAGTTCAGAAAATCCTTGGCAGGCAAAACCCGACGCATCAGATCGCAGACTTCCAGCGAAGGCGACAGAAAATCCGTACCGTCGGGTTCCTGATAACCCGGTGCATTGGTATTGCCGCCGTAGTAATCTTTGCTTCGCTGAATGATTAGTTTTTCAAACGCCGTATCCTTGACAGTTCGGGCGTAATCCAAGGCAAACACCAGACCAAAAGCCGTATTGGGGTGCACGCCCGTGCGATTCGGATAGGTTTGTTTGGGTAGAAAGTTTTTCCAGAGCGTCAGGATTTTGGCCGTGAGGGGCTGAAGATTCCGGTGCCAGACTTTCGCCTGCGGGTCGTTCCAGGTTTGCAGCTCTTCGTCTAGTTTCAGCAACCAGGCCCAGCCGTAGGTACGCTCAAAGCCTTTCGCCAATTTGTAAGTATCGAAATACGCCGCTTCCGCCTGTAGGCGTGAGGCCTGAAAACTTGAATCCAGCACAGCCCGAATGGCCGACTGCTCCGGCAATGTTGGAAACGTTTTCAGCAATCGTACCAGCATCCAGTGCCCGTGTACGGAGGAATGCCAGTCCAGACAACCGTAGAAGGAAGGGTGTAATTGCTGAGGCGTCAGTTGGAGATCCGACTCAAATTCGTACGTATGATTGGGCTTGTTGGGGAGTACCTGCGTGATACAATGCAGGGGCAGGCTCGCTAAATGGGAAGCCTGAGCTTCGGTTAAAGAAGGGGTCTGAGCCAGCACCTGACCACTCATCGCCAGACCGGCCAGGAAGATACCGTATTTCATTGCGTTCATTAAGGAAAAGAAACGGGCCCCAAAAGCGGTTGCCCGGATGCGTTACAAGTTATCACCGTAACGAATCCGGGCAATGCAGCAATGAATAAAATCAGATCGTTGAAGGTAAAAATGGTTGTCGGTTGAACGTTTTGCGACTGGATACGCCACTCATCCTTTCCTCACACACGGGGGACGAGCGTAAAAAACTAACGAGAAACTTTTGCGGGCTGGGCGGTTGGCGGCGTTTGTTGAGCTGCCTGAGCGTTACGATTGGGTTTATAAATAGCACCCGTGGCAAAATCAACAATGAGTCCCGGCCAGAATAAAATAATATCGGCAATCAGGGCACCGGTACGAACGGCTCGCTGGGGTTCACCCGCTCCCGGTTTACGTCGTTGATGATCGGTAATGCGTCCGCCAAAAACGGTGGCACAACTACTCAGCGAACCGGTAAGCGTAAGGGTACACAGTCCCAGTACAAGGTACTTTTTGAGGGCTTTCATGATAAACAAAACAATTTTAGGTTGAAGGAAACAGGGGAATAGTCGCTGGATTCAATCTCACGCGATAGTGGCCTATATAGAGAGGTTTCCGCCAGCGACCTTACAAAAATGGCTGAACGTTACTGCCCATTCCAGAACAAGCCGAACCAGGTGCCAGCAATACGGGCTGAAGTGTATAAAACGGAGAATGAACTGTAGAGAATACGGAAGCCAAAAAAGGAAAAACCCCGGATCCATTACCTAAAGCAGGAATGAATCCGGGGTTCTAAAAAAAACGAAATAGGACTATACCCAGTCTACGCCCTTGCGTAACCAGGCCAGTGTCTGAGCTTCGGCACTGCCCGGCTCGGGGTGATGATCGTATTCCCAGCGGGCCAGGGGAGGTAAACTCATGAGAATGGATTCCGTACGACCATTGGTTTCCAAACCGAATTTGGTACCCCGGTCATGGACCAGATTAAACTCAACGTACCGACCCCGCCGCAGGAGTTGCCAGTCGCGTTGAGCTTCGGTGTAAGGCTCGTCCCGATGTTTCAACATCAGGCTGGTATAAATCGGTGCAAACGATTCGCCAATAGCCTTTGTAAATGCAAACAGGTGTTCTTTACTCTGCGTTTCGGAGGGTTTTAAATAGTCGTAGAAAATTCCTCCAATACCCCGCGTTTCATCGCGGTGCGGCGAAAAGAAATAGTCGTCCGCCCAGTTCTTAAATTTGGGATAGTACTCCGGTGAAAAGCGGTCACAGGCTGCTTTCAATTGCTGATGAAACCAGCGGGCATCCGCTTCGTTGACGTAATGAGGGGTCAGATCGATGCCCCCGCCAAACCAGCAGCTTCCCGTCGAAAGCTCAAAGTACCGGACGTTCATGTGGATGATGGGTACATTCGGATTTACCGGATGTTGTACAATCGAAACACCCGTAGCAAAGAATTCCGTTCCTTCTTCCACACCCAGCGAAGCCCGCATTTTTGGATGGATTTCACCCGATACCGCGGAAAAACCTACGCCTCCTTTTTCAAGTACGGCTCCATCGGCAATGACCCGTGAGCGACCGCCGCCGCCGCCGGGACGTTCCCAGTGATCTTCCCGGAACTGGGCCTTCCCATCGGCTTTTTCCAGCTCCTGGCAAATGTGATCCTGCAATCCCTTGAAGTACTCGGAAATCTGATGTTTATCAATCATGCGTTTAATTAAAATTCAGGGTACTGTCGGGTCTGGGTTCCACGATGGGCGGAGCAAAAAGATCTTCCAGCGAATCATTTGCAAAGTAATTCGTGGTATCACTTTGAATCGGAGCGTACCAGGTCTGGCAGGATTTGTATTCCTTCGTAACAATCAGATTCAACTCCTGTTCGGTCGGGAATGGTTTAAGGGTATACGCTCCGCTATTCAGAATACGCAGCATGAAATCCTTATAAATCGGCAGGGCCGTTTGGGCTCCTTCCCCGCGTCGACCTTTGAAGTGAATACTTCGGTCATCGCCCCCGACCCAGACGCCCGTTACCAGATCGGTGGTTACGCCCATGAACCAGCCGTCGGAATAGTTGGATGTAGTACCCGTCTTACCCCCAAAAGAATCGTACAGGGTCTGCCGCGATACGCCTTTAGGGTTGAATTGCCAGAGTAATCGGGAAGAAGTACCACCGCCCGTGATACCGCCCTGCAACATGTTACGCAAGAGAAAAGCTGATTCCGGACGAATGACCTGCGTACGGTTTTTCACGGCGGTATCTTTGAAGTCGGCCAGTACTTCGCCATCGCGATCTTCAATGCGGATGACGAGTTGCGGCTCAATCCGGAACCCGCCGTTGAGGAACGTAGCGTAGGCCTGTACCATTTCGTACAAGGACACGTCTTCTGAGCCCAGACCCACCGAAGGAACGGGCTGAATCCGGCTCTTGATGCCCAGCTTATGGGCGTACATGGCTACCGTATCGGGTGTAACCAGATCGGTTACCTGGGCGGCTACCGAGTTGATGGAACGGGCCATGGCTTCGCGTAACGTCATGTCACGATAGGTGAAATAGCCTTCCGCGTTTTGGGGCGACCATTTTTTGACTTCACCCTTTTCTTCGTACACTTTCGTGAAGGGCTGATCTTTCACCTGATAGCAGGGACTCAAATTCCGGGGGCCATCAATCGCCGAGCAGTACATAATCGGCTTAAAGGTCGATCCGGGCTGACGCTTGGCCTGCCGCACGTGATCGTACTTGAAATAATTGTAGTCCAAACCACCTACCCAGGCCTTGATGTAACCCGTTTGGGGATCCATCGCGAACATACCCGCCTGTAGCATCCGTTTGTAGTACGACAGAGAATCCAGTGAGGAAAACTCCTGTTCAGCACGGGTAATCTGCGGTTCGTCGTCGGTTCGGGCTTTGTCATTCCAGGCAAAAACGCGTACCGGATGTTTTCTGTTTTTCAGGTAATACCAGACGGAATCGGGCTGATTAGGGTAGCGTTTGGCCAAAGCCTTGTAGGCTTCCGTGCGTTTCGCCGCGGAGTCCAGAAAGTTAGGAATTTCCTGACCATTCTCGTAAATCCAGGGGTTGCGGGAGCCCCAGTGTCCTTTAAATTCCCGCTGGGTTTTCCGCATGTTGCTAACCAGAGCCTTGATGGCATCCGACTGCATGCGGGAGTCGATCGTCGTGTAGATTTTCAGACCATCGGTGTACAAATCCACGCGTTCGTCGTTGGCCTCGGCCCATTTGGCCACGGCTTCGGCAATGTATTTTTTGAAATAACCTTCGTAACCCACGGCTTCTTCTTCCTGCAGGGCTTTTTCGCGGTCGGTACGCACGCCCAGATCAAGGCTTGCGATGGAATCCGACTGAGCGGCGGTCAGGTAGCCGTACTTGGCCATCTGAGCGAGTACCACGTTCCGGCGTTCTTTGGATCGTTCCGGATTCAGGAACGGGTTATAGGTAGTTGTTGCTTTCTGAAGACCGACCAGTACCGCACCTTCCTGTACACTCAGGTCCTGGGGTTGCTTGCCAAAATACACGCGGGCCGCCGTCCGGATTCCGTAGGTGTTGGAACCGAAATCGACCGTATTGAAGTACATCAGCAGAATATCCTGTTTGGAGTATTGTCGTTCGAGTTTCATGGCCGTAAGCCATTCCTTCGACTTAATGACAAATAGACCCAAAACCGGAATGGAGCCAAGCAAACCTTTACGGCCAATGCCCTGCTTCTTACGAATCTTAAAGAGGTTTTTCGCGACCTGCTGGGTGATGGTCGAACCACCGCCGCGTTGATTACGTGTGAGAACTCCGTATGCCACACGACCCATGGCCGGCCAGTCAATACCGCCGTGTTCGTAGAAGCGGGCATCTTCGGTAGCAATCAGGGCATCGACGATGTGTTTGGGAAGTTCATCGAAGTTCCGTACGGGGGTACGGTTTTCGGTGAAAAAGCGACCGATGGGTTTACCATCCGCCGTGTAAATTTCGGAGGCTACGGCCAGGTCAGGGTTGGCAAGTTCTTCGGTACTGGGGGTTTCGCCGGTGAGGTACAGGAAGTTCGTTTCCAGTACAAACCAGTATACCAACAGCAGTACGACGAGATTGATACCAAAACTGGCAATGCGACCCGGCCAGGGATGTTTGCGGCGGAAGGCCCGGTACGGAGCCCGAACCCGGTGTAGCCAGAAGTCGGATACATTGGTTTCGAAGCGTACATAGGGCTGTCCGATGATTCGTGCCAGCAGCATACGAATCAGGCTCCAGAGCTTACTAAAGATCCAGACGAAGGGAAACGTAATGATTTTCCAGAGCGTACTGAAAAAGACGCGTATTTTTTTCATGCGTGCGTAATAGACCTGCCAATGGGCGGATGGGGCGAAGTTAAACACTTCCCAGCAAAAAATAAGCCCTTCCGATATTAACTCGGAAGGGCTACTTTTTATTTTATCCGCCAGAGGCGTTGATTTTCTTAGGCTTCAGCAGGGCTGCAAAATTCTTCGAAAACCATTTCCAGATGCTGAGCAATTACTTCTGCCGGACGACCTTCAATGTGGTGACGTTCGACGAAGTGTACCAGTTCACCGTCTTTGAACAGAGCAATCGCGGGTGAGCTGGGGGGATAAGGTAACGTGTACTCCCGAACTTTCGCCGTAGCTTCCATGTCCACACCCGCAAAAACCGTCGCTAAACGATCGGGTTTGAACTGGGAATTATTCACTGCGTATTTCACACCGGGACGAGCCGTACGGGCCGAGCAACCACATACGGAGTTGATGAATACCAGCGTAGTACCTTCTTCGGCTTCCGCCATCGTTTGGTCTACTTCCTGAGCCGTGTGTAATTCTTTGAAACCACCTTCCGCGATATCCATTCGCATCGGCAGTACTAATTCAGCAGGGTACATTGACATTGCTTGATGATTTATTAAGTGATTAGACTTTTATTGGTTGATTGATACTGGTTGATCGTTGCTGGTTGTTTGTTAATGGTTGTTACTAGTTGCCTGATTCACTAGTAACAAACAACCTAAAACTAACAACTAGAAACCATGCTACATGAATCCTAACTCCAGTTTGGCCACGTCCGACATCATGTCCTGACTGTACGGAGGATCGAACGTTAATTCAACGGATACGTCGGATACGCCTTCGATTTCGCGGACTCGCTGTTCTACCTCTCCTGGAATTTCACCCGCGGAAGGACAAGCCGGCGAGGTCAGCGTCATGAGTACATAAACGTTATTAACCGGAAAGATTTTAATGTCATAAATCAGACCCAGCTCGTAGACATCCACGGGAATTTCAGGGTCATATACGGTTTTCAGGGCAGCTACTACCTTGTCCCGTAATTCGGATTCAGTCATGGGATAATTATGTTTGGAGTTTGGAGTTTAGGGTTTGGAGTTAATGACTACTGATCAATAAACTGCTACTACAGGCCAACGCGGTATCTTCGAACACAAACCTCGGAAGCCCCAACTCAAAACCCTAAATTCCAAACGTATTAATTCTATGTGAAGCTCGGAAGCTCTAACTCAAAACCCTAAACCCAAAACGACCTAACCTTTCTGTAAAGCACTAAACGCCAGACCGTAGGTTTTCATTTGCTTGACCATGGACGCCAGCCCGTTGGAACGGGTTTGGGCCAGGTGTTGCTGTAAACCTACTTTTTCCATGAAGTACAGGTCCGAATTGACAATTTCATCGGGCGTGTGACCCGAGTATACCCGCACCAGCATGGAAATCAGACCTTTAACGATAATCGCGTCGGAGTCAGCCGTAAAGATAACCCGGTCGCCCTGCAGTGCTGCGTGGAGCCATACCCGGCTCTGACAGCCTTTGATGATATGATCCTCGGTTTTATACTGCTCGTCCAGGGGCGTCAGTTTCTTGCCAAGATCAATGATGTATTCATATTTCCCTTCCCAATCGTCGAACAATTCAAACTCTTCGATGATCTCGTCCTGGGTTTCGTTAATAGTCATATCTGGTAGTTGTTGGTTGATAGTGGTTGGTAGTTTTAAGTTGATCGAATCAGTGGAAATCATCAACGAACAACCAATAACCATCAACTAAATTACGCCATGAGCTTTTTCACTCGCTGCAAACCGGCGACTAATTTATCGATTTCTTCCATCGTGTTGTACATCGCAAATGAGGCACGGGTTGTTCCGAGAATGCAGAAACGGTCCATGACAGGTTGCGTACAGTGGTGACCCGTCCTCACGGCAATGCCCTGCTGATCAAGAATGATCCCAATGTCCTGATGGTGCACGCCTTCCAGTACGAAAGACAGTACCGAAATTTTTTCCTTCGCCTGACCAATCAGCCGAATGCCGTCCATCTGACCAATTTGCTCGGTCGCGTATTGCAGCAACTGATGTTCGTAAGCCGCAATGTTCGGTTTGCCAATGCTGGTGATGTAGTCAATTGCCGCTTTCAGGGCTACCACATCGGCGATATTGGGAGTACCGGCTTCGAATTTGTAGGGCAGGTCGTTGTACGTCGTTTTCTCGAACGTTACTTCCTTGATCATTTCTCCACCGCCCATATAGGGAGGCATGGCTTCGAGTAAAGCCCGTTTTCCGTACAGCACACCCAGTCCGGTCGGACCGTAGATTTTATGAGCTGAAAGAGCGTAGAAATCCGCGTCCAGGTCCTGCACATCGATGTCAAGGTGGCTACTGGCCTGTGCTCCGTCAATCAGAACCACGGCACCGGCTGCGTGAGCTTTGGCAATGATTTCCTTGACGGGATTGACCGTTCCCAGGGAGTTGGAAGCGTGGTTGACGGCTACAATCTTCGTGCGTTCAGAGAGCATACCTTCGAACGTGTAGAGATCAAGTTCACCATTTTCCAGTACAGGAATAGCCCGGATGGTCAAGCCTTTTTCGCCCGCCAGCATTTGCCAGGGAACGATGTTGGAGTGGTGCTCCAGTCCGGAAATGATAATTTCGTCGCCTTCTTTGAGAAAGTGCCGTCCGTAGGTCTGAGCCACAAGGTTTATACTCATGGTCGTACCTGACGTGAAGATGATTTCTTCCGCCGAAGGAGCGTTCAGAAAATCCCGAACGGCCCGACGTGAGGCCTCAAAATCAGCCGTCGCTTTTTCCGCCAGCGTGTGAATACCCCGGTGAATATTGGCATTGTAGCCCCGGTAGTAATTCATCAACGCTTCAATCACTGGAATCGGCTTTTGCGTAGTCGCGGCGTTATCGAAATAGACCAGCTTACGGCCATTGATTTCCTGATCCAGAATCGGAAAGTCAGCTCGTATGCGTTCGATGTCAAAAGGAATCGTGGAGGTTGTGGTCATCATGGTGGGAATCGTTTCTCCGTCAATCTTAGATATAATCAAGATTTTAGGAAAAGAGTTTCGGTTGGGCGTGGAAACTACGCATTCACTTTCGGAAAAAAGCGAATCTAAAAAAACGACCGAAACGAAGGGTGAATAACACAAGCCATCGTTTCGGTCCGTTTGTTACCGTATACCCGTAGATTACACTTCGCCTACTTTCTTGGCGAGGGCGTTTTCCAGGTACTCGCGAATGGCCGGAATTTTGATTCGTTCAACCACGTCTTCGGCAAAGGCCAGCATCAGCAGAGCCCGTCCTTTTTCTTTGGGAACTCCGCGGGATTGCAGGTAAAAGAGAGCCTCTTCGTCCATCTGACCCGTCGTCGTACCGTGCGAACACTTCACGTCGTCGGCGTAGATTTCCAGCTGGGGCTTGGTATTCATCGTAGCTTCAGGGGAAGCTAGTACGTTCTTACAGCTCTGGTAGGCATTGGTTTTCTGAGCATCCTCGCGTACGAAGATTTTGCCGTTGAAAACACCCGTAGCCTGATCAAAGATGATGCCTTTGTACAATTCGTTCGAGTACGAATTGGGCATGGCGTGATCAACCAGCGTATGGTTATCGATGTGCTGTCTGCCGTTGGGCAGATACAGACCGTTCAGGTGAGCTTCTACGTGTTCACCGTTCAGGACCAGGTTCAGGTTGTTCCGTACCCAGCCGCCGTTGAGCGTTACCGTCGTATCGTGCGTCTGGCTGGCCCGGCTGTGTTGTACCTGCGTAGTGCCGATGTGATAGGCTTTCTGCGTTTCGTCCTGAACCTTGTAGTGATCGAAATGAGCTTCTTCACCCACAAATGCTTCGGTCACCGTATTGGTAAAGGAAGAAAACTCACCCAGCGTACGAAATGATTCTGCCACTTTCACTTCCGCCCGATCTCCAACGATAATCAGGTTGCGGAGCTGAATGGCTACATTCTCGGTACGGGCGTCGGAAATGAAACGGAGAATAATCGGCGTTTCAACCACTTTGCCTTTGGGTACGTAAATGAACGCTCCATTCTGAGCAAACGCCGTATTCAGAGCCGTGAAGGCATCTTTGGAATCGTCGGCGTACTGGGCAAAATGTTTTTCTACCAGTTCGGGATACTTTTTGTATCCTTCGGTAAAGGGCAGAATCTCTACTTCTTCCGAAGGCGAAACAATCGTCGAAAGCTGGGGCTGATACTGTCCGTTTATAAAGTAAAGAATATTTCCTGCCAGGTTCGGTATTTGGAGGGAAACCAGATCTTCGTCCGTAATAGAGGCCACCGGCGTAATATTAAATGCCTGATTGACCAGATTTTTAACGTTCGAATATTTCCACTCTTCGTGCTTGATCGTTGGGAATCCCAGCTGCTCAAAACGCGTCAGGGCCTGCCGCCGCCGCTGGTGTAGCGAACTGCGACTTTCGCCGTTCATACGCGTTTCATTCAACTGAAACTCGGCAATCAACTGGGCTTTAAAATCAATCGGAGTAGTCATTAAAGTTGGTGGATCGTCATTCGTAACGAATTCGAATGAATAACACGTTTAGAAATAAACTCGACGAAAGCGTACGCTTGGGTTAGACCAGAGCATCCACTTCTGCCTTGATCCAGTCGTAGCCTTTTTCTTCCAGTTCCAGAGCCAGTTCTTTCGTGCCGGATTTCACGATACGGCCTTTGTAAAGCACGTGTACGAAGTCAGGAACGATATAATCGAGTAAGCGTTGGTAGTGCGTAACGACAATGAACGAACGCTCGCCATCGCGTAGGGTATTTACGCCTTCAGCGACAATACGCAGGGCGTCAATGTCCAGACCGGAATCCGTCTCATCCAGAATACCCAGTTTGGGTTCGAGCATCGCCATCTGGAATACTTCATTCCGTTTTTTCTCACCGCCGGAAAAGCCCTCGTTGAGTGAACGGCTCAGCAGAGACTGATCGATATTGACCAGTTTCATCTTTTCCTTCATGCGTTTGAGGAAGCTGACGGCATCCAGGGGTTCCTCGCCCCGGTACTTACGGATTTCATTAAGAGCCGTTTTCAGAAAGTTCGTCGTCGAAACGCCGGGAATTTCTACCGGATACTGAAATGCGAGAAAAATGCCTTCTGCGGCCCGTTCCTCGGGAGCCAGTTCCAGCAGATCTTTGCCATCAAATTGGACCGTGCCTCCGGTTACGTCGTAGTCTTCGCGTCCAGCCAGTACAGAGGCCAGCGTACTCTTGCCCGAGCCGTTGGGTCCCATAATGGCGTGAACTTCACCGGGTTTCACTTCGAGATTGATGCCTTTCAGAATCTGCTTCTCTCCAATGGATGCCTGAAGGTTCTCTATTTTAAGCATAGCTGCTATGTCAAGGTAAATGTTTCAAAGTGCAAAGGTACAGGTTCTTCCGCAAAAGAATGCTGTCTATGAAGGGATAACTTGCTTTTCAACGGATTGGTTCTCTTTGCGAAAGGGAAGAAAAAGGGATTTGAAAATTTTTTCTGGGTTTAAACGAAATAGGGCCTGTTTTGGCACGAAAGGCCGAATTTCTTGTTTTTGAAGTGTCCGGGAAGCCTCTATCTTGCGGGCCGAGTAATCAAGTTTTGCGGGGAGAATGGTCGATGAATAGGCAAACAAAGCCCGCGTTTACGGACGCAATGGGCTGATAGCAACTCCCGAGTAAAACCCCAAACTAGTAAACCGTATGCAACCCATTTTTGTCGCCAGTGAAGTAGGCACGCTTCAGCGGCTACTCATTCACAGTCCCGATTCCGGGTTAGGGAAGGTGGTACCTTCCAAAGCTCAGGATTGGCTTTTCGAGGATATCGTTCATCTGGATACCATGCGGAAAGATGAGTACGATTATTACGTAAAAATTCTACTGTACTTTCTGGATCCGGAAAAAGTAAAGGGAAAGATTGCCCAGATTGACGCCGATCCGAAACGTTCCTTCTATAAACCCGATCACCCGGAGTATTTCAATTCCGACAAAGTCATTGAGTTCCAGAAACTACTGGCCGATATTCTGGAACAGGAAGCCATCAAGACCAAGTTGATTGCGGCGATTTGTGCCGTGGAGCACGAGTGGTACAGCACCCAGGCCGAATTGAATGAGTTATCGCCCGTGGACCTGGCCAAAACGCTGATTTCGGGTACTACACCCAGCGGAGAAATGCTCTTTTCTCCCGTACCCAATCTTATTTTTACGCGGGATATTGGCATTACCATCAATGACCATTTGCTGTTGAACAAACCGGCTAAACAGGCCCGTACCCGCGAAGCTCTGCTGGCTCAGTACATTTTCTATACGCACCCGATTTTTGAACCCCTACGCGGAAAAATCATCGAGTTGCCCGACAATGAGTTGTACTTTCTCTTACCCGACAACGAGAAAAATTACAACAAGACCACGCTCGAAGGCGGGGATGTGATGATGGTGGCTCCCAATCACCTCGTCATTGGGGTATCGGAGCGAACGACCGTTTTTGCGGCTCAGCAGTCGATTAAGATTTTGTTCGAAAAAAATGTAGTTGATAAAATTACGGTCGTCCGGATTCCATTCAAGCGGGATTACATGCACCTGGACACGGTCTGTACGCAGGTCAAGAAAAACGTCTGGGTCGTGCTCGGCTCGCTACTGAAACAGGGTCGGCACGCGGAGGATCAGATTGACCCGACCATGAGCGGACTCATTCCGCCCAAAGCGGACGAAGATGTGAAGATTGTTCAGTTCTATAAAGATGGTACTTCGCCCAAAGAACTCGCCAGCCTGGAGGAACTGCTCACGCAGATTAGCGTAGAAGATCTGGGCTGTCGCGAAGAAGAGGTTACCTTTATTTTTTCGGGAAATAACGAGTTTCCTTACGGAGCCCGCGAGCAGTGGACCGACTCTTGTAACCTGTTAGCACTAAAAGAAGGCGTAGTGATTGGCTACGACCGGAACGATAAAACACTGGAAGCGTTTCGGCAGAAAGGCTTCCGAATTATTCGGGCCGCGGATCTGATCCAGGAATTTGAAAAAGGCCTCAGCTCGCCCGAAACCCTGACGGACACGTTTATTTTGTTACCCAGTGCCGAATTATCCCGGGCTCGCGGCGGCTCGCACTGCATGTCGATGCCCATTTTAAGAAAGTAATAATCCTAGTACCTGAAACGAGCCTTTCTGTAGTACAGGCAAACGCAAACCATGAGAACACAGTCCACCTCTAATTTATTAATGATCCGGCCCGTACGCTTCGGGTTCAACGAACAGACGGCCTCGTCTAACGCGTTTCAAAGCCTAAGCGTAGCCGATCAGACCAAGGCTATTGCTCAGACTAAAGCCCTCGAAGAATTCGATGAAATGGTACGGCTGCTGCGGGCCAAAGGAATGAACGTACTGGTAATTGATGATACAGAGGAGCCGCATACGCCCGACTCTATTTTTCCGAATAACTGGGTCAGTTTCCACTTCAACGGAACGGTCATTACGTACCCCATGCAGGCGGAAAACCGTCGACTCGAACGCCGGGAAGATATTCTGCGTAAAATCGAAGAGCAGTTTTACATCAATCGTCGCGTGGACCTGACGGCGTTTGAAAACGAAGGGAAGTTTCTGGAAGGAACGGGTTCGATGGTGCTGGACCGCAAGTACAAAATTGCGTACGCCTGCCTCTCGCCCCGGACGCACGAAGAAGTACTCGATGCCTTTGCTCTACAAATGAACTACGAGGTGGTCAAGTTCAATGCGGAAGATGAAATGGGGCGGCCCATTTATCATACCAACGTCCTCATGTGCATTGGGGATCTGTTCGCCGTCGTTTGTCTGGACGCCATTCCGGATCCGGACGAGAAGTTTATGGTGCGGAGTTCGCTCGAAACCTCGGGTCGGCAGGTGGTTGAAATCTCGCTGGAACAGATGAAACACTTTGCGGGGAATATGCTGCAGGTACGCACGAACAAAGGCGAACAGGTGCTGATGATGTCTACGAAGGCCTACGAAAGTCTGACCGCCCGGCAAATTGATTCGCTGGATGACTACTGCCAGATTTTACATACCGACTTAAGCATCATTGAAGGCAACGGGGGTGGCTCGGCCCGCTGCATGATTGCCGAAATTCACCTGCCAATGAAGTATTGATTCAGAATAGTTTCAGGCGTTTATGTATCTTCCCGAAAGCTTCCGGTTTTCGGGAAGTTTTGTTTAGATTCCCCGCATGGCATACGGGGCTAATGACAGGAAACCTCTTCTGGGTTAAGGGCTCGATTAAAAAAGGGCGACTGGTGCAAGTTTCCAAACTTGTACCTACCATTCGGCAGGGTCCTGCCTGCCTTCAATACAAACAAAGAACGTAATACTAAACCTATGCATCTCTATACCCAGCCCATGCTTACCCCAGGAACATTAACGGGCAAAACCATTCTGGTAACGGGCGGTGGTACCGGCCTGGGCAAATCCATGGTTCGGGAGTTTCTAAGGCTGGGAGCGAATGTTACGATTTGTTCCCGCAAACAGGCCGTGATCGAAGCTACGGCCCGGGAGTTGATGGAAACTACCGGCGGACAGGTACTTGCCGTACCCTGCGATGTTCGGCAGTATGATCAAATCGAAAACGTACTCTCGAAAACGCTCGAACGCTTTGGCCGGCTTGATGGACTCGTCAACAACGCGGCGGGTAATTTCATTAGTCCAACCGAACGGTTAAGTGCCAAAGCCTTCGAAACCGTTATCGGCATTGTTCTACAGGGTTCGGTGAATTTTACGCTGGCGGCGGGCAAGCACTGGATCGAGCAAAAGCAGCCGGGAACCATCCTGAGTATCATCACCAGTTACGCCTTTACGGGTACGGGCTATACCGTTCCCTCAGCCGTATCCAAGGCGGGAGTGCGTATCCTGACGCGTTCGCTGGCGGTGGAGTGGGCCCGGCATGGGATCCGACTTAACAACATCGCTCCCGGACCTTTTCCCACCAAAGGAGCCTGGGACCGACTCGTCCCCGAGCCCGTCGCTGACTTAATCAAACCGGAAAGTCGGGTACCCCTAGGACGAGTGGGTGAGCATCAGGAGCTGGCGAATCTGGCCGCTTACCTGATGTCGGACTATTCGGCCTACATCACCGGCCAGGATTTTACGATCGATGGCGGCGAGTGGCTGAAAGGGGCCGGGCAGTTTAGTGCTTTGGAAATGATTCCGGATGAAGGATGGGACGAAATTGAACAAACCATTCGGCGTACCACCGGGGGGTAGTTGTTGGTTGTTTGTTAATGGTTGTGGGTAATGGGCCTAGGCCATCGGCTATAAACCAACGACAATCAACAACCACTAATAACAAACAACCAACAACTAAACTAATAAACTAACTAACGGGCGTGAAGCTCATCTTCGGTTGCTTCAAAGCGTTGTCAATGATCTTTATTTCCAGATTAAGAATACCTACTTCGGACTTGAAATCGATTTTTTCTACGTCGTCTGTGGGTTTGTGGTAATCATCGTGGCCACCCGTGTGGAAGAACAGAACGGGAATCTGTTTGGCGTAAAACGCGGCATTATCCGATCCGCCATTGCCCGCCCGATCCGTAAAGAACTTCACCGAAGCGTCCACCCCTTCAAACACTTTGGCCCAGGTATCGCTCGTTCCAACGCCACCCACGCCCACGCCACGATCGGGGTTGTACCGACCAATCATGTCCATGCAAACCATGAAATTAAGCTGATCCAGTGGTACGGTTGGATTGGCCAGAAAATGGCGGGAACCCTGCAAGCCTAGTTCTTCGGCCCCGAAAGCAATGAACAGAAAGTTGTATTCTTCTTTCACGCCATTCTGAGTGTAGTACCGGGCCAGTTCCAGTAAGCCCGCTACACCCGAGGCGTTATCGTCGGCTCCATTATGAATTTTTCCTTCGGGATTTTTTTCCAGCGAGCTACCCTGACGACCCATACCGAGGTGATCATAATGAGCACCAATGACAATGGTATGCGGAGCCCGATTGTTCAGAAACCCGATTACGTTTTTCGCTTTTCTCAGGCTGTCCGTTACAACGACCCGCTTCACTTTAGCCGTAAAGGGCTGCCAGTAGCCTTCGGAACCCATCGGTAGTAGACCGAGTTTGCGAAATTCTTTGGTAATGTACTGGGCGGCTTTATCATTTTCCTTACTACCCGTACCGCGGCCTTTCATCTGGTCGGAAGCCAGCGTGTGAATATGTTTGGAAATACGATCTACGGAAGGTAAATATTCCTGGGCAAAGAGCGGAGCAGAACTGAACAGGCAGAGCAGAGCAAAGAGTTTTTTCACGGGAATGAGACGTTACGTACAAACTTCAAAAGTAGCCACGATTGGGAGGTCGAGCCACGCTTTTTTTTCATTTTGGAAATTCTATCCTATCAAAGTGGAAAGGCGAAGATAGGATTCCTTTGAATAATTTGCTGACGATCAGTGGGTCCAAAAAAAGCTAATCGGCTGGCATTGGTTTGGTATCCAACAAGGCAAAACTTACCTGAAGTATGGAAATACGCAATGCCGATCTAGTTCCGCTGGTGCGGACCCGGGTACCCGAAGCTCAGGGCGATCTGGCGAGGATTTCGCCCGAACTAGGCCCCTGTAAAGTGATGGCTCTGCTGAGCGAGCTGACGCATCGATTTGCGGACCACCACGATTTTATCGCCGTCAAACATTGTTTTGTAGCCGCGGACGAACTGCTTGCTGACGGGAGCCATCAGATTAGAAACGCGGTTTGTGCCAATTACGTATACAGTCTGGCCTCATTGCTGGATCGGCACGATGAAAGTGCGGAAGTGCTCATTCACCTCATGCCCTTACAATTACGTAGTGAATACATTCGACAGATTTCCAATTCGCTGCCCTAAGGTGATGAAAGAAGCGTTTAAAATTGAAGTAGCCTCGGCCCGGCACGCCGCCTTCGCCGACACAATCTGTATCGCCATGAAGGAAAGTGCCGAGGCTCGGGGCACGGGGATCGGCGAACGTTCGCCGGAGTACATAAGGACCAAAATGCGGGAGCACGAAGGCATCGTAGCAACGTACGCCGATGGGACCTGGGCCGGTTTCTGTTACTGGGATGTGTACGAAGAAGGCAAGTTTGTTTCCAATTCCGGCCTCATCGTCGCTCCGGAATTTCGGGGCATGAAACTGGCCGAAAAGCTGAAAAGGAAGCTGTTTCGATTATGTCGAAAACTATTTCCGCAGGCTAAAATCTTCGGCATTACTACTGGGACGGCGGTCATGAAAGTAAATACCCGCCTAGGTTTTCAACCCGTAGCCTTCGAGGCTTTGCCCCACGATGGTCGCTTCTGGAAAGGATGTCAGGCTTGCAAGAACCACGATATTCTGGATCGGACGGAAGGACGCTACTGCTTATGTACAGGAATGGTGTTCGATCCAGCCACTAAAAAAGATTAAAGCCCTTCTCGTAGCGAAAATCCTAATAACCCCGGAGGGGTTCAACCTGAATAGCCTGGGATGCAATCCCAGGAAAAATTTGGCCCCGGGATTGCATCCCGGGCTATGCACATGAAACCCCTCCGGGGTTTTTAGATTATTTGTAATAGGGGTGGCGTTGCTGGATGGTGTATCACCTCTCGTTTACTTCGCAAAGTCTAATACAGCCTTTCGATACGCTTCCAAATCCTGTACGTGCGGAATATGTCCTACGCCGGGCAGAGCTACGAGCTTGCTGCCCGGTATTTGCTGCTGCGTACGCTTTCCCAAGGCCGGGTACTGACCATACTGATTCACCCGATCTTTGGGTACCCGATTCTTGCCTACGATGGTGCGGTCTTCCTGACCAATAATCAGTAAGGTCGGTACGCGGATATTTTTGAATTCATAACAAACCGGCTGTTCGTAAATCATCTGATAGGTGAGGGCATTGACCCAGGCAATCTGTTTGAATCGCGGGTCTTTCAAAGCGGCGGCCTGCACCTGTACCCATTCTTCGTACGCGGGTTTCCACTGCGGATAATAGCTCTGCTGGTACTTTTTGTAGGATTCGTAGGTGGCGGCAAGTTCGTTCTGGTAAGCTTCGTCGAGGGGTAGGTAAGGGACGATCGTTCGGTAGTCTTCCAGTCCGATTGGATTTTCCAGAATCAGTTCGCGGACTGTTTCCGGGTACATCAGTGTAAACCGCGTCGCCAGCATGCCGCCCATCGAGTGAGCAATCAGGGTGACTTGATCAATACCGAGCGAATCCAGTAGTCGTTTGTTGTGAGTGGCTAAAGCATGGAAACTGTAATGCAGGTCCGGGAAATCGGATTTGCCCCAACCTACCTGATCGGGTACGATTACCCGATAGCCAGCTTTTCGCAGAAAAGCAATAACATCCCGCCAGTACACGCCGTTGAAGTTCTTTCCGTGAAAAAGTAGGGCCGTCTTAGCGTTCATTTTGCCCACAGGCGGTACGTCCATGTAGGCCATACGAAACGTTTTCTGTTCCTGATGGAGGTTGATATATTGAACCGGATACGGATATTCAACCGACTGAGCGACAGTCAATGAAGCAAAAGATACCAGGAGAAACAGAAATAGAAGTACGCGAATCAGTTTCATAATCACGATTAAAAAGACTGCTCTTAGTAGGATAAAGCGAGTAGCAGACGCGAAAAGAAATATTCCAATCCCCGGAAATAAATCAGTAATTCACGGCCTAATCAAAACAATGATCTGACCTTTCGATTATTGCTAGAGAAACGTTAACCCCTTCAACCGGTCTGTATGAAACGATTGTACCTACTACTCATTTTCTTTTGTACCACGCTTGCCAGTTTAGCTCAACAGTCCTCTAAAGCCCTGGAAACCTGGAAGAACGACAAGTACTCCCTATTCATTCACTGGGGGGTGTACTCCGTTTTAGGCGGCGTATGGGAAGGCAAGCCCGTGTCCAGAGGGTATAGCGAGCAAATTCGGGCTCACGCCGCGGGTCTGTATAGCGATACGTACGAGAACGTCGCCAAAACGTTCGACCCTAAACTCTGGAATCCGGATTCGGTAGCCCTGCTGGCGAAAGCGGCGGGCATGCGTTCCATCGTACTGACCTCGAAGCACCACGACGGCTTTTGCCTGTTCAAATCGGCCTACACGAAATTCAATATGGTGGATGCCACCCCCTATCACCGCGATGTCGTGAAAGAAATGGCCGAGGCCTGTCAGCGGAACGGACTTAAATTCGGACTGTATTTCTCGGTCATCGACTGGCATTTTCCGGCGGCGTACCCCATTTCCAGTAGTAATTCCGATCCGATTCCGGCGGCTCACCACGCATACAATAAAAACCAGATTCGCGAACTGCTCACCAATTACGGACCCATTTCCGAGCTCTGGTTCGACATGGGTTCGCAAACGCCCCAGCAAAGTCGCGAGCTCCGGGAGCTGGTTCACCAATTGCAACCCAATTGTATGGTCAGCGGACGACTGGGCAACGAGGCGGGTGATTTCTGCGTCATGGGTGACAATGAATATCCCAACTACAAAATCGCTACGCCCTGGCAAACGCCTGCTTCCATTTACGACGAAACCTGGGGGTACCGTTCCTGGCAGGAACACGGTTCGGTGGAGGATAAGGCCCGCGAAAAACTGGCTAGTTTACTGAAAGTGGTTAGTCGCGGTGGAAATTATCTGTTGAACATCGGCCCCCGGGGCGATGGCTCCGTCGTGGCGTTTGAGCAGGACGTACTACTAAAAATTGGGAAATGGCTCCGGCAGAACGGAGAAGCCGTATACGGCACCAGTCCCGATCCCTTTCCTACGCCTTTCAAATGGGGGGAGGTAACGGCTTCGGGACCGAATAAACTCTACCTGTCGCTGCTGCAAATGCCCGCCAGCCGTACCATTACGCTGCCTAATATCACCGGAGCCGTCAAGATCATTCACGTACTGGGACAACCGCAACAAACGGCTTCGTACAAGCGAATGGGGAACAACCTACAAATCATGTTACCGGCGGAAATCAAATCGGTAAAAGACGTTCCGGTACTTATGCTGGAATTTGCAAACGGATACAGCGTTCCGCCTGCCCGGGTACTTACGGTAGATCCAACGCAGAAAACGGTAGTACTCCAGCACGATAATGCCGAACATCATTACAGCATGGGCGGCGTCGATTATAACACGTATTACCGAACGGTCGTGAAAGATTCCTGGCAGATCGAATTACCCAAGGCCACTTCAATAACGCCCACAGTAGTATTCACCGAGGAAGAAAAAGGCCGTAGTATTGATTTGCAGGTCAATGGTGAATCGCAACCCGTCATTCTGGATGAAGCGGAAGAAGTACCCATTCCGCAGACGGGCAAGCTGACCTGGGGGGCCATCTATCTGAATCAGGTAGCCAATACCGGCATTGGCTGGACGAGCGTCATTCCCATTGATCCTTCCAGAAGCTGGCTCGCCAGTGGAAAACCCTGGCAGGCGACGGATTGGAAGAAAGGCGAAGCTCATCAGCTACCCGCTCAGCCTTCCCAAAGCTGGTTTGTACTGCAGGAAATTACGGCGGACAAAGCTCAGCCCGTACTGGTAGACATCAGAAGTGGGGATGCCGTAGGGGTCTGGCTGAACGGACAACCGCTGTTACTGCACAACAACCCTGAGAAAACGGATTCGACGCGGGACGTGGTACTCCTGAAAGTACGGCCCGGAACCAACCAGTTGCTGGTTAAACTCTACAACCGCTACCACGATCAGGTACCCGTTCTGATCAGCGATCAGGTTCCGCAGGTCATGTACCGTAAACGACTCCAGCGGATAAAACTCGAACCGAGTAATACGCTAAGTTGGCAATTACACGAGCCGCCCACGCCGCATCGGGATTTACAGCTACCCAATCTTTCCCTGGAGTGGAAGGTTAAATAATGAAAAAGAGACGCGATCTACAGGTCGCGTCTCTTTTTCATGAATACTGGATCGTAGCCTTATGGATCGACTTCATTCGAGAACGGCTACCAACTGAAAAACCAGACCCAGACGATGAAGAAAAACTGTAAAGCCGTCCGTAACCAGAGATAGTCAGTACCGGGCCCGGTGTAGGTTGCTTTCTGGTAATCCACTCGTTGTAGGGCCGCATACACATTGGCCGGAAAAATTAGGATAAAGAAGATAATGAGCCAAACGGCCGTCGTATGGCGAAAGGTAGGGAAGAGCAAACCCATAGCGGCGGCTATTTCCAGAACCCCCGTTGCCCAGACAATAACCTTTCGAAAGGGAATGAACGGAGGTAACATCAGGGACATGCCTTTCCAGAAGACGAAGTGGCCCAGAGCCGTGAATAGTAACATGACACTCATACCCACATTAGCCGCAAAACGCAAATGCCAGGCTCCCGACGAGAGCCACACGCCAATAAGGGTAATCAAAGTAAAGGATAGTAAGACAAGAAATGGTTTCATGCGGTAGTTAGGGAAGGATAGAAAAAACAGCAGTCACCGGGCCGATCATCACGGGAGGTGACTGCTGCTATACTTACAAAAGTTTATGATCGGGAATGATAGGCGTATCGGGCTGTTCGAGCATGGCCTGCTGCTGGATGATTTTATTTTCCTGTTTCTCTTCTTTGATCAACTGCTTGTTGGTTCGTTCGAACACTTTGAAGAGTACGATCAGGTAGGCAATGAGTAACGGACCAATCACCAGACCCAGAATCCCGAACAAGGGAACGCCGAGTACTACCCCCGCCAGTGTAATCAGGGGATGTACATCGCCCATGCGTTTAGCCAGTACAATCCGCAGGACGTTATCGACATTGGTCAAAACGATAAGTCCAACGAGCAGAATACCCACGCCCTGACCCGTATTGCCTTGAGAAAGTGCAATCAACCCGGCCGGTCCCCAGACCAGTGGAGTGCCCAGTACCGGAATGAAACTCAGAAAGAACGAAACGGTACCCCAGAACGCCGCGTCCGGAATATCGAAAACCCAAAGCGTAAGTCCCGTCAATACGCCCTGAATCAAAGAAATCAGACCCTGACCCAGAATATTGGCGTTTACCATGTTCTTGAGACTTTCGCCCAGTTCATCGTCCGTATCGTTATCGAAGGGCAGGTACCGCCGCAGTCCGCCCAAAAATTGTTCTTCCTGCTGAAACATGTAGTACATCGTAAAAAACAGCAAACCCAGAATAATCAGTACGTCGAGGGTACCACCGATGATGGAAGGAAACTGTTGACTGGCCCAACTCGCTCCCTGCTGAATGAGCGACTGGATATTGTCTTCGTCCGTAATGGAAAAGCCCGTCAGGTCTTCCAGCCGTTTCACCAGTTTGAGAATATCCTGGTAATTCTGACTGTAGTAGCGAACCCGCCCAATCAGCAGCAAGCTTAGTACCAGAAAAGGAATAATGATGACAATGATGGAAAATAGCAGTAAGCCGATTGTGACGAGTGTCCGATTGAAATTCTTTTTATGAACCAGCGTCGTAAACCAGGGACGAAAAATGACATACAAAATACCGGCTCCGAAAAAAGCCGTAATGTATTGCCGTAAACCGGCGATAATAAATCCTGTAATCACTACAAGACTAAAAACGAGCAGATAACGCTGCTGTTTGGGGGTGTAAATAGAAGCCATACATTGAAGGGGTGAAATGCTGCGTGCAAATGCAGGAGGTCTTAAAAAAATAATGCCCTATTCTCTACAAGACTGCATAAAAGCTTATTTGACGCAAAGAAATGCTTTCTTCCAGCGAAAATGTTCGTACGAATAAGTGTTACTTTGTCAAAGGACGCCTTAAACGCAAACCGCCCAACCTTGCGTGGCTCCTGTAGCTAAACCAAATGACGCATGAGTTTTGAGAAAATTACCCTCGAAGTAACCCAATTGGCGAAAGCTGCCGGTGAATTTATGCTGGCGGAACTCAAACACTTCGATCCCACGAAAATCGAGCACAAATACGGCGAAAATTTCAATCTGGTTTCGTACGTCGATAAGGAAACGGAAAGTCGGCTGGTGGAAGGACTTTCAGGGTTGTTGCCGGGCTCGGGTTTTATTACCGAAGAAGGGACAGTAGAGCAGGCCACCGATCAGGAATTTGTCTGGGTAATCGATCCCCTGGATGGTACGACGAACTTTCTGCACGCCTATCCGCAATTCTGTACCAGCATTGGACTGTTGCAGGGTGGCAAACCCGTAGCGGGCATCATTTACGAGCCTTTTCGGGATGAAATGTTTTATACCTGGAAAGACGGCGGAGCCTGGATGAACAAAGAACGCCTGTCGGTATCCAAAGTAGACCGGGTACAGAGTAGTTTGCTGGCCTGTGGTTTCCCGAGTCGTCAGAATCAGAAGACCGAAGCGTACATGAACATGATTCTGCGGATTACGAAAGAATCGCATGGCTTCCGGCGAATCGGCTCGGCGGCCCTTGATCTGGCGTATACGGCTCGGGGCTGGTTTGAGGGCTATTTTGAATACAACATCAATAGCTGGGATATTGCGGCTGGTATCTTGCTGGTACAGGAAGCCGGTGGTACGGTTACTGATTTCAAAGGCGAAGAAAACTACCTCTTCGGCGGCGAAATCATCAGTTCCAACGGCCGCATTCATCAGGAATTGATTGACATGATTAGCGAAAGTATGGCTTAGTCCGAACAAAAAGGTTTGACTTGAACGTTATAGGCCCAAAGACAGAAGAAAGCATGGAAACACTCGTCATCGGAATGTTATTCGTCGGTGCCCTGGTGTACCTGGGGAATCAGTTCAGAAAGCAGTTCAGCCTGCGAAAAACCGGCGGTTGTGCCAAAGGTTGCGGGTCCTGCGGAGCGATCAAATTCGACGAGTCCAAGCTGCCTCCCATCCAGAAAGTGAACTAACGAGCAAAAAAATAGAAAAGCCCCAACGAATGCCATTCGTTGGGGCTTTTTGTATGCCATTGATAACTTACTGCAAGACGGGTTTTTCCGTGAGTTCCTGCAGCAAAGCGTTTAATACAGACTTCAGATCGGCTTCGGTTTCCGGCTTGTCCATCTTGGTACGGGCGTGCGAAATGAGTAAACTGGTGTTTTCCAGAATACGGGCTCCCAGGATGCCTAAAGTCAGTCGCAACGATTCGTGGGCTTTTTCACCCAGTATCGAAGCCGTAATCACCGCCGTAGGTTTTTCATGCCATTCGCCGGAAGAGAACGCCGAGGTCCAGTCCAGCAGGTTTTTCAAAACTCCCGGTACGCCGAATACGTATTCCGGAGAACAAAAGACGAGTGCATCCGCCGCCAGCAACTGCGTACGAAACTGCTCGACGGCCGCCGGATATTCCGTATAATCCGGATCAAAGGGAGGAATTTGAGCCAGCTCTTCGTAGATCTGCCACGAAACGGTATCAGGCACCCAGTGGGAAATTTTCTCCAGAATTTGTGTATTGGTCGAGGCGGCCCGCAGGCTGCCCGAAATGGCTAGGATCTGATACGGTTTTTCCATGGTGCAAAACATAGGTAAACGGATGAGGCTGAAACAATCATCCAATCTAACGAAAATTCCTCTTTCGCAATAATCGTACCAGTGACGAAAGCCTGCCACGAAGCGTTAACTTGCGGGCAAGAAACGCAGCGGTTGCATGAAAAAACTATTTCTCCTGGACGCGATGGCCCTCATTTACCGGGCTCACTTCGCTTTTGCCAAAACGCCCCGTATTACGTCTACCGGACTGAATACCAGTGCTGTTTTTGGCTTTACAAATACGCTTCTCGAAGTATTACGCAAAGAAAATCCCTCGCATTTAGGGGTGGCTTTTGATACGGCGAAACCCACGTTCCGCCATACCCGTTTTGAGGCATACAAGGCTCAGCGGCAACAACAGCCCGAAGATATTACGATTGCTATTCCGTACGTCAAGCGGTTGTGCGAAGCTCTGTGCATTCCGGTACTGATTATGGAAGGCTACGAAGCCGACGACATCATTGGTACGCTGGCCAAAAAGGCTTCCGCAACGGGTGGATACGAGGTGTACATGATGACCCCCGACAAGGATTACGGACAACTGGTAGAGGAACACGTGAAGCTCTATAAGCCCGCTTTTATGGGGAAGGACGTGGAGATCATGGGTCCCAAAGAGGTTTGCGAACGCTGGGGCATTAGTAATGTCGATCAGGTCGTGGATTTGCTGGGACTGATGGGCGATGCCGTCGATAATATTCCCGGTATCCCCGGTATTGGCGAAAAAACGGCGGTGAAACTGATCGCGGAATACGGTTCAGTCGAAAACCTGATTGCCAACGTAGACCAGTTGAAGGGCAAAATGGCGGAAAACGTCCGTGCGTTCGCCGAGCAGGGACTTCTGTCCAAAGAACTGGCCCTGATTGAGCAGAATGTGCCGATTGAATTCGATGAAAAAGCTCTGGAACTCTGTGAGCCCAACCGCGAAACGCTGTCAACCTTACTCGATGAACTGGAATTCCGTACGCTTCGCAAACGCTTGCTGGGCGAAGAACCGGCACCCGCCGAGACCCCAAAAACGGCCAAATCCAAAGCCCCAACGGCTCAGATGGATTTGTTCGGAGCCGCTCCAGTAGCCGCCATAGCGACGTCGGAAGTAGCGGGGCAGTGGGAAACCACTACGGTTCGCCGGACGGTGCATGATACGGTTCACGATTATCAGTTAATCGATACCCCGGAATTACGGAAATCACTGGCCCATTACCTCAATCTGCAGGATGCCATTTGTTTCGATACCGAAACAACCGCTTTGTCGGCCATTGAAGCGGATTTGATTGGAATGTCTTTTTCGTACCGCGTGGGCGAAGCTTTCTACGTGCCCGTTCCGGACAACCGGGAGGCGGCTCTCGTCATTCTGGAAGATTTTCGTTCCGTATTCGAAAATGAAGCCGTCGAAAAAATCGCTCAGAACATCAAATACGATCTGACGGTTCTGGCCAACTACGGCGTGGAAGTCAAAGGAAAACTCTACGATACCATGCTGGCCCATTACCTGATTGAGCCCGAAAAACGGCACAACATGGATATTCTGGCCGAAACGTATTTGAATTACACGCCCGTAGCCATCGAAGAACTGATTGGTAAAAAAGGCAAGAATCAGGGCAATATGCGGGACGTGGATATGGAGAAAATCAAGGAGTATGCCGCTGAGGATGCCGATATTACCCTGCAACTCAAGGAGGTACTCAACCCCGTACTCCAGCAAAATCCGAAGCTGGTTTCGCTCTTTGAAACGGTGGAAATGCCGCTGGCCCGCGTACTGGCTGAAGTGGAAGCCGAAGGCGTACGACTCGACGTCGGTTTTCTGAAAGAGCTTTCCCAGCAACTCGACGTGGATTTGCGGGATACGCAACAGCGGGCCTGGGAACTGGCCGGACAGGAATTCAATATCGCTTCCCCGAAACAGCTGGGAGAGATTTTATTCGAAAAACTGCATCTCGATCCCAAAGCGAAGAAAACCAAGACGGGTCAGTATATGACGGGGGAGGACGTATTGCTAGGTCTGGAATCAAAGCACGAAATCGTACGAAAGATTCTGGATTTCCGGGAATTACAGAAACTCAAATCCACCTACGTGGATGCTCTGCCCGCCCTGCTTTCGCCGCGTACGGGCCGTCTGCACACCAGTTTCAACCAGGCCGTAACGGCTACGGGCCGGCTGTCGTCCACGAATCCAAACTTGCAGAACATTCCGATTCGTACGCCACGTGGACGGGAAATTCGCAAGGCCTTTATTGCCCGCGATGAAGATCACGTGATTTTGTCCGCCGATTATTCGCAGATCGAATTACGCATCATGGCGGCGTTTTCGGGCGATGCCAGTATGACGGAAGCCTTTAATCAGGGCCTGGACGTACACCGGGCAACGGCGAGCAAGGTTTTCCACGTACCGCTGGAAGAGGTTACCGCCGATATGCGACGCAAGGCGAAAACGGTCAATTTCGGGATCATCTACGGCGTTTCGGCCTTCGGTCTTTCTCAACAGGTAGAAGTGTCCCGGACTGAAGCCAAGGAATTGATTGACAACTATTTCCGGGAATTTCCGGCGGTAAAGGAATACATGGACGAAAGTATGGCCAAAGTACGCGAGACGGGCTACGCTGAAACCATTCTGGGCCGTCGGCGGTATTTGCCGAATATTAACTCGGGCAACCAGACTGACCGGGGTTACGCCGAACGCAACGCCATCAACGCTCCGATTCAGGGAACGGCGGCGGACATCATGAAAATCGCCATGGTGAAAGTGCAGGATTTTATTCGGCGGGAAAAATTAAAGTCCCGAATGATCCTTACCGTACACGATGAATTGGTTTTCGACGTTCATAAGAGCGAACTCGACTATCTGCGGGAGCACGTAAATGAGCTGATGGTGCATGCCTTGCCCTTGTCGGTAAAAATGGAAACTGGCATGGGCGTAGGGCAAAACTGGCTGGAGGCTCACTAAACAAAGAATTTAGGTGCGATACATCCCTGAACATCAGAAGTTAAGCTATATTCGTGGCGGTTTGCTGCGTTTGCCCTCGCATCCTTGTACTGTTTTTTAGCTCCATTAACGCATTGTAAACAAACCCAGGAAGTCCGTCGTTTTACCCGCCAGAAACGGAACGACTTTCGAACACAAACAATCTCATGAAAAAAAGCTTAATGTTACTGGCTTTATCAGCCGCCTTCATTTTTGGTTGCAAAAAAGACGACGACAACACGAATGACGGGGGAACGAATAACACGAAGGCAGCCCTGATTAAGACTTGGCAAAGCCAAAGCGTAGTTGCCTACGATGTTAATAGTGTTATCAAACAACTTCCTATATACGCTAGAGGGGGTTCCGCAAATCTGTACGACTTCGGTTCATTTTCGGTTACCTTTAAATCTGATGGGACTTTTCAGCGGAACGATCTAGACGGTGCCAACACGACGGGGACCTGGGCCTTAGCTTCAGACAACAAGACTATTACGATGACTTCTACTTCAGGGGCTGTCTTGAAATACTCTGCTGAATCAGTAACTGATAAAACAGCAACGTTCAAGTATATACTGAACGTGAAGAATCCTACGGGTATCGATGCACAGATCATCGACAAAGCAAAAAGCTTAGGTTCTCCTGTTCAGGATGGTGCATACCTTAATCTGGTTGTAACTCCGAAATAAGCTTGTTCGGTAAGCATACACAGAAGGCTGCAAAACATCGTTTTGTAGCCTTTTTTTGTGTCTAGACCCACAAATAACTAACAACCAATAACAAAATATCAAAACAACTTCATCTGCATACCTTCCCGCCGAAACTGCGTTAGGTCGTACGCAGGCATCTGGCGGTTGGGCATGTACCGTTGCCGCGAAATGCGGTGAAGTTGATGAATGTGCTCGGCTATTTTACCCTGGCCCATCATGCGTACGTTCCAGCGACTGTCGTTGAGTTGTCCACCGTGACAATCCCGAATCTGATTCAGTACTTTATCGGCCCGGTCGGGGAAGGTCTTCCGAATCCAGTCCTCAAATAATTCACCAATCGCTCCATTCAGCCGAACGACGGTCAGGGCCGCCGTAAGGGCTCCGGCGTTTGCGGCCGCTTCAATCAGCTTCGGAATTTCATGGTCGTTGAGGCCCGGAATGATGGGAGCGGTCATCACGCCCACAGGTACGCCCGCCGCCGTCAGTCGTTCAATGACCTGTAGTCGTTTTTGAGCCGTAACCGTACGCGGCTCCATGGTCTGCCGTAACTCTTCATTAAGCGTAGTAATCGAAATGTAAACGTGAACGAGTTGGTGAGCAGCCAGTTCGGAGAGTACATCCAGATCACGTAAGATCAGAGCATTTTTAGTAATCATGCTCACGGGATTACGGTATTTGGCGAAGACCTTCAGCAAACTTCGCGTAAGCTCAAATTTGCGTTCGGCAGGTTGGTAGCAATCCGTATTGCCCGAAAGTTCAATGGGTGTAGGTACCCATGCCGCTTTTCGAAATTGTTCTTCCAGTAAAGGGGCGGCGTTCCGCTTCACCATAACCTTCGTTTCAAAATCCAGTCCCGCCGAGTAGCCCCAGTACTCGTGCGAATTGCGGGCGTAACAGTAAATACAACCGTGTTCGCAGCCCTGGTAAGGGTTGATGGATTTGCCCATGGGTAAATCCGGGCTGTTGAACGTACTGATGATTTTCTTAGGCGTCTCCGGAATGAACTGCGTTTGAGGTGACGGTTGCAGCACTTCGCTGGGCTCTTCCTCGTAACGTTGTTTCAGAAAACGATTGGCTGTATTGAGCTGGGCACCCCGACCTTTCAGGTAATCCTCCATACATTTGATTATGTTTTGTATTCAAATGTATGCGAAAATGAATTAAAATTTATGTATTTGATGAAATTTGGTTAAATAACTTGATCATTTGTTGATAAAGCACAAAAAAAGCGATCAAGAGCCTTGATCGCTGGAAATGCAGGTTGAAGATGAACCCTAATCACAATTAAGCATCCATTTGATGCCATACTTATCGGTAAGCGTTCCAAACTTCGCACCCCAGAAGGTATCCTGTAAGGGCATGGTTACCCGACCGCCCTGGGCCAGAACTTTGAAAATGCGTTTGATTTCATCTTTTGAGTTACAGTTGACATTCAATGTAACCATATTACCACAGCGGACCGATTTATGCTGAACGTCGTCGGCGGCCATCAGTTCCAGCGTATCGCTCACCAGCCGCGAGTGCATGATCTTCGATTTTGCGTCGTCCGGAATCTGCATGGGAGAGTTTTCGTAGGTCATACAGTCGAAATCACCGCCGAAACATTGCTGGTAAAAATTCATGGCTTCCAGACAGTTTCCACCAAACGTAAGGTATGCTTTGATTTGTGCCATAACTCGAAGAGTAAGAGTTGAGGATCAGCTTAGTAGATACAAGATTAGAAATAATATTATAATTATTGAAATGTTTATTTGTAATTTTTCTATAGAAAATTATCCAGTTACACTAGACTTATAAGCTAAACGCACAAAAAAAGTACCCCGGAATATGGGTCCGGGGTACTCCTAAAGCGTAAATAAAATTCTTCTAGTTGTTCAGATGCTGCCAGATAACATCGTACACATCCGTAGCCACGAGCTGATCTTTGCCGCTGGGCTGATCCGTAATGAGGACCGGATGAAACGCCTGGGGAGCCAGTACGGCTCCGTGTGATCCTTTCACCAGCGTAGCATCCAGCGGAATAACATCCATCAGATACCGAAAGCCCATGAGTTTACGAGCCAGCTTGTACCCCGCCCGCAGTTTAATGAGTGGGTTGGCCGGGTCCATGAACATCTCCACGGGGTCATAACCGGGTTTACGGTGAATGTCCACCAAATGAGCGTAGTCCGGGGCTTTTTTATCGTCGAACCAGTAATAATAGGTAAACCAGCTATCGGTTTCGGCCATCACGACCAAATCACCCGCCCGGTCGTGGTCAATGTGGTGTTCGCGTTTGCCCGCTTCATCCAGTACCCATTTCACGCCCGGTACTTTTTCCAGCAGCTGTTTCACGAACGGAATGCGGGATTTGTCTTTCACGTACACGTGAGCAATCTGGTGATCGCAGGCCGCGAAGGCTTCAGACACTCCGGCATCCAGCAATTCATACCAGCGTTCCTGACGAACGGAAATTAAGCCCGCTTCCCGCAAAATACGATTCAGGTGGACGGGCCGATTTACATCGTTGATGCCGTATTCCGAAAGTAAAATGATTTGGGCATTTTTCTTCTGGTAATGCGTAATAAGCTGTTCCAGTACGCGGTCGATCTCCCTTAATTCGTTCTGAATTTTTGAGAAGTCAACGCCGAATTTCTGTAAACAATAGTCTAGGTGCGGCAGATAAATCAGCGTAAGCGTGGGATTATGCTGCTCTTCTACAAATAGCGACGCATCGGCAATCCATTGAGTAGATTTGATATTAGCGTTTGGTCCCCAGAAACTGAACAGCGGAAACTGACCAAGTTTGGCCTGTAACTGATCCCGCAGTTCGGGCGGGTAACTATAACAGTCGGGAGCCTTCACACCATCGGCGTGGTACTGGGGCCGGGGCGTTACGGACCAATCCGCCGAGGAGTACATGTTGTACCACCAGAACATTTTGGAAACCGTAAACGAGGGATCCACTTTGCGGGCAGCCTCCCAGATTTTTTCGCCTTTCACCAAATGATTGGACTGCTTCCAGAACTTTACTTCGGCGTCTTCGCGGTCGTACCAGCCGTTGGCAACGATACCATTTTCACTCGGCCATTTTCCCGTTACGTACACGCTTTGCGAAGTCGTCGTAACGGCAGGCAGTACGGGGGTAATGGTTTGTATATTTCTCGTCTTGAGGTAATTATTCAGAAATGGCGTATACTCGCCAATCACACTCTGACTAAGCCCTACGACATCAATTACGACGGTCTTTTGCATGATTTTCTTGAAACAGGAATCCGCTTAATTCAGGTTACGTACGTTGCCTTCTACCTGGGCGAGCGTCCATTTCAGTTCCCGAATGATCGACTCTTCGATGGGCAACTGCGATTCAGGGGGCAGAACTCCCCAGGTGTACGTTTCTACTTCCAGATGTTCGGTAAAGGGCTTGCGTTGCTGCCGGTTCAGTACCCGAATAATGTCGTCGCGGGTGGAATTCAATAGACCATACTGCTCCACAAACAGCGGAACGTGGTAGTGAATCCGCCATTCGCCCGTGGGCGTGCCGTCCCATAGAGCCTGGTTGAGGTCGGGGTATTTCAGCAGTGTACCTTCGTGTTGAGCTACAACCTGATGCAGGTACGTCGGCTCGTCGAACCGACTCAGTAGCTCCATTTTCTCCGAGACGTAATTTTCAAAATCAACTTTCAGAGCAGAACTGATCTGGATTTTACCAATGCCAATGCCTTCGGCTTCGAAGCGATTGAGGGCTTCGTCGGGATTTTCGAATTCCACCGCAAAATGGCAAACGTCGTAACACACCTGAATGTGCGTCCGAAGGGCGGCTTCGGCTTCGGCTTCACTCAATCCGGCTTTTTGTACGAGATAGGGTACGCCATCAAAAATGAGCTGGCCGTTGAACCATTCAATAAATTCCGCTGAATTTTCCAGTAAGCCATCGGGCTCGGGTTCAATGTCGAGGTGAAGCACCTGCCCGGTCGCCTGATTGATTCGGACCAGTTCAACCACCACTTCGAGCATGTGATGCGTAGCCTGCTGAAAAGCTTCGGTTCGCGTGAGTTCCGTTGGCCACCAGTGGCGATAGGTGAGCGGCGAAGTGGAGATACCGCCCCGCATCCCCGCGGGCAACAGCTGCGAGAGAATCTGGAAAAGCCGGATGGTGTAATCCCGTCGCTCGGGCTGAATCCAGTCGGGAGCGTGAACATCTTCTTTGACCCGCGTATCGTGAAAGCCTCCGTAGGGAAAGCCATTCATGGTAAATACGTAGGCATTCTGCTCGGTCAGCCACTCCTGAAAGGGCTTCAGGTTACTTTCCAGCAGTAAATCCTTGCTGGCTAGACCCGCCACGCGTAAACCCATGCCAAATGCTTTGTCCGGAGCAACGGCCTGGCGAATGAGCGGAAAACTGGTTTGCAGAGCCGAAAAATGATCGTCCCAGCGTTCGCCGGGGTGAATATTGGTACAATACGTCAGATGACCCAGGGAAGTTTTCATCGCTTATCTTTTTGGGTTTGAGGTTCGAACTGGGTAGCGTATTAGGGTGCAAAGGTACTGGGGTTTCGGGGTACCAGGGGTTTCACCCCTGGCTAATGAGATTGAACCCCTTCGGGGTTTTGCGATTGATGAAGGGAAATGGTCGATTCAAACGTGAGACAATTGTCAAACTTAAATCGTCAAACCTGAAGCCACCTTCGAACCCTACTCTACACCGTTTCCCCCTGTAAAGCCACGACGGCTTTCTGAATAAGTACAGCATCCATTTCGTGGACTTCTACCCCTACGCCGATGGCATCGAGTAGGGTGATCGTCAGGCGACCGCCCAGATGTTCCTGAAATTCCCGTAATCCGTTGATGAGATGCACGGAATCCTGTTCGGCCAAAGCGGGATGATATAGCTCGAAACCCAGTTCGTGCAATACCTGAATGACGCGTTGCGTATCGGTTTCGGACAGACGACCCGTCAATTGCGAGTAATAGGTATCCAAAGCTATGCCAATGGCTACGGCTTCCCCGTGGCGAACTTCAAAATGGGTCAGGTATTCCAGCTTGTGAGCCGCCCAGTGCCCAAAGTCCAGCGGACGGGCGGAACCACTTTCGAAGGGATCGCCACCGCTAATGTGCTGCATGTGTAATTCGGCACAGCGGTGAATGAGGTATTGCATGGCCGCTTCGTCGCGTTGAGCCAGAGCTTTGGCATTCGCTTCGAGCCACTCGAAAAAGACTTTATCCTTGATGAGAGCTACCTTAATCGCTTCGGAAATACCGGAACGCCAGTCGCGGTCGTCGAGCGTACGCAGAAAATCCGTATCGTTGAAGACGGCAACGGGCGGAGCAAAGGTGCCCAGAAAGTTCTTTTTACCCCGGTAATTAATACCGTTTTTCACGCCAACCCCCGAATCGTTCTGAGATAATATGGTCGTTGGAATCCGGATGTGTTTGACGCCCCGATGCGATACGGCGGCGGCGTAACCCACCAGATCGAGTACAGCACCGCCTCCAATGGCTGCCACGAATGAATGCCGGTCAATGCCGTACTGATCGACGGCCTCGACGATCTGATCAAACAAAGCCGGAGCGTTTTTCGCCGCTTCGCCGCCGGGAATAATCAGCCATTCGGGAACGAGCGAAAGCGTGGGCACGGATTCAAAATAGTGCGTAATCTGGCTTTGTAAGGTCGGATGAGCTGCTAGAACACCCGAATCGATACAGAAGAATATCTTTTTGCGAAAATCGCGTTCGCCGTATTGACTAAGGAAATCCCGAAGTTTTGTATTCTGGGGATCAAATAACTGCTGCGTGAAGATCACCGGATATGAAAAGGTGACTGAAAATCGCTGCTGAATGGTTTCCATGGACTGAGTTTAAATTATAGAGTTTAGAGTTTAGAGTCCAGGGTTTTGAGTTTTTTCAACTTTAGACCCTAAACTCTAAACTCCCAACTCGCTATGTTACGGCGAACCATTTGGCTAGTTGTAACGAGAATGGTAACAAGAGTAAAGTAGCCAGGGCCAGGGGCCAGGCTCCGAAAGCCATACACCAGGCCGCGTTCATTAAAATAAGGGAGAGTACGCCTGCTTTTACGGCCTTGCCAATGTTGGGCCCAATGGGATTCTGATACGCTCGCAGGAGAGGTCTGAATACCATAATGGCGTGTAGCAAAACCAGCGGTACAGTTTCCAGTACATGTCCCTGACTATAACCGATGTACAGTTGAGCCAGTTCTACCACGGCAAATAAAATTCCCGCGAATAACATGGTCCGCGAATGACCGCCGTGCACTTCGCCCCGGCTGATCATGGTAACGGCTGCAATGAAAATAATGGGAAGAAATCCAAGTCCATACCATTCAAACATGGCATCGGGAATGATGCTAATCCCTAACAGGAGATTTAAGCCCCGGCATAAGCCCATGTTGAGGGGACCAAGGATAGAGTCGTGTTTGGCGAAGCGATTGTAACTCAGGGTAAGTACGGCAATGGCCGCCGCCAGAATACCGCTTTCGGTACTGCACAGACTGGCCGCAGCAATGCCGAGTAAATGCAAAAGCGTACCCTGAAAAATGGCGGCTTCGATGGGTACTTGTCCACTGGGAATGGGCCGCTCGGGACGTTCGACGGCATCGAGTTGGGCGTCGAATACATCATTGAAAACGACACCACCGCCGTACAGACCAATCGTGGCAACGCTCAAGGCAAGAAAAGGTTGCCAGTCGAATACAGTCGAAAGTACCCCGGCGATGGCGGCCCCTGCCCATACATCCGCAATGGACGTAACAATGTTGGCGGGCCGCATCAACTGGAGGTAGGGCTTAATGGTCAAGACTTTAGTAGGCTATTAATACGATTAACGAATGAAATGCGAAACGGTCAAACCGAAAAGGCTAGCAATTTAATCAACAGGGTTGACAAATGGACGGCTTGAGGTTTGAAGTTTAACTTTGGTTTAAGGTTTGAAAAGGGTTGTTGGTTGATAGCGGAAATAGTTGTTGGTTGATCGTTATGAGTTGTTAGTGAATGAGTGGAGTAGATGACGAAAGCTGAAACCCTTATCTACGTATTTTATGCAGAGAGAAAACGCCTGGCAAGGAATACCTAAGGTGTCTGGTTTCGCAAGGCCTACGCCACGAAATGTCTGCCAACAACTTATAACTACCAACCAACAACTAAAAATCCCTAGTTAATAAATAGCGAATCCTTATCGATTCGTGGTTGCTGTCCACCCCGCAGGATCGTATTGCCGTTGAATTTCTGGCTCTGATCGATCTCGCCTCCGAATTCTTCTTCAAAAATCTGACCGCTTTTGCCGAAAGCATCCAGTGCATTCTGGTACGTCACGAGGCGAATGGCTTCGTCTGAAATACCTTTCATTTTCATCAACGCGGCCGTCTTAGGAACGGCCAGCGGATCGGAAATACCCCAGTCGGCGGCCGAATTAACCATAATCCGCTCGGGACCGTATTGCCGTACTACCTCAACCATCCGTTCATTGCCCATTTTCGTAAACGGATAAATGGTAAAGGCCGCCCAGAACCCCTGATCGAGTACACTTTTTACCGTTTCCTCATTGTTATGATCGATGATGACCATGCCGGGATCCAGTCCGTGTTCGAGAGCAATGGCCATACTGCGTTCCGTACCCTGCTTTTTATCCCGGTGCGGCGTATGAATCTGTACTGGTAGATTGGCTTCCTTCGCTAATTCGAGCTGGAGTCGGTAGTATTTTTCTTCAGCGGGCGTCTGATCGTCGAAGCCAATTTCGCCTACACCGACCACGCCTTCCTTGTAAATGAACAAAGGCAAAACTTCCATCACCTGCTCGGCCAGAGCTTCGTTGTTGGCTTCGCGGGAATTTAGACCAATCGTGCAATAGTGTTTGATGCCAAATTGCGAAGAACGAAAGCGTTCCCAACCTACCAGACTACTAAAATAATCCTTGAACGAAGCCACGCCCGTACGCGGTTGTCCGAGCCAGAAGGCGGGTTCAATCAGTGCCACGATTCCGGCGTCGGCCATGGCCTGATAGTCGTCGGTAGTACGCGAGGTCATGTGTACGTGCGGATCGAAGAACTTCATGCCCTGAATCGACTCGCGGTACTGATTCCACTGCAAATTGCTGTGGGTAATTTCTTCTTTATTTTCCTCGAAATGGGAGGGGTTTAATTCGTGCTGACACATAAGCAGTACAATTCCGAAGAATCGATTATAAAACAGTAAAAGCCATTAAGCCAGTTGTGTATCCAAGTTTTTCCAACGCAGTTGCTCCGCATGTTCGACCGGAAATTGTCGCCCTAAGGCACGGGCCGGTTCGAAGTTAGTTTCGTTGCAAAGGAGAGCCGCGGCCTGCCGATCTACTGCCCGGTCAGAGGTAAACAAACGCTGCAGATCGGGCAACATCGCCTCGTTGACAAAGGGTACGACCATTTGCCAGGCCCGGGCGGGTACGTACCGACCGGCGGCCCAGCGTTCATGAGCAAAATCAACCAGAATCCGGGCCAGGGTAGGATTGCTCCGTTCCACCAATCCAACGATACTACCCACGGATTTATCGTTAAAAATGGTTTTCATGACCAGCTGGTTCCAGGCGGGTTCGGGAAATTGTTCAGAAGGATACGGGTTTCCTAAAGCCAGTGCCTCGAATACCAGACCCATGTTGGAGCGAACGGCTTCCGTAGCCCGAAACAGCCAGGCCTCAGGGTAGGGCAGTACGGGCAATGACGCGTACAAGGCGACTAGCTCATTCATTTCAGCCGTATCAAACAGAGTCTCAACGGCCTGAATGAACGCTTCGCGATTTTCCAGAGGCAGCTGTAGTAACAGATAAAGCCGCGTTACCCGGTCGAGCGGCCAGGCCAGTAACCGGAATCCGGGACGGAGTTCAGCTAGTTCCTGCCGACGTTCAGCCGAAAGTGAGACGGGTTGTTTGCCCGTGAAACGGGGAGCGGCTACAAAAGCCATGAGCAGGGCCGAAGTACTGGAGCGGTCTACGCGGGAGAAGAGCCATTGCCGGCCGTTCTCGGGAAGTTGTTCAGTCAGAATTTCCTCCAGCCTTTGTCGGAGTAGTCGTATAGAATCAAGAGGCACAGTCATACGCAGAAAAACCGGTCGGGCCGGGTTCAATCATTTCCTGCAAAAATACCAAAGCCTTTTGAGTTTCTATTTGATTTATATCATTGATGCGACTGAACTAGGTTTTTTGAGGGATGAAGCCGGGAAGGGTGCAAACCAAAAGAATCCGAAAGCAGTAAAGCTTCCGGATTCTTTAACCAAAGGACTGGTAGTTTAATTAACTAAGTAGATCCATACGATCGAACCCCTTTTACTCAACAAACCCACCAACAACTTACAACAATCAACCAATAACTATTTCTTCAACAGCCACTTACTCAACTCTTTCGCTGCTTTGAAGTTTTCAAATTCCATCGGCAGGCGTTTGCCGTTGAGGTATTCGTTGTAAATCCAGGGATCGCCCAGAACAAAGACACGGCCTTTGCCTACTTCAGCTACGGCCATAATCTGGTCGCCATTGGCGGTCAGTACGGGTTTGGCCGGGGCTTTCGTCGTTAGGGTAACGACCTCTTTCACGAAGATTTTTTTCGTATCGCCGAATACGGGATGATTGCTCTCAAACACAAATTTACCCTGGTCGTACACGTTGTTTTTTACCATGTTGACGTTTTTGTCGGTGAATTGAATGCCAAACTTACCCGCCAGAATATTGAAGTTTTTGATCTCGGCATTGGACGTGTCATTCGCCAGCAGTACCAGCGTACCACCTCCTTTTACCCAATCGGCAATCACTTTGGCGTAAGCCTCGGTCATGTAATTGGGCTGAGGCGTTTCCTTTTTCGTATCCGGATCAACGATGATATAGACGTTCAGTTTTTTGAGCGAAGCCGCCGTTGGTGCTTCGGGTACGGATACCGTTTTGGCCCCGTAATCCCGGAAAATGCTGCCCCAGAGTGAATAACCCGAGTCGCGGTAATCTTCCCAGGTATAGTGAAAACGCTCCCCTTTGCTGGTCCGCTCGTTGTTGAAGAAGTAATCCAGTCCTACGGTTTTGCCCTTTCCCACGCTAAGCTCGGGAATGGTTTCCATTTCGATACTGGCCAGAATGAAGGGGCCAACGCCTTTCAAATCATCCAGCCGAATCTTTTCGCTCAGGTAATATTCGTAACTGCCATCGCGGTACGGGTCGCCGCCGAGGCCACCCACACTCACGGTTTTGTCGAGGTGAACCAATCCTTTGTCATCGGTTTTAATGAATTCTTTCAGCATACCCGCGTAGCCTTTCTGAGCGGCTTTCAGGTACGAAGCATCCAACAGACCCGTGCGGACGCCTTTCGCCAAGCCGTACACGAACATGCTCGACGCCGACGCTTCCAGATAATTTCCTTCCTTACCGCCCTTGTCAGTTACCTGCCACCAGCAGCCACTGGCTGGGTCCTGATACTTGACTACGGCGGGCATGAGTCGCTTGTAAATGGCTACCAGTTCCGGACGTTTCGGATGATCCATCGGGAAATAATCCAGTACGTCCACCAGAGCCATCACGTACCAGCCAATGGCCCGTCCCCAGAAGTTCGGCGACTTACCCGTTTTGGGATCAGCCCATTTCTGCTGGCGACTTTCGTCATAGGCGTGGTACAGCAATCCCGTTTTTTCATCGCGGGAATTCTTTTCCATCCAGATAAACTGATTAGCAATGTCGTCGAAGTGTTTCGGCTCTTTGAAGATTAGAGCGTACTCAGCAGAAAAGGGTTCAGCCATGTACAAGCCATCCAGCCACATCTGATTGGGATAACGCTTTTTGTGCCAATAACCGCCTTCTTTGGTACGTGGTTGTTTGTCGAGCTGACTATGCACAAACTGAGCGGCTTTGAGATACTTTTCCTTGCCCGTTTGCTGGTACAGCATTAGCAGAAGCCGCCCCGTGGGAATATTATCGATGTTGTAGTCGTCGAATTTATAGGTACGAATGTCGCCCTGATCGTTGACGTAGGCATCGATGGATTTCTGGATGTAGTGAAAGTATTTACCATCGCCCGTACGTTCCCAAACCCGGTTGAGGGCATTGAGCAATACCCCCTGTTCGTAATTCCAGTGGTTGGATTTGAGAACCTGTACCGTAGACGAATCGGCAGCCTGGGCGAGCATGGAGTTAGCCATCCGCACGGACCAGGGTTCCTGAGCGTACGTACCCAGGGCCAGTGCCGTACCAAGGATGCTTAGTACCAAACGACGAAGAAACATAGCAAGTAAAATAGGAGTGAATACACTTTCCTAAAAGATGCCCGTTTACGGGAAAAGCCCTTAGAGCAGGTACAAAATTTCGCCTCGTACCTACGCTCGGTCTGCTATCAATGTACTCCTTAATAGGCTGCCCATTGCATCAGTAATCCCGTCAGATACCCGCAGTAGGTACCGATGGCGTACCCTAAAATGGCCAGCAATACGCCCACCGGGGCCAGGGAAGGGTGAAAAGCCGCCGCCACTACGGGAGCCGAAGCGGGTCCGCCGATGGCCGCCTGCGACCCCACCGCCATGAAGAAAAAGGGAGCATTGAGGAAACGGGCCGCTACCAGAACAAACAGGCCATGAATGGAAATCCAGATAATACCCACGGCAAACAGGCCCGGATTATCCGCGATAGCCCAAAGGTCCATTTTCAGGCCAATGGTAGCGATGAGTACGTATAGAAAAACGCTGCCGATCCGCGACGCTCCCACGTGTTCCAGCTGGCGTAAAGGGGTAAAAGACAGCGTGATGCCTATGATCGTTGAAAAGGAGATGATCCAGAATACGCGGGACGTCAGACTAAATTGTTCTAAAATTGGATATTGCTTCAATACGGGTACAATTGCATCTGCTACCACATGGGAAAGACCCATAACACCTAAACCTACGCCTAATATCATCAGTAAATCCCGAGTCGCAGGAATACGTTCGTGTTCAGCTTGATAAGTAGCCAGCTCCTTTTGTACCGCTTCGATGGAAGAAGCATCAGCCTTAAATAGGCGATCTATCGCAAGTGCTTTACCAGCACCAAAAATCATGACGGCCATCCAAAGCTCTCCAATGATGATGTCCACAGCTACAGACTGGGAAAAAATACGTTCGGAAGGTTTGAAAATTTCTTTTAAAGCTGCCTGATTCGCTCCGCCACCCGTCCAGCTGCCCGCGATGGTCGCCAGTCCTCTCCAGACCGCATCGGCTCCTTCGCCACCCACCGTAGCCGGGGAAAATTGCTTGACAATCCAGACCGCCAGTGGACCTCCCAGCATTACACCCACAATGCCCGCCAGAAAAACGAGTATGGTTTTCAAACCCAATCGTTTCAACGTTTTCAAATCCATGGAAAGCGTGAACAGGACCAGCGTGGCGGGCAGGAAATACTGCGAAACCACCTGATAGATGGCTGATTCATCACCTACAACCTGCGGAGCGAATACACCGGCCGTCGTGAGTAGGCCGGGAATAAAGTAACACAGTAAGACGGGAGGGACGAGTTCGTAAAACTTTTTTAGGGAAGGAAACGTGGAAGTATAAAACACGAGTCCTAATACGGCACACAGAATTCCCAGTACTACGGCGTAATTTGAAATCATCAGATGAAGCGGACAATGGAAGAATAAAAGACGCGAAATAAAGGGAAAGCATTGGTAAACGTTTGGCGAAATCCAAAAACCATAGATTTTTCGCTCAAAAAAAAACACGCAATCCCCAGGGAGGTTGCGTGTCAGAATTACACTTCATCAACAAACTAAAAACCAAATAAAACTACTGCCATTTCTTGGCTATTCCGAATAATATAGGCAAAAAATTCTTACGGACGAAAGATCCGTGAGAAAGATGCCTGTAAATGTTTTTGGAATAAAAGGTACTAGGAGCTGTAGGAGAAGGATTCGAACCTCCACGAAGCGGTTAGATGCAGCACAAAATTTGGTGGTCAACCCCAGTCGGACTTGCCCGGCTTTATACTGATTTTTTCCCGAACTCTTCACCCCCGAGACAGGAGGGCATGGCTGCCAATTTCATCACCCTACAGTGTGGAACAGCTTGTCGCTTTTGACATGACAAAGGTACGGCAATCCGGAAGCGTTTTGCAAGAGTTGTAGTAAAAATTTATAAAATTTACGATATTATTAATTTTTAGCTCGTATTATTGATTAATTATTAATGAAATTACTGAACCGATGGATCGAAATTACGAGATTGATAACGTAGACCTGAAGATTCTGGGCCTGCTCATGCAGGATGCCACCATGCCCTATACCGAAATTGGGAAGCGAATTTTTGTTTCAGGCGGCACTGTACACGTACGTATGCGGAAAATGGAGCAAATGGGCATCGTGAAAGGCTCTACACTAATGATTGACCATGCCAAGCTTGGCTGGGATATTTCCGCTTTCCTGGGCATATACCTGGATAAAAGCTCCTTGTACGCCGAAGTAGCCGAAAAGCTTTCGCTAATCCCTGAAGTTGTAAATATTCATTACACGACCGGGATTTATTCCATTTTCGCCAAAATCGTTTGCCGGGATACGACGCACCTGCGGGAAGTCCTGCACGACAAGATTCAGAAAGTGGCCGGAATTCAGCGGACTGAAACGTTTATATCGCTGGAAGAGAGCGTTTCAAGGCCCGTTCCTTTTGCCGAACCCGTGCAGGGGTAAATTTATCCTCCCGGAGGAACGTTCTGCCGCGGGTTTTGTTATATTTTTGCATAAATCTCTGACAAGCAAACATGGCGAAGGAAGCAGATATCCTAGAAGAAATCACCAGTTCCGAATATAAATACGGGTTTGAAACCCTGATCGAAGCCGACGAAGCTCCGGTTGGGCTTAGCGAAGATATTGTACGATTTATTTCGGCAAAAAAGAATGAACCCGAGTGGATGCTGGAATGGCGGTTGAAGGCCTACCGCCTGTGGTTGGAAATGAAAGAGCCGAACTGGGCTAATGTCGATTACCAGAAAGTCGATTATCAAAGCATTAAATATTACTCGGCTCCCAAGCAGAAGAAAACGGTGGAGTCGTTGGACGATATTGATCCTGAATTACGCCGTACCTTTGAACGCCTGGGTATTTCTCTGAAAGAGCAGGAGCGGATCGCTGGGGTAGAGCGACTTTCGGGTGTAGCGGTGGATGCTGTCATTGACTCGGTGTCTATTGCTACTACATTTAAGAAAGATCTGGCCGAACGCGGTATCATTTTCTGTTCCATGACGGAAGCGATTCATGAGCATCCTGAACTGGTGAAGAAATACTTGGGTTCCGTAGTGCCCGCGAAAGATAACTTCTTTGCGGCCCTGAACGCAGCCGTATTCTCTGATGGTTCGTTCTGTTACATTCCCAAAGGCGTACGTTGCCCGATGGAATTGTCCACGTACTTCCGGATTAATGCGGCAGGTACGGGTCAGTTCGAGCGGACGTTGATCGTAGCCGATGAAGGTAGCTACGTTAGTTATCTCGAAGGATGTACGGCTCCGATGCGGGATGAAAATCAGTTACACGCGGCTGTTGTAGAACTGGTTGCCGCTGAAAACGCAGAAATCAAGTACTCTACGGTACAGAACTGGTACCCCGGCGATAAAGAAGGAAAAGGAGGTATTTACAACTTCGTAACCAAACGCGGTATTTGCGATGGGGCGAACGCCAAAATTTCCTGGACGCAGGTGGAAACAGGTTCGGCCGTAACCTGGAAGTATCCCTCAGTGATTTTGAAAGGAGATAACTCGATCGGTGAATTCTATTCCGTAGCTGTTACGAATAACTTCCAGCAGGCGGATACGGGTACCAAGATGATTCACATCGGAAAGAATACGAAATCACGGATCGTTTCGAAGGGAATCTCGGCTGGCCGCTCGCAGAACTCCTATCGGGGTTTAGTGGAAGTGATGAAACGGGCTGAAAATGCTCGTAACTTCTCCCAATGTGATTCGTTACTGCTGGGTGATAAATGCGGAGCCCATACGTTCCCGTATATCGAAGTGAAGAATAGCACGGCAACGGTAGAACACGAAGCTACCACTTCTAAAATTGGAGAAGATCAGTTGTTTTACTGTAACCAACGTGGGATTCCTTCCGAAGCCGCCGTTGCTCTGATTGTAAACGGATATGCCAAGGAAGTATTGAACCAACTGCCCATGGAATTTGCGGTAGAGGCTCAGAAACTGCTCGAAATTAGCCTGGAAGGAAGCGTAGGATAATCTGTAGAAGTAGCGACGGAATACGAATCTATAAGAGTGACCTTTTACAGTATTGTAAGGAGCATCAATAACACTCTTTTCTGATACAAAAATTAAAAACCCCTGCCTTTCCGAAGGTGGGGGTTTGTTTTACCAAAGACTTGATGGGGTATGAGTACTGAACCCGAAGAATTAGAAGACGAATTATACGAACACCACCGGATCCTGGTGGATGCGGGTCAGAAATTGACCCGTATTGATCAGTTTCTGACGGAGAAAATTCCGAATGCCACCCGTACTAAAATTCAGGCGGGTATTGAAGCGGAAGGTGTTAAAATAAATGGCAAGGCAATCAAACCCAGTTATAAAGTCAAACCGCTGGATGAGATTGTCATTTCCTTACCCAAGCCCCCACGGGCTGAAAACGAACTGATTCCGCAGAATATTCCACTGGATATTCGTTACGAGGACGAGGACGTGTTAGTACTTTACAAACCCGCGGGTATGGTGGTTCATCCAGCCTACGGAAACTGGGATGGTACGCTGGTGAATGCCCTCATTTATCACTTTCAACACCTGCCTACGGGACGGAATGGCGAGATTCGTCCGGGGCTGGTACACCGCATCGATAAAGATACTTCGGGGTTGATGGTCGTTGCCAAAAACGATTACAGCATGAGTCACCTCGCCCGACAGTTTTTCGAGCACACCATCGAACGAACCTATTACGCGTTGGTTTGGGGTGAACCGAAAGAGGACACGGGTACAATACGCGGTCATATCGGCCGTAGCTCCAGGGATCGGAAAGTGATGGATGTGTATCCCGATGGAGACTACGGAAAGCCTGCCGTTACCCATTATAAAGTACTGAAGCGATTGAAGTACGTAAGTTTGGTGCAGTGTAACCTGGAAACGGGTCGTACGCACCAGATTCGGGCTCACATGCGGTATCTGGGCCATCCGCTGTTTAACGATGCCATGTACGGCGGTGACCGGATCGTGAAAGGCACCATTTTTACCCGGTACCGGCAATTTGTCGAAAACTGTTTCGCGTTATGCCCCCGACAGGCCTTGCACGCCAAGTCCATCGGTTTCGAACATCCGAAAACCAAAGAATGGCTCCAATTTGACTCTGACCTGGCCCCGGATATCGTGGCCGTCATGGAAAAATGGGAAGCCTACAGTCAGGGGTAGGATTCTAAGTTTTCAGTAGCTGTTAGGGAAGGGGTGTTCAGGCACCATCTGACGCAACATTTGGCATCGAATACACTGAAAAGTAAACTTCCATCATACCTGAAAACTTAAAACGACGCCTATTGAAAACCGCAAACCCTAAACGCTTCCTATGAGTACGATTATTCGTCGGGCGACGCCCGCAGATGTACCTTCGATTTATCAGTTAATTATAGAGCTGGCGGAATATGAGAAAGCTTTACATGAAGTCAAAAATACACCCGAGCAGTTGCTGAAAGACGGCTTCGGCGAGCAGCCCTTATACGGTACGATCGTAGCGGAAGTAAACGGTGAAGTGGTGGGCATGTCGCTGTATTATTACCGTTATTCGACCTGGAAAGGCAAACGGCTGTACCTCGAAGATCTGATCATCAAAGAAGCGTATCGCGGGTACGGTTTAGGCAAGCGACTGCTCGAAGCCACCGTGCAAGAAGCCCGCCAAACCCAGTGCTCAGGCCTGATGTGGCAGGTACTGGACTGGAACGAACCTTCCATTGAATTCTACAAGAAATTCGGAGCTAAGCTCGATGGCGAGTGGATCAACTGCCACGTCGATTTATAAACAAAAGCCCCGGCATCAACCGGGGCTTTTGTTTGGTAAGGATTTAAACTACTGGGGTAGTAACAAAAACAGCTCCATCCTGATGGAGCTGTTTAAGGAATGTTGCTATGCAGGTAAGCAAGCCAGTATCTACCCTAGTCGAGATGATAAATCTCCCGGATATTTTCCAGTAACTTGATAAAGTCGATTTCCAGATCGATCAGTTTACCCGAGTGTACGTCAAAGACCCAGCCATGAACCGTAAGATCCCGATCCCGACGGGCTCTCTGTACTTCAGCCGTTTTCAGAACATTGATGCATTGTTCTTCTACGTTCAGCTCTACCAGTCGCTTATACCGTGCTTCTTCGTCCTCAATTTTATTGAGCTCTTCTTTGTGAGTTCGGTATACATCACGAATATTTCTTAGCCATGGATTCAGGATTCCCAAGTCAGCGGATTTCATAGCTGCCTGCACCCCACCGCAATAGTAGTGACCGCAAACGACAATGTGGTTGACTTTGAGGTGATCCACCGCGTAGTTAATCACCGACATTACGCCCAGATCGGTATTGGGAACCATATTGGCGATGTTCCGGAGCACAAAGACATCACCCGGAGATAAACCCATCAGTTCTTCGGCAGATACGCGGCTATCGGAGCAACCAATGTAAAGAATATCCGGCGTTTGGCCTTTCGATAAGTCATTGAAATAGGAAGGGTCTATATCTAGCTTCTTCTGAACCCAGTCCTGGTTGTTGGTAAAAATTTGTTTAATGTCCATTTGTGTGTCCTTGGTGTGAAAACGTCATCTATATAGCTATTAAATAAACAGGTCCTACTACTTTTTGTTTAAAAAGGAAGACTAGCTCAAGTGATCTGGAGTACGAGTGGGTGGATGGGAAAGTAAAAGTACAAGTTGAAAGGGTGTACTACAGCATCCGTCAAAAAGGCTCCTTAGCATCCTTGAGTTGCTTGTGTTTCTCTCCCCATTTTTCAAGTTGCTGAATGATGGGCTTCAATTCGTAGCCAATGGGCGTCAGCTCATACTCCACGCGTGGTGGAACTTCGGCGTAAACGGTTCGGGTGACCATTTGATCTTCTTCTAATTTTCGTAGTTGTAACGTCAACATTCGTTCGCTGATGTTGGGCAACCGTTTTTTGAGCTCGCTAAATCTCAGCTTACCATTGATTAACCAGGAACAGATGACCAGTGCCCATTGTCCGCCAATAATGTTGGCAGCATACACCTCCGGACATTCCTCCGCTAGTGCAGTTTTATTCGCAAAATTGGTTGAAGCTGCTTTAACCTTGGTCATTACTTACATTTTTTATAGTGTCTCACAATGGGGTGTTGTTATGCATACTTAAATGAATTGCTCTTTACTTTGCCAGAGTACTTTAAAATAAGCCTGTCATGAAAACACTAGTGATCGTTATTCATCCGGATCTTAACCATTCAGTTGTTAATAAGCGATGGATGGAAGAGTTGAATAAATTTCCTGAACAATACGTAGTTCATTCGTTGTATGAAAGGTACCCGGATGAGAAAATTGATGTTGAGGCCGAACAGAAAATGCTGGAGCAGTACGATAAAATTATATTTCAGTTTCCCTATTACTGGTTTAATTCTCCTCCACTTTTCAAAAAATGGCTGGATGAAGTTTTGACGCATGGCTGGGCGTATGGGAGTAAAAGCGGGTTTAAAGTTTCGGGTAAGAAAATAGCACTAGCCATCTCCTTAGGGGGTGACGAGCACGAATTCGCTCCGGGAGAGCGGTACAAATATACACTAGAAGAGCTAACCCGTCCATTCGAGTTGACTTTTGAATACGTGAAAGCCGATTATCAGCCGCTTTTTGCTTACTTCGGCATCGAACATAATACCTCGGTGGAATGGGTTGAGAGAAGCGTCCCTCTGTATATGGATTTCTTAAAACGTTTTTAATCAGTTATACGGTTGTTGGGATTTTCTTTAATACTAACAACCGTATACTTGTAACTATCATAAGTGCTGTGTAAAAGGTAAGTTTTAATGCACTGATCATGTTCTATATAACGCATTAAATTATTGAAAATGAGTGGGAATTAATAGTGAGAATTTAGTTGTTAGAAAATTGATTTAAACTAAAAGGTATTACGGAATTTCAGTATACTAATTTTAATTAAGATTATTAATTGAACTGATAGCTAAATGATATTTACTGAAAAAATAACAGGTTTGTTTCTCTTCATTACTCTTCCAGATAAACGAACGGCTTGATGCAACAGAGACTTAATTAGTGGCTACACTAGATTATACTAATCATTAAAAATACCAACACTTACTAAATAGATTTCCGGCTGTCTGAAACCGGGAAGCAGCACGGGTTGCTGTTAGTAGGCCTTCGAATGCTATATAAAAACTACTTAGCCATTTCAGTTACAGAAACGGACGCTTCCAAAGTTGAACGAAACGGGTAAATTCAGTTGAAAAGCGGCCGTTCGTATACCGTCCGAAAAAATACTGGCAAGCATCCGTGTTCAATCCCAAAGAAAATGTTGCTATTGAAGTAATTAAACGGACTTTTGTACCCGTTCAGTCTAACGCTTTTCATAGGTATACTTCCAAAGGTCTGGATAAACTCAAAACCCGCAAGCCCTGATAGTACGGGTTGCTAAGGGATCGCTTTTGCATGTATTCTTGTATTTATTATCATTTTTCTATGTTTCGATTAGCCTTTTTGGGTATTCTTTCGCTCGGTGTTACCACGACAATGGCCCAGTCGTACCGCTTTGACTTTGGGGCGGGCCCGGTGGCTCGTGGTTATACGAAAGTGACGCCTGAAATGCAGTATACGCCCGAGCGTGGGTACGGATTTCTGCCGGGTTCTCCGGTACAGGGTTTATACGCCGTTCGCTACATACGCGATTACGTGACGAGTACGCAGCCCTTCTTTTTCTCCGTAAGGCTTCCCGAGGGTACGTATGACGTGAAACTTTTGCTGGGGGATGAAAAAGATGTTTCCTACACGACGGTTAAGGCAGAAAACCGACGGTTGATGCTGGAAAAGGTAGAAACCAAACCCCGTAAATTCGTTTGGAAAACGTTCACGGTGAATGTCCGTACCGCCCGAATCACGGATACCGATTCCGTACGACTGAAACCGCGTGAAAAAGATTACTTCCAGTGGGATGACCAGCTTACGTTTGAATTTACGGACGTTTTACCGAAAGTAGCCGCTCTGGAAATTCGTCCGAATACGAAGGCCCAGACGATTTATCTGGCCGGAAATTCTACCGTAGTCGATCAGGCCCAGGAACCTTACGCCGCCTGGGGTCAGATGATTCCCCGCTTTTTCAGGCCTAAAAAAATCGTTGTGGCCAATCACGCCGAATCGGGGGAATCCCTGCGGAGTTTTCTGGCGGAAAAACGACTGGCGAAAATACTGAGCGTAATCAAACCCAATGATTATCTGTTCATAGAGTTCGCTCATAATGATCAGAAACAGAGTGATTTACAACCCTTTGTAGGGTATAAGGACTTGCTCAGACAGTACATCAAGGCGGTTCGGGAAAAGGGAGCGAAACCGGTGCTGGTTACATCCATGCACCGCCGAAACTTTGACCAACAGGGGCGTATCATCAATACGCTCGGCGATTTTCCCGAAGCCATGCGACAAACGGCAAAGGAAGAAAACGTACCCTTGATCGACCTGAATGCGATGAGCAAAACCCTCTGGGAAGCACTGGGACCGCAGGATTCGGAAAAAGCTTTTGTCCACGTACCAGCGGGGACCTTGCCCGGCGTGACGAAGGATATTCACGACAATACGCACTTTAGTAATTATGGAGCGTATCTGCTGGCTCAGTGTGTCATTACGGGTATCAAAGCGGCCCAACTAGACATTGCCAGTGAGTTGACGGAGGATACCCCGGCGTTTGATCCGGCTCGACCCATGTCCTATGAACGGTGGAAATTCCCAGCCAGTCCTTTCATTAAAAATGTGAAACCAGATGGGAATTAAGAGGGCTAACAGGCTTTTCAGCCAATGCTCATACGGAGACATCTTTCTGGGCTAGAGAAAAATGAATGTCGTACCTGCGGAAGGTTGCAAACCTACGGGACGAAACGCAGCTCGACGGATTCTTGCATTACGTATGCAACCAATACCTAATGACCTATAACCTAATACGATGACTTCACTCAAACGGCTTTGCTTACTATTTCTGGTCGCTATCGTTGCTCTGGCTGCCCGGCCTACGGTCAAACCAACCCTGTATCTGATTGGTGATTCGACCGTAAAAAATGGGTCCGATAAGGGCGATAAAGGCCTCTGGGGCTGGGGCCATTTCCTACCCGAGTTCTTTGATACCACCCGCATTCACATAGAGAACCACGCCATTGGCGGGCGTTCCAGCCGAACCTTTCATACCGAGGGCCGCTGGGAGAAAATTCTGTCCCGCCTGCAACCCGGCGATTACGTGCTGATGCAGTTTGGTCATAACGATGCCGGAGCTTTGGATGATACGGCCCGGGCTCGTGGTACCATTCGGGGCATTGGTGAGGAAACCAAAGACATTTACAATCCCATTCAAAAACGTCCCGAAACGGTTCATACCTACGGCTGGTACATGAAAAAGTACATCACCGAAGCTCAGGCGAAGGGAGCTATCCCGGTCGTACTCTCGCTGGTACCACGAAACGTCTGGAAGGAGGGAAAAGTAGCCCGGGGATCGCAGGATTATGGTCTTTGGGCGAAACAGATAGCCGAGCAAACGGGGGCCAGGTTTATCGATCTCAACGAAATCGTAGCGAAGCAGTACGAAGCAATCGGGCAGGAGCAGGTCACGAAAGAGCATTTTACCGAAGTCGACCATACTCACACCTCACTCGCCGGAGCGAAGCTCAACGCCGCTGCGGTCGTAGAAGGGGTACGGGCCACCAAAGGATTAAAACTGACCCGATATCTGATCAAAAAATAAGTCAGGCTAGGAAGGGATACCTGATGGAGTGCCCGTCTTATGCTAAACGCAGTTGATTGTATGAAGCTAAAATTCCTGCCCATTCTGGGCGTATTTCTTTTCAGTACGGGTCTCCAGGCTCAGAAGCTTTCCAAAACGAAAGATATTCTGGAGCCCATGCAACGGGCCAATGCCTATTTCATGAAAAAATGGCCGGATACGGGCAAAGAAATTGTAACCAATATTGCTCGCCCCAGTAACATCTGGACCCGGGCCGTGTACTACGAAGGGCTACTGGCTCTTCACGACATTGATCGTAAGAAAGAATACCTGGATTATGCCTACAGCTGGGGCGAATCACACAAATGGGGGCTTCGCGGTGGCATCAAAACCCGCAATGCCGATAACCAGTGTTGCGGCCAGACGTATCTGGCTCTGTATGAAATGAATCCCCAGAAGACGGAGTGCATGCACGACATCAAAGCCAGCATCGACAGCATGATGGCCACGTCGAAAGTGAGCGACTGGACCTGGATTGACGCCATTCAGATGGCCATGCCCGTATTTGCCAAGCTGGGACAAATCACCAAGAATCCGGCCTACTACGAGCGGATGCACGAAATGTACAAGCATTCCAAAGAGGTAGAAGGCGGCAAAGGTCTGTACAATCCGCAGGATAAACTCTGGTGGCGGGATAAGGATTTTGTGCCGCCCTACAAAGAACCCAACGGCGAAGATTGTTACTGGTCGCGGGGGAATGGCTGGGTCGTGGCTGCTCTGGTACGCGTACTTCAAATCATTCCGAAGGACGCTCCGCATCGGCAGGAATACCAAACCATGCTGGTCGATATGCTTAGTGCACTGGCTCCCATTCAACGGACGGACGGCTTCTGGAATGCCAGCTTACACGATCCGAATAATTACGGCGGAAAAGAAGCCACGGGTACTTCGTTGTTCGTATACGGTATGGCCTGGGGCATTAATCAGGGCATTATTCCCGCGAAAACCTACCGACCTATCGTCGTGAAAGCCTGGAACGCTCTCATCAAGGAATCCGTACAACCCAATGGTTTTCTGGGTTACGTGCAGGGAACGGGGAAAGAACCAAAGGATGGTCAGCCTGTAACAATCAGCAGCGTACCCGATTTTGAGGATTATGGACTAGGCTGTTTCCTGCTGGCAGGAAGTGAAGTGTACAGGATGAAATAAAGTTGATGGTTGTTGGTTAGTGGTTGTTGATGCGTGGAGCAAGTTTTCGGCCAGTAATCCTTTTATATGAGTACCAACGCAAAAGCCCCGATTTCTGTCGGGGCTTTTGCGTTGGTACGTTTCGTCTTTCTAGGAAAGCAGATCCGGGCGTCGTTGCTGGGTGCGTTCGACGGCCTGTTCGTGTCGCCAGTCCTGAATTTTGGCGTCGTGGCCGGAGAGCAGGATATCCGGAACTTTATGGCCTTCCCACTCCGACGGCCGCGTATACACGGGCGGAGCGAGCAGATTATCCTGAAATGAATCCGTCAGAGCCGAAGTTTCGTCTCCCAGTACGCCGGGCAGCAAACGAATAATCGCATCCGAAATAACCGAGGCAGCGAGTTCTCCGCCCGACAGTACGTAATCGCCAATACTGATTTCCTTCGTCACGAAAATCTCCCGTAACCGTTCGTCGATGCCTTTGTAATGACCACAAAGGATGATCAGATTTTCGGCCATGGAAAGCGTATTCGCCGTTTTCTGATTAAAACGTTCGCCGTCCGGAGCGGTATAAATGATTTCGTCGTAGGTGCGTTCGGCCTGGAGCTGACGAATCAACTGAGCAATCGGCTCGATCATCAAAACCATGCCGGCACCGCCTCCAAAGGGATAATCGTCAATCTGTTTGTACTTACCAATGCCGTAATCGTGCAGGTTATGAATGTGAACTTCCACGTGGCCTTTGTCCTGAGCCCGTTTAACAATCGAGTTCTGGAAAAAACTATCCAACAATTCCGGTACGGCACTAATAATATCTAAACGCATGACAGAATAAATAAAACCGTTCGGGTGCAGAGCCCGAACCGTATGAAACTAAAATCAATAACGATCAATCCTTAGGGCTACGCTTCCTCGTCCGCGTCATCCCGTTCATCCGCATCTTTGGCTTCGCTCATGTAAATATCGAGTAAGCCTTCGGGAAGCGTAACGCTGAGGGTTTTCGCCTCGTGATCGGCCTCACCAATGATTTCGTCGATGACGGGAATCAGTACCTCCTTGCCTTCATAATCCATCACCATCAGGTCCTGGAGCGAGAAGCTGGCAAATTCGCGTACCGTTCCTAGGGGCCCCACGTTGGTATCAACCACTTGGTAACCAATCACATCGTGAAAGTAAAACTGATCGTCGTCCAGCTCCGGCAGGTTATCCAGCGTCAGCCAGAGTTTGGCTCCTACCAGCGGCGTCGCTTTCTCGATGGAGGTGATGTCTTCAAATTTGGCAATGATTTTATTGGACTGGATATTGAGGTCTTCAATAAAGTACGGAATCAGTTGCCCTTTGACTTCGAGTAGCACGCTATCGAGGTCTTCGTATTCAAACGGATCATCTACCTCAAAAAGTAGCTGCACTTCGCCTTTCAGACCGTGCACTTTGGTAATCCGTCCTAATTCATAACAATCTTCTTTGTTCATAGCAGTAGCGGTGGGCCGTAGCTCGTTGCTGACAGCCGTTAAAAATAGGAGGGAATCTCCGAATCAATCGCCTAAAAATGAAGCAAGTCCGCCGGGAGACCCGCCAGACTTGCCAAAAATCGTTACTCGGAAAGAGCTTATTCAGCTGCTTCAGTAGTCGTAGCTTCACCTTCAGCTGCAGGAGCTTCTTCAGCAGCAGCCTCTTCAGCGGGAGCTTCTTCTACAACCGGAGCATTTTTCTTCGCTAAAGCTTCTGCACGAGCGGCATTTACTTTAGATTCTGCGTCCAGACGAGCTTTTTTGTCATCAGCTTTTTTACCAGCAATACCTTCCGTAGCTGCAGTTACCTGAGCATCTTTCGTTTGCTTCCAGCTGGCAAATTTTTCATCAGCTTGTTCCTGAGAAATCGCTCCTTTGTTCACACCCACTTGAAGGTGTTTTTTCAGCATCAGACCTTTGTACGACAGAATCGCACGAGCAGTATCCGTAGGCTGAGCACCATTCAACAACCATTTTACTGCACTCGTTTCGTTCAGAACGATGGTAGCAGGTTGGGTGTTAGGATCATACGTTCCCAGTTTCTCGATGAAACGACCGTCACGAGGAGCACGAGCGTCAGCAACAACGACATCGTACATAGCATGTTTCTTGCGACCGCGACGGGCTAAGCGAATTTTAACCATTGTAGTTGGGTTTGTGGGGGAACCCGTCCCCCGGTTTCCGAATTGGAATGCAAAGGTACGGAATAGTTTTTAATAATTGAGTTTTGAGTTTAGGGTTTTCTGTTTTGCGTTTACAGTTTTCAATTTCCAGTTTTCTGTTAGGATAAACCCGGTAACATAAGCGGGACGGGTTGTCTCTAGCATTTGCTACGGACGCAAACGTTGGTAGGCTGTACCTACCTGGGCTGGCCAAGTCCCCGCATTGCATACGGGGCTAATGACATGGAACCCCTCCGGGGTTGGCAATCTGCGTGGGATTTCCAATCTCATGTATTAAAAATGCACAGCAGACGGGTTCCAGATTGCAAATCTGGAACAGCCAGTAGATCTAACCTTAAATAAAAAAAGAAAGGGTTTTAAGCCGGTTTTCCAGCCTAAAACCCTTTCTATAGTATGTTAAGAAAATTCAAAACCGCAACGGTAAACACCCAAAACTGAAAACCGTAAACTCTAAACTGAAAACTCCCCTAATTCCCCGGATAATTTTTCCAGTTGTTCAGCGGTAAGATCCGTAGCTCTACGCGGCGGTTGCGTTGCATGCCTGCGTTAGGCTTATCGTTTGGAGCGACGGGCCGGAATTCGCCGTACCATTCAATCGTCACCCGGCTGGGATCTTTCAGACCGTAACGGGTCAGGTATTTTTTAACAGCCTGCGTACGTCTTCTCGACAGCTTCATATTGTACGAATCCGACGCCCGGCGATCGGTGTGACCTACTACTACGACGCGGCATTCCGTGGCATTGTTAAGGTAGGAGATAACATCGTCCAGCAGGCGTTTGGCTTCCGGCTGAATGGTGGCCTGATCGGTTCTGAATTCAACGTTACCGAAAATCTGCGTACAGGTTTCTTTCGGCGTTTTAGCATCTACGAAAGGTTGCAGCAATTGTTGCAAATTCATCGCCACACCCGAACCCGACACGATACTGTTCGGCGGCGTATTGGGTTCCTGATCGTATAAATCTGCTACGCCATCGCCATCGGAATCTGTATACAAACGCGGATCCACTTCACCCGGCATGATCGCTTTCACGCGAGCCAGAGCAGTATCAACCGTAGGGTTGTAAGGTGCTGGAATCAGATCTTTCGGGTCCGTCCAGCGGAGGTGATACATTTCTCCTTTCTTCGTGGAGTATTTGCCCTGATCGCTTACCTGCGAAGCCCGTTTTCCAAATTTATACGTAACCTCAAAAGCCAGCGTACCGTATTTATCATAGGCCGAATCACCGCGGCGGAAGGAATTGTTTCCGTTGGGTGAAGCGTAAATTTCGCTGGGCAATGAATTGTCGTAGCCGCCCAGGGTCATATCGAGCTTTTCGGTGAAGGTATGATTCAGCATGTAGTGAATACCGATATCCAATCGGTTGGACCACTCGTACAAGACCCGAATGCCCGTAGGAATGACCAGATCACGGGTATACTTCGAGCCACTGCCCGTCCAGCCGCCCGCGGTGGTCGAGCTAAAGGGTCCATTTGAGAAACGGACCAGTTCTTTCGCGGCATACGTTTTGCGTTCGCCCAGCGAGTTTTCGTATTCAAAATTCCGGATGGAATAAACCTTGGTCCGGTAGTACATATACCCGACGCCCGCAATAAAATCTACCTTCAGGCGGCGTAATTTCTTTGTACCAAAAACCAGAGACTTCAGGTTAATGTCGGCGTTCAGTCCGGCCTGCATAATGTCCGAAAAGAAGTAGCTCGGTCCGTAAGAAAGACCCGCTGAAGGATTAATCGGATCGATGTAGACAAATCGGTCCTTGCTACCACTCAGTTGTCCGAAGCCAAAATTGGCCGAAACGCCGAGTAAATGCGTCAGTTGTTTGTTAACCGAAAGCCCACCGAAAAAGGGCGTTTTTTCTCCCGGACCCGTTGAGAAAAAATTACCCGTTTGTAAGTCTCCGTAGAACTTGCTAATGCCCCCGTGAGCAGTTACTGACCAGGTGTGCATTTTGTTGAATCCCTCGTACGAGCGACGCAACCGCTTGCTTTCGGCTTCAGCGAATACTTTTTGCTGGTTTTGTTCTTCCAGCGTCATGGGAGTTTGATATTTTTTATCAGGTGTTTGGGCCCAGAGCGACCCTAAACTTATACTAACGAGAAGGATAGAGAGAAGGCTTCGTTTCATAGGTACAGTACGTAGAAAGCAATTCCGGTTGATAGAATGCTTTAGCTCAGAAGTTTTCAGCGTAGTAGTTAAACAGTTCTGGTTTTTCCGTGAAGAAAACCAAAAAAGGTATACGAAGGCGACCTTTCGCGGTAAATTAAAACTGAAAACAGCCGATAGAAATAAAAAACAAGCCGATAAGCCGGGTTCTGTCATCTTCACTGGCGAACCAGTAAAAAGTCTTATCATTTATCTAGAACGGCAGTCGCCTGCCGTCTCTAACGACCTACCCACCAGCACCGGACGAGCAGCCCTTCGGTCCTTGCGGACACCGCTGGTTTATTTGGTCTTTCAGCCCGTGAGGTTTACCCTGCCTCAGAAGTCACCCCCTGAGCGGTAGGCTCTTACCCTACCTTTTCACCCTTACTTTCCCCGAAGGAAAGCGGTATTTTTTCTGTGGTACTGGCTGTCAGCCAACCGTCGCCAGTTGACTGCCTACCCGTTAGGTAGCACGGTGCTCTACGCTGCCCGGACTTTCCTCTTCCTGCTTACACCGGAAGCGATAAGATGGCTTGCTTGCCGCAAAGGTACGGGGAGTTTTGAGTTTTCAGTTTTGAGTTTTCAGTTTTCAGCTTCCGACAGCACCCGGTTTCAACAGTAGGACGCCCTACATGAGGGCCTGCCTGCGTGGTTATTAGTTGATGGTTGTCAGTTCAGATATAGGGAATCAAATCTTTAAAAAACAAATGTTTTACCGTCCCGATCATTCCCTAAGCGTATGATATGGTAACAACTCAAAACTGAAAACTCAAAACGGAAAACTCTCTACAGTCCATCCACGTGCAAATTCACTTTCCCTTTGGCAAAGACTACGGCGTAGATTGAACCGGGCGTCAGGTACACCTGATCGGGGGTAATCGAATCAATTTTCCCGGATAAGGTTACACCCTTCGTAATTTGCCGATTGGTCAATAGAGCCTGTAACTGCTTTTTCGCTTCGTCAATGGGCTCACCAACCGGGAAGGTCAGGGCCGATTGCAGCGACTTGCGTAGCTTACTCTGCAAAACCCAGTTGGCGGTTTTCACCAGAAAACTCCGCGTGTCCAGATCGTAATCGAGGTCTTTCAAGGTAACCGACTTGGTGACGGGATCGTAATACGGTACGCCTTTGAAGTAAATATATCCGTCAAGACTGCCTTTCAGTCCGGCCCGTATTGCCAGCGTGTTCGCATCGCCGTATAGTTTGATGGACGTCACTTCCACGGCATATTTACCGTAATTGAATTTCTGTCCCACTACCGTATCCGCTACCATTCGTTCGGCTTCGGCATGCGAGAGTTCGCTCACCAAGCCAATTTTAAATTCATTCGAGGGGGCCGCACCAAGCTTTAAATCCGGTACCTGATTGACTGCGTTTACGACAGGCTTATCCCCAAAAGCTGTTTCCGTATAGGTCTGAAAACCAATGGTTGACTGAATCGTTTTTCCCACCGTACGGAACGGAGCCATCTGAATAGCTACCGGCGTTATTTTCAACCAGGTACGGTACTGTTCCGACACCTGATACGGTTGCAACGCCGCATTCCAAGCCTGAACGACGTATTTTTTGATTTCAACGTTTTTAGCCACGGCATCGTCCACCCCTTTTTCCAGCGTGGATTTCTTCGAGTCCAGAGCTTTTCCGACGATTCCCGCAACAGGAATGGAAACAGGCCCTAGTTTGAGTACCGGCTTCGTTACCCAGTCGTAGCCTTCGAGTTTGGTCGTGGTATGAGCTTCCCAGTTGGGGGCAATCGAGAATCGGGTAGAAAGCCGCACGTCCAGGGCAAAATCCAGTTCCCGTTCCGTCGAGAGTCCAAGCAGACTGTAGCGAGCCCGAATCCAGATTTTCAGGGGAACCTTCAGATTCAGCGAACTTTCATTATTAACGCTGGCTCCCGGCGTAACCACAATGGTACCACGTTTCCAGACCCGAACCATCATATCGTCCTGATCTTCATAACTCATATCTTCATAGATCAAGTCCGTGAGATTGGCGTTGATCTGACGTTCGACTTCTGAAAGAGAGATTTCAACCGGAAGGTTGATGGTTGATAGGTACCGACGACTTTCCACTTGTTTTTTCGTGTAGAGATACGATTCCTTAGGGGCTGAGGGATTGCTGGATATGGAACCTTTCGGCCGACAGCCCTCCAATGAAATCAAGAATACAAAACCAACTGCCGCCCAAAAACTACGGGAAAAGGGAATACGGCACAAATAATCAGGCATTTCAGTTTTAAGTTTACAATTTTCTGTTTTCAGTAATAGATTCCGTCGGAGTATAGGAGTCAAATGTTATAGTGAAACTTTATGCCTTGCTGGGATTGTGGTGAAAATTACCCCAGTTGAGACGTATGTAAGGGGAATCGTAACTGAAAACGGTAAACCCAAAACTTACTTAATTTTCACCCGCGTTGCTCCGTAGCCAAATTTTTCCTTCTGAGCGTCCGCGAAGAAAGCCACGTGCGGATGCCTGCCCAGTTTGCGGTGGATTTCCGTACGCAGCGTACCGTTACCAACACCGTGAATGAAAATGATTTCATCCAGTCCGTGGGCAATGGCGTTTTCCAGAGCCGTATTGAATGTCTTGAGTTGAAGTTCCAGCATCTCACTGGTATCCATCGCCAGAAAATGCCGCGTGAGCTTCTCAATGTGCAGATCCACCGTAGTTTCGGGCTTCTCTATGATCGGCTTAGGCTCCTCCACTTTTCGCTCCGTCAGGCTTTCCTTGATTTTTTCCGGTTGAATCGCTTCATCGTCTACCTGAAACAGATGCCCGACCTGATCGAGTACGGGAATGCGTTGTTTGGTTTTGAAAAACGAATTGGCCCGGAAGCGAATTTTCTTTTCCAGCGGTGGACGTACATTCCGGAAGGCCAGTCGGGAGAACAAAGCCTGAACCGTGAATACGCCCCAGTTTTCAAAGTCTTTGACTTGCCAGTCACTCGTTTTTTGACTGCTACGGGCTTTTAATAAGCCCGATCCTAAACTTTTAAAATGCGGCTCTGACCCATTAATGAGTGAAAAGGGTACGTCCCAGTCAGTATTATTAATGATGTACATCGACAGTTCCCGATCGTTAACCGGAACAAAAGCCAGATACAAACCCTGATTGGCAAACACCTCGGAAGAGGAGGGAGCTTTGGGCGTTTCGCTGGCGGGTACAGCCCGAAAACGATTTTTCTCCTCGGGTGAAATCAGCGAAACTTCCCGCCGTTGTACTGGAATACGAAACCCAGCCTCAATTTCTACTTCTACTAAATCACCGGGTAAAAATTTGGTGATAATGCCCTCTTCACGGCCGTGTACCAGCCGAACGCGGTCTCCAATATTCATACAAACTAGTTCAGATATACGAGCAAAGGTAGAGTAAAGCGGACAAGGCTGCCTCATCCATTTTAAAAAGCTCGCTCTATTAAAACCTATCATGAGGTAATAAAATTCACGGAATCGAGTAGTTTTACCCGGGAAAGCATGGATAGTAGTTCAAAAAAGGCTTATTTTGAATGTCCAATCCAGTTTATTCATGCGAACGCTTTTCCTACTGACGCTTACCGGACTGTTAGTATTGAGCCGGGAAGGGGAGGCTCAAACGCATGAATCCGCTATCACGAAAGCTCGTACTGAGTTGGCGGCTCTTCCCCAGAGTCCATCAGGTACCAATTATTCTCCCCAAGCACTCGAGCTGTACGATAAGCTGACCAATCTGTACGTCGCCTATGCCGATAGTTACGATGGCCGGGATCGCACCCTGGATTCCGCCCGCTACTTCGTTAACCAGTATCTGGAAACGGCCCAAGCTTTACGAATCGAACTAGCGGAAGCAGATGCCTTGACGCTGAAGGGAAAGGTGGCTCACCTCAGGATGCAATACCGGGAATCGTACGTAGCGAATTATCAGGCGTATCATATTTATTCCCAGTATCCCGTGGAGCGGTGCCGCTATCTGTATGAATGCCTGAAACGCATGGGACGGATTCAGTATAACACGCTGGAAGATTATGAAAAAGCGATGGGCTATTTTATGATCGGGGAAAAAATTGCTAAAACCCGGGAGGATCGGTCATTTATGCTTCGACAGATTGGCCTATGCTACCTGAAGTTAAAAAACTATCTACCCGCTCGACAATTCCTCTATAAATCACTCGCTTTAGCCCAGAAATCTACCTATGAAAGGGCAATGACCTTGAATTTTCTGGGTGAAAGCTACATCAAGTCTGGCGATACAACACGAGGTGAAGCGATGATTCAGCGGGCGATTCGACTGGATAGCAGTACCGTAACCCGTTCAGCCGGGCACTTATTGTTAGCGAAGCTGAACCTGGATCGTAAGGAGACGCAGCAAATCATTATGAATGCTCATTTGGCCCTTCGATACGCTTCTTTAGAAAACAATAATCTATCGGATCGGGCGGAAGCCTGTCAATATCTTTACGAAGCGTATAAGCAGCGAGGCGATTACGCAAAAGCGTTAACGTATTACGAACGGTACAAAGCAACGGCCGATAGTCTGCCCAAAAGCAAGGGTATGCAGGATTACTACCAGATTATGGTAGAACTGGAACGAGAAAAGCTGGCCGAAAAAGAGGAGGAGGCCAATTTTCAACGAAAGTACAAACTCTGGATTACGGTAATAGCCGGATTACTATTACTCATTGGGGCCGGATTGGTCTGGCTCAATCAGTCGGTACGACGGAAGCAGCGAAAAATTGAGGCACAGAACAGAGAAATTGAACAGTTAAACGAAACCCTGGAAATCCGGGTACAGGAGCGTACGGCCGAATTACAGAAAGCCAACCGGGAGTTAGTCCAGAAAAACCGGGAGATTTCGGAAGCCCTACTGATTGGGCAGACGATGGAACGTAAACGCGTAGCGGCGGAATTACACGATAACCTGGGTGGGTTATTGGCAGCGGCCCGCATGACCATCCAGGCCCTGAATCCAGAACATTTGAGTTCGCAGGAAAAGGTCATTTACGACGATGTATTGGCCATGATGAAGCACGCGTACGAAGAAATCCGGTTCATCTCCCATAACATGCTACCCGTCGAACTCGAAAAGTACGGCCTGGAGGCAGGGTTAAAACGACTGGTACAGATTATGACTAACAGTCGTAGTCAAACCCAGTTTACGCTGCAAGTAAGTGGCTTGGAGGAACGGCTTTCGCAGGACATTGAATTCAATGTGTATAACATCTGTCTGGAACTCTGTAATAACATTCTGAAACACGCCAAAGCTCTGTTAGCTGAGATCGTTGTGGAGAAAAAGGAGGATACTTTACAGGTTACCGTGACCGACGATGGTGCTGGTTTTGAGGTAGATCAGTTGCCGGAGGGGATGGGCCTGCGGAACATCCGCGAACGGGCCGAATCCATTGGTGGAACCCTCGAAATTCATTCCGCTCCTCAAAAAGGAACCCACGTTGTTCTGGCAGTAACCGTGTGAGCGTCACGAAAATAACTTGACTTTACCGGAGCGATCCTCGCAACTTACCACCGTATTATCGCTATTTGCGGTTATTTTTGTCGCTTGTACTCCAAACATTTTTGTTCGTATGCCTTTATTACAAGGAAAAGTCGCCCTGGTTACGGGGGCTTCCCGGGGGATTGGCCGGGCCATTGCCACCCGCTTTGCTCAGGAAGGGGCTTCGGTTGCCTTTACGTATCTGTCGAGTGTTGAAAAAGGTCAGGCTCTGGAAGCAGAATTAGCCGCTTTGGGCGTTAAAGCCAAAGGGTACCGTTCGGATGCCTCCGACTATAAAGCCGCCGAAGAGCTGATTACACAAGTCATTGCTGATTTTGGTACGCTGGACGTGCTGGTCAACAATGCTGGTATCACCCGGGACGGCCTGCTAATGCGGATGACGGAAGAAGCCTGGGACGAAGTAATTCGGGTAAACCTGAAGTCGGTATTCAACCTGACCAAAGCGGCCACTCGCCCCATGATGAAGGCGAAGAGTGGTTCGATCATTAACCTGACGTCTATTGTAGGCGTGCGGGGCAATGCGGGTCAGGCTAACTATGCTGCCTCCAAAGCGGGTATTATTGGTTTTACGAAATCCGTAGCCTTGGAATTGGCGAGCCGCAATGTACGTTCCAACGCCATTGCACCGGGTTTCATCATTACTGAAATGACGGGCGAAGTAAGCGAAAAGGCCGTAGAAGAATGGATGAATTCAATTCCCATGAAACGCGGTGGTCAGCCCGAAGAGATAGCCGATGCCTGTATATTCCTGGCTTCGGATATGTCTAAATACATCACGGGTCAGGTACTCCAGGTAAATGGGGGACTGCTGACCTAAAATGGATAGTAGTTTTCAGTTTTCAATTTGCAGTTTTCAGGAGTTCATCGGGACAATTTCAGCATAGAAACAGTCGCGTTGGTAGTACTGAAAACTGCAAACTGAAAATTGCAAACTGAAAAACTCTAAACTCAACAGCTTGAACTTCGTTTTTCAGTCTTCGCCGTGGTGGATTCTGCTTTGCCTCTTGGTGGGTGGATTCTATGCTTTTCTTCTCTACCAGCCCAAAGCGAATTGGAGCAAAGTGGCCAACGGGTCGCTGGCGGTCCTTCGGTTCATCGTAGTTTCCGGACTGTGCTTACTGCTACTCAATCTGTTACTACGCCAAACGGAAGTACGCGTCGAAAAGAAAACGGTGGTACTGGCTCTGGATAACTCGGCTTCGGTAGGGAAACAGGGGCAGGGACTGATCAGCGGGCTGAAAAGCTTTCAGGAAGCTCTGGAAAACAAAGGATACGCCGTTGAAGTACAAACGTTACGAGCTACGCCCGTATCCAGTCTGGATTCCGTCCGCTTCACTCAGAAATCAACCGATTTATCCGGTCTGCTGACGAACGTTAAAACCAGTCTGGAAGGACGGAACGTTACGGATGTTGTACTGCTGTCGGATGGCATTGTCAATCAGGGCGTATCGCCAACATTTCAATCCTTTACCTTTCCCATTCATTCGCTGGCCGTAGGCGATACCACGCCGAAACGGGATGTGAATCTGAAAACCATCACGGCCAACCAGATTGCCTACCTAGGCAATCAGTTTCCCATTCAGGCCGATATTCTGGCGGATGGCTACGCGGGCCGAACGGCTACGGTAGTGCTGCGACGGGGTGGTCAAACGCTGGCCCAGCAAACGGTACAATTTCCCAAAGAACGGGCTCTCGCTACCGTCAACTTCACTACGCAGGCTCTGGCCAAAGGTTTGCAACATCTGGTCGTCGAAGTCGTACCCTTACCCGGGGAACATACCACCCAAAACAACCGGAAAGATGTGTACGTGGAAGTGATTGATGGTCGGCAGCGGATTTTGCTCGTCGCATCGGCCCCTCACCCGGATATCAAGGCCATTCGTAGTATCATTGAAAAGAATGACAACTTCGAGTTTGACTTTCAGATCGTAAATCCCAGTACGCCGCCCCAGCCTTCCGACAAAAAATACGACCTCCTCATCTTCCACCAGCAGCCCGATGCTTTCAGTTCTTCCGGAGCGTACCTTAAACGATTAATGGATCAGGGTACCCCCGTGTTCTGGATCGTGGCGAGTCAGACGGGTACCAATCCACTGAATAATGCCCAGCAAGTGGCTCAAATTCAGGCTCAGGCGGGTCAACTGGATAAAGTTACGGCTTTCTATAACCGGAATTTCACCCGGCTGAATCTGAATGCCGAACAGATGGAATTGTTACGCAAACTGCCGCCGCTGTCCGTGCCTTTTGGGGAGGTACGGCCCCTGGCCAATTCGGAAGTCGTGCTGTTTCAGAAGAAAAATACGATTGAAACCAGTAAGCCCCTGCTCATTCTCAATTCGGGTCCTAAACGCGGGGCCATGTTGCTGGGCGAAGGCTTGTGGGAATGGCGACTGGAAGAGTACCGGCTGACGGAAAAGCAGGAGGTGGTCGATGAACTGGTGACGAAACTGATTCAGTTTCTTTCTTCCAAAGATGACAAACGCAAACTGCGGGTATACCCCACCCAGAATCAGTTCCAACTGGAAGATCGGGTGGCGTTCGAAACCGAGATCTACAATGAACTGTACGAACGGATTTACGGGCCCGAGGTTACGCTGACGATTACGGATGAAAAAGGGCAGGCTCGCAAATACACGTATACCTCATCGGCTAGTCGTTTTGAGATCAGCAATTTGCCCGTTGGCGTGTATCGCTATGCGGCTACGGCGAAAGTGTTGGGCAAGGATGAGACGGCCAGTGGTGAATTCGTTATTCGGGATGAACAACTGGAACTGGCCAATACGACCGCTGACTTCAATTTGTTACGCCAGCTGAGCCAGCAATCCAACGGGAAGTTCTATACCGCCAGCCAGCTACAGACGCTTGAACAAAACCTGCTGAGCCGTGATTTGCCCGATAAGCTAACCAGTACGGAAGATTTACGGGAGCCCATCAATCTTCGCTGGATTTTCTTTATTCTGCTAACGTTACTCGCTCTAGAGTGGGGTTTCCGCAAATACCTGGGAAGCTATTAAAGGTGTTCACCCCAACAACTTTCTTAATTCTGTTACGCGGCGTAAGCGGGCATCTGCTTTCTTTGTGCTCCTTTGGCACCTTATGCGTAAACTGATTTTTCTTCTCGTCTTTCTCCATTCAACGGTTTTCGGCCAGATTCGGCAGGACCGGCTGAATGGCTTGTTGATTGGCCAGGGAGCCGTTTTCGCTGGAACGATTTATGGTCTGAGTAAAGCCTGGTACAAAAAACCGCTCAAGAATTTTCATACTTTCAACGACAATAAAGAATGGTTGCAGCTGGATAAAGCCGGGCACGCCTACACGGCCTATCAAATCGCTCGTATGGGTATGGCCGCGTACCAGTGGGCTGGAATGAATAACCAACAGTCCGCTTTGTACGGAGCTACCAGCGGCGTAACCTTCATGTTACCCATTGAAATTCTGGACGGGTTTTCGCCCGAATACGGCTTTTCAATTGGCGACGTGGTAGCAAATCTGACTGGTCCGGCGATTCTGGTAACGCAGCAACTGGCCTGGGGCGAAGTGCGGGTTACACCCAAATGGAGTTTTCACCCCACCCGGCTCGCTCGCGAAAGACCGGAGCTGTTGGGACGTAGCTGGAGCGAAAGCTGGCTGAAGGATTATAACGGGCAAACGTACTGGTTATCGATGAATCCGGCTTCTTTTCAGGCTTCTAACGAGCGTACCGTTCGCTGGCCCAAACTACTCAATATCGCCGTTGGATATGGCATTGACAACATGATTGCTGCGGATTACGAAAAAAGTATCGCTTTAGGCAGAAGACCCGTTCGACAGTTTTTTATCTCGCCTGACCTGGATCTGACGCGTATTCCTACGCATTCCGATTTACTGAAAAGTCTGTTATTTCTGGCGAATTGCCTGAAAATTCCGGCTCCGGCGATTGAATTCCGGGTGTCGAAAGTGCCTCCTAAGTTCAAAGTCAAGGTACACCCCGTGTATTTCTAAGTCTGCCGTAACCTGGCGATTAATTAAAAAAGCGAGTCTGGTTTTCACCTGAACTCGCTTTTGTTGTATACGTGGGTGGTTGCTACTTAAACGGCCTGAAATTGTTGTTCGTAGGCGGAACGGAGCATCTTTAACGCCCGTCCCATCTGAGCTTCCACCGTTTTGATGGAAAGATTTAATTTTTCCGCGATTTCCCGGTACATCAGTCCTTCTTCCCGGCTCATCCGGAAAATCAGTCGGCAGCGTTTGGGGAGAGCTGAAATATGGCTTTCAATAAAATGACTGACAATTTGGTAATCGTATTGGTCGGCGATGCGATCTTCCGAGAGGGGAAGGGAATTCGCAACCTCGGGCGTAATCTCGTGCAGGTGTAATTCGTGGCGGTAATGTTTCAGATAATCAAAGGCCAGGTTACGTACGGAACGGAACAGGTATGACTCAAACGAAGTGTGAATCTGCAACCGGGAACGGTGTTGCCAGAAGTGCATGAACACGTCCAGTACCACTTCTTCAGCCAGTTCCGAGGAATTTAAAATCTTCGTTGCGTATACCAGTAATCGCTTGTGGTAGCGATGGTACAGATCAGAAAATGCCGTAGCGTCAGCGTTTTGGATAAAACGTTCGAACAACTGTGACGTAGAGACCTTCGATTTGGCGGGGCTCGTACGGAGGGTGGAGCGGCGAGACGTACTGTTCATAGATCTGTTTTTAGTGATTATCGCATACGATTATTCCTGGAAATCTGAATTTTACCGATTCAAATTCTGCTGAAACGATGAGGGGATATTAGAACGTATAGAACCGCATCGCCAAGAATAGGCAAAAATATTTTTACGCAACCGTTCCCGAAACCGTTCCCGGAACTATCTTTACTTCACTTTTTTTTAGGTAAAATTCAATTTTTGCGTTCGTCGGAGTGGTTAGAGGACTTTTAGCATGGCTAGGAAACTTTGTACTATTCCGCGAAACAATCTGCTAGCTTTGTGAACACGCCTATTATTACCTTGAAAGAAATTGCCCGTCGATTAGGTCTTTCCAAATCGACCGTATCGCGGGCCTTACGGGACAGCAGTGAAATTGGTGCCGAAACCAAACAGCGGGTACTGGAGCTGGCTCGCGAACTGAGCTATACGCCCAACCCGATTGCGTTGAGTCTGCAACGGAGCCGGAGCCAGACCATCGGTATCATCGTACCCGAAATTGCGAACTCATTTTTTGGCTCGGTAATTAGCGGGATTGAAGAAGTGGCGTATCGGCAGGGGTATCACATTACGATTTACCAAAGCCACGACTCTTCGGATCGGGAAGTAACCGATGTGCGTAATATTCTGGTGCGAAGAGCGGATGGACTGGTGGTTTCCACGGCCAGTCAGATTCGGAATCTGGACCATTTCCGAACGCTTCAGGAGCAGGGCATTCCCGTCGTCTTTTTCGACCGGAAAGTGGAAAATTTTCAGACCCACCAGGTGATTGTGGATGATTTCGATGGAGCGTTTCGGGCGACCGAGCATTTGATTGAACAGGGTTGCCGTAAACTGGCCTGCCTGACCGGACCCCAGCATTTGCCCATCGTGCAACAGCGTACGGGTGGTTTTAAAGCCGCTTTGCAAAAGCATAATTTACCGATACGGGCTGAATGGCTCGTCGAAGGTCCGTTCCGGCAAAACAGCGGTAATCAGCTGACAAAAGAACTGTTCGCCGACCTGAGCGATCATCCCGACGGTATTCTGGCCGCCAGTACCAGCATTGCCCTAGGGGCTCATTTGGCGATTCGGGAAGTAGGTATGAAAATGCCCGAAGAAGTCGCTTTGATTGGTTTTTCGGATCCGCCCATTGCCCCCTTGCTTGATCCGCCCTTGAGTTCAATCGCTCAGCCCGGTTTTGAAATGGGTCAGCAGTCGGCAGAATTACTCATTGACATGATTGAAAAGAAAGGAAAACCCATCCGGTACCAAACCCGTATCCTGCAGACCGATCTGGTGGTCCGGCGATCTTCGCAACGGACGCCGGAAGTATAAACGAAAGGAGCAGCCTAATGAAGGCTGCTCCTTTCGTTTGAATGATACTCTAATAATCCGTTATAGAACCATCAATTTTTGAAAAGCGTACTCAGCCAGTTCTTTAGCCGATCGCTCCATTGATCCGGGGTTGTTTTATTGGTAAGGCCAAACCCGTGTCCGCCTTTCGGGTAGACGTGCAGTTCGACAGGAACGTCGTTTTTCTGACATGCCTGGAAGAAAACAATGGAATTATTGACGGATACACCTTTGTCGTCCGCCGCATGAACCAGAAAGGTGGGCGGCGTCTGGCGGGTTACCTGCTTTTCATTTGAATACGCATCTACCCGTTCAGCACTGGCGTTTTTCCCCAGCAACGCGTCATGCGAGCCCTGGTGGGTCAGCTCCGGCGTCATACTGATGACGGGGTAGATCAGCATCAGGAAATCTGGTCGTACGGATACATTCGAACTCGCATCCAGAGGTTTTTCAAAGTGCGTACCCGCCGTGGCGGCTACGTGACCACCCGCCGAGAAGCCCATGATCCCAATGCGATCGGGCTGTATTCCAAACTCTTTCGCCCGTGACCGGACAATCCGAATGGCTTGCTGGGCGTCCATCAGCGGTCCGGTCTCTTTCTGCACCAACAGGTTCTCGGTAGAGGGTAGCCGGTATTTCAGTACAAAAGCGGTTACGCCGGCTTCGTTGAGCACTTTCGCTACGTCGGAGCCCTCGTGACTAGCGGCTAAAATATGGTAGCCGCCTCCCGGACAAATGATAACCGCCGTACCATTAGGTTTAGCCGCTTTGTACACGGTGATACTAGGTTTAGTTACGTTTCTAATTCGTAAAACGCCATCGTTTTTGCCTGGTTCCACGATCTCGTCGCTGGTGGGAGCGTTGGGAGCCTGATTTGGAATAGGGCTACCCGTATACAAGGGAATCACCTGCTGAGCCTGAGCCTGAAAAGAAAGCATGAGAGCGACGAACCAAAGTTTTTTCATGAGTAATGGTAGGTTTAGAAAAGGGGAGCAAGGTCTGAAACTTTCTCCAATTAAATATGGGATGACTAGCGGGCCGCTGCTCGTTTCTGCATGCGTTGACCAACTGTAATAAGGACGACGGCCAGAATGATAATCCCTGCGGCTACAACGACTTTAAAGGTGAGCTGCTCGCCCACAAATACATAACCCAGCAACAGGGCTACCAGCGGATTGACGTAGTTATACGTGGCCAGCAAGGTAGGAGAGGTCCGTTGTGACAGCCAGCTGAATACCGTAAATCCGCCCAGCGAACCTACACTCAGTAAGTACAGGAACGACTGCCAGGTACTATGATTGAAACCGGCCACATTCACCTTTGAAAATTCACCTACTGCGGAGCTGACCAGCAGCGTGGCGATACCACCGCCCAGCATTTGCATCGCCGATAAGTAGGCGGCGGAATAGGGGAGCTGAGCCCGCTGCGAAATCACCATTCCCAGACTCCAGCAGAAGGTGGCCAGTAATAATGCCAGAATACCCCAGGTAAAATTTGCCGACGTTCCTTCGAGCGAAAAAGCATCAAAATCCAGTAACAACCCAACGCCTACCACACCGGTCAGAACACCTCCAATGACCATCGGGCTCGGGATCTGGCGTAGCCATAGCAGTTGAAGTAAAACGAGCCAGATGGGTACCGCCGCCACAATCAAAGCGGCATATCCCGTGGGCACCCAGGCCACGGCAATACTCACACCCCCATTGCCGACGCCGAGTAGCAAAATACCCACAATACTTGAGGTAAGCCAGGCTCGGCTACTGGGCCATACTCGCGGCTCCGTGGCTTTAGCCCAGACTAGCATGAGCAGTCCGGCGGTAAAGTTCCGTACGCCCGAAGCCATGAGGGGCGGGACGGTTTCAATGAGGTAGTGAATAGCCAGATACGTACTCCCCCAGGCTAAATAGAGGTAAATAAGTCCGGACCAGATTTGTAACGAAGACGTACGATTCATAGGGGAAGTGAAAAAAGCGAAGCAAAGCTACAAAATGAGAAGGCTTGCTTTCATTGGAAAGACGCAGGAAGCTTTACATTACCCTCGGGAACTGCGAATCCAGAATCTGTGAACACTTTTTATTCAACGGTTACCAACACATTTTGCCAGAAATGCTGTTGTCAGCGTGATAGGAAGGCGGTTTTTCGTTGACTTTCGAAGAATGGAGTTCGTGACAACCTTTCTACAAAGGCAGCTTGCTGGTTCTGATACTCTGGGCAACTAGAGAAGTAGCGATTACGAAACGTTCTTCAAGTCTTGAGGCATTCAGGTTTGACAAGGCTTGATAGCCCAAGCAAGGGAAAAACGGACGCCTATATTAAAACGGCCTTAAAATCAATGCCTGTAGCTTAACTTTCAGATCAAGAATGATCTAACGGACTAAGAATACTTCCATTTTTGCCGAAAGTAAAGTCTAACATGGGACACAGAAATTCAACGGAATTCTGATTTTACGTGAGTGAACACTGGGAAGGGAGCGATATTAGGGCGATAAAAGGTCCTTTTAGTCTGCTTTATGAAGAAGTGTTGGTGTATTGTATGGTTAGGTATGAGTTTGTCCTCGCAAGCTCAGACTTTTAAAGAAGGCAAGCTGTGGCTGAACGAAGACGGCAGCAATTATTTTAAAGTGACCCTGAATGCCCAAATCTGGTTGCGAAATACGGAGCTAAATCCCGGTAGTACAGTGAATGGGTTTGCTCAGACGAATGTAACCGATATCGGGATTCGCCGGGCTCGTTTGCAGGCGTTCGGGCAAATTGCCGATCGCGTATTTATTTATACGCAAATTGGAATGAACAACTTTAGTGCTTTGTCGGATCGGAAAGCAGGGTTTTTCATCCACGACATCAACGGGGATTATGAAGTCGTTCGAAAGAAATTGTTCGTTGGGGGCGGACTCACGGCTTGGAATGGACTGTCCCGATTTTCGGCTCCGGCCGTCGGGTCCATTCTGGGAATTGATGCTCCCCTGTTCGAGCAGAATACCAATGACGTAACGGATCAGTTTCTACGGAAACTCAGTCTGTACGCCAAAGGCAAATGGGGCAAGCTGGATTATCGATTGGTGATGAGTAACCCCATGTCGATCACCAAAGCAGCGGGCTATACGCCTGGTTTGTCGGTTAATTCGTCATTTTCGCCGCGATCCGCCCGCATGCAGTGGCACGGGTACGTACAGTGGCAGTTCCTGGATCAGGAGTCGAATGTGACGGGTTATAATACCGGAACGTACTTGGGAAGCAAACGGGTTCTGAACGTAGGAGCCGGATTTCAGTACCAGCCCGCCGCTCAGTGGCATTTAGTGGGTACGGATACCGTTTCGACGGCCATGCGAAATTTTGCCGTGGATTTATTTTACGATGTACCGCTGAATTCGGCCAAAGGTACCGCCCTGAGTGCGTACGCCGTGTACATGCATACGGATTACGGACCGGGGTACCTGCGAAATCAGGCAACCATGAATCCGGCCTCGGGTACTACGCGTACAGATATCGTGAATGGAAGTGGCAACGGCTATCCTTCCTTCGGGACGGGCCACTTGTTGTACGGGCAGGTAGGCTATAAGTGTAGGGAAAATCTGTTGGGTAAAACTACCCTAATGCCCTACGCGAGTCTGCAATACGCCCGTTACGAGCGGCTAAATGCGGCGGTACTATTCTGGGATGCCGGTATCAACTGGTTGTTGAAAGGACAAACCTCGAAACTCACCCTGGCCTATCAGAACCGCCCCGTTTTCCAGAATATACCTGGAACGAATACCGCGGATCGCATCGGTACCAAAGGAGCGGTACTGCTCCAGTATCAGGTGTTCTGGAATTAAGCGTTGCCGTGGCGTTTGACCGAGGGGAAAGCGAAACCAAAGGTTCGAATTTTTATCAGAGTAGTTTATAGTGGGAAGGTTAAAACCTCCGCTCTTTGAGCGGAGGTTTTTTGTTAGGGTACGATGCCGGAGGGTACTAAGCAGGTAGAGGAAACAGCAAACGTACACGGTCGCCTCGCCGATTGCGTTTAGCATTATGATTTTGAATAGAATCCTGAGTCAGGCCTTCCGTAGGGCTAGGCTAGTGCCGTACCCGACGGGCCAGTAACCAGATCGTAAAACCCAGAACGATAACGATACTCAGAGCGATGCGGAGGGTAGCGGCTTCCGCAACAAATCCAATCAGCGGAGGCCCCATTAAAAAGCCCGTGTACCCTACGGTGGATACGGCAGCCAGAGCAATGCCCGCCGACATGGTTGCGGAACGTCCTGCCTCCGAATACACCAGTGGTACAACGACGGCTACGCCAAAACCAATGATTAGAAAACCAATGATGACGGCCCAGGGAAAGGGAGCCGATACGGCCAGTGCCATGCCTACGGCAATGCCCAGGCCACTGATCTGAAGCATTTTTCGAATGCCGAGACGTACGGTAAGCCAGTCACCCATGAAACGTCCGGCAGCCATGGTGATGGTGAAAGCTGTATACCCTAAAGACGCCACGTTACCGCCCCGTTGCCGGTAATAGATGGACGACCAGTCGGCCATGGCTCCTTCGGTAAGCATACAGCAGAAAGCAATGAGACCGAGCAGTAACAGGGCTCGGTCGGGCCACACGAAAAGGGGTGTTTTCTCAGTCGAAGTCTGTTGTTTATGATCCTGACTAAGCAAAGCCCGGGCGGATACCAAGGCCATAATGACGGATAGAACCAGAACCGCCAGAAAGTGATACAAAGGCGTTATTCGCAAGGAAACCGCAATACCTCCCAGAGCAGATCCCGCGAAGGCTCCAATACTGAACAAGCCGTGACAGGAAGACATAATCGGTTTGCCCAGGCCTCGTTCCACGTTTACCACCTGCGTGTTAACGGCGATATTGGAAACGTCTCCGGCGGCTCCGTACAGAAATAAAGCCGCCGCTAGTTGCCAGCCACTTGTCATTAATCCCAGCAGAGGTAAGGCCGCTACGTAGGCGACCAAAGCCCAGAACGTTACTTTTCGGCTGCCTAGCTTGGTGACCAGCCAACCCGCCGGGGCCAGTGCCACCAATGATCCCAGGGGCATTCCCAGCAGGATCGAACCCAGTTCGCCCGCACTTAACTGCAGATTTTCCTGAATGTCTGGAATACGTGAAGCCCAGCTCGCGAAGCTCAGTCCCATCAAAAAGAAAAATGTACTGACCGATACCCGGGCCGCCGTATAGTTGAGGCGAGCCGGTGGGGGAACTTCAGGAGAAAACATAAAGTAAGCGTTCGTTTTGGGGTATCCGGACTTGCCTGGGGTTATGGATTCAGTAACGGCTCCGGCAACAGCAGGCGTTCAACGTCTCGCCAGGTTTGTACGCGTTGATACCCTTCCAGGGTTTGGTTGTGCGGAGCATCAAATAAAATCGGCGTACCACGAAAGGTACTCAAATTTTTCTCATGGTCGTCGATGAGGTAATCGCCATCAATCATCCATTTGTGCCCACAGAGAACAATATACCGCCAGTCGATGAATGCAAAGTGTTCAGCCAGCCACTCGACTTTTTCTTTCAGAGAATTAGGAAACTCAATCGCTGCTGAAACAATGAATACTTCATACTGTTCGGTGAGCTTTCTTACTACTTCCTGAGCGTCGGGCATCACGGTCATACCCCGAAAAAATCCGGGTTCGTGTACCCAACTTTTTACCGTATCTGCGTGAATATCCACGGCAGCCGCCCAGTTAGGGCCTTTCAATAAATCTTTGGTAACGGATCGGCCCAGCCGATTTACGCAATATTCCACAAAACGACCGGAAGCATCCGCCAGGACATCGTCCATGTCAATCAAAATACGTTTCATTCGTTTTTTAGCGAACCGTTTCCAGGTCCGTGGCTTTTAAAATGGTTAATAACTGTGTAATACCCGCCGTATCCCAGGCATCAATTTTCCAGTCGGCCAGCGATAAATCCTGATTGCCCGAGTTGGGATTGACGTACCCGACGCAGGGTATACCAGCAGCCTTGGCGGCCCGGCATCCATTCGTTGAATCTTCAATGACCAGACAGTCCTCGGGTGCTACGCCAAAATACGCACTTTGTTTGAGGAAAATTTCAGGATCGGGTTTCGCCCGGGCGACGTCTTCGCCGTTGTACACGTTCTCGAAATAGCTTTTCAAACCCGAACGCTCCAGGCACAGATTCACCATGCGTCGCTGGTTGGAGGAGGAAACGCACAGTCTGAATCCCTGCTCCTGTAACGTGGCCAGCAATTCAGGAATACCCTGAATGACGGGAAAGGGCTCAAGAGCCGCAAATTTCTCCATCAGCAGGTCGTATTCCTGCTCCACGTATACTTCCGGGGCATTGGGTAATTGTTCGGGATACAGGGCTTTGTAGCGGCTGTAAATCTCGCGGGAAGCGACGCCCGTCAGGCCATCCACTTCTTCCTGGGTCAAGGGAATACCCAGATGGTTTTCAAAAAAATAGGGATGGAAATGATGGTAGATCGGCTCGCTGTCCACGAGTACGCCATCCATATCAAAAATGACCAGTTTCATAGGCTTATTGCTAGTGATGTTGCAAAATTCGGTAAAAAACCGAAATAAGCCGCATGATTAAGATTATCTTTGCGTTATAAAACGAAAAAAAACGAAATGCTTCGCGAAGAACGCCTCCAATACATTCTTCAGAAACTGACGCAGCACCAGCGGGTAAGTTCGGTAGAATTAAGCCAGGAATTAAACGTTTCGGATGACACCGTTCGTCGGGACCTCAATGAACTGGCGAAAGAGGGCTTACTCAAGAAAGTACACGGCGGAGCCATTCCCAGCGTACCCCGGGCACCGGCTCCGCTCAAGATGACCGAACGCATTGCTTACGCCCAGCACGAGAAGGAAGAAATTGCCCGGAAAGCTACTGCTTTGTTTAAGGATGGACAGACAATCATTCTGGACAATGGTTCCACCAACATGGTCATTGCTCAAAGGCTCCCAACGGACCTGAATGCCCAGATTTTTACCAACAGTCTAGCCATTGCCCAGATTCTTAGCGAGCATCCTTCCGTGGAAGTACACTTGATGGGGGGATGGGTTTACAAGCGGGCTCAGGTCACCCTGGGGGCTGGGGTCATGCATACGCTCGAACAACTACGGCCGGACTTTTGCATCGTGGGCGTTTGTTCCATTCATCACGAGCTGGGCGTGACAACGCCGTATTGGGAAGAAGCCTTGCTGAAACAGAAAATGGTGGAGGTATCCCAAAAAGTCATTGCGACGGCCTGGCGGGATAAATTCGATACGGCCGATACGTGCCGGGTGTGTCCCTACGAAGCCCTGGACCTGCTCATTACCTCTTCGGCCATGACAACGGAGCAACTTGAACCGTATCATCACAAAGGCGTGGAAATCTGGTAACCGAAGGAAATGCAGATAAAAACCTGAAAAATATTTAAAAAAGGTAGTTTTTCTCCCGAAAGAAGCTGGTTTGTGAAGAAAAATCGTTTATCTTGCTCTTAGCAGCTTTATCCAACGATTTTCAAATAGTCTGACCATGAGAGAATTGAGCGACTTTCTTCCAGGAAAAAACAATGCTCAAATGAAGGTGACCCGAGGCAGTTTGTTGTTAGCTGAACCGTTTCTGGGTGATGAAAATTTTGAGCGGAGTGTAGTACTGATTTGTGAACACAATGAGCAAGGGACTTTTGGGCTGGTTTTGACTCAAACGACGGAGTTGCTGCTGGACGATGTAATTGAAGACGATATCTATCCTGACGTACCGCTTTTTGTGGGTGGACCCGTTGAGAAAAATACGCTGCATTACATTCACCGCCGCCCGGATTTGATCGAAGGTTCAACGGAATTGCAGGACGGTCTGTACTGGAGTGGTGACTTTGAACAGATCAAGAAACTGCTCAATCTGGGGTCGTTACCCGCCGGAGATATTCGCTTTTTTATTGGGTACTCGGGTTGGGGAGAAGGTCAGCTGAGCGATGAGCTGAACCGGACTCCTGGATTGTATCGAATACGCTATCCCATCAATTATTTGACGCACCAACCGATCAGCTCTGGCGACTTACCTTACGGGATATGGGAGGAGCGTATCGGGTTTTATCGCATTATCCAACGGACCCCCGTTTGAATTAGTCGCAATGGATTCATTCATAAAAAAGGCCGGATGTTTAGTCCGGCCTTTTCATATTTAGGCTTGGGAAGACTAACGTCTTCCGCTGAATTTATTACTTCCTTTGTCGTACTGGCCTACCGGGAAACTATAGCCTACGGTAAGAGAGAACCACTGATTACTCATGTCCTTACGATCAGGAATATTTTTGTATACCTGATTAAAGCCTAAGTTGTAACGAAGATCCACATTGATCCATTGCTGCTTAGCCAGACCAATGTTAACTCCTACGCCACCGGTAGCTCCCACATCAATTTTCTGGAAGTTATCATTAATCAGACCGTTGTTACCAACCATGAAGCTAACCGCGGGGCCTAAAAACAGTTTGGGACGGATGGCACCCGGCCCCATATCATTGCCGAAATAATACGTAGCCAGCACAGGTACGTGGATATAGTCCAAATTCAGCTTAAAAGCCCCATTCGTATTATTATTAAAGCTCTCATAGTCTGTGCCCAGACGCGTGTACAAAACGTTGGCCGTCAAACCAAAGTGTTCCTTGATACTATAGTTGACAAACACACCCGCCGACGGGCCAAATTTGTAGTTGGTCTGTACACCTTGGGGTGTATTCGTTAGGGTAGAATATGATCCACCGATCATAGGTCCCAGAGAAATATTTTCTCGTTGAGCAGAAACACTGCCCGCCCAGCAGAGACACAGGGCCAGCACAAACGCACGCATAGGATTGAAGGATTTAAAATAGGACTTTACTGGGATCTGATACATAGGTGAACAAACGAATGGTTAAACAGCTTATTTGATCAATACGAACGAAAGTTTTGTGCCAGCGGACTTGCTGTACTGAAAAATTGACCGTTCTTTTTGAACATATAGATCAGCTAGTAAGGTATTGAGTCCGAACGGCATAAAAAAACAACGCACCGGTTTTGATGCGTTGTTTCTCGAAATGGAGTCTGCTTAATGCTGGTCCTGTTCCTTATGAGGGCGGTTATTCAACCGTTCGATAAGCATCTGGGTGAACCGCTGATCCGCTTTGTACAATTCTGATAACTGTTTCACATTCAGAACTTTCAGGTATTTCGTCTGGTACTCGCGTTCGAGGTCTACTTCCTGTTGCCGCAGGTCCAGTACTTCTTTCAGATTCTTCCGAATGGTTTCGTCGCTGGCGTTCAAGTTATTGGTTTCTCCGTTGAGGCGACGCAGTCGGTGACGGATCTCCCGCTTTTTATCTTCACATTCATTAAAGAGCGGCCAGAAATCTTTAGCCTGATCGGGTGTCAGGTTCAGCCGGTTCGTAATCCAGGTAATTTTGGCGGCCCGGATGCGTTGCTGACCTTCCTTATTGGGCTGACCTTCTTTGGCAGGCTGCTGGGCGTAGGAAACTACCGTCAGCAAGAAAAACAAACTACCAGTGATCCAGAATTTCATACGTTTTCTTAAAAAACAATCGCTCAAACGATTGGGTAGGTGCATGGTACTAAATTAAATCTTCCAGATCTTCCAGCGGAATGTGATCCAGAATATCTTTCTTCGACGCCTTCAGGTTTTGCAGGGGTTGGGTACTGAGGCTGTCGATGAGGGGCCGGTTTTTGGGCGACTCCGACAAATCCTGTACTGAAACATTCGGCTGCTGCTGGAGATACTGGACAATATCTTCGGAAGCTACCTGACTCAGCGTTTCCACGCCGATGGAATCCTGCCGTACGGGCCAGCTGACGTACATCAGTACGGCTATTACCGCCGCCGCTCCCGCCGACAACCAGCTCCGCCGCCAGGACCAATTCAGGGACCATACGCGTTCGGGGGCCCGTTGTTCGTGAATGCGAGCCTGAATACGCTGCGGCAGGTCGTCGAAGTACGGATCAGGAGCAGAGTAGGGATTAATCTTCGGAATGTCTTCCAGTTTTATTTTCTTGTTTTCCATCTCTTTTTCCATCTCTTCGTCCTATAAAATCAACAAACTGTACTATTCAAAAACCTTGAGGATCAGTTTATTGCTTACTCGAAACTTGGAACAGTTCGCCCCGGCAAAGTTTAATTTCCGTTTAAAAATTCTTCAATTTTTCGTACGGCGTGGTGATACGAGGCTTTCAGAGCTCCTTCGGAAGTCCCGGTCACTTCGGACATTTGCTCGTAGGGCATTTCGTCGTAGTATCGTAAGTGAAAAACCAGTCGTTGTTTTTCGGGCAGGCGAAGGATGGCTTTTTGTAATTTATTCTGAATTTCATCCCCGGAAAGCTGGGGATCGGCATCAATCTTCGCCTCCAGTTCGTAGTCTACATTATCGAGCGGCAGGAAGAAACGACGACGTTTTTTATTCAGAAAATTGAACGTCTCATTACTGGCAATGCGGTAAATCCAGGTAAACAGTTGCGAATCCCCGCGAAACTCGGCCAGGTGTTGCCAGACCTTGATGAAGGTTTCCTGCGTGAGATCATCGGCGTCCGAATGATCGATAACCATTTTCCGAATCAGGCTGTATACCTTATGCTGGTACTTACGAATCAGCAGGTTGAACGCGTAATTACGCGTTTCCGGATTCGCAAATTTTTCCAACAGTTCCTGATCAGACATGTACTTTACTTTCAACACTACTTATGAAGGAACAAGTATAGGGAATGGAAAGATTCCAATGCAAGCCCCAATAGACCTAATCGAAGGCTAAATTGTTAAAATCAGTGAAAAAACGACCGAGATAGGGCTTTTTCATGGATCAACAAAAAAGAAGGCTAGTCCGAAATAGTCTTCGAACTAGCCTTTAGGAAACAATGCAAGCTTATTTCGTTTTGCGGGCGATAGCTTTCTTAGCTGCTTCTACGATGTTCGCTGCTTTCAGACCGTACTTGGTCATCAGTTCATCGGGCGTACCGCTTTCGCCAAACGTGTCTTTCACGCCAACGAATTCCTGCGGAGCCAGGTAGTTGGTAATAAGCGTATGAGCAATGCTTTCACCCAGACCTCCATTCACCTGGTGTTCTTCCGCACTTACGCAGCAACCCGTCTTTTGTACCGAGGCCAGGATGGCTTCCGTATCGAGCGGCTTGATGGTGTGAATGTTGATGATTTCGGCTGAAATACCTTCATCTTCCAGCATCTGGCAGGCTTGCAGAGCTTCCCATACCAGGTGACCGGTTGCGAAAATGCTGACATCCGTACCTTCGTTCAGCGTGATGGCTTTTCCAATCTCGAAGGGCATATCTTCGGGAATGAATACCGGAATCACCGGACGACCAAAACGCAGGTATACGGGGCCTTCGTAAGCCGCTGAAGCAATCGTAGCCGCTTTCGTCTGGTTGTAATCGCAGGGATTGATGACCGTCATGTTGGGCAGAGCCTTCATCATGGCGAGGTCTTCAAGGACCTGGTGCGTAGCTCCATCCTCACCCAGCGTCAGACCGGCGTGTGATACAGCGATCTTTACGTTTTTGTTGGAATAGGCGACCGCCTGACGTACCTGATCGAATACGCGGCTGGAACCGAAGTTGGCAAATGTCGTTGCAAAGGGAATTTTGCCCGTAATGGCCAGACCTGCCGATACGCCGATCATGTTGGCTTCAGAAATACCGCACTGGAAAAAACGATCGGGGTTTTCCTGAATGAACGTGTCAATTTTGAGGGATCCTACTAAGTCGGCACACAGCGTTACGACGTCAGGATTGGTACGACCCAGTTCGGTCATGCCCGCTCCAAAACCCGAGCGGGTATCTTTTTTATCGGTATAAGGATATTGTTTCATTGTGTCAGTTTTCAGTTTAGAGTTTACAGTTTTCAGTTAAATACTGACCAGTTTGTAAATCCTTATCTGATTCGATCAGGATACCAGGAATGGCCTATTGAAAACTGCAAACGCTGTACAGGATTAAGAAGTAGCTAGTCAATTTCTGATTGATAATTTCAAAGTTGAGAAAACCCTTGAGTTAATCAACAACTGAAAACAGTCAACCGGAAACTGAAAACGCTCCTAATAATCACCTAAAGTTTCGGGGAGTTGGGCGAGGGCTTTGGCGAGTTGTTCGTCGTTGGGAGCCGTACCGTGCCACTTGTGCGTGTGCATCATGAAATCAACACCCTGACCCATTTCGGTTTTGGTAATGACCACGATGGGCTTACCCTGACCCGTCAGTCCTTTTGCTTCGCTGAGAACCGTATCCAGGGAGTTGTAATCGTTGCCGTCCATGTGCAGAACCGTCCAGCCGAAAGCTTCATATTTAGCTCCGAGGTCGCGGTTGTTCATGACCTTCTCTGTTGGACCGTCGATCTGCTGACCGTTGAAATCCACGAACGCAATCAGGTTGTCCACTTTGTGGTGGGGAGCAAACGTAGCGGCTTCCCAAATCTGGCCTTCCTGCTGCTCACCGTCGCCCATGAGTACGTACACGAGGTGCGAATCACCGTTAAGTTTCTTGCCTAGAGCCGTACCGATGGCTACCGAAAGACCCTGACCCAGCGATCCTGAAGCGATGCGGATACCGGGCAAATGCTCGGCCGTTGCCGGGTGACCCTGCAAACGCGAGTCGAGTTTACGGAAGGTAGCCAGCTCGGCGGGTGGGAAGTAGCCGCGATGAGCCAGAACGGAATACAAAACCGGGGAGATGTGACCGTTGGACAGGAAGAAAAGATCTTCACCGTTTCCGTCCATGTTAAATACCACCTGGCCGTTTTCGTCGGTTTTCAAATCCATGTGTTTGAAATACAGACTCACCAGCAGGTCCGTACAACCTAATGATCCACCGGGGTGACCTGATTTGACGCCGTGTACCATCCGGACGATGTCACGACGAACCTGAGAAGCAATTTCCTGAAGATTCATATGTGTAGATAAGCGAAAACAAAGGGGCCTGCTTAAACGAGTACTTTAGTCCAGTCAAACCCTATAACTAAATGATAAATTACCTGTGTGAAATCGACACAAACTTACGCCGATTGCAAAATCTGACTGGTGTGGTCCTTGGTGTCAACTTTGCGGATGATCTGGGCAATTTTTCCGGATTCATCAATCACGAAAGTCGTCCGTGCCGTACCCATGTAGGTTTTGCCGTACATGTTTTTTTCCACCCAGACGCCGTAGGCTTCCACGATTTTATGGTCGGCATCAGCCAGCAAGGGGAAGGGCAGCTCGTATTTTTTAATGAACTTCTGGTGCGATTTCTCATCGTCTACGCTAACGCCCAGGACGACATAACCCGCCTGTAACAGGCTTTCGTAGTTATCGCGGAGGTTGCAGGCCTGAGCCGTGCAACCCGGCGTATCATCTTTGGGGTAAAAATACAGGACTACCTTCTTTCCGGCGAAATCACTGAGTTTCACGAGTTGACCATTCTGGTCGGCTGCTTCAAAGGCCGGAGCCTGATCGCCAGTTTGAAGAGACATAGATACGTAAGGCTTTAGGAATGGAAAGCAGTAACTTCCATTCCTGCTAAACTAAAAAGGGTATGGCTGGAATCGTACCGGGATCGGAAAATTTCTTCTTTTCTTATCCGAAAACAATTCCTGCTAATGACGGACATCCCCGATTTATGGATGGAGGTTCGGTCGTTCAAAAGTAGCTTTGTTTCCTGAATTGTCCGTCACTTCCAAGCGTAATTCACCCTGAAAAGGACGATTTTCTTCCCTTATTTTCGAAAACAGCAAATCATTTTTGGCGTCGTATTCCAGTATGACGGTTTCCGTACCGACCTGGGTTTGCCAGGTTTTAATCCCGGATAAATTGTCTTTAATGCGAAAACGAAGCTGGCGGGCATTTATACTCACCGGCGTGATGGTTGGAGCCAGCGTATCCGTCGCTAGTCGGTACGTGCCCAGGTACAGCGTTTCGGCGTGGATACGGCCGTCTTTCCACTGTCCGCCCACGAATTCAGGCCGTTCGCCATCCCGGTACAGGGCCGTTTTCTCGTATTCGGAGATGGGGCTTTCGGGCTGGTAATGAATCGTGACTTTACCCTTCAGGGGCACCGTCGGATCGCCAATCAGTAGCTTTTCATTTTTTTCCTGAAGATTCAGAAACAAGGTATCGTAAAGACTTTCCGGCTTCCATTCCAGCTCCAGGCGGTCCCTGCTAAGTCGTCCCGGTTTTTTGGGATAAGCCGTACCCACGAACGAAAACCGGATCAGCTGCGACCCCGTATCCAGGGAATCGGGCAGACCCTGACGTAAATCCCAGAGGTAACAGCCGGGGTACGCCGGACTTAACGTTTGTAGTTTTCCAGGCAGATAAACCTGTAACGAATCGGCCAGAGCCCCTTTCACCACCAGCCAGTTTTCTTCCACCGTCCAGCGTACGGAAGGATCAGTGGAGCGGCCTTCTTTCGGATCGCCCTTCACCACAAAATGCAGTTGCGATTTGTTCTGAAAATGGTCCCAGGTAGTAATCGTCACCTGATGAACGGCTCCGGGGTTGACGCGTAAACGTCCGTCGCGGGGCGAATAAATCGGTACGCGGTCGTTGCCATCCGCTTTGTAGCAACGCTGGAAAAAGCGACCCGTTTCGAAATACGTGGCGTAATCGGTGTGAATGTTAATGTCGTCAGTATAGGCTTCGGGTACCTGAGCCAGGTGGTGAAAATGCAGCTCGCGGCCATCCACGTGCACTTCCACGCAACTTAGTCCATTCTTGGAAGCCGAACCATTACTCTGATCGTACGCCAGTAATTCCAGCCCCATTTCACCCATCATTCGCAGCGTATCCCGCAACCGATACAGATGTACGGAAGGTTTCGGCGATTCTTCCTTAATAAAGCCATACTCCATACGACCAAAACGGCCTTCAACCCGGGCATTCGCATCCAGGGTACGGACGGCCAGAGCTTCGAGTACGGGGGGAATGTTATCGTGTACTTCTGCAAAGGAATAATTCAGCGGATCAACGTTGATCCCCTGGGCATTCCGGATTTCAAAGTGCAGGTGTGGCCCCATGGACCCCCCCGAATTACCCGAAAGTCCCAGTTCTTCACCGCGTTGCAACGGAAGGGTACTGGGAGCGGGCGTGAGCACTACTTCGGGTGAATGGCGGGCTACCTGCTGTTGATACACGTACTGAGCAATCCGCGGATTGAACTGTTGCAGGTGAGCGTACACGCTGGTTTCGCCGGATGGATGCGTAACAAAAACCGCATTGCCGTATCCTGTACGACTAACGATAATCTTGGAAACGTACCCCCGGTCAATGCTCTGTACCGAAAGTCCTTCGCGTTGCTGGGTTTTGATGTCGATACCTGCGTGAAAATGCTGCGGCCGAAGCTCGGCAAAGGTACCGGCCAGTTGAGCGGTTTGTCCGGGTAAAATAGGAAAAAGGTACGGTTGCTGGGCGGCGGCGGAAAAGGCTAGTACCCAGGCCAACGAAAGAATACGAGCTAGCAAGACGAATACGTAAGAAAATGGATCAGCCAACCCGGGGTTGTTTCAGGTTGGCTGTAGAATTATTTGACTTCGAAATTCAGTAATTCCTGACCTTCCAGTGTACCCATCAGCCGGTCACCGATGTGTACGGGACCCACACCCGCGGGCGTTCCGGTAAAGATCAAATCACCAATTTTTAAGGTAAAGAATTTCGATAAATAGGCAATAATTTCCCCAAAGGACCACAACATCATCGTCGTGTCACCCACCTGACGGGTTTCGCCGTTGATGGTAAGATTGAAATTGAGCCTGGGAAATTCCGGAAACTGACTTTTCGGCACAAACTTGGAAATAGGGGCCGAACTGTCGAAACCTTTGGCAATATCCCAGGGAAGTCCTTTGGCTTTTAGCTTGGACTGCACATCACGAGCGGTGAAATCAATACCCAGAGCAATTTCTTCGTAATAATTATCCGCAAACTGTACCGGAATATTTTTGCCTAGCTTATTGATTTTCAATACGATTTCCAGTTCATGATGAACATCCTGCGTAAAGTCGGGCAGGTAGAAAGCGTTATTTTCTCTTAAAATGGCAGAATCGGGCTTGCTGAATATAACAGGCTCGGCGGGCCGCTCGTTTTGTAGTTCGGCGATATGCTCGGCATAATTTCGCCCAATGCAAAAAATCCGCATAAATGATGAATGTTCGAAGACAATACTGATCAAAAAGCAATCAAGTGGGTTTTATTCCTCATTTTTGGAGGCTGAACCGACCTATCTGCAAAGCTAAGCGATCCCGAAGCACTTTGCGGGTTCGGTACAGGATTTTCTAACAAGTACTTTACAATTCATTAGTGCATTTCCTCATTTAGCATTTCCACAATCATGAAAAGAACCTTTGCCCTGGGTATTGTACTGGCTACAACGATATGGGCGTGTAGTCGAGTACCTATCTCAAACCGGAATCAATTATTACTCGTATCCGATGCAGAAATGAATCAGCAGGCTCTGGTGAGCTACAAGCAGTTTCTGGATACTAACAAAGTTATTTCCAACGGCAACGCCAATACGCAAATGGTGAAGCGGGTAGGCGAGCGAATTGCCGCAGCGGCTACCAAGTATTTTAATGAGATCAAGCACCCCGAGTACCTGGATGGCTATAACTGGGAATTTAACCTGGTACAGGATAATCAGGTAAACGCCTGGTGTATGCCCGGTGGTAAAGTGGTTGTGTATACAGGTTTGATTCCCGTTGCTCAGACGGAAGCGGGATTAGCTACGGTGATGGGTCACGAGATTTCGCACGCCATTGCGAAGCACGGGTCCGAACGCGTCAGTCAGCAGTACGTAGCTCAGGGCTTGCTCACGGGTGGACAGGTGGCGTTGGGTGTAGCCAATGCTAACAAGCCCGCCCAGGCCCGTAATGTCTGGAGTACGGTCTTTAACGTAGCGGCTCCCATTGGGGCTAACCTGGCTATTCTGCGGTACAGTCGTCAGCACGAAAGTGAAGCGGATCATTTAGGTCTGATCTTTATGGCGATGGCGGGTTATGATCCGAAAGAGGCGGTTACCTTCTGGGGACGTATGGCCGAAGCCAGCAAGAATGCTCAGAAGCCTCCCGTACTGCTTTCTTCGCACCCCTCAGATCAACAACGGATCAACGATCTGAAGAAGCTGTTGCCGGAAGCCGAGAAATACTACGCCCGCCGATAGGGTTAGTTTGCAGTTTTCGGTTTACCGTTTTCAGTTGTTGTAATAAAGCGATTTTGGTAAAATTGAAACTACGAACGTTGCAAAAAAGGAAAGGCTACTCCAAAGAGTGGCCTTTCCTTTTTTAGTTTGAAGCTACTGAAAATTGTAAACAGAAGATTGAAAACTATTGAAAGAAAGAAGGCCACTCCATCGAGCGGCCTTCTCTCTGTTTGACAATCTACGTTTCTAGTCGCTGAAAACTAAAAACTCCCTAGAATGCAGTGGCTAGTACATCTTTCAGACGATCAGCTGCGTCTTTCAATTGTACCGCTGAGTGTACTTCCAGACCTGATTCATCGATGATTTTCGCTCCTTCTTCGGCATTCGTTCCTTGCAGACGAACGACGATGGGGACGGGGATATTACCGATGGCTTTGTACGCTTCTACGATACCCGTAGCTACGCGGTCGCAACGAACGATACCACCGAAGATGTTGATCAGGATCGCTTTTACGTTCGGATCTTTCAGGATGATGCGGAAACCTGCTTCTACCGTCTGGGCGTTAGCTCCACCCCCTACGTCGAGGAAGTTGGCAGGCTCACCACCTGACAGTTTGATCAAATCCATCGTAGCCATGGCCAGACCTGCACCGTTCACCATACAGCCAATGTTGCCGTCTAGTTTCACATAGTTCAGGTTGTAATGACCCGCTTCTACTTCCAGAGGATCTTCTTCGCGAACGTCCCGCATTTCGGCCAGATCCGTGTGGCGATACAGAGCGTTGTCGTCAAGGTTCACTTTCGCATCAACGGCCAGAATTTTGTTATCGGACGTTTTCAATACGGGGTTGATCTCGAATTGAGAAGCATCCGTATCGATGTATGCTTTATAAAGAGAGCCAATGAATTTCACCATCTCTTTGAAAGCATCGCCTTCAAGACCTAAAGCGAAAGCGATTTTCCGAGCCTGGAAGCCCTGAAGACCCACTTTAGGATCGATCCATTCCTTGATGATTTTCTCGGGTGAGTGTTCGGCTACTTCTTCGATGTCCATACCACCTTCCGTAGACGCCATGATGACGTTACAGGCTTTGGCACGATCCAACAGGATAGCCAGATAGAATTCTTTGGGCTCCGTAGCTCCGGGATAGTACACGTCTTCGGAAATCAGAACCTTATGTACTTTCTTACCTTCGGGACCGGTTTGGTGCGTGACTAATTGCATGCCCAGAATCTGTCCTGATTTCTCACGGACTTCTTCGTAGTTTTTAGCCAGTTTTACGCCACCGCCTTTACCACGGCCTCCGGCATGAATCTGAGCCTTCACCACAAACCATTTCGTACCCGTTTTGATGTTGAGTTCGCGGGCTACTTCTACCGCTTTGTCGGGTGTGTCAGCGACGATGCCCTCCTGAATACGGACTCCGTATCGTTTGAGGATCTCTTTCGCCTGGTATTCGTGTATGTTCATTAGGAAGTTGAGTGAGGTTTCACTTTACGGCCCGAAAATTAGGGAGAAATCAATAAAGTCTTTGAGTTATGTTTGACAAAGTTTAGGAACTTTGCTCAACAAAATATAGCTACGACCGATGGAGTAGAAGGGGGTAGAAGTGATAAGGCCTTGATAAACAGATCGTAATAAGGGTCTTATTCGCTCTGGAAAGGGATAAGAATTTCGGCCCATCGGAATAGTAATACGGAAAGAGAAGGACGGCAAAAAGCCCCGGACCCTCCGTTTAACAAAAGTTTAGGATTCAACATTCATGCTCGAAGCTCGTCAACTCGTTAAATCATACGGAGCCCTGCCCGTACTCAAAGGAATCGATTTACAAATCCAGCCTGGCGAAATCGTATCAATCGTGGGAGCCTCGGGAGCGGGCAAAAGTACCCTGCTGCATCTGTTGGGAACGCTTGACCGACCCGACTCCGGTCAGATATTTCTGGACGGACAGGAAATCAGTAGTTTAAAAGACAAAGCACTGGCCGAGTTTCGAAACCGACGCATTGGCTTTATCTTCCAGTTTCATAACCTGCTACCCGAATTTACAGCTCTGGAAAATGTTTGCATTCCGGCCTGGATTGGCGGTAAAACGCAGCAAACGGAAGAGCGAGCCCAGATGCTACTGGGGAAACTGGGTCTTTCGCATCGGGAAAAACACTATCCCAGTCAGCTTTCCGGGGGTGAGCAACAGCGGGTGGCCGTGGCTAGAGCCCTGATTAATTCGCCCGCCGTAATTTTCGCCGATGAGCCCTCCGGCAACCTGGATTCCCGCAACGCCCGGGAACTGCACGAGTTGTTTTTTCAGTTGCGGGATGAGCTCAATCAGACTTTCGTACTGGTCACGCACAATGAAGAACTCGCCCAAATGGCCGATCGCAAGCTGGAAATGCTGGACGGTCGGATTGTCTCGGAGTAAGTTCAAGGAAAGGTTTGATGGGTGTTCGTAGAAACAAAGCAATTAGAAACGAGCACCAGTAGTTCTGTCCTCCCTAGTGCCCAACCCCGAAGGGGTGCAATACGCATAGCCCCGCATGTAATGCGGGGACTCGAACAGCTCGAAAAGTTCGTAGCGGATGCTACGGATAACCCGTCCCGCTGGCGTTACCGCACTTCGATATGGAAACGGTAAGATGAGGACCCAACATTTCAATGACAAGTATCGGCTAGAAACGTGCAGTTCTATACCTAACCCCGGAGGGGTTCAATTTGATTAGCCCCGCATGCAATGCGGGGCACCTGCACCTACCTCATTAGTTCTTAAACGTCAACCCAATCGCCCAGTGAAAATCCGTACGTCTCTTCCCCGGTAGTACCACACTTTCATAGGTATGATCCGCCGTCAGCGAAAGAGCGAGCCGTTTGCCTAATGCATAAGCCAGCGTACTCAGCGAACTCCAGCGAAGGTTGGCCATGTTCAAAGCGGGCTGTACGAAGACGGTACTATTGAAGGCGAGTTTATCTTTGGTAAGACCAACCCGAATACGGGTAGAGTTACGAATCACTCGAACATCTTCAGCGTTTAGAAAGTCGGTGTATTCGAAAATAATTGCATTCGTCATGGAGATTTTTACCAGCGTATTAGGCACTTTTCTTCCGCCCAGAACTCGCCAGCCAAAACCCGCTCCTCCGTACCAGCGATTAGAAATCTGTCGAAGGTTACTTTCCTCATGTACCCCAAATCCCATCAGATACACATCGTGCTGATTGTACCATAAGGTAGCGTTTAGATCCACAAATAGCTCCCGTTCCTGCAATTCCTTGTTAATGGTACCATAGGTATACCGCGGGGACGTATATAAACCCAGAATAGATTTGGGATTAAAGTAATCAAACGACGTGACCAGCGTATACAAACTCCGCTGCACATTGCCGCTTCGGTAATCACCGCCCAGGGTAATAGCGTAGGTAAAGTGTTTGAGCGTATCGGCGGGTGGGCGAGTTACCTGAATTAGGCTCGGAAAATTTTCAACGCCCGGCGGTAGGGTGTCGGTTTGAACTTCTTCCCGTAATCGTAACGAATCAGAAACCATGAACGCATGAGCCAGCGGGGCAACAGCAAAAGTCAACAGAAAAACGGCGGCGTACTTGAGTCCTGACATAAAGAGCATAGGCGGTAAGGAATACGTGAAAAGATTTGCAAAACTTGCACAAATTTCGTGCGAGCGACCTGAAAAAAACAAAACCGGACGTTTTCGTCCGGCTGTTTTAATGATAGAAAGTTTGATTTTCAGGGCAGTGTATTGCGTTAGTTATGTTTACTCTCAAAACGCTACCTTCGTGTAAACGCTGTATGTTATGGATGGCTGACTGATCTGGAGCTTACCCATTCGCCTGTTCAGAAGAAGCCCCCGATGCAATAAACGAAGCCTGATTCACCCTTACTAAGCCCTACAACAGGTACAGATAAGGAAGCAAATCTTACCAGCAACTTACAACCAACAACTATTCTACAAAACCCGAAACACCGGATACCGCATATGCTCCGGCTCATAGTACGGTGAAAGCTTGTGCACAAACTCCAGTTGAGCCCGACCATTCTTAGCAAAAGCGGGATCCTGAGCCCGCTTTTCCTCCAGCTTTTGCCGGGCTTCCGGGTGACTTTTCAAAAATTCAGCCGCCAGATCTTCGAATACGTAATCCGAAAATCCTTCCTTTTGCTGTAAGATGGAATCGAAGAAATTCCAGGCAAAAAAACCTTCCGGACTCGTTGGTTCCAGCGTCTCCACCAGATAGCGGTTCTTGTCCTGATTGCATGCCACGTAATAATCGCCTTTGCGGAAATGGATCGACTGCGTATGCGTGCTCACCTTCACGTCCGAATGCGGGTAATGCCCTTCGTAGGGGCGGGGTGACGTCTGGTACGATTCAATCCGGTACGCTTCTACGCTCAGCGTGGTGTCCTGGTCGAGCCGCTTCATCGTTACGTGGTTCGCTTTCAGCCGTTCGATCACGGGCCACCAGGCCTGCGGAATGAGATACGCTTTTGGTTTCTTCACGCTCAGCGTCGGCACGAAGTAGTCATAATACGGAACGCTCATCTGAAACGGCTTGCTGCGGTCGTAGTACAATCGCGGTTGCCCGGATACGTCACTAGGTTTGTATCCGTGTTCATAACCCAGAAATTCAATGGGCCGGGAGCGACTTTCGTCTTTCTTCCAGGCCAGTGGAAACTCCTGCTGCGTTCGAACGGCCTCCCGGTCGGCCTTTCGCAAACGCATAATTTCCTGAGTGTTCGTTACCGTAAATTCCAGATAGATTTTTAATAATGCATAGGTCGATTTCACGCGTTGCTCGTACGACTTCAGCATGTGCGTTTCGGGCATGAAGCCGAGCGTCTGGAACATCGCCGCAAAACCCGTGGAGTATCGGGGATAGTCAATGAAACCGCTGAAGCCTTCCTTCGTCACATTCGGCCCAAAGTTGGTCACGTAGGGGGTCATCGGATAGCCTTTGGCTTTCATCTGCTCGTACAGATAGGGCTCCATTTTCGTGTGCAGGAACGGCCCCAATCCACCGCCCAGTTTGCTGTGCTGCGTAGCGATGAGCGTCATCACGTGCTGGTAATCGGCTCCGTTGCTCACGTGTGTATCCACAAAAACGTCAGGATCAACGAGATGAAAAATTTCAGCAAAAGCCATCGCATTGCGGCTGTCGGCTTTTACAAAATCGCGGTTGAGGTCATAATTCTGTCCATTCGCCCGGAAACCGTAGGAATTTGGGCCATTTTGATTCGCCCGACTGGTCGAATTACGGTTCAGGGCTCCGTCAATGTTGTAAAAAGGAATCACGCAGAGCACGACATTGTCGGGCAGTTTGAGTCCGTCTTTGCCCGTGAGCAGGTTTCGCAAAAGCATTTGACAGGCATCTACGCCGTCGGGTTCGCCGGGATGAATGGCGTTATCAATGAGAAAAATGGCCTTCCCTTTCTTTCGCTGCTGGGCGAGATCAAAGTTTCTATCCTTCGAAATCACCAGTAAATGCAGCGGCTCGCCCGCGTCGGTCACGCCCATCGTACGCATCTGTACCTGCGGAAATTGCTGATCCAGTTGCCGGAAATAGGCCATTCCCTGCTCGTAGGTAGGGGTTTCGGCTCCCTTGGTTCGTTCAAAAATCGTTTCCAGATCTTGTGCAAAAGCGGCTTGCATACGTAGTGCGATGGTCAGCAGGAGGAAAAAACGTTTCATGTAATCAAAGAAAAGGAAACCCCAAAGTTCTGCCAAATGCCCTCGTCCAGATTACGACCAAAGCATTCATTTTCAAGACTTGGGGAGACTTACGGGCAAAAAACTGCTTCGTATCATTTTTTTAAGTAGAAAACCATAACGTATAATCAACCCTATTTACACCGCTGTATGAAGAAATGGCTTATTTTTCTAGCTTGCCTAAGTACCCAGCTCTCTTTCGCCCAGACCGAAGCACCTACCGCCCCACCAGCACCCATTCCGACGGATTTTGTCGAAGAAATCTGGTACAAGCGGGCCCTGATCTATAACCTCGACGTAAAAGTCTTCAAAGATTCCGACGGGGATGGCATGGGCGATTTCAAAGGTTTGATTCAGCAACTGGATTACCTGAAAGACCTCGGCATAACGGTAATCTGGCTATCGCCCTTTCATCCGTCTCCCTTGGAGGACGATGGATATGATGTAGCGGATTTTTATAAGATCGATCCCCGCGTCGGAACCGAAGCTGATTTCAAGCAATTGATCGAGGAATGTAACAAGCGGGAGATGCGGGTGATTATTGATCTGGTGATTAACCATACGTCCAATCAACACCCCTGGTATCAAGCGGCCCGGAAGGACAAAAATTCACCGTATCGCTCCTGGTATGTCTGGAGTAAGGAGCGGCCAAAGGATGCCGACGAGGGCATGGTATTTCCCGGCGTACAAAAGGAAACCTGGACCTACGATTCACTGGCTCAGGAGTACTATTTCCACCGTTTTTACGATTTTCAACCCGATCTGAATGCTCAGAATCCGGACGTCGAAGTAGAGATTCGCAAAATTGTCAAACACTGGCTGGACTTCGGCATTTCCGGATTCCGATTGGATGCGGTGCCTTTTTACATGGAAATCCCTCAGAGCGGCATGAAAAATCCCATGTTGCAATTTGATCTGCTCTATGGTTTGCGGCAATTCATCCAATGGCACAAAGCCGATGCTGCAGTACTGGGAGAGGCTAACGTCGATCCGAAGGAGACGGACAAATTTCTCGGTAAATACGGCGAAGGGATTCAAATGATGTTCAACTTCTACGGAAATCAGTACCTATTCTCGGCCCTGGCTTCCGAAAATATCGAAACGTTCAAAAAAGCCCTGATCGAAACCCGCGATCACTCACCCGCCAATCAATGGGCCTGGTTTCTACGGAATCACGATGAAATTGACCTGGGCCGACTGAGCAACGAAGCTCGGGAAGAAGTGTATTCAAAATTCGGCCCGAAAGAAAACATGCGTTTGTACGACCGGGGTATCCGTCGCCGGCTGGCTCCGATGCTGGGTAACCGGAAGCAGATTGATCTGGCTTACAGTTTATTGTTTGCCTTGCCGGGTACGCCAAGTTTACGCTACGGGGAAGAGATTGGTATGGGGGATGACCTGAGCCTGAAAGAACGCAACTCGGTACGCACGCCCATGCAGTGGAATACGCAGAAAAACGCGGGCTTCTCTACGGCAGCCAAAACCTTTCATCCCGTCATTAGTCAGGGGGACTATGCGTATCAGAAAGTGAACGTAGCGACCCAGGAGAAAGACCAGAAATCACTGCTGAATACCATCAAGAAGTTCATCAAAATTCGTAGCGAATGTCCGGAGATTGGCTGGGGCGAATGGACCATTCTGCCCGCTACAACGTCTACGGTATTGGTGATGCAGTACAAGTGGAAAGATAAATCAATCGTGGTGGCCCATAATTTCAGTAAGGAAAAACAGAACATTCAACTGCGAATGGCCGAATGGAAAGGCAAGTCTTTGCGGGACTTACTCAATGAAAAAACGGTTAAACCCGTTGCCGAGGGTTCGTATTCGCTGGCTATGGATGGCTACGGTTTCCAGTGGTTCCGATTGAATTAAGGCCATTCAAGGATATAGAAAAGGCTTCTCAAGTAGAGAAGCCTTTTCTATATCCTTGAAGTTAGGAACCTACAGGTTTATAAAGTCTGTAACCATCATCCGGCAGTTTCCAATTTCGGTGATTAGTTTAAGCAATAAAAGCAGGTAAGAATCTGCCTAATTATTAGGTACAAGTTTGGAAACTTGCATCAGTCAGTGAGACTTAATCGCCCGTAATAGCAGAGGGTAACGTTCGTTCCCGAAAGCCATAAAAAAAGCCCCTCCGAGTTATCGAAGAGGCTTTTAGAGAATGATCTATGAATTACATCATGCCACCCATTCCGCCAGGACCGGCAGCAGGAGCAGGATTATCTTCAGGCTTGTCAGCTACTACGCATTCAGTAGTCAGCAACAGACCCGCTACCGAAGCAGCGTTTTCCAGAGCCAGACGCGTTACTTTCGTCGGGTCAATGATACCAGCTGCGATCATGTTTTCGTAACGGTCTTCGCGAGCGTTGTATCCATAGTCACCCGTACCTTGTTTCACGGCATTGATTACTACAGAAGCTTCGCCACCAGCGTTAGCTACGATCGTACGCAGGGGAGCTTCGATGGCCTGACGAATGATGTTCACACCCGTCGTCTGGTCGTCGTTGTCACCTTTGAAGCCTTCGAGAGCGGCAACGGCACGGATCAGGGCTACGCCACCACCGGCTACGATACCTTCTTCAACGGCCGCACGAGTCGCGTGCAGAGCATCGTCAACGCGGTCTTTCTTCTCCTTCATTTCAACTTCGGTAGCCGCACCGATGTAGAGAATCGCTACACCACCTGACAATTTCGCCAGACGTTCCTGCAATTTCTCACGGTCGTAATCCGAAGTCGTATTTTCGATCTGCGTTTTGATTTGGTTTACGCGGCCCGTAATGTCCTCTTTCGCACCTACGCCGTTTACAATCGTCGTATTGTCTTTGTCAATCAGGACTTTCTCAGCTTGACCCAGGTATTCAATCGAAGCATTTTCGAGTTTGAAACCACGCTCTTCGCTGATTACCGTACCACCCGTCAGGATCGCGATGTCTTCCAGCATAGCTTTCCGACGATCACCGAAACCAGGAGCTTTTACGGCAGCCACTTTCAAGGCACCACGGATTTTGTTTACCACCAGCGTAGCCAGAGCTTCACCGTCTACGTCTTCCGCAATGATGATCAAGGGACGACCGGTTTGAGCTACTTGCTCCAGCACGGGCAGCAGTTCTTTCATCGAAGAAACTTTCTTCTCAGAAATCAGCAGGAAGGGACGATCCAGATCGGCTTCCATTTTGTCCGGGTTGGTCACGAAGTAAGGAGACAGGTAACCGCGGTCAAACTGCATACCTTCTACCGTTTTTACTTCGGTTTCAGTACCGCGAGCTTCTTCAACCGTGATCACACCTTCTTTGCCTACTTTATCCATGGCGTCGGCGATCATCGTACCGATTTCGTGGTCATTGTTAGCAGAGATGGTAGCCACCTGAGCGATTTCTTTGGAAGTGCTGATGGCACGTGATTGTGACTTCAGGTTTTCAACGATCTTACCTACGGCCTTATCGATACCGCGTTTCAGATCCATCGGATTTGCACCTGCTGCTACGTTTTTCACACCGATCGAGTAGATCGCCTGTGTCAGAACCGTAGCCGTCGTGGTACCATCACCTGCCTGATCAGCCGTTTTGGAAGCTACTTCTTTCACGAGTTGAGCACCCATGTTTTCCAGAGCATCTTTCAACTCGATTTCTTTAGCTACCGTTACACCATCTTTGGTGATGGCCGGAGAGCCAAATTTTTTATCGATGATCACGTTACGACCTTTAGGGCCGAGGGTTACTTTAACCGCATCTGCCAAAGCGTCAACGCCACGCTTCAGGCGATCACGAGCTTCGGTGTCAAAAAAGAGTTCTTTTGCCATAGCTAAAAGACTTTATAATGTGTTGAAGTGTGAATCAAGGTTCACGTTGGGATGTAAAAGGAAATTAAGCAACAACCGCTGCTTCAGTAAGTACCGCCAGGATGTCTGATTCCCGCATGATGAGGTAATCTTTTCCGTCGGAAGAGATCTCCGTACCTGAGTATTTACCGTATAGTACGGTATCGCCTTCTTTAACCGTCAGGGGTTCATCTTTTTTGCCTGGGCCAACAGCCACTACTACTCCGCGTTGAGGTTTTTCTTTGGCGGTATCGGGAATGATAATTCCGAACGCAGTCTTTTCTTCTGCGGGAGCCGGTTCTACCAGAACGCGGTCTGCCAAAGGTTTGACGTTTACTGACATGTTAGTGATGAGATAGATTTGTTAACGTTTTCGATTAACCATCTGGTTAGGTAGCCTGACTACGATTCCTGTGCCAGCCCAATTTGTCTGTCAATTTTACCGAACTTGCTGACAATTGCTGCAAAAAGCCTGGCAAACCAAATGAATGACTTTTACTTTAGGAAATTACTGTTAAAATATTTGGCGATTTATTGGAAAAGAATAGATTCGGGGATTAAAATATAAACCAGGAGGGTATGAAAAAGTTGCAAAAAACCTGGATTACCGACGGATTACTGGATTTTGAGTACAAAAAATACCAGTTATTGGCCTACCTGAAACATGTCAATGAACATTTTCAGGAAAAAAAACTCTTCCCTGAACTGTCAGATTTACAGCTTCATTACCAGGAAAGTCTGGCGTTACAGCAACAGCAAAGCCAGTGGTCAGACCGTATTCGCCGCAAATTAGTCGGCATTGACCGCGAAAAATGGCAACTCAAGTACACCAGTGAATTCGAAGCCTTACAACCGCTGGAGGAAGTAGATGAAATTTTAAGCTACGCCATACCCCGGCTCGAACATACGCTGAGTACTGGGAAAACGCTCTTTCAGCACGTCACCCAGGCCCTGTCTATCGCTCCGATTGGCATTATGCCACTTTTCCGAAAAGAAGGCTATTTGTTTATGTATGAGAACATCAACCGTGAGCTACGGATTTATCAGTACAAAGTGCAGTTGTTCGAAAGTACAGCCCCGCCGAGCCGACGGGTCGAAACTCACCTGATCGATTCGCGTAACAAGAGTTACACCACGACGTTCGAAAGTATCAAGATGGAACTGGTTCGAAAGAATAAGGATCTGCCCAATCCGGCCTCGTATCTGGTAGAAAGTACCCTGGGCTATCCCATGGACGAAACGTTGCTTCCCATAGCCCGGCAAAAAGTGGCTCAGGCCGTAGAAGATTGATTCGATCAAATCCAGGTCCGGCTTAGGTCATACGCTGTAAAAATGAAAAACCCTCCGAGCGAAAGTTCGGAGGGTTTTTCTATACCTGAATTTCTTATTTCTGAGGCTGTGCCGGTTGAGCGGGAGCCGGTTGTGCAGGAGTCGTAGGAGCGGGCGTTGCCGGACGCGGAGCAGGAACCGTTACCGCTGGAGCTGCCGTACCTAAACCATCATCCATTCCATCACCGGCAGTCTGACCCGTCAGGAAGAATACAGAAACCAGAGCAAATACGGCAATGGCTCCGCCAAAACCCCAGGTGAGTTGTTCGAGCAGATCACCCGTTTTTTTCACGCCAAAGAGTTGTTGGGAACCGGCTCCGGTAAACTGTGAAAGTCCACCGCCTTTAGGGTTTTGAATCAATACCACCAGGACTAATAAGGCAGCCACAATGATGGAGAGGATAATTAACGTAGTAAACATTGGGTTCTTTTATAAAAAGGAGAAATGGTGTGCACGTTTAAAACAAGGAAAGTCGACTTCTCAGTTCCTCGATTTTGATTGCAAAGTACGCCTTTTTTTCTGGAAACTTCAACTGTAGCTTTTCGTAGATTTCAATGGCCTTCTCCGTTTTTCCCTGCCGGGCCAGTACTTTGGCATACGCTTCCGTTAAAGGCGTGCTGCTGGAGACTTGTTGTTTATAAGCCAGATCCACGGGTTCTTCGTCGCTTGGACCGGGTTTAGCCCGGAATGGACCGATCCGGGGTTCGGCTTGAATGAAGCGATCAATGATAGCTAACTGATCGTACGCGGGCGTTTCAAACTTCTCTTTTTCAGCTTTTTCTTCCGATTTTTTGAGCAGTACTTCCGAATAATCCAGGCCTCGTAGGGCGTGTACCGGATTGATGGTTTCGAAAACCGGAACGGGCTGCGTTGTGATTTCCTCTACTTCCCGGGGATGGCGACGCGTAAACGGTAGGCGTTGTTCTTCGGTGGGAGTAGTTGCTGCCGGAAATTCTCCTCCAATGAATTTACGCAGGGCGTTGCGGCTCAGCGAATAGGCAGCCGCTTTGCGTAAAGCCGCTGGGGCATCCGTATGATCGGCCTGATCGGTATAACCTTTTGCCAGCAGTACGTGCCCGGTTTGACAAAAAGGGTAATGTTCTACCAATTCTTTGAGATAAGCCACATCATCCGATGAAAGATCGGTTGGATTGGTAACAAGATAAGAAAAAATATCGCGTTGCATAAGGTGCCCAGTGGAGGAGGTCCGTCTAGCCAAAATGGCCAGGGGAAACTTTAAAATGTAGATTCTAAGATACAGAATTTCCTGCTCCGGAATCAATAGTTCCTGCTTTTCACTGGTAAGAGATGTCTAAAGTAATCGTTGAATAAAACCGCAGCAGGTTCTTACAAATGAATCCCTTGAGTAGGGAAGGGTTCGTAGAAATTTTCTTGGGTTTTTTAGAAAAATATTACCAGTCGCCCGCTGTTTTGTTAAAAATGTCCAGAATGATCTGCTCCAGAATGGGCGGAATGAGCTGTCCTTCGACCTGATTCAGGGTTTGGGTTTGCGGGAAATCCCGGAAAAATGAGAAGGGTTGTTCAAAACTCGCCGATTCATCTTTGGTATTCACAAACCGAACCGTAACGGTGATGGTTAGTCGGTTCAAACCCGCCTTATCCTGAGCCGTAGGAGCCTGCGGCGTCACGTCGTAACCCGTAATGGCTCCTTCGATTAACAAGTCACCATCGCCGCCCGGTTTAAGTTGTAGACGGGTATTTCGCTGGAAATACTCTTTAAGCTGTTCGGTAAAGGTGTTGGGCAGGGTAGCCGGTCCACCCGCCGCATTCATGACGAAGTTGTTAATCGTAATGGTCTTTAGATCCGCTGACAATTTCCCGCCCGGCGAAAAGGAATAGGGACCGCAACCGTTCAACAGAACGCCCGGTAGCAGAATCAGGAGCAGTAATAAGGTGCGGCGTAGGGTTTTGTTGCCGGGGAAAGGACTACTCTTCGTCAATCTCATACTGTTTGATTTTCCGGTACAGCGTCCGTTCGGAGATGCCGAGGGCCTGAGCCGCATTTTTACGTTTATTGCCGTTCTTACGCAGGGCTTTGATAATCATCTCTTTCTCTTTCTTTTCGAGCGAAAGCGATTCATCTTCCGACTCGTCCGTCACATCCACAAAGCTGGAATCGTTGGACGGATCCAGCGAAAAGACATTGGGTGTTGCGGGCGGCGTAGCCGTAGTCGAAACGGGCAGATACCGGGTCGGCGTATGATTTTCACTAAAATTAACGGGTTCGTCGGTCACGCCCTGAAACAGATTGGCGTGTTGCCGCAGAATTTCACCGTCGCCCGCACCATTCTGAGCCATTTCCACGAACAGCTTTTTCAGTTCCGTTACGTCGCGTTTGAGATCGAAGAGTACTTTGTAGAGTAACTCCCGTTCGTTGAAATCCTGGCTCTGGCCGTCCCGGAATACGTCCGGTAGGGACGAACGCTGGGCATCCGGAATGTACTTGAGTAACGAACGACCATTGATGGTACGTTCTTCTTCCAAGATAGAAACCTGTTCAGCCAGATTTTTCAGCTGACGAATATTTCCCGGAAAACGGTAACTCAGCAGTACCTCCCGGGCATCTTCAGTGAGCTGTACGGGGCGGATGCGTTGGCGTTCGCTGAAATCCGCCGTAAATTTCCGAAAGAGCATGAGTACGTCATCGCCCCGGTCCCGCAGAGGTGGTACGAAAATGGGCACCGTATTCAGACGGTAGTACAAATCTTCCCGGAAGCGGCCTTTCTCCACCGCCTGCATCAGATTAACGTTGGTGGCGGCTACGACCCGAACATCGGTCTTCATGATTTTGGAAGAACCGACGCGTATAAATTCCTTGTTTTCGAGTACCCGTAAGAGCCGGGCCTGCGTACCCAACGGCATTTCAGCGATTTCATCGAGAAAAATGGTACCGCCGTCCGTCACTTCAAAATATCCCTTCCGAGCATCGACGGCTCCGGTAAAGGCTCCTTTCTCGTGCCCGAACAACTCGGAATCAATGGTTCCCTCGGGAATGGCTCCGCAGTTGATGGCAATAAACTGCCCGTGCTTACGGGTCGATAATTGATGGATAATCTTGGAAAACGACTCTTTCCCGCTTCCGCTTTCTCCGGTAATGAGTACCGTCAGATCGGTAGGAGCGACCTGGGCTGCGATCTGGATGGCGTAATTCAGTGCTGATGAATTACCAATGATGCCAAACCGCGATTTTATGGATTGTATTTCCTGAGGTGACATGTGTGTAATGGATAGAGCTTAGAGAATGGACAAATGGGAAAAAAGAGTATTGCCTAACGAATGCCAGGCCATACTCTTTTTCGGGGATCTATGCTCTAAAGAACGGGTTCGCCCAGCAAGGTTGCCGCCGTACAATCCGTAACCAATACATTCACGTACTGACCTTTGGTGAAGTTATGTTTGGGGAACACAACGACCTTATTCTGGTCGTTACGGCCCTGCAGATGCTCGGCAGAACGTTTGGACGTTCCTTCCACGAGTACCTTGTGTACTTTACCAATGGCCTGCTGATTACGTTCGAGGCTGTGCTGTTGTTGTAAGGCAATGATTTCGTTGAGGCGACGCTTTTTCACGTCCTCCGGAATGTCATCGACGAACTTCTTAGCCGCTGGCGTACCCGGACGCTCGGAGTAGGCAAACATGTACCCGTAGTCGTACTTGACGTAGTCCATGAGCGTAAGCGTATCGCGGTGTTCTTCCTCCGTTTCCGTACAGAACCCAGCGATCATATCCTGCGAAATGCCGCAGTCATTGCCCAGAATCCGACGAATGGCGTCTACCCGGTTCACGTACCACTCCCGGTCGTAGGTCCGGTTCATGATTTTCAGTACGCGGGAATTGCCGCTTTGGGCCGGCAGGTGAATGTAGTTGCAGACGTTGTCGTACTTCTTCATGGTGTAGAGTACTTCGTCCGTAATATCCTTGGGGTGGGAGGTGCTGAAGCGTACCCGCAACTCCGGACTCACCAGGGCCACTCTTTCCAGCAATCCGGCAAAGTTTACCTGCTCGGTACCGTCTTCCGAAGCCCATTTGTAGCTATCCACGTTCTGGCCCAGCAGCGTCACTTCCCGGTAACCCTGTGCAAACAAATCCTGAGCTTCCTGTACGACGGAATACGCATCCCGCGAACGTTCGCGACCGCGTGTGAAGGGTACTACGCAGAAGCTGCACATGTTGTCGCAACCCCGCATAATGCTGATAAAGGCCGTTACGCCGTTGGAGTTCAGGCGTACCGGAGCAATATCGGCGTAGGTTTCTTCCTTGGAAAGAAAAACGTTTACGGCTTTCTGGCCCGTTTCTACTTCGTCGAGCAAGCGGGGCAGGTCACGGTACGCATCGGGGCCTACCACCATGTCAACCACTTTTTCTTCTTCCAGTAACTTCGCTTTGAGGCGTTCGGCCATGCAGCCCAGTACGCCAATCATGGTGTCGGGTTTGCGGCGTTTCAGGCTGGTGAAGGTGCTTAAACGATTCCGTACTTTCTGCTCGGCGTTGTCGCGAATGGCACAGGTGTTGAGTAGTACCAGATCGGCCTCGTCAATGCTGGAAGTGGTGGCAAAGCCTTTTTCCCGCATGATGGAAGCTACGATTTCGCTGTCGGAGAAGTTCATCTGACAGCCGTAGCTTTCGATGTATAATTTCTTTTTACCAAGAGCATTTTGTTCATCCTCGAGTAAACGGGGAAGGTCAATGCCTTGCTTATCTTCAGGAGTCAGGATTTCTAAGGTCTTCATGGGTGCTCGGAGCGTTGAGCCTCAGGCTTTCCGCTTACATATCTAAATGTTCGTTGAATTCAGAAGTACAAAGGTATAAAAAAGCTGACAGATTGTCAGTAAAGAATGGGTTTTGAAAAGCTGGATTTTGTGTTGAAAGGGAGTGACAGGAGTTGAGAGGCTCTCTGATTTGCTAGTCCCATACTTGATGGGTAAATCAGGAAAATGAATGAAAGTTCCCAATTTTGATAACCTTTCGTTCGTACGCTGATAGTTATACTGAAACCTTTACTGATCAATCATTGCCCATGCCTACCCCAACAACCCTCGACCTGGTTACTGATTTTTGTTTGCAAAAACTCGATTTTTCGAATCCTAAACTAGACCCTGAATATTATTACGCTCATCTTCCGCTTTGTGTGGTAGACAGTGTGTTTTCCATGGGCGTGAAGTACGAATCCGTCCGAAACGTCGTCCGGCGAATGGAGCCTCTGGTCGGTCATACCCTTTTTCGGGACCATGGTTCTTTACCTATTGATCCGGCACAACAGATTTCAGTAGCGGCTTTTCTGGAAAAAGTTGAGCATGAATCGCCCGAAAAACTGGCTCTGGAAGTCTACCGGAATAAACAGCGAACCTCTACACTAAACGGAATTCTGAAAGCGGAAGCCGTCAGTCGATTTTTACGGGTACTAGCCGATTTTGATGTGCAGTACTTTCAGGATGTACCTCGCCTCATCACGGATACGAATTTCGAACAAAAGATCAAGCGTATTCCCGGACAGGCCAGTGGTATTTGCTTGAGCTACTTCTTCATGCTGGCGGGAAACGATCAGCTTATCAAGCCCGATCGGATGGTGAGGGATTTCCTGAAAGCGATTACTGGAAGTACGGTAACCCTTGAAGAAGCACAAGTGCTCTTGGCGGAAGTATCGAGCCAACTCGTTTTGAAAGGATACGAAATGAATCCCAGGTTACTGGACAATTTAATCTGGAACTACCAGCGTAAACTACCCAAAAGGCTCTCTGGTACCAGGATGAACAGTGTACTTTAGTAGGTTGTTTCTAGTTTATACGCAGAAATTTTGAAGTACTTTTACTGTACTCTGTCTCCACCTCACCATCGTATACGCTATCTATGCTCCACCTGCTCTGGAATCTTCTCAACCTGGCTATACTGCTTTATTTTCTCTATTTGTGTTTGAAAGCTACGCAGTTACTCCGGCAAAATCTGGGCTGGTGGGCGGCGGCTATTTTTGTCGTTGGCATCTTTTCGTCCGCTGGGAAGTCTGTTACACAACAGGCGGATGAAGTTCAGAAACACGGGTTAGTATCCCGAAATAGGGTAGCAGAGCAGGCTATACGTCGAATTCAGGTCAAGTTGCAAAAAGAACTACTGTCCAGCTACAATCTGTATCTACTGTACGGACCGGCTAAAGATTCCAGTAATGTCGTCGTCATAGATGCTTATTCAACCATGAATGGCCTTATGGGTGGTGTGGTCTGGAAACCAAAGTTTATAGCCGTGAATCCCGCTGGAAACACATTAAAATATAATGTGACGGGAATACTGGAATGGCGGCTTTTAGGGATGACGTTGTACAGCGAGTTTAAACAGCATCAGGGAAACGTTCCGCTAAATGAAAGCCTTAAAACGGATACCCAATTCCAAACCGTAGTTCCGGACGATACCGATTGTCCAGTGTTGAATTGAACATATCGCCTACTACCCATTGACCCAAACCACCATCGGCACGCGGGCGGGCGGGTTCGTAAAGCTTGATACCCCAGTCGGCTCGTAAGATGAAGAACGACTTATCGAAACGCAGGCCAAAACCCGCATTGAGAGCCGTCTGACTGAGAAAGCTACCCGGCTTAAATTGCGACTCGGTCTGATTCGTTCGCAGTAACCATACGTTTCCGGCATCCACGAATAAGGCTCCATTGAAATCGCCAAAAAGCTTAAACAGGGGGAACCGCCATTCGGCATTGAGTTCGAGTTGAACATCACCAGGGCGTTCGAATTTGTAACTCGGAACGACCACTCCTGACTTGAGTGTATCAAAACTGGCCGCCTGGGCTCCTAGCCCTAACTTACGCGGATTCCAGCCCCGCATCGAGTTGGCTCCCCCGGCAAAAAAGGCCTTTTCGTAGGGCAAAATTCCCCCATTCTTGGAGTACTCCCAACCAATGCCTCCAAACGCCCGGAAGACGAGCATGGACCGCCCCCGGCGGCGTAAGGGAACATAAACCCGGTAATCAACACTGGTTTTCAGGAATTTATAATAGCGGAGATCCTCGTTGTCGGTCAGCTGATCCTGCCTGCTACGCGAGAGTAAGTTCAGGGTTGTACCACCCGATTCAGCGAAAATGCGTAAGTACTTCGTCCGACGGAAGGTGTTTAAGTTCAGGTTGTTATCGTTATACACGTACGAGCCGCTGATGCTGGAAACAAACGACCGATTGAAGGTAAAAATCAGGTTATTACCGGCGAGTTGCTGCTGCTGCAAAAATTGCTGAAAAGCGTCGGATTGACGACTGGTATTGATCAGGTTAATGTCCAGCGGACTGAAGTAAAACGTTTCCTTGGACGAAATTTGCCAGGAATAATTCATCGCCAGTTTAAAGCCCGTACGCCGAAAATCTTTCCGGTCGCTGAACGAATAACCAATCCCGACCTGGGTACGCGGGGCACTGTTGCTGTAGCGAACTTTCATTGCCGCCGGAATCAGTAATTGCGGAAAAATCAGTGAAGTATTCAGACCCGCTTCAAAGTTTTGATCCTTGAAGGCCAGATTCTGCGAGCTTTGGGTAAAACCGGGCTGACCATCGTAACCCGCCTTTCCGGCAATTTCCAGCGTTTCCAGTCCCTGAAAGAAATTCCGGATGCGTAAGGCTCCATTCAAAAAAGGACCGGGCAAACCCTGGTACACGTTCATGCCCACCTCCGACGTAAGCTCATACCGTTGCAGCGGCTGGGCGTATACCAGTGCATTCAACCGGTGATTACTGGCCGTATCGTAGGTTATGTTCGGGAATTTGAATTGATCAAGCGTCCCCAGCATCCGTAGCGTCTCGTTGTGAAACGTCTGGTTATAGGTAGCTCCGGGACGTACCTTCAGCTTGGCATCGAGTAGTCGGGTCGAATATTTCTTCCCCACGAAAATGTACCGAATGCCATTGTAAACGGTCGAGTCCAGGTGCGAGGAAGGTTCGGAAGGATCGCGACCATCAACCACAAACGTGACCGAATTAATCTGGTAGTAGGGGTAGCGAAACGGCACCGAATCGATCACCATCGTGACATTCATATGGTGCTTCAGGGGCTCGGCCAGTGAAGTGTCGTAGGTGCCGGTAAACGAAATATTCTCCTTCGAGAAGCCGTAGTACCCCCGGTCTCGCAACAAGGCTTCCACCCGTTCGCGTTCGGCACTGAAATTACGCTCGTCGACCCGGTTTCCTTTTCGCAGAAAGCGAATGCCCCGGGCATTTTGGAGAATGCTGTCAATGCGGGGATCAACGGTGACCAGCCGGATGGAATCCAGTACGTAAGGTTTCCCCTGCTGTACTTCGTAGAGCACTTTTACCCGACGAAATTTGACCGTATCAAGCTTGTACCGCACGGAATCATCAAACATACCCCGGTTGGTACGCAGAAAGGCCTGGAGGTTCTGGGCGTTCTGACGGGCGTCTTCTTCGGTGATGATGGCGGGCGGTTCGCCCACAACCCGCATCCACCAGTGGCCCTGTTCAATCGCCAGGCGATTATGGTCAATCTTGCGGTCGAGCCGCTCAATCCGACGCAGATTTTTGCGGGATTGTGTCGAATCCGGAGCATTCCGAATCTGTTCGATACGGGCCTGATATTCCCGGATTTCCCGTTCGAAACGGGGCTTTTTGTACTTTAGAAAATCGGGGCGGGCAATCTGATACACCCACAGAAAAGGCGTAATGGGCTGCGTAATCAGAACCCGGTTCGATTCCTGGGGTAAAAGGGCTTCGAGCTCTTCGTTCGGAATTTCCTTGTTACCTTTGATGGTCTGTTTGGCTAAAAGATACTCGCCTCGCCGTAGTTCGGTATTACGGGTGCAGGCAGCTAGAAAACCAAGAAAAGCCATTCCTATCACCAGCAGATGACTGTATTTCTTCCTCGTTGGGAATGGCATAAGTATACGGGACAATGATCTCACAAAAGTGGCAAAAACAAATACGCCTGCTTCAGCAGAAAAAGCACCGGCAGGAATCGGGAGCATTTCTGGTAGAAGGCGGCAAGAGTGTCCGCGAGTTACTGACCGCTGATTTTAGACTTCAGGCTCTGTTTGTAACGGATACATTTTACAAAGAAAACCAAAAGCTACTCGACGAGCAACCCTTCCGGCCTGAATTGGTGACGGAAGATGAACTCGAAAAGGTTGGAACCCTGCAATCCAACAATGCCGCCCTGGCCATTGCAGAAACGAAAGAAAACCTTCCGCTGCGGGTACGGGGCCAGGAATTTGCTCTGGTACTCGATGATATACGCGATCCGGGTAACCTCGGAACCATCATTCGGATTGCCGATTGGTACGGAATAAAAAAGATTATCTGCTCGACTTCCTGCGTGGATGTGTACAATCCGAAGGTGATTGCAGCCAGTATGGGTTCCTTTACGCGTGTACAAACGTATTATGTCCCGCTGCAGGAATTTTTCGAACAGGAGAAAACCCAGACGGTTTACGGTACCTTCCTCGACGGGGAATCCATTCACGGCTTAAGCTTTAGTGAATCGGGATACATCGTGATTGGCAACGAAGCCAACGGCATTCGTCCGGAAAACGAAGGCTTCATTCAGAAACGCATCACCATTCCCCGGTTCGGCGAAGCCGAATCACTGAACGCAGGCATTGCTACGGCGATTGTGCTGGATAATTTGCGACGGTGAAGTCGTTCATGTATGTTGCCTTGAATAGACCGAGTTTGGTGCCACAAGTAACCTGGTTAATGGCTTATTTCTATTTCGTGCTGGAGAAAGTTTGTTCTTATCAAGCTTCGTTATTCACCTAGACTGAGATTGTTCCCGCAGGCAAAGCCGACTAGTAGCCCCTGAGCCTCTCCACGCCTAACGACAGCCTACACTAGGCCACCGCATCGCGGCTGTCGTAGGCCGTTCCGTTGCTCAGGGGCGGGAGAGGTTTTCATCTTCTGATTAAAGTTGATAGTTGTTAAAAGTTGCAGATTTCTGCATGGACAACATAAATACAGGCCCCGTCCTATCACATTCCATGTCGGAATTCCATTCTGGGACTCAAGCCGCCTACTTCCTCGGCAATGTGGTGGCCTTGAGCCAGATGAAAAGAGCGGTGGGTGTGCCGGCATGGGATGCCCGGCATGGAATGCATACGGACTAAAAGACCAGCCGTCTCAGCAAGACGAATAACGAACCTGTGATTGAATAAAACAAACAACATTTTACCTAACTTAAACAACAAATCCTATGAGTGCAGTTGACAGTAATGGCAACGAATTAAAAGATGGCGATTCAGTAGTCGTGATTAAAAGTCTGAAAGTAAAGGGTACCTCCATGACGCTGAAACAGGGAACCGCTATCAAAAATATTCGCCTGACCGATGATGAGGAAGAAGTGGAATGTAAAGTGGAGAAAACCAAACTGGTCCTGAAGACCTGCTTTTTGAAGAAATCTTAACGAAAGCACCTCATACAAGAGCCCGCCCGGCATTTCTACCGGGCGCTCTTGTATAAAGCAGTAACCTTACAACGATACCGGTAATTCCGTTGCGGCGTCGTCCGCAATCTGGCGGGCATTTTCCGTACCCAGCCAGCGATCAATCAGATAATGGACGAGGTACAAAATGGGGATAGTCAGCAGGGAAATGATGAATTTGTACAAGTAATTATTCAAGGCTACCGAAAGAGCCTGTCCCGCCGACCAGTTACCAAAAATATAAAAGGCTACAAACACCACCACAAAGCTGTCAATGAGTTGCGATACTATCGTGGAACCCGTCGCCCGAATCCAGATGTACTTGTGACCGGTATGCTTGCGGAGGTACTGAAAAACGGTAACGTCTAGAAACTGAGCTAACAAAAAGGCCGTAATCGAACCAATAATGATGCCTAAGCCCTGACGGAAAATGACTTTGTAGGCGTAGTCGATGTTGAAATTGGTGGTACCCCTGTTAACGTCAAGCCAGAACTGGGCCGGAGGTAAGGTCGTAGCCGCGTAGATGATGAAGAAGGAATAGACAATGAGTCCCGCCGTCAGAAACGACAACCAGCGAACCCCTTTTCGGCCGAAATACTCATTGATCATATCGCCAATGATGAACACCAGTGGCCAGTTAAGAGCCCCCGCTGCCTGGTTGAACGACCACTTGTCGCCCCAGGGGGTCGGGATGTTAGCGGAGGGTAAGCCCAGTACGCCTTCCACGGAAAAAATTTTACCGCCAATGATCTCGGCTACCAGGGCATTCGCAATAAAAAAGCCAGACAATACAAAAAACAGAATCTGCCGTTTGGAGGCAAATAAAGGTTGATCATTCATACGGAAAGATACGATTTTGAGTGAGGGAGCGGCACCCAAACATATGTATTCAAATGGGGAATAGACGAAAAAGTCAGATGCTTTGCGAAACATCTGACTTTCGGTTTTATTGCGGCAGAACCACCAGGGGTTCTTCAACGGTTTTCTTTTCAGTACCCTGCTCCAGGAACGTTTCAATCCGGTCAATCGCCACGTTGAGCTGCTCGACGGGTGGGAGGGTTACGATGCGGAAGTGGTCGTCTTTGGCGTAGTTGAAGCCGGTACCGGGAACGAGAAGTACCCGCTGCTCCACCAACAGTTCGTACACGAACTGTTCATCGTTTGCGAAGCGGAATTTTTTCAGATCCAGTTTCGGAAACAGGTACAACGCTCCTTTGGGCTTCACGCAGGTAATACCCGGAATGGCCGTAATCCGGTCGTAGGTAAGTTGCATTTGTTTGTACAGCCGTCCGGTAGGAATCACCAGGTCGTTAATACTCTGATAACCGCCCAAAGCCGTTTGAATAGCAAATTGAGCCGGAACGTTGCCGCACAGCCGCAGACTGGCCAGGAGATTCAATCCTTCAATGTATGACTTGGCCCGGTGTTTGGCTCCACTCAGAATCAGCCAGCCGCCGCGAAATCCGGCTGCCCGGTAGTTTTTAGAAAGCCCGCCGAACGTCAAACAAAGCGTATCCGTGGCCAGGGTACCCATGGGGTAGTGAATGGCTCCGTCGTACAGAATCTTATCGTAAATCTCGTCCGAAAACAGCATCAACTGGTGCTCTTCGGCAATCCGGGCAATGCGGGCCAGTACGTCCTTGGAATATACCGCTCCCGTTGGATTGTTGGGATTGATCAGGACAATGGCCTTGGTACGACGCGTGATTTTGCGTTCAATGTCCTGAATATCGGGATTCCAGTCCGAAGCTTCGTCGCAGATGTAGTGAACGGGCTTACCACCCGCCAAAGCTACCGAGGTCGTCCAGAGCGGATAATCGGGCGAGGGAATCAGTACTTCATCCTCATCGTCGAGCAGGGCCTGCATGGTCAGTAGAATCAGCTCACTCACGCCATTGCCAATGTACACGTCGTCGATGGTAACCCCCGGGATACCAATGCTCTGCGTGTAGTGCATGACCGCCTTGCGGGCTGCGAACAAACCCCGGGAATCAGAATAGCCCTGAGCATCCCGAATATTTACGATCATGTCGTGGATGATTTCGTCGGGAGCATCAAAGCCAAACGGAGCCGGATTGCCAATATTTAACTTGATGATTTTGTAGCCCTGAGCTTCAAGTTCCAGAGCTTTTTCGTAAACGGGACCACGAATTTCGTACCGTAAACTGTCCAGTCGCGTCGATTTGTAAAAGGCCATAGGCGTCGGTCACCCCTAATTTTTTCTAAGCAAAAAACTACCCCTTCGAGAAACTAAAAAATTTTAAAATATGTCATGGTATCCTCGGTTGGGGTTTGCAATTTCGCGTTATTTGGGAAAAGATGGAGTGATTTCAGCAGATTATTCTGTTTTCGAACAAAAATCAGATTCTTTTCGCGGGGGAATCACCCCTTTTTTCAACCGATTCAATTATTAATCAAACCGGAGAGCTTGGGTCTCAACGGATTACCTCTACCATTTTCATGACACTTACATCCAACAAGGTACGCGTTCTGGTCGTAGGCTGTGGCAATATGGGAGCCTCCCACGCCCTGGCTTACCAAAATCTGGACGGATTCGAAATCTGCGGGATTGTTTCACCCGGAAAAAGCAAGGAAGTGCTTAATGAGAAATTGGGCGGCGGTTATACGCTGTTTAATGATTACGAAACGGCTTTGACCGAAACCCAGCCCGACGCCGTTTGTATTTCTACGTATCCCGATACACACGAGCCGTACGCGATCATGGCCCTGGAACAAGGAGCCCATGTGTTTATCGAAAAACCCCTGGCGGATACCGTTGAAGGTGCCAAACGCGTTGTAGCGGCGGCCGAAAAAGCGGGTAAGAAAGTGGTGGTAGGGTATATTCTGCGGCACCATCCGAGCTGGGAGAAATTCGTGGAAATCGCTCAGGACATGGGAAAGCCACTGGTGATGCGGATGAACCTCAACCAGCAGAGCCACGGTACCATGTGGACGGTACACCGGAATCTGATGAAGAGCCTAAGTCCGATTGTGGACTGCGGCGTACACTATATCGACGTCATGTGTCAGATGACGCGGTCGAAGCCCGTGCAGGTAAACGCCATCGGGGCTCGACTCACGGACGAAATCCCGGATTCAAATTACAATTACGGTCAACTGCAAATCCGTTTTGAGGACGGTTCAGTAGGCTGGTACGAAGCGGGCTGGGGACCAATGATGAGCGAAACGGCCTTCTTTGTGAAAGATGTGATCGGACCGAAAGGCTGCGTATCCATCGTAGCTAAAGATGCCGGAGCGTCGGGTAAATCCGATAATGTTGATTCGCATACGAAGACGGAATCTTTACGGGTACACCGGGCTAAACTCAATCAGGACGACCAGTTTGTACAGGCCGATGAATGGATTAACCTGACCGACGAACCCGATCACAATGAGTTGTGTCAGCGGGAACAGCAGTTTTTCCTGAAAGCCATTCAGGAAGATACGGACCTGACGGATCACTTACAGGATGCCGTAAATAGTCTGCAAATTGCTTTTGCCTGCGACGAGTCCGTACGGACGGGACAGCCGGTAATGCTCTAAGTTTATAGATAACAACGGATAGATGATAGAGATTTTGACTGCCAGCTTTCGAGCTGGCAGTTTTTGTTTTATACGGATTTGGCCGTTCGAAACTCCGCAGGCCGTCGGTTGACCAGTTGCAGAAAGGTATTACTAAACGTCGATAAGCTGGTGTACCCCACGTCATAAGCGATTTCAGTAATGGATTTATCCGTTTGTAGCAACTCCTCAATAGCTCGTACAATCCGGTACATCTTGACGTATTGTAAGAATGAAAGTTCCATTTCCTGCTGAAAAAGCCGCGATAGGGTACGGGCACTCAGCCCGAATTCGTGGGCAACTTCCGGTAAGTGTAAAGGTCTGGATACGTGCTGTTGCAAATACGTGATGATGGGTAGCAAACGCTCGTTTTGCGTCGTGGGAATGGCAATGGGCAACGGATGCTGACCAATTTCGGGCAACAGGTACTTGAGCGTATGCAAAAATTCATAAGCGTAGACGCCGGGTCGAACCATACCCTGCCAGCATTCGGAAAAGAGAATCATTTCCAGCAATAAATCCGTAACGGGGTAAATACCCATTTTACTAAAAAACGGATGCGTCAGGTCGTTTTCCGAAGGCAGGTACAGATTGGTTACCCGTAACGTTGACGACGTGTGCAGTACATAGTGCTCCAGCTCGGGCGGAATCCAGATGAAATGGCGGGCGGGAAGAAAATAGGCTTTGTCGCGGGTATACAGATAGGAGATACCACCTTCAATATACGTAAATTGTCCTTTTTGGTGAAAGTGGTACGGAAACGTCTCTTCCTGCTTTTTATGAATAATGAATATTGAATCTTGAAATTGATCAATAGTCTGCAAATACTCCCTTGTATATGAATTCATAAAAGTAACGTATGGCTGAAATTGACAAATAATTGGCAATTTATATAAAATGGCTCAATTTGTATTATTCTAATTTTGTGTTTGTAAACGAGTAACGCAAAATGAAACGATGCATACGGGCTATACTGCTCGGAATCAACCTGATCGGAGTAACGCAGGCCCAAACCATTCCACCAGAAAACCATCAGACGCTTACGCTTACGGAAGCCTGGCAAAAGGCCGAACAGTTTAACAAAACGCTTCAGGAACAAAACCTTCGCATTCAGATCAGTCACGAAAAAGTGCAGGATACGAAAAGCGAACGGTTGCCCGAAATCGGAGCCAGTACGCAGTACGCCCGCATCACGAATCTCCCAATTTACGAACGGGGTATCCTGAATACGCCAACGCAGTACCCCGTGTTACACAACATGTTTCAGCTGAAGACCGAAGCCTACTTCAATCTGTACGAAGGAAAGAAACTGCAAACGAAAATCAAAAGCGAGGAGACCGAGCACGAACGGGTTGAGATTCAGAAAGAAGAAAACGTATCGCAGGTAAAGCTACGCGTAGCGGCGGTGTACCTGGATTTGCAACGAAGTTTGATATTCAAAGATTTAACGCTGAAAAATATAGAAGAAGCCGAAAAACGGCTGACGGAAATCCGTGAACTGCACAAAAACGGCGTTGTCATCCGGAGTGACCTCTTACGGGCCGAGCTTCAGTTATCCCGCCAGAAGATGGCCTTACGGGAAATCGAAAATTCCATCGCTATCACCAGTCAGAAATTGAATCTGATGATCGGGCTGCCCGAGACCACAACAATCCAGCCCGTAGCTCTGGTAGAGGGAGATTCGCTCAGTCGGAGCTATGATTCGTACCTGGATGATGCCTTCGCCCATGCCCACCTGCTGCGGATTTCAGCGAAAGAACAGGAACTAAACGGCCTCAGACTGAAAGAACTACAGGCGGATAATAAACCGAAAGTAGGGCTTTTCGCCGAGTATCAGTACGGCTACCCGCAGATTACGTTTTTCCCCTACACCGGAGCTTTATACGGTTTTGGCATGGGTGGTCTCAAGGCCTCTTACTCGCTTTCGTCGCTCTACCATAATAAACATAAAATTCAGGCTGCGGCTATTGACGTGCAACGTCAGGAAGTGATTACTTCCGATCGGCAAGATCAGGTCAAACAGGCCGTGAAGGAAGCGTACGTGCGATACGGTGAATCGCTGCAACGGATTCAGGTGGCCGAACTAAGTATCAGGCAGGCTGCCGAAAACTACCGGATTGTGAAGAATACCTATTTCAATCAACTGGCCTTACTGACAGATCTGATCGATGCCGATACGCAGCTCTTACAAAGTCAGTACGATCTGGCGGCGGCCCGATTGATGGCTCGACTTCAATACTATCAACTCTTACATACGACTGGAAATTTATAAGCCATGAACCCCTCATCCAAACAAACGCGAACCGATCGACTCATCACCCGGGTAACGGCCTGGGTGGCTTTAGTGATTCTGCTGGGATTAGCCGTCTGGGGCGGACAATCGCTCTGGGATATGTACCATTTTGAAGCAACCAACGATGCCCAGATCGACGAATACATCAACCCCGTGACGAGCCGCGTGACGGGTTACGTACGGGAAGTCTACTACAAAGACGATCAGGAAGTGAAAAAAGGCGATACGCTGGTGGTCATCGATGACGACGAATACCAGATTCAGAAAGCCGAGGCCGAAGCCGCCCTGATGACGGCAAAGGCTCAGATTGGCGTGCTGCACAGTAACACGATTACGTCTGATAAAAACGCGGTGGTCAATCAGTTACAGATTGGAGCGGCCAAGGCCAAGCTCGTCAAACAACAGCAGGATTACGATCGGTACGAGAAATTGCTCGCCACGGAATCCGTCACCCGGCAGCAATTTGAGAACGTGAAGATGGCCCTTGACGTAGCGAAATCGGAGTACGAGGCTTTACAGAAATCATACGAAACATCCTTGTCCAAAACCGATGACATTACGGCTCAGAAGGCCGTCGCTCTGGCGGAAATTAAACGCCGTCAGGCCGTGCTGGATGAGATCAAACTGAAGATTTCCTACGCCGTCATTCGGGCTCCGTACGACGGAAAAATGGGCAAGAAAAGCATTCAAAAGGGCCAGTTAATTCAGGCGGGGCAAACGCTTGCTTTCATGGTGGATTCCGAAGAAGGAAAGTGGGTCGTTGCAAACTACAAGGAAACCCAGTTACAGCACATGCACATCGGTCAGCCCGTGAACATCGAAACGGATGCCTTTCCCGGACAAGTTTTTCACGGTGAAATTGTCTCGCTGTCGGCCGCCACGGGTTCCCGCTTTTCGTTACTGCCGCCCGATAATGCCACGGGAAACTTCGTGAAAATCATTCAACGCGTGCCGATCCGGATCAAACTCACCGACGACACGAATACAACGAAAGGATTGCGGGCGGGTATGAACGCCGTTGTAACCCTTAAGAAAGGAGCGTAACGATGGAAACCCTGCCCATATTCAAACGCTGGGTACCCGAGTGGTTCATTCGGGCTACGCTGTTCATCGTACTGATGCCGGGGCTATTTCTGCTGGGTCTATATGCCGGAAACGTCAATGAAACCGTCGGCTATTACGGCATTGAGCCTGCCGACGTGCAGTTTTCCATTCTGGTGTATTACGTGGCACTAGCGAGCTTTTTTTCGCTGGAACAACGGCTGGTCAGCTATTTTGCGGCGAAACATTACTTTCTGCTTGGCCTTCTGCTAACGATCCTGATTAACCTGGCCTTGTACCACGTGCGTCAGTCACACATTCTGTTTGTCCTTCGGTTTTTCCAGGGAATCTGTATCAGTGGGATTATCGCTACTTCCATGAACCTGATTTTCTCGCGGATGCGTACGGAACGGGTTCGTATCATGGGCTACACCGTGTTTTACGGACTGCTGCTGGTCTCGGCTCCCTTGTCGTCGCTGGTGGTTTCCTGGGCCTTGCAGTACCTGGAATTCAATGCCTTGTATATGCTCATGATTTATATGCAGCTGCCCGGAGCCATCCTGCTGTTGCTGATCATGAATCACGTACGGTTGAAACGCCACATACCCCTGTATCAGGTGGAATGGATCAGTTTCGTACTGATGGTTCCGGCCTTGCTGATGTGGGCGTACATGATGGTATACGGACAACAGGAAAATGGCTTGGATTCACCCAGGATCTGGTTCTGTTTGCTCGGGAGTCTGGCTTTGGCGACCTTGTTTATCTTACGGCAGCGGTCCTTGAAACGTCCGTATATCAATCTGAGCGTCTTTAAAAGTTCGTCGTTCGTGCTGGGACTGCTGATCCTGCTGGTGTTTTACGTATGCCGGGGGGCCTTGGGGTTAAGCTCAACGTACTTTGCCACGGTATTAAAAATGGACCCGATTCACGTCTCCGAACTAATGCTGGTCAATATGGCGGGCATTGCCGTGGGGTCACTGATCGTATCCCGATTCGTCATTCTTAAAAAAAGCCTGCGACTGATTTTACTGACGGGCTTTGCCTTTCTGGGGATATTTCACGTCTGGATGTACAGTTTGTTTTCCAACCAGGCCGAACCGGTTTATTACGTCATTCCGCTGTTTCTTCAGGGACTAGGGGCTGCCACCCTGATGGTCCCAATCATTAACTTCTACGTGTCGGCCGTACCGGCGTCGATCAGTAGTTCAGCTTCGGCGGTGGGGATTCTCGTGCGATTTACGGGTTTTAGTTTAAGTATGGGGATTTTGAATTTCACCCGCCTGTTTTCGAAAAGTCTGCACTACCATCGTTTACAGGATGAGGTAACTGCCACCAACCCGTACACGCTGCAACGCTTAGCCCAGTACAGGGAAACGCTGATGCACCAAGGTATGGCGGGGGATCAGGCCAGTCTGGCGGCGAGCAAGCTGTTGAGTCAAACGGTAGATCTGCAAACCCAGCTTCGCTACTCGATGGATTATTACCTGATCGTGGCCGCTGTCATTGGCGTAACCATGCTGGCGATTGCCCTGGTACCTTACCTGCGGACGAAGCTTCTCTTTACGCGACAACCGCCGATACCGTTTTGATAGGATCATATGTACAAAGAAAAGCCCTCTGGTATATTCTATCAGAGGGCTTTTCTTCATTACTAAAATCTTATTTACACCACCGCAAACATCGACTTGGCTTTCGCCTCCAGTTTCGAAGTTCCACCGTTGAGGTAGCAGTCAGCGGCCCGGGCAGCTTCGCGACCTTCACTGATGGCCCATACCACCAGCGACTGTCCGCGACGCATATCACCCGCCACGAATACTTTGTCGATACCCGTCTGGTAATCATCCGAAAGGACGTTACCGCGGTTGTCAAATTCCAGTCCCTGTTCCGCCAGTTGCGACAGCAGACCTTCGCGTTGGGGGTGCAGGAAGCCCGCGGCAATCAGAGCGAGATCGCAGGGAACCACGCGTTCGTTCTGCTCTACGTTCTGAGCTTTGCCATCCACTACCGTCAGGACGATGTCGGCAATACGCAGGTGCGTCAGTTTTTCACCGTCACCGATAAATTCCTTCACAGAAATACTCCAGAAACGTTCGCAACCTTCATCGTGTGAGGTGCTGGTCCGTTTCATGTTCGGCCATAAGGGCCAGGGCGTACCGGGGTGACGATCTTTCGGGGGTTCGGGCATCACTTCTACCTGCGTAACCGAAGCCGCGGAATGACGGTTGGACGTACCGATACAGTCAGAACCCGTATCGCCACCACCAATAACCACCACGTGTTTACCCGTCGCGAGCAGTTCACCGTTTTTATAAGCCATACCGCGATGATCGTGTACGCGATCAATGTTGGCATTACGCTTGTTTTGCTGACTCAGGAATTCCATCGCCGGGTGTACGCCTTTGTTCAGATACGTATCCCAACCAATCACGTCTTTTCCATCCCAGGTTTTATTGATACCCCGGGCCACGGTCGAACCACCCGAAAGCATGACCAGATCATACTGATCGAGCAGTTCCGAGCCGGAAATTGCTTCGCCCACGTTAACGCCCGTTTTAAAGGTGATGCCTTCAGCTTTCATCACTTCCACGCGGCGGTCGATGGTCCATTTTTCCAGTTTGAAATCGGGGATGCCGTAGCGTAACAAGCCACCCACCTGATCGGCCCGTTCGTAAACGGTGACCCAGTGACCCGCTTTGTTGAGCTGAGCCGCCGCGGCCAGACCCGCAGGTCCGCCACCGATGACGGCTACTTTCTTCCCCGTACGGTCTTTCTCATCGATTTGCAGGGGCTTCACGTAACCGTTCAGAAAGGCGTACTCGATGATGGATTTCTCGATGTACTCAATCGTAACGGGGGGCTTGTTGATACCCAGTACGCAGGAAGCCTCGCAGGGAGCCGGACAAATACGACCCGTAAATTCCGGGAAGTTGTTCGTCGAGCTCAGAATTTCGTAAGCCAGACCCCAATTGTTTTCGTACACGGCGTCGTTGAATTCCGGAATGATGTTTCCCAGGGGACAGCCGTTATGACAGAAAGGAATACCGCAGTCCATGCAGCGGGCGGCATTGTGGGTCTGTACTTGTTCAAAAGACAGATCAATGTCAATTTCCTTGTAATCGAGTTTACGCTCAGCTACCGGACGTTTGCTAGGTAATTCTCGCGTAAATTCCAGAAAACCAGTTGGTTTGCCCATTGTACGTATGAATAGTGACTGCCCGAAGGCAGTACGAATGATCGAATTGGAAAACTTGAAAGGGGAGAGTAGAGAGGATTCCCAGGGGCGGGAACCCTCCCGAATCATTATTTTACCAGCACGTCTGCTACAAAGTCACCGTATACGACTTCTTTGTTCGCAATCTGATCGCTCAGGGCAATGCCTTTGTTGGCCAGAGCCTGCTTAAAGTCGGTGGGCATCACCTTCACAAACTGATCGGCAATGGTATCCCAGTTATCGAGTACGATGGTCGCCACTTTCGATTGCGTGTATGACTGGTGTTTCTCGACGTACATGCGGACAATGTTGTGATCTTCGCTGCTGAGTTTTTCCAGAGCAATCATTTCCGGATTGACCTTATCAGCAAAATCACCGTTTTTATCCCAGATATACGCGACACCGCCACTCATACCCGCACCGAAGTTACGTCCGGTATTACCCAGAATGATTACTAAACCACCCGTCATATACTCGCAACCGTGATCGCCGATGCCTTCGACGACTACTTTAGCACCCGAGTTCCGAACGCCGAAACGTTCGCCGGCCATACCCCGGATATAGGCTTCACCGGAAGTGGCTCCGTAAAAGCACACGTTACCGACGATACTATTCTGAGAAGGTATAAAGTCGGGTTTGATGTTACGGTCGGGGTAAATGATTAGCTCGGCACCGCAGAGGCCCTTGCCCACGTAATCGTTGGCATCGCCTTCAAGCTCCAGCCGCATACCGTTCGTACTGAAGGCTCCGAAGCTTTGTCCGGCCGTACCCCGGAATTTGAAGTGAATCGTTCCGGCGGGCAGACCTTTAGCCTTGTACACCTTCGTGATTTCGTTGGAAAGCATGGTGCCTACTGTCCGGTTCACGTTGATGATGGGGAATTCGCCCGTTACCTTTTCCTGGTTTTCCAGAGCCGCTTTGGCTTTTTCAATCATGGCCCAGTCGAGCTGTACGTCCAGTCCGTGATCCTGCTCTTCTACCTTCACCATCGGTTCGGTATCGTACATCGGATCGCGGTACAGAATGGCTCCCAGATTCACCGACTTGGCTTTCCAGTTCTGAACCCCTTCGCGTACTTTCAAACGCTCCACGTGACCCACCATTTCATTGATGGTCCGGAAACCAAGCTTCCGCATGTACTCACGTACTTCGTTCGCCAGGAATTGGAACAGATTCACCACGTGATCAGCATCGCCCGTGAACAGAGCCCGTAAGTCCGGATTCTGCGTGGCCACACCCACCGGGCAGGTATTCAGGTGACACTTCCGCATCATGATACAACCCATCGTGACCAGAGCCGCCGTGGCTACGCCGAATTCTTCGGCTCCAAGCAGGGCTGCAATAACAATATCACGACCCGTTTTCAGCTGACCATCCGTCTGAATGGTGACGCGACCCCGTAAGCGGTTGCGTACCAGCGTCTGGTGCGTTTCGGCCAGACCCAGTTCCCAGGGCAGACCTGCGTGCCGAATCGATGACAGGGGAGAAGCTCCCGTACCGCCATCGTGACCCGCAATCAGGATATGATCGGCGTGAGCTTTCGCTACACCCGTAGCTACCGTACCCACACCCGCTTCTGATACCAGTTTTACCGAGATACGAGCCTGACGGTTCGCATTCTTCAGATCGAAAATCAACTGGGCTAAATCTTCAATCGAGTAAATGTCGTGGTGGGGCGGGGGCGAAATCAGACCTACGCCGGGCGTCGAGTGACGCGTTTTTCCAATCCAGGCATCTACTTTATGACCGGGCAGCTGACCACCCTCACCGGGCTTGGCCCCCTGAGCCATTTTAATCTGTAACTCCTGAGCGTTCGTCAGGTATTCCATCGTCACCCCGAAACGTCCAGAGGCTACCTGTTTAATGGCCGAGTTCATCGAATCACCATTGGGCAGTACCGTATAGAAACGCTTCGGATCTTCACCGCCTTCGCCCGTATTCGACTTACCGCCGATCCGGTTCATGGCAATGGCCAGCGTGGAGTGAGCTTCCCAGGAAATGGAACCAAAGGACATGGCACCCGTCGCAAATCGAGTCATGATGCTCTGGATGGACTCCACTTCTTCGTCTTTCAGCCACTCCGATTGGGGCAACAGTTTCAGATCCAGCAGGCCGCGTAAAGTGGCCGTTTTCTGGGTCTGGTCGTCGATGGCTTTGCTATATTTCTTGAACAGCTCGAAATCGTTCTTCTTCGTCGATTGCTGAAGGGCGTGAACCGTTTCAGGATTGAAGAGGTGGAATTCACCCCGGTGCTTCCACTGGTACACGCCACCCACTTCCAGACGCGGATTGCCCACGTGAGCCTCCGGGAAGGCCTGATGGTGACGAATCAGTACTTCAGTTTGAATACCGTCCAGGTTCAGACCGCCAATCCGCGTAACCGTTCCGGTGAAGTATTCATCCACCACTTCTTTCGTAATACCCAGAGCTTCGAAAATCTGAGCTCCCTGGTAACTCTGAAGCGTGGAAATGCCCATTTTCGAGAAGATCTTGAGCAACTCACCGTTGACCGCCTTGATGTAATTCTGGCAAAGTTTATCGAAATCGTAGGGAACCGATACGAGGTTTTTATCCCGCATGTTCGAAATCGTTTCGAAGGCCATGTACGGGTTCACCGCTGCCGCTCCGAAACCGATCAGGGTAGCAAAGTGATGCGTTTCCCAAACATCACCCGCTTCTACGATCAGACCCACTTTGGCCCGTAAACCTTTGCGGCTCAGGTGCTGGTGGACGGCTGAGGTAGCCAGCAATGAAGGGATTGGAGCGTGGTTGGAATCCACGCCACGGTCGGAAAGCGTAATGATCTGGTAATCGTCATTGACGGCGTATTCCGCGTCCTCGCAAATCCGTTTGAGGGCTTTTTTCAGAGCACCCACGCCGCCGCTAGCCCGGAAGGTCGTGTATACCGTCTTATTGGTGAAATGCCGGGTGTCGATATTCCGGATTTTTTCCAGTTGTGTATTGTCCAGCACGGGCTGACGTAATTCCAGCACTTTGCAGTGTTCCGGTGATTCCGTCAGAATGTTTCCGTAACCACCCACGTAGCTGATCAAGGACATGATCGTACGCTCCCGAATCGGGTCAATGGGCGGGTTGGTTACCTGGGCAAACAATTGCTTGAAGTAATGGCTCAGGTGCTGGCTCTGGTCGGACAGAATCGCCAGTGGCGTATCTACCCCCATCGAACCGAGTGCTTCCTTACCGGTTTCCACCATCTGCGTCAGGATCATCCGGATGTCTTCCGACGTCATGCCGAATACCTGTTGCTTGGTGATGAGTTCCTTATCGTAAGGCGTATTCCACTCCGTTTTGGGTTCGGGCAGATCGTTCAGCGTGATTTTATACTTGTTCAGCCATTTCTGATAGGGCTGAGCCGCACAAATTTCGGATTTCAGTTCTTCGTCGGGAATAATGCGACCCTGCTCCATGTCCACTACGAACATACGGCCGGGTTGCAGACGACCTTTCGAAACTACTTTCGACTGATCGATGTCGAGTACCCCCGCTTCCGAAGACAGGATCACGGTATCGTCGTCGAGTACCCAGAAACGGCTCGGACGCAGACCATTCCGGTCGAGCGTAGCACCGATGATTTTTCCGTCAGTAAACGAAATTGACGCCGGACCATCCCAGGGTTCCATCAGGGCCGCATGGTATTCGTAGAATGCTTTCCGTTGCAGATCCATTTCCGTGTTACCATCCCAGGCCTCGGGAATGAGCATCATCATCACATGCGGCAACGAGCGACCCGCCAAATACAGTAACTCGATGGCGTTGTCGAGACTCGCCGAATCGGACTGACCCGCCGGACAAAGAGCCTCACGAATGATTTTCAGTTCCTCGTCGGAGAAAACATCCGATTTAAACAGGGCCGACGTGGCTTTGAACCAGCTTACATTTCCTTTAACCGTATTGATCTCACCGTTGTGAGCAATGAAACGGAAAGGCTGAGCCAGTTTCCACTCGGGGAAGGTATTGGTAGAGAATCGGCTGTGAACGATGGCAAAAGCCGAGGTCACCGATTCATTCTGTAAATCGAGGAAATAAGGCAGGGTTTGCATCGTCGTGAGCATCCCCTTATAAATAATGGTACGCGTCGAAAGTGACGAGAAATAGAACTTCTCGTTCACACCCCGTACGGCTTCGTTCACGACCCGCGTCACCAGTTGACGGAATACGTACAGCTTCCGTTCGAAATCCAGTTCACCCGTCAGGTGGGCCGGACGGCGAATGAACAATTGTTCCATCTGAGGTTCAGAGTTGCCGGAATCGGCTCCCTGAATATCCGCATTGTTCACGGGAACGACGCGGTAGCCCAGAATTTCCAGGCCCAGTTCCAGGGCCTGACGATGAATGACTTCCTTGCATTCCTGACGTACGGCGGAATCTTTCGGGAAGAACGTCATTCCTACACCGTAATCCCCGGCGGCGGGCAGACTAATGCCTTCCTTGGCACATACTTTCAGGAAAAACTCGTGGGGAATTTGCAGCAGAATGCCGGCTCCGTCACCGGAGTTCGGATCGCATCCACAGGCACCGCGGTGATCCATGCGTTCCAGAATCTGGATGGCATCGCGGACGGTACGGTGCGACTTGCGGCCTTTCATATTGGCAATGAAGCCAATGCCACAGGCATCGTGCTCAAATTCAGGGCGGTAGAGGCCCAGAGGTTGCTGGTTAGGCTGGTCAGACATATTCCTAACGGTTTGCTCGGTAAAAATTCAAAATTCGGTAATGCAATCAGATGGAAAATCTCAGAACAAAACCTGTATCAAGGGAGAAAAGAACAACAGATTTTAAACTGGTCTGCTAAGATACTACAAAAAATAATTGGTTAAAAATCGTATTAGCCATAGAATATTTGGAATCCTTAAGATTTAAAGAAATAATTAAATTTAGTGTTAACTTTTTTATATTCCTAATAAAAGACAATTAATCTTGAAAATTTAATAATTAACTAACTAGGTTTCTATTTCGCTGATTCAGAAAAGAAAATTTCAGGAACCGTCTGTTGAAGGTTTCAAAAATCGTTCATCGCTTGTGGAAAATGTAAAAAAACCGGTTTTAAGGTTTTGTTAAGTTTCAAAATGAATTTTTAATAAAAAAAAGATGAAACCTGCTGGGAAATGCTAAAACGGAAAACAAAATCTAGGCAAACCGGCCTGAATGGCGAACAAATGGGGTATTCACAGAAAAACCGTACAGCTTTCGGGCCATACGGTTTGGGAAAAGGGCAGGGAGGGCAGATTACTTATTTGAGTCGTTCCTCGTCTTCAACTCCACCTGTTTTCTTTTTAGGCTGTTTTTTACCGATTGATAGTTTCAACTGATCGAAATGCCAGTCGCTCGTGTACTCCATCACGCCTAGTTCCTGGGCCTGGATGCTGCTCTCGGTGAAGACAAAATTCTTCAGGGATGATTGCTCCAGTCCGGTAGCGACGAAAGCCGTCTGGGCGTTGGTTACTTTGACGTTCTTCACGTAGATATTTTTAGCGTAGGGAATTCCCTTTTCCGCCGGAGTTACTTTCTGAAGCATTGCTTTCCAGTGAGCGGGGATCGTTTCATGGGTATAGCCCGCGGGAAGCGTGGAGTAGCTGTAGGCCGGATACCAGTTGAGGTTAAACTGGAAAGCCGTATTCAGCGAATCCATTTCCGTATTCTGAAAGTAAATGTCCTCAATGGTACCGCCGCGGGTCGTGGCAGACTTGATGCGTAAGCCGTTATCGGTGTGTTTGGCGTAAAGATCGGTCGCCAGTACGTGGCGGATGCCGCCGGAGGTTTCGCTACCCAGCGTGACTAGTCCGGCCCCGCGGCGGGCAATGCACTTGCGAATGACCACGTATTCCGTGGGCTTATTCACCCGCAGACCATCCCAGTCGCGACCGGCCTTCAGGCAGAAATTATCGTCATTACAATCAATGTCACAGTTTTCGATCAGTACCCAGGTCGAGGAATCCACGTCCACGCCGTCGGTACTTGGACCGCTGCCGTCTTCATTATTCCGAATTACGACGCCATCCACGGTCAGGTGATCCGAATACAGGAGTTGTACCGTCCAGAAACCCGCGTTTTTGAACGTAAGCCCTTTCAGCGTAATGTCGCTGGAATTTTGCACCAGAAAGGTACGGACGCGTTTCACATCGTAATCCACGATCCAGCGTAGGCCTTTGGTATCGTATTCCTTGCGGGTTTTCCAGTATAGATCCCAGTTAAATTTTCCCCGGGCATTCACTACGCCTTCACCCGTAACGGCTGCATTTTTGGCGTCCATCACATTGAACAAGGCGGCGGGCCACTTCATTTCAATCCCGGCCACGCGGGTATCGATGTCGGGGTAATCTTCCAGCTTCTCACTGCCCAGAATCAGGACGTCTTTATTGATCTTTAAATGCACGTTCGATTTTACAAACAAAGCCCCCGTTACGTAGCTGCCCGGCTTGAACGTGACGATACCGCCGCCTTTTTGAGCACAGGCATCAATGGCTTTTTGAATGGCTTTGGTGGCGAGCGTTTTGCCGTCGGCTTTGGCTCCGTAGGCATTTACGCTAAATTCCTGGGAAGCCTCGGGGAAACGGCGGGCACCCGTCTTGGTAACCCAGTCCAGGTTTTGAGCCTTCGTATGCAGGCTCAACAGCAGAAAAAAGAGAAGCAAGTGTTTCGTCATAGTGTATTAGGTCGTGTGTTAGTAAAGAACCACGGCTTGTAAACCAATGACGAAAGAACCACATTTCTTTCAGAAACGAGGTTCCGGGCAGGAAGCTACAGGATAGTGTGAGCCCTAGAAAGGCTGATGCTCGATGCTCTGGGGATTGATCCCGACGGCATACGTATGTCCTTCTTCGGCCAGAAACGTGTTCGCAAACACTGCACGGGCTTCGGGCAAGAGGTGGTCTACTTCCCGGTACCGCGACGAGAAATGTCCCAACAGCAACTGACCCACCTGAGCATCGCGGGCAACCTGAGCCGCCTGTCGGGCCGTGGAATGGTTGGTCCGTACAGCTCGCTCAAGCAAATTGTCCGCAAATGTGGCTTCGTGGTACAGCAAATCCACTTCCTGTACGTACTGATACAGTTCGGGCAGATAAATAGTGTCCGAACAAAACGCGTAGCTGCGGGGCGTGGGCGGCGGAGTAGTCAGATCCTCGAAACGGTATTTTACCTGGCCGTTTTCATCCAGTACGTCTTTTCCGTGTTTCAGCTGAATCAACTCGTTCGGATGAGCCTCGGGGGGCACCAGCCCACGAATCAGATTCCGATCCCGGGGTTTTTCCCGGAAGATAAAACCGGTACAGGGGATGCGGTGCTGCAACGGAACAGTATCGACGGTCAGGTGCGGGTGATCCAGAATGCGTTCAACCTGGGTTGGATTGGTGGTGCGAAATTCCAGCGGATAGGTCAGTAACGTATTGGAGTATTTGAAATGCGTGGTAATGATTTCATCCAGACCGTGCGGACCGTAAATCACGAGCGGTTCCAGCCGCTGGGCCAGACTCATACTCGTCAGAAGTCCAAACAGTCCAAAGTAATGGTCACCGTGTAAGTGGGAAATAAAAATGTGGTGCAGCTTACTCAGCCGCAGTTTATACCGCAGAATCTGTAGCTGTGTACCTTCGCCGCAATCCAGCAAAAAATGCTCATTGTCATACGTAATCCACTGAGCCGTAGGATTTCTTTGCAGGGTTGGCGTAGCGGAACCCGTACCTAAGATGGTGACTTGAAATTGCAAAGCTTTGTAAGGTTTGTGTTTACGTGGGAACGGAAAAGAATTATTCCTCATCCAAAAAAAAGCCAGCCCTTAGGCCAGCTTTTCGTTTAATATTCTTCGTCTTTGCTGGAAGAGCTGCCGCCTTCTTCATCGGCACTTCCGCCGTAATCGTATTCATCGTCTTCTTCTTCGCGGAATTCGCCTTCGAGTTCGTTCATGAATACGGCGTCCACGGCTTCTTCGACGGTCGGCAGAATCGTCAGATCCCGGATTTTGGCTTCATCCAAGCTTTCGATTAAGTCCTCGTCCTTGCTTACCAGTACCAGCAGACCGCCGTCCCGCAGACACAGTTCGTTGGCTTTACGCAGTACCGAAAAACCATCCTGCTCGATCGTTTGTACCTTTTCCAGATCAAACACCATGTTCGTGTAGCCTTCTTTCCAGAGGGAGGCTACGGACTTGGAAATGCCCTGGGAAACTTCCGTATCAATAGTCGCCGTATTCACGTCGATCAATACGTACTGCTGGCTTTTTTCTATTTTAAACTCCATACGTTTACAGTGGTCCTTTATGATTTTTAGTTTCGGTTGATAGTCTATGCAGTGTTGTTGGTTGATAGTTGTTGGGGTTACTGGTCAGGAGATTGCTGAAGCTCTACAAATGTTCAGCTGATTAATCTAATGGAACTAGTGGCACCATTTTCAACTAAAAATCTATTTGTAAAAACAACAAACAACTAGCTATTTCTCGCCGCCAGCAAGGCCTGCACATTGGCTTCAATACGGGCCAGAGCGTTGGGATCGGGGGTTGGAGCAAACGTACGGCCCGTCACTTTTTCAAACAGCTCGATGTATCTATGCGATATTTCCTGCGTCCATTCTTCCGACATGGCGGGAACAGTCTGACCTTCTTTTCCCTGGAATCCATTAGCAATGAGCCACTCCCGCACAAACTCTTTGGAGAGTTGCCGCTGGGTTTCGCCCGCCGCCTGCCGTTCGGCGTATCCGTCGGCGTAAAAATAGCGGCTCGAATCGGGCGTATGAATTTCATCGATCAGGTAAATCTCCGTACCACGCTTCCCAAATTCGTACTTTGTGTCAACCAGAATAAGTCCCTGATCGGCGGCCATTTGGGTGCCCCGCTCAAACAAAGCCAGGGTATACTGCTCGAGTTGCGTATATTCTTCTTCAGAAATCAATCCCTGCCGGAGGATTTCCTCGCGGGAAATATCCTCATCGTGCCCTTCGTGAGCCTTCGTCGTGGGTGTAATGATGGGTTGAGGCAGTCGGTCATTTTCCTTCAGTCCTTCGGGCAGGGTTACGCCGCAAAGCTCCCGTAATCCGGAACGATACGTACGCCAGGCGTGACCTGCCAGATAGCCTCGAACGACCATCTCAACGGGATACGCTTCACATTTCCAGCCGAAACTAACGTTGGGGTCGGGTACTTCCAGTAACCAGTTGGGAACCAGGTCTGACGTCGCCTGCAGGAAGTGAGCGGCAATCTGATTAAGCACCTGTCCTTTGTAAGGGATAGGACTGGGCAATATCACGTCAAATGCTGAAATACGGTCGGAGGCAATGGCCAGCATCGTATCGTCAAAAAAGTATACGTCACGAACCTTGCCGTGATACAGGCCGGTCTGACCGGGAAATTGAAATTCGGTACGGGAGATAGGCATGAACCTTTGTATAAGTTGCGGGTGGCAAAATTAACGAGCTTCCGTACAAATGCCAACTTCTGGCTTCAATGAGTACGCACAAGCGGAAAGACCGTTCGAAGTTGAAAGATGAAGGGTTACCATTTTTCCTTCGTCTCTACCGTATTCTCGGCCCGGTGCGGGTGTTGCTGGAGGTACTGAATCTCCTGGTTGCGGGAAGATTCCAGCAGGCGTAAGGCCTGTTCTTCCGAAAGATTGACCTGATTCAGGGACTTTAGAATTTCTTCTTTCCGGGTGGAAGCCTGTACTTCGGCAGCCTGGGGTGGGGGCGTACTGGACGAGGAGTTGGGGGGCGGAGGCGTCGTGGGCATGTCAGGGCGGTCGATGTGCCGACGGCGAACAAATTCGTAATTAAAACGGGCCTGTTCGTTTTCGGAATTCCGCTCCAGGGCTCGCTGAAATTGTTCCTCCGCTCGTAGTGTATCGCCCGAAGAGCAGGCCAGAATCCCCAGCTGATTGAGGGCAGCGGACGCAATCCAGGCATCGGATACGCGAACCAGCCGACTATACTGCTCCAAAGCCAAAGCCGTGTCTTTTTGAGCAAAGGCCGCGTGAGCCATGTTCAGAATTATGTACGGATCGGGTACGAGTTGTGTTCGCTCCAGGTACTCGTAATACTGGATGGCCTGATCGTATTTTTTCTGACGATAGGCTTCCTCGGCCATGCGTTTGGCCTGATTTCGCTGGATAATTTGACTGGGCCAGCCCAGAGTTGTCAGCCAGATGGCAATTTTTAACCAGAAAATATTCATACACAAGCTCGACTCGGAGCGGATTACAAACGAAACGTACGCACCGTGATCAAAATATCCAGACTCAGTAATACCAGACCCAGAATAACGAAATAATAATAGCGATTGGACGTAATGGCTATTTTCCGCTGGTCGATCAGCCGCCCGGCTACCTGCTGGATGCTTTGGGTCAGTTTCGGGAAATCGTTGCGGACGGTGGTGATTTCGTAATAGTCGCCGCCGGTGGTCGCGGCCATTTTCTCCAGCGATTCGGATTGCAGATACGTACGTATAAAGGTGCCGTCCTCGCCTTTGATGAACCCATTACCCGAAGGAATGCGGCTACCCTCGCGGGTACCAACGCCCAGGCAAAAGAGCTGAATCCCCTGTCGGCGAATGGACCGAAGCGTTTTGGTAGCGACGCCGTTGAAATCTTCGCCATCGCTGATGAACACAATGACTTTCGAAGCATTGGCCCGTGTATGCTCGCCCGATTGTTTATCCAGGGCCATTTGCAGGGCTGGTTCGAAGGCGGTCCCCTGATCGGTCAGCATGCGGGTGTTGAGCGACTCGATAAAAACGGTCAGGGCGTTGCGGTCAAAGGTCAGCGGACATTGCAAGTAGGTGCCTGACGAAAAAACGATGAGGCCGAAGCGATCGTTGGGAAATTGCGTAATGAGTCGATTCAGTTCAAACTTGATGCGTTGCAGGCGGGAGGGCTGAATGTCCGTCGCATCCATGGAGCTAGAGACATCGACTACCAGAAAAATATCCTTGCCCACGGCCTGCACATCCCGTTCGGGATCGCCGAAGGAAGGCTCCAACAACCCAATGACCAGAGCACCCATGGCCGCCGAGCGAAGAAAAAACTTCAGGGCGACGGAGCGGGCAGAGGTATTGAGCCGGTGAGCGTACCAAAAAGTTCGACCCAAATAGATGAGGTATAGAATACCGAATAAAGCAATGAAAATCAGCTCCGTTCGTCCCCAATCACGATTAAAAATCATACTGCTATCAACGGTGAAAACTGCAAAAAACGAATTTTTTTTCGAAAAAACTTGTGTTTGGGGTTTTTAAGAGCCTATATTTGCGAACCGAAACGGAGAAGGAGAGGTGCCTGAGTGGCCGAAAGGAGCAGTTTGCTAAACTGTCGTACGCCTAAAGCGTACCGCGGGTTCGAATCCCGCCCTCTCCGCACAGTTTTGAATTTTTCGGGGTGTAGCGTAGCCCGGTATCGCGTCTGCTTTGGGAGCAGAAGGCCGTCAGTTCGAATCTGGCCACCCCGACTACTAAATTGACCAGTGCCCGTTCTCAGAATTCTGTGAACCACGCTGAAACCGGCTGAGTCTGGTCCTATAGCTCAACCGGATAGAGCAACTGCCTTCTAAGCAGTAGGTTGCGAGGTTCGACGTCCTGCTGGGATCACATTGGAAATCAGAGCCTTACGAATTTATTCGTAAGGCTTTTTTTATTGCCGCTCACCTACAAACTCACCTACATTACATTCTTTAATTGTCACCTATTAGTCTTAAAGCATACTAGCTAACGGGGGCTGCAATCTTATTAGATAATTAATTATTTGACCCTTCAAATCTTCTTTACTCGGCATTGCAAAGACTCAAAGGCTGGAAACTAGCTATCGTTATAGGGTAGCATTAGAATCATGTGAAGTTTAATATGTACCTGATACATTCTGTTGAAGTGAAAAGAGAAAGCTATGGCGTGGCTGCCTATGACACATACAGATCGAACGTACGAGGGTTATAGAATTTCTGAAAGGAAAGTGTGTTATCTGTGATGAAGTTACAAACGAATAGCTTATTCGGTTCATATCCTTGAACATAGAGACAATACTGATCCCTTTACCATTCTAGCGCGTATCAATTTTTTACAAGTAGTATATAATGAGGCTCGTAAACGTAACCTGGTTAGCCATGATCCTTTTGCTTCCGTATAGATAAAAGATACCAAGCCCCCGGAAATACGGTCAAGACTGAGGGAAATTACAGATATCGAAAAGTGAGATCTAATCTTTACGATATAGTAATTGAGATAGATCAGCTGACGATATATACAAATTATGTAAAAACACAATGCCCTAAAACATTGGGACTGAGGTTTGTATATTATTTTAATTATCATTTGTTAATTAAAATAATATTTTATAATAAGTTTTCATGAGGTAAAAAACTAACTTTGCTAGTTAGTACATGATAAAAGGAAGAATGTTCAAAGAGGAAGAAGTAGTTTCGAACAATTTGGGTGATATAAATAATAGATACTCAGGTGTAGCTGCGAATGGTAGCACATGGGAGATCTATAATGGGGACAGTTTAGCTGTTCTAAAAACTTTACCAAACGAATTCTGCGATTGTGTAGTAACTTCTCCACCTTACTTCTGGCTTAGGGATTATCAAAGCGAAGGACAACTAGGTTTGGAAGATACAGTTGAAGAATTTATTGAAAAATTAAATTCAGTAATGAATGAAATATATAGAGTATTAAAGCCAAGTGGAACGGTATTTATTAATATAGGGGATACCTATTATTCTGGAAAAGGCGAATCACAAGGGGTAGATAAAAAAAGTAAAAAAAGGAGATTCGGCTTAAGAGCAGTAGACAAAAGTGGAGGAATGGGTATAGGTTTAAAACCTAAAACTCTGATAGGAATTCCATGGAGATTGGCTTTAAAAATGATTCATTCTAATTGGATACTAAGAAGTAATATCATATGGTATAGAAAGCATTCTTTACCAGAAGCTGTAAAGGATCGACCCAAAAGAAGTTATGAGTTTATATTTATGTTTGTTAAAAAAAAGAATTATTATTTTGATAGAACTGATTTGTTAGAGCACGAGCAAGAAGATATGTGGACTATTACTGCTAGACCTAAAGCTGCAAAAGGAATACAAACAGCTCCTTATCCGGATGAGTTAGTTGAAAGATGCTTAAATGTAGGATGCCCAGAAGGAGGGATTGTATTAGATCCATTTTCAGGTAGTGGTACAACTGTTAGGGTCGCTAATAATTTAAGAAGGAACGGTATTGGTATAGATTTAAGTAATGAGTTTTGTTTGCATGCAGTAAAAGAATTACAAAAAAATTCGTTATAAGATCTGAAAGGCATGTATATACCAAATGATTTAATATGGTTTGCTTTAGAAAGGATGTACAACCTGCATCCTTTCTTAGGAATCACTTTTTTAACTTGTAAAAAAAATAACTTACCTATTGGGAAATCTATTGATTTTCCAATAGCAAATTATGAAACAAAGTTTCTCGAACAATATTTTAAGCCTGAAGAAGATACAAAATGGTATTTTAGGGCCTTTAGAATATCGGAGAAAAGTAAAGATTGGTTGAAGTATGACTATCCTTCATCAGGTTCGCAAGCTAACCGTACTCAAACCTTCGGAGGGGCTTTTATTCATGAAACAGGAACTGGCGAGTGGGGTTGGAATGAAAAATATATTAGTGAAATATCATCTGTAATCAATGCTAAAAAACTTTCTAAAATACCTGCATTTGCTATGGCATGTTGGCTATACAGAAAGGAAGATTTTTCGAGGAAGACTAATGCAGATGAAATTTTAGATAAATTTTTAAAGGAATTTAGTTTTTCTGACGAAGAGCTATTAAGTCTATTTGATTTAAATATACCTACTCGCTATCGAATTGGATATGAACTGGATGATAAACCTTTTGATTGGGAATTTACAAAAAGATTTTTAGGTATCTCTTCACCTCCTGATAAACCAGAAAATGATGTAAGTGATGCGACTTTATCCTACTTGCAAATAGTTAAAACAGGCCCAGTTGAAGATATAGAAGTTAATTTCAATGATAGAGTTAACATATTTACTGGAGATAATGGATTAGGTAAGACCTTTATATTAGATTGTGCATGGTGGATACTTACTAATACTTGGGTTTCTTATCCAATTTTTCCTGAAAATATAATAGAGGGAACAATTAGATATAGACTTATGAAAAAACTTAGAAAATATGCAACTCTACCAACTACTGTGTTTACATTCGATCCCCAAAAGGGAAATTGGATATCAAAAAAAGAAATTCCTGAAAATTATTTGCTAGGTATTTATGCAAGAGTTGATGGCTCTGTTGCTATAAAAGATCCTTTAGGATTTGAGCTTGACTATAGTTTGAAAACATTAAGAAGAGAAACCTTACTATTCTCTAAAAATGAGATTTGGAACGGGAAAAATTCTGATGTATTAACGACTAGAAAAATTTGCAATGGTTTGATTAATGATTGGACTACTTGGAGTAAAGATTACGAGAAAATATTTAATCTTTTCTCTGAAATATTTTCGATTTTAGCTCCTACGGAGGCATCAGATGCAAATCCAATACAAATTGGCTCTACACGTTCAGTCTCTTGGGATTCAAGAGAAATGCCATTTCTAAAATATTCTTATGGTGATGTAGCTATAGTTCACTGTTCAGAAGCGATAAAAAGAATTATTGCGTTATCCTATTTAATCATATGGTTATGGTTCGAGCATACACAAAAAGCTAATTTAGATAATAAAAATGTTTCGAATAAAATGGTAGTGATTATTGATGAAGTTGAGTCTCATTTGCATCCGAAATGGCAAAGACGAATACTGCCGTCATTATTAGCTATTACGAAAGAATTATCTTTAAAGTTAGATATACAATTTATAATCTCAACTCATTCTCCATCCGTTGTTGCTTCACTAGAACCACATTTTGACAATTCTATAGATTCAATATTTCATTTAGATATTAATGAGAAGGGTAAAGTAAAGATAGCTGATCAAGATTTTTCTATAATGGGAAGTATAGATGCGTGGCTGACGTCTGACTTTTTTGAGTTAAGTTATGCAGGCTCTTTAGAAACGGAAAAAGCTTGGCTTAAAGCTAAGAGCTTAATGAGTAAAAAAGATGTGACGATAGAGGAGTTGAAGGAACATACTGTTATATTAGAAAAACGTTTTCCAAATCATAATCTTTTTCTTAATCGTTGGTACCACTTCTTAGAATCCAAAGAAATTGACTAACCCATACAGTTAATGCTGAAAATTGATTTACATTCCGAGCCTTTAGATTTTGATAAAGATATTAGAACAAGAGGGTTGGAGTTTTTAAAAACAACACCCAATCCTAATCAAAATCAATGGAAAAGTCATGCATATTGGACTAGCTCCCTCGAAACGATGAGCAATTTGTACAATGGCGTTTGTAATTATTGTGCTGTAAAGTTGGGGAGGCATGCAACAAAAGGTAGTATTGATCACTTTATTCCAAAGTCTCAAAATCCAAATCTTGCCTATGAATGGAATAATTTTCGCTTTTGTAGCACTAGATTTAATACTAAAAAGGGGGTTGGTAAAATATTAGATCCATCTACGATAAATAATGATTGGTTCTGTATTGATTTTTCTAATCTGTTTGTTTGTGTAAATCCAACTATCTTAGATCCAATATTATTTAAAAAAATAGATGATACTATCACTAAATTAGCTCTTAATGATGATGATTTAGTTGATGAAAGATTTGAATATTATATTGAATACAAGAATTCTGAACGTACACTAGATAATCTGAAAAAGTGGGCTCCGTTTTTAGCAAGTGAAATGATTAAGCAAAATAAAATTTAAAAATATTTATTTTATCTATGTGATACGTAAAAATTACTGTTTTTATACCGAAAAAAGAAATATTATCCTTATATGAATTTTATTATTTATTTATTTTTTCTCCTGGAACCTCTCTATTAATTCCATGAATTCTTTCATCATGGTCGGTATTTCGATTTCAATTTCAATATTATTATTTATTAATTTGTCTTCTAAAAATCTATCAAATGAGATTAATCTATCTTGGATATTTGATGAAGTATTGATTAAATAGTGGTATTCATCAATAAATTTATTTAATTTAATTTTATCTTTTTCAAATAAGTTTTGGAATTTAATTAATGTGTCAATGTTGATCATTGTTAGATTGCAGACAATGAATTTATATTTTTTTAAATGTTTCTTAAATTCTTTGTTCAGAATGTGATTAATTCCTTCTAGGCCGAACGAACTATCAGTGTAGACTATAATTGGATATATGATAGTACTTTTATTATTGATATCGTCAATTGCTTTAAATGTTCCCTGACTAATAGCATTTATAGTGTTTATTATCTGCATTATACCTTCATCTTTGCCTTTTCTATCTTTTACAAACTTTATATATATTTCTTCTTTAATTCTATTAAAGTCGTAGCTGAATTTTGCTTCAGAGTTCAATAGACAGTTTTTAAATTCAAAAATAAATACGTCATTTTTTTTACGCATGTAATAGTCTGGCTCACCGGCTGTTATAATTTTTTTTAACTCTGATCCTGGTTGCATAGAATCCATATTCTTAAAATTAATTTCCATGCATCTGTAAAATAGATTGTTTTCTGTGAACTCTTGACCAAAAATACTCATAAAATCTATCGAGGACTTAATTCTACTATTGTTATATATAGCTTTTTCTTTTACAAGTTCAATTCCCATTTTAAAAATTATTCCTTGATATATTTTGTCTATAAGGAAATTTTTACTTAGATATATATACCTGCTACCACTTGCTTTATAAATAGGGTAATTTCTAATTTCTTTGAAATCTTTATCGTATTTTATAGGTTGATTATTTATAGCTAAAGTTTCTAGAAAATTTAAAGCAACTTGGTGATTTTTAGAAACTGTTGTATAGCAATCAACATTAAATGTTTCATAATTGGTCATATAAAATAATAATAGATGATATAGATATGAGTCTGAGTCCTCTATATTATAACTTTTAAGAAATATGTTTAAATAATCAGAAAATTGTTTGTCTGATTTGCAAAATTTAAAAAAATATGAAGATTTTATAAACTGGGGTCTAAAATCTTTAAATTCTTGGAGTTCTTGTACTGGTAATCTATATTCTAATAAAAATTTAATTATATCTTCAATAGAGTTAGAGGAGTATATATATTTATTTTTTTCTTGTTCATCAATCCATTTTTGAGTGCACCACAAATAAGCTTTAAATATATTATGATCTTTTTCAGCACTTCTTTTTGTTTTAATAGGTAATTTTTCAGCATTCATTAGTACATGCTGAATAAATATTAATGAAGAAGTGTTATTTATAAAATTAAATTGATGATTTCTTTTTGATAATATATAGTTGATATATGTTTGTACTTTTTTCTGAATTTGTTTTGGTAAACCTTTTTCTATCAAATTATATAAATATATTTGGGCTAATGAGTTTGAGAGTTTTTGATTGTGGATTTGAACAGTATATGAACACACTGAGAATAGTAATTCTTCCGCTGAAATATTTTTTATATACTCAAAGAAACTTTTTTTGCTATCAGATGAATAGATGTCATTGTAGGATAGGGAATTAACAAAAACTGGCTCTCTTTCTTTTGTGGTCATAATCATTAATTAAAATTATTAGTTTGAAATAATCAGAATGTAAGATATAATATTTATTAATAAATACTGTTATGAAAAGCATAAGGATAATTCATTATATGAATTATCCTTATGGCTTTTCATAGATAAACTTACTGTAATCCCAATTTACTACATTGCCCATTTACGATAGTCATCATCCCAGCCCAGCTTTCACCACTTTGTGCCTTAGCACCAATATTGTATGTTCCAGCAGGTCTGGTAAAGGTTGCATATCCAGCATCACCGCAGTTAGGTATACGCGTACCGTCGTAGATGGTAATGCTTCCCTCTGAGGTTCCATTGACAGTCACGGCTACATTCCCTTTTACATTGTTTATCCTATACAGGTAGACTATACCTTGCCCTGTAGTAGCAATGTTGTCCACTAATGCAGCCTTAGCCGTTGATGACTGTCTATCAGCCCCTGATACTACTAGCGTAATATTGTAGGTGCCGTTTTGCTTGTATGTGTGAGTCACATCAGTACCATTATATGAACTTCCATCTCCGAACGTCCAGGTATAGGTAAAGGCTGTGTTCATTATACCTTCTACTCTGGTTCTAACTTTTCCGCTCCCCAAGTATTCTAAAGTAAATTTTGAGTTCGGTGGTTCTGGAGTGGGTTCTGATCAAGAGCTAATAAATAACTTAATATTAAAAGATATATCGGTATGGGTAGATAAACATAAAACATAAGTTTTAAAACTGTTTGCTATAATTAAGATTTATTTATAGAATGCATTTATTCAAAGAGCTTCAATAATTTATTGAAGCTCTTTGAATAAACCTAATTATTTGAATTAGTTATTTTTTATTGATTCTGTTACTTTGTTGATTATGAGATACTTAGGATCGATTACATATGAATTGTCGGAAGTGATTGATAAGTTGGTTACTTTTTTGAGAGCTTCTATAAATGCTAATGTATCGAAATTTTCACCTTTATCGAATTGATTTTTTAGATCACTTATTGTAATATCATCATTAACTTTCGCTTTTAGATTTAATGAATTAATTAACTGAATGTTATCTTTAAAGGTGATATTAGATACAATATTATTTGTTTCTATTAATTGCTTGGGTGCATTGATTCTAAGCGGTAGTTTTCTGATATATCTATTATTATTGGCTGAAAATTCTATCACTGCTTCTAAGTCGTAAGATCTTTGATTGATGTTGAAGTGCTTAGAGTTTAATGGTATGTCAAATTCTAAGTTATATTCGTTTATATTAGTTAACGTAAATTTTGAAGCTAATATTGATTTTTTCAAATCTTCGCTAACTCCCAACGGTAGTCCAAGAAGATCTATCACTCTCGGGGGCTTAGGACTATTTATGATAACCATATTGATGTTTGGTAATTTAAATCTTACTTTTGTATTATATTTAAATGTATTATCTAATGGATTTAATGAAGGTATTACGTCATATACTTCGCAGAATGGATTAGGATAACGCTCTGTTGTTAGGTCATATTTGTCATATTTTATATCAAGGTATTTATCATTTATTGGTTTGTCTATAAAAAGACGAAATGGGATGCTAATATTGGCAATATTGTTTATGCTATTAAAATCATCCATTATTTTTTGTTCATCTCTTTCAATTGAAATTTTAAATGTATAATATCCGTTCCCATTGCTGATAGGATTATCTTTTATTAATTTAATACTTTTGATATATTCTGAATTTCCTTCCATATTTTTTTTAGAGTAATCAAAATCTAGACTTACTAGGTTAATAACATCTTGGTATGGTAAAGGTCCAAAAGTGACTGATAATAGCAACGGTTGGTCTGAAGGTATATTCTTAGTTGTCAATGTATTAATTGGATTAGTTATCTTGCTTAACAATTTCCATGTTTTTTCTATATCATCAACAGTTGGTAATGTTGTTAAATTTGGTTTTTCAAACATGTAAGTATAAAAAGTATTAGTAGAGCTTTTCATGTTTGATGAACTACCCCACTTTACTGAGCCATCCAATTGATAACTTAGAAATGGATATTTACCACTCGAACTCATTTGGTGATCAAATTTTATTTCATCTTTAGTTGAAACACCTTTAGATGTATAAAAGCTCATGCCGTAGAAACTCCCGATAATTTTATCATCTGTTTTAGCACTTTTATCATAATACTTTAACCAAAGACTGTATAAAGGTCCAAACTCTGCAGATGATATTTCTCCATACTTAGCTTTGTTATATATAGTTGCCAATTTATTCTTAAAGAAACCAGCTGCAATACTTATTTGAGAAGTCTGATCTTTAGTTGTACCTGTGCTAAATTGAGATTTGCCGTTATAGTATGCTTGAAAATTTAGATCTGAACTTAAATCTATTTGAGATTGAAATAGTTTATTTGTAGTATAATTTAATTTATAGTTACTTCCGTTATCGTCAGGGTTTTCTATACTAATCTGCCCCCCTGATTCATCGAACGAAGTATTTAATAAAACTGGTAGAACTGGTTCATTTGCCGGGCTTATTACAGATAAATCATTATTTCTTATTATATAACTACCCATCTTGATAATTTATTATCCCGAAATATAAGATTGTTTTTTATGTGATTATCCTTTAGCATTTGTTCTGCTGACGCAAGAAAATTTCTCAGTAATATAGTTTTTAAATTTTCGTCTTTATTAATTTCTTTTTGTCTCTGACTATTATTTCTCCATGGTGATCTAGGTCTGCAATCTTTATTCATACAAGCCTTTTGTTCTTCTGTTAGCAATATGCCATCTGATTGTAATATACTTATCATTTGTTCTTCTAAAACTTTTATTGCCCTCTTTTCCTGGGCATTACAAATTATAGAAACGAAAAAAAGGAAAATTGAAGTGAGTAAAAGTGCTTTAGTGTTCATTGATTTGTTTTTTAAGTATTAGGAGGTAGAATTTACTCAGTGTGAATTTTTATACGAATAGATTCATGATGCTTACATTCATCATTAAATGAAATGCAAGACGAAGTGCAGTCGAAGTTTAAAGAGCGAACAGGTATGTGTTAGTGTTGTGGTTTTATCAATACATCACGATTAATTGAAAAGGTTATCAAAAAAATAAAAAAAGACGAGTCGCTATACGACTCGTCTTTTGCAGGGATATGTCTGTAAATTATTTTACTGTAATCCCAGCTTACTACACTGCCCATTCATAATCGTCATCGTCGCAACCCAGCTTTCGCCACTTTGTGCCTTGGCAGAAATATTGTAAGTCCCGGCAGGTCTGGTAAAGGTTGCATATCCAGCATCACCGCAGTTAGGTATACGCGTACCGTCGTAGATGGTAATGCTTCCCTCTGAGGTTCCATTGACAGTCACGGCCACATTCCCTTTTACATTGTTTATCCTATACAGGTAGACTATACCTTGCCCTGTAGTAGCAATGTTGTCCACTAATGCAGCCTTAGCCGTTGATGACTGTCTATCAGCCCCTGATACTACTAGCGTAATATTGTAAGTGCCGTTTTGCTTGTAGGTGTGAGTGACATCAGTGCCATTATATGAACTCCCGTCCCCGAACGTCCAGGTATAGGTAAAGGCTGAATTGATTATACCTTCTACTCTGGTTCTGACTTTTCCGCTCCCAAGGTATTCTAAAGTAAATTTTGAGTTCGGTGGTTCTGGGGCGGGTTCTGATTCCTTACAGGAGCTAACAAGGAGAAACAAAGACAAAAAAACGAATAGGTAAGTGTAGGTACGCATAGGATGTGAGTTTGTTTTAATTATACATGCGTAATTATATTCAAAGGTTATCAACTCAACAAAGAATAATTTACTAGTATATTTTGCACAAAAAAGCCCCAAGGTCAGTTGGGGCTTTCAAAGGCTGTTTAATTGTCCAGATTATCAGGCCTTAGTAGTATAGTATCGTAGCTCAGGAAAAAATCCCGGATTAAAGTTTTTCGGCTTTCTCCTGAGCTTTTTCTTTTTCAGATCTTTCGTACATGGTTAGTTTCTGCTGAAGCTCCATGTTTTGTTGACTTAATTCATTAAGTCTTTCTAATACCTTTATATATTTTACATCGCTTTCTTGGGTATGGGGCTTTCTATCTAGTACTAGTTCTTCATAGGTTACATTGTAAAATGACAAGATCTTATTTAGTACTTCAAATGAAGGAGCCCTTTTGGCAGTCTCAAGCATACCAAGTGCAGATGTACTTAAGCCTAATTCTTTAGCTACTTGGGATTGATTTAATCCCATTTCCTCTCTGAGTGATTTTAATTTTCTACTAAAAATCTGAATTTCAGACATTTAAAAATATCTTTAAAATAATTATCACTTAAAGTGTTTTTAATTCACTTAAAGTGATAATATTTGTACGACGATAGACGAAAGTAAACGAAAAACACCGATAATCTCTAAAAATCGGTGATTCATCCTTCTGCGTGCCTCATTTAAAAAGTGTTAATCTATGGAACCTTCGAAATTGAATCGAAGCCAACTGGAAAGGGTCGTTCTTTTAGCCCGGAATGATTTTCTCACCCGTCGGCAATGCACAGAAATGGGCGATAAGTTTTATGACGAGAATCTTGTTCCGGAGGCTGCCCGGAGAACGATTGGTGAGTACCTTGGAAACAAAATCAGTAGCTTAAGTAATACTCAACTCGTAACGGTCGTCAAATACATTCGCGTAGTCATCACCGAAGAAAACTACGAAACGTTACTCACCCAGTGCGGCATCCGGTACATTCCTACTCAGCAACTTCAAGCTGCCTAATGATGAGCGTTAACCCCTTTGAAATCCTGGAGCAGAAGATCGATAATCTGGCTCTCCTGATTATGACGAAAAGTGCGGCTCCTGTTGAAGAAGAAGACAAAATGTTAAACCTGGAAGAAGCGGCAGCGTATCTGGGCATGGTGCAGCAGACCATTCGTCGGAACATCCGAAAAATACCCCATCGGAAACGTCACGGACGATTATTCTTCTTCAAAAGTGAGCTAGTACAGTACGTAAAGAATGGCAAATAGTCCCTGTTAACTTTCCCTCTCCATCCATGCAGAAAAAATCGAAGAAGGCTCTCACGCTGAGCCTTGTGACTGGTGTTGTGTCCTCACTGGTCGCCTGGGCCATTATGCGGCCTAAAGCCTCTAAGTCCACTGTCAAATCTCCACTCGAAGAAACTCACCCCCTCGGAGTATGAACCCCTCCCTGACGCCCCAGCAGGTAGAACTCCTGTTTTGTCTATTCATCTGGCTCTGTATTCCAGTACTTTTTTTCGGAGCGATGGGCCTGATCTGGCTCATCAATCGGGTGCCTCAAAGGTTTACGTATAGTTTAAATCGTTGGGTTGATAAAGTGCTTTTGAAGGAGGTGTAACATGAGCTATTTCGAAGATTTAGCCCGCCGTGAAGGTCACGCTCGTGAGCAAAGTGTCGTACACGGCCTGAAAGGGCAGATAGGGCTGGAACGAACCCAAAAGCGATTAGCCAAAGTAGACACCCGTACGCTATCCGAAAATGGCCTGAAAAACTTCAACGAGGCCACGATGGACGCCAGTTGGCAGGAAGCGGCCCTACAGGCGTATCAAAACGAGATTACCGTTCAGGCCGAACGCATTCGCTATCAGAGCCAGCTCATCCGACAGATGTTAACCCTGCATAAAATTTCCGAACTCGAAAAAGATCTGGTGCTGAGCGATGCCCGGCTCGCAGCCCAAGACCCCCACACGATTTAAATTCTAACGTTTCTATCTCCCCTTGTATGTCTATTAAAAAATCAGTCTGGCTCAGTCAGATGGGACTCATCTTTTGTGTCATTTTCGGCCTCTTGTTCTGGTGGGGCCTGATTGCTCTCCTGTTCTGGCTCGGGTTTCAGGTCATTGGCCTAATGCTGGTGATCATGGCATTCGGTACGGTGATGTATTCGCTTTATCAAACCTATCGTCCGGTATCCAAATGAATCATACACCTGTTACGCTGAATGAGAAGTGTCGGAACAATCTTCTTCAACTGGCCGAATACCTAATCCGTGGTGAACTCAAGGCCCGGTTTAGTATGGATCAGTTTGCCGAACAGCAATACGGACATACCGAATGCGGTACGGTGGGCTGTGCCGTGGGGCATGGCCCTCACGCGGGCATTCACAAGTTAGCTAACGAATCCTGGGTGGAGTACTCATACCGTTGCTTCGTGATGGATAGTGATGCCAAGAAAAATGATTCGAATGAAAGCGAGGTTTCGCCCTGGAACTGGTGCTTTGGAGCAAGCTGGTCTGAGTTCGATAACACGGCTGTCGGAGCCGCCCGCCGGATTGTATACATGCTGGTGTACGGCGTCCCTGATGTGTACGAGTCGCAGGGAGTCGAACTCTACAAAACGCTGATTGGCAATAACTGGGAGTTCATTTTGATGCAATACCCGGAGCTACGGACGGGGGAGGTGGTGGTGCGGGAGTGTCCGATCAAGGTTTTGCCCCAAATAAGATAGCTATGAAAATACTTGTCGCATTCTCCGGGGGCAAAGATTCCCAAGCCTCGCTGATTTGGGCCGTAGACAAATTCGGTATTAAAAATGTCTCTGCGGTTTTCTGCGATACCGGTTGGGAACATCAGTGGACCTATAACCACGTAGTGAGCATCTGCAAGAAAATGGGTGTACCGCTGGTAGAATTGTCCAGTAAAAAGTACAAAGGCATGGTAGGACTGGCTACTAGTAAGAAACGTTTCCCGTCCACCAAAGCCCGCTTTTGTACGGAAGAACTAAAGACCAAACCCATGATTGATTACGTCCTGGATGAAGTTAAAGACCACTGTATGATTATTCAGGGTATCCGGGCTGACGAAAGCAAAAACCGTTCACTCATGGCCCAGCAGTGTACCTACTTTAAATACTATTTCCAGCCGTATGATGATAACCAGCGAAAACTGGAGCGGTTAGAGGTAAAGAAAAACCTGTCTCCCAAAGAAGTAGCTAAGAAGGTCATTTTATTAAAGCGTATAGCGATGGGAAAGCTAGACCCGGTGTACTTCTCGTACCGAAAGCGGGATGTAATAGCTTTCTGCAAAACTTTCGCGGATGAAGTTTTTCGACCCGTATTTGACTGGACGGGGCAGCAGGTCATGCAGTACATTTTAGAAAATGGACAAAAGCCTAATCCTTTGTACTATCAGGGATATTCCCGGGTGGGGTGCTTCCCTTGTGTGATGTGTACGCATAGCGAACTCAGAATCATGCTTGAAAACGATCCAGAATACATTGACCGGGTTCGGGATGCTGAACAATTTGTAGGGCGTACATTCTTTCCCCCTAATTACGTGCCTAATCGATACGCTTCAAAGACGGATGTGAAGTCAGGTAAGCGAATCAACTCGATTGATGATGTAGTAAGATACATCAGTGATAAAAACGCAACGGGCGAACTCTTTCCCGAAGAAAAAGACACGGATCGGCGGTGTATGTCTTTCTATGGCATTTGCGAATAACTAACCTTCAATAAAAATGGCTCACCCTTGTTGCTGCTGTGGGGGCGAATGCCACTGCCACGGCGATATAGACGACTGTGTCGTCTCACTAACCCCGACTGATTGTACCACCTGCGGCTGTAATGGATCCGGTCGCTGGGACGATGCCTTTGAAGACTATCACGACCCTGACGGACTTGACTATGAATACGCCGAAGATGAATAACGCTGCTGATGAAATCTGTGTTGGTCTACGATTCAAATCCGTCTGGTTTGAGTGCCAATACGTAGAAGTGACGGACATCGACGAAACAGTCAATAAGCTTTCAGTGAAAATCGTGCGGAGTGCTCAGCATTGGCACTTTGAGGATCACTGGGATTTAGCGGTTACGCGGCTTGCTTTCAAACGTAAGGAGTACTTTAAAATCTAATCCAATGAAGAATTGTTTGAAAAACATGAGTCGTCTTTTACGTCGATTACATGACTACGCTATTTCCAGACCTTGGGTCTTGGCTGATCCCTTTCCAGAAGCTCCATACGTGCGTGAAAGAGAGATATTGTTATCTAGTTCAGATTGGGAAGCTGTACGCCATAAGCCCAAACTAAAGTTTCGGCTACTGAAACGCTACAAGTACACTACGTATACCTGTCTCAAGGTAGATAATCGCGTGTTCTTACTTCCTATTCCAAAGCAAAAGCTAAGGTTGCCGGAAGTTGAGCGGTGTAATCAATGTGGCACCCATGCGGTCGCTCTGGTATACGTTGGGGACTATAATGTGCCGGTGTGTGAGGAGTGTGAAAGACGTACTTGGTTTTCCTCTTACTGGGTTGTCAGGAATGAATTTGCCGCAAGCGAAAGTATTCGCCGTGCTTCTGCCTATCTGCTTACTTCCTACTACACCCCTGAACGCTTAGAGCAGCTTCAAAAAAGAAAGGGAGTTGATCAAACTTCTTGATGCATCTCACAAAGGATAAACCCTAAAAAGCGGAGCTTTTAAAATGGGATATTCTAAGGGTCGGTTCCCCGCCACACGCTAAAACACTGATAATCAGTAAAGCTTAAATTCATTTCCCAATGCTTATTCAACGCGATTCCTTCATTTCATTCGAACCCTCCCGAATTGTGACGTTCAAACGATGGGCGAAGTATAAGCCCGATGAACTGACCGAGCAACAAATGCTGAAGCTAGTCAGCGAAGGCATTGCGGGTAATGAAGATCTGGCCGGTGAGCGTATCAAACGGGAAAAGGATAAACGCGATGAAAACCTGATTCGCAGTAACCTATACAATGGCTGGCTGAATCCGGCAGCGGCCCGGAATATGCGTACGATCTTGATGAACTGGACGCAGGCCATTGAAATGCACTCAGATAAGCAGGCCGTCAATGCGGAGCGTATTTTCCCCATTCTGCTTACGCTGACGTGGCCAGGGACTCAGTTCGTAAGCGACTATGACGCGAAAATTTGCCTCGAAAAGTTTCTGAGTGGGTTAAATCGTTTTGAAGACACCCGGTACGAACGCGAAAAACGCAGCATTCAATTCCAATACCCAGGAAAGGAAAACCGATTAATGCGGGAAATCACACTGAAAGAAGCCGCGGACCGACACGCCAAAGCCCTGAGAAAGTATCTCTGGCGGGCCGAGCCCCAGGAAAACGGCAACATTCACTTCCACCTGTTACTGGATGGTTGGATCGACAAAGATTCCTGCCGTCAGTTCTGGAACAAAAAGGTGGAGGAATACACCGGAGCCGTGAGCATGTATCAGTACTCCCAGCAGCAGTTCTACCGTATCACCCATAAAGTTCGGAATGATCCTGAAACGGTGTACGGTACTTCGAAAGAAGATTGGAATCCACGAAAGCCGTTCGTCTACAATGGATACCGTTTTCGACTGGACCAGGATGCACAGAAAATGAAGATCAGTAGCATCCGTAACCGCATCAGCAAGGCCGTCTCTACGCAGAAAATGCCCTTTTTGATGGAAGAAGGGGAGGTACTTCGGGAGCTATTTCAGGAAGCTATCTATACCCGAAAACTTCCATCGACCAATGCTCTGACAAAAGCCGCCGAACAACTGCAGCTAAACGCCTTCTGTAAAGCGGTTGATAACGAATTCATGGATCCGCCGACTACACGCATTGAATCCATGCGGAACGTTCGAAGTCTGGCCGCGTATCTGGCCAAATACATGGCTAAACCCACGGTAAAACAGGTCACTGAAAAGGTAGACCTTGAAAAAGAGGCTGATAAAGAGGGTTACGAATGGGTAGGAGACAAGCTATTCGACGATCAGGAAAACGAGGTTTTGCCCGAAAAAACGAGCATCATTACTCACGGGCGGCGGCTTCACGGTCGAATTTGGGGCAAATCGCGTGCGTTGAACATCATCAAAGACTTTGGCTTCTTCAAGCTTTCCGAAAGCTCCTACACTAGTTTTCACGGCATGGTTGAAACCGGACATGAAGTCAAGGAAAAGAAGATACAAAAGCGAGTACCCAACCCGGATTTGTTTGGTGTGGTGCATTACGATATACAGACCGAGGTGGATCGTAAGATTGTCCCCGTAATCGATTACAAAAAAGCAACGGGAAGTCGCATTACGCAGGCTGCATTGCCTTACTATGAAGTCGTACGGGACTTTTTGGGCGAGGGTAGCTATTGGCAGGATACGGAAGAGGGCAAAGACCCCAACGTTACGATTGTCAAACTCTCCCAGCAACTACCGAATCCTTCTGGAGAAAAACCTACTTACGTGGGCTATACGCAAACGCAACTGATGCAAAGGTTTTCCCATGTGCTCAGGGATGCTTATCACGCCCACTATCACGATTTATTCTACACCCTTTATAATTCCCCCAAACACCTGGAGCACGGGGAAGAACCCCCCACTGATGCAGTCGCTACTAACCACCGACTCCGATTTATGCCAGTCATCGCAACCGCTGTTGTTGCTGCCTGAGTATGAGATCGGGAACGGGATACGAATGAAAACCTACTTACACTTCGGCTTTTGGGTAGTTGGCACTCGGGGCGAATTGGCCCATTTTCGGGTAAAGCACATCATCGAAGGCAAAGTAGAAAAGGAAGTATTCGTACCCCATTTTGTCGTTACTCATGATCAGATCAATGCTAAATGCTGGATTACTCATGTATCTAGGCATTTCAGGGTGATAGACTGGAATCAATTTATGCCCGCTTATATGTGTGCCCTGGAACTTAGAGGCTATGAACTGGGCGATGAAATGCGATTTGTTGAACTCTAACTTTAATTCTTAGACTATATTTCTTCCATGACGACTCAAGCAGGCTCTCTTTTCCCTTCAGCATATGGAACCATCGATTTTTCTACCAATTGGAATAACAAGCTGAACTGTAATTTTTTTACTACCGTGCGGCTTTGGAGAAATCAGTTTCGCGTAGGGGATAAATGGATCGTTCGGTTGAACGAGAAAGAAATCAAGCTAGTACAGGTATTAACGGTAAAACCGGTACGACTTCATGAATTAGATAGTACGATAACCCTACTGGACGCCGGACTAATGCCGGAGAGATTCCGGGAACTCATGCTCGAAATATATGAAGACCATGTGCCTTCCGTCGATGATGCCTTGTTCGTATTAGTGGCATTGTCGACTATTGAAACGTACGCTGTAGCTCCTGCCCAGTAATTCCGGTATATGCCCGGAGATTGCCGGGAAGTTTTGCAAAGCCATGTTCGTAGACCCTCAAAAGTTATCTATTCTCCGGGACTTCTCCGGTAAATCCCGAAATGATCCCGACCCGGTAATGCGGGAAATATATCGGCAACTGGTAATTGAGAAAGCAAAGGAAATTGGAGTGCATTTAACGCTCGACCACTTTCCGGCGTTTGCCCGAGAAACGCCGGAAAATATTGATGAAAACGCACCGGAAACAGCCGGAAACGAAAAACCGAACATTCCGAACGCATTACCGGAATATCCCGGAGAATGCCCGGTGTGCGGGATAGCCATTAAAAGTAACTTAGCTTGGTTAGGACACAAGAAGGTTCACCATTAGCCGGAGATATGCCGGGAAACTCCCGGAAAATTCGTATTTTTAACTCACTAATCAGACAGTTATGGCAAAGCCTTTAACGCCTCAGTACTATTTATCAAATGCCCGAGAAATGCTGAGTGCGAAAGCCGAGAAACAGGGCAATCATTACGGAAATGTAAAGTACGTGCAAACCGCTAGTGGTACGGCGTACCTGGCGGTATTGTTAGCTATTGACCGCTTTCTGCAACAAAAGGAAGGGGCCAAGTTCGTTAAGCCAAGATCTATCGAGGAATACCGGAGTCGAGTCGGAAAACATAGTCGCAAACTGCTCGACCTATTAAATGAAGCCTACGATATGCTACATCTGGTCGGCTATTACCACGGCACTACGTCGGTAACTTCCATTCAGAACGGATTAAAAGCCGCTGAGAAAGTAATCGAAATGACAGAGTAATTATCTATTCATTATTGGTGATAATTCCACTAAAAAAGCCCGGTAATAACCGGGCTTTTTCGTTTCGTTTAATTCAGGTTGAATCGGCATCGGAGTAAGTGGCAGCGGCCAAAATGTTGTTCAATGATGGGAACGTCCGTTCCGTAAATGGTCGCCCTGTTTTTTGCGAGTTTGGGTAGGGCGTGGTGTAGGCCGCTTTCGGTAATTCTCCGGCGAAAGGTGGGGAGAGTAATGCCGAGAAAATCTGCTAGTTCAGTCTTAGAAATTCCGGCTGATTGTACTGCTGTTTGCATAAACTGAAAGGGGAGTGAAAACGAACTGAAAGCGTACTGAAAAGCTCTTGATTCGTTGGGGTTCCGGTTCAAATCTTTGGACACGAAACGGAAAAGCCCGAAATAAAAGTCCTACGGTTGGTCGCCGATTGTACTTTCTAAAGTAGGGGATTTTCCTAAAAAATCCTACTGAAAAACCCGGTTTTTGCCGGGATTATCCCGGTAAATTATGGAAATGGCAGATAATGAAAATATCCCGGCAAATCCCGAGGAAACGCCGGTAATACCTGCGGAAACGGCAGATCAGAAAGACGCTGAAAAGCCGCCCAAAACGCTTATTCTTAATAATTTTCCTCCTGAGTTATACCACCGGCTCAAACCGACCTTTGATGCCTGGAACTCGAAGAAAGTTCCTAAGCTTCCGTTCGGGCATTACATCATTCACCTGCTGGCCGATGAAGAAGGTACCAGCGTTACCATCGCTAAACTCCGAGAACGTATCGAGGTAATTGTTCAGGAGAATGAGCAATTAGAAGGACGCATTACGGAGTTACAGACAACCGTTTCTGAGAAACAGGAACGCATTGATGAACTGGAAAATGAGTTATCTGAGGAATCGTCGGCAAAAGAGCATCATCACTTGCGGATAGTAGGATTGGAGTCGCAAATAAAGTCTCTCCAAGCCCAGCCCGCTCCGGCTCCGGTAGCTCGGGTAGTGCCCGGCCAGTACTCGGAAAAAGCAATGCTTGCAGGTATGCAGGCAGTGATGGATAAAGCGGCGGAGCTAACCAGCCCCGGCATTTTCAACCGTTTCCAAACCTTCACGCGGGAACAGTATCAGGCCGTGTTCCAGGAGGCATACGCCAAAGCATTACTGCCGTGACCCGGTCAGGCGTGACCCGGCTGGCTCTGGTAGAAACGGATGCAGCCGGGAAAGTCTCGGCGGTTGTCCGGGATATTGAGGACTGTACCTCCGAGGAATGGGACGAAATCGTACGGAGAACGCAGGAAAACGCCGAGAAAGCCCGGCTCTTTACCAACAATGAGGCAAAGATGAACCTGATCTTGCAGGGACTTGCATCTGCCGGACTATTCCGGGAAAATCAACTCAATCTGTACCCGGTCTTAAAACCCTACTTCGATACGCTGATTGCCGAGCATGAGGAAAAGAAAGGATGGGCCAAAAAGCTCGATACCTGGAAACGGAATCAGCGAAACAAGGTATTCCGCTGGCTTTTTGACGTGGCCGGAAAGATTGTAACAGCACTTTTAAATCCGAAGAAATGAGTATCAAAAGCGTTTTGGGCATGGCCGAAAAGGTGAGTACGGCGGTTAGTGCCCTGGGAGCGGCTTCGGAGGCGGTACCGGAAGTAGCCCGGCATTTCTCCGGCGGTGCGGCGGCCTCGATTGCCCCGTTGCCTGAGGTACCGACTACGCCTGATTATCCCCCACCAATGCCGGTATTTCCCGGCGTAAACCCGGCAGCACTCAGCCCGTTTTACGTACCGCCCGTTCCCGTTAGCGATGAAGATATTCAGCGGGAAGCCGAAGTACGGGCGGCCTTCATCTTGGCCCGGCTCCGGTTCGGATCGAGCGTTACCCGGAATTTAGTCGCTGAAATCATTGTCAAAAGCACCGATCAGCAGACCGTTGACCAGTGGAATACGACCGTAGGTGGGCCTGCCGAACCCGGTTCAATGGTCGCCAAAGCTCTGAAACGCCTTGCGATCCGGGACCGGCTGAAAAACTACAAAAGTCCGGTAACGGGTGATGATGGTGAACTGGTGGATTTGCTCAAAGAGGGGCTGTATCTGGATTTGAAAGAACAGGCTCAGCAAGGCCGTTTCAAGAAAATGAGCTACGATCAGATTCTTTCCAAACTGATCGGTACTGAAACCTTCGGCCTGTTGGAAGCCGTAGTCGAGCCCTTGACTGAATTAGCCAAAGACTCACTTTCCCGGTCCAAATGAAACGCCTTTTATCAGTGGCCCTTTGGTGGCTGCCCCGTAAACCTTACTGCGTAGGATGAACATACAAGGAAATAACTGGATGTTTTTCGGGAAGAAGAATACCGGCAAAACGCACGAAGCCTTAGAATTTGCCAGGCACTTTTTTCAGCGGAACGTAAACCCGAAACGGATTATCGTTTTCGATCACTCCAATAACACGAGTTACAAGGAGATCACCGACGTAATCCCGATGGAGCGGCTTCAGTATCAATTGCCGAAAAAGGCTATCGTAAAAGTTCAGAGTGACGATTTTGATACGTTCGCTGAATACTGCCTGATGTACGTTCGGAATGCGGTTGTCGTCATTGATGATTCATCGGCTTTTTTCCAGGGTAACGTACGGGGAACCCGTCTCAAATTCCTGAAATCACCGAAGAATAACGGGAACGAGTATATGTTCCAGTGCCACAGCGTCCGGGAAACGGCCCCGTTGCTGTTGGAGAACACGGATATTTTCGTTTTGAAGGAAACGCGGGACGATGCAAACGACCTTCCGTCCAAACTCGTAGGTCGAAACCGGATCATCCCGTTAATGAACGAACTGATCGAGGAAAACGACACCTATCCCTCCGGCCAAAAGTGGGCGACTCGGGTGTACGATCAGGAAGAAGATACCATTTGGTTTAAAGACCTGCGTATTCCGCTAGATGATGTAGAGTCGGTATTTGACACCTACGGTATTATGCCCGCCCGCGATTATTTGAACGCTTCTTAATTCTATTCAACTCATGCAGGATACGCAGAGTACAAAACCGGGATTCAATTTCCCAATGCTCGCCGCAATTGTGTTGCTGGTGCTGATTGCAGCGGCTGCGGCGGCAATCGTCGTACGCCGTCGAAGTCAGCAAGTTATCAAACGCGGCAAGGCAAATCATCAGGCCGAAGTAAATAGCTTGAATGCCCGTTTGACGCAATCGCAATATGAACACGCGGCCCTGCTTTCCATTACTGAAACGCCGACGGTAAACGAAGAATCCCAACCCGCCTAAATGTGAGCCAATCCCGCTTTAAATCGTGCTTTTTATCTGATCTGGCAACGGCTGCCGGAGTGGATACCCGTACGTTCGGGGATTGGCTCACGGAATCCGATCAAATCAAAATGATCCGGCTCGGGCACCATATCACGGATCGAAAGCTAAAGCCTAAAGTAGTCGAATTTCTGGTGACTAAGTTTTTGCCTGAAATGATCCGTAAGGACTTTGTAGAGACAGGTTAATAAGTACTTAATCGACATTACCAAGGGGTTAACAAGCATTACCAAGGGATTAGCGAGCATTACCAAAGAGGGCGGCGGCATTGGCGTTGAAACTTTGGGCCTCATTCATACCAATTCTCGAAAGTAACAACTACAGTGCATGAACGATCTGACCCCTTTTCTCACTGCGTACGGTCTGACCGAAGCCAATCTCACCCCTGAACGCAAACGCCAGCTAGGAAACGTCCTACTGGAAGCAGGCCGTTCGGCGGGCGGTACGGCAGTGAAAGAAGTGACGAAGATTCTTCAGGAAGAAGCGGCCAAACGTGGCATTCAAACCGGGACGATGGGTACATCTGCTAATTCTAACGCTCAGAAAGAGGTCGAAGACCGCCTTAAAAAGCAACAGGAGGAAGAAGCGGCCCAACGTCAGCGAATGTACATACTTGGCGGGATCGGTGCTGTAGTCCTTGCAATCACTGGAGCCGTCGTCTGGCGGGTCCGTAAACGTTAACCCTCATGGCAACCCGAAAAAAGTCGGTGACTCGCAAGAAAGCCACTCCCCGCAAGAAGGCCGCACCTAAAAAGAAAACTACGGTTAAAAAGGCGGTTTCCTCTAAACAGTCTAAAGTAATGACGGAAATGAACCGTCTACTGCGTACAGGAGCTACCAAATCCCGATCTGCCGCTATGAAGCGGGCCCACGCTAAGTACGCCTAACCCCTAAAAATCAAACCGATGGCAAATTTTTTCGACTCAGGCGGATTCAACACCGCCCTGACAACAGCCGGGGGGATTGCCGGGGGCTTTATCCAGAACGCCAATGCTGAAATTCAGGGAAAATACGCGAAAGAACTAGCTCAGATCAACGCACAATCGGCCTTAACCGAGTCCGAACGGCAGCAGAAAATCGCCGCCCTCAATGCTCAGTACGAAATCATTGTGCAGGGTGGCAAAGACGAAGCTCGCGGGGATTTTCTCAAGTGGGGACTCTTAGTCGGTGGGGTGTTTCTGGCGGCACTGGCTCTCTGGCTGGGATTCGGTAAAAAGAGAAAATAACGATGGACCCTATATCGCTCACCCTCATTGCCGTTTCTGCGGGGCTTTCCGTTTTTAGTGGAATCAAGCAGAATCAGGCGGCCAAAGAGCAGGGTCAACAGGCCGTCCAGGAGAAAGCAGAAGCCAATACACTCGCCCGATACAAAAACGAATTAGCAGAAGTCGAAAAGAAAACCGCGATTGAGATTGAAACCGCCCGACTGCGGGAACTGGCACGCCAACGGCAAAAACGATATGTACAGTTAGAACTGGTGGGGGTATCCCTGCTGGCCTTCATGGCGGTTTTAATCTTAATCCGTAACATTAGAGAACGATGAAATTAAATGGTTTGTATCAGGACGGGCAGGTGATTGCCAAAGGCTCGTTCGGTGTCGTATATCTCATACCGTTTGAAGATCGCGTAGCTGCGATTCTTGAAAATGCCGGAAGCCGAAAGTTTCTTGCCCGTGAGCGTTTACTAAAGCTCGTGGAGACGGATAAAACCCTGGCCTTTGACGAGAAATTCTACCGGGATGATGCCTACGTGATCTACTCGGAGGCGGAGTTGAACAGCCGGTATTCCATGCAAGGCGGCTGGAACCTGACCACTAGTGCCGCCGATGGCACCTATTCGCCGTATACGCAAGCCTTTACGGGGCAGTATATCCAAACCCCTGAGATGCTGGCGAGTCGAACGCAGACGGATTTAACGATTGCCGTGGTGGCGGGAGCGGTACAGGTTCATTTGCAGCAACAACAGGAAGCCCAAAACGGCTTTTCCGCATTCGTTGAAAAGTACACCGGCTGGCGGTTTTAAGCCCGGAGCCTTCTTACCCTTTTAATCACACTGTTTATCCAACCCAACAACAAAAAATACGTAACGTATGCCATTACCTACGAGTGTAACCCTACATAAATCGGCTGGTCGTCTGGCCGATGGTGATGAAGTAATGACGCTGGCGGTCCCTGAGATCGACAACAAAAAGCGTTTTGAAAAAATGATTTTTCGGGTGATGCCTTCGGGTAAGCCTGTTTTGGTACTTCGCATTGCCCCCGATGATGGTACGGGCAAAGCGGGAGCCTTCGGCCCCGAGCACATCAAGCAAAACGAGTACTGGCGTAACTACGTTGACTGGGCCAACTTTGACGCTAAAGACTTGGTTCGCAAACTGGTCGAATCGAACATTTTTGCTTCCGGTGCCGAGCTAACGGGTCAGTATCAGCCCAACAGCCCGTTCCCGAGCTTCCCCACTTCCCAGGCTACGGATTACGTAATCAATGCGGAAGGCACGATTACCAAAGACCCGAAACCGGCTTCAGGTAATGACATGAAAGAAGGTCAGGATAAGCAGAACAATCTGCTGGATAACATTGCCAAGAATCTGGCCAATGGCGGTAAAACCACGGCCACGGGTGGAACGGGAACTACCACGACCACGCAAAAGATCGTTCGTTTCGTGCTGATCGGCTTGGGTGTCGGAGCTTTGATCTGGGCGGGAACAAAGCTGCTGGGGAAAAAGAAGAAATAAGCCTTGGCTTAACGTGAAGGATTAGCGAAAAAAGCCGCCGACAGTGAATGCGGCGGCTTTTTTTCGATACAAACGCAAAGAAAGCATGGCAGCAGACCCGAAATTTAATGATCGAATCGTCGCCGGGCCGGGTGGGGCTATTATGTATTCGTACCCGCCCAATGATGAATGGAAGTGGGAGAACAAACCCGTTATGCTGGCCCAAAATGATTATCTGTTTGCTACGGGTGTAAAGTCGCAGGATGGTCTGATGTATGAGGTCTATATCTACCGTCGTAAAGGCAGTGGTACCGTATATAAAACGCAAGCGGCGGCTCAAGGGAAGGGCGATGTGTTAAACAGCATTGGCAACCTGATCACCTTCTCACCGGATAAAGTTGTCAAAGAATATAAGTGGTTTAAAACCTCCCAGGTACGGGTTGAAATTGATTCGGCCAATGTGAATAACACGCCGGATACGGGTTCTTCTACCAGTCAGGAACTGACTGAAAAGGCAAGACTCGAGGCGGAGTTAGACAAACTGGTGTATGGTCCCAGCCCAACGCTCCCGAAGCATACTTTACTTACGAAAAACAGTGAAGGGAAATGGATACTGGCGTTTCAAAATGGCTACACGGTTGACTACAGCACCTTTATCAACCTAACCCCAGTAGAACGGCAAACGGCGGTTACAATGGACTTAAGGACAGGTATGTCGCCGGGAGGGCCTAAACCTCCGGGGGGGGATGAAAAGTTTACTTTCCCCACCTGGGCGTATGGCATCATTGCCGTATTGGTAGTATCCGTGATGGGTCTGTTCGTGCTTTCTGCTAAACCCAAATCAAAACGATGAGCGAAGTTAAAGCAGGACAACTCGTAATTGCCAAATCCACCGATGCGGCGGTTTTCTCTGACTACAAAGGCTCGGGCCTTGAAAAAGTAGTCTATTCGGCTAGTAAAGTAGGTGAATCGCTGGGCGTTGCAACGGGCCTTTCCTTTCCCGGTACGGGGGTCAAATTCAACTGGCTTGAAGTCGTTTATGTACAGCAGACGAACTTCATTTTCGGCCTTCCGCAATTGGAACGAAAACTCGGATACGTACCAGACGATCAGGTAACGTTCAAAGACCCGGAGCCCACGAAAACGACAGCTACGGGTACTACGACTACCACGCCGGGTACTACGCCAACTCAGCCGGGAAATACGCCTAATCCAGACGTGACCCCTACGCCGGGCAACGATGGGAAAATGACGATCACGGCTAATGACAAGATCATCACCAAAAAAGCAGTACTGCCCACCTGGGCGTACTGGGCACTCGGCGGGCTGGGCCTGACTGCGGCCATTCTCATTGGTGTACTCGTCGGAAAAAACAAGAAAGGGGGAAAGAATTAATGGCCGATCAGTCCGCACAAATCGCAGTCCAACCCAACGACGTATTCCGCACCAAAGCGGTTACGACGGGCTGGAATGCGTATCAGACGCAGGCCGACATTGCAGCGGGGAAGGTGGCATACTCCTTCCCCGGTAATGCTCAGGTCGGTCGGTTCGTTCGGGACGTTCAGACCGCGAAAGGTTGGTACTCCCTGATGGAGCTGACCATGCCCGTTACCGTATCCACGGGTGTACTTTCCAAAGTAACCCTTACTCACCTGTGGATTCAAAACGTGGGCCTTGAGAAAGCGACGCTGACGATGTATACCATCACGAAGGGAAGTACGAACGTGAATCGCCGAATCGGGCCGGGTACCGAGTACGCAAAGATCAACCCGCCTTTACAGGGCGGCCAGACGGCGGGCAAATCCGACGGTACGGTAATCAATGGTTTTGTTCCTCTCTACACCGAAGAAGGCCGTTTACAGTGGGTGTCAAAAACCTACTTAACGTCAGCCGGGCAATTCGAACAAAGTACGGTGGATAGTCTGGCTAACAATCTGCAAACGGGTACCTCTTTTCTGGACTGGCCCTTGCTTCTGAAATCCATCGGCTTTGGTATTCTGGCTGTCGGCTTGGGCTGGGGCATTGGCTATCTGGTTGATCACTTTCCTAAAAAACGCCGAGCCCTATGAAAAAGACCGCCTTTGATTTCGTCAAAAGCAACCCCATTGCCTGGATCGCTCTGTTTTTCGCGGGGGTGTTCGGCATTTACTATTTGGGCCGCAAATCGAATTCTACCCAGGAATACGACGTACGCAATTTGCCCAATTCCGGCAAGTCGGTACCGGATGGCTGGGCCGAACGCGAAGCCTCCGGGCTGGTGGACGATATGCACAACGCTCTTTCCATCTTCTGGTACGAGATCAAGTGGACCGGGCCGAAAATTCTAGTAATGACCCGCTGGTACACCCTGACCGACGATCAGGTAACCATCCTCGGAAATCTCTACAACAGCCGGTACGGGGAGAAAGACGGGGTGAGTATCGTCGAAGCCGTTGAAAAGCAGTCGATGGGCTTTTCCGACGACATCCAAAACAAATTAGCTAAACGCCTTCGGGCCTTGAATTTCAAATAAGTATGGACGTAATCCAGTCAATCAACGACGTGCTCAATAAGCTGCAAACGCTGGGCAAAGACGGCATCCCCTTGAATCACTCGGTCGATACCAAAACCGTGAATAATCTGGGGATGTGGATCGTCGGCGGCTTGTTGCTGGCGGGCCTTGCTGCGGGTGGTATTGTTGGACTTATACTTTCTAGCCGTAAACGATAATGCAAATTTCAGAAGAGTTGATGAAGCGGTTATATCCCCGAGCAAAGCAGGCAAATATCCGCACCCATTTACCCTACATTAACGAGGCTCTGGTTTGGTATAACATCACGTCAGCGAAACGAGTAGCCGCGTTTCTAGCCGTTTGTGGACACGAAACCGGGCAACTTACCGCCTTCACCGAGCGGGGCAATGCAGCCTATTTCCAAATGTATGAATACCGTAAAGACCTCGGTAATGATCAGCCGGGCGATGGACCCAAGTACAAAGGTCGGGGAGCTATTCAGCTAACGGGACGGTATAATTACACCATGGCATCGAAAGATTTCGGCGTTGATTTTGTCAATAATCCCGACCTAGTACTTGAGCCAAAATATATCTGGAAAGTCTCGGGTTGGTACTGGGCAGTGCTCTGGAAACGGTACGGTGTAGATCTGAATGGCCTAGCCGATAAAGGCGATTTGAAAACCATTCAGTTGCGGGTGAACGGCGGACCAAAAAACGGATGGGAGGAACGCAAAGCTTTGTATGATGTGATTTTACCCATTCTTGAAAAAGAGATGGGATCGCAGCTCATTACGCAAAAAAAAAAGTCAGTACAACTGACTGGACTTTGATTGTGGCAGGTATCCTTCTCGCGGGAGCGGGATACCTGTATTTCCAATCTCGCAAAAAGAGGAGAAAGGCCCAACCTACAAAGGTCGAACTCCTGCATATCTTATGAATAAACGACAATCAAACTGGGCGGCATGGGCTGGAATAATCGCCGTCCTCTTTACGATTGGAGCGGCGGGAAGCTCGCTCTACATCAATTATAAAAAAATCAGCACTAAAAACTGGAACTAATGGCAGATGCAAAAACCCACGAATTCGTGACCCGAACGCTCAATACGCTGACGGGGCGAGCCATGGCACGCGGGGATAATGAATTACTCGTTCTGATTGGTCTGGTCGGTGTCCTGAATCAGGGCATGATGGAACAGAAAAACGATCAGAAGTACGTGGCTCAGGAAGCGGTGACGGCCGTTGGTAAAACGATCCCTGTTACCGGATTGAAGGATGGTGATTTGGTCTACCACGGTTTAGGTACGGAACGAATCATGGTTTCCGCTAAAAATGAAAAGGGATTTCCCGATTATAATATCTTAGGAGCGGCTGAAGACACGGATCACTTGGTAGTCAGCATTCCGCAAGACGAAACGTTCACTGGAAACCTAATTATTGACGTTTACAACGCATGAAAAAGCTACTTTTCTTTTTCCTCATATCTATTCTGAGCCTAACTACGACGGTTGCTCAGGTCGTTGAAATTACTTCCGATACCACGAAACTGGCTACCAAAACCGGGCGGTTCCGTGAGGCCTACCGTCAGGGCGTACGCTACGCCAAAGGAGCTTCCGGTACGACGGAAATCACCGGAACGCGGGTATTTCGCTCCCTGGCCGAACTACGGCGGTTTACTTCGCCGGTCGAAGGGATTCAGTACTATTTGTCCGAAAAAGGCAAGGAAGGCTACTGGTATTACGATGCTGCCGATCGTTCATCGGCTGATAACACGGGTACCGTGCTGGTAACTACCAGTCAGAAACGTCTGAAACGGGCCGATGTCAATCAGATTAATTGTCGCTGGTTTCTTGTAGGCGAAGGGGGGAATACTGCTGACGCTATTCAGGCGGCCATCAACGCCGGAATTCAACTCAGTCAGGATGTCCTTATTCCAGCGGGCCGATGGTTGGTCAATAAAGCTTTAGTATTAGATGTACCCTTAGACAAAACGATACGTATCATCGGGCAGTTCGGTACAATACTAGATTTCAAGGCAGCAAATGCGAGTGCTTTTATGCATACAACTCCCGTAAATGATTCGACCCATGTGTACGGCAAGATTTATCTAGCCGGCATTACGTTCGATGGTCACAGGAACCCCGTTACTCCAGGTAATGCGTATGCGTTAAAAACGTTAGATTTCCGTAACTGTTTGTGGGTTGAACTCTCCAATAGTACGTTCCAAAACATGTACGGTCATGGCTTGATTTTTAGAAGATGTGCGGGCGGCATAATTGATCGGAATACTTTTAGTGGGGTCTACGGCAGAGATAGCGTGTACGATGCGTACGGAGATGCCATCACGCTTTTTGATCGTTCGGAAAACTTTAGTATTCAAAACAATACGCTTCGCTTAGCATCGGGTCAGGTAGGAAGGTGTGGAATTGCCGTGGATGTAAATTGTAACTATACCACCGTGATCAACAACAACATCACGGGTTATGAACGTGGTATTCATGTGGAGTCGTGTCGTCACGTACTGGTTACGAAAAATCAGGTTTTCAGGGCTCCAATCGGGGGCTATTCAGCGTTCAACGAAGACGTAAGCTGGGAGGGTAATTCCTTTAGTGCGGGCGAGGTCACGCAGCCGCCCTTGCTTTCACAATCCGGCGTTTTCTTTGTTTACCTGGACAACAAATGCAGTTATAGAGGCAATACCATAAGCAATTGGCATGGGCAAAAAGATGTCAGAGGGGAGAATACCTATCTGGCTAAATTTTGGGGTGATGGGTTAGTAATCGAAAACAATATTTTTTCGAAAGGCAATGAGGTGTGGGCCTACGGGAGCCACAAAAGCCAGCAGTATCTAAGAAATCAGTTTTTAGATACGGGCCTTCGAATTGACAGGCAAGACAGCCCTACGGTAGAGTCCAATTTTTTCTACGGGGGAACGCTCAATCTGCAAAGCACGAGTAAGGCCAGTATTACAAAAAACCAGTTTTACCCAGCCGTAGAACAAATGCAGTCAGGCAATATCAACGCCTATGGAGCCAGATTCGCCTATGTGGCTGATAATGTTCTGCGAGATTGTAAGAACGGATTCGTCATTGATAACCAGCAGACCGAAAAAGCAGTATTTGAAGGCAATATCCTGATACGAACCCTGAGTCAGGCTCCGGGCAATAGCTACTTTTATACCGACTCCAATCGTCCGGTAGAAAACGTTAGTAAAAGTTACCGTCCCAATCAGATTAGAGATTACCTAATCAATGACAGTTTCCTGGTCGGTAATTCAGGCGTGGCCCAGTAACACAAGAGTAGTTTTAAAATCCAACCCCCATGAACCTTTCCCGATATAACCAACCCCTGCCGCCCCGGCTGGGCCAGCTCTTACTGTTTCTAAACGCGGCGGTTGCCATTGTGGCGGGTCATTCGCTGGTGACCAATAACCCGCAAACGGCGGCGTATGTAGCTCTGGCGGCGGGTCTTCTCAATCAGGCCGTACACATCTTCATCGGCCAAAATCCAACCCATGAACAAACTACTGATTCTACTCTTTCTAATCGCCGTGAACGGGTGCGGAAAGAAAAAGGCCAAACCCGATCTAACCGAAAAGGAGGTGCCGCATGAAGTCCACCAAATCGAAAACGGGGCTGTGGTTAACGCTACTTCTAAGCCTGATTCTGTCGTATTCAGCCAGCTCGCAACGGATACAGTCTTCATCCGTGAGCTGTCAGGACAGCGTTAGGGCAACCGCTCGGGCTTGGTTTGCTCAGAAAAGCCGGGCTGATACGCTGAAGAAATCGCTGACCGATACGACCGTACGGTTCCGGCAGTATCGCAAAGCGGCCATCGTTCGACAGGACAGTACGGCTCAGGTCGGTTTTAAGGCAGGCAAGAAAGCGGGACAAAAAGAGGGCCGGGCTTACGGACGAAGGCAAATTCTAACCCTGGAAGCCGTGGTGATTGTAATCGTCGGCATTTTCAAATTCCTGGTTTTCAGGTAAAGTAGTTATCCAACCCCCAGTCATTGAAAATTATGGAAGCCCCCGTAGAAAAACCCAAACCCTCCGATAAAAGCTCATTTGGACAAACTGCTATCGGTCTGATCGTCGGAGCCGTACTCACCTATTTGGTGCAGGTGCCTCTTGATAAAGCCCGTCATGCTGACTCTGAATTGACTGAAAAAGTGAATAGCCAGGAAATCAGAATTGGCGTATTGGAGCGTACCAATGTACGCGTTGACGTGCAAATAGGTCACTTAGGTACAAGTCTCGAAAAGATTGATGGCAAGCTGGAAGAATTACTCTTAGAAAACAGAAAGTCCAAAAAATGAAATACGTACTGGCCGTTGCCGCTTTTTTCCTGCTGCTCTATTCTGCTTTCAGATACTACGCTTACTGGTACGCTGGTCAGCTCCAACCCCGAACGCATCCATGATTATCGCCTTTAAACGCAATGATAAAAGCTCAGTCATGGGTCAGATGGTAAGTCTGGCCCAAAAGCTGAACGGTGAGTCAGGATATGAGTACAAGCATTGTGAAATCCTTTTTCCGGAAACCGGCGAAGCCATTGCCGCCCGAACCGAAGAAGGAGTAAAGGTTCGCCCGATCAGCCAGATCATTAAAAACCCCGCCGTTTGGGATTTTTACGAGGTGCCCGCCGATGATGAAAAAGCCAGAAACTGGCTGTTGGAGCAATTAGATGCAGAGTACAATTACGGGGCCGTGCTCGGCTGGTACGCTCTGGGTTTAGCCCTCACACCCGAGAATGTTTTCTACTGTTCCGAACTGGTGTATATCGTTTTGCGGGATTTTGCTCAGCTACCCATTGACCGAACCTTGAACCCGGCCCGAATCACTCCGGCCTACCTACGTCAGCTCCTTGTAAAGGCTGGAGCTAAACCCATCCAACCCTAACAAACCCCATGAAAAAATACACTGCCTCCGAGCTGCGGGATATGAATAGATCAATCTATTATCGAGGCTCAGAATCGTTTGGCGGCACCAAATCAGAAAACGCGGCTAGTGCCACTGAAAACTATATCGTTATCACCCAGCGAATGCACGAACTACAGGCCATTCGCCATTTTCCGAGCGAGAAAGTGAAAGGTGAAACTCAGCGGGCTATTGAATACGCCCGTACCCAGTTACGGCAACTACGGCAACAGTATCCCAACGAAGTAGTAAAGGCCGATGCCCGTATGAAAATGTACGACATCCAGCCGGATTCAAAGGCAATGCCAGCCATGTTGCCGGGCCTTACGGTGGTGAAGTCTCCAAAAGGAAAGAAAATTCTGGTTTCTAACCTGGTCCGCAAAAGAAAGCCGATTAAAAAGAACGATCCGGTGAAAGCCGTTCGCAAAACGGTATCCGCTAGTAAACCCACTCGCAGACCCTCGCGGCAGACGATTTCGGTAGCATCGCTGATCGGTAAAAAGAAGCCGATCCCAAAGAATGATCCAGTGAAAGCCGTTCGCAAATCGGTAGCCAGGACAAAATCGGGAAAGTTTGCCAATTCAGAGTTTGGTAAGATTCTCAAACGGGCCGATCAGATCCACCTAAATAGTCCGGTCGTATCCACCCGTACCATCCGCATTCGTAAAATTTCCCGTTCCCAGGCCAAACGCCTTGCCCTCAAAGAAGCCAAACGCAAATAGTTATGAGTAACAGAACCCTAGCGGTCAAATTGGAAATTCAAACGCTCGCGGATGCGGTGGCTACGCTGGTGTACCGGCTCATCCCGATTTCGTCGGGTAGTTACGAGCGTTTTGGTGATAAAAACCGCATGACTCCGGGGCTTCGTAAAATGTGGCTGGCCCCGGTAGGTAAGGGCCGCTCGCTGGATTTGATCGCTCAGGACATCAAAGCCTACGAGCAATTTTCCTTTTTAGAGGAAGATTTTGTAATCGGAGCCATCATTGATTTTACCGAATCGCACGACTCATCGAAAAGCCTGGAAACTTACCTGAGAACCCGGCTTACGGAGCAGCAGCAGGAACGCACGGCCATCGAGCGGAAACTTTCCAAAGTAGCCGTGGACAGTGAGGACATTCAATGTTTTGTCGATCATGCCCTAGCCATCCTGCCCAAACCCGAACTACAGAAAGAAGCTCAGGACTTCATCAAAAGCCCAAACCTGTATTTCGGGCCTTTGCTGGACGTGGAACGCTGCAAAGAGGATTTATTCGATTTGCCCGACGATCAGCAAATCAAAGTCGTTGAATCCATCCTGATTGCCACTAAAAACCGACCCGCGTACCCCATGCGTAGTAAACCCCGTAAAGCCAAAGTTACGTCCCTGAAAAAAGCCCTGGGACGCAAAAAACCAGCTCCTAAAAAAGCGGCTTCCCCGTACGTTGATCCGGATGAAGCCCCCATTTATTACCTGAAAAACCGGGAAACGCAAAAGCTGGAGATTCACAGCTCACAGCTTCAGTGGCAAAAGCTGGACGTGCAGCAACAAACGTTCATCAAACGGCACTGCCTGTTTTCACGGCCTAAAGGGGCGTGGATATCCAAGGCAACCTACGACCGGGCAACGTATCTGAAAAGTCAGCTCAAGGAATACGGGATTCCCGAGGCGGCTCCTATTGGTGAGCGTACCAGCTATGAAGAACGGTTCGATTTGAAGCGGGAGCGGGCAGAGAATCGCTCAGATCGGTACGCGGTGAAAGCTGATAAAACCCGCGATGAAGCCTACCGTAGTCAAAATAAGGCGGTCGATATGCTGCGGGTTATTCCAATGGGACAACCGATCCTAGTCGGGCACCATTCCGAACGGGGGCACCGGCGTTTGATTCAGAAATCCGACGATGCCATGCGTCGTGGAGTCCAGGGAGAAAAGAAAGCGGATTACTACGATCAGCGGGCGGTTTCGGCTCAGATTACCGCGGACGCTTCCCAGCTCAAAGACAAAGGGTATTTGATGCGTCGAATTAAGGAAAATCAGAAGACCATCAATACCTATCAAAAAAAGTGGAAACCGGGCACCTTCGAAACCCGAGACGGCTATTTAGATGCTGTTGAAAAACTAGCTTTCTATCAACGAAAACTAGCTGAATTAGCCGCTAGTGGGGTAGTTGTGGTGAGTAAAGAAGTCCTAAAAAAAGCAGGGGCAACGGCGGTGAAATTTTGGGATGGATGGCGAGAAATCGTCCGTATTAATGAAAAGAGCGTAACCGTAACTACGGGTTATTCATGGACTCGGACGGTACCCTACGATGAGATCAAAGATTGGCGACCCAAAGCCGAAGAAAAACCCGCCGAGAAGAAACCCACTAAAACCCCACGTAAAACGAAAGTTTCTCGCTTGAAAAAAGCAGTAAAAAAGAAGCCAGCTACGCCGAAACTAGCCATGAATAGCAACGGAGAGTACGTAGCATTAGTGCCTAAGAAAAAATCAACCGCGAAAGCCAAAGCGGGCCGGAAGGCTTCAGCTACCGTGAAAAAGATCAAAGCCGTGAAGGTAGCTCGGACGGCCAAACGCAAGGCCGTAGCCGCTAAGGTGGTGAAACCCGCCCCGAAAAAGGCAACCAAACCCGCCCAGCTCAAAAAGCAACGCGAGGCAGCAGCAGGTAAACTCAAAAGTAAGATGTCGCCGGTCGCGGTCATTAAAACGGGTCGTCAGTTTAACGAAACCTACCGAAGTACCCGCTCGCAGCTGATGGATAATCCCCATACGCATAAAAAGGTACTCGCTCCCACGGCTGAGAATCTAAAGAAGTGGGCGGGTAAGCCGGGCAAATATGATCTGGTAGGCGTGGATACGGGAAGCCAGAACGTAACCATCCGGAAGAAAAAAGAAGGCGAATTAGATAAAACTACGAAGCAATTCCTCAAAAAGTCATGATAACGTTTCAAACCCCTGCCAACCTGGTTATTCAACGCGACGAAACCGACCGGGCGGTACTGCCCATCAGCGGTACGTGTGATTTATCCGTTTCGTCGGTGTTTATTAAGCTCGTACCCGTAAAAGAGGGTTGGGGTACCGAGCTGGAAGTTACTTTGTCCGTATCGGCGGGTAAATTCAACGACACCCTGACGGTAAAAAAAGGCTGGTACAACCTGATTGCCGCTGACGAAAAAGGCGAAACGCAGACGCAGAAAATCGGCGTCGGTGATGTGTTTCTGGTATCCGGGCACTCCATCGCCTCAAACAACGGAAAAGGATATCCAACGGATTTACCCATCGGGGAACGGGTAATTACTCTGGACTTTGACAATGCGGCGGTTAGTGATTTGTACAATCAGAAGCTGGACCCCTCTTACATTCAGTTCAAGTTCGTTCCCGTCTCGCTTCGGAGTCAGGTTGCCATCGGCTCTGACCCCCAACACTGGGGCAACATGGCTCACCAACTCTCCGAGAAATTCAACGTTCCGGTATTGGTCATAAATGTTGCCTACGGAGGGTCCAACCTGGAAATGTGGGAAAAAGGGATTCGCGGCCAGAAATACGGCTATTTCGATAATCCAGACGGAGAGCGGGCACCGGGTCAGGTTTTTAACTGGGAAAAGCCCATGCCCTGGGGAACGCAGAAACAGGTGCTCGAAAAGATCATCTCAAAAACGGGTATCCGGGCTGTTTTATCTCACCACGGCGAAAACGATAAGCAGCGTACGCCCGAGCAGGTAGCAGGCTACTATAAAACCCTGATTGAAACCACCCGCCAATACGCCCCCGACGTTCCCTGGCTGATCAACCGGGCGAGTGTTTGCGGTCGCAAGCAAGATGGTAGTATTCTCTATCTAACGGAAGTACGGCAGGCTCAGGAGCTGACCATCAAAAACGTACCCAAATGCTACACGGGTCCGGATTACGACGCGGATTTAAACCAACTCAAACCCGGTGCGGATGAAATTCTGAATCTGTCGTCAGCGGATCGCTACGACGATCTGCATTTGAACGTGGCCGGGCTCCGGAAGGCTTCAACGCTCTGGGCCAATTCGATTAATAGTCAGATGGCCCTTCTTACCCCGTACGTGCCGGTGAAGCCAGCTACGCAGACGAATACAAAGCCTGATACGCTGGCAGTGCCCCCCAACCCCAAAAAAGACAAGGATTATACGGTAGAAATCGCGGTTGCCCTGTTGGGAGTAATCACCTTTTTAATTGTGGCACTAAGAAAGGAGTAAGCACATGGAATGGCCCTATATCGAGTACATCCCCGCTGGCATTAAAAGCCAGTGGGTCAACAAATTAACCGCGATCTCGAAGCGGCTGAATATTCTCCCCGAGTGGCTGATGGTAGTCATGTATCAGGAATCCAAACTCAATCCACAGGCGAAAAACGGGAATAGTGCGGTGGGTCTGATTCAATTCACCAATGCAACGGTGAAAATCACCAAAAAGAGTCTGGCTGAAATTTACCGTATGAATCACCTCCAGCAGCTTGATTTAGTCGAAGCCTACATCAAAGCCGCCATGGACTGGAAAGGTCCGATTCGTTCCCTGGGTGATTTGTACATCGTTACGTTTGCTCCTCAGTACCTACGCAGCTCAAACGCGACGATCTGCTTTGCCAAAGGGACGGCGGGCTACAACGGAAACAAAGCCCTCGATTTCAACAAAGACGGCCAGATTAGTCGGGCCGACGTGGTGAACTTCATTCAGGATAAAGTACCCGTCACGCATAAAGACGCGGTGGCCTTTAATCCCAGTGGTGGTGGCGTTCCCAGCTCGTTTACGGGGAATGGTACTGCTCAACAACCCGGCGATCGTGGCGTATGGTCCGAGCCCTCGGACCCCACCCAGGGAGATCCAGGTAAAGCGGCTCCGGATTGGTACGATCAGAAGGACTACGAGCCGCAAGGCATCACCATTCAGCCCTGGTTTCCCTACGCATTGGTAGCTGCCGCCGTGGTCGTCGTCGGGCTGTTTTCGGCGGTCGTATTGACGAAAAAGTAATTCTGCCGTCGTCGGCCGTCAAAAATGCCGTCAATGGCCATGGTAGGAATGCCGTCGAAGCCAGGTAGAGCCGCCGTCATTTTCCGGCATAACTGCCGTCAGGATCCGGAAGGAAAGAAAGTAGCGTACCCCCCATTATCCAACCCTATGAAAAAGTTACTTCTTCTTGTTCTGCTGCTATCGGGAGTGATGGCACAGGCTCAACAATTTTCGCCCGTATTTATTCCCAGGCTTACAAAGTCTCAGGTTAAACAAAGTCCTGTTTCTACGGGCGAAATGCTATTCATCGATGATGAAACGGGCGATTTGACTTCGATTAATTCCAAAGGTGAGTTTCGGGTATTAACTAAAAAAGACGTATCGAATCTGCCCGTAACGCCGCCCCTAACACAGGTGCCCGTTATTACGGCACCGGCTGATCTGCTGAATGTTCATGCCTCCGGACGGCTCCAGGAAGGGGATGTACTCTTCACGCTCAAAGTCCCGCAAGAGGCTACGTTTCGCTACGAAAAGGTGAGTTTCGGACTGATCGGCTCAAAACCTGTATTTGTCGTCCGTACGTCCATGGCTGATGAGAATAACTATGGACAACCCGGATTGAAGCAAAACGAGTATTTCGCTAACTATTCGTACCTGCCTTTCTACGCGTACCTGAAAGACCTAATTGATTCTAAGGTTTTCGGTCTGACTGCTGACATTGAAGGGAAGTCGGTACCTGTAGCATCCGGTCAGGAAACCGACTACGTTTTTGAATCGGGACGGGTAATCTATTCGCCCAAACCTATGCTGCCGCCTACGCAAAACGTAAAAGAGGAAACTCAGAATCATAGTACGATTCCTAGCCCAGTACAAACGGGTGAAATTTCACGTCTGCAGCTCACGAAAGAGACGGGACTATCTGCCCTGAAAGAAATCCCCGGGTATACCCTTCCGGCTGGTGCAATTAATATTGTTTCGACGGATTTAGGGTTTGAGGCTCAGGTAGAATTAGTCCGGGCGGGTAAGATCAACTATATCCACCTGGGCCAACTAGCCGACCTGTACGGCGGTTTCTACCATCCCGAGTGGAATCAAAAGGGCATTAAAATGGAGCGTTTCCGGGAAATTCTGGCCACCTACCATTTGCCCGAAAACACCGGCGTGTACCGCATGATGTACAGTAACGTTTTTCCCAAGGGTTGGATTGATAAGCCGGGTGTAGAAAAACGCTATCAGGATATTTACAATGCTGTAAAAGCGTACGCCATTGACACGCAGAAAGACGCGGGCTGGGAGAATCACCCGGCCCTGCTGGATTTGGATTTGGAAGAAGCCCCGTATACCTATATTGGGGTGAAGCTGCTTTGTCAGGCCATCCGGGAGGTAAAAAGTCAGTATCCGCAGGTGCAGTTTCAGGTGTACTGTTCATCCCATAACAGTTTATGTAACACGCCGGGAGGCTCCGAGAAAGCCCCGTTTGGATGGCTGGGTAATTACGAACGCTACGAAATGTTTCGTCAGGCGGGGGTAACGGTCTTTCAGGGTACCCTACCTTACTTTCATTTACCCTCGTTTTTTTGGGATGATCCAAACCACGAATCCAGCGTCATTGGTGCGGGTAAACTGTACGTTTCCCAGGCGGACTACGCTCAAAAATCATTGCACCCGATCATTGCAAAACTGGGTTGGACGGATTCGTTTTTTCAATCTTTGCCCGATGGGCACCGGCCCGGCAATATTGAATGGTTGATGAATATTTATGAGGGGGGAGACGACGGCGGCGAGCGGCGGTACTACGTAGAAAACGGAAAGCAAGTGCGGTGGTCGTCTTACAACTGGCCCGAAGTCGGAAACTGGGTACTGGAAAGTATGGCCGTGTGGGGCTACGTCACGGGCTCGTACCGATTCGGCGGCGGCTTGTACAACTGGACGGATTCACGGCCCCGCAAGATCGGTCAGGACTACATCGAAGCGGGGAAGTGGCGAGCCTTCCAGTTCAATCGTTTCTGGAACAATCCCGTCACGGTCTACAATATCCAACTGGAATTTTCCCTCGATGGCGGTCAGACGTGGCAAACTGATAAACGGCCCGGCATGAAGCTACTCGACGAGCATCAGGACGTACGGCCATTCGTGCGGGGTGCTTACGCAAACGGTGAGCTGCTGATTGTAGCCACGGCAGGCCAGCCGACGCACCTGGGCACGGCTCCGCAGGAAATCATCGTCCGGTACCTGGGCAAACAGTTTCCACTATCACTTAAAAGCCATACCGTTCATTCTATCATCGTATCCACTCTTAACGACGTACGTCCGTGAAATTTAATCTGTCGTCTGTATTGCCGAAATTGCCCAAATCGAAAGGCTCTCAAAATAACCTGCTGCTCTGGGGCGGTGTGGCCGTGGCGGTCGCCGTGGCGGCATGGCTGATCTGGTATGAAAGCCGGAAAAATAAAGGGCTCGTCCCTCCGGATGGAAAGGTAGAAGATCAACCGAGTAATCGCCTGAAATACATCTACGGAGCCCCTTACGAAAAGCAGACCCAGACGCAGGATTTCAAACCCGAGAAATTTCCGGTTTTCCAACTTAACAAGGATGAATACTTTATCTGGGATGGCTTGGTGTTGAATGAAGTAATGTCGAAAACGCTTTACAGCCGGGGCGTATCGCACATCAACGTAAAAAAGACCGATTATACGCTTCCCCAGGGGAAACGGTTTTTGATCCTGTACCGGAACTTCTTTGCCCTGCCGATCAGCTACGCAACGCTTTCTGAGAATAAAGCCCGTTTGCAGCGGGAGATAAACTCGCACAATCCGGGCGGGATTGATGTACTCAATATAGACATTGAAAACGATGAGCATACGCCAGAGTACGCGACGGTATGCCGCGAGCTGGCCGTGTACGCCCGTGCTGAACTAGGTGTGAAGTATGTGGACTACCTGGGCATGACGATTGCCAACAGCGATTACAACGTGACGGGAAGTAATGTAGGTCGTACCTATTTTGCTCCCTATTTTTCGGGCGTAACGAATATGGATGATCCCTACCCATACATTCAGAGTAGTTGGTTTGAAAATGGGGACTGGCTGTATTCAGCCGCTCACGTGACTGAGCAGGCCAGAGCCGTTGATCCTACCATACCACAGGTGTCTTTCTGGTGGAAAATGGACGTAACCGGCCAGATGTACATTCCGGAGCATATTGCTCACGCAGTACCGCTCTTTTTATTGCTGACGGGTGCAAAAGGACTCATCAACTGGGACGTTGCCGGTCGAAACCAGTATTTCGATGTCGATGAAGCCCTGATTTCGGGATTCTACCGGGCAAGTCTGGTCAACGATATTCGCCAGGGCAAACCCGAATTTCTGATCCCTGAAATTTCCCTCGATGGGGGCAAGTCGTGGACGTCAAACGAAGCTCTAGCCGCGAAGAAAAACCGGCATCCGCTCGTAAGGGTTGTAAAGAATGGGGGTAAGTATGTGGTGGTGGGGCACAATCCGGTACTGAATGCTAAACCACTTGATGTGATGTTACGGGTAAATGGTTTCCAAGATACAATTCGTTTAAAGGATAGGCAGACGTACTTGGGAGTAGGATGATTAGTTTGCTATTAATTATTATAATTATAGTATTGATTTATATTTGAGGTTGTTAATGAATAAAAAAGCCTGCTTACACAAGCAGGCTTTTTTACTAAGCTGGAATAATGGTTTGATAAGTACCATCAGGATTGAAAACAATAATTATTTCACCAGCATTTCCAAGGAGATTTCTACGATTACCTTCTGATCTTTGCTTGTTAATTATTGGTAACACATCACTGGTCCAACGACTTTTTATAGTAGGGCTAGTAAAAACTCTATCCCCAATAATTTTTTCTAAACAGCCATTTAATGCTTCTTTATTTTTAGTGCTCTGAACTCGAGAACCCGATTGATTGCCTTGAAACACTAAAATAATATCTCCTAAGAAATCCATAAACTGACTAGGAGGATTATTTTTATAGCTATCGTCAATTCTTGGTATCAGATGCCAACATAATTTTCCTTCTGAGTTAGTAAATTGAATCAAGTGAACAATCCCTTTATCATAAATGGCACTGAATCTCTTTTCATAAATGCATTTATCAATAAATCTAGAAAGTATCTTGAATTTGATTGAATCCGTAGCAAGGTTTACTTGTTCCACCTCGTGGCACGGCACTGTAATGCTCTGTTGAGCATAGCTTTGTTGGCAGTAGAAAAAAGTTATTAAGAAGCAGAATAATATGTATTTCATCCTTACAAGTTAGTTAATAGTTGGACAAACGGAATGTAAATTTTGTTTATTGCCTTCACCATATGAAGTATAGTGTACAATATTTGATGAATTTAGAATATATTTTGGCATACCAAGGTATGCATTTGTAGCAAATGCCTTATCATTATCGCTAGCTATATCCTGATTCACGCCATTAGGATGAGTATGATAATGCCCTGCAACTGTGTGAGTTCTGTATTCAACTGGATTCTTACTATAATCATAAGTAGTTATTTCCCATGTACCATTGCTTGATTGACCCATAGAAAAAACAGTTCTGTTGCTTTCATCTGTATATTGATTAGAAGTATATGAAGTTACCGGGTTATTCTCAATA
>NZ_NJAG01000015.1 GCF_002872335.1 Siphonobacter sp. BAB-5405 | reverse complement strand
GAGCTCTTTGTTAGGTATTCCTTAAACCAAGCTCCATTTACATAATTCTCTTCGTCCTTACGCTTGGCTTCTTAGAACGACAAAGCTTATGAGCAAGCCTGAGGAATGTCATGGATTCCTCGTAAAACCATCTCTACTTTTGCTTTCACTACCTGCAGAAATCGGATACTTTATCTCCTTGAATTCTGTAATCTTTCACCACAACCGTAAAGCATAAATTAATGACGAAAACATCGGACCGAAAATTGGCCAAAGGCTGCTACGAACACCTCGGTGGGCAGCTCGGTAAGCTTCTACTGGAAAAGTTTCTAAAAGAGGGTTGGCTTACCAAAGACGACGCTGGCGATAAGTATTTTTATATTACCGAAAAAGGAACCCTGGAGTTTACTAAACTGGGTATCGACTTATCACTAATTAAATCCTGAACACCATGAATCTCATCCATGATTTTGATAACTTCTTTCTCCCGGCCGACAACCTGGAGGAGGCAAAGGAATTCTACACAAAGAAACTAGGACTTGAAACGAAGTTCGACTTTTCCGACAAGGGGATGACGGCCTTTAAAGTCGGTGACAACGAACCGGCCATTATCCTTAACCGTATGCCGAATGCAAGTCCTGCAATCTGGTTTACCGTAGACGATGTTCAAAAGGCATATGAAGCACTCCAGCAAAAAGGGGTACATTTCCTAAGTGAACCTTTCGAAATAGCGACTGGGTTTGCGGTCGAATTCCATGATCCGTTTGGTAATAAGCTTGGGATAACGGATTATTCTAAGATGAAGGATATGAACATACCGAATTAGCGGGAAACGATACTCTATAATAGGCGAAGAAGTTACACTTGCTTAATAGACTTTCTAATTTTGAATTTGCTAGGTCTCAGTAATAGTTAAGACCTTTACATCTCCGTTGTGATCCAGAAGCTCAGATCAATATACTAATTCTTTTTCATTAAATCATTCTTATGCCCACTTTGGCAACTATACGACATTGATATTAAACATCAGAATTGATGAGAAAATTAGATTAATGGAGCACCAAGCTAAAACAAAAGAGACATATGTATGAGTTGCGAACGAAACAGCTATTTGACTTGATTCTGTTTATTACTATAACTATAAACAAGGTTTTACTTATGATAAATCAATTACCTACAATGAATTTATTAAAAATTTAATGGGAATAAATAAACTTAACTGTAGAGCTTGATTCTTCCAAGCATCCGGGTAATCTGGATTGGTTAAATTCAATTTAGAAAAGCTTCTCTCATAACTTACCTTAATTGTAAAATAGTCTCTGTCAGATAAAAGAATTTTACTACCAAGACCAATCTCACCTCCCCAATTAAATTTTTTAAACCGATTTTTAGCATTTTCTACAAAATCTCCTCCTTGCGTATTAGTGTAGATATGTCTAGAAACATCAAGAATATATCCTGTGGATAATCCTACAGAAACAAATGGTTTAAATAGGAATCTTTCTAATAATGATACTTGTATAAAGGGTTTAAGCTCCAACATTTTTAATCTGTGTTCTAATCTCCCAAATATTATAGTTTGATTATTTAATGGATCAATACCTGAGGCAGTTTTATTGTCCGCATACGCAGAATATGTTAAGTTTACTCCAGCATCAATAAATGAATTCACCGAATAGATATTTGTTAATCCTGCTTTAAAGCCAACACCGGTTTTAAAAGGGCTGATGCTTTGATTAATGGAAGTTGCTCCAATGGATCCTTGTATGCCCCAATAGTTACGCTTTTGATTAGCCTGAAAGGGATTTTCCTGTCCTCTTGATAGGAAAAAAGACAAGCTTAGACAAATAGTATAAATCAGCCGAGGTCGGATAAAGCACATAAATACAGAATTGAAACAGTGAAGAACAAATATAAGTAAAAGTTCAAGAGAAGAACAATTAATCAAGATAAGAAAACTATATCATTACAAAAATGAATACACGATAAATATGAATGTATTAACTAATGAAATGTTGACGTACTGTCCTATTTTCATATCTTAATTCCAGGGTATAATGAGCAAAATTGCTGCCAAATGCACACCCACAGCTAATAATCAGCATACTTACAAAAGAACTAGACAGTCAATGAAGGTCTTTTTACAAACACGCTAATTGTTTTATAAGCCCCTAGTACTAGTAATGATGATAGCACCAGGACTACCCATATACCCGTACTATTCAAACTTTTTGTGAGGTGTTGGTTTTTAGAATTGATTTTGTACTTCATCAATTTCGTTTCCACAGTAGCTACATCATCTACAAAATAGCTTCCTTTTTCATAGTAGGGCTTAATGAGCACTTTTCCCGTTTGGTCTACATAACCAACTTTACCATCAGCGATTACTATGGCTATTCCGTTATAAAATGGAGACACCTTGTCATAGATACAAGGTACCATTAAAACGCCCTGATTGTTAACAATACCCGTTTTTTTATCTTTTACAATCGAGTAATCTTTCAAAGCCTCGATCACGTCTGTATACACAAAAGGAACCAAAACTTTATTACTAGCATTAATTAGACCCCACCCTTCATCTGATCTCGCCCAGATAAAGTTACTATTTTCAGATTTTTTAAATTCAGTATACGTTAAAGGTATAATGATCTTACCATCAAACGTATCAACAAAGCCAACTTTGTTAGTTAACTGTATTTTACTTAGGTGATTAAATCTCTCAAATCTGTTCGTGTCAATTAAATCATAAATTAATGGCACTGCTAACTCTAAGCTATCTCCTAATAAGCCATATTTATTACCTTTTCTTACGATTTGCAGCGTATCTTCCATAAAGCTGTACTTCCCTCTACTCTCAATAAAGTCAAATTTTCCAGGCATAAGAAAATTTCCACTATGATCTATATAATTACTGGAATTGTTCGATAGTTTTACATAAGCAATTCCTTTATAAAAATCATTTACATATTTGAATCTCTTTTCAGAAAAAATTTTCTTATTAGATTTATCAATAAAGTAGCTAGATTGTGTCGAATCATAAACTGCCGCTAATCCCTCTGAAAAGTTAGATACATATGGATACATGATAGGTATTACAATTTCTCCTTTTTTATTGATAAAGCCTTTTAACCCTTGGTAATCAAAAAGGTAGGCCGTTCCTCTTTTACTTTTTACAACTCTTGCTATTCCATCATGGAATGAATCAATATTATCGTAATAATTATCAGTAATCCGGTGCCCCTCTTCATTACACAAATAGGCTCTCCAGGAATTTCTATAAAAGATCGTGTCGTTATCTTTTAAATGCGGCGTTCTGATATATTTTCTGCAAATAAATACACCTTCACTTAACACGACTTCGTCGTACTTTTTTACCCACTTATATTTTTGAGCAAGTACAGTATCTTGAGTGGTACGGCTATAAATCACAACTTCCTTTTGTGAGTAGGCCGGGCTTGTGAAACCGAATAAAAGGATAAATAGTAGTACCAAATTGAAAAAGGAGGCAGACAGATTAGGCAGATATAGCATTTTCTTCATCAATTAAGTTTTGGGAAAATACTTATTTATACGTTATCCACGCAAATTAATATTAATTTATTGCGAAATTTTATCATTTAAACTTGCTGCTTCTTTAAACTTATTTCAAGTGTCGCAACCTCAAGTATAAAAGTAGTTGTACTTATGAATGCCATTCTATTGCAAAGGCATTTATATCTATTCAAATAATTAAGATATATCCTATCTCAATTATTGCTCAATAGAATAACGGGACTTTAAGGGAAAGTGTATTAGAAGTAATCTATGAATCTACCAATTCAACCCAGTGAATAGAAACCTAATGGAAAACATGATTGTAAATTAGTGGTTCAATCGGAGATATAGAGCCGAAGAAATCAAATTCATTTTATTCGGTCGAGTAGACGCCTGTAACCGTTGTTACGAAGTTTATGGCAGCCAGCCTTGTCGGTATGTCCTAATGGGAAACGTTTTCTTCTCTTTTAAAAGGGCCTTAAATCTGGCAGCAAGAGGCTAACAAAAAAAAAGACAAAGCAGCCGATGGCTACTTTGTCTTTTGAAGTCGGGATGGCGGGATTCGAACCCACGACCTCCACGTCCCGAACGTGGCAAGCTACCAGCTGCTCCACATCCCGCTGATGTGATCGAAATCTTGCCGTTTTAGCTAATTTCGGAGGGCAAAGGTACGATCTCTGGCGAGAATTCGCAAAATCAGGAACGTAAAAATTCCTGTCGGTATTGCAGTGGAGCCAGCCCGGTGGTTTGTCGGAATTGCCGGTTAAAGTGCGAAATATTCCCAAATCCACTCTGAAAACAAACTTCCGAAACCGTCAGGTCACCATCCGAAAGCAAAAGCTGACTGGCGTACCGAATGCGGTACTCGTTCAGCGAATCGATAAAGGTCTTTTTCGTGACTTTCTTGTAATACCTGCAAAAAGACTGGGGCGTCATGTTGATTAGCTCGGAAATGGTTTCCAGACGAATCTCCTGCCGGAAATGCTCGGCCATGTACGCGTAGATTTTATTCAATCGTTCATAGTCCGTTTTCGGCAATTGGGCAAAAAACTGACTGGTATCCAGCGTATGTACTTCCTGACTATCGGCCAGCGTATGGAGCAAATCAAGCAGGCCCAGCAACCGGTGAAAATGGTTATCTTTCAGCAGATACTGCATTTCCTTCGTAGCCCGTTCCGCCGTTTTACCGTAAAAATGCAAACCGGATTTAGCTCGTTGCAACAAACGGGCAATGGGTAAAAATTCAGGCTTCCGGAAAAATTCAGGACCTAAAAATTCTTCCTTGAACTGAATGACAATCGAATGGGCCGGGTCCGTATTGTTCTCGTTTTTCCAGTAATGAGGCACGTTGGGACCTATCAGTACTAGATCGCCCGCCTCAAAATCCGATACATTCGTACCCACAAAGCGTTTACCCCGGCTCGAAAGAATCAGCGTTAACTCAATTTCAGGGTGAAAATGATACGGAGCATCGAAGGCTTTCAGAACGTGCTCGCGAAAGGTAAAAGAACTATCAGGTAAAGCATCTATGTGTTCAAAAGATGGCTTCATCTTGTATGATTTTGATCCTTGATTTAACAAAACTATAGATTCTGGGTAGTATTACATAAGGTTCTGTTCAAAATATATGCACACTGCTTTTTAATAACTTTTTGAACGTTATCAACTATACGAAATAAAAATACCGCAGAAAGTTGCCTTGGCAAACTTCTGCGGTAAACAAACGTAGTACTTGGTATTATTTGCCAGCTCCGGATTTCAGTAAAGACTCGTAGCGATTCATGTCTTTGAAAAGCTTGAGTGATTCCCGGATTTCGGGATCTTTACTGAACGAATGTTCGCGTACTCCTTTTTGCAGGTAGTACCGTAGGATGACTTCCTGTTCCAGCATGTACCGGATTTCATCTTTGAATTTCAGAAGATCCGAATCTTTACTGTGAGCAAATTTGGTCTTCAAAACCTTCAGCTGCTCCTGTACCACATCGTAGTATTTTTCTTTTCGGGCGGACGCTTCCAGTTCCTCGAATTTCCGTTCCACGTCAGTCGTGTAATCGTAATCTTTGTCGCTCAGCCACTTCACAAATTCCTGATACTCCGCATCCGAAAGGCTGAACTCACGACCGTCTTTAATACTGGGGTGTTCTGACCGGTATTTGTTAGCGTAATCGAAAATGTAGCCTTTCCGTAAAAGACTCACCAGAATGGCTGACTGGGCCGGACGATCTACGGTAACGTCCGGAGCAATGCCCCCGCCGTCATACACCGTACGACCGCTTTTCTTGGTCTTAAACGCCGTTTGCAGGGAATCGGGAATTTTCCCCACTGATCCATCCGGATTCCGGTGACCGTAATCAATGGCCTGAATACAGCGACCCGAGGGAATGTAGTACTTGGCCGTAGTGATCTTGAGTTTGCTGTTGTAGCTCAAATCACGCGTGATCTGTACGAGACCTTTCCCAAAGCTTCGCTGACCGACCAGTACGCCCCGATCGTAATCCTGAATCACGCCGGCTACAATCTCGGCAGCCGACGCACTGCGGCTATTGGTCAGTACGACCAGCGGAATTTCGGCATCCATGGGTGGATTCAGGGCCGTGTAGGTTTTGTTCCATTCGCTGACTTTTCCTTTGGTACTGACAATTTCAGAATCTTTATTGACGAAGATGTTTGAAATATCTACCGCCATATTCAGTAGCCCGCCCGGATTGTCCCGCAAGTCCAGGATGACTTTTTTCATTCCTTTTCCTTTGAGATCGGTGAAGGCCTGGCGTACTTCCTTGGAAGCCGTTCCGGTAAAATCTTTCAGGTCAATGTAGCCTACTTCCTGATCAATCATGCCGTAGTAGGGAACATTCGTCATTTTCACCACATCCCGCCCTACGCTGATTTCCTCGGTATTTTGCTGGCCGTATCGCCGGATGCTCAGTTTCACGGTTGTACCCGTTTGCCCTTTCATCAGCTTATCGACGTTCATGCCGGGCTTTTTAATATCCAGGCCATCGATTTTCAGAATCTCATCCCCAATGCGAATTCCCGCTTTTTCGGCGGGTGTTCCTTCGTACACCATGAGTACCGTAAATCTGCCCTGTCGTTGCTGCGTTAGGATACCGATACCGTTGTATTTGCCGGTCGTCATGGTCATATAATCCTCGATATCGTCTTCGGGGTAATAGACTGTATACGGATCCAGATTTTTAAGCATCGCGTCGATGCCCGTCCGAATGGTTTTATTCGGATTCACCTCGTCTACATAATACGTATTGAGTTCTTTAAACAACGTAGCGAAGATGTCGAGATTCTTCATGATCTCGAAGGTCCGCTCTCCCGGGTCCGTGAAGGAAAACAATCCGAGGCCTCCGACCAGGCAGGTAGTAAGAATGCCGACTTTCAGAGCGGTACGTTTCATGCGAATAAGGGCTGGCGATGAAATCCTGTTTTTAAGAACAATTTAGCGATTTTTTTTCAATTTTCGGTTATCTAACGGCGAGATTTGCAAATTCGCCGGAGACTATTGCCCGTTTTCGCCTTAGGGAAGCGTCGGTGTACTGGTTTTCCCGAGTTGTTTGAGTACGAATTTCATCTTTTTCTCGATGTCAGCGAAAGGCAGTATTTCTTTGGCTACGTACACAAAAGCAATCGCCACGGGTACCGATTCGACCTCCGTAATGAGGGCTTTATGCAGGCGATACGCTTCCCGCATCCGGCGTTTAATTAGATTTCGATCAACCGCTTTCTTGAAGTTTCGCTTGGATACGGATACCAGAATCTGCGGAAGCGGAGCCGTACCGGAAGCCGGCAAGGCATTCACTTTCAACGGGTAACTGAATACAGCCATACTCGTATTGTCCTTCCGGGCAAACAGCTGGTCAAGCATTTTTTTGCTTTTCAATCGTTCCGTTTTCCGCAAACGCTGATCCATGGGTCGGGCTCTAAGTAAGAAGGTAATCGCGATACCTGCGTTCGGATTTCTTCTGAATGAATGGAAATGAATGAACGGCAAAGATACGGCGAAAGTACCGCAGGCCGTTCCAGAAATAAGGAAGCACCCCAAACCGATGTCCACGATGTCTGCCAAACAAATACTCTTAGTCGAAGACGATCAGCGTTTATCCGAAAGCATTTCGCGAACGCTCACCCGTAAAGGATACGAAGTATCGCCGGTTTTTGACGGTACGGCCGGATTACAGGCGGCCCTGGGCCAGCGATACGATCTCGTCATTCTGGATGTGGTTCTGCCCGGTCTGGATGGCTATGCCATTTGCGGCGAACTCCGTCGGCAACGCCCGCGGCTACCCATTCTGATGCTCACGGCTCTGGATGATACGGAAGATCGCCTGCGGGGCTTTGAACAGGGCACGGACGACTACCTCGCGAAGCCCTTCGATATTCGTGAACTGCACGCCCGTATGCTGGCCCTGCTTCGCCGGAATGAGTTCATGGACGAGATTCCGATGCAAACCCGGCTTCAGATCGCCAATCTGGAAATGAACCTGTTGAGCAAAACCGTCACCCGGGATGGCGAAAAGCTGGAGCTGACCGCCAAGGAATACGCGTTGCTGGAATACTTACTGCTGCATCAGAATCAGCTTATCACCAAAATGGAACTGCTGAAAGAAGTCTGGGGCCTGAACTTTGATCCGGGTACCAACATCGTTGAGGTCTACATTGCCTATCTGCGGAAGAAAGTCGATCGTCCCTACGAACCCAAGCTCATTCATACCAAACCCAGCCAGGGATACATTCTCCGGCCCGAGTATTAATTATGTTCATTCGCTACAAACTGGCCTTGCTGTTTTCACTGGTCGTGGCCGGATTACTGACTTTATTTTCGGCCGTGATTTACCAGATTTCCGCTTCGTACCGCGAGGAGGAGTTTCTGGGCCGACTGGAAAACAAGGCTCGCACAACGGCCCGTTATCTGATGGATGTCAAGGAAATCGATAATGATTTGCTGAAAATCATCGATCAGAATTCGCTGACGTCCTTATTCGAAGAACAGGTTCTCGTGTTCGACGAGCATAATCGATTGCTGTATTCGAGTCTGGACGATCAGCCGCCCCAGTATGATCCCGCCTTGCTGGCTGAAGTACGCGAGGAAAAGCGGGTGGAGCAAAGTTCGGCCAAAATTGACCTGATTGCCTTGGCTCTGCCCTCAAGTCTGAAAGCTTCGGGCAGTGAATACGTCGTGCTGGCTTCGGCCTACGATAAATTCGGTAAAAGCAAGCTCATTTATTTGCGAAATACGCTGATGATCTGCTGGGTCGTGGGCGTAGGACTGACCGTAGTCGTCAGTGGTCTGCTAGCGGGTTTGTTTCTGCGGCCCATCGCCACGATTAATACCCAGATTCAGCAGATTACGGCCCAGAATTTGAAAGAGCGTCTTCCGGAAGGCAATGGGCGGGACGAAATGGCTCAGCTGGCGATCAACTTCAACCAGATGCTTAACCGGCTTAATCTGTCTTTTGAACAACAGAAGAGCTTTGTATCCCACGCTTCGCACGAACTCCGAACGCCCCTGGCGGCCATGAAAACCGATATTCAGTCGGGTCTGGAAGAAGCCTTATCCTCGGAAGAATATCGCCTGATCCTGCGTGATCTATTTCAGGATACGCAACGTCTCATTGGACTAACGAATGGACTTCTGCAACTGGCCCGTCCGCTGGACCCGGTACTCCGCCGAAAACTGATTTCCATTCCTGAATTATTGCTGGACATTTACGCGGAACTCAGTTCGTTGCGAAAAGCTCAAAAGCTGGTCTTTGAGCCCGTACTCGATGAACGCCGGGAGCTTCTGGTACCCGGTGACGAAGCTTTGCTAAAGACTCTTTTCACGAATCTGATTGACAACGCCTGTAAATACTCGTCTACGCACGAAGCATTCATTCGGATTGGAAGCGATGCAACCCATTGCCTGATCGCCATCGAGGATAAAGGTATCGGCATCCCGCCTGAAGATCAGGAACGGGTTTTCGGACCTTTTTTTCGGGCAAACAATGCGTTGATTTATAGTGGGTATGGCATTGGCCTGGCCGTTAGTCAACGGATTGCGGAATGGCACGGAGGCAGCATTTCGCTCCATAGTACGCTGGGGCAGGGAAGTACCTTTACCGTTCGATTACCCCTGAGCTAAAGGCCCTTTGCCCGTTTATTTTAACATCGCTCGAAATGCGAACTTTATCCCGGTAATCAGCATATTCGCCGCTTTGAAATTTGATACGAAATGTACTTTCGTACTTTAGTGTACAACAACACACGGACGACTTGTGCGAGAATTTAAGACGAAAACTTTTACTCAATCGTTGACCGGGCTGATGCACCTGGCATTCTGGGCATTTTTTCTGTCCCTGCCGTTTCTGCTTCGTTCCCCCCAGAACCCGCCGGGTACGCCCAAGGTAAAGGTACCAGACGAGGTGGTGATTCTATTACAGATGCTCACCATTCCGCTGTTTTACATTAACGCTAATTTTCTGATTCCCCGGGTATTACAGCGTCAGGGCGTCTGGTATTACCTCGCCTATATTTTGCTGTCGGTAACGGGCGTTTTATCCATCAATCTGAGCTTACGCAATTACGTTTTCTTTCCCGAACTTCCTTCCGCTCGCATCACCTTTTACACCCTGTTTCCGGTCTTTTTCATTCTGGCGATTAGTACCATTTACCGTCTACTGAGTGATTATCTGTCGGATCAGCAAGAGCGGAAAGAGCTGGAAAACGAACGACTTAAATCCGAATTGAGCTTCCTGCGTTCGCAGATTAGTCCGCACTTTATGTTCAACGTGCTTAACAGTATCGTATCGCTTTCCCGCAAGAAATCGGATATGGTTGAACCCGTAGTCATTCAGCTTTCGGATTTGATGCGGTATATGCTTTACGAGTCGAATGGCTCGCGGGTTTCGCTGGAAAAAGAAATCAAGTACCTTAACAATTACATTGATTTACAACGAATTCGTTTTGGTAACGATGTGAAGATTCATTTTCACGCGGATAATCAGCTCACGCACCAGTTAATTGAGCCCATGCTGCTGATTCCATTCGTTGAAAATGCATTTAAACACGGGGTTGGTCTGATTAGTGATCCGGTGATTGAAGTGTCGCTCGAATCCAGGGATCATACGCTGATCTTTACGGTGCGTAACAAAGTCAATCGTCGGTTCAAGGAGGTTAAAGACGGTAGTTCAGGCATTGGTTTGCCCAATGTAAAACGCCGGCTGAGCCTGTTGTACCCCGAATCGCACGAATTAGTGATTGACGAAAATTCGGACTGGTACGAAGTAAAACTTACCCTGCACTTTACCAATGACCACCCTTTGAAAGACCGCTCCTGGAAAGAAGCTGTGAATCACTAACCAAATTCATTTTCGAAATGAATCAGTAGTGAATCCAACTATTTACTTTTGCGGTGTACCCAAAACAAACGAAACCATGATGAACTGCCTCGCCGTTGACGATGAGTCGTTAGCCCTTGACTTACTGGAAGATAACATACGAAAAGTACCCTTTCTGAATTTAGTAAAGCGTTGTAAAAATGCCTTCGAAGCTCAGGAGGTGATGCAGCAGCAGCCGATCGATCTGCTATTTCTGGATATTCAGATGCCGGGTATTAGTGGGGTACAGTTTGTCCAGAGCATGACGCAGGCTCCGATGGTCGTTTTCGTAACGGCTTACGAAGAGTTTGCCCTGGAAGGATTTAACCTCGACGTACTTGATTATCTGCTCAAGCCCGTCTCTTTTGAACGCTTCTTAAAAGCAGTCAATAAAGCGTACGAACTCCATAATTTGCGGCATCAGGAAACGCCAGTAGTAGCCGAGCCTACGCCCGCTCCCACCCAGGAATACCTGTTTGTTAATGCCGATTATTCGTTAGTAAAAATCCGTATTGCCGATATTCTATACGTAGAAGGATTAAAGGATTACGTAAAGATTTATCTTGAAGGACAGAGCCGTCCGGTAATTACGCGACTGACGATGAAAGCCATGGAAGAAAAGTTACCCAGCGGTCCTTTTCTACGCGTTCATAAATCGTTCATCATTGCATTCGATAAAATTGAATCGATTCGTAACTTACGGATCAAAATTGGTCAGGTACACATCCCCATCAGTGAATCGTACGGAGAGGCCTTATTCAAAGCCATCAATGCGGGTAAAGTTGAATGAGTTCGCTTTTTGATAAGACTGAAAAATTTTTCGTCTTATCTCTCTTTTATACGATCTGATCGGCAGAAAATTGAAGGGAGTATATTTCCGATTTTTACGCTAGTGGCTTTCCGCTCAGATTGATTTTTATTTGATTCAGTATTCCGCAGCCTCTTACGGGCCTGCCCTTTTCAAATTCGATTATTCGCTGATTTTCATAGCCCGGCTAATGCTACGAGCACGAGCCGAAAAAGGAATCCCCTTGTGGGTAGTTTAAGTTTTGGGGTGAGAGTAACCGTCGTTTCTTTGAAGCGACGGTTCTTTTTTGTACCTAACGTCCCGCTTTCACACAAAACCTTTTTACGGTATGTCCACATTTCGGGATCAGGTCGTCTGGATTACGGGAGCTTCGTCAGGCATTGGCGAAGCCTTAGCTCATGCCTTCGCCCGCGAAGGAAGTTGTCTGGTACTTTCAGCCCGGCGAGAAACCGAATTACAGCGGGTGGCTCAAGAGCTGGCTCTGCCCGCCGACCGCGTCCGGATTGTGGTCATGGATATGAGTCAACCCCATACGTTTACTGCTTGCCTTCAGGACGTTTTACAAACCTTTGGCCGTATTGATATTCTGGTACAGAACGCAGGGATTAGTCAGCGGTCACTGGCTCTGGAGAGCTCCATCGATGTAGATCGTCGGCTGATGGAGGTCAACTATTTTGGCGTCGTTGCCCTGACTAAAGCGGTATTACCCACGCTACTAGCTCAGAAAAACGGCCTGATTGTACCCGTTTCAAGCATTGCCGGGTACGTCGCTACACCGATGCGGACGAGTTATGCCGCCTCCAAATTCGCTATTCGTGGTTTCTTTGATTCGCTACGGGCCGAAATCTGGCGGGAAGGACTTTGGGTGACGATCATCTGTCCGGGTTACATCAAAACCGCTATTTCGCTTAATGCCCTGAACGGTCGCGGCGAAGCCAATAACCGGATGGATGAAAACCAGGCCCGGGGCATCCCCGCCGATGTATGTGCTGAACGTATCCTCAAGGCCCTCCGCTCCCGCAAGCGGGAAGTGTACATCGGAGGCCTGAAAGAAGTAGCCGGGGCCTATCTCAAACGATACGCACCCGGCCTGTTGTGGTTGATGATCCGTAACTACAAAATTCGCTCCTAACGGCTGCTGACTTTAGCCGACTTGTGCTGATCGGCGTAGTCTACGACCAAATGACAGAAGGCCCGGATGCCCAGTTCAAACCCGCCTTCGTCAATGTAAAAGTCCGGCGTATGGTGTGGAGCGGTTTGTGCCTGGGATTTGTTAAGCGGAGCTCCGCCCAGGAAGAAAAACAGTCCGGGTACTTTTTGCTGGAAAAAAGAGAAATCTTCCGCTCCGGTTACGGCGGGTGTCAGCAGAACGTTGTCTTTCCCGGCCACTTCTTCCAGCGAACCAACCATCTGATCCGTCAGGGCCGGATCATTATAAGTAACGGGATACATGACATCAATTTTCACATCCGCTTTGGCTCCCTGGCTTTCGGCTGTTTTTTCGGCCACCTGCCGAAGGTTGTCATGAATCACCTTTTGCATCGGAGCATCCAGGTAGCGAATGGTCCCCATCATATTCACTTCTTCGGGAATAATGTTCTGCCGGATGCCCCCGTGAATGGCCCCGACTGTTACGACAGCCGCTCCGCTAGTCAGATCCAATTTACGACTAACGATCGTTTGCAGGTTATTGACAATCTGAGAAGCCGTCACAATCGGATCGATACTCAGCCAGGGATAGGCTCCGTGCGATTGTTTCCCTTTCACTTTCACACTGAAGAAGTCAACGGCAGCCATGGTACCTCCGGGCCGGTATTTGATCTGCCCAATGGGTGTCTGAGCATTGAGGTGTAAGCCGAAAATGGCATCTACCTTAGGATTTTCCAGTACGCCTTCTTTAATCATCAAAGCCGCTCCGCCTTCTTCGCCCTGCGGGGCTCCTTCTTCGGCGGGCTGGAAAATAAACTTGATGGTTCCTTTTAGCTCATTCTTTACCCCGGCCAGTACTTCGGCTACGCCCATCAGAATGGCTACGTGGCCATCGTGACCGCAGGCGTGCATAACCCCCGTTTGCTGTCCGTTATATTCGGTGGTAACCTTTGAAACGAAAGGAACGTCTACGCGTTCTGTTACGGGTAAGCCATCCATGTCCGCCCGTAAGGCAATGACCGGACCGGGTTTACCCCCTTTCAAAATGGCTACAACACCCGTCTTGGCAACGCCCGTTTTTACCTCCAGCCCCAGAGCCTTCAAATGAGCCGCTATCTTCTCGGACGTACGGAATTCCCGGTTTCCCAGCTCCGGATGTTCATGAAAATCCCGCCGCCAGGTAATCACTTTTTTCTCAATCTCTTTAGCCATCTGATCCATGCGTTTTTTAACGGGATCCACCGCAGCATGACTCCCTAGAGAGACCAGTAGTAAGGCGGCCAAAATAGAATTTTTCATAGTTTTCTCTGGTTAGAACAGACCTTATTTTGAAAATGATAACAAAATATAATTTTGCCTTATAAGCTTTTCAACCAATGAAATCAGGCCTCGTCAAGACTCATAAGAAAAAAACATAGGACATTTCGTAAAAAAAATACTTTCCTATTGTCTGACAAAATAAACCTTCTACTTTTGCAACCCATTGGAATTTTCCTTAACCAAAACTTCATCAACATCGTGATTACTTTTTTCCTTACATCCCCTAAACCAGGGCCGATTCTCTGCGGCTGTCCGGTTTTCTAACCATCGTCAGCTCTTCTGGGATTACTCAGGTATTCATTCGGCCTGAGCCGGAAGTCTATGTTGCCAGGTTACTGGCAAGAATCTGGGTATTCATTCCTGTGTTACCTCCCGTTCGTTGTTGCAACCCTGAGGGCTTACGTACAGGAACGTGCAGTAGCGGCTACGGCTACTATGGCTGGTGACGATAAATCCATTCTGATGTCATGAGCAGGGAAACGAGCTATGGCGTAGTTACAAACGGCACGGCTAGCCGATGAACCTCTGAATTCAGCAACGTATGACAACTGTTTCAACAGTTGTATGCGATCTTAAGAAGGGCGGTAATGTTTCCACTGATGCTTTGACTTCTGCCGTAGGAAGCCAGAGTTACAACGTACCTCGCTAGGACCAGGCAAACAACCAGATTCTGCTAAGGTGAGTTATGGATTGTTTAATCGCTAACCTACAGACGGATTCTCGTTCCTACTATTTCCGCCCCGGTTTATACCAAATACCTCTGATCGATTTCAGCTTTTGAACGAGCCACGAATTTGCTGGCAACGGATAACTAACTCCTTGTTTCTTTCCCTTCACCGAGGCGGCCTCTTTTGAAGAACAGGCCGCCTCGGTATCTATGTATAGTCTCTATTTTCCTGTAGCCACCGTCCTTTTTTTACACACCTGATACCGAGACTAAATCGCAAATTATAGTACTATATACTCAACCCATATTGGAGGAGCAAATTTTGATTTTTGTCCCGCTTTCCAGGATGCTAAACATTGGATAACTCCAGAATCATCAAAATTTAATTTCTTTAAAAATTTTAAAATATATCTAATTTTACTGGAGGACATTGATCAATTTATCAAAAATTCTGCCTTCAAAGAGCTTTTATTAGCATTTTTAAAAAAAACGGCTTTGGATCATTTCCTTAAAATGTAATTACTTAAATAATATTTTACCGAATTTTATTCGGATATCTATAGCAAACAGCTAATTTTGTAGCCCATTTTTAAAAGGCCTCCTTCACAAAGGCTATTTTTAAGTAAAAATGCTCACATTTTAAAATTATACTTTAAGTACTTAGCCATTACTTACTTCATCAACTCTTAAAGCTATGCCTAACTACTACACGCTCCTCTCCACGCGAAATTTTTTGCTTTCGACAGCCTCTTTTATCGGATAGAATTTGCTGGATTCTCCTATCAGTAAGGCTCTGCTTTTCCTGTTTCCTTTTTGTCTATTTCTTAACCAATTTACCACAACCATGAAGAAACTTTTATTCTTCACTTTTCTGATGCTATTCGGGTGGATTGCCCAGGCACAGGATCGTATCGTAACGGGTACCGTTACGGCCTCCGAAGATGGAGCACCCATTCCTGGGGTTACTGTTGTTGTCAAAGGCAGTAACACCGGAACCAATACAGACGCGAAGGGCACTTATCGGTTGACCCTACCTGCAAACGGTACTACCCTGGTATTCAGTGCGGTCGGCTTCGGTCGTAAAGAAGAGGAAATCAACGGCCGGACGACGATTGATGTCGTTCTTCAGTCGAGTGTTGAATCGCTGAACGAAGTGGTCGTCACCGCACAGGGTATTGAAAGAGATACGCGTTCGCTGGGGTATGCTACTCAAAATGTAAATGGTTCTGCCTTGGCCCAACGCTCGGAGCCCAACGTGCTGAACACCTTACAGGGTAAAGTAGCCGGGGTTAATATCACGAGCTCTTCGGGTGCTCCGGGTGCCTCTACGAACATCAACATCCGCGGGATTACTTCCTTCAATGGTAGTAACCAGCCGCTCGTCGTTGTGGATGGGATCATCTTCAACAATGACGTAGACAACTCTCAGAATACGCTTTTTGGCTCTCAGCCTTCTAGCCGTCTCGCCGACATTAGCCCGGAAAGTATCGAGTCTATCAACGTACTGAAAGGCCCTGCCGCTTCGGTATTGTATGGTTCCAGAGCTTCCGCCGGGGTGATTGTGATTACCACGAAAAGCGGGAAGGGCTTAAATGGTAAAACCGAGGTGACGTTTAACTCTTCGGTAAACTGGCAAAATGTTGCGTATCTGCCCAAGCTTCAGAACCAGTACGGACAGGGTACGCAGAACAACTACGTAAACAATAGTACGAATTCCTGGGGACCTGCGTTTGGTACGCCTGGTTTCGAAACGGTACAGAACTTCCGGGGAGAAACGGTTCCCTACCGGGCTTATCCGAATAACATCCGGGATTTCTACAAAACGGGAACTATGTTCCAGAACGCCCTGAACATTGCGGGTGGCGATCAGAACAACAATTTCGCGGCTACGATTTCCAGCACCATTCAGAATGGGGTCGTTCGGGAGAGTGATTTCGATCGTCATAGCGTACAAGTGGGTGGAAACAGCAAGCTGAAAAACGGTATTAAACTGGGCGGCACCATCACGTACGTAAAGTCGGCTCAGAAAAATACGCTGATGGGTAATGGCGGTAGTGCTTTTGGACAGATTACGCGTATTCCCAGAAGTTACGACCTGGTCAACACCCCTTATCTGGATCCCCTCACGGGTGAAGATTTTTACTTCGTGAATGGTCAGAATCACCCGTTATGGAGCATCCAGAATACCTTCTTTAACAGCAACGTTGACCGGGTTTTTGGTAACCTTTCCGTCGGATACGACATCACGAACTGGCTGAACGTTAGCTACCGGGTGACTGCGGATACGTATACGGACAACAGAAAGCAGATTCAACGCGTGGGAGCCGCCCGTGCACCTCAGGGCCAGATCGATGAAGATCTACGTTTCCGGTCGGAGTTAAACGGTGACCTGTTGATCAACGCCAAGAAAAATGATCTGTTTGTACAAGGCCTGAATGCGAATCTGTTGTTAGGACAAAACCTGAACCAGCGGTCGTACAGAGAATCAGGCGTTATTTCAGAATCACTGGCTATTCCTGGTTTTGACAACGTGGGCGTAGGTTCCGTATTTACTAAATCCTATGCGTCTACCAACCGACGCCGCCTGGTAGGTCATTACGGTCAACTTTCGTTGGATTACAAATCGTATCTGTTTCTGGAATTATCGGGCCGCGTAGATCAGTCTTCTACGTTACCAAAGGAACAAAATGCCTATTTCTATCCTTCGGCTGCGTTGAGCTTTGTCCCGCTTGAAGCGTTTAACGTAAAAACGGAAGCAGTTTCTTATTTGAAAGTGCGAGGAAACATTGCCCGGGTAGGTCGTGATGCTGATCCGTATCGCTTACAGTCTTTCTTTACTTCAGCGACTTTCGGTAATAACGTTGCGGATATAACCTTCCCGCTGAATGTGGGCGGTACTAGCCTCCCCGGTTTTCAACCCGATGGCCGGATTGGTTCCACGAACTTAAAACCTGAGTTCGTAAACTCCTTTGAAGTAGGTCTGAACGTAGGCTTCTTCAACAATCGTCTGGGCGTTGATTTTACATATTTCAATACCAGAAGTACCAGCCAGATTTTCAACGTAGCGATCTCAAATTCCAGCGGTTACGACACTCGCACGACGAACATCGGCGAAATGCAGAACAAAGGGATTGAGTTACAGCTTTCGGCTACGCCTATTCGTACGTCTTCCTTCAAGTGGGATGTGTTGTTGAACTTTACCCGTATTCGCAATAAAGTGGTTGCGATCTCGGAGGGTGTTAACAACTCCAACATCACGGGCGACAGTTTCTCCGGTATTGCTCCTTCGATTGCCGTTGGTTACCCCTACGGCGTAATCATCGGAACGGCCAATGCCCGTACCGAAAGTGGTGAATTGCTGGTTAACCCCAATACGGGCTTATTCGTGCCCGGTATTGCCGGACAAGTAATCTCGAATCCGCAGAAAGACTGGGTGGCTGGTTTGACGAATAACTTCTCGTACAAAGGTTTCACGTTATCCGCACTGGTGGACGTCAATAAAGGCGGACAACTCTATTCCTTCTCTCAGGTAGATATGCGAAATGCCGGCCAGACGGAAATTACCGGTGTTGACCGTAACCAGCCCCGCATTTTACCCGGCGTTATTCTCAATGCGGATGGAACCACCCGTCCGAATAACATTCAGATCTCCGCTCAAAGTTACTGGCAGAGCCTGGGTGGTTTAGCATCACAAGGAGCCGTATTTGACGCAACGGCGTATCGTCTTCGGGAGGTTGCTCTGAACTACGCCCTTCCCAGCTCGCTGCTGAGCCGTACGCCTTTTGGCAACATCAGCATTGGCGTCAGTGGCCGGAACCTGTGGATGTACGCTCCTGGTTTCCCCAGCGATCCTGAAATCAATACGCAAGGAGCCGGTAATATTCAAGGTCTAGACCTGAACGGTATTCCTACTACACGCAATTATGGAGTTAACCTTCGTGTAACATTCTAATTCTGTACTTAGATGAAGTTCTCAGCAATACATAAAAAATGGATAAAGGGAGTAACGATGGCCTGTTCGGTAGTCGCTCTTTCTTCCTGCTCGGATTATCTGGACATCAATCAGAACCCCAACAATCCTATTACTGTACCTCCTGCTACCCTGTTACCGAGTGGACTGGCGGGTTCTGCATTCTCCAATGCTAATGATCTCAACCGCTTTGCCAGTGTGATCATGAGCGTAACGGCCGGAGCCAACGGTAGCCCCGTTACCTGGGATCGCTACAATACGGATGGATCTGATTTCGGAAACCAGTGGCGATTTGAAATCTACGGTGGTGCTCTGATCAATTATCAGAAACTTATTGAAGTAGCCCAGACGAGCAATTCCAACGCCTATGTCGGCATTGCCAAAATCATGAAAGCGTATACGTTTTCCATCGCAACGGACGTATGGGGTGATGTGCCATATTCGCAAGCTCTGCAGGGAGATGCCAATACGCAACCTCGACTGGATACGCAGAAAGAGATTTACCTGGGCGATAATGCCAAGGGCATTCAAAGCCTGTTTGACCTGGTGAAAGAAGGGTTGGCTGATCTGGAAAAAACCAGTAGTACCACGCCCGGTAGCGACGACATCGTTTACGGCGGTACGATCGAAAACTGGAAAAAAGCCGGTAACACCTTACTGTTGAAGCTAGCCTTGCAAATCAGTAGCGTAGAGCCCGCGAAGGCGAAGTCAATCATTGATGAAGTCATTCAAGGCAATGACTTCATTACGACGAATGCTCAAAATCTGGCCGTGAATTTCGGATCGCAGGTAGGTAGCCAAAGTCCGATTTACACGTACACATACAACTCTTCCTTCAGTACGGATCAGTTAATCAGTACCCGTTTCGTAACGTTACTACAGGGATTGAAAGACCCCCGGCTTCCGTTATTCGTAACCCGGCCTACCGGCAACTACGTAACCATTGATAACGGTTTTGCCGGTACCCCTCCACAGGCGGCGAATCGCTCCATGTTCAGCTCGTACGTAACGGGTGAAAACGGAGAAGGTCCCGTTCGGTTAATTACCAACTGGCAGCGTGCCTTCATCTTAGCCGAATCTGCTATCCGCTTAGGTACGGCAGGCGATGCTCAGAAACTTTACGAAGAAGGCATTCGGACGTCCATGGCATCGGCGGGTATTTCTGACGCGGACATCAGTGCTTACTTCACGGCGAACCCTACGGTCGTAACGTTAGCGGGTAGTAACGAAGAGAAGATCAAACAGATCATTACCCAGAAGTATATTTCACTGTACGGCAATGGTCTTGAGCAGTGGAATGACTGGCGGAGAACGGGTTACCCTACGTTAGCCCAGCACCAGAACGCGGTCGGCGTGGACGGAACGCGTCCGGTTCGGGCTCGTTACATTGATCAGGAAATTGCCAGAAATCCTAATTTCCCGAACAACATACTTCAGAACGTACGGGTTTGGTGGGATGTGAACTAAACACACTTCTAATTATCGACACAGATGAAAAACATATTTCTTTTAATGATCCTGTGCTTTCCCATCCTGCTTACGTCTTGTAAGGATGATTTTGGCACGTTTTACGAAGACAACCGACCCGCAGTACCCGTGACGTTCCCCGGTACGACTACGTACGGATTCAATCCCTACATCACGAAATCCATTAAGGATTCTACCTCAGCGATTGAGTTCACGCTGTCTATTCCAGAAAATAGCGGACGTACGATTAAGGAAATCACTCGGGTTTCGGCTGGAAACAGTAGCATTAACGCAGGTTCAGTAGCGAACGCTACGTACATTGCCCAACCCATTGCAGGCAATGGAACTTCGGTTAAATTCACCACGACGCTGGTTGAATTTAAATCCAAATCAGCTGCTAATGCTCGTCTCGTCACGGCCAACGGTGAAATCGCCTTCATGTTCCTAGTTACACTGGACAATGGCGAAACGATTATTCCCGTACAAGTACGCGTACGACTAACGCCTTAGTACACCAGAACTGAAAAGAGCCTCCGGTATCCCGGAGGCTCTTTTTTTATAATCCGCGATTAGACTTATCGTTCAATCGCCTGCGTCAGATCCTCGATCAAATCCTCCACATCCTCGATTCCTACGCTCAGCCGAATCAGCGTATCCTTCAACCCGGATTTTTCGCGTTCGGACTTGGGAATGCTGGCGTGCGTCATGCTCGCTGGGTGCGTACAAAGCGATTCCACGCCACCGAGCGATTCGCCCAATGAAAAAACCTTGAAGCTCGACATCACCCGAACGGCTTCTTCGTAATCATCGCCTTTAAGTTCGAAGGAGAGCATTCCCCCGAAATCCCGCATCTGTTCCGCCGCCAGTGCATGGCCCGGGTGCGTAGCCAAGCCGGGGTAGTACACTTTGCCAACCTTCGGATGATTGTTTAGAAACTCCGCTACCTGCCGGGCGTTTTCGCAGTGCTGTTTCATACGAATATGTAGCGTTTTGATTCCCCGCAGCACCAGAAAGCAATCCTGTGGACCGGGTACGGCTCCGCAGGCATTCTGAATAAATCGCAGACGGGCAGCCAGCTCATCGTCATTGAGCATCAAGGCTCCCATTACGGTATCGGAGTGTCCGCCGAGGTATTTCGTCACGGAATGCATGACAATATCGGCTCCCAGGTCCAAGGGGTTTTGGAGGTAGGGCGAGGCGAATGTGTTATCCACCACCGTAAGAATGCCGCGATTACGGGCCTGAGCAGCCAGGGAACGAATATCCAAAATACGCAGCAGTGGATTCGTGGGTGTTTCCAGCCAGAGCATTTTGGTCTGTTCGGTGAAAGCCGTTTCAACGGCGGCCGGGTCACTGAGGTCAATGAATTTAAATTTTAGCCCAAAGTCTTCAAAAATGCGTACGAAAATCCGGTACGTGCCTCCGTATAAATCATTCGTCGCCACAATTTCATCGCCCGGCTTGAATAGCTTCAGTAAGGCATCCGTTGCGGCCAGTCCCGAAGCGTAACAAATGCCGTGTTGGGCATTTTCCAGGGCTGCCAGAGCGTTCTGAAGAGCCGTACGCGTAGGGTTGTGTGTACGGGAGTACTCGTACCCTTTATGCACCCCCGGAGCCTGCTGTACGTACGTGGAAGTTTGGTAAATGGGTGTCATGATGGCTCCCGTAGACGGGTCCGGTTCAACGCCCGCATGAATGGCTTTCGTGGCAAAACGCATAGCAATCGAAGTTTTAAACGTGTCACAGCGTACGTTAGCCGTCCCAACGTTCAGCTAACGATTTGTACATCCTTCTTTAGCGAAGTGACTGCGAGGTTAAGCAATCTTTTTCAGATCAGTCCGGAAATCAGGTAATTCTTTTAACTTACCCTTTCTTAAGATCAACCTTTATGAAACCTTACGTTCTGTTTATTCTACTTCTCTTTAGCTTTTCTGACAGTGTGGGCCAACACTTGAAAGCTGGTTTTGATCCCAACGAATACCGCGACATGCTGGGGCTGTTCATGCAGCAGGTAGATACGGCCAAATCCGACCTGATTCCAATTCCCACGCAGTATAAACGACTCTATCGTAGTCCTGAATACGAACTCAAAAACCTCTGGGAACTCTGGCAACGAACGGACGGCGTAGCGGTAATTTGTGTTCGGGGAACGGTACAGGCGACTCCCAGCTGGCTCGAAAACTTCTACGCCGCCATGGTTCCGGCTACGGGCGAACTGGATCTGGGTAGCGGGAGAAAATTCCGTTATCAGCTGGCCCAAGATTCCAAAGCCACAGTACACGTCGGCTGGATGCTGGGTTTAGCGGATTTGGCTCCGACCATCGTGGAAAAGGTACGGGAACTTTACGGCAAGGGCACCCGTGAATTTCTGATTATGGGTCATAGTCAGGGTGGGGCACTGGCGTACCTGACCCGTTCGTACCTGGCTGACCTGGTGCGACGCCAGGAGCTTCCCGGTGATCTGGTCTTCAAAACGTACTGCAGTGCCGCTCCTAAACCGGGTAATCTGTATTATGCCTATGATTATGAGTTTCTCACGCGGGATGGTTGGAGTCATACCGTTTTAAACGCCGCTGATTGGGTACCCGAAACGCCCTTTTCCATTCAGACGCTCCGTGATTTCAATCCCGTCAACCCATTTAAAGACGTTAAACCAGCCCTTAAAAAACAGCCCTTTTTAATCCGAATTTTTGCGAGACGCATTTATAACCGGATGGACCGGGCGACGCGTACCGCCGAAAAACGTTTCCGGAAAACCCTCGGGAAAATGGTGTATTCACAGGTGAAGAAGTACAAACCCAACCTGCCGCAACCTACTTATGCCTCCGTGAACAATTACATGCGGGCGGGTTCACCCATCATCCTCCAACCGAATGATGCGTATCGAAAACGTTTTCCCGAAGATGGCAAGAACGTATTCGTACACCATTTGCTGACACCCTATTACTTTTTAGTGAATACATACTATCCGAAAAAATGATCGGATAGGGGCAATGAAGTAGGGCAACCTGTTTTTTCACTTGACGCCATGCAAGGGACTTGGCCAGCCCGGCAGGCACAGCCTACCAACTAAAAAGTCCGTAGCGGATGCTACGGACAATCTGTTAGCGAGTTTCTAAAACTGAAATTTGAGACGGGAAGACTGAGTATAGGGCTTCAAAAGGGTAAATACATTTTAACCATGGGTACCTGTTCCCTTCCCAACCAAACCCCCAACCCCGAAGGGGTTCAATACACATAGCCCCGCATGCAATGCGGGGTATCGAGATATGCTGCCCCATCAAAACCCAAAAAACCGCTGATCTGAATGGACTCAGATCAGCGGTTTTTTTACCAGCCTAACCAAGGTTAGGCTTCCGTAAGCATATAAAATTCGTAACAGAACGGATCGAACAGGTCCAGTAGCTGACTGATAAACGCCGGATTGGCCAGGTAAAAATTCAGGAAGTTATCCGTACGTTCCTGCAAGCCGCCACCGGGAAACAAGTACGCTTTCAATTCACTCAAATGCCGTACCCCCGTTTCCTGTTTTTGGGCTTCGGAAGCCACCAACCGGCGGTCTAACCGTTCGGCCCAGTTTCTGAGCTTCTGAGCTTCTGCTTTGATGTGCCCGTCCAGCGTCGGATTGACTTGTACGGCTTTCGTTCGCATCGCTTCCAAGGCCTCCAGCATCTGTTGAAGATCAGGCTGAATATCCAGGGAGTAAGCCGCGTGTTTTTCTACATACTGCCGGCGTAACGTTGCTTCATCTTGGAAGAGTTCTTCCGGCGTCAGGCCCAGATTCTGAATCCGCCGCTGCGTTGCCTGACTAATAATCATGGCAAAATTACGCGGCATCAGGATGGGGTAGGGAATCTGGTAATGATCAAATACCGGCTTGAGTTGCAACCAGTACGCCAACTCTCCAGGTCCACCGAGGTACGCCAGATTGGGCAAAATCACCTCCTGATATACGGGTCGCAGAATAACGTTCGGACTGAATACTTCCGGCGACTGATCCAGTAGTGACTGAATTTTATCTTTATCAAAAGTCAATCGCGTATCATTCACCCGAACTCCGTTTTCATCTGGTACCAGACGTTCCCGAATACCTTCGTTCAGATAGAAGAAGTTGATTTCGCGGGGTGTGACCTGCTGTTTATAGCCTATGGCTTCCAGTTTTTCAGAAGCTTCCTGAACGAGTTTAAACGCCGTATGATTGAAGAGATCATCTTCGATTACGGGACGGAATTCGGCTTTCAACGCCCGATCATCGGCATCAATACAGATTAATCCTTCGGCTCCCAGTAATTCGTGGATGTAATAACGAACCGCGTCAGCCAGGGTGTTATGCTGGAGGTACGCCTGTTCAAAGAGGGGCAGTCGTTCGGGAATTTCCTTGAACAGAGTCGCCAGTTCTTTCGGATTCATCCGACCCACGGCTCCTTTTTGTTGCGTATGCCAGGTATGGGTTTTCCCCGAAAGCCGGAAATGATTGATTTCCTCAAAATCATGGTCTTCCGTAGCCATCCAGTACACGGGTACGAACGTATACTCCGGAAACTCCTGTTTCAGTCGCCGGGCCAGGTTAATGGCCGTTACTAACTTGAAGATAACGTATAACGGTCCCGTAAAGAGATTGAGCTGGTGACCCGAGGTTACGGTGAAGGTTTTTTCATCCAGTAAAACCTGAAAATCAGGCTTGGAATCGAGTTCTGCGTATTGTTTTTCGAGCACCGAAACCAGCGTCTGCCGCTTCTGTACATCGAATTTCTTTTGCTCAATCTGCTTTCTAAATCCTTCTAAATCAGGAAATTCACCGTAAAAAGGTTTTAGATTTTCCTGACCGGAAATAAACGCTTGAAATAACGAAGAAAACTGCCGCGTATGGGCTAAAGGAATACAGCTAACCTGCATAATACCGGGATTTGGAGCCCGAAGTTCGTAAAACGGGACTGGCAAACAAACTCGTTCGCCAACGGCTTAGTTCAAAAGGCGGTGAAAGTTTAGTTGGAGCGGGAGAGCAGAGGCTGATTGGAGGACGTTTCAGGTTTGATTCGTTTGAAAAGGTTTCAAGGTTGATGGCGTTTTAAGGTTGATTGATTGAAGTTGAACATTCATCAACCGTATCAAAAAAGCAAAGGTTTGAACAGGTGTCCTTAAACCCCATTCAAACCCTTTTAAACTTAACACTTACTCAAACCTGAAACACCCTTCAAACCCTACACCAACTCCCCGTAAAGGTCAAATTCCTCCGCCGATGTAATCCGTACCTGAGCAAAATCGCCCTGACGTACGTACTGGTTAGCAGCGACGAGTACTTCGTTGTCTACTTCAGGAGAATCGAATTCAGTACGTCCAATAAAATAACCGCCTTCTTTCCGATCAAACAGTACTTTATAGATCTGACCGATTTTGGACTGGTTCAACTCCAGGGAAATGCCCTGTTGTAATTCCATGATGTCATCGGCCCGTTGCTGCTTTTCTTCCGCCGGCACGCTGTCTTCCATCGTTGCCGAGTGCGTCTGATCTTCGTGTGAGTACTGGAATACCCCCAGACGATCGAAACGTGTGTTTTCCACAAAGCGGTACGTTTCCTCGAACAGTTCTTCCGTCTCCCCGGGGTGACCCACAATCAGCGTGGTACGCAAGGCAATGCCGGGCACTTTATCGCGAATGGTATGGATAAGTTCTTCGGTTTTTTCCCGCGTAATGCCCCGCCGCATCAGTTTCAGCAATTCCGTCGAGCCCGTTTGCAGGGGCATATCCAGGTATTTGCAGATGTTAGGCTTGGCGTTCATGACGTCGAGCACGTCCATCGGGAACCCAGAAGGGTACGCATATTGTAAACGAATCCAGTCGATTCCTTCGACGTCCGAAAGACGGTCGATCAGCTCGGCCAAATTCCGCTTTTTATAAATATCCAGTCCGTAATACGTCAGGTCCTGAGCCAGCAAAATCAGCTCTTTGGTACCCCGCCGAGCTAATGACTTGACTTCGGTTTCCAGATCTTCAATTGTACGGGAAACGTGATTCCCCCGCATCAGCGGAATGGCACAGAAGCTACAGGGACGATCGCAGCCTTCCGCAATTTTCAGGTAGGCGTAATGAGCGGGTGTAGTCAGTAAGCGTTCGCCCACGAGCTCATGCTTGTAGTCAGCCTTCAGCGTCTTGAGCAGGCGAGGCATTTCGTTACTGCCAAACCAGGCATCTACTTCCGGAATTTCGACTTCCAGCTCGTCCTTGTACCGTTGCGACAGACAGCCCGTTACGTACACTTTCTCCACCATGCCTTCGGCCTTGGCGTCTACGTAGCGAAGAATGGTGTCGATGGATTCCTGCTTGGCGTTGTCGATGAAGCCGCAGGTATTGATCACCACAATCTGGGAATCGTCCCGCTCGGATTCGTGAGCCACGGCGTAGCCATTACCCTTGAGCTGCGTGAACAGGTTTTCTGAATCAACCAGGTTCTTGGAACAGCCCAGCGTAACGATGTTTACTTTATTCTTTCGTAATGTCTTGGTTTTCATGCGAATGGAAACAAGTCTTTAAAACCGGAAACCAGAACGAAGGCCGCCATCTTCTGTCTCCGGTTTCTTGCTTCTGAACTCTAAAAAACGGCTGCGTAATTGATTTCAAATTGAATCTCTTCGTATTTCCCTTTTCGAACGGTTACTGGAAAAATATTTCCCTGCCCATCCGTAAGGTTCGCCCATAAGCCCTGCGGCTCTTTGGTAAACAGCGAGTAGCGGCCCGGGGCAAGCTTGACTTTAAAGCGACCGCTGGCATCGGTAACTACTTTCCTGACCCGTTTGGTTCGGATGTTCCGGTAAAAACCTTCCTGCTGTTCGGCCTGGTTCTGATTCGTCAGCTGATAAATCCAGACTTCCCGCTTTACGCCCTTGGCCGCCGATGCCGGCCGGTCGGGCGAGGGCATTTGGTTACCAGATTTCCAGATGACCTGTCCCCGAATCCCCGAGGTCAGGCGGGTGGTTTGAGCCTGATTTTGAAAAACGAGGCACAAAAGTACGCATAATATCAGTAACCTTCTCATAGCCAGTCGCATAAAAAAGCGGACGTCATTTGGCGTCCGCTTTACAAACGTAAAAATTTCGCTAAAAATTTACCCCAGCACCTCTTTTACCAGTTCGGGAATATTTAACCCATCAAACGTACCGGATGACATCAGCAGCAAGTTAGATTCGTTCCACTGCTGACTCAACAAAAATTCTTTTAACGCCTGATTGTCCGTAAACACCTGCAGGGCTGGATTTCCGAAAGCTTCAATAATGTCTTCGGGTGAAATCGGCGTCAGTTTTTTGTGTTCAATCGTATGCGGACTGTAGTACACGGCGGCCACATCCGGCGTATTGAACTTGCCTTTGTACTGCGGCAAAAAGTACTTATTCAGACTACTGAACGTGTGTAATTCCACAACTGCGACCAGTTTACGTTCGGGAAACTGACTTTTCACCGCCGTAGACGTAGCTTCCAGTTTAGACGGAGCGTGAGCAAAATCCCGGAAAATAACCGTCTGCTCGTTCTCACCCACCCGTTCCAGCCGATTCGCGGCACCCGAGAAGGACTGAATGGCTTCGTAGAACATGAAATCTTCTACGCCCAGTTTCTCCAGGACGATTCGGGCTCCGTTCAAGTTTTTCATATTATGCCCACCGAAGATTTTCAGGGGCACTTCCTCGCCGTTGGGCTTAAGCAGGTACGTTAACCCGTCACGAATCACGTGCGGGTGCTCGCCGTAGCCAACGGGTTGTACATCTGCCCGTTCTTTCTTGCAAATCACCGATATCACATCATCCGTATCATCGTAGATAAGCATACCGCCTTTGGGTGAATCTTCGGCCAGCAGTTCAAACTGACGAACGTATTCCTCAAATTCCGGATACACATTGATATGGTCCCAGGCAATGCCCGAAATCAGGGTAATGTGGGGATGATAATGCAGGAATTTCGGCTGACGATCAATCGGCGAAGAAAAATACTCATCGCCTTCAATCACGATCACCGGAGCATCGTCGGAAAGTTTGACCATAGTATCAAAACCCGCCACCCGGGCTCCTACCAGATAATCGAATTTCCGGTTGAAAAACTTCAGTACGTGCAGAATAATGGCTGTAGTAGTGGTTTTTCCGTGACTACCCGCAATGACCACCCGCTGTTTATTCAGGCTTTGCTGATACACAAACTCCGGGTAGGAGTAGACCCGAATGCCCAGTTCCTGAGCCTTCAGTAACTCGGGATTGTCGGCCCGGGCGTGCATGCCGAGAATAACGGCATCCAGTTCTGGCGTAATTTTTTCGGGAAACCAGCCCATCTGATCCGGTAAAAGGCCCGCCTGTTGCAGACGCGATTGGGCCGGTTCATAAATTTCATCGTCCGATCCCGTTACGAGGATTCCTTTCTGATGCAACACGAGAGCCAGATTGTGCATGGCTGCTCCACCGATCGCAATAAAGTGAATGCGTTGAGACGGGGTTATTTCACTGGATAAAGTCATTCAAAATCAGCTTTTAAAATTTTACTTTCCTGGCTCCTTTCGTTGAAAAGCCAATCTTGGGGCCACGGACAAAAAAAATGACCGAACCTGCAATTATTGCGACGGTTTTTCGGTTGCAAAGGTTATAATTTCCGTGCAATTTCGCACGCTTGTTTTCAATCGGTCTTTGCAGGCGTAAGTCTTTAAAGCCGCGTGAGTTCAAGTTTTTCGATATAATTCACCTTTTAAAATGTATTTCCGTCCCAAAGGATGAAAAACTACATTGATCTTATTGAGCAAACCTTTGAATTCCCAACCCGGGAATTCGGTGTGGACGAGAAGAACACGCTACTCTTCAATAATGTCCCGCTGATGGATATTATTCGTCAGTACGGTACGCCGCTCAAACTTACGTACCTGCCTAAAATTGAAGAGCATATCGAGCACGCCCGGTTGCTGTTTCGGAACGCCATGAAGAAATTCAATTACAAGGGCAGCTATACGTACTGTTATTGTACGAAATCTTCGCACTTCCATTTCATTCTGGAAGAAGTGCTGAGTAATAACTGCCACTTAGAAACCTCTTCAGCGTACGACATCGCCATCATCCGGGAACTGTACCGGCAGGAGAAGCTGACGAAGAATACGTTTATCATCTGTAACGGCTATAAACTTCCGCAGTACCAAAAATACATCACGAACCTGATCAATGACGGGTTTAACTGTATTCCCGTACTCGATAACCTGAAGGAAATTGATTATTACATCGAAAATACGCACACCGAGGCCGTAAATCTGGCCATTCGGATTGCTACGGATGAAGAACCCAATTTCTCGTTTTATACGTCACGTCTGGGAATCCGGTATTCGGATATCATGGATTTGTACAAAAACAAAATCCAGCCCAATCCGAAACTGAAGCTGAAAATGCTTCACTTTTTCATCAATTCCGGTATTAAGGATAACGCCTATTACTGGTCGGAATTGACTCGCTTTATGTTCAAATACTGCGAAATGAAAAAGGTATGTCCCGACCTGGATTCGATCGATATTGGCGGTGGGCTGCCCATTCAAACCTCGGTATTCTTTAAGTACGATTACCAGGCCATGATCGACGAAATCATTGAAAATATTCAGTGGATCTGTAACAAGAATAACGTACCGGTTCCGAATATTTTCACTGAATTTGGTAGTTATACCGTCGGCGAAAGTGGAGCGGTGATTTACAAAGTCATCGACAAAAAACAGCAGAACGACCGTGAGCTGTGGTACATGATTGACGGTAGCTTCATTACGCAACTACCTGATTCATGGGGTATTGGTCAGAAATACATCATGTTGCCGGTGAACAACTGGGATTCGCCCTACGAGAAAGTGAACCTCGGTGGACTAACCTGCGACTCGCAGGATTTCTATAACACCGAAGCTCATTCGGAAGATTTGTACGTACCTAGTTTCGATATTGACAAAGAAGATCAGTACATCGGCTTTTTCCATACCGGAGCGTACCAGGAATCATTGGGTGGCTACGGCGGTATTCAGCACTGCCTGATTCCAGCCCCCAAACACGTCATTGTAGACCTGGACGAAGATGGCAATATCACCAGCCGTTTGTTTGCTCCCCAGCAAACGCACGAAAGTATGCTACAGATTTTGGGCTATGGCTTGAAGCCGAAGGAAGGCATTGCCGAATCCGCTGAAATGCAGGCTCGGGCCCAGGAAAACCCGGAATTAGTCGAACAACAGGAAAAATAGGAAAATGATACGGCAGGAAACCCGGAAACGTTTCCTGCCGTATTTATTGAGAATAATTTGTAACTTGCTGAGGTTTAAGCATTCACAAACGTATTTATCCGCATCCAATTCCATGAAAAAATCCGCTTACCTGCTGGTTCTTCTAACACTTGTATCGCTGGCCTCGTGTGCTCGTAAGAACAATTGCCCGGCGTATGGCAATACTAGCGTAGAAAGTACTAAACGCTAAACTGTTACATCTGGTTGGAACTATTTTGCAGATACGCCTAAATCTTTAGGCGTAATCGTTTGAGCTATCCGCTGGGTTGCTTACTTTTGCGTTCCAATTTCAATAGCACCTAACAATGGCAAAGAAAAACAGTGGCTTGGAGTTCCTGGAAAGCCCCGAAGGACTAGCGGGCGAGTTCGGAAAAGCCCAGTCTTTTTTTGATAAAAATCAGAAAGTAGTATACGGCATTATTGCTGCAGCCATTGCAGCAGTCGGGCTATTTTTTGGCTATCAGTATTGGCAGGATACACAAAACGCAGAAGCCTCTGCCGTTCTGTATCCGGCAGTCAATGAATTTGAAGCAGATTCTTTGAATAAAGCATTGAAAGGCGGTCCTGGTGTAGAGGGACTGACGGCCATTGCGGATGAATATGGCTCTACGAAAGCTGGTAAACTGGCGAGTTTTTACGCTGGTGTAGCTCTGCTGAAACAAGGCAAGTACGACCAGGCTATTGAGCAACTGAAAGATTTTAGCAGCAACGACCTCCTGATTCAGGCTCGGGCGTATGCTCTGATTGGTGATGCGTATCTGGAGAAAAAGGACGCGTCAAACGCCATTGATTACTACAAAAAAGCGGCTGATTACAAGCCGAACAAATTCTTTACCCCGACGTACCTGCTGAAACTGGCTACGGCATACGAAGTAGCTAATCAGAACAAGGAAGCCATTGATTCGTACTCGAAGATTATTGAGAACTACCCTCAATCGGCTGAGTATGTAACTGCGAAGAAATACAAGGCCATTTTAGAAGGGCCGGCTTCCGAGTAATTTGGGGCGATATCGCACTAAAAATGAAAGGGATGAGGCCATATGGTCGCATCCCTTTTTTGTTGTCTATCGTTAGTGTATCACTTTCTCTATCTGTGACAAATGGCTTCTGAACTTAAAAACCTGAGCGTTTTCTCGACCGAAAACCTGCCCGATATTAGCGAAAAACATTTTGCCATTCTGGTGGCCGAGTGGAACAGTGAAGTGACCAATGCTCTTTTCACCGGAGCGTACCAGACGCTGGTCAATTACGGAGCCAACGAAGAGTTTATCCACGTACGCACGGTACCCGGTAGCTACGAACTCAGTTTTGGAGCGGCTCTGGCGGCTCAGGCCTCGCACATTGATGCGGTAATTTGTCTGGGTTGCGTGATTCAGGGTGAAACGAAACACAACGATTACATCAATCACGCCGTCGCTCAGGGACTTACCAACGTAAGTATTCAATACAACAAACCCGTCATCTTCGGTGTATTGACGCCCAACAATCAACAGCAGGCTCTGGACCGGGCGGGTGGCGTACACGGCAACAAAGGCGACGAAGCCGCTATCACCGCCATTAAAATGCTGGGTGTTTCCTTTTAGGCTGGTTTGAAGATTTCAGTGGTTTGAGGGTTGAAAGGTTTGATCGAGGGTTTAACGTTTGACAAGGGTTTGAAAACCCTTAATCACTTGAAACCCTTTCCAACTTCAAACTACCTCAAACCCACGTAAACCTCAAACCCCAGTTCAAACCTTACAACAAAACCTTTTTTAACTATACGTACCTCATGCAAGTCTGGAAATTTGGTGGTACTTCCGTCGGGAAACCCGAACGGATGCACTCGATTCGAAACCTGATTACAGCCGATAACGGCAAAAAAATTGTTGTTCTCTCCGCTTTATCCGGCTCGACCAATGCCCTGCTTGCGATGGGAGAACTGGCCAAAGTGGGTAACGACGAAGAACTGGCCCAGAAAATCGCCGAACTGCGGGCTCATTACGACGCCTTCATTCAGGAACTCTACCAGACGCCCGAAGGCTTAGCCAACGGTCAGGCGATTGTGGAAAAAGAATTTTCGTTTATCCAGTCGGTTACGTCGATTCGTCCGTTTACGCTCAAGCAGGAAAAAGAACTCGTGGCCGAGGGAGAAATTCTTTCGACGCAGATGTTCGAAGCCTATTTGCAGGAGCAGGGGGAAAGCTCGGTACTCTTCCCGGCTCTGGATTTCATGCTGATCGATGCCGATAATGAGCCCGTACTTTCGCATACGGAAGAAGCTCTGGGGCAAATGCTCGACCAGCATCCCGATAAGCAGCTCATCATTACCCAGGGTTTTATCTGCCGGAACCCTCGCGGTGAAATCGATAACCTCAAACGCGGTGGCTCGGATTATACGGCTTCCCTGATTGGTGGAGCCATCCGGGCGGATGAAATTCAGATTTGGACGGACATTGATGGCATGCACAACAACGATCCCCGGATCGTAAAGAAGACGTTCCCGATTCGGGAATTGACCTTCGAGGAAGCCGCGGAACTGGCGTATTTCGGTGCCAAAATCCTCCATCCCAGTACCATCACGCCCGCCAAATTACGCGGCGTTCCGGTACGCTTGAAGAATACGATGGAACCAGCCGCCTTCGGTACGCTGATTGCGACGAAGTCGAGCGAGCGGGAAATCAAGGCTATTGCGGCCAAAGATGGTATTACAGCCATCTATATTCATTCGACGCGTATGCTGAATGCCTACGGCTTTTTGCGTCGCGTATTCGAGGTGTTTGAAAAGTACAAAACACCCGTGGATATGATAACTACTTCGGAAGTATCCGTCTCGGTTACCATTGATAATCCAGAAAACCTGGAGAAAATCACGGCTGAACTGAAGCAGTTTGCCGATCTGGAAGACCACGATTACAACCAGACGATTATCTGTATCGTCGGAAATTTCTCGGCCGACAAAGAAGGCGTGGCCCTGAAAGTACTCGAAGCCATGAAAAACATCCCAATCCGGATGATTTCGTATGGTGGCTCCGAGCATAACATTACCATTCTGGTGGATGGTAAATATAAAAACGAAGCTTTGAACGTACTCAATGAGCGTCTCTTCCACTACGAAGACGCGATGAAGGGTATTTTTACGGCTCCCTGATCCTTTAAGGCGATACGCAGCAACCGCGGATGACGCCGAACCTAAACGTAGCTTCGTTTAGTGCATTCAGTGTCATCCGCGTTGTTTTTGTTCGTCATTCCAAACGATTTTAATGGCCCTGTGCCGACTTGATTATGTTACAACTCAACTTCATCCGGGAAAATAAAGAAGTGACGATTGCCGGTTTAAAGAAAAAGTACTTCAAAGAACCCGAAGCCGCCATTGAGCAATTGCTCACACTGGATCAGAAACGCCGCGAAACGCAGGCCGATCTCGACGCTACGCTGGCCCAGTCCAATGCCCTGGCCAAACAGATTGGCGGCCTAATGAAAGAAGGCAAAAAAGACGAAGCCGAGGCTGCGAAAGCACAGACGGCCCTGTTGAAAACCCGTTCCAAAGAACTGGAAGAACAACTGCGGCAGGCGGAATCCGTGTTACAGGATGAACTGGTCAAGTTGCCCAACTTACCCCACGAAAGCGTTCCGGAAGGCCGTACACCCGAAGAGAACGTAGAAGTATACACCTGGGGTGAAAAGCCCGTACTGGCCGATGATGCCCAACCCCATTGGGAACTTATTAAGAAGTACGACATCATTGATTTCGAGCTGGGCAATAAAATCACCGGAGCTGGTTTCCCGGTGTACAAAGGCAAAGCTGCTCGTTTGCAGCGGGCCATGATTAACTTTTTCCTGAACGAAGCCGCGGACGCTGGATATCTGGAGATTCAACCGCCCATTCTGATCAATAAGGAATCAGGCTTTGGTACGGGACAGCTACCCGATAAGGAAGGCCAGATGTACTACGCCAGCGACGATGATCTGTACCTGATTCCGACGGCTGAAGTACCCATTACGAACATCTATCGCGATACCATTGTAGCCGATCAGGAGCTTCCGGTTAAAAATACGGCCTATACGCCCTGTTTCCGTCGGGAAGCCGGTAGCTGGGGAGCCCACGTACGCGGTCTGAACCGTTTGCACCAGTTCGATAAAGTGGAATTGGTACAGATTCGCAAGCCCGAAGAATCGTATCAGGCTCTGGAGGAAATGGTGGAACACGTAAAAGGTTTGTTACAGAAGCTGAATTTACCTTTCCGGATTATTCGTCTGTGTGGCGGTGATATGAGCTTTACCTCTGCGTTGACGTACGATTTCGAGGTATGGTCTGCGGCTCAGCAACGCTGGCTGGAATGTAGCTCTGTCTCTAACTTCGAAAACTACCAGGCCAATCGCCTGAAACTGCGGTACAAAGTGGACGGCAAAACCCAATTGTTGCATACGCTGAACGGCTCTGCTCTGGCTCTGCCGCGTATCTTGGCTGCTTTGCTGGAAAATAATCAGTCTGCGGAAGGTATCCGCATTCCTGAAGTACTGGTTCCGTACTGCGGGTTCGATACCATTCAGTAGTACCGTTTATACTTATCCACAAAAAAAGGAAGCCTTTCGGGCTTCCTTTTTTTGTTATCCACATTACAACTGTGGATAACTTTTAGGGTAAGAATCGTAATTCCACCCGACGGTTTTTCTCCTGACCTTGTTTCGTGGTGTTATCTCCAATCGGTTTGAAGGCACCGTACGCTTCGGTAAGGATGCGGCTTGGATTCGCTACCCCCGCTTTGATGAGGTAGTTTTTCACGGCCTGTACCCGACGTTCCGAAAGGGTAATGTTATGGCGATCTGAAGAGCGACGATCCGCGTGACCGGTCAATTGCAGACGACAGTTGGTCCGGTTGAGCAGCTCGACGATACGCGTCAGCATTTCGTTGTACTCGGGCCGGATGACGCTCTTGTCGGAATCAAAATTCACGTTGGCAAAAATTTCCAAACAGGCCTGACCCGGCGTCAGTGAGTTAACGATTTGCTCAAAGTCAATGGCAACCCCCGCTCCGGAAACGATACTGCCCGCGGGCGTATCCGGTTGCTTGTCAAAGTAATCCGATACGCCGTCGTTATCCGAATCGATCAACAGGCGAGGATCGATGTCCTTGGGCCGGTTGGCTTTGGCAATCGAATCGATTTCTGACATGCTAAGAATTTTCTCCGGCTTATACAGCAGGCGAGGGTCAGTGTACCGCAGGTTGTAAGTGCCTTTCGCCGAATCCCAAACCTTGTCACGACCTACCTTGATCGCATTTTTTCCAAACTTGTACGTCAGCGTCAAATAAGGCGTAGCGAATTTATCCAGATCGGAGTTTCCGCGTTTGTAATCCTGAATGTTTCCGCGATTACCCGCCCGATCGTACATACTGGTGTTGTCGCCCCCAACGGTAGCGTCCAGTTTTTCCGTATTGACGTTATTCAGGACGAAATCGATACCAATATCAAATCGGGGTGAAAGTTCATAGGCAATGGCAAGTCCGACGGGAAATACCACCGCATTGGAGCGTTTCCTGGGAGACACATCCAGGCCCGCGTACGGTCCGTTGGGTCCATCCCTATCAACGACTTCCTGCGTAATATTCGACATCCGTTTGATGCGACCCGTTCCGATTTCGTAAGCTGTGGATTTAAACCATAACACCCCAAAACCCGCGTGCAGGTCGATCTTCCAGCGATTCAATTTACGGGGACCAAACAGCAGGCTTTTCATGTTGATGTTTCCTACCAAAGCGGTCTGGAAGTATTCGGCCCGGAAATACGAGTTATAAATCCGGCTTTTAGCTCCGCGAAGATTACCCGCATCGAGCTTCAGACTGGCTCCAAACAGGTGCGAAAGCTGTTTATTCACATCCAGTCCAAAACCTACGGCTCCCCGTTCCGAGGCTGGGCGGTATTCTTTCGGGTGCGGAGCTGGCCAAAAATCGTACTCCCGTAAGTCTCCGTAAAACTGGGGCGATCCACCGCGTACGCTTATGGACCACGTATTCAGCTTATTTGGACCTTCGTATAACGCATTGGGACGGTAAGGATCGGTTTGAGCTCCGGCGTTCCCGGCTAGCATTCCCGTAAGTACGACTAAAGACAGACAGCGTATACTTCTCATAAGCTCATTTTAATGGAATTGCTGACAATTCCCAGGTTGATAAGTTAACATCAGGCCTCGCAAAAATAGAAGTTAATTCCGTTGCTCAACCGTTTTACAGAAAGGAGACAGACGTTAGCAGATATACGACGAATGCTTCCTTCCTGTTTCGTTTCGGGGAAAAGATTCACCCTTACAAACGCCGCATGATCTGTTCTACCATCTGGTTTTTCCAGGGCAGATACGTACCGTTTAAAATTTGCTGGCGGGCTTCTTTCACCAGCCACAAATAAAAGGTAAGATTATGCACACTCGCAATTTGTGGTCCCAGCAATTCGTCGGATTTAAATAAATGTCGCAGGTACGCTTTGGAATAAAACGTGCTGGTATATCCACCCAGTCCTTCATCGATGGGACTAAAATCTTTCCGCCACTTCTCGTTTTTGATGTTGATAATTCCCTGCGTCGTGTACAAAATGCCGTGCCGGGCGTTGCGAGTGGGGAGTACGCAGTCCATCATATCGATACCCAGAGCAATACTTTCGAGGATGTTCGCTGGCGTACCCACGCCCATCAGGTAGCGGGGTTTGTCCTGCGGCAGAATGGAGCAAACCAGGTCGGTCATTTCGTACATATCCTCGGCGGGTTCACCCACCGAAAGGCCGCCGATGGCGTTTCCTTCCCGGCCCAGCGAAGCAATAAATTCCGCCGATTGCCGCCGTAAGTCCGGATACGTACTACCCTGAACAATTGGGAAAAGGGCCTGTGAATGCCCATATTTCGGCTCCGTCGTATCGAAGCGATCGCAGCAGCGTTGCAGCCAGCGGTGCGTCAGTTCCATCGAGCGGCGGGCGTACCCGTAATCGCAGGGGTAGGGCGTACACTCGTCAAAGGCCATCACGAAGTCGGCCCCGATGGCCCGCTGAATGTCCATGACGCCTTCGGGCGTAAAGACGTGCGTAGAACCGTCGATGTGCGATTTGAATTTCACACCCGCTTCGTCAATCTTGCGTCCCGTACCTGCCAGCGAGTAGACCTGAAAACCACCCGAATCCGTCAGGATGGGCCGATCCCAGCCGTTGAATTTATGCAAACCGCCCGCCTGTTCCAGTACCTCCAAGCCGGGCCGCAGGTAGAGGTGGTACGTATTGCCCAGAATGATCTCAGCCTTAATGTCTTCCTTTAGTTCCCGTTGATGCACCGCCTTCACACTGGCCACCGTACCTACGGGCATAAAAATCGGGGTTTCAATCGTACCGTGATCGGTCTGGATCGTTCCGGCCCGAGCCTTTTGATCCTGTTTTATGACTTCAAACTGCATATGCTTCTTCCTAAAAAAACGCAAAGGTACTAACAATCAGGGGGCCACCCTAGTTTCTTACGAATTCCGTAAGAAACGCTTATTTTTGCGGCCGCTTTGACAGACACCCTCCCGTGATTGCTTTCATTCTTTTGGGTATTGCCGTCGGAATTCAGTTGTTGTACCTGCTGATTTTTTCGAAAACGGCCTTTTATACGGTACCAAATGCTATCTCTGAAAGCCTTCCCGGCGTTTCGGTGGTCGTTTGTGCCTGGAATGAACTGGAGAATCTACGGGAACTGATTCCGATCCTGCATGCCCAGCAATACGAAACGTTTGAGGTCATTATTGTCAACGACAAGTCCGAGGATGGGACCTTTCCTTTTCTAAAGCTCGAATGTGAGGCTTACGAACGTCTGCGGGTGATTCACATTGACCAGACCCCCGCTCACATTGCCTCGAAGAAATACGCCCTTACACGGGGCATACAGGCGGCTACGCACGATCTCATTCTGCTGACAGATGCGGATTGCCGTCCGGCTTCCCCACAGTGGATCCAACACATGGTTTCGCAACTAAGTCCGGACAAAGAAATTGTACTGGGTTTTTCGCCGTATCAGCGGGAGCCGGGATTTTTGAATACGTTCATTCAGTTTGAAACCTTTTATACGGCCCTGCAATACGTTTCCTTCGCTCTGGCGGGACTTCCGTACATGGGGGTAGGCCGGAATCTGTTGTACCGAAAATCGCTCTTTCTGAAACATAAGGGCTTTGATGGTTTTTTGAACGTACTAGGGGGCGATGATGATTTATTCATCAACAAAGCGGCAACGGCTTCCAACACGGCCGTATGCCTGCATGCCGATAGTTTTACGTACTCGATTCCCAAGCAAAGCTGGTCGGCGTGGTTTCACCAGAAACGGCGGCATGTATCGGTAGGCGGGCATTACAAACGACGGGATCAGTTCCTGCTGGGTTTGCTGGCGTTTTCGCACCTGGCCTGCTGGGTATTATTTCTGGGAAATTTCGTTTATTTCCTATGGGAGCGAAATACCGAAATGATGGCCTGGACGGGTGGTATCTTTGCTTTGCGTACGCTGGGAGTCTGGTACCTCTGGGGCCGGGCAAACCAGACACTCGGAGGCCGGCTTAGCTCCGGTATGATTCCAGTTATGGACGGCCTGCTGACGTGGTATCTACTTGGAATGGGCTTTGTATCTACTTTTTTCAAGAAGAAAATTACCTGGAAATGAGCAGAAGACCGAATTTAGGCTAGGCCCTGACTTATTTTACGTTCTATATTCTGATTATTAATCTCATGGAAATCATAAAAAAATACTTTCCTGACCTAACGCCCCGGCAGGAAGAACAATTTGGGCAACTGGGCGAACTGTATCGGTTCTGGAACGAGCAGATCAACGTCGTATCCCGGCAGGATGTGGATAACCTCTACGAACGGCATATTTTGCATTCGCTGGGCATTGCGAAGGTAATGCAGTTTAAGCCCATGACCGAGATTCTGGACGTAGGTACGGGAGGCGGTTTTCCGGGTGTTCCGCTGGCGATTCTGTTCCCCGACTCGCAATTTCATCTGGTGGACAGTATTGGGAAGAAAATCCGCGTGGTGGAAGAAGTGTCCAAGGCCGTTGGGATGACCAATCTGCGGGCGGAGCAAAAACGGGCGGAACTGGTACCTGCGGCGGCGTACGATTTTATCGTGAGCCGGGCTGTAACGCGACTGACGCCCTTCTACGGCTGGGTGAAGACGAAAGTCCATAAGAACCAGTTCAACGACCTTAAAAACGGAATTTTATACCTGAAAGGCGGTGACTTAACCGAGGAACTTCAGGAACTGGGAAAGAAAACGACGGTTTATGAGCTGTCCGATTATTTCACGGAAGCGTTTTTTGAGACCAAGAAAGTCGTGTACGTACCGTTCTAGCACTAGATTTTTAGGCAACGTACTGAACCAGAAGCATTCCCCTCTACTTTTGTAGGGCAAACATCCTCATTACAGAAAACAACAGAATACTATGGGTAGCTATGTAAACAATCACCTGATCAAAGACGAGCAGGTCATTTTTGAAACCAATTACCACTGGACCATTTTCTTTACCTGGGCTTCGCTGTTTACGCTTACCATCGCGGCCTGGATCAAGCGTTCGTCCGACGAATTTGTGATTACCAACAAACGGCTTGTAATCAAAACCGGCTTTATTTCCCGGGATACGATTGAGCTAAACCTGAACAAAGTGGAAAGTATTCAGGTAGAACAAAGCGTCTGGGGTCGTATGTTCGGCTTCGGAACGGTATCTATTCACGGCACGGGGGAGACGAGTCAGGTTTTCACGCGAATCAGTGATCCTCTGGAGTTTAGAAGAAAATACCAGGAGCAGTACGACCAGTACACCCACGCTCGCGGAACATTTAATTAAATTTTTTTCACAAAATACTTGCGTTAGGCTGTCTGATGCCTTAGTTTTGCACTCGCTTTCAACGCAGTCCCGAATAGCTCAGTCGGTTAGAGCATCTGACTGTTAATCAGAGGGTCGCTGGTTCGAGCCCAGCTTCGGGAGCCTAGTAATCAAGCACTTACGAGATAAAACTTGTAAGTGCTTTTTTATTTGCACAAGATTTGCACAAGGAAAATATTTTTTATTTCAACTGACTATTTTCTTTTCATTTGAGTGTTTTCCTCTTCACTGAAAGATAAATCGAAACTTAGCTTCCATTCAGTTTTCTGCTTTCTCAATTTTCTTGCGTACATATATTCCAAGTATAATTAAGATAAACGACTTTTCCTTGAAGCCTTCATTAAATAAGATAAGTCGAAATGACAAGGCTTTCTCAATTGACAGAATTAGAACCTTTGGTTGATTTCTAGTATACAAACTGTCATTTGCCTTACCTTATCTGAAAGCATAGAAGATTATATGCTTCTGTTACCCATCTGCTTTCGATAGTACTTGGATCATGTAAGAGCAGTTGCCAATTTCTTACTAAATGCACTTTTACATTGCTTAAAATACCTTTCTCTCTCTGATAAGCTCCAAATTCCTTAATGTACACAAGATTTCGTCACATATCTTGACAAAATTTGTGACATATGATAGATATATTTCTGTCACAAATTATTACTAAATTTGTGACAGAAATATAGGTTATATAAATATGCAAATCGTTGAAAAACAGATAGAAAAAAGTATTAAGTCCAAACAGAGGGGAGTGCTCCTCTTTCCAGAGGATTTTGCTAGTTATGGTTCCTCTGAAGCGGTGAGAAAAGCACTAGATCGGCTAGAAGACAAAAAGCTACTTGTTCGGGTTGCTCAAGGAATCTACGTAAGACCAAAGCAAAACAAACTCATCGGCTCCGTATTACCGTCTGCGGAAGAAGTGGCTGAAGCCATTGCCAAACGCGATAAAATTAGAACCGTTCCCAGTGGGACTTATGCCTTGAATGCCTTGGGGCTAAGTACCCAGATTCCGATGAAGGTAGTCTTACTCACGGACGGTTCTCCACGCGAAATCAAAGTGGGCAAGCGAACCATTAAGTTAAAAAAAACGACTCCTAAGAACTTGCTTGCTAAAGGAAAAACTAGCCGACTGGTGATTCAGGCCTTAAAAGAGCTAGGCAATGGGAAGGTTAGTGAGCAAGAAGAGAAAAAAATCATAGCATTGCTTAAAAAGGAAAGCTTTGCCGATTTAGTGCATGATATTGCTTTAGCTCCAGTATGGATTCAAAAAATAATGAAAAAGGCTTTATAAGATGACCTCCAATCCTTTTTACCAGCTTCCTGCTTCTGACAAGGAAGCCATTTTTCAAGCGATCAGCAATCAGACTGGAATGCCTGCCTTTGCTGTAGAAAAAGATTGGTGGGTCACTCAAACCCTGGCCATCATTTTTCAAATGGAGGTAGCTCCTCATCTGGTATTTAAAGGGGGCACTTCCCTGAGTAAAGCATGGAAGCTCATTCATCGCTTCTCTGAAGATATTGATTTAGCCATAGATCGAGCCTTCCTGGGTTTTAAGGGAGAACTTACCAAAAGCCAAAGAACCGCCTTACGAAAAGCAGCAGGAGAATATACAACCGGCCCCTTCTTTGAAGAATTACAACAAAGATTCTCAGAAAACGGATTGGAAGATGCGATTTTGCAAGTTGTACCCGCAGCAGATAGTGATCAGGACCCAAGGATCATTGAAGTTCATTATCCTCCTATTATTTCAACACCTGGCTATGTTCAACCACGCGTGCAAATTGAAATCGGTTGTCGTTCCCTTCGTGAACCGTTTACCCCTTGCCGTTTCGGTTCACTAGTGGACGAACTTTATGCAGAAAGCGATTTCGCGGCTCCACTTGTTGAGATACCTACGGTTGATGCGGAGCGGACATTTTTAGAAAAATTATTTCTACTTCACGAAGAATTTCATCGTCCACCGGAAAAGATAAGAGTTGATCGGCTAAGCCGCCATCTATACGATGTTCATCATCTCTCTCAAACAGAAATTGCTGATCAAGCTTTACAAAATCAAGAGCTCTACCAGACCATCGTTTCGCACCGATTTACTTTTTCCAAGGTTGGAAATGTTGATTATAATCTTCATAACCCTAAATCGCTGAATCCCATTCCACCCGATCAGCTAATTCCTGCCTGGTCCGATGATTATAAAAAGATGCTGGAGGAAATGATCTACGAAGAAAACCCTCCGACCTTTGAGGCATTAATAAGCTCTCTAAACCAAGTAAAAGAAAAACTGCAAAATCTAGGTTGGGAATTTACCATAGAATTTTAAAGGAACTATGGTTACTCACTAAGCACTACTTTTTCTAACCTCGTTGATTATTAAATCGGGTTACAGATTATAAATCACTTCAATCGAGGAAGTTAATAGAAATTAGGACTCCAGCACTTCTCTAGTCAAATGCTTGTTGCGATGCGAGAGATTTTGTATGTTCGAATATCGCATTAGCAATCTTACCCATGCAAGTTATTTGCCTCGAAGAAGCCGCCTTTTACGAACTGGTTGATCAAGTTGTTACCCGCTTGAGAGAAACTTCGTCCCAAGTGAATAGTCGTTGGGTAGATGACAGCGAAGCCATGAGATTGCTTGGAATCAAATCGAAAACAACGCTTCAAAAGCTTCGGGATGAAGGGAAAATTCGATTCTCGCAGCCGCAGAAGAAGATCATTCTATACGATAGGCATTCCATTGATGACTATCTGAATAGTAATGCTCGCAATACGTTCTAATATGGAAGAATATCCCATCCATCCTGACTATATCAAAGGCTTCAATGACAGCTACCTGCTGGCCCAGCACTTGCCTGAACTGGCCGAGAAGTTATCGACCCTTCAAGGAAATAGTCCTCGCTTGTAAGGCATGCGAGAGGGCCGTCAACAGTATCTATCGGAACAAGTCAAAGCGAAAATGCCGTCCTGGCTTAAAGAAGATCGTCTTAGCAAAGGCAATCGTTCGTCGCCTCCTGATAAAAAACGGGATATAGACCCTCCATCCAAATAAGCTATTACTTACCTGGCAGGTCTTTACCCTTACTATTATTTGGGCGTATTCCGGGTAAATTAGATTCCTGAACTTTCGTATAGCTAAGTGATTGCGTAAATCTAAGGGAGATTGAAAATGGTTTCTTCTCTTTTGATGCTTCTTCACGTATGAAGGATGGCTTTTCTTTTTCTTCTTGCTGAAAGTTTCGTTTTCGCTGTATCATATAATCCTGAGAATAATTAATATCTTTTTTTACCTTCGACAACATCTCCATCTCCTTCTTTGATTTTCCCTCAAAGGGATTTGGATGAAGCGTATGTAGCGTCGCCTGACGCAGCTGTTTGGCAGTCTCATCGTCAAGGTCAAACTTTTCAATTAAATGCTCTACGCGTTTGTTTACATCCGCTTCAATAGTCTCCTTTTTCTTCTCTAGGTCATATACCACATGAGCTGGATTTATAGGTTTTACGGGCTTCAAAAATCCGGGAGGATTATACCTGGGTACAGGGGACTGAGGAGTATCCATCTCGCGAGGGGTTCGATCGAGTTGTTTATCCAGTACTTTAATCTTTTCACGGGCTTCTTTGGCCATTTCTTCTATAAATTCAAATCCTGCCGGAAATGCGTGTTCTTTGGAGGGATCTTCTGGGTTATCCATGCTAAAAAAGGTTTTAACGCTTGACATAGTACGTTTTTCTGGTAAGCTACAATCAGACTTTATGTATTTTACGGGGTGATGAATGGACTGTGAGACCTATCTACTTGAGACTGTGTTGGATGGCGATAAAGATCAATTTGAAAAAAATATCGCAGAAGAGCGTAACGAGGCCGTTAGTTGGAGGGCATTAATGGCTTCCACAGAAACTCCTTCTTGGGTCAAAAATCTTAAATCCTTTAAACCCTATACGGGTCTTTCCTATCAATTGGCACCTCTTACTTTTGCCCCCTTCTCTTCCTTTTTGGCAGAACCATCGGTAACCTTACCACGAAATCTACCGAGCTTTGATGATGCAGAACTGTTCAAGCAGTGATTTTCGTTTACCCGTAGGAATAGCAATACGATATCCGCTACATAGTACTTCGTCCCCTTCAATTCCGTTGACATGATCCAAGTTGATGCCTTCTGATTTGGACAAACGATAAAAATTGTCAGTCAAATGATGTTCAAAGAGGTAGCCAAGGTTTGCGTAAAGCTCCACCTTTCGATGCGGATGAATACGATGATACCCCTCTTCCGTTAGATGAAACCGGGAAGCGGGTCCTTTCGCTTCAATGTAAATAATTTCGTGATTGAAGACCCGGATGAAAATACCCCCGACTGACAAAAGGAATCCATCGCTTTTCTTCGTCGGATTCAAAAGCGGGTGTTGATAAAAGTTATGAATGGCCAATTCTATTTGAAGCGGTAGTTCCGCCATTCGAAACGGTTTGATCAGGTAGGCGGATGGATTAGTTTGCTTGGCCCGATGTAACACCTTCATATCGGAGTGAGCGGTCAGGTAAATGACCGGAATCGAATACTGACTTGAAAGTCGTTCCACGATCTCTATTCCATCCAAGGGGCCATTGAGCTGTATATCTACTAGTAGAATATCGGTAGGAGAGTTTTCTAAAATACCCAGGGCCTTTTCAAGCGTCCGAGCAATGCCGCTCACCTCATAGCCGGATCTAATTAAATTCTCACGGATATCGTGAGCTACCATTAACTCGTCTTCAAAAATAAGGATTCGCAGTGCTTCCATGCTTTAGCCATTAAAGGATAAACAAAACGTAGTTCCGGAGTGATGATGAAATTCGTACGCTCCATCCAGTTGTTCGGCTAGGATAGCAATGAGCCACATACCAAAGGATGAGGTAGTAGGATCCTCTGAAAAGCCAGGTCCGTTATCAGCGACGGTAAGCAAAACACATGATCCCTCGTGCTTACACGTAATGGACAGGGATGGAGTTACCGTATCGGTAAACGCGTATTTGCAAGCGTTGACGACTAATTCATTGATCATCAAGCCTAGAGGAACAGATCGATCGACGTGCAACCAGATGGGTTGAAGCTGGTAAACGGGTTGAAGCGTTCCAAAGCCGTACGTCTGTAAGATTCCATCTACTAGATCAGGTATATACGTGGCCAAATTCACCTTGACGAGTTGCTCTCCATCATACAGCTTGCGATGCAGCACGGCCATCGCCTGCACCCGAAGCTGGCTTTCTTCTACGGCTTGTTTAGCCATTGGATCCGAAAGCCGATTGAGATATAAACTCAGCAAGCTGGATACCACTTGAAGATTATTCTTGACGCGATGGTTTTGCTCGCTGACGAGTCCAGCGTTCCAGCGACTGATGCGGCGATTCTTTTGAAACAATCGAAAAAACACAACAGTGATGACTAACGTCAATAAAAGCAATATAGATATGAGTACGATGAATTGATTACGCCGAGCTAATTCATCGTTTTTTGACTGTAAGAGAAGTTCTTTTTTTTGCGTTTCGTATTCAATTTCTAACCGAGCCAAGGATCCATCCCGGTCAGTTGAAAGAGCGGCTAATTCATACGTATGCACTTTTTCCAAATGCTGAAAAGCTTCTTTCCACTGTCCTTTGCTTTGGGAGAGCTCCATAGACACCCTTTCCAGATCTATACTGTGCAAAAAGTCTAAGCGTTGATGCTCTTTGGCGAGCTTTTGAGCTTTCTGCAACGCTGCCAATGCTAGATCAAATTTTCCCTGGCGGGTGTAAATAGTTACCAACTTCAACTGCGTATTGAAAATGCCATTGTAATCGTGCTGCTTGGTATACACCGCAAGGGCATAATGGGCGTAGTGTAAGGCCCTCACTGGATCGCTTTTACTATATCTAGCAGAAAAGATCGTATAGACATTTGCAAGCTCACTAGAAGGTTCCATGGCACGGGCATATTTTAAGACCTCTCTTTCACAGTAATAGGCACTGTCTAAGTAGATAGCGGCCTTACGTTTATCCTTTTCTTTATAGCACTCATAGCCACGTTCATAAGCACCTGATAAAACCATGTGAGAAGATACCAAGCCTCGCAACGAATGGACATGCTGATGGTTGATCAAGGCCCGACGAGCGTATAGTCTGGCTTCCTTAAAATGATTAGCGATGTAATGATTTTCCGATAACCGGGTGTAGACCTTCCCCACGGCTTCGGAATATCCCTTCGGCTCTCTGATTCGTAAGCTTCGGAAAAACCACTGATTGGCAGCTAAGTAATCGCCGAGTGCGACGTAACGTTTACCAAGCAAATAACACACTTCACCTATTTGATCCGAGTCCTTCTTTGCTACTGCTTCACGATACCCTAATTGAGTATCTAGTAAGCGGGTATAATTTGTTTTTCCAATGATGGGCTTAACTCCTTTGGGGATAGCAAAAACCGCAGAATCCGATTGTCCATAGCTATCGTAAGGACAAAGGGAAAATACTACATAAATAAGAATTAAACGTAGAAAATAAACCACTAGCGGATGGGTAAATACCCTAGATAAGAGACATTACAAATAATTACAAATCACGAATACTGCCAAATAAATATACTTATTAAAATTTATTTAGTTATATAAAGTTTTGAATTAAAGTCACTTTTGTGAATGAATAAGCTATTGAATGATGGTTAATAGGTTTTTATTTAAGAGCTTTCTTTAAGAGAAAAGAAGTATTCGTTTGGTGGAAAGTGGCTTTGCTTTGGACTTCTCAGCGGCAATTAAAAAAGGGAATTATTTTGAGTATTTATAATCCCTTTATAAACCTATCCGCCATGCCATTCTACCGATCTATCGTTCGACTAAGGCTCTTTTTTTGTATGGTCGGTTCTGACCGCATGATCTTTTCCTCGGCGAATACTAATCACCAGTACTAATACTTTCCAGTACGTTTACGTAAGCCCACCCAAACCGATGAAGTACGTATGTGATCTCGACCAGCCCATCCTGACGCTGGACGCGTCAGCAGGACGCGGGTACTGGACCATTCGCCATGCCGTCGAAGGGGTACAAATTTTTGGAGGCATTGGCTCCGGCAAGACCTCGGGCTCGGGTAGAATGCTTGCACTCAAATACCTCAGGGCAGGCTTTGGCGGATTGGTGCTCACCGTCAAACCGGATGAAAAACAATCTTGGATCGACTACTGCCAGCAAACGGGGCGGAGCGGTGATCTCGTCATTTTGGAACCTGGCGGCCCGCATCGGTTCAACTTTCTTCGCTATGAGTCGGCTAAGTCCAGCGGTGGCAGTTCCCTCACCGAAAATCTGGTCGATGTCCTTAAGACCGTCATTCGAGCCGCCGAGGAAAAAGATGCGGGTAAAAGTGATGACGCCTTTTGGGAAACAGCCTTGGACATGCTCATGTTCAATGTCATCGACCTTTGTCAATTAGCATACGGCCATGTGTCCGTTAGTGATCTTTATAACATTGTTCAAACTATACCCAAGACCATTGAAGACTTAAAAACTGACGATGAGCACGGCGGTACCAAGCATTTTCATGAAGCCTTTGAACGGGCCAAATACCAAGTCAATGCCCTAGCTGAAGAGTGGTTCACAGGCTTGTCATTTGCTGAGCAGCAACGCTTACAACAGGAGCCAGAGGTTGAAATGGCACTTCTGGATGCTGTCCCTCAAGCCCGGCTTTTTAAATATATTGATCAATTCTTTGTGGAAAACTTTATTCCGCTCACGGATAAGACTCGCTCCATCATCGACTTTATTTTTTCAGGATTTCTTTTCCGATTACTTCGAGAACCGGTCTATTCCCTGTTCTGTCGGTACGATCAATCTACCATCACACCTGAAGATTCGCTTTCGGGTAAAATCATCCTCCTCAACTTGCCCGTAAAGGTTTATCACAAGGTGGGGCGGGACTGCCAGATCCTATTTAAGTACCTCTGGCAACGAGCCATGGAGCAGCGTGATCCGCAAAAGAATGAACGACCCGTTTTTTTATGGGCGGATGAAGCTCAGAACTTCATGCACGAACACGATGCCGATTTTCAAGCCACGGCTCGAAGTAGCCGGATTGCTACCGTCTATATTTCGCAAAACCTGCCCAACTATTACGCCTCTATGGGTGGAACGAAGGCTGAGTTCAAAGTCAAAAGTTTTTTAGGAACATTGGCTACTAAGATCTTTCATGCTAATGCGGATATTGAAACCAATAAATATGCTTCGGAACTCATTGGCGATGCTCTTTTTGAAGATCGTTCCGAAAGTATAACGGTCGCCCAAAATTTCTCTCAAACGCATTCACGATCCCTGAAGCTGGAACGGGTCGTTAGACCGGAAGGCTTTGTACGGCTTAAAACGGGTGGTCCCCTCAATGATTTCCGGGTGGAAGGCTATCTCCATCGACAGGGTGACAGTGTGTTCGGAAATGTCAACTACGTGAAGATGCGTTTTAACCAGCAATACCAGCCTACAGATTCATAAGTGTATCCTTTAACTACCTCATTAACTAATTATGAAAAAAAATCTTTACTACCGCAGTGTGTTTAAACGAACGTCGAACGCGAAAGGAGGTATTCTCGTTGTTATCCTACTCTTCTCTTCTTGGCCGCGATTGTTACTGGAAGTCTTCTTGCGGAGAAATATGGGCGAACGCTATTTTTCTTTTTCAACCGCACTTTCCATCACGGTAGCTTTATCTCTAATTCCTCCACTATTTGCTTTAATCTCAAGCAATGTAATCCCAAACTATGGATTTGTTTTTTTCCTGTTGACGTATGGCACTTGGTACGTATTCCTAGGATTTTTTGTTTTCATGGCCATCCAGCGACGTGAAGAAATCAAGCGACTACCCTCCGTTTTTGACTTTGCTCGTTTTAGTCTTTCCACCGGACAAGCACACCCTTTTTTTATAAAGTTTAAATGGAGAGGTCGTTCGGGTGACCGGCGAACGATTGAAACACTCCTTGAACCAGGCTTCTGTTTCTTGGTGGGTCTCGTCTTATGGTTCTTAGCTCAGTACATAGGAGCCGTTATCATGATTAGTAGTGTGATGTACGGCTTAAGTTACCGAGCTCTTTATCGGCAAGGGGATCACTTCATTATGGATAAAATTGATGAACGCATTAGTAACGAAGAGCTCACGAAAGCTTTCGTCGAAGGGCGACCTATGGATGAAACGCGGGGGTTTCCATTTTACGGACGAGGACCAACGGATCCCGACATGCGACGCGAGCTCGCCAGCTCATTTATGGTTGATGATGAGGTCGTCGATGTTTCGTGACTAGCCTTAGCAGTGCTAAGGGGAGATGTCTGATGCAAAAATGATTGATGGGGATTAACGACTCTGTGAGCACGGTCACCCTTTTCGCTACACTGCTTTGAGTTTTATGGTCTTTAATATCAAAGCAAATAAAGGGGCATATGTGGGGGCTAGCGAGAGACTAACGTTTTGTCAGCTAGCTCAGCTAGTGGTCGAACAGATTAGGCATGCAGGTAAGCGGTCCTCGTATAAATCTTCGACCAAGCGTTTGATAAGGCTCTATGAAGGACAATGGATCAACATGTCTGGCTGTGAAGTGTGCAGAATAAATGGCGTCTTTGTGGATCATTTCCATTCGAAAGAGACACGAAAAAGCCGGGCAAATGAACCTGCCCGGCGAAGTGATTAAGCTTTAACAGAAGACTGCTATTCTTTCGGTTTTACCTTGCGTACAACCAGCGGGATCTGCTGACCGAACAGATGAAGCGAGAGGTTCATGCCGTCATTGTCCAGATGAATCCAGGCAGCACCGGCTTTGTTCCATTCTTTCTGGTCACTGCCCTTTTTGTCCGTCAGGAAGTATACAGCGTGAGTTGGGTATTTCTTTTCGGTTGAGGTTTCTGTAGTCATCGTAAATCTCCTTTCAGGGTTGGTCGATGATGACAGCGAAAAATAGTGCAAAACAGACGGGACAGCTCCCCGGAGCGAAGCGGAGTCGTCAGATGATTTTTTACACCGTAAAAAATCAGTGATAAGCGTCGTCCCGTCCGGATTGCACTACGCTGACAGCATAGATCGACATACCCTGAAAGGAGATGCTCTCCCATGACGTTAAACACAAAAACGATAGAAGCTACTCTAATGATCGCCATACTGCCTGGTGGAACATCGCTTGTGAGTCAGCAAATGATCAACTAGCTGATTCGTTTAGCGAAACAGGGCTTTCGTATGACACTTCACCTACTGGTTTTCTGTTTTCCGCTGTGTTCTTTAGCTTGAGGCATTCGGTAGGCTATTCGACGGCTCGGCATTAAAGCTGTTGCTTCGTCGTTAAGGCCCGATGGAATTAAAAGCTGGTTTCAAGCTCCTATGGTAAGCTTACTCCCATGATCCGGATGATTCAGGCCAGCAACGCTGACCACGCCAAATCGTATTTCAGTCAGGCCCTCTCCAAAGCTGATTATTATATCAATGATCAGGAGATGAACGGTTATGTGCGGGGCAAATTGGCCGAACGATTGGGATTAATGGGTCCAGCTAGCAAAGAGTTGTTCTTTGCCTTGTGTGAAAATGTCAATCCAACGACGGGAAAACCCCTGACGCCTCGAACCAACGAAGAGCGACGCGTGGGGTATGATATTAACTTTCACAGCCCAAAATCTTTATCGATTCTGCACGCCCTAGCCAAGGACGATCACCTGCTCAAAGCCTTCGAGGCGAGTGTTCATCAAACGATGCTTGATATTGAAGCCGATAGCAAAGCCCGCGTTCGTAAAGAGGGTGAATACAGCGATCGATCCACCGGTGAACTGATTTGGGCGGACTTTATTCACCAGACCGCCCGGCCTGTTAATGGGCATCTTCCGGATCCTCACTTGCATGCCCACTGCTTTGTCTTCAACGCCACGTTTGATGAAGCCGAAGGCCGCGTCAAAGCAGGCCAATTCGGCGACATCAAACGCGACATGCCCTACTACCAGGCCCGATTTCACAAGTATCTTTCAGATCAGCTCATCGATCTGGGGTATGAGATTCGTCGAACCGAGCAATCGTTTGAAATTGAAAACGTCCCTGAAGAGGTCATCAAGCTGTTTTCCAAACGCACGGACGAGATTGGCCGGGTTGCCAAAGAAAAAGGGATTACGGACATCCACGAGCTTAGTGAACTGGGAGCCCGCACCCGCAGTAAAAAACAAGCGGGTGTGGGCATGAACGAGCTGAAAGCCGACTGGCGACGGCAAATCCGGGAGCTAAACCCGCAAGGGAGCCCGGATGACGGAGCCCGGATCATCCGGCACGCACCGGAGATGATCCGGGAGATCGTCCATGCCAAGGATTGCGTTGATCAGGCCGTGCTCCACGGATTCGAGCGGGCTTCCGTGTTGCCTGATCGCCGCCTATTGGCGAGTGCCTACCGGCAGAGCATTGGACAGCGATCCATTGCACTCGATGCTGTGGATCGCTGTCTCCAGGCCGATCCACGGGTCATCGCGATTGACGATGGGAATCAGAGGCTCCTAACGACCCGGCAGGTCATTGCCGAGGAACATCGTATGGTCAAGCTTGCTCGCAGTGGTCAGGGCAAACTCAGACCCTTGTATCTAGAAGCTCCCAAGCTTGCCCTGGACGGGAAGCAAGCTCAGGCCGTCGAACATGTCCTGACTACCTCGAACCGGGTTTCCATTATCCGCGGGGTAGCTGGTTCTGGTAAAACGACATTAATGCAAGAAGCCGTCAAGCACATGGAAGCTGCGGGCAAGACGGTCACCGTCATCGCTCCCACATCGGAAGCCTCGCATGGGGTCTTACGAAATGAAGGTTTTAAGCAGGCAGACACGGTCACGCAATTGCTCCTCGATAAAAAAAGGCAGGAAACCCTGGCAGGGCAAATTCTTTGGGTGGATGAAGCGGGGCTTTTGGGCACTCAGGACATGACCGCTCTGCTGGAACTAGCGACCCGGCAAAATGCCCGGCTTATCCTGGGTGGTGATACACGTCAACATTCCAGCGTGGTTCGCGGGGACGCCTTACGTATTCTCAATACCGTTGGGCGAATTCAAACAGCTGAGGTAACTAAAATTTACCGACAGCGTAACGAGGATTATCGATCGATCGTCACGGATCTGTCCCATGGGATGGTTGAATCGGCCTTCAAAAAACTCGATGGACTGGGGGCAATTACACCGGTTGATCCCCTGAACCCCACTAAGGAACTACTAGTGGACTATAAGCAGGCGATCAAAAACAAAAAGTCCATTCTGGTCATTTCTCCTACCCGTCAGCAGGCAGATGAATTAACGTTGAGCATCCGTAAGGACTTGCGGGAAGAAGGTCTTTTGGGAAAGAAGGAGGTCGTTGTGAATCGGCTAGTGAATCGTAATCTAACCGAAGCTGAAAAAGGAGATTGGTCGATCATTGAAGAGGGAAATATCATCCAATTCAACCAGAATCTTTCGGGCATTCAGCGGGGGAGTCGCTGGAGAGTCACGGAGCGTACGGATCATCACGTAAAAATTGAAAACAGTCAGGGTGAAACGCAAGTGTTACCGACCGACAAAAGCAGTTCCTACGAAATCTATCGATCCAAGCCCTTAGCCCTTTCCAAAGGAGACAGAATTCGTATTACCCGTAACGGTTTTGATGATCAGGACAAACGGCTCAATAATGGGCAATTGTTGGAGGTGGCATCCATCAAGAAAGACGGTCAAATTACTCTGCTAGGTTCAGGTGGTAAAACCCGCTATCAGGTAGGTAAGGAGTTTGGCCACCTTGCTCATGCGTATTGTGTAACCAGCCATGCCTCGCAAGGGAAAACCGTTGACGAAGTTTTCATCTGGCAGCCCGCTGGAACGTTTCCGGCAACGACCTCGAAACAGTTCTACGTTTCAGTTTCGCGTGGCCGAGATCGGGCTCGCATTTACACGGACGATAAAGAGACGTTATTAGGCTACGCCAAGCGGGTGGGAGATCGCACTTCTGCTTTAGAGCTGTTGAGAAAGCAGCCTCAAGCCCAGCAACTGGCCGAGCAAAACATCCGCCAGCAATTGCCAAGACAACCGATCAAGGACCCACTTAAGCAACCCGCTCCCAAACAAAAGCAGATCAGTAAAGACGATGGACCACGGATTTAAAACTCGCTTTGACCAGATGCGGGAAAACAACCCGGCGAGTTTAGAAGCCAAACAGCCGGGGCAGATTGTACCAAATCATGAGGAGTTTCACTCCATCGGCTACGCCCGTAACCTGTGTCTAGTTTGGCCCGATGGGAGACGTTATATTCTTAATTATGCTTATCTGATTGCCGCTGAGTTTTTACCCGGCCAGGATATGAACCAGATCCGATTGGAGTTTGCCTCTCATCAGGTGATCTTGAAAGGCTATGGATTAGAATCTCTTTTTATGCAATTGCTGGACCACTTACCTCGCATCGTTACAGTAGTCCATCCCCGCTATGTAAGCACAGGAATTGAGGGAGAATGTATAGTTATAGGCATAGAGGTTCAAACGGCAGCAATGTAAATACCAAGTTGAACTATTTGCCGGGTCGCTTTTATCAATGGAAACACTACAACAAGCCGATAGTTGTAGGTTAATGGCATAGTATGTTCAACTGTTAGAAACTACTTCTAGGGTAATAGAAACTCTGCAACTACGGCTGCATGATCAGATGTCTGATTGCGAGGGCTAGTAACTGTTGGGTAAGGAATCCATTTTGTCTTTGTGTATACTCCTCGCCGCTCAAGCCTAACGTTTTGTAGGTGGTGCTTTAAAGCTTCAGAGACAAACACATAATCTAATTGCTTCTTACTTGTCCCATAAGTGCCGCGTTGCGTTTCAGGAAGTTGTAAGAGCGTATTGTAAAGATGATTCTTATTTATTAAAGGAGCCATAGATGCACTGGAAGGATCCGAGTTTAAATCCCCTGCTACGATGACATAGTCTTTGGTAAGGTCATGCTTATCCAATAGTTCGACTACCCGTTCAGCTTGCCCCAGACGTCGTCTATTGCTCAGGGGATCAGATGGAGAGCTATAGCCCATCGACTTAAAATGATTGATTTTTAAGTGCAAAGCTTTTTGATCTGGAGCCTCAAGTTCTACTTCCAAGCAATCGCGCGAGAATGTTTTAACCGTTTTTCCATCATAAAGTGTTGTCTCGTGAATGTGACTGCAAAAGGACGTTACCGGAAGGCGTGAAAGAAACGCTACATCAATACCTCTTGGATCATTTCCATCAATCAAATAGACATATTTGTACTCTGCTTTGTTTGCTGGCTCTAAAAAGTCCTTGTACAGTAAGCCATCATGAAATTTTTGAAGTAGGTTACGATCCTCCACCTCAATTAAGCAAATGACATCAGCATCTACATCAGCAATTACTCTTGCCGTATTTTCAACAGCAGCATCAGAAAAACCCGTTCGAGTTAGTTCGACTCCGCCAAGTCAATCTTTTGCTCCAAGCACTGAAGCAGAATCGTGCTTACCACGCAAATCATTAATTGTCGCAAACCCTTTGAGTTTACTTTCTAGTTGTTTGATACGAGACTTGTCAAAAATATCATTTTTAAGTGCTTCCTGCAACTCCGAAACATACCCTAGCAACTCTTTGGCTTTAGCGGGGGTCTGTTCAAAAATTTTGGGACGACTAAACAAATTTTCACAGTTAAAAGTCGCAATACGTAGAGTATGAGGCATATTCTTATATGGATAGATAAGTAGCAAACGACTCAGTTTCAGACTATACTTTAAATATAATGTGGGGAATGATATTTTTTAATAGTTCCTTTTAGAATAGTTACTGAAATGGCTAAAGTATTATCTCTACTCATGGAGCGAGTGTGTTATTTTACAAATCATATAACTTTCTTGCCTAGTACCCATAAATAGACATTACTCTTTTTGTCTTTTTCAATGATTTCAATTTTTATATCAGAGGATAGATCTATTTTATTGGTTACAGTATTATTCTCTCTATCTATCTCAATATTATTGTTTGGGCCTAGTTTTATTATAATACCTGTACAGTAGCTTTTGCTTCTTAGTTTTTTTATTTTTAAAGTTATCTCAGGTGATAATACTAAATTCTCCTTTTTAATTGATGATAAATTCACTCCAATTAGATTGCGCTCTACTCTCGCAACAGGTTCACCATTAGGTTGATAGGCATGAGAACCACTCCACGCAACTGTGTTATATTGATAACGCAACATAGATCCGTTCCAAGCATGATTTTTATCCGGATAGTAAACAATATGCCCGTCCCATAATCTTTTATTCTCTTTATAATAAACCGTTTTGCCCTTAAAAGCAGCTGTTCCATTAGAATAATTAGCACGGTTACCATTCCAAGCAAGTTTACCATCCAGATGCTTTGCAAGAGATCCGTTCCAGGCCGTGTTACCATTTGGATATCGTAATATGACTTGCATCAATAAGCATGTGATTAAAATACTTAAAATTTTCATTGCTTTAAGTTAGTGATTGTCTCTCCTTTTGGAATTTAAACAGTTAGGAATATTGATTGCATTACTTCAAAGTGCCACAAATGCAGACACTCTTGAGTGAAGCATTATAAAAAATCGCTCTGACGCGGTTTCCTTATTCCTTAAGCATCCTGAACGTATATTGCTTATCCTGAATAGATACCCGTAAAACGTACACACCACGTGGCAGGACTGGTAACTCATCCAGTAAAATAGTTGATCCGTTGGCGTTTTTCAGGTTTTTCTTGTAGAGTGATTTTCCATCGCTTGAATATAATACTACCTGATCCCGTTCAGACGTTGGAGCAAGATTGACGAATTCTAACGTTAGGGTCTGCTTAAACGGGTTGGGATATGCTTTAACTGTAGGCTCAGGTCCGCCAGGGGTAAGCTGAACAGAAATGATGGAGGAATGGCTCCGAATACCGTCTTTATCCACCTGCACCAATCGGTAATAGAGGACGTTGGTTTTCAATTGCAAAGCTTCAGCATCCAGGTATTGGTAATTCCTCGTTTCACGGGACTCTCCGGCAGCAGTGATTTTGCCAAGATCGGTGAAATGCTTACCATCCAGAGATCGTTCGATTACAAAATGATCTGTATTCACTTCCCAGACGGTCGCCCACGAGAGGTAGACTCCTTCGATTGTTGGTTTTCCTTTAAAGAAGAGCCATCGCACGGGCAAGCCGGTTTCGGCCAGAATTTTTACGGAAGCATCAGCTCTTGATTTCATGGCCTCCTGGTTCCCCACCAAGTCAGTAGCCAGAGTAAAGAAGCCGTAGGTATTACCAACGGCCCCGGTAAATTGCGTTGAAGCCCTAGTTAAGCCAGATTTGTAGAGAGAGAATGGCCCGCTATTTTCAGACACATATAAGCTATACTCCCGAATGCCAACGCCGTGTAAATCGTCAGCTCCTTCCCAGGAAACGTTGAAGGAACGGGCATGAGCTTCCGCTGCCATGGGTTTGACCTTGCTTTGAGGCATACCTGCATCAATCGTGTTCTTCCACAGATTAGTGGCAATGATCTCTTCTACATCAAATATGATGCTGGCCCGGGCTGAAATGGTATCCTGGGTTTGACTATTGCTCAGAGGCAGAAGACTGAATGTAACATAGCCCTCACCATTGTGTTTCAGACTGTCATTGACGGGTAGAAAACCTGCGTTAGCCGGCAAGGTAGCAGCTAACCCCGTCGCGGGATCGATGCTTTGGAAAATCCAAAATGCCCGACGGTTGGTTACATCCAGGCCCGCTGTGACGTCAACAAATACACCGAGACTATCCCGCACATCCAGGCGATTAGTATAGACGCTGGTATTGGGCGGAACGGAAAAATTAAAACGGCCAAATCCAAAATCACTAACCCGGAGCGAAGATGGGTTTAATTTGGCATGGATGGGGACATAAATGGTGACGTTCTGAGCCGGAGCCGTGGCAAAATCTGGATCGTTTTCAAATAGCACCTTGTATTCCTGCGTCTGCTTGACCGACACCCAACGCCTTAAGGTGTCATAACCCGGACGGCCAATGATTTCATTGGGGTCTGAAGCACGAACCACTGGAATAGAAATGCCAGGAGGTAAGTTTTCTAAGCAATCGCCGCTGGGGCAACCGGGTTTACCCTCTGAATCTCCTGGATTGCAGGGAGGCTTCGTCTGGGGAAAGCAGATACCTAGCGACAAAAAAAACACTAGTATTCCATATAGATATTTCATTACGATTGAAATTCTTAATGATTATAGAATTACAGATAGAGGCATGTATAAATATGTTTATACATGACATAAATTATACTTATATTTTCATAATGAATTGATTGAAATATATTTCAATCAATTCATTATTTTTTATTTTAAAAATCTACCAATAAGAATTTACTGTACCACGCATAGTACAAAACATTCAACCTAAGTATCTTCTAATTCCATTTTCCTAACGAAGTATGTTTGCTGAGCCACTTCATCTCTATTTATAATAATATTTTCATATGAGTTCATATCAAAACAAAGCTCATAATAACCAAATATAGATTGAATAAAAGGATATATCATTTCATTTTTTTCTATTAATCTAAAGTGCCAATTTGGGCTTATATTATGATCAATTATCTCAAATAATTGACATGGACATAGAGTTATAAATCCATCATCATCTATTAAATAAGCCTGATAGTTTCTAAAAATTATCAATCCCATAACCAGGTAGGTAGAACCAACTTTTATTTCATTATATTCACTATATTCAGAAACTCCAAATCTTCCAAATTCACTCGGATTACCTAGGGTGCTGTACTCAAACTCCCTAAGGGCTTTACCTGTATTAAATATGCAACGAACTTTCATGAGATTACTTGAATTTAAAATCGTCAACTGCTTTCAGAACTCCATTTTCTATCTTTCCTACATAATGTATGGTAGTTTTAGTTCCGTCCAATGAAGTGTGAGTATATTGCATTTTATCCCAACCTAGCCAACGCTCATCTTTTAGCCCCTCCATTACTTTATTACCAAGTTTAGGATTAGACATAATTTCCTCCATTGCCAACTTTTCTGTGAGATTTACTGGTTCTGTTCTTCCAGTAGAACCCAAACCCAAAGGTTTAAGACTTGATTTAGCAGCAATATTAGCTGCTTTCCTTGCTATTGCAAGTCCTCCCAAATTCAATGCAAGATCTGCCCCAGTTGCTACTCCTTGTAAAAATTCGCTGCATGGATTAATTTTACGGGCTATATCATTAAATAGTGCCCCAGTACTTGGCCCTTCACTATCATTGACAGCATTCCAAAAATTCGCTAAATTTGCAGCTAAGCCATATGTAGAATTAACTAATATAGCACCCCCTAAGATCAGTCCTCCTCCAGTAGAAGCTAATCCAATCCCACCAACAATTCCTCCTATATTTCCAACGATCCCAATGCCTGATGCAATTGCTTGGCTTACTCGAATTGTTCCTAATGGATCCGTTGCATTAATGGTGTTATTATTAACATAAGCATAATTGTTAAGCCCATCGATATACTCTAGCGGATCCCTCTGAGCAAAACGTCCCAAGATCGGATTTAACTCTCGATTCCGATAATGATAAGTTTTAAAAGCAAATTCGTAAGGTCTTCCCGTATATAGCAGATTATTAATGGAAGAAGCTGCTAGCTCTACATCTGCTGGACTAAAGACATGAGGAGTGCCAAATGGGTCGTAGGTATAATATTCCAGTAAATTTCCCGAGCCGTCAGTTATTGATTGAACCGTATTGAGATCGTCGGTCTGGTAGAAGTAGTCTTTGCCTGCGGTGTTGCTGTAGAGTATTTGATCAATCCCGTCTCGATACACATAGGTTTTGGTTGACGTACCTGTCACTTCCTCAATTACTTGATCTAGATCGTAGTAATATTGGGTGGTCATACCGTTTTGGGTTCGGCTGATGCGGCGTCCTAGGGCATCATAAGCATATGTTATCCGATCCGTTCCCTTCTGGATGGAGGTGACCCGGTTTTCAAAGTCATAAGTATAGGTATTGAGCCCATCGCTAAGCAGGTTCCCATTTCGGTCATATACCGGAGGAGCGTTGCTGCCATTTGTATTGATGGCTGTGTATTGGTTGACGTAGTTGGACGAATAGGTCTTCTCCGTCGAGCCTTCTACTGCTTTAGTTCGATTGCCTAAAGCATCGTAGGTGTATTGAAAATTCAGGTTAGGGCTGAGCTGATTGTTACTATACTGCCCAACTTTCGCACTGATTAGCTGAAAATTGGCATCATAGCCGTACTGCTCTGAGCGGGTGGGTTTATGCACTCGTTCCGTTAATGTTCGTTGATCCGCCGCGTCGTATTGATAGCGTAGATTTAACTGGGACGCAGGCGTTGCCGTCAGACTCAACAAATTGTTCATCTTATCGTAGCTGTAGCTGGCGGACGTTCCGTTTTGAAACGTTTTCTTCATTAGTCGATCCGCTCCGTCGTATTGCAAGCCAGCCAACGAAGCCCCATTTTTCTTGATGTCGAGCAGTCGATCCCGCACATCAAGCGTCCATTCGATCTTCGTTCCTCCGGGGTAAGTTATAGTCTTCGTCTTCCCAGAAGGGTTGTGGGTATAAGTCGTCGCCTTACCATTGTTATCTTCTTTTAGCAACCGCCCAGCAGCATCGTAGGAGAGTGTGATGATTGCATTCGCGTTAGCCGCTTTGGTGAGAAAGCCAGTAGCGTCATACGTCAGGGTTTCCTTGACATTGCCAGGGTATTGACGTTCAGTCATTCGTCCCAGAGCGTCATAGGTATATTGAATCTTGGTCCCGTTACCCGTCGTTTTTTCGATTAACCGTCCAGCTGCATCGTAGGCAAAGCGTTTGGTTGAACCATCTGCATAGGTTTGCAAAGCAACCTGGTTGCGAGCGTCGTACGTATAGGACGTTGCATTCCCCTTGGCATCCAGAATATTGACCAAATTGCCTTTTGCATCATAAACAAAGCGGTTGGGGTGCCCCAAAGGATCGGTCAAGGTCGTGGTCCGATTGAGTTTATCATACACCAAGAGCGTCACATTCCCTTTCTGGTCAATCTCTTTAATCTTGTTGCCATTGGCATCATAAGCCCGCTGAATCGTCGTTTGATTGGGAAAGGTGGTTTTAATTAGCCGGTCATTGGCATCGTATTGGAAGGAGGTACTATTGCCGTTACCGTCTTTTTCTGTGAGCACATTACCGTTGGCATCATATGTATAGGCAATGATTGCCCCCAGTTGATCCGTTGTCGCCAACAGCTGACTATTGTCATCGTAAGTATGCGTTTCGAGTTTGCCATTGGGATGAGTAACTGTTTTTTCGTTTCCTAAGGCGTCATATGTATAGGCCGTTACTTCATTCAGAGGGTTTGTCACACGCATCAGACGACCCAGGGCATCGTAGTTATAGGTAGTGGTACGGTTCAACGGGTCTTTTTCCGACGCCCTATTTCCCATTGCATCATACGTGAACGTCGTTACTCCACCCAACGCATCGGTGAGTGTTTTACGTCGATTGAGTTTATCGTAAGTGGCCGCGGTGATACGGTCTGTTTTGTCTTTTACCGATAGACGGTTGCCTACCGCGTCATACGCATATTCTTCCGACTTTTGGAAAGGGTCGGTCGTTTTTACGAGCCGTTGCAAGGCATCATATTGGTAAGTCGTCGTGTTCCCATTCGGATCAATCTCGGCGATGCGGTTTCCCATCGCATCGTAACTGTAGGTAGTAACGCCACTCAAAGCGTCGGTAACTTTAATCAGACGATACAGGTCATCATACGTGAATCGGGTGATGTTACCATTCTTATCCGTTTCACTGGTTTTATTGCCGGCTCCGTCGTACTCGTAGAAGACCGTATGTCCCAAGCCATCCGTGATTGATAAAGGCTGCTTACGACTGTTATAGGAATATTGGGTGACACTTCCCCGGCTGTCAGTTTCCCTGATGAGGTTGCCTTGCCCATCATATTCGGACAGCGTACTGTTTCCCATCGGAAATGTGGTTTTGATGCGCCTTCCTAACCCATCATACTCGTATCGCGTGGTTTTTCCTAAGGCATTCTTTTCTGATTCCAGCAGACGAAGCTTGTTATAGGTATACGTTGTCACTTGACCTAAAGCGTCTGTCATTTTGATCCGCTGATTCAGAGCGTTGTAGGCGTAAGAAGTCTGGTTTTCATTCGCGTCGGTTTCCGTCAAAAGGTTGCCGTAGCAGTCATACGTGAACGTCCGAATACCGCCTTCAGGGTCGGTTGTTTGCGTCAGCAATCCAGCAGCATTGTAGGTATAGCTGGCGGTTGCATTGTTAGCGTTCGTATAGGACTGGCGGTTACCTTTGGCGTCGTAGGTAGATTTTTCAGTACTGCCTAGCGGCTTACTAATGGTTAGTAAGTGACCCTTAGCATCGTATGTATAAGTGGTTTTGTTGCTCTTTTTATCCGTTATACTGGTAACTCGATTTAAAACCGGATCATAGGTATAGGAAGTCACATGGCCAGCCGGATCCGTTTCTTTCAGTACATTTCCTCTAGCGTCATAGGCGTAAAGGGTTGCTTTCTTGTTGCCATCCGTCAAACGAATGATGTTGTTATTGGCATCGTAACCATATTCGAGATGATAGCCACAGCAATTCCCATTTTTTTCAGTGACGCGGCCCTTTTCATCAAAGGTGTAAGTGGTCACTACATTCTGTCCGTTGACCTGTTCGGCGACGAAGGTTTTAAACTGACGAGATAGATAGCTGAAGGTGTGGCTGGTGGCACAGGAAATCACTCGGGAAACGGCCCCATTACGGTTATAAAGGAAACTCATGTTATTTCCTCCTTCGTCCGTATATCCCGTGATGCGAGCAGACGTATCCGCGTAATAACGAACGTAATCACCGATAGGATTCGTTACCTTGGATGGGTTACCATCCTGGTCATATTCGTAAGTCAACTTACGTTCAGGCGAACAGGTACGATCCTCGATTGTCGCCAAACGTCCCTGCGTCCAGGTAAATTGTAAGGTATGACCCGAGGAATGGGTAAGTGACTGTAACAGGGTATCCGAATAAGCTAGATTAATCTGATTGCCATCCAGATCCTGCATTCGGGTCAGTCGTTTATGACGGGAATTGTCGAAGTAATACCGTAGTCCTTCTTTGGTTTCGACGTAGAATTTACCCGATTCATACTCTCTCAATACGTCGTAAATGCCTGTCGGGGAGTTGTAACTAGCACCTGCTTTCAAATAAAAATCCCGACGACCATCGGCTTGTTCAACCCAAATTCCTTTTGGATCGGGGTAATAGGCCATATTGTAAGTGAAAGTCCAGCCTTTCCCTAAACCCCAGTTCCGCGAACGACGACTGACGTTGTACGAAAACGTAACGTCAATGGGCATACCCTGAGCGAGTATACTGACATCGGTTCGACGGTGGTAAAGATTACCCGTATAGCTATTGACTTCAAAACCATTGGGGACCGGAACCGTAGGCCGGGTCCGGTTCTGTGCCAACAGCTCAGGACTGGCAAGGCCCATGAAAAGAAAGCTTGCGACAAACAGCAGGCGGACCATAGACGTTGGGGGTATAGACAATTAATCGGTGATTACAATATCAATGGACGGAATAGTACGATTATTCGAAACCGTATAAACCTTGAAAAAGCCTTTGGCTCCGGGTCGAAGAATGCCTGGAGGCCCTCCCTCTTCCTTGAACTCGAGTACCAGCTCGCTGTTGTTCGCTTTTAACTGATCGACCGAAAAGGCAACCGGGTTATTCTCATTCAAGGAGAGTAGGTATTTTGTAGGAACTGGGATATCCACCGATCCATTATTCTGATAGCTAACGATGAAGGACGTTACTGCTGCAAAACGGACACTCGCCGGAGTTAAGAGTTCGGTTTCAAACTGATCTTCAAATCCGACGTTTGTAATGGAACACACAAAACCAGATCCAACCGTAGTGCCAGCATTGGTGGACGTAAAGAGATTACCCGTTCCTTGTGTAATGGTGAAGCTCTTTGGCAACACAGCAGTAGTCCCGCCAGCTTGCACGGCCTCTACATCGTATAAGCCAAGGGGCTTGTTGAGCAGATTGAATGTGACGTAAACCAGCGTCTGATCTATGTACTGTATGCGATACGCCGTAATGGACTCCGAGCCGCCTTTCCTAAGTCGGAAACTGGTATGAGAATCGAACCGAGCACCAGTGATTTTCAAGGTCGCTAAACCCGTGTTTCCGCCTTGGTTAGCATCGACCGTTTTAATTCCAAATGGAATGATTCTCGCAAAAAGTGAAACGGGTTGATTTTGTGCCGTCGAATATCCACCGGTCACTAACAAGTAATACGTTCCAGCCTCCAAAGACGGTATTATTAATTCCTGATTAGCCAGGAAAGGTGTAGCCCCGCTGTACTCATATTGATTAACGGTAGGCATGCTTCCCTGACGGATAAAAAGCCGGTTGATGGCACCTTTCGTTGAATCTCCTTTTAAGGTCAAAGCCAAGGTTTCACCTGCTAGAGAAGCCGGAATTTCAACCCGGTAATACAGCGGAGCCGTCGCTGGTAGCGTTGCAGCTGTCAAGGTATTTAAGCGTAATTCTTTGACAGAGACGGCGAAGGTGTTGGTTGATACCGCCTGATTGTTGGTTTCATTTTGCTCAACAATAGTATTGAGAATGTCCGTTTTGACAATGGCGTAATACTGGCCAGTAGGCAGGTTTGCTAATGGTTTTTCCAGCGTATGAACAGTACTCGCTTGAGCCGAAAGGTTAATTACACTTTCTAATGTACCTAGTAATACATCTGTTGCATCCCAAATCCCATCTTGTGAGATATATACTGCTTCACGAAGGATTCCCTTGGAAGCATTCGTTCCGATGTTGTTGAGCGTCCAACGAATAGCGATTTTTTCTCCTGCAAAAGACTGTCCACTGGGCAGTGTTACATCCTTAACGATGAGATCGGAGGGTTGCTGCTGGTTAATAAACAAATTTGCATGAACCACATTGTTATTTTCATTACCTCGTTCAAAGACGGCGTTCGTGGCATCTGTTTTAAAGAGCAGGTAGTAATTTCCATTCACATTCGCAGGGATAATGAACTGTAGTGTATCTATGTATTCTGTTCCTGCTGCTAATGTTGCTGAGTGTGAGCGAGACCCCAACAGTAGATCATTCGTTCCTAACTGCGTATCGGTAGACAGATAGAATTGATCAATCCACGTCTGAGCTGGTGTCGAACCCAGACCGTTATTTTTTACCTTGTAACGAATTGTTAGTGGCTGAGCAGCGATAGCATTGGCAGGAGGTGCTAGCAGCGTAGGAACCAAGTCCACGGGTGGAGGTGTCACAACGGGAATGCTTGTATTCCCGTTCGCTAAACGCATGGTTTGACTGTTATTAGACCGGTTCGGGTCTGCTAACTGTTGCTGACGATCCGTGACAACGATGAAGAACACGTTTCCGCTGATATCCTGTGGTAGCGTAACTGTTAGGTTACTGGTATAAGAACTACCTGGCGTTAAAGGAGAAATAACTGCAATACTTCCCAACAACGCATCCGAAGCATCCCACGTAGCATTCGTACTCAGGTAAACGGCATCTGACCACGTTGGAACTGCAGTTGGGCTTGCACTATTATTTTTAACCGACCATTGTACATTCACAGTCTGACCTGCGATAACAGTAGAATTAAGAATAGAGGCTGTTGATACAGCCAAGTCCGTAGCAGGTAAGGTTACGAGTTTAGTGGGGGTGCTCGCTAGCTTTTCGTTATTCGCTTTAGATCCATTTTCAAAAATAACCTGATCAATATCCGATCGAACGGCAATGTAGTAGGAACCAGCCGGGAGGTTACTGGGACTGGAGAAACCGGTTTGCTGGTTATACGATTGTCCACTCGTGAGACTACGGCTCTGATGAGTAGTGCCGAGTAGAACCCGAGTGGATTCATTGAGAACGGGCGTAGGCGACAAGTAGATCGCATCTGTCCAGCTTTTATTAAGCAGGGCTCCAGCTCCATTGTTCCTAACCGTATACCGAATAGTTATTGGTGTCCCCAGCGTATCTACGGAAGGCGTTACGAGCGTCGTTACTTCCAGATCAGCCCACGAAGAAAGGGTAAGGGTAAGAGGAGCCGTGACAAGGTTATTCGTTTCAATACGTTCAAAAATGGTGTTGGTAGCGTCACTTACCAAGATCAGGTAATACGTTCCAGAAAGGTACGGAGGTAAAATGGCAGAAGCATTTTTAGTATATTCTCCGCCTGGGTCAAGCAATTGATTAGAAGGATTTTCAACTAGTAGCACATCGGATGCTGGATCAAAGGTTTGATCTTTGGACAAGTAAATTCGATCTATCCATTGCCCGGTATAAAGAGTGGCGGCACTTTCGTTTTTTACTTTCCATTGCAATGCTATGGTTGTTTCTGAAGCAGCGGTAGAGGGGCTGGATAGGCTTTCTGGTTTCAAGTCCGGATTCAAAACCTTGATTTTACCTGTTGCGAGGGCAATATTATCGGACTCATCCGTATTTTCATAGACTTGTTTGTACAGGTCGGCTACGACGAATAGATAATAGTCCCCTTCTTTAAGATTGAGTGGAATCTGGACATTCTGCTGCGTTTGAACGCTGCTGAGTGAAAATAGGCTATCCCGTCGAGTCAACTGAGAAATTAAACGTGCGGAGGTAGCATTGAATGTTTGCTCCGATGAAAGATAAACTCCGTCCGCCCAGCTTGGTATAGCCGTTAGAGCCCCGTCATTAGCCGTTGTCCAATTGACTGTAATAGTTTGACCTGCTGATGCTTGCGTGACTGAGCTGCCAACGTTATTAACGACCAAATTGGGGTTCGGTCTTTGAATAATTGTCATGGCAAGACTACTTAGACTATTATTGTCTTCCCGGTTGTATTCAAAAACCCCATTGTAGCGATCCGTCACCACATGAACGTAATACAGGCCTGAGAGATCCAGCGGTAGTTTTAGCCTTTGGGTTACCTGATAGGAACCTTCTTTATTTAGCGAACCCTGCCTGCTATACGTATACAGAATTTTATCTGTAGTTACATTAACCGTTTGTTCTTTGCTGATAAACACTTGATCAGTCCAGCTGGTTGCGGTTGTAGGTCCTGTCCCTTTATTAGAAACCGTGTATACCAGTGTGACTTCACCACCAGAAAAAGCATTCAACGGCGAAACCGTTACGGCCGTCACTTGCAAGTCTGGTGGAGGTGCTAAAGAAATCTTTAGCGTGGAGCTGATTTTTTGATTATTCGTCAGGCTACTTTCTCGAATGGAACGGGTAGCATTAGCAGTAACAATGATATAGTAATCTCCTTGTACGGCCTGCGGAATTTTAAAGCTTAGATTAACCGCCCGGTATGATTGCCCCGCCGATAGAGCGGTTAAATTAGCAACTCTGCCCATTAAAAACTTTTGCGTGCTTTTATCCAGATCAGGCTGATCACACAAATAGACTTCATCAAACCAAGAACTACTAGTTCCCCCTTTTCCCTGGTTTTTGATCGTCCAGTTAACCGTCAATTCTGTTTCTGAAATCGCTGTAGTTGGAGCAGACATAGACTCTACCACTAAATCGGGCAGTTGACTTGTCTGGAAGGACCTAACAGGGCTCGTTAACTCTTTACAGTCACGTTTAGCAACCACCTGCCATTGATAGGTTTGGTTATTGCGGATCAGATTCGTATCAGAAACGACGTGATTAATCGTGCTGATATTGGCAATAGTAGGAACCGTTGGTTTGGAGGAATTTTTAGGCCAGATATACAGATCATAAAGTGTAGCCTTGGCTATAGGAGACCAGGTAAAAGCTACAGGCATGGATAAATTCGTTTCATTATCCTGTGGAAGCAGGTTTTGAAAACTACCCGTCAGAGATTCATTGAACACATTTACAGCGAGTGTTTTCATGGAGTCACTTCCCGCACAGACGCCAGTATAGTTAACCCGGATCGTATGCAGGCCAGGCGTGGCCCACTGAATCGTAGATGTAGTACCATTAGACTGCAAGCTGCCTCCACCAGAAAGAGACCACTTATACAGCCCCGCAGTAGCATCTGCGTTTTTCAAAGCGTAGGTTTTAACGCCTATGCAGGAAACCGTATCTCCTGTTACACTAAATACGGAAGGCACGCGGCTAATACTTAAAGGGATGCTGTTCACAGTACTAATCCGAACGGGATTACTGGAGGTAATCCGAATGCGGTAATTGCTGCCCGGTGGCATAGAATAAGGAATGGTTCCAACAATGGTTCCAGACGAAGTGCTCCGAAAGGTGCCTAAATTTTGAGGTGATGAAAAGTCGCCTTTCGCATCTGACAGCTGAGCCGTAAATACATTACCTTCCGAAAACGGACTATTGACAGTAAAAGGAATGGAAACCTGCTTGCCTATGCAGAGCACCGTTTCGAGTACTCCCATGGTAACAAAGACCCCTGTTGGTGGCTCTACGCGGAATGTACTCCGATTAGTAATCCCCCATTGTCCTTGCTTATTTTTAGCTCTCACGTAGAGCATATGATCACCTAAGGCAAGATTCTGAGCATCAATTTCAAAGACCAAAGCATCAATAGTTGTTGCAGGGGTAAAGGCGAGCTGTTTTCCTTTTCCAAAGCCAGGGTCTTGATCCAGAAAATATTCGACCTGTGTAATTTCAGAAGGTGGCTGCGTCTGAGGGAAATCCTGCTTGTAAAAAGATCGGACATTCGTTTGGCTCCAGCTTCCATTTTCGTTTTTGATGCGGGTGTAGAGTTGATGGACACCACTGGATAAGCTTGAAACATCAACCGCAAAGTCTACACTGGTGGAGGTAGTACCGCCAGGTAGGGAAATGACTTTTGCCTTACCAAAGCCTGGGTCTACATCAACAAAATATTCGCCCTGAAGGATTTTAGGCAATGTGCTTGTGGGGGCAAGGCTGACATCTTTGTAAAACGTACGATTAGCCGTCTGTCCCCAATGCCCCGTGGCATTTTTAAAGCGTGTATAAAGTCGATGAAATCCTGGCGATAGGCCACTGAGGTCACAGATTAGCGAAACATTGTTAATATCTATACCACGCGTAAAGGAAATGGATTTCCCCTGACCAAAGCCCGGATCCTGATCGATGAAATACTCACCTGCAACAAGCGGAACTAAAGTAGAGGATTCTAAAGATACATTTTCCTTATAAAAGGTTCGCATTTGCGTAAGGCTCCAATGCCCTTTGTTGTCTTTAAAACGAACATACAGGCGATGAAAGCCACTGGGTAACGTTGTGAGATCAAACGTCAAAGACGTTCGGCTAGAGTCCGCCACTGAGGTAATGGATACATTCTTGCCCTTTCCAAAACTCGGATCTACATCAATAAAATATTCGCCCTGGATGATTTTAGCGGATGTGAGAGCTGGGGTGTCAAACGTTTCCTTGTAAAATACACGCGTTTGAGTCAACGACCAGCCGCCCTTGGTCACAGTCACAGCTCCCTCATTTACCTGGTAGGGTTTTACTTTTGACCGCACATATAACGTATGAAAGCCTGTCGATAAGTTTTTGACGTCCACCGAGAAGTTGGCCGTGATGTCTTGACTAGCCGTAATAGAAACGGGGGCGGCTTTACCGAATCCTGGATCTTTATCAACGAAATACTCAAGTTGCGAGATTTGTTGGGCACTTAGTCGAAAGGGTAACAAACAGCATAGCAATGCTATCAACCTAATCCCATAGGTATATAGTAGTCTCATACCAGCAGTATTCTAGTAGATTGACGGAGAAAGAATATGCTTAGTGCCTAGTTGTTGGATCGCACCTTAATAGTTACATCTATTGGATCACTATTGCTGCCGACGGGTTGATTCGTGAAGAAATAAATCGCAGGTATGGGTGGAATCCCAGAAAGCACATAGGGAGCTGGTCCGCTAAAGATGCCGCAATCAATGGAGTTTTGAGCAGTACTTCCGTAACCAGCAGCAAGAGCGGGAGAGCCGGCTTTTAATTTCCAATAGGCGTCTCCATTCGTAGTGGCTTCGAAAACCGTACTCATGTTAACGTTCGCTTTATTGCCATTTTGCGAGCCAAACTGCGTGCCTGACGCAATATTATTGGAAATAAGATTGCCTGTTCCTTCGAAAGTTCCTGCGTAAAGGATGTTGTTGGTGATGGTGCTGTTATGAGCCGTCACTTTTCCCCGTCGAAATATATTATTCTGCAGAATAACAACGGCATCTGCATGCATGCTTAAAGCTGTTGCATTTGTGTTTTCGCCAGAAGATGCATTGTATGCTATGTAGTTATTGGTGATGATGATACCGTTGGATGCATAGACAATATGAATCGTAACGCCGTAATTTTGATTGATTAAAATGTTCGTTACGGGCGTGCTAGCGTTTTGCTTATTGTATAAATAAATTACTCCTGTATTTTGATCTGGAATATTTGAGCTGATACGCGAAAACTTATTTCTTTTTACAGTAATGTCATTGCAATAAATCGATAAACTACCACTATCAAAATCTAAACCCATAAAAATTGAACCCTCTGCTCCTACATTACAGGTTACAGCTGAAACGGTTGCTGACAGTGTTAAAACCTGGAGCCCAGAATTTAGATCCAAAAAGTAACCAGGGCCTAAAATAACCAGCTTTTTAACTGAGGTTAGCGAGCCATAACTAGTGGGTGAGCCTTCCAAGTGTAGTGTATCACCGGACGCTGCACCATTATGAGCGGCCTGCAAAGTGGTAAAATCAGCGGCAACTCCGTTATTATTATTAACTCGCCAGATTTTTGCATGGGCACTCATGCATGTACATGCCAGAACCGCTACCAGAAGTAGAATGTGTTTCATACAGAGATTAGGTTAATTGATGGGTGTATAGCAAGCTCATTTATAGTTAAAAATAAGTTTGCTATGTAAAAATTAAAACTTAAACACTGAATTGGATATACGAACAAATGGACTAAATATAACTGAATAATAAAATGCCTATAAATGGGTATTTGACTGTTAAGGCAATACTAAGCGTTAAAATGTTTTTATGCTTCATATTCTTTACGCTACTTCTTATAAGAATAGACCAAATATAAAGCAATAAATGAACGGATTTTTAGATAGCAAGAGACTATATGAATAATATATTCATAGTTTTAATTAACTACAAACTATCTCCCCTAAGCACTGCTTGTCTAAACACAAAACTAAAAAAATACCAATGCTCAATTTTTGTTCGTACAGTAATGATCACGGTTAACCAAGCAACTCAGCAATGGTTGATTTATTCTTATCTCATACCTAAGAGTAATGGCGGTTATTTACGCGATAGAAAAAATGGCTGCTACAGAGAAAAAGATTGGTTTGTTGGCTTCACATTTACCATAGGCAAGGGCTATGGCGAAACAGTGTATTTTTAGTCAACCCTAGGGAAAAGAAAAAATAGTTCTTATTTTAGATTATATATAATAATTCACTTACCACTAATGCATTTAGACAAGACAAAGCTTCGTCAATTAATAGAGAAAGCCAATACCCTAGATATAGGATTATCAAATGGCTTTCAGACCATCTCAAAGCAGACGCCCCCGGCGAAACAATTAAGTACTTTACTTTCGGGCCTTTCTGGATGGTTAACAAAACATCCTAATCTAACCAATGGGGCGTCGTATGGAAGGAAACTTGCTGAACTAAAATCTAAATTACCTGACTCCAACAGCCGTCAGGGTTCATGGATTTCAGATCAAGCATTAAAAGAATTGCGAACAGGTCTTATCAATCTTCTGCGATTGATTGATAAGGAAAATAAATCAATATTTATCGTTCATGGTAGGGACTTATCCATGCGTGACAATGTTCAGAGTGCCTTAAGAGGATTGGGATTGCCAACGGTTATATTAGAACGGGAAGATGATGGTGGTCAGACGGTGATCGAGAAATTCATTAAAGAGGCTGATCGCTGTGAATATGCTGTGATTCTTTGTTCAGCGGATGATGAAGGGCGTCTGCGTGTAAAAGGCCGTAGCAACAAAGATGCACCAACAAAGCCGAGAGCACGGCAGAACGTTGTATTAGAGCTGGGCTATTTTTTAGCCAAATTAGGCCGCAAAAATGTCTTTGTACTACACCCTGAAGAAGCTATTGAACAACCCAGTGATTTTACTGGTGTGGTTTATCAGACCTATGATAAAGCTGGTAAGTGGAAAGCAAAACTGGTACGTGAGTTAAAAGCCGCTGGCTTCAAGATCCCCGTTAATTTTTCAGATCGTATTTGATATACTCCTCTATTCAAAGATATAGAGTAGTTTGAACTAGGCTGACGGTTGTAGGGCGTGTAGGTACTCAGCCGCTTTCTGAGCATGAGAAGCCGCCTGAACGATAAAGCGTTTATCCTGTTTAAGCACGTCCAGCCAAGATTGAATATAAGCGGCATGCTGGCTTTCGGGCATAGGTTCAAAGCCCAGATCAGCCGCCAAAAAGCAAGCTCCGAGTTCAGCTACCAGTTCTTCTTTGGCATAGCCTGCATCCCCGTAGTTTTTTCGGCCCAGATCCCGATTGAGGCGGCTGGGGTGACGGGTCCAGTGCGTGATTTCATGGGCCAGTACGGCGTAGTAGCTTTCGGTGCTTTCAAAGCTTTCGAGGGGCGGCATTTGCACGCGATCCGTCGTGATCGAGTACGAAGCCTGCGTACCCGTATAAATATCCGCTTTGGTCTCGGCAAAGAAGCGGTCTAAGGTTTCATTGCGAGTTACTGCGGATGTTTCTTTCGGCGGTGGAGCGGTATAAAATCGTTCGTCCAGCCCTTCAATTTGCTGGGCATTAAAAACCGTATAGGATTTTAAGAACGGAATGGAACGGGTCGTAATTTCTCCCGAGGCATCTTCTTCCTCCCGCGTCATGGTATTGGCATATACCACGAGTGAGCCTTTCTCGCCTTTTCTGACGTTGGCTTTTAACTCCAATGCCTGTTTGAAAGTCATCCAGTAGGGAGACAGATACCCTTTTTCAGCGGCGGTGCTCCAAAGCAGCAACGTGTTGATGCCTGTATAATATTCCTGATTCCAACGTAACGGTCGCATGAGGTGACCGTTCAGGTGTTCGGCGTTCCAGGGCTTACGCCATGTAAGCTGGCCCTGCTCTAAATCTGCCATGATTTTACCGGTGATGCGGGCATAAAGATCGTTGGTGGGAGGGGATGCATCGCTGATGTGATGAGAAGAAACGGAAAGTGACGTACGGGTCATGAGGAAAGCTCCATGTCAAGAGAGGGTTTACAGGAATGAAATGACTCGGCTATCAAGTGAGTGCACCGGCCAGAATTTTGGCTCGCGAGGAAGGCTGAAAGCCGGGGGAAATTGTGGTCTGTGAAAGCGAGCGGGCCGGGTACATTCCTGGCCATAAACCCGATTGACGATGGCAGGCTTGATTGATGTACCGCTTCCAAACCCGTTTCACGCTTAAGGCAACAAGCCCTCATCGGCTAAAGACCGATAATGCTGGGGCGTGATGATAAGATGGTCTAAAATGGCAATGTCGAGTATCCTACCGCCTTCCTGCAACTTCGTCGTTAAAGTTTTATCGGCGTAGCTGGGTGTCAGGTTGCCGCTAGGATGGTTGTGTGCCACAATCAAGCTGGTCGCTCCGGCTTTGAGAGCCGTAGCAAAAATGAGACGGGGATCCGCCAGGCAGGATGCTAACCCGCCCGACGAAATCGTCGAAACGCCCAGGCAATGATTTTGCTGGTTCAACAGCAGGATTCTAAACTCTTCGACGAGTTCAATGCGGTTTTCATTCCAAGTTTGGCGAAGAATGTAGTACGCAGCTTGTGAGGAGCAGACCTGAAGTCGGCGCTCGTATGGTATGGGATTGCGATAAACAAGTTCGACCTCATTGACTTTTAAAAGAGAGGTCAGATCCAAAGCTTCTGATGTCATCTAGGCCTCCGCGTTCCCAAGCCGGGCTAAATGCCACGTGTGTACATCCCGGTGCGGAGCGAAGACTGGACTCATCGTCTTATGATGCAGGCCTTCGATGGAGTGGATCGAGTGCGAAAGATAAGCCGTGGCTTGTCTACCCGCTGCATCATGATCCATCCAGGAATACAACGTTCGGTAGCCGTAATGCTGCAAATAAGGATACACCTGCCCTAAACACTCGTACGCATTCAAGACCAAACTATCTGACTTAAACGGGGCTATATTTCTAGTTCGAGCTGAGAGAAAATCCCAGCAGCTCTTAAAAACGTGCACAGTAGCCGTACCGGGAACGCTGCCTCGAATGAAGGATAGTGCTTTGGGCCGAAGGCAGCCTTTAAAGAAAGGATTGCGTAATTCGTAGCCGCCCTCTTCGTTATCAAAGCCTAAAACGAAGAGATGCTTTCTGGTTTTCTTATGGAGTATATAGACCTGCTTGAGATGCTGCTGGGCAACTGCCAAGGGAATGCCCTGCTTTTCCAGATAGCGAATAAGGCCTAGATGCTCGATGAGTCCGGCTTTTTTGAACACCAGCGGAGCGTCTTCGCGTTGATGTCGCTTTTCGTTTCCTTGAAGAGCCAGTGGTAGGTGCTCCGGTATGCGAACCATATTATATATCCAGCGCGTTGCATCCGCTTTCGTAGAGGCTTCCTTTTGGAAAGCGAGATATGCACACACAAAATCGATGAGCGTTCCGCCCGTTTCTAGGCTTTCGTCATACCATTCATTCGTATTCGTTTTGATGGAAAATGTAGGAAGCTGCTGGGGATGAAAGGGCGAAGGATAAAAAGATTCGTTTTTCGTTTTATGATTAGGACAAATATTCAACTTGTCCATAATCATAGACATAGGTATAGTGTTGCCAGGTTCGTTATCCATAGCGAGCTCCGAAAGACGTGGGTGGATAGGGAATTAGGGAAAGATATGTTTTCTCAGAACAGATCTTTCCCGCTTCTTTTTTAAGAGCAGAGTCGCTCTTCGAGGAATTGATCCAGATCGCATTTGCGATAGCGCACGGAGCGTCCGATCTTGATATGTTTGAGATTATAGCGTTTGGTGCAATCCCAAACGGCGAGCGTACCTGGCGATACGCGTAAGTAGCGGGCCGCACTTTTACGGTCCATTAAAGGCTCAGGAGCCAACTGTTTTTTGTTAGGCATTCAACAATCTTTCCTTTTGAAAAGAAGAAACCATATAAGCAGAACTCACGCTGGGTAATTTCTACTTGCAGCTCAGGCAGATACCGGATTTGATCATAGAATGTCAATTCAATGCAAGGTTGATTAATGACCATTAAACATGGTTAGACCTATTTAATAATATCTCTGCCACATATGCTATGAAATGATTTGCAAATGCGTCTCGTGTAAATTTTACAAAAGAGGCCCTGCTGGTTACTAGCAGGGCCTCTTTTGTAAAATGATTCTTTATTACTCAGGCTGAGTATTGAGCTCTTTATATCTATTTGTAACATTGTACAAGGTCTGTATATGCCATTTCCCTTTACCCCTTGGGGTTTCAATACCTTTTTCGTTAAGTATTTTAACCATATCCTCAATTGTAGCTATATTCTCTTCCGCTTTTAATTTCTCTATAATATGATATGTGTTAATTGCGAACTCATCTGCTTTTAAAGAACGTTTCTCTCCACTCGCATTACCTCGTTTTCTAGCTGCCTCACTAACTGTTACTTCTTTAACATGCTGGGCAAATTCAGCTAAGGTGTCTGCAATTTGTCTACTCAGCTCTGGTTCTGCTTTCGACAAAAACCTAAAGTCAGGGTCTTGAATTTTCGAGGCGAGATTGACACCTTTTATCACACCCTTTTCCCTTATAACTGCCAATAGGGAGATTACGGGATCATCAAAAACTAGAGTATGTATGCCTCGCTTTTCATAGTCCTGCTCAATAGAAGAGATAGTTGCAGTGATTAAACTATGTTGAGGAGTCTTGGCTTTTAGCCTTACCCCTCTCTGAGCTTTATTTTTTAGACTCTTTTGTGCTTTAGCCATTTTACCACCTCTGTGGCCATTTTGCTTATGACTAATAGGCGAGTCAACCTTACTTCTGAGTTTACCAGGATGTTGTTCAGGAGAATTTTGAATTCTTGGTCTAATCATAATTATATCAATATATTATATAATTATTTCAATTTAAAGAAATTAAGTTTCAGTGAAGCTAGGAAATTATATTAAAAAAACATAACTCACATTCAAGTTAAAATTTTAATTTGAATGTGAATCATGTTTTAAACTCCTAAACAGCTTCATCATGGCAGAAGACAAAGATTTTAACCGTCAGAAGGAATCAAATGAAGAAGGAAGGTCATTCATGGATGACCTGTATGACTTCACCCTCAAATTGACTAAAATCACAAGGCTGTTAAGCGGAAGTTTCTTAGGCTTTGCTTTTGCCGTAGGCATAGGCCTAATAGTACTGAAACTGAGCTTCAATTATCCAGCTTTGCCTAAGGTCACGGGTATAGAAAAAGATACCTCTCAAAATGAGCAAAAAGAAGAAGAAGAGCATGTAGACAATACGCCTCGTTCAAGAAGCCCAACCAAAGCTTCTAAGATTCCGAACAACAGAAACCTATCTAAAGCTAATGATTCTGAAGAAAGGCATCCATATTTGATCATAATTCAAAGCGAAGAGGATCAATTCAAAGAAAATGTTCAGGGGAGTAAGTATCAATCTGAAGTCTTTGAGGATGAAAACGGAAAGCCAATTCTATATTCGGAATATATCATACGCAATGACAGTATTGTTCACAGAAGAAAGCCTATACAGACCGACACAATAGTCTGCTATAAAAAGAAAGCACTTTCTGAGCCTACTAAAACAAGTAGAAGTGTCAACAGATCTAACTTAAAAGTTGTGCATACGGTTGGACCTAGAGACATTCTGAGCGTTGTCGCAAAAAAGTACAATGTTACGCTGAAGAATCTCATGAGGGCGAATGGAAAAACTAGAAACTACGTCAAAAAAGGAGAAAACTTGATTATTCCTTTAACAGAGAGCCAAATGCGTTCCCTATGATCCTGTATTATTACTCTGAGTTTTTCTGATCCTTGTATATAGGCACAGTTCTAATATGATAGGACTGTGCCTGTAATGCGTTTAAGTAAACTTTATCAAGATAGTCTGAATAATCTTGCATCATTTGAATTCGCTGAGGTAGAAACTTAGCGCGGTCATAGGCCCTGTCGGTGCTACTTCTCGGAGCATGGGCCAATTGTCGATCCGCAACTTCATGCGAATAACCCAGTTTTTCTTTCAAAATGCCTAAAGCTAAGGCACGAAAGCCATGTCCTGTCATACGTCCGCTATAGCCCATACGTTTAAGGGCTATCAGGATCGCCCCTTTACTCATGGGCTTAAGGGGCCTTGGAAGACTTGGAAAGACATACTCCCGTTTTCCATTCATTTCTTGAAGTTCATTTAAGATGTCCAAGGCCTGACGAGATAACGGAACTAAATGCGGGCTACGCATTTTCATTCGTTCAGAAGGTATCGTCCACATCGCCTGATCAAAATCAAATTCTGCCCATTTCGCTTCAACGAGTTCGCTGGTTCTCACAAACGTAAAAAATAGAAAACAGATCGCTAGATACGTTTGGCGATAGAGACGTGCTTTATGGTCATGAAGCGATATGATGAAGGCAGGCAATTCATCAATATCCAATGAAGCGAAGTGGCCTTTTTTGTAACGCTTGAGAACGGTTTCAAGGCCAATGGTCGGATCCGTTTCGGTTCGACCTGTAACGATAGCATAACGACAGATATGGCTAATCAGCTGCTTTACCCGGCGGGCCATCTCAGGTGCAGTTTTTTCAATTTTTTGGAGACAACCTAAGACTGTCAAGGGTTTAAGAAGATGAACCGGATACATTCCGAGTTCATCAAACACATATTTCTCTAACCGATGAAGGATAGTTTTGGCATACCGTTCGTCCCAAGTCTCTAAGCCTTTGCTATGCCACTCAAGGGCAACTAATTTAAAAGTTTGGCCGTGCTCAAAAGCGGCCCGTAGTTTTCGCTCTTGTCTGGCCAGCACCGGGTCCAAACCTTCTTTGAGTTCACACTTGATCTTTTCTTTAGCCTGGCGAGCTTCTGAAAGGCCGACCTTAGGATAGACACCAATAGCGAAACGCTTCTCTTTACCATGGAGACGATACTTCAACCGCCAGTAACGACCACCCGATGGTAAAACTTCAAGATACAGTCCTTCACTATCTGAAAGCTTATAGGGTTTGTCTTTAGGTTTTGCGGTTCGGCATTGCATATCGGTGAGCGGCATGGCTCCCTTCCTTTCTTTAATTGTCAGTTGTCGAACAAGGTGGGGGACAAAGAATATGCCCCCGATATGCCCCCATATTGAATAAATATGGGATAATCGTGGTCCATGCCCGTAAATCAAAGGGTACGCCAAAAGCCTTGAAAAACAGGCATTTTTGCAAGGCTTTTAAGAACAGATAACGATGATTAAAGGGAGTACTGGCTCCTCGAGCAGGATACATATATTTTCCTTAAATTATTGATAATCAGACACTAAAAATATTAAATTACGGGATTTGTCCCCCATTTATGCCCTCATATAGGTACTTAGACATGATTGTCAAACGATAATATCAAATGCTGATTCGTGTTTCAAGAAAAATTGACAGAGGAATTCAAAACTATTATCTATACGACTGTACTAAATAAGTATTATACATTATAGAAAAATGTAGTAACCCTATAAGTATTCTGGAATTGACAATGCCTACTTCATTGAAAGTCATTTGAAGATCTCTGAAGAAGCCAATCAACGTTTAGACTTTATGCATTTCTAATTTTTTAGCAATGGTTGTTGGTGCTGATTTGGCCTTGATCTATAGCTTCCGAACTCAAAAACTAATATGAACGAGAGTTTTTAAATTCAATTTATTGATAGACAGTATATTAAAATAGTAAAACCTCACAAAGTGAATTCCATAAAATAATACAGATTTCAATCTCCATAAATTTGCATATTTTATTCTATATTTGATAGAATACTACAATTACATATATTGCACTTAAACATTAAAAATTTGTACTTTGGCATCAAAAATTGAATTTTTCTCACCACAAGAAAACGTCGAGAAAATTACGGTACCTAAATATATTTTCTCAGGGCATGATTCCTTCCAATGCCGTAATCTTTGGTTAAAAAAAGGATACGACTTTGTTGCTAATGGTAAATCATTTAATAGCAACGATGCTGTTGTTGACTTAGGGGTCGGTAAAAATATGGTTTCATCAATACGCTATTGGATGAGAGCATTTGATCTATTAGACAATGCAGACAACCTAACAGATATTGCTCACTGGATATTAAGAGATGATGGCTTCGACCCATATCTTGAAGATGAAGCAACGCTTTGGATCTTGCACTACCATCTCGTCAAAAAAAACTTCGCATCCATATATAACTTGATTTTCAATGAGCTTAGACGAGAAAAAATAGAGTTTACACGTGATAATTTTCTTGCTTTTGTGCGTCGTAAAGCGGAATCTCAGAACATCAATTACTTTAATGAGAAAACGCTTGTTGAAGATTTCTATGTAATGTCAAAACTGTATATTCGATCAACCAGTCAGATGAAAGATAAGGAAGATGGATTTTCAGGTGTACTCACAGAGCTTAATCTTATCCGACAATACTCCCGAGGTAGAGATGATTACTTTATCATCGAAAATGATGAAAAATCTGTAATTCCTGATGAAATAATTCTCTACGCAATACTGGATAGCAGAAAAGGCGAGTTGTCGATTGACTTTAATACACTCGAACAAGCCAATAACAGTATAGGGATGATTTTTGCTATTAACCGAACGGGTATTCTCAATAAAATAGAAAACTTAATTGAATCATACCCAAATGAAATAACATTTAGAGAACAAGCAGGAACTCGTGAGATTCAGTTTAAAGAATCAATAGAACCGTTCTCTACACTCGAAAAATATTATGCAGTTTAATACATATTCTACGTCAACGAACATTATCCGTGATCAGGATCGAGAAATAATTTATCATACGACTCCAAATGCAATAAGAGTTGTTGATCAAATAAGTAATGATTTCAAAAAAGGTCTTCGATCATTTAATATCATTGGCTCTTATGGAACCGGTAAATCATCCTTTCTATGGGCACTTGAGAAAAGTCTGAAAGGACAAAAAAATTACTTTGATGCACGTTTAGTTGAAAAGCCAACTGTTAAAGTTATAAACTTTATAGGCGAATATAAATCCATTACTCAATCATTTGCCGACTATTTTGACATAGAAAAAGATGTTGATACACCAAAGTTTATCATCCATAAACTGCATTCTCTCTATCAAGAAATTAGTCAATCTAACAAATTATTATTAATTATTATTGATGAATTCGGTAAGTTTTTAGAATATGCTGCTAAAAATTTACCCGAAAGTGAGCTTTATTTTATACAGCAACTTACTGAATTTATAAACAATTCAGATCTTAACATCTGCCTCATAACAGCAGTTCATCAGAATATCAGTGCTTATGCGCATGGATTGGATGGTATTCAGCGTCAGGAATGGTTGAAAATAAAAGGACGGTTTCGAGAAATTACATTTAATGAACCCATAGAACAGCTTCTATTATTGGCCGCTAAACACTTAAACAATGAACAGGCGATTAAGTCTAAAGATGCATTAAGACAAGCTATAACAATTGCAAAACAGAGTAAAGTTCTAAAATTATCTACGGAATTCACTAAAGAAGTTGCCGGTAAATTATACCCGCTTGATTTATTAGCGGCAAATGTACTTACAATCTCTTTGCAAAAATATGGCCAAAATGAAAGATCGTTATTCTCATTTCTTGAATCTACTGATCACACTGGGATAAACAGCATCACTATATCAAACAGCAACCCTTTTTTCAACGTAGCGGATGTTTATGATTATCTCAACTATAACTTTTATTCGTTCCTAAACTCAAAAGATAATCCCGATTATCTAGCATGGCTAGGAATTAGATCAGCATTAGAGTCTGTAGAAAGATCATTTGAAGAAAGTCTTACTAGTTATGATAAGCTTGTAAAGACGATTGGCTTATTAGCTATTACAGCTCCAAAAGGTTCCGTACTGAATGACGATTTTATTCTTAAATACGCCAAGATATGTTTAGGTATCCAAGAACCTGGAATATTGTTAACGAACCTCGAAGTTAAAAAAATAATTTTAGAGAGAAAATATAACAATAGGTATGTATTATTTGATGGTACTGACCTCGATATTCAGTTAGCTCTTAATGAAGCTGGCAATATTGTTAGTCAAGTTAATGATGTAACTACACTATTAAAACGTTACTATGATTTAGCTCCAGTATTAGCTAAAATGTATTCTTACGTATATGGAACTCCTCGTTTATTCGAGTATAGAATTTCCGAGGTTCCTATATCAGAAATTCCTGCAAATGAGACAGATGGATTTATTAATCTTGTTTTTGACGAAACATTGAAGCTTGATAAGTTAAAGCAGTTTTCTTTAAATCAAGTCGAGGCAATTATTTACGGTTATTATCAAAATGCAAAACGCATTAGAGAACAGCTATTCGAGATTGAGAAAACTCAAAAAGTAATTGAAACTCATAGTGAAGACAAAGTCGTCGTTCGTGAATTAAACAATGTTCTTGTCCATCAAAAGAATTTATTAAATCATTACATTCTCGATGGCCATTATAATGGTGAAGTCATTTGGATTTTTAGAGGAGAAGAGCAGATAGTAAAAGGTCCGAAAGATTTTAATAAATTACTGTCTCATGTTTGTATGAGAATCTATGATAGGACACCAAGCTTTAAAAATGAGTTAGTTAACAAACATAAGATTTCCTCATCAATTCATAGTGCTAAACGTAATTTCTTACAAGCGTTAGTGCGTAATTGGAACGTACCCGATCTAGGATTTGCTAAAGATAAGTTTCCTGCCGAGAAGACTATATATATAACGCTTCTCAAAGAGAATGGAATTCATTCTTTAGCTGGAGATGCAACATTTGTTCCAAGCGTTGCAAATAATTCTACTTTCAGACCTCTTTGGGATATATCTGAAGAATTTATTGCATCTGCAAAGCATACGCGACGTAAGGTTTCAGAACTAGTTACTTTACTATCGAAAAAACCTTTCAAGCTTAAACAAGGTTTGATTGATTTTTGGCTACCAACCTTGCTTTTTGCGAAACGCGATGATTATGCTCTTTTCAATGAAGGTACATACGTTGCATATCTCACAGAAGACATCTTAGAATTAGTTGTAAAAAATCCCCATAAGTATGAGATTAAAGCGTTTGATTTAGAGGGAGTTCGATTAGATTTATTTAATAGTTACCGTCAATTGTTAAATCAAAGTAATAGTTTACAATTCAGTAATGAAACATTTATTGAAACGATCAAACCGTTTTTGGTATTTTACTCTAGCCTTCCCTTTTATTCTAAAAACACAAAACGGTTAAGTAAGGAAGCCCTTTCCATACGTGATGCTATTGCAAGATCAACTGATCCTGAGAAAACATTTTTTGAAGATTTTCCCACAGCACTAGGTTATTCGATTGAGATACTTCAAAATAAATCAAGAATATTGGAAATATATACAGAAACTCTTCAAACAGCGATTCGTGAAATCAGGACAAGCTACGATGAGCTTTTAAATCGCTTTGAGGAGTTTATAATTCATGATTTAATCGGACAAGAAGTTACGTTTGAGGGGTATAAGTCAGCCCTAAAAAACCGTTATTTAAAGGTAAAGAAACATTTATTAATCTCTTATCAAAAGACATTTGTACAGCGGATAGAATCTGAGCTTGATGACAGAAATGCTTGGTTAAACTCTATCGCTCAAGCTGTTATTGGAAAATCACTTGATGTTTTAAAAGACGAAGAGGAGCTTATCTTATATGATAAGTTTAAAAGGCTAATTTTAGACCTAGATAGTTTAACATCTTTAACAAAGGTCGATTTAAATGTCGAAACTGAAGATGTATTAAGTTTGGAAATAGGTAGCCTTGTTGATGGAATTCAGAAAAATTTTGTCCGCATGCCTAATGCCAAAAAGGTAAAGGCAAATGAACTTGCTGAGACAATTCGAACGAAGTTAAGTGGAGATATTACTCTTGATATTGCTGCTTTAACTGAGGTGTTAAAAAACTTATTGAAAAGCCAATGAAAGTTCGTCATGTATTAGGAATTTCCGGGGGGAAAGACAGTGCTGCATTAGCGATCTACATGAAGGATCACTACCCTCACTTAGATATCGAGTATTATACTTGTGATACAGGTAAAGAACTTGATGAAACGTACCAACTTATCAAGAATTTAGAAGTTTATCTAGGCAAATCCATAACTAGGATACAAGCAGCGCAAAGTAGTAATGAAGTTCCATTTGATCATTTCCTTGAAATGTACGGAGGGTATCTGCCGTCATCAAGCTCTCGTTGGTGTACTAAAAAGCTTAAACTAGAACCCTTTGAAAAATTTGTTGGGAATGACCTTGTAATCTCTTATGTTGGAATTCGTGGTGACGAAGATAGAGAAGGTTATATTTCAAAAAAAACTACTATACAGTCTATTTTTCCTTTTAGAAAAAACATTTGGAGTGAAGATGTTATCAATAAATTATTAGGCAATGTTGATAGCGATATAATAATGTCATTGTATAAACAATTAGAAAAAAACGAACGCTCTCAGAGATTTCAAGAAATCCTTAGTCAACAAATATCTTTTGGCTATACGCAAAATCAAAAACTCAATCAGCTTCTCGACTGTGATACACTGAAATTCAATCAACTAGTATTTAGTTTTTTAAAAACGACAGACTATCCGATAGCTAAGATTGATGATTTTCCTTTAATAGAAAATGACGATGTCCTGGTCAGAGATGACATATTTAATATTCTTGAGAACAGTGGTGTTGGCATTCCAGAATACTATAAAAAGATACCTTTTAATATAAATGGAAAGGAAAGCCACTATTCACGTAGTAGATCTGGGTGTTTTTTTTGCTTCTATCAGCAGAAGATAGAATGGGTATGGCTTTATGAGCAACATCCCGACTTATACTTACAAGCTATGGAATATGAAAAAGATGGATATGCGTGGAATCAAGAAGAAACCCTAGCTGATCTCATCAAACCAGAACGTATTAAGCGAATCAAGGAAGAATATATTAAACGAACCTCTCGAAAAGCTCAAAAATCAAACTCCCCTTTCTTAGTAGATATTTTAAGTGATGCAGAAAGTGAAGGTTGTGCATCTTGTTTTATTTAGTAATATTTTTTTATCATTAAATCCACACTAATGATCAATATTGAAAAAGCTTTTGTAACTGAGAATAGGAGTGTTTTTGATTTTTTCCAACAACCTGGGTTAGGTTTCTATATTCCACTTTATCAACGCGAGTATAGTTGGGATTCTGACAATATCGCTCAACTTTTGGAAGATATATCTAAGGGAATTACACGACTTGTAGAGGAAAAAGATGAAAATGAGATCCGTTTTTTAGGCACAATTATTACTGTTGTTGAAAGTGATAAAAATAACATTCAACCGCAAGATACACAAGCTCTTCCATCTAGAATTGACAAGCTTATTGATGGGCAACAAAGGTTATCGACTATTGCTGTATTTGCAACGTTACTTTACAAGCATATAGATTTGACCTTGAAAAAATTGGGAGAAAAAGAGCCTTTGAAAAACGATATAATTGAAACTTGTGATAACTGGAAAGAAAAGCTATTAGAAATTTATAGTCTAGATTTACGTAGAGGTACTCCTAGGCACAAACCTAAGATCATTAGAGGGCAAGATGATAGATGGACTAGAGATGGAGCTATTGTCGGTAACTATAAATCCCCTATTGCAAAATATTTAGGAACATTTATTGAAGAAGTTGTACAGAAAAAAGAAATAAGTAAACCAGATAAAGTAGCCCTGGGTCAAAATTTAGTGCAAAATATAAGAAGCATTGATAATTGGCTTGCTAATAAAGTCAGATTAGCCCATGTAAATGAATCTGAGGATTTTGAAACTGCTTGGAATATTCTTGATAATATGCATCAGGAAAATATATGGTCTTTTGAAAGGCAGAGTCTTAAAGAGCAGGTTGATTTAAAAGAAAAAATTGAGAGAAAATCAGTAAGCTACATTCTTTGTGAGCTTGTGCAATTATTTTCTGTTTGTCATTACCTTACAGAAAGATGTTGCTTTACCATCATACAGCCTAGTAACGATGATTGGGCATTTGACATGTTTCAGTCATTAAATGCCACAGGTACACCTCTAACTGCCCTAGAGACTTTCAAACCGAACGTTGTTCAGACAACTGAAAAGGTTGAACAATTCAAATCTTCTTTAAATGAAAAAAGTTTTAGTAAGGTAGAAGATTTGTTTTTAAACGTTAATACGGCTGCCCAAAAGAGCAAACTTACTAATGATTTCTTAACATCATTTGCTATATCATTTAATGGAGCAAAATTGTCAAGTCATTTCAGCCACCAAAAAAAATGGCTCGATGAAAAGCTCAAAGATTTAGAAAAGGGTCTAGATTTAACTGATCCAGATGTTTCGAATAAATTATATAATGATAAAAGAGATTTCATCAAGTATTTTGGAGATTATGCTGAGTTTTACAAAAAAATTTGGCTTGATTATGAAGGACAAAATGCCCAAGTTATTTCTGCAATTGCTTCTTCTCCTGAAGCAGATTTAGCATCATTGCTATTACTTTTTTTGAAAGAAAGTAATCATAAAATGGCAATAACCTTTTTGGCTAAATTCTATAAGGATGTTATTGATGGAAAAGATGCTTCTGTTGAACATTTCGTATCGGCGATAAAAGCTATCGGCGCGTTCTATGCCATTTGGCGCTCTGCCCAAACCAATTCTGGCCTCGATAATGTGTACAGAACATTTTTCAAGAAAGGCAATATCCAATATAAAAGTGTTGATGTGACAGAACTCAAAAGTTATTTAAGAAATACTCTTAGTGAGTTAGGTATTTTTAATGAAGGACTATGGATTGAAAAGTCATTTATAGATTTAAAATATAATAAGGCGACTTCTGTATGTAAACTTGCTCTTTTTGTTGCAGCTCATGATACTATGCCTGACGATTTAAGTCCTGGTTTAATGAAACCAGCTGCCAAAGGTTCTTCAAACTACCTCAACCTTTTGAAATGGACTAATTCCGATTTAAAGACTATTGAACACATTGCTCCAAGAAATGGTGAAGCTAACTGGGATGAACGTCTATATGACTTTGAAAAAGAATTATTTCAATCTATAGGCAATTTAACTTTACTTCCTACAGAAATAAATTCATCACTTAGCAATAAAGGATGGAAAGCAAAATATATTTATTATAAACATTTAAGTGAAAAAGACCCTGTTAAACTCCAAGAGCTTTCTAATCGTGCCTTAGCTTTAGGAGTAACATTAAATTCTAATACAATAACATTATTGCAAGATGCGAATTATCATGATCATATCAGTCATTTAGTTACTCTAACAGAACATGGACAATGGGATAGTGACTTAGTCGAAAAACGAGCTAAACGAATTCTAAAAATTTTCTGGGATCGTATAAGTCTGTGGCTAAATTAATTAGCTATAACTTTAAATGCTTTCTGAAATATTTTTAATTCGTAATTAAGAATGTTAGCAAATAGTCTCAGAGCTATTAAGCTAGCATTCTTAATTTTTGCACTAACAGATTCACAGCCGAAACTGTATCTAGAATCTCATCGCTATTATTAAAACGTCCTAAACTAAATCTCAAACAAGAAAAAGCATCCTCTTTATTTAGTCCAAGAGCTGATAGCACATGTGATGGCTCTATGAGAGCTGCCGTACAGGCAGAACCATTTGAAACAGCTATATCATTTAAACCTAAAATTAAAGCATCTGAATCACAGTCTTTGAATAAGATATTTGTGACATTATAAAGCCTTGTTGTTTTGTTTCCATTTACTTTGGTATTAGGGATGGACAACAAAGATAATTCTAAATGATCTCTTAAGATCCTTATTAATTCTGCATCTGCATGCATTTGTATGTTAGATAGCTCAGCTGCTTTTCCTAGACCAACAATTCCAGGAACATTAAGCGTACCACTTCGAAGCCCTTTCTCATGCCCTCCACCATGTATAGCTGCTTGAAGTCTCAAGTTTCTTGTTGAATGTTGACGAATATATAAGCCGCCAATTCCTTTAGGCCCATAAAATTTGTGGCTAGAAAATGCCAATAAATCTATATCAAAAGCCTCTACGTCTATTGCCATTTTTCCGACTGCTTGAGTTGCATCAGTCATAAATAATGCACCATTTACATGAGCTAATTCTGCTATTTCTTTTATTGGTTGAATGACGCCTATTTCATTATTGACAGTCATTACACAGACAAGAATTGTATCAGGCCTAATAGCTTCTTCAACTGTATTTATATCTAATAACCCATCTGGTTGAACTGGCAGATAAGTTACCTCGAACCCTCGCCCCTCCAAATAGTAACATACATCTAAAACAGCCTTGTGTTCCGTTTGAACAGTAACAATATGCTTGCCCTTTTGACAATAACTCTCAGCAACACCTTTTATAGCCAAGTTAATAGCTTCTGTTGCTCCTGATGTAAATATAATCTCTCCTGGATTGCAGTTTAATAGTTCTGCAACTTGCTGTCTTGCTAAGTTAACCGCCCTCCCTGCCATGACACCGAACTTATGAGTGCTCGAAGCATTCGCAAAGCTATCTGTTAGAAATGGCAACATCGTTTCTAGAACACGTGGATCAATACGGGTTGTAGAATTATTATCTAAATAAATCATTTACTTTATTTATGATTTGCTTTATTATGATATTGTGACATGAATGTAATTCATTACCCAGAATATCATCATTTTGCCTATGAATAATTATTGTTAAGATCGAAATTACACATGTCTTTTAACGAAATGTATGTCTTAACTATTTACATTATCGTTAATCAACAAACAACATTTTTGAAATGATGATTCGAATATTTCTTCATTTAATTTGAACAATTCATATATAGTATTTTATCAATAAATTTTATTTATTTAACAATATTGATAAAACCTAATGAATCAAGATTCATTTTTTTCTTAAAAACCATTCTAGTGATCTGTTGACAATAGAAGAATTATCATAAATATCTCGATAATGTGCTTCTACCCTAATAGGTGCTAACTGCTTCCGCACTTCAACGATTTTGTCATTTTCTACTCTAGTTTCAAAAACGATCAGCTGAGCATTCGGTAGGATAATTTTCTGAACGGACCCACCGACGGTGATACTGGTGTAAGAACTAGCGTCTAGTTCCAAACATTCCTTGATCGAGGTGTACTTTTTGCCATCTTTTTCGAAACGAATTTCATCTAGGATCATTGGTCCCATGCCATTGTTGCTGATCCAAACGGCCACGTGCCCTTTCCGATCTTCCAGATCAATCTGCCCAAAGGGGCGTACTGACTTTTCGTTATGGCTGCGTTGGAGATAAAGTTGATAAAACGTGGCAAATAATGCCAGCAATGAAATAACGATGGTACCATCAAAAGACATGTTCTCGTACACCTTTTGCTAGGGATGTAAAAGAACATAGAGCAAAAAGGGTTAAAGCATGTTGAATTCCTGAAGCTGCTTGAACCGCTCCTGAGCCTGAAGATCGTAGATCAGAGGAATAATCCTGTGGTAGAGACTGCACTGCGGATCTTTGTCTTTTACCCGATATACCGGGCAACCACTTGTGCACACGGAGCGGTAGCGGCAGGCCCTGCAATCCGCTGAGCGTTTTTCTTCTTCATGGCTGCCCTGCTCAATCATTTCAACCATATCCACATCGGTATCAAAGATAGAGTGGGAGAGTTTAGAGGCGTCGCCAACATGCACATGGCAGTAATGCATCGTCCCATCCACATTGATAGCTCCGCCCGAAAATCCGGAGGCACAGGTTTGAAAACCCAGCTCCGTGGGCTTTAAATCACAAAACTGGTGACGGCGACTAAACGACCAGCCCTGGCTTATGGCCTGCTTCATCACGGCATACGAAGCTAGTAGCTTCTCTTCCAGCTTATCCGCGTCAATGGCTTCCCCTTTCACAATTGAGTAGCGAAAGGGAATGTCCAGGTCAATTAGATACTGAGTTAGCTCGGGTAGTCCGTCCAGGTTGTGATTATTGACGACCGTGTTGATCGATACCGGAATCTGCTCGGTCAGTAGCCGTTTTAGATTTCGATTGACGAGATCAAAGGTGCCCGTCCCTTGCTTAAACGGACGGCTAATGTCCTGATAAGCCTTTACGCCATCGAGCGAAACGCCAAAGCTAATACGGTGAGCTTTGGCGAAGGCGATGATCTCCTCGGTTAGAATGGTGAGGTTTGTAAGAAAGGAAACCTCAAACTGACAGCCATAGGGAGCAAGCCGTTTTCGCAGGTCGGGAATAAAGGCTTTCCAGGATTTGAACTGGGTCAAGGGTTCTCCGCCCGCCAGGCGAAACCTTACTTGCCTGAGTTTTCGAGCTTTGACCGTTTCTACGACTTTTTCAAGCAACTGATTTCGGGTCGCTTCATCCATCCCATCTGGATTGTGCAAGGTTGGAATGTAGCAGTAGCTACAGCCGAGATTGCAACGGTTGGTGGTATGAATCCAGAAATTCAAGGACTTAGGTGATGGAGGTTTAACAGGCTGCGAAAAAACCTGATCCGTTCGAACGATTTCCGTTTGGGCCAACAGAAAGAGTAGTTCTTCCAGGGTCTTTAAAGAAAGCCCCGTTTTTTCGGCGATGGCAGCCACGGAGGTCTTACCATCAATAGCAGATAAGACCTCGGTTTGAACGGGAGAGAGAATACGCAGTGAACGCGGAAAGGAGCAGTTCACTGCATAGAAGTAGCCCTTGTCAAGCGGCCTAAGCAGCAAGTGCGGGGAGCGAGCAGGAATCAGATTCTTCATGATCCTCAGAGGGATGAGATGGATAATAGCCCGAGCAGTCACAATCGGCATGGACTAAAGAGGTAGGCACGGCATTTGGACCCATCGCCTTTTCCAGGCAGGCTACATCATCAAAAAGGGCGGAGATCTCAGCTTTTGCGTTCATAAACAATTTTATAGAAAGGTGAGATTATTTATTTAATCGATGTAATAAGGCGAAAACGGTACTGGCGTGCCATTGAGCGTTGCCACGGAAGGTAGGAACGCCTTGTAGATTGAGTTCATCGGCGATCCCCCGCAAAGTGCTAATGCCTCGACTCCTGAGTTTTTGAATCAGTGGGAAAATCTGCCGGGCAAAAGCCTGAGCCGCCCGCTTGTTCTGTTTGGCTAATCGCTTGCCATTTTTTCCCAACACGACACCTCGTTTACGAGCAGCGGCCAATGCATCTTTGGTAGTTTCACTAATACGCTGGCGTTGTTCTTCAGCGACAGCTGCTAGAATGTGAATAGTAAACCGGGTCGCATGGGGGTTATCGGTGACGATAATTTCCACGTCTGACTTGATGAGCCGAGCTATCTTCTCTACATCACGACCCAACCGGTCAAGCCGGGCGACCATCAGTGAAGCATTCATTAATTTACACTGTTCTAAAGCCTCAAGTAATCGGCTTTGTTGCTTTCGAGTGGATTTTACCTCAATCACTTCGTCGAGCAAAGCATAATCATGGAATTGACAGTAACTGGCAACTGCTAATTGCTGGGTTTCCAGTCCCAGACCACTACGTCCCTGTCGCTGGGTGGATACACGATAATAGGCAATAGCCTCTTTCATAGCTGATTACCTGTTCTTCTGTTCAAGAGTAAACGATGGTTTATATTTGAACAGAATTTGCTTAAAGAGATGTTATTTGAGCAACGGATTGACCCTGATTTACAAGCATTTACAGGGATTGAAAAACGCTCAAACGAAGAGCCTCATGTTCGTAAGTAAACCATGGTTTACTTACGAACAAATCTTTATATCAGAATTTTGATAAATCGGTTTAACACCCCGTTACTGAAAATAAAGTGGAGAGTCAAGGTTAGGCCAGCGATCACTTAAATGCCTAACACGAACTGCGGGAGCGTTAGGAAAAGATGCTTCGTGTTATCACTGCGGCAAACTCAAGCTACTTGAAAAAGCCCATGAAATAAGCGTGAAGAACAAGAAAGAACAGTGTATCTATCTGGGTGTCTGTACTGCATATACTATTTACGTTTATCCCAAAATTTTCTCGTTATAATCATCCAATACATTAGCAGGCAGCCCCTTCAGATAAATTTCTGTGGTCTTCAAACTAGAATGGCCAAGCATGGTACTAATCGCCGCGAGCGGAATTTCATGAAGCATCGCCTGTGTTGCAAACGAGTGTCGGCTAACATAGCTGGTCAAATTGGAGTCAATCCCACATAGAGTGGCAAGTGTCTTGAGTTTCTTGTTATATCTTTTTCGGGCCCACTGAATATCCTTGTCACGAAGTACCGGATCTTCCCGCTTTAAAATCGGAAACACAAACTTCGATTCAGGATTTTGTTCCAGATAGTGCACCAGTATCTTTTCAAGCGGAGGAGTGATCTTAATATCGTAAAGCTTTCCGGTTTTTCTTCGGCGATATCGAATCCGTCCGTTGACCATGCTGCTTTTTTCTAGGTAAGCCATGTCAGCGAAGTTCATGCCGTACATCATGTAGCTAGCCAAAAAGTAATTACGGGTGTTGTAACAGATGTGGTTAGCCGGGATGTCTAATTCAATTATCTTTTTAAGAAACTCGCCGTCCAGTGCCCGTTTGTCCGTGGGAGACGTTTTAATCTTGTAATCGTCGAACGGATACAAGTCTTTATCAACTAATCCGGATTTGATCGCTTTGTTGTAAATGGCACGGATTGTCCGCATGTAAACGGCCAAGCCATTGGCTCCATTTCCCTTACTCTTGTGATGCGTGTCAAATCTTGCCAGGAAATCATAAGTAATTTCCTTGAAGAGCAAATCTTTGCCCTTGCGGTAATCTTTTAATACACTGATCACTCCCTTATAGGATTTAGCCGTACCCACCCGATGTGCCTCGATCAACTCATCGACACACTGACTGGCAAATTGAAAGAAAGAATCACGCACATCTTTTTGAGTAATTCGATCTTTTAAGGATGTGATGGATAACGTTTGAAGAATATCTGCCTCATGGAGCTTCAGAATAATGTCCATGGCATCCGATTTAACCTTCTGAATCTGGTTGTTCAGTCGCGTGACCGAATTAACCCCGACATAGCTTTTCTTTACAGTGCGTTTTTTCTCATCCCAGTCTTTCTCATTCAGACTTATTCCAATGGGAATGGATGTTGTTTTACCATGATGCCCGAGCCGCATGATCAGTGGGCATGTACCATCTTTTTTAGGGCGGCGTGTATCCAGCGAAATGACAACGTTCGTGTTCATGCATGGAAGGTACGGAAAAATTTGCACAAGATTTGCACAAGAAATCTGTATTTACAAGGATCATCCTGATCTCTTTAAATTCATAAACAACTATAAATCAATATTTTATAAATCATATCAAACCATATAAAACCAATAATCCGATGACTGTTAATCAGAGGGTCGCTGGTTCGAGCCCAGCTTCGGGAGCCTCAAAGTCAGCCACTTACGGTCAAACGTAAGTGGCTTTTTCTTTTATTTGCATAACATCCGATTTTAAGACACATCTGCGAGTGAGAGAAAGAGGAGAGAAGAGTCGGAAAAATTTCATCAAAATACGCCAAGGGGGTACTCTGGTATAGTTGCTCGCACAGAAAATATTTGTTTGATTAAGATCTACGTCTCTTTCGCTACTAAATGGCGTGGCGATATTGGCATTTTTGACATTTTAGGAGTCGCCAATTTTGGCTACACCCTACCATTAGTCATTTCACATAAAAGTTACAGTCAATAGACCTTTGGTAGAGTCTCTTATCTCAGCGACTCCACGAAAAAAGATTTTGTTTGCCCGTCACTTCTGTGACCTACGTCCCTCTTGCTCTTACAAAGCACGTCTTGTGATAATTACACACGCTTGTCTAGCCTATCCCACGGTGAAATAGCTTATCCTGGATAAGTTTATTAACTGGACCTAATGATAAGGTAGGTCCAGCAAGTGCTTTGGATAGCTCACCGGAATCTCTAATGCCTCTGCTGCACCTAGAATTCTTTGGATCACCGCTTCCTGAGGAGGTATATAGAGGGATAGTCCCCATTCTCTCCATGAGCTAATGATTACCTGAGCCCCTAAGTTCATCAAGCTATGAATGGTTTCTAAGTTATACCCTTCCGCAGTGTGCGATTGCATGATTAGCGTAGGATTATAGGCAAATAACGGTTTATTGTATCTGCTTAAAAGCCTGTTCTTCCCTATCAGTCCAAACACCTGATAAGTCTGCTTAGCCTGATGAAGCACTTCCTCAGTGAAAGCAGGAAGCATAAACAGACCTCTTAAGTCAAACCTGTTTTGGTCTATGACGGCTTTACTAAGGTTTTCGTGTAAGTGATTTTTGAAAGGATTCCACCAGATGGCCCCCGTCAATAGCTCCTTAATAAGCCTAAAGCCTTCATCTTGGTGTTGCAAGCCGATGCTGTTAAACTTCTCTTTTGGGTAAACTAGCACGTGGTATGAGTGAAGATCCCCTTTTGCTTTTAAAGTACCAGCTAAGAATAAGGGATGTAGTAGAGCACTAGTGAGTTGGATAAGATGACAAAGGCAATAGCAAACGTATAACTAAACAAGCCTGAAAATTGCCGAGCTTGCTTGGTAGAGATTCTACCTAAGGTTGAGTGTATTCACTTTTAGGTCCCCCTGATAATCAAAATCCTCAATTTTGAGAAAACCCTAATTTTCAATCTTATCCTTCACAACTTGGGGAAGTTCTGAAAAGAAGTTAAGCTTAGCCACTTGCTCCAGCTGTCTCACGGTCAGTTGTCATCTCCACCACCCGGTACCAGCCACATCCTGGCTGTTTGGAATGAGAACGGCAATGACTTCAACCTTTTCACTAGCAATGCGTTTAAGATCGTTCGTGCCCTCAGGCATAATGAGGAGACTACCTTCCACCAAAACTGAGGAACACTGACCTTGCTATTGGCAATCGTATTGGCTGATCCATTCGAGCCTGCACCTCCTTTCTGATGTCCACCCGCGTAGATGTAAGCTTCATAGTCTAGCTCCACTTTGGTTTGGCAGTACTACTCTAAATCATTCCAGACACCTCAGTGCAAGGCAGGATTCTGCGGAATCACATTCGCGTGGATAAGCAAAGTACAAACGATTCATGCATTCCGCTCCCAATCACTTCGCCCGGGCAAAGTGATCATAAGCCAGCTTGGCAATATCGGCTATGATTTGCTCATTCTTCTCTATCCCTTCGCTTGTGTTTGTTACGAATACGCTAATGGCGATGTGTTTGCCGTTGGGTAGGGCAATGAAACCGACATCATTCACGGCACCCATCATGCCTTCTTTATTCGTGCCCGAAGTACCCGTCTTGTGAATGACCAGGGTGCTCGTGGGAAGTAGCTTCTTTAGTCGGTTCTCACCCGTAACCGTTTCGGTCATCACCTTCCATAAGAAGTCATGACTACGCTTCGAGAGAATTTTTTGCTGATAAAATAATTTCAGCAGATCGAGCATGGCCGCCGGTGTGGTCCAGTTGGTATACTGAACGTCCCAGTTTCCCTTGGCCTGCATGGTTTCTTCCGTTTCCCGAATAGCCACCTCTTTTATGCCCAACTGGTGAATAAAGGCATTGACCTGTGTAGGTCCACCCAGGAGCCTGAAGAGATAGTCGCAGGCACTGCCGTCACTTTCGGAAACCATGTAGCGGATGATCTCCGAAAGGGGTAAATCTACTTCGCCATTTGGATGATCTTCACCCATCGGACTGTGCAAACCGGGTACGAGATCGCTCTTTTTCACGTGCAGCTTCTGCTCCAGCTTAAATCGTCCTTTATCGACTTCTTTCAACACGGCTAATGCCACGTGAAATTTATAAACACTTTGCATGGGCAGGTGTTTATCGCCGTGGATCAGCAGGATCTGCTTGCTGGCAAAATCGTAGATACTTACCCCAACAGTCGCTTTCTTAGGTTGGATAAGTTGTTCAATCTGGTTCTGTAAAGACTTCACCTGGGCATGCAGGGATGAAAACATAAAAAGCAGCCCAACGACTAATAAAGGGATTCTCATATGGGTAGTGACTGGGAATTTAGGTTTAGATTGAAAGATAAGAAAACCACTCATTCTGCTCTGAAATTTTTATGAATACGATCAGCAATAGCTGACAATAAGATCAAATGAGGCAGACACATGAACATTCCGCAAGGCCTGCAGGTCTACTGAATTCTGAACCAGTCCGCGAAGAAAGCTTTATTTTACAAGACAGAATGCTGGTCAGGCCCCTCTGAATTTATGTTTTTACGCCGAAGTTATTCATCAGCGTCAACCAAAGGTTTATGAGGCTAAAATCGGAACTTTATTTCCTAGCAGGTGTCCAGGTCATCAAACATTCCGTGAATGAAGCGTTTAGCTTTGAAAAATATTGATAAACCCTGGGAAGTACTTCTTCTGTTACAAAGCAATGAGTTCGTCCTGGTGAAAGATACCGCTCTGCCAGTTTCCCTGAAGATCATTCCAGCCGCAGCGAACCATTCCCTTGAATACGCGGGGGCGGGGCGTCATTTCGATATTACTGAGGTCTCTTGTTTCGATGAGTTCCCGGTTCATATCCTGATCCATGCGGTTTTCCAGTACTTCCCGAATCACGTCCAGCTCTTTAAACCATTTTACTTTTTCACCGATTTCGAATTTCCGTATCATTAGTATGTACATTTACGTGTGGATTTATCGGGGTAATCTGGCAAATCATAGAAGAGCGATAAAGATAGATTAGCCACCTATCTTACCTATTCCGTTTATCGAGAATACGTACCCGTTCATCGGGCAAATCCTGCCAAACAACGAATATTCCTAACATTTACTAAGGACCTTGCGTGTTTTGTCAGGTAATCCGTTTCACCTGCCCTCTTAGAAGCGATTACTATTCAGCATTGAATCTGTTACCGTAAAGGTAAATAACTGATATTCAATATTCCCAACCGCCACGGGAAATGAATTAATCCCACCCTTTAATACATATGTACTTTGCCCGTTTTATTCTGGCAAAGTCTATATCGTTTACTTCGGTTATGAAAAAAATTATTTACCTACTGCTTATGGCTATTGTCTTAGGCGTAATCGGCGGCCTTCTGGAAAGTCATACGCAAGTACATGCCTCTTCCGAAAAGGCTCAAACCTCTCGTTAAAGAAAGCGGTACTCTGATAAAACGCAGTATTTTCATTTACGACTTTCAAGTCGGCTGAAATGCTATATCGTAAAAAAACCGTCCGGCAAGGCCAAACGGTTTTTCAAGAATTAACCCACACCTTTAACTTAATCGGTGAATCACAAAGTTAGGGAGAGAATAGCCTGAAAACAGGATTATTCTACCCTATTTTCATTTTCTTACCATGTGTTAATAGGATACAGTGTTTTTATAAGCACTGTATTAGTACCTTATAACCTGGGTGTTTCGATGTATAGAGTGTTTTTAAGACTTCACCTAATCCAGTCCTAACACAACCTGGTATTTTTTCTTTCCTGCTTCTTTCAGCATTACGGTCAAAAAGTCGGTATAACTCGACATACTGAACTCCTGAAATTTTTCACCCGAGAATTCGTCACTTTGCCAGCCATCCAGGCAGGTTTTCACTTGCTGTATGTATTCTTTATGCACTTGCAGGGCCTGTTCTTTCGTAGGAAATTCTGCAAGAATCGTCTGGTACTTCATTTTTTCCTGTTCGGTTTCCAGTAGAATTTCGGAAGGCTTTCCGGGTAGAAAGGCAAACGCAGTCTGGTAATGTTCCGTTATGCCCGCTTTTTTATCCGTTCGGGTTTTCTTTCCCTTGATTCGCGAAAAATGATCCTGGTGCTGGGCTAGCAAAAAGTGAATCCGATCACAGAAACTCGCCGTTTCTGCGGGCAATACGGATTCCGCCGGAAGCAGGTATTTTCGGATCAGATAATCTCCCGTCTGATTCGGATCGGTTGAGGAAATTCGTAACGTGTACGTACCGGACGCGGGTACTGTATATTTTAGTTTCTGTATACTAAAGCCCGGAAACTCTTCATGATCCGTTTGAGTCGTTACTTGTTTATCGGGCGTTTCCAGGGAAAAGGAAACGCGGTACCAATCCGAAGCTACTTCCAGCCGTACTTCCTCGCCAGCGTTTAGGGTCAGGGTGTAGGAATCCGCGTAGCGTTTCTCAGCATCTGCTGCATCTGTTTTACTCAAAGTGCCTTTCACTACATCATACGCAAACGCCTGCCCAGCCTGCAAGCGATGAGCATCCAGAGCGGTTTGCGAAGCGGCCGGAGCCTTTACGGTTACCGTTCCTTTCTTTCGGGCCGGCTTACGTTTTTTTACTTGCTGAGCAAAGCTGGTAAAGGCTAGTAAGCTCAATACTACTAATAAGAAGGATTTTCTCATACACGACAGGAGAAGAGGTTTGAAACAAGAACGCAGACAAAAGCTAGCTTCTGTCTGCGTCCGGTATAAAAAAATAAGAAAAATTACATCCGTACGAGTTGATTGCCCCGTAAAACGGGCAGTACATCGTACAAGTCATGTTGTAAACAATACGAAATGTCTTTGTGAATGCCCAATCGGTGCAGGCGGCGTACGTGAGAAGAGTTGGCTACAAAGCCCAGCAAATCATTCTGAGCTCCTGCGTACAGGCGTTGAGCCATCATGGCGGCGTCTTCAGAAATCATGAAGTCATTCTGTAACCGATTTACCAACGCTCCCGCAAACAAGGTATCCTCTAAGTTCGGCTTGCCTTTCCAGCCCGCACACAAAACCAGCACATCATACTGCTGCGTTCGCAAGTAGGCCGCTAATGCTTCCAGGTTCAGAAATGACCCAATCATCACTTTCACTGCCGCCCGCGACTTGGTAATCGCCAGCGTACCGTTAGTAGTGGTTACAGCAATGGTCGAACCGACAAACTTTTCGTTCATGTAACTGAAGGGCGAGTTATCCAGGTCGAAACCATCGGGGGTCATGCCATTGCGTTCAGCAGCGGCGTAGTAGCCCTGATCGCGTAGTTTAACACACTCATCGATACTCGCCACTGGAATAATGGATTGAACTCCATACGCGAAGCCAGTAACCATACAGGAAGTGGCCCGAAAAATATCCACAACCACAACAATAGCATTATCAATTTTGTGCTGATACAGCAACTCGGGAGTCAGGCAGACGTCTATTTGTTTCATTCGTGATGGGCCACGCGGAGTCATCTACTCCAATTCGCGGCGGCAAAGATACTGAATGTTAGGAGGGAAGCGGTACATCTGGCTAACAATACCGGGATTAACCAGACTTTACCAGTCGAAATCCAATCCCAGACTATTTTTTAATTCGAGCAGAGCGGGATTTTTCTCAGCGAGATAATTAAATTTTTCGGCTTGCGTATAGGGCTGACGACTCGTTTGATGTTCAACCAGAAAGCCGTGAATTTGAATTTGACCGTTCTTTAGCGTCTGCCGGAGGTACGTCAACAGATCCGTTTTCAGATCGCTGAGTAGTTCCAGTTGTACCGGATTGTCCAGTCCTAACTGAATAACGTGTCCTTCCAGGGTGAAAACACGATCCAGCATGACCACTTCCGTCATCGAGCCTTTTCCCCGGCGAATTTCTACAAATTCCGCCCAGGCCTTGTGGAGGTCTTCTTCCGTATACGACTGTCGAAGTTGAATAATGGCCTCTTTCTGTTCCGAAGAAGCTTCTGATTTCTCCTCGAAATTATTCAGATCAATGGTCACCTTCAACCGGGAACTGCCATTCACCGCTTTTACTGGCCGAGCGGGCGGGGGAGGCGTGACCGGCTCCACAGGCACTTCTGCCACCACGGGTGAAGTTATTACAGGTGGAACTACTGGCGTCGGCTCGGGGGCTGGCGTTTCTGCTACTACCACAGGGGGTGCAGGCGGAACAACCGGGGAAGGGGTAACGGCCGTTTGGCTAACTACGGGCGGCGTTACGGGTTCAGTTGACTTTTTTTTTTCGGCTTCTTCCGTATCGGACTGCGTAGGCAACCCGGCCAGATTCAGTACGGAAGGCAGGTGAGCCATCTTCGAGAGCGTAATCTCGACGTGCAGCCGTTGTTGTTTCGCCTGTTTGTAATTGATGTCGCACTGACTGCCCAGACTCATCGCTGACAGCAGGAACGACAGCGAGGTTTTCGCCGATTGTTCGAGATAACGATTCTGTACTGATTCCGAAACTTGTAATAAACGTACCGTCGATGGATCCTTACAGACCATCAGATTTCGGAAATGCTCGATTAAACCGACCACAAACTGGTGTCCGTCGAAGCCTTTTCGCAGAATTTCGTCGAACAGGAGCCAGGTCTGGGGTACACTTCCCGCCAACAACGCATCAGTCAGGCGGAAGTAATAATCGTAGTCCAGAATGTGCAGGTTATTCAGTACATCGTGGTAATGAATCTGACCATCCTTGGAAAACGTAACGTTCAGATCGAACATTGACAGAGCGTCCCTTAACCCACCGTCGGCTTTCTGAGCGATCAGTTCCAGAGCATCATACTCCGCTGTAATGTCTTCTTGCTGAGCGATCGAAGCCAAGTGATCGGCCATATCCTTGATCTGAATGCGGTTGAAATCGAAAATCTGACAACGACTCAGAATCGTGGGCAGAATTTTATGTTTCTCCGTCGTCGCCAGAATGAAAATGGCGTAGCTCGGCGGCTCTTCCAGTGTTTTCAGAAACGCGTTAAAGGCACTCGTCGAAAGCATGTGTACCTCGTCAATGATATACACTTTTTTGCTACCCATCTGGGGCGGATAGCGTACCTGATCGATCAGGTTCCGAATGTCTTCGACGGAGTTGTTGGAGGCCGCATCCAATTCGTGTACGTTCAGCGAAGCATTGTTCTGAAACGCCACGCAGTTTTCACATTCCCCGCAGGGTTCTACGTGATCGTCCAGACGAAGGCAATTGATTGTTTTTGCCAAAATACGGGCACAGGTCGTCTTGCCTACGCCCCGTGGACCGCAAAACAAAAAGGCCTGAGCCAGGTGATGGGTTCGAATGGCGTTTTTGAGCGTCGTTGTAATGTGCGACTGTCCCACTACCGAATCGAATGTCACCGGACGATACTTCCGTGCCGAAACCACAAACTGCTTATCTTCCATGCCGTGAAGTTACGAACGGATTTTCGTTTGTCCTTCGGGAAAGGGCCAGCTTGTTCCTCAAAAAAAGCGGCGACAAAGCTCCATTTTTTGCGAAGATTTGTCGCCGTCCTTCTGTTTCTCAAAGTGTTACGAAAAAAGGATTACCGGATCGTAAATTCTTCTTCCGGTAAATTTTCAATCTGGCTATACACGTCGTCGATCAGCAGATACGCATCAATCGATTGCAGGTGTACCATATCCGAACCGTGCTCGGCCTGAAGTACCAGAGCCCAGTGTTGCGACTCATTTTTTCGCCATAGCTCGGCGTAGATGCGACGGGAATCCACCACCAGATATTCCTCCAGACTTTCGAGGCTACGGTAGTTCTCAAACTTACTGCCCCGGTCGTAATTACTACTGCCCGCCGAAGACACTTCAATCAGTACCGTCGGATTCAGCAGCGTATCGACCTGATCGTCCGAAAATTGGGGTTCACCCGCCGTAATGGCCAGATCGGGGTACGTGTAGAAATTCTTGTCGGCTACGAAAACTCGCTGATCTTCCGTGAAACAATGCCCGCTTCCCCGTTCGCTCAACTGCTCTTGAATAGCCCGGCTCAGGTTGGTCTGGATGGCATCGTGTACACTAACGGTGTCGGCCACTCGCTCATTCAAACTGCTCATGGCCAGGAGCTGGCCGTTGAAATACTCGCTTCGTACAGTTGTGGTACGCTCAATTTGCAGGTATTCTTCCTGACTAATAAATGTTCGCTGAAGGTTAGCCATAATGCGTGATTTAGTTAGAAGTACGAACACAGGTAACTCAAAAATTTTTTGCCAGCTACCTACGCTTGGACGCTGCCTGCTTGAGAACGTTTAGCGTTGGCTAGCAGTGCTTACCAATGCCCGTAACATTTTCAGTCATTTCTTTGGCGATTCCAAAATTCCCGGATACTTTTGCCCGGTCTATTGAACACGATGGCAACTTTTCTGTACACGGCTTCTTATTATTACTACTACGCCAACGCGTAGAGCCGGGTAGGAAATTGTCTTTTCAGAAAGCATCGTCACATTCCGCAGCCGGCCCGTATGGAGTCGGTTTTTTTGTTTTATACCCAACAACATGGCAACGATTCAGCCCGCCCAGCGGCTCAACCTGGTACAGGAGTACTACTTTTCGACGAAACTCAAGGAAATCGCCGAAATGAAGAGCCGCGGCCTCGATGTGATTAACCTTGGTATTGGTAGTCCGGATTTACCTCCTTCGCCCCAAACCATCGAGGCGTTGAGTAACTCCGCTCACAACCCAAAGCATCACGCGTATCAAAGTTACGTTGGGCTTCCGGCTCTGCGTCAGGCTTTTGCGGGCTGGTACCAAACGTATTTCCACGTGGAGCTTATTCCGGCGAACGAAATTCTGCCCTTGATTGGGTCGAAAGAAGGAATCATGCACATCGCCATGAGCTACCTCGAACCGGGTACGATCGCTCTGGTGCCTAATCCAGGCTATCCCACTTATCGGGCGGCTTCCTTACTGACGGGTGCGGAAGTACAGGATTACGAATTATCGGCGGAAAACGGCTGGCTACCCGACCTGAAAGCTCTGGCCCAGACGGACCTTTCCCGCGTACGACTCATGTGGGTAAATTACCCACATATGCCAACGGGTGCTCAGGCGACCCCTGCCTTGTACGAAGAATTAGTGGCTTTCGGAAAGGAACATAATATCCTGATTGTCAATGACAATCCCTATAGTTTTGTATTGAATGAAACCTATCAGAGCATTCTTGCCGTACCTGGTGCGAAGGAAGTGGCTCTGGAGCTGAACTCCCTTTCCAAATCCCACAACATGGCGGGCTGGCGAATGGGTATGCTGGCGGGGGGAGCCGAACACGTTTCGAATGTGCTTCGCTTTAAATCGAATATGGATTCGGGCATGTTTTTGCCCCTGCAGGAAGCGGCCATTCAGGCCCTGGCGAATCCGCCGTCCTGGTACGCCGACCTGAACGCGATTTACCGTGAACGGCAGAAGAAAGTATTTGAATTACTTGATCTACTAGACTGTGCCTACGATTCGCAACAGACGGGTATGTTTGTCTGGGCCAAGATTCCGGCTTCGTACGCTGATGGCTACGCTCTGTCGGATGAAATTCTGTACAAAGCCAACGTCTTTATTACGCCGGGTGGCATTTTTGGCTCACAGGGTAACGGGTACATTCGAATTTCGCTGTGTGCGGAGGTAGAGGTTTTCAATGCCTCGATTTTACGCATTCGGCAGATAAAAGGTATTTGTTAGGTTTCACCCCGCTGAACACTGAAAACCGTAAACTGAAAACTACGAAGATGACGATCGCAATTGTGGGTATCGGATTAATCGGGGGCTCGATGGCTCTTGCTCTCAAGGAATCCGGCTATGCTCAAACCATCATTGGGGTGGATAAACAGGTCGAGCACGTCGTGAAGGCTCTTGAGCTGAAACTAGTCGATAAAGTGGCCTTGCTCGATGATGCCATTAACCAGTCAGACCTAATTATACTGGCCGTACCCGTCGATGGGTTGCTGAGCCTGCTTCCTTACGTACTGGATCGGATTGATAAACAGATTGTGATTGACGTGGGCTCCACCAAACGCCCAATCGTTGAAGCAGTCAAGAATCATCCCAACCGACGTAGGTTCGTGGCCACGCACCCGATGGCGGGTACGGAGTATTCCGGGCCTGAAGCAGCCGTCCGGGGTTTATTCACCGGAAAATACAACGTCATCTGTGACGCCGCTGACTCGGATTCGGACGCCGTAGCTACCGTGAAGGAATTGTACGAAGCCATCGGGATGAAGATTACGGAGTTTGATTCTACTTCGCACGATGTTCATACCGCTTATATTTCCCACATTTCGCACATTTGTTCGTTCGCCCTGGCATTGACTACGCTGGAGAAAGAAAAAGAAGCGAATCGCATCTTCGAACTGGCAAGTTCGGGTTTTGCCAGTACGGTCCGTCTGGCCAAAAGCTCGCCCGAAACCTGGATTCCCATTTTCCGGCAAAACCGGGAGAATATCCTGGATGTCCTCGACGAATACATTAATAACTTATTGAAATTTAAGGGATTAATGTTATCGGACAGCTACGAAAAATTCCAGAGTTATCTGAAAGAAGCGAACGATATTCAGCGAATTCTGGAGTAGTTTGAGGTTAATGGTTCGTAGTTGTTGGTTGCTGGATGTTGGGTCGTATTGATGATTGTTGGTGAACACATGAAGAGCCCAACAAACAACCAGCAACGAAAAACTAACCACTAATCCTGATCAATCATCAACATTTTTTTCCAGAGATTGCTGATTTTCAAAAGATTTTCTTACCTTTGCAGTCCATTTTTCAGGACCAAACATAAGTAAGAAATGTACGCAATTGTCGAGATCGCAGGTCAGCAATTTAAAGTCGAAAAAAACCGCTACCTCTACACGCATCGTTTAGCGGGTGAGGAGGGTGCTGCCCTTGTGCTGGATAAGGTTCTGCTGGTGGACAATGACGGTGTAATTACAGTAGGTGCTCCCACCGTAGCGGGTGCCACTGTTTCAGCCAAGATCCTTAACCACGTTCGTGGAGAAAAGGTCATTGTCTTCCGCAAGAAACGCCGCAAGGGGTATCAGAAGCAAAACGGCCACCGTCAAGACCTGACGAAAATCCTAATCGAAGAAATTTCATTGTAATTAGTTGATTGTTCTTGGTTGCTGGCAAGTCCACCAGCTAAAAACCATCCACTAAAAACCAAACAAGATCATGGCACACAAAAAAGGGGTCGGTAGCTCCAAAAACGGCCGGGAATCGGAAAGTAAACGTCTCGGCGTAAAGATCTTCGGCGGACAAGCAGCCATCGCTGGTAACGTGCTGGTTCGTCAACGCGGAACTCAACACAATCCGGGTCGCAACGTAGGTATTGGTAAAGACCATACGCTATTTGCTTTAACGGACGGAGTCGTTGAATTTAAGAAAGGCCTGAAAGGTCGTTCTTTCGTTAGCGTACTTCCCGTAGCGGTTGAAGCTGAAGCGTAGTTTACCATCCGGTAAAATCATTGAAAAAGCCTGTCTGACAAGTTCAGACAGGCTTTTTTTATTCCAGTTTGTAAGGCTGACCGATTTGCGATTTTTAAACGATGTGTACTCTATCACCGAAATACGCATAAATTTATCTGGATGGAGGGTACGATAAACCTCGCATGCTCATTCGCCGTTCCAGATTTGCAGTCTGGAACCTGCCTGCGGCGTATCGATACGTACGGGATCACAAATCCCATTCATTCTGCTATTGGATGACAACTCCGAGAAAGAGGAGAAATTCGCGTCTGTGACGCGAAATCCTACCACCCCGATCATTAACCATGACGGTTGAAATCGGAGTAAACCTGTACACACGCTCAATCCGATTCACTCCGTCGAACATCTCAACCCCGGAGGGGTTTAATTTGAATAGCCCCGTATGAAATGCGGGGTGTGTCCCGCCCGGTAGGCACAGCCTACTAATTAAAAAGTCCGTAGTGAATACTACGGACAACCCGTCCCGCTATCTTTATCGATTTTACCTTCCAAAACGGAAAACGGAAAACGGAAAACGGAAAACGGAAAACGGAAAACGAAAACSAAACGA